>CP159990.1:2838623-4257935 GCA_040702975.1 Roseburia hominis
CAAAATTCTCACCACGCCGTTCAGATTCGTGGTTGAAAAGAATGCCATTACACGCAAACATTCCATAAGCCTCTCGATACTCTTTCGTAATCCAGAAGCCGTACTGTTTTGCCACAGCATAAGGACTGTATGGGTGGAACGGAGTGTTTTCGTTCTGCGGCACTTCCTCAACTTTGCCATACAGTTCGCTGGTGCTCGCTTGGTATATTTTTGTAGATTTAACAAGACCAAGAATGCGGACAGCTTCAAGAATACGCAGTACGCCAATTGCATCTACGTCCCCAGAGTACTCCGGCACATCAAAGCTCATCTGCACATGGCTCTGTGCTGCGAGGTTGTAAATCTCATCTGGCTTTACCTCGTTAATAATCCGAATTAAAGAAGAACTATCACTCAAATCACCATCATGAAGAATTATCTTATTGAGTATATGTTCGATACGCCCCATATTCGTGATTGACACCCTTCTGTAAATGCCATGTACCTCGTATCCTTTTTGAAGCAGGAATTCGGCAAGATATGATCCATCCTGACCAGTGATTCCTGTAATCAATGCTTTTTTCATCGGTTTACCTCCAGTGGGTTATATTAACTTACAGTAACCGTCTTGCCGCGCAGATTGCATTGGCAAGACACACTTAATAGTTTATCGTTAGCTCTGAAAAACTTGAATTCACTTATCCGCCTTCCACTTGCACAAATGAATCTTTGATGAATCAACGGAAACAAAAATAGGGCAAGATTCAAAAAGGCAAAACTCACCACTTCTCCCTATAAAAGGTAGGAGAAACTCCTTCAATATCCTTAAAAACACGCGAGAAATAATAAAGCGCACCAAATCCACACTCAATACCTATTTCTTCTGCCGTCTTGTTTGTTGTTCTGAGAAGCTGCTTCGCATGCGTGATTCGAACAACCTGAAGATATTCTTTTATGGACATCCCAAATTGCTCCTTGAACACTCGAGTCAAATAATTCTTACTAATATAAAACTCTCTGCTGAGGTCATCCAAAGTAATTTTCTCAGAATAGTGATTATCCAGATATTCCTTCACCGGCATAACAGATTGTTTCGACTGTGCTTTTCGATCCTGTTCTTTTTTGTGCCATGACTCCGCCATAAGCAGTGTCAGGAGCGCAGAAAGTCTCTCATTTATTCTCATATCCCGGATGTAATCATTGCTAGAAGCTATTTGGAAGATAGAGTCTAAAACTTTGGAAAATTGAGAAATGTCGTTCGGTTTGAAGACTGCCCGCCCCCCTCGTTCCAAATACTTATCGTATATCAGCGAAAGAGACGGTCCGAAGAAGTGGCACCACTGAAGCGTCCAAAAATTTGCTATTGATGTCTCGTGCGAGAACGGCTTATGACAATCAATAAATACACATTCCCCAGCACTGATGTGATAAGTTTTATGCTTATAGGTAACTTTACCTTCTCCATCTAGAACAGCGAAAAATAGGAACGATGCTAGGTCATCATGACTCGATATATGTGGCTTAAGAGCTGTAAGAGTCCCAATCTCCTGAAGATGAAAAAGCGATGCTCTGGCAAACGGGGAAGGCGTATAAAGAATACGGTTAGAACTGACGATGGCGCTGTCGTCATTGGTGAAAATATTGTCCATGACAGCCTCTCCTTTCTCTTTCTTGGCTATGCATTCTTCACTACCTTCTTGGAATTTGCCAACAACATCTTCTTGGAAAGCATTCCTTGTCAAACTCCCCCATAATAGCAAAAACCACTAACCAACAATAAGCTGTTCTACTTTCTAATCCTATTTTTTATCCAGGGAATAATAACCTTTTTCACCACAAGCTCTTTTGTAGCAACAGAAACTCCCAAGTACACTATAACCATTGTCATTCCTACAATTAGCAATCGTAGAAACGAATTATAATTTTCAAGTATTGACAACAAAATCTTTCCCGTAATAATAGTTACAAATATAGCAACCAATATTTTCGCCAAATCTGTTGCCCCCTTTTTCTTGATTGGGAACTCCTCAAGATGTTTCTTTATCGTAAACAAAGATAGTAGAGCAACCAAAGCCATTGATACGCTTGTGGCAACCGCTACACCAGCGATGCCAATAATTCTTGATAAAACTATACTTCCTATCAGATTTATAATAACTCCGATAATACTATTAATCATTGGAGTAAGAGTATCCTGATAAGCATAATGCGCTTTTATCAGTACTTCTCGATTAGCCATAAAAACAAAGCCAAATGAATAACATGTTGCAATTGAGGCAACTAATGCTGTACTATTGGAATCGAAGTTCCCTCTTTCAAAGAATAGTTTAATAAGATCATAACCCTCAACAAAATACAGAGCAGCAATCAATCCCGTCAGCAGTGTCATCGCACAAATTATAAATTGCAATCTATCTTTTATCACATTACGTTCAAAATTGCTTGCTACACTTTTTGTAAGCGTTGTTAATAATACTGTACCGATTGAAGTAACAATAACGGCATTTACAAGATCACTACTAATTACTTGTCCATAATATAAAGCCGAAACACTACCAGCAGGCAATGCCGAAGCAACTATTTTGTCTACCAGATGTCCTAAATCAACAATAGAGTTTCCAACAACTAAAGGCCCAAATCTCTTCATCATATGACAAAACTCAGGATTTTTGAATGGATTCCCAATAAAAACTCCCGTTTTAGAAACAACCAAAGAAAGCATATAAATAGTGTGCGCAACATAGCCAAAAAGGAAGCCATATAATAAAGAGCGCAAGCCTAAAAAATGTCGAAAAAACACTATACTGATTATGATGAATACACTGAAAAATAAGCTACATAATTTAGCCGGAAGAAACCGTTTATGCGCATCTAAGTAACCTTGGGCAACTCCTGATAAAGATGTAAAAAGCATCACTGGACATAAGGCAATCACAAAAAATCTAAGTTCTCGCTTCTGTGATGCAGTATATGAAATTCCAATTAAATTACAAATATTCGATGAGATTAGGACATTAATACCCACAAGAATTAACCCAACCATCCCGAAGAAAAAAAAACTTTCTTTTATCAGTTGTTTTGCTCGTCCTTTATTCCCTTCCTCATCAAGCTTTATATATCTTGTTAGAACTGTTGGTGCCACTGATGTACCCATAATTTGACCAAACATTGAAGTATATCCATCAGCAGCAAAATATATATCTGTCGTCGCATTGGCCCCAAAAGCCCACGCAATGACTGCTTGTTTTACAAATCCAAGTGCTTTTCCAATTAACACAACAAAGCTAATTGCTATGCTATTTTTAATAACACCTGTTTCTCCTTGTTTATTTTCACTTCGCATAATTCTATTAGCCCCTTTTGGGTTAAATCCTAATCCACCTGTTTGGTACAATATCAATAGGTTTCTTATCAAAAAACCATTTTTGAGGCGCAATCACAATCTTCCCATCATATTCATGAAGTCTTGCGCCCCACCAATGATATGTGCTATTAATAATGATTGAATGTTTGCAATAAGACATAAGAATCAAATCTTCAAAATCATCAACCACGTCTTCTTTCTCCCTGAAAGTAATACTTCGTTTTCCAAAATCGATATGGTTCTTTACCCATTCGATATCGTTTGAAAAAATATAATAAACTGGGTATTCTACTCGCTCATCAATGTATTTCATGGCAGTTTCAAAATAATCTTGCCCAAATGATCCAAAATGACCGGACCTTTGAGAGTAGTCTCCTCTTCTAATTCCGATAAAAACGGACTGCTCTGTTGATATTTTGTTTAAAGTTGTTTGTGTTTTATTGCTTAACTGATTAAGTGGCTGAAACTCATTTTTCAGTTTTTCAATAATCGGATCTACATTCCTCCAGGATTGCCAATATCCATCAAAATATGAGTAACTTTTCACATCATCAACAGGTACATATGCCCTATTTTTTTCAAAGTAGTAATTACGATTGAACACCCCCTCTAGTGCAATAGAATAACGGTATTTTGTACCCATCGGATTGCCTGTATGTCTAAAAAGGCAAAGTCGCTCAATTTCCTCTTTTGCAGCCTCTTGTAAGGTTAGTTTGTATTGTAATAATCTACACTGTCTTATTGAATCTGCGATAGTTGATTGGAAGTAGGATGTATCTATTTTCACTTCATCGTTTGTGTGTTCATGCAATAAACACGCGAATGCATATTGAAACATCTGATTTCCTAAACCGCCTTTTAGTTTTACAATTTTCATTTCAAAATACTCCTATCGTAGATGTCGTATTATCTTCTAATACTGTCATTTTTGAAAGATTCTTTCTACTCCCTAAAACAATTATCATTTCAGCAAAAAAAATTGCCATTTTTGTATCAAGAATATTTCCGCTAAATTGTGCACCAATAAAATAAACTATAAACCCAAGCGAAAAACTCATAGAATATATATTTCGTATTCCAATCTTTTTTAGGTTCATAACCATTATAAAGAGTATAAATAAAAATAATGAGAACCCAATCAGACCTTGCTCTCCAAGCATCTCAAAAAAAACATTATGCGCATATGGCTGAGGACTATAAGAATTCAGTGTATCATAATACATATAACGTGCCCCTTTGCCAAAAACCGGGCTTTGAATAAAATAATCTACAGACATATTAAGTAGTCTATAACGAGCAGCAACTGACGTTAATTCATTTTGATTAGAATGGAGTATTGCAACCCCTCTGTTAAATGCCGTCGAAAAGCCCGGAATACTATCCGCGAAATTATAGTACAACAATAAACCTGCAACCGTGACAAGTCCTAGCTGCACTATTTTTTTAGGAATCTCATTTAATTTCTTGTTCTGTAATATGTATAACAAATACTCCAATGGAACAATAATAATGATTGATATAATCGCTCCTTTAGATCCCGTCATAATTGCTAATATCAAACCAGAAATAATACCCACTACATGAATACGCTTTTTTTCAAAAACATATTTTGAAAAAGACAAGGTTTGGAAGAGCATTGCAAATTTATAAAAGCCATTAGGTCCTCCAAAAACTGCCAAACGTCCTCCAACTAAAATAACCTTTCCCACTCCTATAATCATGAGTACAGAAACAAACACATAAGTTATTTTCAGGAACAGCCCATATTGATCATCACATAGATAACACTTACATAGCAATACAAGCATGAGCCATGTTATCAAGTTAGGCATTAAATAAGCTTCCATCGTCTCAAGATTAGCCGTAATATTCCGTACAACTATGTACAGATAAAATAAAGATACTATATCAAAAGCCTGCACCTTAATTATGATTCTTTTACGAAAAGTTAGAAGCAATGCTACAAACACCAACAAATACATTGCGGAAGCGGTTACATGGATGGAGATTCCAATCATTGAAAGTGTAGCCTCACCAACATAACAGGCAAGCGTTAAGTAGAATATTGGATTTGTGACCGTTGACACTTTTATGTTCATCCTAGCCCCCTTATTTTTCTTATGGTATAAACTCACTTCTTCGTTCATTTTCTCGTTTCATTGAATTCCATCTTCACCTTGTACTTTCAGCTTTCTCCCACACAGGCTTTGACTTACCTATTACAATATTTATAACACCCTTCCATTGTGCCATAATTGTCATGCAGTAATAGGAAATAATCTTCACTAAACGATTACCGCTCTTTGTAAACCACCCGATTATAGCAATTAGATAGAACAGAATCTGAAGTCCCAATACTATCTTCCAAAATGTACTGCCAACTGCCAGTGGAATGTTGATTACCAACACCAACATATGCATCAACCATAAAAGATAACGACAAGTCCGGTGTCCAAAATAGAAGTACGAGAACCAACGATGCGAAAAGATGTTCAGCACTCTGATGTCTGGCATTATCCCTCGAAGAATTATTCGATTCATCCGAACTTTTCTCTTATACTCATCTTCGTTGATTTCCCCAGCTTTCTCATAAGCCACTGCGTCAGGATTATAAATCGCTCTCTTTTTTTCAAGCGCAAAAATGATGGGAAAACTGGAATCATGACACTCGATAGGTGGAATCTTTTCGTAGTCTTTGTTTCTCACAGCATATATCGCTCCATTACCAGCTGTAATGGTCTGAAACTTACTCTCAATATTCCTACACATTAGATCAAGCTTCCAATAGAAACCTTCCGAGTTCGCGGTCTTGTTACCTTCTGTGTTCATATACTTTAACTGGCCAGACACATAAGCGATGTCATTAGAGGTAAATGATGCTACAAGTTCTCTCACAGCATCGGGCTCAAGCATTGCATTTGCATCGGTCATCACAAGAATATCCGTATTACAGAATTCCTGTGTTTCATTCTGAGCATTTGTCTTCCCTAAATGATTAACTGATTTATGTATTCGAATTCTTCTCTCCGGATGTTCAACAATGAAAGCCTCAACAATTTCATTAGTTCTATCCGTAGAGAAATCAGAGGCAATCAAGAATTCCAACTTATCTGCCGGATAATCCGTTTCAATTAAGTTCTGTAATTTCTCCGCAATAACCTTTTCTTCATTATGCGCAACAGCCATAATGCTCACTGTCGGCTCATAAGTATAATCTTTCTTGTTTTCTTTTTTGAATATTTTATCAAGCACAATAAGAGAGGTCGGATAACCAATCATAGCCCAAAATATTACAAATACTGCTACCCACCAAATAATCTTTAGAACTAACATAACATATACCCTTCCTAATTTCATATATTGTTATCTGATACGCTTTTTAACTCTTTTAAGACTGAACTTGTACATCACAATTACCAGTTTTTCAAAAGATTATCATTCTGAAAGGTTGTACCTAAACCAGTAATATTCGTAGCACAAGAAATACCAGACATTCTACAGGCAAAGAATCCATAGATATTGGGCTTGATAGTATATGCAATAACAAAATCAGGTTTTTCAGACTTCAATAGTTTTTATTATTGAAATACAGTTTTATATCTGTTTTTGGATTAATATGACGCCTATCTATCCGAGTATCAACAAATTTACATCTTATTCTTTCAATTACTCCGAAATCAACTCATAGCGGAATTGATATAGTCCTACATCATTATCCGCCCATATTAAATTTTTCATTTTCAACGCCACCATTAATAATCGCTAAAATCTAAATTACTCAATGTACTTTATTGGTTTTGCCGGGCTTCCCACGGCAACACACCTATCCGGAATATCCTTAACAACTACTGCCCCTGCCCCCACAATGCTACCTGTACCAATTTTCTTACCCTGTATAACCTGCATACCTGTACCAATTTCACTACACTCACCGATTTCAACATTTCCAGAAACATTGACACTCGGATAGATGGTAACAAAATCGTGTATAATATCATCATGACCAAGCGTGCAATCCAGATTGATAATGACGTGATTCCCGATTTTAATATCCACAGTAATGATTGTTCCTGCACAAATAATGCAGCCCGCACCAATTTCCACTCTTTTTGAGATAATCACGCTTGGGTCAATTACTGTGGCAAACTGAACTTTTCCTGCCAGTTTCTCAATAATGACTTTTCTAACCCTGGCAGATCCAACTGCACAAACAGCAAATATATCTTTACTTTCCGCTTCGCTCAGTAGCTGCTCACAACCACCTATAATCGGATATTCCCCTTCATATGCCCCCCACAAAGAGCTGTTATCATCAATAAATCCTTTGAGTTTCCAGGTAGGTCTGATCTCGTTAATTCTCTCAACCAACCAGGCCACCTCTCTACCGAATCCACCTGCACCAATGATATATAAATCTTTTCGCACTACTTCTTCCATCATGCTGCCCTCCTATGCACTCTTAATGCAGGGAACATAATGGAATGTTCCATTTTTACTTGTCTGGAGGAATGCCCCCCGAACTGTTCCTTTCTCATTCTCTTACCCTTAGCGGGGATGCCTACATATGTCCCCGGCTCACTTATATCTACAATAACCACAGCACCTGCGCCCACCATACAATCCCCACAAACACTCACATTATTACTTACCGTTGCACCTGCTCCAATCCATGTGTTATCTCCAATTCTTACCGTACCAGCAACATATGCACCTACCGAGACATGAACATAATCACCAATCATACAATCGTGATCTACGGATGCACAGGTATTAATAATACAGCCTTTTCCAATTTGGGTTCCTGGATTAATGACAGCACCCGCCATTACCACCGTACCAACTCCCATATCCACAGATTTCGCGACCACAGCATCCGCAATATCTGCTACCACTTTTCCGTGGCCGCTTGCTCCGATAATCACCAATTTTCTCATCATCATATCCTTACATTATCGCCCAATTCAGCTTGTGTCCCCATGAATTCTTCCATGGTGACCGAAGTCCCTGAACTAATACCATCTCGTTTCAGCACGGTCCTTATTGTCTGGAATATAATTTCCCAATCACCAAAGAATGTGACATTATCCACATATTTAACATCCCAATCAAACTTTTCTTCCCAGCTGATGGCATTTCGGCCATGCACTTGTGCCAATCCAGTAAAGCCGGGACGCACCTCATGTCTTCTCGACTGATGTTCATTGTAGCGTTCCAGATATCTACATAGAAGTGGTCTTGGACCCACCACGCTCATATCGCCTTTCAGTATATTAATCAGTTCCGGAAGTTCATCCAGGGACGTAGCACGCAGTGTTTTTCCAAACTTGTTCAAACGCACTTCATCCGGCAAAAGATCACCATTTTCATCTTTTTCATCTGTCATAGTTCTGAACTTATACAGCTTAAATTTTTTCCCATCTTTCCCCGGACGCTCCTGCATAAATAGAACAGGTGATCCCAATTTGAATCGGACCAAACCTGCTGTTATCAGCATTACAGGACTAAGTATGATTGTAGCCGCTAACGCACACAGGAAATCCTGCGGCCGCTTTATGTACTTTTCATAAATACTTTTTCTATGCATACCGCATTTTCTCCTCTATCACAATTTCTCACTCAAAACATCTTCCGATTATTTCAATAATCTGCTCCTGCTGTTCTTTAGTCATCTTATTATCGCTTGGCAAACACAAACCTCTATCAAAGATATCAGCACCAACATCCTCGACACCACCAGCAATATAAGCGTTCGTTCCAGCTCTGCCATTACCAGTTTCAGTAACAAAAGCATTCATTCTATACATCGGCTGCATATGCATCGGCTTCCAGATTGGTCTTCCCTCTGCATTAATACTGCTGATTGCCTCCAGGATCTCTGTTGGACAACTCTTCCCCCTCTCCGGGATATACATTGCTTCATTGTCACTGCGTACCTGCTTACACATAGCATCTCTATCAATAATCATTGCACTCAGCCAGTAATTGGGGTCTGCCTTATCCTCCTCAAACGGATTCATCTTTACCGGCAGATCCTTAAACCCATCCTTATATCTTTCCCAGATTGCTTTCTTCTGAGCGATGTGCTCCTCCAGATACGAATACTGTCCACGCACCACACCGGCAATCACATTACTCATGCGGTAGTTATAACCGACTTCCTCATGTTGATACCATGCAGCATTCTCACGGGCCTGTGTAGACCACTTACGCGATTTATTTGCATCCTCTATGTTATTAGTTAAAAGGCATCCTCCTGAGCTGCCGGTGATAATTTTGTTCCCATTATAAGAAACCGCTGCATAATCCCCGAAACTTCCCGTTTGCCTTCCCTTATATGTCGCACCCATAGACTCCGCTGCATCCTCAATCATCAAAGCCCCATGTTTATGACAAACCTCCAATAATTCATCTACCTTGCCCGGAAAACCATACAGGTGCGCCACTATAACAAGTTTTACTTCCGGATAAATCTCAAAAGCCTTTTCCAAAGCAACCGGATCCATATTCCAGGTATCACGTTCTGTATCGATAAACACCGGAATACCACCTTCATACACGACGGGATTCAGCGTCGCAGCAAAAGTCATGTCAGAGCAGAATACTCGTTTCCCTTCTACTGCACCATGTCCGATGTCCGGCTTACCATACATTTTCTCACCTGCCAGCTTCACACAAAGATGGAGGGCCGCGGTACAACAAGACAGAGCAACCGCATACTTCACTTCTGCTTTTTCAGCCGCAATACGCTCTACTTCATTGATGTTAGACCCTACCGTGGACATCCAGTTTGTCTCATATGCCTCAGTTATGTATCTTAATTCTTCCCCATGCATCGTCGGGCTGGCTAACCACACCTTAGACTTGAATGGTTTCAAATCTTCTTTTCTGGTAAACATGATTTTTATGTTCCTCTTTTCTTCCCCTATAACTTCTTAAGTAAGAAGCCTCTTTAAAAAGGTTCCCGTCTTCCTTAAGCTGTTTAATGACTCCCCACAAGCACCCTTTCCGGAATTTCAGGAAATCATCAAACTCTTTCTGCTCCAGCTCAGATCTCACGAACACATACCCGGGAAACATCAGTTTTACCGCAATTCCTTTAGAGTCCCGTCGATAGTACTCCATCATCGGCAGAAATGCGTGGACTCCTTCATTTTGAAGCATCGTACATATCTGGCTCTGCTTCTCAATCTGGACAAACAAAATGTACCAATTCTTTCCTGTCACTTTTGCTCCCACTTACTCCGGATCTCCTTCAACACGAATTCCAAACAGCACATCTTCCCTGCGGTTGAAAAGTTCCACCTCCGCCGTCACATACCGGTGTCGGAGCCTCTGTCTGCGAATCTGCCCCACATACTCCTTCAATACACCCTCTGCATTTCTCACCTGGCCGTCCGCATCAACCTCAACCGTCGAAAGTCCCATATCGCGCTCCAGCTCTCTACCGCAGATACTCTGCAGGAACCGCAGATCCTCCGGCTCCACTGCCGCGATCTCCGCCTTGCCGCTTTCGACAAGCTGTGGAAATTCTCTGGATCTCTGCAACATTTCTCTCAGTTCCTTGGAACATTCAGTCTTGATAAACACATAGCCCGGAAACATTTCCTTACGGCTGACCAGATATTCACCCTTCACACGAAACAACTGCTGCTTCCTCAAAATCCGGCATTTTGCCCAAAAGTGATGGTCTATCTTCCTATTTAAAAGAGAAACGGCCTCTTCTTCTCTTCCCGGAATCGTGCGCATTACATACCATTTCGCAGTCATTCTATCTTCTCCGTAATTTCAAGTCCGACCTGCACAGGACCTTTCCCCGCCAGCATCGGTGTTTTCAGAAATGCAGTCCTCTTATGACGATCAATTCTGGTGATCAGATTCTCCCGCCCCGTAAGCGGCCCCTCGGTTACCAGCGTCTCTCCGCTGCGGATCACGCCTTTGGACATAGCCACATGATGCTGCCTGCCGCAGAACGTTTTCAGGAACTTCTGCTCCTCTGGAAGTACCACTCGCAAAGAACCTGCTGCGTCCCACTCTTCCTCTGTCATCCGCAGATAACATTCCCTTGCTTCCTGAATACTCTGAATCTCATCGCTCTCCAGAAAAATGTAGCCGGGAAACAGGTTATTCTTTTCATGATGCCAGTCTCCCAGATAGCGCCTCATGCGATCATACGTAAAGATAAAAGCGTTCGACAAAACTTTCCCGTCCACACTTTCCTTATATTTCTGCAAGACCATCTCTTCACTTTTTGGGGGACAATGAAGCAAATACCACATAAAAAATCCTCCAATTTTTCTTAGAGTAACTAGCTCTATGAAAAAGGAGGTGCTTTCGTATATAATTTCACAAGTTTTCGAGGGAATTTTAATGAAAAAATATATTTTCAGTCGTTTCTTGTAGAAAAAATAGAATTCACATTACGAAAAAGACAAGAATAGTAATTGATTTTTGCAGAATGCTTTTTCGAAATCTGCCAAACATACAAGATATAGATAAAAACAGGACAGAAATACAGAAAATGGAGAAAAAAGGCTATTTACATTTCGGGATATTAATAGTATAATACATGTGTTTGTAAATGATTGATGTCATAGAGCTAGTTACTCTTAGAAAATTTTTGTTAATTTTCTAATCTATTTTTTCTTTAAATACCCCTAAATTTAACACAAATTTGATAGAAGTACATATTTTCCACTGTTATACTATAAAATAACAGCATTCCTATAACATTTACACACATTAATAAAATGAAACAGGAGAATCACATATGAACACAATAAATTTTAATGAAAAAACAGGCTTTATCTGCGACATGGACGGCGTGATCTACCACGGCAACCAGATTCTTCCAGGAGTCACCGAATTCATCCAGTGGCTTCAGGAGGAGAAAAAGGAATATTTGTTTCTTACGAATAACAGCGGCTATACGCCAAGAGAGTTGAAACAGAAACTGGCCCGCATGGGGCTTGATGTGTCAGAGGAGCATTTCTACACCAGTGCTCTGGCGACGGCGGCGTTTTTAAAAGAGCAGTCTCCCGGCTGTTCTGTATTTGCCATCGGCGAGGCAGGGCTCTTTAACGCCCTTTATGATGCAGGCATTACCATGAATGATGTGAACCCGGACTATGTCGTCATCGGCGAGGGAAAGGCCTACTCTCTTGACACGCTCACGAAAGCGACCAATCTGGTTCTTGGCGGGGCCAAACTAATCGGGGCCAATTCCGATGTGTCCGGTCCTATCGAAAATGGAATCGCTCCCGCCTGTGGGGCACTCATCTCCCCGATTGAGATGGCGACCGGTACCCGGGCATACTTTTGCGGGAAACCGAATCCGCTGATGATGCGCACCGGACTCCGGCTCTTAAACTGCCACTCCGGCGATGCAGTCATGGTCGGGGATCGAATGGATACCGACGTAATATCCGGGCTGGAAAGTGGTATGTCCACGGTACTTGTGTTGTCCGGAGTCTCCACCATGGAAACAGTAATAACCTATGCCTATCGCCCATCTATTGTACTGAATGGGGTAGGGGATATCGTAGAACAGGCACGATCAACTAAAGCCTAGCTAAAGGGTGTCTTCATATCTGGTATTTTCCACCTGTTTTAGTGCCTCTTTCTTCATTCCGCCCAATTCACAATAGAATACCCCATTCTTATTTCATTTTCCCCGGCCTGCCCTTTTTTCAAAATTTCCAGCATCATCTGTGCTGCCGCATAGCCGCTCTCTTCGTAAAAATAATGTACCGTAGGAAGCATCGGTGAAATAACTTTTGCAAGATCAGAATCTCCATGCCCTGTCACCAGCATCTGTCCCGGGACATCGATCTGCATATCACGGGCGCAGCGAAGTGCCCCTGCTGCCATCTCATCTGACGCACAAATGATGGCGTCCAGCCTGCCGCACCGTTCCAGCAGTTCTTTTGTCTTCTCATACCCGGAATCTATCGTAAAATCTGCAATCACATAATTGTCCTTAAGTTCCGGTAAGCCGGCCTCCCGCACCGCATCAGAGTATCCCCGGAAACGTGCTGCCCCCGCCGCTTTGTCCTCATGAAACGCGCTGATATATCCCAGTCTTTGGCATCCTCTCCTAAGGACCAGCCGGGTCATATCATATATAGCGTGGTAATCATCATGGAAGACATGGGGGTATCCTTCCAGCCTCTGTCCCACGATCACGATGGGAATCGCCATCTTTTTCAGAACCGACTTATGTTTTTTTGTTAACACTGTAGCCGCCAGAATAACGCCGTCCACCTGTTTCTCATCAAACACCGATAAATATTCCAGTTCCTTTTTAGGGCTGCTCTGCGTGTCGGCCAGAAGAAGCCGATACCCCTCCGCTTCCAGGCCGGAGAGGATACCCGCCACCACACTTCCCATCGAAGTGGACGCAATTTTCGGCAGAATCACGCCAATCATCTTTGTCTTCTTCGTCCGCAGGGTCTGCGCCTGCACCGAAGGGTGATAACCGGTCTCCTCTACGACCCGCCGAATGGCCACCTTTTTTCCCTCTGAAATATATCCGTGATTAAAATACCGCGAAACAGTAGCACTTGAAACTCCCGCCCGCTTTGCAATCTCCGCTATATTCATATCCTTTTACCCTGTTATATGCATACCCTTTTTCTCCGCAATATGCATATCTTTCTACTCTGTTACATGCCCTTCTGCTCCGCTATATGCATATCACTCTTCTCATATTTCCAACGCCCACAATTTTTCTCCAAGCGTATTCGCCTATACATTTTATAATCAGGCAATCTTTTTCAAATAATAGAACCCATACGCCGGGACATTAACCCCCCTTGCCGGCATTTCCACCCCGGAGATCAAATCCTTATACACACCGTCCGTCTCATTAATCCATGCCGTCTTATCAAACTCACTAAAATTAAAGATTCCAATTAATTTTTCACCCTCAAAATATCTTCCGATACATAGCACGCTGGGATCCCAGGTCTCGATCGTCCACATATCCGCATTTGCCATAAATACTTTTTCATTCTTGCGGATCGTCTCCAACTGGTTCAGGCGCGCGAACATCTTTCCTTCCACGGTATCCGGATCATCAATCTGTGCGGCCAGGTTCCATTTCATCGCGCCACGGTGAATGTATCTGGAATCGTCTGCCTTGAGCGGATCTTCTTTATATGTGTAATCATTTACCTGACCGATTTCATCGCCGCTGTACAGCACCGGAATTCCGGACTGCATGAACATATAGGCGTGAAGCATCACGTCAAGCTGGATTGCTTTCTCCATCGCCACCGGATCCTGCTCGAAACCTGCTTTCTCGATCCCGCACAGGGAAGCGGTCGTTCCGCAGAAACGTGCGTCTCCGCTAACCGGGTCTGCATTATAAAGTTCTCCGCGGCTGTTGCTGTTTCCGGCATATCCCAGGAAGTAATCGTTCAAATATTTCTTGTGCGGACGTTCTTCCATACCATCTTCTTTAAGCGAAGCATAATCCAGTCCCCAGCCAATATCATCATGACAGCGCAAATAGTTCAGGAACACGTAATCCTTCGGCAAATGACTCACGATATCAAGCTGTTTCTTAAGGAGCTTCACCTCTCTTGTAGCTACCGTATGCCAGGTGGTCGCCATCGTCGTCACATTATACAGCATGTGGCACTCCGGTTTTTCCACGGTTCCGAAATAGGGAACGACCTTCTCCGGCTCCATAACGACCTCGCCCAAAAGAAGCACGCCCGGACACACGATCTCGCAGATCATTCGCATCATACGCACGATCGTGTGAACCTGCGGAAGATTTCTGCACTGTGTATTCAGTTCCTTCCAAATATATGGAACGGCGTCAATACGGATAATATCCACGCCCTTATTCGCAAGAAACAGGAAATTGTACATCATTTCATTGAATACCCGCGGGTTTTTGTAGTTCAAATCCCACTGGTACGGATAGAATGAGGTCATTACAAAATGTCCTGCGTCCGGAAGCCATGTGAAATTCCCCGGCGCCGTCGTCGGAAATACCTGCGGAACCGTCTTCTCATACATGGCCGGAATCGAATAATTGTCATAGAAGAAATACCGGCTCATGTATTCTCCTTCGCCCTTGCGGGCCCTTCTTGCCCACTCATGGTCTTCGGAAGTATGGTTCATGACAAAATCCATGCAGACGCTCATATTTTTCTTATGGCATGCCGCTGTCAGGCTTTCCAAATCCTCCATCGTTCCCAGATTCTCTTTTACTTTTCTGAAATCGGAAACGGCGTATCCTCCGTCTGATTTACCGTCTGTTGTATCCAGGAACGGCATCAGATGGATATAGTTTACATTATTCTTCTCCAGATAATCCAGTTTAGACTCCACGCCCTTCATGTTTCCGGCAAAGTTGTCAATATAGAACATCATGCCTAACAGGTCGTTCTTTCTGTACCAATCCGGATCTTCCTCACGCTTCTGGTCCGAAGCCTTCAGATCCTGATTACGCTCGCCGTAAAAACGATACAGATTATCGCACAGCTCAGCGAACATAGAGTCATTTCCATATAATTCTGTGTAGAGCCATTTCAATTCGTCAAAATGTCTGTCGAATCTCTTCTTATAGATCTCATTTTCCTTAGCTAAATCAATCTCTACTGCACTTTCTGCCACAGTCTCTTCCGGCTCTGCCGCCTTCTCAACCACTCCCGCAGCCACAGCCACCTTCTTCTCAGCGCTCCTTGCCACTTTCGTCTTCGCATTCTTCGCCGCTTTTCTTGTACCTTGTTTTCTTGATTTTCTAGCCATTTTTCAGCCCTCTCCCAATGTGTAATCGATTTCATATAA
This sequence comes from Roseburia hominis, assembly GCA_040702975.1. Classification (NCBI taxonomy): domain Bacteria; kingdom Bacillati; phylum Bacillota; class Clostridia; order Lachnospirales; family Lachnospiraceae; genus Roseburia; species Roseburia hominis. The sequence goes on from CP159990.1 coordinate 2,854,768, forward strand.
TTCCAAATAAATAGTACCATATCTTTCTCAAAACAGCAATTTCATATTCAAAAAATTTTCCACAAATTTTTCGCCCTCTTATTATTCAAACTGCGAAAAACAATAGTCGTTTTATTCATCTTCCTTCCTGGCTCCCATTTTCGGCGCCCCGCGGGAAATAGAATCCTCCCCGTATTTCTTTCGTATTTCTTCCATCGCCTTTCCAAGCCTCCGGTGCTTTTCCGCTTTCTTCTGTGCCTGGATTTCTTCCGGCGTCGGAAGGTCAAACAAACTGAGCTGCTGAGGTTCTCCTGCGTCTACCAATTTAGAAGTGCGGACCCCCAGCAGGCGGATCGGCTCCCGATTCCACAACTCATCAAATAATTCGCACGCCGCTTCATATAAAACATCATCTTTATTCGAAGCCCGAACGAGCTGTTTCTGGTGGGATGCCGTCTGGAAGGTGCTGTATTTGATTTCCGTACTCACCATATACGCCATCTGCCCGGCCTTTCTGAGCCTTCTTCCCACACTTTTGGAGAGCGTAAGGAGCACCCTTCTGGCCTCCTCTGCCGTCACCACGTCTTTGGGCAGAGTCGTGGAATTCCCGATTCCTTTTGCCGCCGCTTCTTCCGGCTGCACCAAAGAATCGTCGATTCCATTTGCAAATTCCCACAGCATACGTCCATGGCTCTTAAGGTGTAACTCCAGAAGCTTCGGATCCGTCTGAGCCAGATCGCCGATCGTGTGGATTTCCAGCTTCTTAAGTGTCTCTACGCTGGAATGCCCCGCCATAAAAAGCTCCCACACCGGGAGCGGCCACATTTTCTGCCTGATCTCCTCCGGAAATAAAGTATGTACCCGATTGGGTTTCTCAAAATCCGACGCCATCTTCGCCAGAAGTTTATTGCTGGATATCCCAATATTAACGGTAAAGCCAAATTGTTCGTACACCCTGTCCTTGATTTCAAATGCGGCCGAGACAGGGGACGGATATTTCCTCGCAATTCCGGTAAAATCCATATAGCATTCGTCCACACTGACCTGTTCGATTTCCGTGGTATAGGTATGCAGAAAATCCATGAGTTTCCGGCTGTATTCCCGGTACATAGCATGATTCGGCGGTTCCATATGAAGCCCCGGACATTTTCGCATGGCGTTCACCACCGGCTCTCCGGTGTGGATTCCGAACTTCTTAGCCGGGATAGATTTTGCCAGCACGACGCCATGCCGGGACTTTTTGTCCCCGCCTATGATCGCCGGTATGGTCCTTATATCAAGCTCGGCCCCATTTGCGAGCTGCTCCACCGCAGTCCAGCTCAGGAACGCGGAATTGACATCTATATGGAAAATGATTCGACGCATCGAATTCCTCCTTTACCTCGGTATTGCCTGACGCCTCAAGAAAATAGATCCCTCACTAGCGCTATTCTACCAAATGGAGCGTTTTTGTCAATAACCTTCTAAGCTTTCAGCTCTCCGATGTAGAATGAAATCTTGTATACCGAATTTACTTTTTCTCGTTGCTTTATTGATAGCAACCCTGTAAAATCAATATAAGAAAAACATGGAGGTTACGTTATGCCATTTACCATCGTCCGCCAGGACATTACCAAACTAAATGTAGACGCCATCGTGAATGCAGCGAATACTGATCTGCAAATGGGCGGTGGTGTCTGTGGTGCGATATTTAAAGCTGCCGGTGCCAGAAGGCTTCAGGCTGCCTGCAACAAGGTCGCCCCCATCGAAACCGGCGGCGCGGCCATCACACCCGGATTCGCACTGCCTGCTAAATATGTTATCCACGCAGCCGGCCCAATCTATCGCCATTGGAGTAAGGAGCAGAATAAACTCCTGCTTCGCTCTGCCTATATGGAATCCTTAAAGCTTGCTAAGGCATATGATTGTGAGAGTATCGCCTTCCCTCTCATCTCAAGCGGTATCTACGGATACCCGAAGGTCGAGGCTCTTGAGGTGGCGTCGTTAGCGATCCAGGACTTCCTTATAGACCATGACATGGATATTTATCTCGCTGTCTTTGACAAATCCGCCTTCCTCATCAGCCAAACCTTGATGGCCGAAGTGGAAAGCTACATTGATGAACACTACGTGGAAACCCACTATGTCACACGCAATCTTCGTTTGGACATGGCGACGACCGCAGGGGAAATAAACGCGCCCACGCTTGATCTTGACGCCCTGCCAATGATGGCGAAGGACCCATTCGATGACCTTATCGGCCATCTGGACGAGCCATTTTCCGACACACTTCTGAAGCTGATCGATGCAAAAGGAAAAACCGACGTGGAAGTCTACAAGAAGGCAAACATTGACCGCAAGCTGTTCTCCAGGATCCGTTCGGTGAAGGGATACACGCCAAAGAAATCTACGATTCTCTCACTGGCGATTGCTCTGGAGCTCTCCCTTTCAGAGACGGACGATCTGCTGGCCCGCGCCGGATATACCCTCTCCCACGCCAGCAAATTCGATGTGATTGTGGAATATTTCATCATCAACGGGAAATACAATATTTTTGATATCAATGAAGTGCTGTTCAAATATGACCAGCCACTGCTGAATGCGTAAAGATTTTTGTCGCTTTCAAAGCGACCTTAGCGCCTCCTGTTTTTTGTATGATAAGATCATCAAAAGACAGGAGGTCATTTTCATATGAATAAGAATTTTACTGAACTCGTATTTATTCTGGACAGGAGCGGTTCCATGTCCGGGCTTGAGAAGGATACTATCGGCGGTTTTAATTCCATGCTGGCCAATCAGAAAGGGCTTGGCGGCGAATGCCGGATCACCACAGTCCTATTTGACAACCATTATACCCTGCTCCATGACCGCATCGACATCCGGGCTGTTTCCCCCATGACGGAGAAGGAGTATTTCGTAGGCGGGTCTACCGCTCTTTTGGATGCCATCGGAATTACGATTGACAAACTCATTCGTGTGCAAAAGAATACGGCAGAGGAATATCGCGCCGGCAAAGTCATATTTGTCATCATCACGGACGGCGAGGAGAATTCCAGCAGAGAGTATTCCTCCGACAAAGTCAAAGCGATGATTGAACACGAAAAAGAAAAATATGGATGGGAATTTGTTTTCCTGGGCGCGAACATTGATGCTGTTCAAACGGCAGAGCACTTTGGCATCAGCGCAGACCGGGCCGCCAATTATGTACCGGACGCCGTCGGGACAACGCTGAACTTCCAAGTGATGTCGGCGGCTGTCGCTGAGTTCCGCCAGAAGAGCACCATCTCCGACGAGCACTTTGAAAATATCCGGAAAGATATGCGGAAACGGGGCAGGCGAAGATAGTTGGAGCTATGCCGGAGACAGCGCTGAATCTGTTTACAAGCGCCAACCACCGAAAGTCCTTATTTTTTTGTTCCTGCTTCCCTTGTACCGTGCATTTACTTCCTCTGCGTTGTGTCCTTACGTCTCTTGCGCAGGATAGTCTTCCTATTATAGATTACATATCCCGCACAGGCCGCAAGAACCTCAGTGACCGGGTACGTCAGCCATATCCCAGTCATGCCCCACAGCTCCGACATCAAAAATGCTATTGGCACAAGCAGGACTATTGCTCTTAACAGTGACAAAATATGCGCCGGCAGCGCTCTTTCCGTCGAAGTGAAAAATATGGCAATTGCCGTATTATATCCGGCAAAAACGGAGGACAAAAAATACAGCCTCAATCCGTTCACGGCCAGATTTTGCATCTGGATATTCTGTTCTCCGTTGAAAACACTGGTAATTCCATCGGCAAACAGGAAGATGAACAGATACATGATCCCCGACAAGATCACTATCGTAATATTGGAATACTTCATACCAAGCTGAATCTGGCCGCTCTCTCCCTTCCCGTATGAATCGCTGATCAGCGGCTGGATTCCCTGGGAAACGCCGGTATATACGGATGCCACCACCAGGGATATATTGGCGATCACGCCATACGCTGCGACCCCAACATTTCCCTCTATCTTCAATATTAAAATGTTGAACACGATCATCGCCGTCCCCGAAGCGACCTGTCCGATCAAAGAAGGAAATCCCAGCGCCAGATTGGATCTGATGATCTCCGGATTAAACCTGGCCCGGATAATACGAAGCGTTTTATCCGGCTTTTTCCAATGCCGGGATAGAACAGCCATACTAATGACGGGTGATAATCCCGTCGCAAAGACGGCTCCAAACATACCCATATGCATTGGGAAGATAAAAATATAATCCAGCGCAATATTAGAAAAGCTACCTACCAGCATGGCTGCGGAGGACAACATCGGACTTCTGTCATTGCGCACAAAACATAATAGTATATTATTCATGATAAACGCCGGAGCAAAGAGGCAAAGCCATTTTAAATAGACAGATGTCATTGCCAGTGTCTCGCTGTCCGCCCCTAGAAGGATTGCAAGCGGCTGCGAGAAACGGAGACCGGCCAGAGCAAACAATACTCCCAAAAACAGCCCTAAATACACGGAATTCATGAAAATCTCGTCAATCCTTCTGCGGTTACTGTCATTTCTGCAAATGGAGAATCTGGTCCCGCCGCCCATGCCAATCATCAGACCTGTTCCATGTATAAAATTATACGCCGGAATCGCCAGGTTCAGCGCGGTAAGTCCCCTCATACCCAGACCCTTTGCTATAAAAAAGGTATCTGCAAGTATATAACATGACACACCCAGTGTGCCAAGTACTCCAAAAAATGCATATTTCATAAATTGTTTGCGGTATAAATGTTGCTCCATTTTTCCTCCTTTTTTCGTTCCAGGTGCTCTTTTGTGCCGCAGTCGCTCGCGGAAATAAAACAGCGCCAGCTCTCCCTGTCTTCTAAGGCCTTACGATAGGGAGCCTGACGCTTTCATCTTTACCCGGCGGCAAAGAAATCTCTTCTATAGTATTGTGAATTCTTTATACATTGCAAATAATACCATAACACAAAAAAATTAGCAAGCAATACAATACTATTTGATTTCAACTAATTTATTACCTACCCATTTCAAAAGGAAACTTTATTTCCACATAGAACTCCTTCCCCACCAATCCCGCACGAATCGTCCCACCCATTCGTACCGCCAGCTCTTTCGCAATAGAAAGTCCAAGACCTGTTGAATTCCTGCTTCGTGCCGGATCTGCCTTATAAAAGCGTTCAAATACCTGAGATACATCAATTTCTTCCGGATTCCTGGTCTGATTGCTTATTTTTAGAACTGCCTGCTCCTCTTTGCCAAAAAGTTCAATTCGAATCTGCTGTTCTCCGTGATCCAGGCCATTCTTGATGACATTCTGAATCAGGCGTTTTAATCCCTGGTCATTTCCTTCTATATAGAAAGGCGTATCAGCAATCCGAATCTCCGGCTCAATCCCCCATTTCAACCATTCGTCATAATAAGAAAAAACCGTCTCTTTCAAAATACGATTCAGGCAGCATCTGGACAATTCCATTTGATAAGACTCATTTTTCAGTTTTGTAAACATGAATAATTCTTCAAGCATCGCTTTCAGACTCTGGATCCTTTCCTGGATAATTCCCAAATACCTCTTCTGCTCTCCTGGATCCTCACAGGTTTCCAGCAGCTGAAAATAACCGTCCAACGACGTAAGCGGCGTTCTGATATCATGGGACAGATTCGTATAAGTGTCCGCAATCACCCGCTCTTTTTCCAGATATTTTTTTCTTTCCGCCCTTCTCATCGCCAAAAACGTATTGAGAATATCCATAAGTTTCCCGATTCCGCCTACTTTAATCTCTCCCGTCACGAGCATGTTGCTGTCATTTTTCATCAGAAACGCCAACTGGCGGCAGATGTCCTTCACCTGCCGCTGATATTTCCACAAAGCCATCGCCTGTAAAATAATAATAAAACACAAGATTCCCAGCACTATATACATATATTATATATCCCTTTTCTTAAAAATCAGGCTGCAAAGTGCAAGCAGGCCAATCCCGAATACCGTCGCTACACATAGGGCACCGGCACATTCTTTGCCGCCGGGCGCCATGGATAGCAAACTGATCTTGCCCGTTAATGTGTACTGAATCGTCTGAAACTCCTTGCTTCCCAACTGCTGCAAGCATTTATCGATTGCACTGTACAGCACAACCATGATATTCATGCTCAGGCAGACCACAATTACCATGCTGACCACATTATTGCGAAGTACGACCGCAATAGTCATACAAAGAATCACAAATGCGATATGCAGTAATAGCTGTATCCCGAAATATATCAGAAAATCACCCACATTTCCCCATAGCAGTTCTCTAAAAAAGATCCGCATTCCTACGGCAAGTGCGCCCACAAACAGCAGCATGGACAGTATCGTAAATACCACCAGCGCCACTGCTTTAGACATAATCAGCAGTCCCCTGTTTCTGACCTGCCCTCCAATATTCTTAATATAACCACTGCTTATATCCGCCGTCGAAAACATCACTGCGAAAATCGCCAAAAACAACGCTATAAATTTTGCCTGTGCATTGGCGTAGAAAATATCAAACAAGGTGAGCTTTTCTCCGGGCTCTACCGGAATTTCCACACTCATTCCCAGGTTGACAGGCTCCGTCTCCTGTCCTGACTGCCCCGATTGCTCCGCCTGCCCTTCCTGCTTGTTCTCCACCGTTACAATATCATAGTCTGTTTTTGACAGATAGGTCGTTACAATCACCATGACAGCCATAACGATCCAGATTACATAAAGACTTTTTGTACGGAACATACGATACAGGTCCATTCTCAGCATATTAAGCATGACTTGCACCTCCTGTCAGATTCAGATAATAGGTCTCCAGTTCCTCGCTGGTCACAGCGATTCCCCGAATCGGAATTCCGGCTCTTGCAAGCTCCATATTCAGCGTAGTGCTTTCATTTAACCGCTCATAAATGTGAATATGCTCCTTATCCACCACCTTATACTCGCTAAATCCCATTCGATCCAGCACCGGAACCACTTCCCCCGGCCTATCAACCGTAAGCTCGATTCTTTCCCCACAGCGCCGCATCAGCTCTTCCTGCGTCACTTCCTGCAAAAGACTTCCATTATGAATAATACCGTAATCCGTTGCGAGCTTGGAAAGCTCCTCCAAAATATGGCTGGAAATCAGGATTGTCATATTTCGCTCCTTCTGCAATTTCTGGATCGTATCCCTCACTTCTGCGATTCCCTGCGGATCCAGCCCGTTAATCGGCTCATCCAGTACCAGAAGGTCCGGTTCTCCGACAAGGGCAAGACCGATTCCCAGCCTTTGCTTCATTCCCAGAGAATAATGCTTCGTTTTCTTCTTTCCCACATCAGAAAGACCGACCGTTTCCAGAATCTCCTCGACATACCCGGGGGTATGGATTCCGAGCAGCCTGCATTTGATATTCAGATTGTCATATGCGTTCATATTTCCGTACAATCCGGGGGCTTCGATCAGACAGCCCACTCTGGAACGTATCTGCCTCAGTTCCTTTCCTTTGTACCCGAACATTTCGATTTCACCCTCTGTCGGCTTTGCCAGCCCACTGATCATTTTCAGGCACGTCGTCTTCCCGGCGCCATTTCTGCCGATAAAGCCGTAAATTGCTCCCCGCTTTATGTGAAGGTCCACATGATCTACCGCTTTATGGTGTCCGTACCTTTTCGTAAGTCCTTTTGTACTCAATAATATCTCACTCAATACTGTGTCATCTCCTTTTTTCTTATCTGCTGTTATCATACCGAAGAAGTCCTAATAAGTCGCAAATAAAAAGTAAAAAAAGAGTAAAGATTACGTGTGAAGACGGTAGCCGATTCCCCATACGGTCTCAATATATTCTTCCTCAGTGACCGCCTTGATCTTCTTACGGATATTACTGATATGAACATCCAGGGTCTTCGTCTCGCCCATATAGGGTTCTTTCCAGGCATACTCGAAGATATCTTCCTTGCTAAATACCTGCTTCTGGTGTTTAAGAAGCAGCTCCAGAATCGCAAATTCCTGTTTTGTGATCTTCGGGAGGACTTCCTGTCCGATACGAACCTGAAAAGTATCCCTGTTCAGTGTGAGATCACGGAATGACAAAATATGTTCCTCTGGCTCCTTGGACGCATGGCGAAGCTGAACCTGAATCCGCGCAAGTACCTCCTGAATCTCAAATGGTTTTGTGATATAATCATCTGCGCCACTTGTAAGAAGAGTTACCTTTTCATCCAGCCCATCTTTCGCAGTCAGCACAATAACCGGAATGCTGCCCTTTTCCCGGATTTGAGTTAAGACCTCTTTCCCTGAAATCCCGGGCAGCATCAGGTCCAGGAGAACCAGCGCGTATGCATTCATTTTCAAAAGCAGCCCGGCCTCCGTACCGGAAAATGCCTGGTCGCAGGAGTAGCCTGACTTCGTCAAGGCTTCCTTTAATAGGTTGTTGATATTTGTGTCGTCCTCTACTATCAGTATATTTTTCAATGTTCTATCCTCGTCCTTTCTCCAAACTGATCTGCACCCGGAAGCCTCCCTCTCTTCCCTGTCCAAAGCAAACGCTTCCACGATGAACCTCCACAATCTGTTTTACAATCAGCAGCCCCAGACCATGCCTCTGCTTATTCATGCTTCCCTGATTCATCAAATAGTGCGGCTTATTCTGAATCTCCTCCAGTTTTTCTTCCGTCACACCAACTCCATCATCTTCTATATAAATATGAGCCTTCTGCTCATCCTCTTTCAATTCCACAAAAATCCTGCACCCCTTAGGATTGTGTATCCGGGCATTTAAAATAAGATTATTCACTGCCCTTCGAATCAGCTCCTTGTCCCCCTCTATCATGCACGCCTCCAAATCCTTTGACGTGTTCCATTCTATCGGATATTTTCCTTCCAGATCTGCATTGATAAAATCCACGACCACTCTTCGCACGACCGCGACCAGGTTAAACATTTCCCGCCTTATGCTCTGCATATGATACTCCAGTTTCGATGCAAGATTCAGATCATTCACAAGATTTTTCATGCGGATACTCTGCTGACGGATTACCCCGGCTTTTCTGCGGTTCTCTTCGGATAGCGACAGGTCCTCCTCCAGCTGCCCCGCGTAGCCCATCACCATGGAAAGCGGCGTCCGTATATCATGGGACACCCCGGCGATCCAATTTGTCCGGGCCATTTCCTTTTTCTGTAATTCCCTCTCCTGAATCCGCAGCCTTTCCGACACCCGGTTAATGGCAGTGGCCAGATCCGACAGAAGTCCCTTTTCCCTGATATAGACCGCCTCCCCCTCCGGCAACGCCTCAATTCCGCCCACGATTGGCTTAACCTGACGTAACACTCCGGAGGTCGCTATGAGGTAAATCGAAATGATGCAAAGTAAGTTCACCACCAGGAAAACCAAAACCTTCTTCGGGGTATTTACAATGCCATGATAATCCCAGGTAGGATACATCAGCTTCCAGTATCTGTCCTTTGGATATCCTAAAACCAGCAAATCCTCTCCACGCGCTGCAGTCGTAGTCGGATAGTCTGCAATATACCCCCGGGTATACCAGGAAATCTCCGCCGCCGAATAGTGAAGCGGTACTTCCTTCGGAAGATCGTCACTGTTCCAGATTACGTTTCCCGTGCCGTCTTCGATCAGAATTGCCCACGCCTGTCTTTCCTTAAGTATGCTCCGTCCTTCGTCTGTCAGGGAAAATCCGTCTGCTTCAGACCCTGTAAGCTGCTCCGCCACTTCCCCGGCCGCCTTCCAGCCGCCCGCATTGCTTTTATCGCGGTAGGTCAGTCCGACTAGCAGCACAATATTTATAACCACCAGCCCGATCAGGGACAACATCAAAATCAGGATAAACCGCCGAATTAATTTGAATGTACTTTTCATACCCTCTCCTCCAGGACCAGCTTGTATCCAAGCCCTTTGACCGTCAGAAGCGACTCCGGTTTTGACGGATTTGCTTCAATCTTCTCCCGGATCCTCCGGATATGTGCCATCAAAGAGTTCTCATATCCATATGGATTATCTCCCCATGCAGCCTCGCACAACTGATCGATCGTCACAATCCTTCCCGCGTTCCGGTAGAGCGCCATCAAAATATCATGCTCCTTCGCCGTCAATGAAATCTCCTCTCCATTCTTTGTCACCTGTGCCCGCGCAAAATCAATCCGGCTGGCAGATAACTGCACCACCGGATTCTCATTCTTGTAACACCGGCGCAGGATTGCTCCCAGACGAAGCGTCAGTTCTCTCGGGAGAAACGGTTTCACCATATAATCGTCTGCGCCCATGCCAAGCCCCTGGAATTTGTCCTCTTCTTCGCCCCGGGCGGTCAGGAACAACACCGGTATATCCGTAAATTCCCGCAGCTTTGCCAGCAGGCCGAAACCATCGGAGTCCGGCAGCATCACGTCCAGGATGGCAAAATCCGGTTTCCACTCCTTCCCGGCCGCAAGCGCCTCCGCTACGCTTAACGCCGTCCTTATATTCCGATATCCGTCCTGCTCTAAAATGGAGCGCACCATGAGGAGCAGCTCCGCTTCATCGTCAACCAGGAGAATCTTTTTGTTTTTTAGATAGTCGTAATCCATGTCACCAGGCCTCCTCTATAAAAGAATACCACATACCGCAAAGCAAAATCCACAAATTCGCCAAATGTAAGGTAAATGTAAGGCAGCCGGAAGGTTCCCGCAAGGTTCACGTTCTATACTTAAATCAGCTAAAGCGAAAGGCCGCCCCCGGCCTGCCTCTTTGCACAAACCAAACAAAAAGAAAGGAAACTTTAGACATGAATATCATTGAGACAAGGAATCTGACCAAGACATACGGAACCTTCACCGCCGTTTCCCATCTGGATCTCCATATCCGAAAAGGCAGCGTATACGGTTTCCTCGGGCCGAACGGAGCCGGTAAATCTACTACCATGAAGATGTTCCTGGGCCTCACAAAGCCTACGGAGGGCCGCTTTCTGATCGACCACAAAAAATATCCCCAGGACCGGGTCGCCATATTAAAGGAAATCGGTTCCTTCATCGAGGCCCCCGCCTTCTACGGCAATCTGACCGGCGAGGAGAATCTGGACATTATCCGGAAGATCCTCGGGCTCCCCAAAAGCAGTGTAGATGATGCGCTGGAGCTGGTCGCTCTGACAGAGTTCAGGCGTCGTCTGGCAAGAAATTATTCCCTCGGCATGAAGCAGCGTCTCGGCCTCGCCGGCGCCCTGATTGGACGCCCGCCTATCCTGATCCTGGACGAACCGACAAACGGCCTGGACCCTGTAGGAATCCACGAAATCCGAACGCTTATCAAATCGCTTCCTCAGAAATATGATTGCACCGTACTGGTCTCCTCCCATCTGCTCCCGGAGGTGGAACTGATGGCAGATGATATCGGTATCCTGAATCACGGACGCCTTCTCTTTGAAGGCACCATGGAGGAGCTAAAGACGACGGCCCACCACGCCGGATTTCCCACGGATAACCTGGAGGATACCTTCCTCGCCATGATCGACGAGGATAATCAGAAGCGGGGTGCCATCAGATGATACTAAGATTAGAATTTAGCAAACTAAGAAGAACCGGATATGTCCCGGCCTTCCTTGCCGGAGGGCTTCTGGCCTCTGCTTTTCCCATCGCAAACATGGCATTCCGGCAGGAAATGTATCTTCATCTGCCCCAGGATCCGCTTACCATTCTGACCGATGCAAACTGGCAAATGATGGCGATGCTGAATATCCTGCTTGCAGTCTGCGGCGCCTGCATCATGTACCACACGGAATACGCCAATAACGGTGTGCAGAAGATGAACGTCCTCCCGGTCCGCCCCGAGACCATTTTCCTGGGAAAATGTATCACCGCCTTCATTTTCAGCGCCGTCATGATCCTGCTGGAGACGGCGGCATTTACCGGGTGTGCACTATACTGGTTCCCCGGCTATGAACCGGACTTTACGAAGCTGGCGGGGTACGCCGGATTCGCATTCCTTATGATGCTGCCGACCATTCTGCTGATGCTGCTCATCGCTTCCGCCTGCCAAAACATGTGGCTCTCGCTGGGAATCGGCGTTGTGCTGGTATTTTTATGTTCCATCTTGCCACAGGACAATTCCATTCTTCCCCTATGCCCGTTCAGCTCGCCCTACCAGACACTCCCCTCGGTGCAGGAAAAAGGAAAAACCATATGGTTTCTTACCGCATGCGGCATCGAGACTCTGTTCCTTGGAACGATAGCGCTCATATTACAAAGAATCAGGAGGTATTTTTCATGAATTACTTTTCACTCGTCGGCGTCGAACTGAAAAAAATCCGGCGCTCTAAAATAGCATGGATTCTGATCGTACCCGTATTCCTAATGTGGCTTCCAAGCGTCCTGAACGCATCTATGAATTTCGACGTCCGGGATATTCCGATCAAGCCGGAAAACAACTTTTTTATCCAGGGATTCATGGGAATGGTATGGTTCATGATTCCTGCCACCCTGGTCATCTGCACGGTACTTCTGACCCAAACGGAGCGAAGCGGAAATGGAATCCTGAAAATGCTCTCCCTCCCGGTAAGCACCGCAAAGCTCTGCCTTGCCAAATTCACGGTCATTCTTCTTCTGGCTGCCGCGCAGATGGTCATAAGCATCGGGGCTTATTATCTTTGCGCCACTATAGCTTCCCGAATGCAGGATTACGCCTTCGCGCTGGAGCCGCTTTATGTATGCCGCGTAGTAGCCGGGCTCTATCTTGCGGCGCTTCCCATGGCCGCTGTGTTCTGGCTCATCGCCACCTTGATCCAGACGCCCATATTTTCCGCCGGAATCGGGCTTGCCTCCATCGTCCCCTCCGTGCTGGTGATCAATACGAAACTATGGCCCGCCTATCCTATGTCCTACCCCTTTTATGTGCTGATGACAGAATACGGCAAAGCCGCAGCCGGATTTTACGAGGCCCGGATCAAGTGGCTTCCCTGGATACCCGTGGCCGCTGCTATCACTGTATTAAGTCTCATACTCTCATGTATGAAATTTGGTTACGCTGAAAGGAGATAACTCACGATGAAAAAGAAACTGAATATGATACTTTGTACGATCATGCTATTTGTTCCCTGGACAATCCTGCCCCTCCGCACCTTCGACTGGGCGCTCAAAACGCCCGTGGCCCAGATCATGATTTCCTGCTATGCCGCATTTATGATTTTTTCAGGGGTATTCACGCTTCTCGTCTATCGCAAAGATGATACGAAAAGTAAATGGCTGCAGCTCTGCACTGTCGTCAATGGAATTTACGCAGTGGGCGGAGCTGCCGCCTTCTTCCTGATGTTCCCGAACCTGCTTTAATAAGAAAAGATGCTACATTCCAATCTCACGGATCACATTCGATTTCACGATCCTTCTCGCGGGGACCAGAACCGCACAGACTGCGATCAAAAGGTTCAACAGCATGACCATCGCCATGATGCCGTTCGGGACCCGCGCCGTAAAGTGCAAAAACTGTACCACATGAGCCATATAATAATCCATAAACCTCCGAAGCGCCATATGATAAATCAGGAAAATAAACACATCTGCCAGCAGTCCATACAGAAGCCCCGTTCTCAGTATCATCTTATAAAATCCGATATCCGTTATCCCCATCGCACGGATAATTCCATACTCCCACCTGCGGGAAAGTATCGAATAATTCATGCTATTCATGATATGAAACAAACTGATCACCAGCAGTATCACTGCGATTCCGGTGAAAAACAACTGCTGCTGGCGCAGATACTGCTTCTGCGTATGGATTGCAGTGGTATAGTCCTTAAGGACCGCCTTAGGTACGTCCCCGATCTTTTCCAGCAATTTCCCGCTCACCTGGTCCGTCTCGGCTGCCTCTGCCGGAGAAGCATTGACAAAGCTGTAATCTTCGAGTCCATATAAACTGCTCATCTGCCGGTTCGTCATGATAACACTTGGCATATTACTCCAAGAGTTCCGATTTAGATAGTTCTCCTCCTTGGCCAGAGCCCGACTCACGATTGCCGCGATCTCAAACTCTCCGGTAATGTACTCCTCCTCAGAACTTTGAAATTTAAGGACTTCTTCCGAACAGTTCCGTTCTCTGGGGACTCTCAAAGTGACCAGATCGCCGACATGTTTTCCGTAAAAATTATAATTTCCCTGACCATCTTGATTGGCCACTGCTATGATTTTATTTCCTTCTCCCAGCTCGACCGGATCAATCTCCCCCTCGATCACAAATTCCTGCAGTTGCTCCATAAGCCCGTCATCATAACCGTAGACATCATACTTGATCCCATAGGCCCCATCTTCCTTTTCTACGCAAATACCTCCAAAATGCTGCTGGAAATACGCATCTTTATTCGGCTCCTCAAAATATTCTTTCCATTCCAGTTCTTCCTTGCCAATCACAAGCTCCCCCAAAAGGTATTTCGTCGCATAGACCTGTGATAATTCAGGCATACTCTTGATTTCGTCCACTACCGCCTCCGGAATCGTATCCGCCAGAACATTCGATTTGACGGAAATCTTATACTCCGATCCCAGCCCATCATCTGACTTCAGCGACATTTCCGCATGAATCTTCAGATTCTCCACCATATAAGTGGTACAGAGGAAAATGCACCCTCCTATCGACAAAGAAAGCAGAATTCCAACCACCTTCTTCTTGTTGGAAAACATAAATTTTCTTACCACGACATTGATCAGGCTCACGTTTCGCAGGCTGTAAATCCTTCTCTTTCTTTTTACAAAAGAAGTATCTCCGCCCATGACCTCACGGATCGACTGTTTCCGCATGGAACGCACCACGGCAATCCCGACGACAAAGAGCGCCGCAAGCAGGAAAATGAATCCAATGCCCACCGCATTCCAGGCCACACAAAACACATCGCTTCCCGCGCCGTTTCCAGCAAATATCTGCTCTGCCTCAGACAGCCGGGTTCCCTCTCCGGCTGTTCCTGCCGAAAAAATGTGGCTCAGCTGCCCATAAAACAGACTTAAAATTCCATTTCCCAGCAGGCACCCCACCGGATAGCCGGCAAGAAATAATAACCACAATTCTAAAATCAGCGTCCCGCAAATTCGCTCTTCACTGATTCCAAGCGTCTGCATCACCGCATACTCCGCCGTTCTTTTTGAAACGGAAATGTGAAAAATGCTGTAAATGATAAACAGACTAAACCCGCAAAGAAGCAGGAGCATGCCGTTAAAAGCCAGATTATATTCACTTTGTAATTTCAATACAATATAGGTAAAATTCCCATTCTCGTTCGTCAGCGCAAACTTTATAATCTCTGCGATGCCATCCGGCTGTTCGCCGCCAAGATACTCAGTGACCTCATCATTTGCCGTAACAGCGTCACCGGAAATTCTGTATTTCTGCTGGAAAGCATCTAACTGCCTGTATAATTTTTCTTTTTCATCAAACCGCAAAAATAAAAACGGCTGACTCCCCCGTCCCTTGAAATCCTTTCCCACAAAGATCTCCATTTCGTCAGAGTTCAAAGCCCAGGCACTTTTTATAATTCCTGTCAGGAGATAGTCTTTTCCATTTATCTGCACCGTATCGCCGACACTTCCGGAAAATCCAAGATTCCCTAGCGTGTAGTAGTCTGCCGCAATCTCATTTTCCCCTGTGGGATAGGTTCCTTCCGTCACCTCGCGGTGCGTCATTTCGCGGTATGATTCATCGGCTTCTACAAAGGAAATCGGATAAGGCTCCACTGCCATATCCCTGATCTCCATTCTCCCGCATTGTTCGATACAAAATCCCGCCTCCTTTTCACCGCTTTGTACCGACTTTAAAAGCTCTGGTCCTGCATCAATATAGTAATGCCAGTCCCCATATATGGCCTTATTGTTTTCCAGATTGCTCCTCTGGCTTGAGTACATCAGTGAACTGACTCCGGATAACAGGGCGGCTGTTAAAATGATGCTTGCCAGAATCGCAAATGTCTGGCTTTTATAATACCTCATATATTTACACGCCAGTTTTAGCATACGCCGTCACCGTCCTTTCCCGGAAACAGACGTATTCCCTGTGATACCATTCCGTCTTCAATATGAATGATCCTGTCGCAGATCTGCGCGATGGCCTCATTATGAGTGACCATCAATATGGTCTGGTTGTATTTCCGGCAGCTCGCCCTCAGAAGGCCAATCACCTCGATCGTGGTGGCGGAGTCCAGATTTCCCGTAGGCTCGTCTGCTAATGTCAAGTAAAGACTAAAAAAATTTGTGAAAAACAAAACTATTGACACTATCAAAATAATTATACGTTATCAAAAAATTTACGATTAGAAACTACTATGACGATAAAATGAGCTACTGACACTATGCCAGTAGCTCGTTTTATTTTTAGGTATTATAAAGCTATTAAAGTAATTAAACCATCACAGTACTTTTCAAACTGATATATTAGTTCTCCTATATCACAAAAATCATTGTCAATAGTATCGGGAACCGCTTCTTGAAGAGTAAGTAATTCGCAAATTCTTTCTTTAATCTTTTTTGCATATAACAATATCTCATTCATATCTTCATATAAATGATCCGTATTATCTACATACCTTACCAACTCTATTTCAAAAAAATTTAAGTACTTTTCAAAATACTCAATTCCATGAATAATCCTTTTTAATCTATTTTGTTCAGCAGGCTCTCTTCCTTTGTAATTAAAAGCCAAAAATCCACGGCTATGTAGATGATCCATCTCATTTATTTTTTTTACTAATTCAGTATCTCCACCCATTTTTCTACGAAATTGACTATGGAGTCTTCCAACTACAAGATTTCTATTATCTAATTGCAATAGCTCACTGTAACCCTTCCACAGTTCTTTTGTATCAATAAAATATTCTCTTAAAATGCGAATATCCTGCGGTTCACTCGTCCTTTTCATAAAAATATATATCTGATTAAAAAGCAATGGGCAAAACACTTTTGGACAAATACACGAAACATACGCATATACTTTAAAATAATTTCTTTTTGATTTTATGGTTGTATTATGCTCTATTGTAGCATCTTCATTGGCATATAATATAAGCAGAGCATAGTACAACCATAAAACGTTTGGCGCAGTCTCAAAATCATAACCAGGAGTAGTTTTAATCATTTTCACCTTTAAGCTTAGATTCTCAACTATTCTATCACTACATTCCTCTCCATTAAGTGGACTATCCACGAGAAGAACAAATAAGTCTTTAGTTTTATAATTACCTTTGTTGAACTGCCCTAATTTATTTTCAAGGATCTCTAAGCACATCTGTATAATAGCAAATTCCTGCTCATCTAATGCCAAGCACTTTTTATTGGTATCCTCATAACATTTATTGATATATATTTTTTCAAATTCTTCTAACAGTTCTTTAATCTCCATGAGCAATTTCTTTCGAAACCTTCCATTTATAGTATTTTTTCACAATAATATAATGTCTCACCATTTGTCCTTTTTTTCAGAAATTCAAATAGACTCTTCTTAAAATTTATTTTATCATTATTACATGCATCTTGTAAATGTCCAAACAAAATAAATTGCTCTATTTGCTCTCCTAGATACCCTAAATATTTAAATTCCTTATCTTCACAATATTCTTGAATATCAAACGCATCATATATGTCATCTTTAAGCCCACAATATTTTTCAAAATCCTTTTTATTAAAAGGGATATTCCATAGAGAATAATTTGCTTCAGCTATCTCCATCAGTATATCATACAAGAATTCTGCAATCACTTTATCAAACATTCTATTGTACAAATTCTGAAAATATACAAGCAAGACATATGTATGCGCTATACATTTATATGACTGCTCTCCTGATCTCCAATACATATTAATTCCATTAAGATTATCATTAACATCATAATCATATAAGAAATCAATCGTAGCAGCGCCTAAATTATATTGATACATTAAGCCCAAAATAATATCATCGTTGCTAATTTTTTTTTCTCTCAAAAATTCTTTTATCGTTGAAAATTTTAATCCTCTCACAAAACTGTCTTGTTGTAATTTATAAACATTTTCCTCATCATATCTGTTATTATACTTAAAATATTTCGCTAAGGTATCAATCACAGGAAGACAATCCTTTTCTATACAACATTTTTTCATGCTTTCATAAGCTTCTTCCAACCCAAATAAAAGTTTTCCTTCCATCTCTTGATCTATCTTATTCTTTTTACGATTGTTTAAGTTCCTAATTTCACACTTTTCAATCTTGTTTAATACATCATCTTTATCCAGAATTTGTTCCATTATTTTTAAGTAATTTATTATTTCAGTTCCAAAACTAAACTTAGCATTTGTATAATCGATATCATATTCTTCCCTTCTTATCCCCTGCTCTGCAAATAATCTCATAGAAGATAAATATCCTACATTAAAAATAAGATATTTAAGCATAGAAATTAATCCACTTTGATTCTTTGTATCTCCCATAAAAATACTAAATAATTTATCTGCCTTCTCACCATAAATTATCCTTAAACTTTTTCTGATAAATTCTTTATTAATACTTGTATTTTCACAATCGAAAAACACCATAGGAGTAAGTTTGCAATCTTCTGTAAAAGTATTTTTTGAAATAATAAAGCAATAATGAATAATAGCATTCTCATTTTCACTTGACCGAACATAATATGAAAAAAACTGATGTAAGGTTTCCTGTCTACGGCTATTAAGTTCTATACAATTTAAAGAGCATAATTTTTCTGGATTGTCTATGGTAAAAGTAGGTAAGTATGAAACATAAGGCATGTTTACGCTCCATATAGATTTCATAATCAAATCTGAAATCCTTTTCCACTGGAATTCATCTTTACAAATAATATGCCCTTGTACAACTTTACTTTGTTCAATTAAATTGTTTTCTTTTTTTCTTTCTTTCCGACTTTTAGCCCCAATTTCAAAAAAAGATTCATAAAATTGTTCATCAAAAATACTCTCAGAAACTTCTTTATTTCTAAGATAATTTTCAATAATATCATTAATTTGCTTAGTACTAACATCCTGCTTCTTTCCCTGATTAGTGTTTTTAGCAAATACATAAAATTTTAGTTCTTTAGCATATGGCTTGATTTCTCTATTTATTCTCATTGAAGTTCTTCCATGTATAAATACATCATCAAGAATAAGAACAGTTTTATTTTTCATTTTTTTTGAATATAACGGTATTGCTGTATCTGTTATTTTTATGCAAGGTTCATATGAAGAAAAATCAAATAATGGCATACAAACTTTATATAAAACATAACATTTTTTTGAAACAAAGATCTTAAAGTCATATTGACTTTCTTCAACCTTTTTCCAAAAATTCATGAGCTCGCAGAAGACATCATCACGCAAAACGCTCACTAATTTATTCCTATAACTCGTTTTATCCATTATTTAATCTTCCTTTTCGTATCGATTTACTTTCTAAACCTATGGGCTTTATTTCTGAATTATTCGTATCATATATCTTTTTCTCAAACAATATTATTCGTGGCTCGGGATGTATGAAATTGTCAAAAAATCTCCAATTTGCAACCACTAAATAAGATATATACATCTTGAAATTGTGAGGTTTTTCAAAAATACTAGCAGCACTTAAATTATCGTAATGCTCTATTTTTCTTGCTGTTGGAGGAATCATCAAAATCGAATATTTTTCTTTTCCTCTATGCTCACTACAAAGTTTATAATCAAAACGTTTTTCTTCCTTAGGAATATAGATAATTCTATAACTATTCATCTCTATTATCAGCTCTTTTATGGCTAAATAATCTATTTTCTTTTTGGGTGTTCTTTTGATGACTATGGAAATGTCATAATAATGGTAATCTTCTTCTCCAATTTCTATAATTTCATTATTTTTTGTGATTTTTCCACACTCTAAAACGGTATAATCATCAATATTATCGGGTTTCTCATCTAAAAGTTCAATACAGACATTATCCAAATCACATTTTCGGTCATCAAAATAGTTTTTTATTCCAATTAGGCTACCTATTGCTGCTACTACTGATGTTCCAAATATAATTTTAAGTATATTGGGAATCTGAAAATTAGTTTCTGGATGCCCCTCGCTATTTACTTCATTATTTTGCTCGATTTGCTCAGATTCTGTTTTTTGTTGTTCTGCATAAATACCTTGCCCACTAAATAAAAACAAAAAAAGAATACTCAGCCACACAAAAAAGTGAAGAAGTTTTCTCCCTCTTCGCTGCATAACCTTCCTCCCCAAAACATAATACGTCTATAATAGTATACTATGTAATGTAAATATTTACAAGCAAAAAATACTGTAGTTCAAACTTATAATGCAAAATACCCAAAAGCACTACCGACGCTACGCTTCAGTGCCGGTTCTCTTAAAAACAAAGAAATATTTTCAAGTTCTTTCAGCTGTACAACATCCACCTTTGCCTGCATCGCTATCTCTTTACTCAATTTCAGTGATCTTCTTTTCTGCCGCTTCAATCTCTACATCACAGGCTTGCTTTACAGCCAGATACTGATTCCGGTGAACCTCCTTCATGATATACCATTCATAGCAATCCTGCTTTTCTGTTTTCTTTTGCAAAATCCTCTGCCGGAGCTGACCGATTTCCTGTTCCAGCTTTGTAGCGTCCTCCTATTGATCGCTGTTATCACGCTTTGCAATACAATATTTTTCTCTCCGCCAGTTTCCCGACCTATTTTATGGTTTTCAGCACAACGGCGTTGATTCTGTCAACTTCATATACCCGGCAGTCATAGATGTTTTCATCTGCTAATGTCAAGTATGGACTTAAAAATCCTCCGGATTTTTTCCAGAGGATTTAAGAAATCTAAAATATCATCCATATTCACAGATACATTGAAGCAGCTTCGATGCTTTTATTATTCCATATTCCATTAGTTTTTCTTTTCAGCTTTCTCATAAATAAAGCCAAATTTTAGATTTAATTTTTTCACAGAAAATGGAGTATATTCTGGTTCCATAATAACTTTCATTTTTGCTTTTTCGCTATCAATAACAAAATAACTACGAAAATCTTCGTATGCTTTAAACAAAATCTGTCGTGAATCACCCTCTCTAAATGTATCTACTTTATACTTCACATCTTCTATATCCACATGGTATTTTCCAGCTATGATTAATACCCTTCCTATATCAAACTTAACCCCAAAAAGCTCACATTCGTAAAGGCCTTCATATATCAAACAGAACGCATTTTCAACCTTTGCTTTTTCATAAAATTTCTGTATCTCTTCTAACTTGTCAAAATTTGATATAACATTCTTACCCAACGGAATCTTCTCGGTATAGCCGGCCTCAATCAGCTCATTTAACACCTCAATTTGTGCATAATCTCTCTCATAGATGTTGTCCGGTCTGTAAAATTTAATATCAAAGAATTTTTCGACTTTTTCAATTTTTCTAAGCATTTCAAGAGAATCATTATCCATCTCGATTGTTCCCTTTAATCTTGACCCTGAAATAATCTTTACACCTGATTCACTTTCAATGTAAAATTCAGTACTATGTTCATCAGTCATATTTTTTACCATAAAGTCAAAATATTCTTCTCGTTCTATCATTGCCCGAACGTTTCGTTCCATTTTGGGAGCTAACATTACAGGAACATTTGTTGTACCTCCGTTCATCGGTCCTTCGCAACAAATATCTAAATAGCGCAATACTTCTTTTCGATTATCTAATCTGACATATGGTACACCGTCTTTTATATAACTATAAACTGATACTCTTTTAAGCGGTATTTCATATTTTTTATCATCTGATTTGAGGACAAATTTGCACTCTTCTTTGATTTCACCTAAAGCTGGTAGCTCACATAATTTTTTGATTTCTGTAGGCTCTTTTTCTATATCATATGATTTCCATCCGTTTTGATATGTAAAAGGATTTATAAATATTTCCTTTTGATTGTCTGCAATACCCAATATTGAAAAAGCATTAGGATGCGTGTCATTATAATAAGCTGCACCAGCAGTTAACATCATACCTCCACCTAATTGACGCTGAAACACGGGTTTCCCTCCGGTTTCCGTATGTCCACATAAAATTAAATCAACCTTTTTTCTAAGTAAATTGAGCGTTGCTGGTCTGCCATCATATTCGCATATTTCATTTGGATGTAAAAATCGCTCAGCATGATGAAACAATGCGATAGTGTAATGTACATCTGTTCCTGGTATTATTCCATACCGCATAAGTTCTTGAATTTGTCTCTGCCCAATCCACATTTTATCTTCTGAGATTTCTGGTATGAAAGATAGTAAAGCTGTATTAAAAGCAACAAATCTTATTACATTTCCCGATGAAAATTTCACATCTTTATACCCTACACTATAGCTATATTCAATTTTATTACCGCAAGGATATGCAAACGGTTCAACGCCCAATTTTTCACAAAACTTGTCATATTCATAAATAGGCGGTTCCATTTCATGCACATGGCTAAAATCATAAATCTCATCAATCGCTTGTATCGTTTTGTCCGTGTAATTCATATTGGTACTCGCATACGCACGGTTTACATCATGATTACCCACACAGAAAGTAATATCTTTTCCTGTTAAACCTGTCGCCTGTAACAATTTTGAGAACCATATTAATGCTTCATCATATTCTTTTTTCTTTCCATGCCAAGCAATGTCTCCGGTTACAACAATATGTTCCGGTTTAAACGCCTTCAAATCCGTTACGCATTCGATCAACTCATCCAAAATTTGATCTTTTTTATTAAATTCCTCTTTTATTCTATAACATTCATAATTTCTACCAAAATGTATATCTGACAAATGTAAAATATTCATAGACGATCTCCCCATTAACTGGTTTAAGTTTTAGTTTGATTATATCTTATTTCTTTATAACTGAAAACAGAAAAAGTGCCGGACACCATAAAAAGTTGTCCGACACTCATCTCAACCGTTCAATATACAGTTTTTGAAATTCCAGATAATCTCATACCGGTCATCCCGGTATATTCTCACTTCCTTTATCATCGCCTCAACCATTTCCTTCGTCAGCGCCGATTCTCTTGCAAACAGGGAAATATTTTCAAGTTCTTTCAACTGCTCGTCATCCACCTCTGCCTGCATTGCCATCTCTTTACTCAATTCAGCGATCTTCTTCTCTGCCGCTTCAATCTCTGCATCACAGGCTTGCTTTACAGCCAGATACTGATTCCGGTCAGCCTCCTCCATGATATACCGTTCATAACAGTCCTGCTTTTCTGTTTTCTTTTGTAAAATCCTCTGCCGGAGCTGGCCGATTCCCCGTTCCAGCTTTGCAGCAGCCTCCTTTTGACCACTGTTATCACGCTTTACGATACAATATTTTTTCTCCGCCAGTTCCCCGATCTGTTTTATGGCTTTCAGCACAGCGGCGTTTATCTTGTCAACTTCATACACCCGGCAGTCACAGGTGTTTTCATCCACCGGCACATCCGCATGTCTGGTTGTTTGGCAATAAAAGATATCCGGCAAGCTTCTCCGGTATTCATAGTGCATAGTCCGGTTACAGTATCCGCATACGCAAAAGCCACTCAAAACAGTTCTTCTGAGCCGATACTGATCGTCTTTCTTATTTCGTTTCCCCTTCATTATGCGGCACTGCTCAAACGCCTGCTCAAATTCTTTCTCTGTCACAATCGCCTCATGGCAGTCCGGCACAATGACCTGTTCTTCCACTTCATTCTTTTTTGTGTGGGTGCCGCATGGCGCTGTCTTGCTCCGTTTGAAATTGACACATGCTCCCGTATATACCTGGTTCTTTAAAATTCCCCACACCATGTTATACTGCCAGCAGATCACCGTTGTGTTTTTCCGCACCATCATCCGCTTGCCTTTATATTTTTTCTCTGTCAGCGTTCCCGGTGTCGGTATCTCCGACTGGTTGAGCATCTTCACGATCTCCGGTATGGTATGTCCCGACAGCGCCATATCGAAAATGAACCGCACAATCTTTGCCCCTTCCAGCTCGATCTCAAGCTGGTTCTTTCTCTCCTTAGACCGCACATACCCAATCGGTGCCCTTCCTAAATACTCCCCCTTTCTGGCCTTTGATTTCTTTGCTGCCGTTATCTTTTTAGACAGGTCTTTACTGTATAAATCGTAAAGGAAGTTCTTGAACACAACATCCCAGTCTCCGGCAGTTCCCTCTTTTGCGTCACTGTCATAGTGATCGTTGACCGAAATAAATCGCACACCCAGGAACGGGAAAATCTGTTCCAGATACTCCCCTGCATCCAGAAAATTTCTGGCAAACCGTGAAAAATCCTTTACCATGATACACTGGATTTTTCCCCTCTTTACTTCCTCCATCATTTTCCGGAAAGCAGGGCGGTTGAAATTAGTACCGGAATAGCCATCATCCACAAATTCAATCACATCATATCCGGACAAATCCTGCCGGTTGCTGTATGTATAACAGAGCAGGTCACGCTGATGGCTGACACTGGCACTTTCATCCATTTCTCCATTCGCCTTAAACAAATCCTCCTGGGATAGCCGGATATAAAATGCCAAAACCTGTTTATACTTCATCTTCTTCCATCTCCTTCAAAAAAGTCTGACAAGTGTCTGTAAATTTGAAAACCACTTCGATATGCTTATCCTCAAAAACTTTGATTTCCTGTACAAGTGCTTCCAGCATCACACGGTCGAGCTTTTTCTTTCTGGAAAATTTTTTAAACACCGCCGCCGTTTCCTCTGTTTTTGAGAGAAAGGTATCTATCTGCAGTTTCTGTCCCATTGCTTTTTCAATTTCATTCTGAAGAATATTTTCCTGTTCCAGATAATCTGCCCTCATTTCCCGGTACTCTGTCTCATTTAATATTCCTTCACAGAAATTTTCATACAGGCTTTCACGCAGTCTGGAAACTCTGGTTTTTCTTTTTGTCAGTTCTGCAATCCTGCTTCTGCTGCTCTCATAAACACTTTCAATCCCACCGTCATTACTTCCACACTTTACTTTGTGTGCCATATCTGCCATCACCTGAATCTGTAATTTTATCTGTGCAAGCACAGCGTCATGCAGTACGGTTTCCTTAATCGTATGGATACTGCACTCCCTGCGGTCTGTCTCCTTGTACCTCCCGCAGCGGAATACTCTGGTTACTATCCCTGTCTTTTGAGATACCAATTTTCCTAGCTGCATGGAACCGCCACAGTCCCCGCATTTTAGAATGCCACGATAAATATTCTCATAAGGTCTTACATTTTTATGACTTTCCCGGTATTTCTTTTGGGAGGCTTCATTGATCTCCTGCACCTTGTCAAAGACTTCCTGTGTTACAAGAGGTTCGTGCATATACTCCATGATCTTCCACTCCGACCTTTCTGCCTCTTTTCTTTTTCTCTGCCCTTTATATAACGCCTTTGGTTCTTTGCCATGAACCAGATGCCCCAGATAAACCGGATTGGAAAGGCAGTCTGAAATTCCGGTGGAAAACCAGTATTCGCTGACCTTTTGTTTCGAGTTTCCCGCTTCCTGCTGTGCTTTCCTCTGGCTCGGCGTTACCGCATGGATTTCATCCAGATGTCTGCGTATCGCTTCGTAACTGTATCCTTTTAAACGAAGCTCGAACATCAGCTTCACATAGGGAGCCGTTACCGGATCAGGAACCAGTGTCAGGTCACCTTTATTTAACCGCATATACCCATAGCACAGCCGCCCCGGAAGAAATTCCCCCTTATCCATCCTCGCATGGATACTGGTACAGATTTTCTGGGACAGGTCTTTAGCATACAGCTCGTTAATCATATTTTTTAACGGAACCGTCATGGTGCGCTCATCCGTGCTGCTGTGCAGGCTGTCATACCCGTCCGTCACCGCAATGAAGCGGACTCCCATAAAAGGAAATATGTTCTCCAGATATTCACCTGCTTCCAGATAATCCCTGCCGAACCTGGAAAGGTCTTTTACCACGATGCAGTTTATTTTTCCTGCCTTGATATCCTCCAGCATCCGGTTAAATTCCGGTCGTTCAAAGGTTGTCCCCTTTTTCCCATTGTCAACATAGGTGTCTGCCAGTCGCAGTTCCGGCTGTCCGTCCACAAACCGGTTGCAGATGCTCAGCTGGTTTTCAATGGAATCTCCTTCATCCTGCTTGCCGCTGTTTACCAGAGAAAGCCTCCCGTAAATGCCGCAGAGATAAATGCTATCCTCTGGATTTGCCAATGGCGCTATCATAGCCGTTTCCTGTTTTCTGCTCTTTCTTGCCATCGTACATCCCTCCTACTGTGCCAGCGCAAGCTCCGGCATTTCTGAACTACTTTGGTAATTCCCTATCTTTGCCAGAAGCATGGCCATCTCGTCTGCGTACCGGAACATAACTTCCATTTTCCCTTCTTCATAGACCATGACCCTATCCACCAGTGTAGTAACCATCTGCCGGTTCAGCTCCGGCACATTCCGGTATTTCTTAAATTCCTGAATCCAAAGGTTACTGCTCCGGTTACCCTCTACGGTTTCTTTCCGTTCATGCTCCAGCCGTTCCAGCGCCTGTTCCTTTTCTGAAATGCGCTTTGAGAAACTGCCACGGTATTCCTGGTACTCCTTTTCATCAATAATGCCATCGCTCAGATCTTCATACAGCTTCATTTTCATCCGCCTGTACTTTTGTATTTCCTGCTGCAGCTGTTCCATCTGTGCGTCATAATTAAAAACTGTCCTCTGATGCTCCGGCAGCGTGTCAATATACGTCAGAAACTCATCCATCCGGCAGACGGTCTCTATCTGGTCCTGTATGACACGGAACACCCTGTCCGTCAGTTTCTTTTCACTGACCGAGTGGCTGGAACATCCCTTTTTGTGCTTGTTTGTGGAGCAAACATAATAAAAATATTTTCTTCCGCCAGATGGCACGGCCTTCCTTACCATGCTGTTCTTACAATCCCCGCAGAACAGATAACCGGAAAACAGATACAGCTCCTTTTGTTCCGGCGCTGTCCTCGTATCCCGTTTTAATAATTCCTGTACGGTCTGAAAATCACGGAACCCAATGATCGCTTCATGAGTGCCTTCTACCCTGATCCATTCCTCCGGCTTTTTTGCTATCTGTGTTTTGACCTTATAGTTTGGAGTGCTTGTCTTTCCCTGTGCCATAACACCAGTATAAGCCTCCTCTGTCAGAATCCGGTTAATGGCATTGACCGACCAGAGGGCAACCGGATGAATCTTGAAACTGGTGGAATATTTCAGCCCGATGGATTTTTTATACTCCAACGGGGACAGGACACCATTATCATTCAGAAAATCCGCAATCCTCTGCTGGTTGCTTCCCTGCAGCTTCATCCGGAATATCGTCTGCACGACCCCGGCGGCATACTCATCCACCTCAAGCCTGTTCTTATCTTCCTGGGATTTCTGGTATCCATAGATTGCAAAGGCGCTGATACATTCCCCTTTCTTTCTCTTGATATCCAGCTGGCTTCTGATCTTCACGGAAATATCCCGGCAATAAGCGTCGTTTACCAGATTTTTAAAGGGGAGCATCAGGGAATCTGACTCATCCTTTTTCCCTTCACTGTCATAGTTGTCATTGATAGAAATGAAACGGACACCCATAAACGGAAAGATACGCTCAATGTATTTCCCTACTTCAATATAGTTTCTTCCGAAACGGGATAAATCTTTGACGATCACGCAGTCAATCTTCTCTGCCTTGATATCCTCCATCATCCGCAAGAAGCCGGGGCGGTCAAAGTTCGTCCCCGAATAACCATCGTCATCATACTCTGCAACGATCTCAATATCGCTGTGTGATTTACCATAGTCCTTAATGAGTTCCGTCTGGTTGATGATACTGTTGCTTACCTCACCTCTGCCATCATCCTGTGACAGTCTTTTATAAGCACCAGCACGATAAGTTTTATCTTTCTTTTTTGCCATAAAAAAACCTCCTGTGATTGAGACATAGGATTACCCTCAATCATAGGAGTTCTACTCATTGTTAGTTTTAAATTTTTGACCTGCATCCAAGTTACCATAACTCCACGCATTTTTCAAGAGGGTATTGCGATAAAAATATTCTTTTTACAGATTCCGCACATATTCTTCCAGACGCTCCTCCAAGGTTACGTCCGTATCCATAAAGCTGACCTTTACCACCACGCCATCATACAGATAGCAGTATGGATTTTTGATCTGCTCGATAAAACTCAAAATGCGTTCTTCCCGGCTCATGGCCGGATCAAGTTTCACGGTACTTCTCTCCACCAGGGTATTCTTATCCACAGTCCTGATATCCGTCTGTGCCATTCTTTTTAATCTCTCCGCAAGCGTTTCCTGCTCTGTTTGCTTCTTTGCCATCGTACCAGCTCCTTTCACTTACCCCTTCCTGCGAGGGCCGGAAAACAAGCTGTCACAATAATTTGTATCAGGAAGTTTTTTGAGATGTTCCAATACTGCCCACTCCTGTTCCGTAAGGCAAAGTTTTTCTGCTTCATGCCGATCTATCACAAAAGGGCGGCATCCCGGATACTCCGTATCTACGATTCCCAATTTCAGCAGATTATCCACAATCTCCTTCGCTCCCTTTCTCCCAAGATTCCTGCACTCCTTATGCCAATCTTCTTTTAGCATCATCCGCAGCAGTTCATGAATGGTGCCAATGCCATGCCGCTTTAAACAATTATATGGTCTTATGGATAGCTGCAAAATTTCAATATCCTGGTCTAAGATTCTATCGCCGGCAACCGGCAGTCTCCCCTTTTTCTTTTCCATTGTCCTACGGACATGTTCCAAAATAGAGGCTTCATGTGCGGCAAATCCTTCCCTGATATATGCCGTCCTCGCCGGATGCCGCAGCTTCCGCAATGCTCTGTTTATGATCTGCTGTATCCGGCTGCCTGTCAGTTCAAATGCCGCACCGATTTCCGAATAGCTCATTCCTTTTACATAACGGTATTCCAAAACCATCTGCTCCCGTTACGTCAGCTGTCCTAAAACATATTCCAGCCCTTTCATCTGATCGTCCGATAAAATCTGCCCCACCGGAATATCCCTCAGCAAATTCAGTGGATAATCTGCCCGTTTCCTCATTCCTTTTTCTCCTCTCCTGTCTGGTTCTCTGCTCCCTATAAGCGCCATTTCTTTCACTTACCCTTTCCGCCGGCGGCTGAAAATCAAGCTGTCCTATTCATTTTTGTGTGCGGCTTGTTTTTGTGTTTTTCCCGATAGGGATATATAAGAGGGATTTTCTTTTCCAGGGCAAGATTCGCCTATGTTATACAAAAACCCATTTCATGGATTTTCGCATACCTGGCATATCTTGATGGGGATTCCGGTTCCCCATTCCCTCGGTGGACGCACAATAAAATTGTGCTGTTTGGCTTCCACGAAACTCGTGGTCGCAGCGTCATACAGCGTATGCCGGATATGCTGACGCATATGGAAAAAGGAGAGATTATGGCAAGACCAAAGAAAGAAAAAGAACTGGCCCGCTCCCATCTGATTGCTTTCCGCCTGACAGATGTGGAGTATGACCTTGTGACCAGAATGGCAAAGGAAGCCGGCCTTAGTGCTTCCGCCTATATCCGGAAACTGTTGCTGGACGGAAAGGTAAACATTACCTATGAAGTGGTTGCCGATGTGCCGGAGCTTCAGAAGCTGGCCGCAGAGTTTGGGAAAATCGGGAGCAACCTAAACCAGATCGCACGGTATTTCCACATGGGCGGTATCCGTTCCAAAGCAATGCAGGACGAAATACACGAATGTATCTCACAGCTATTTGAAATGCGGAAAGAGATTGCAGAAATGGCAGGTGATTATCATGGCAGTGTTGAAACATATCGCAAGCAAAAACGCTGATTACAGTCAGATCATGGATTATATTCCGCCAGGAACACCAGGCGGAACTTGAACTTTACGAATCTGCGGTCAAATTTTTCAAAGAGAAAAATGCCGATGGGAAAATCCCGTCTATGAAATCATTAAAAGCTGAAAAAGAAAAACTGACCATCCAGCGGTCAGCGCAGTATGAAACCTATCAATATTTTAAAGAATACCAAAAAGAATTGCGGACGGTCTGCTCCAATGTAGATTCCATTCTCAGGCAAAAAAA
Source organism: Roseburia hominis (assembly GCA_040702975.1). Taxonomy (NCBI): domain Bacteria; kingdom Bacillati; phylum Bacillota; class Clostridia; order Lachnospirales; family Lachnospiraceae; genus Roseburia; species Roseburia hominis. The sequence continues at coordinate 2,884,753 of CP159990.1, forward strand.
CAACCTTGAGCCATTGATTACCCAATCACAAGACCGCTCATAAAAAGAAATCCCATCCATGCAGCACCGGATGGGATTTTCCCTTTTAAATAATTTTCATCAGCTGGATATACTTAACAGAATCCCTTACAGAATATCTGTCTCCAAATATCTGGTAGCGGTTCTCCTTATTCTGGTAGAATGACAACAGCTTAGGCTTGTCCTCACACTCAAGATATACAACTCCGCCGCCGATCTGCCGCTGAATTTCTTTTAGAGTGACTATCGTCATATCCATCAATTCATTTCCTGTGAGTGCCGCCGACTCCTCATACTGATAATTTTTCCCAAACTGGGCAACCAAAAAAGCGGATAACATGTAAGAGTCCGTTGCCTCGTCCAGACGAGCATGACGCTGGATTTTTCTTCTCACAGTTCCTGTCAGTCCTGTATCTAGCAGTTGTACTGCCTTATGGGTCAATGTGAAGATTCCCACGATTCTGCTTTCCCCGTCAACCACCAAATATGTAATAGACATCTTGCGTTTGGCAAACTCTATTGCGTTTTTTCTTACAAATTCCTCAATTTCATGATTCTTCGGACAAGAGAAATCGGAGAGAATGAGCTGCAATTCCTCCTCTCCGATTGCGTTTATCATATCCAGAATATTTACCGATGTAAAATTACTCACTTTTTCTGAACCCTCTTTGCCATCAGTCTGCGAATCGCTTCTATATCAGTGAGTGGCGGCTTGACAGGTGTAGTCGGCTTCCATTCAGGATCAAGGCTTGACGCTTCAAGTGCATCAATAAACTTCTCTGCTTTTTTCGGATCGCTGATCACGATATTTGTAAAAATGCTCGACGTAGCCATAATCGCACCTCCTTCTTGTGTTAATGGCACTTCCTTTTGTAGTCCCGCAAGCATAGCTACCTGCTCATCTTTATTATACGCAAAATGCCGCAGAAAATCAACTGTTTTGGAGGAACAGAAAAATCCCAGTTTCTGTCAAGTAAACATTGGCAAATTTTTTCATACATGATTTACCATACTTTTGTCAGGCTAGTTCCGCTTAATATCCTGCCATTGCCAAAAGTTTTTTCCTATCCCCACGGATTCTCCCTTCCAGCCCGACCATATGACCCATGGCCGGATAGGCATACCCTTTTCCATCTTTCTTGGGCGCTTTCGCTGACATCAGGATCTCCCCGTACAGTTCTTCTACCTGTTCTTCTTCAAATACCGGCCTCCTCAGCTTCTCTGTCACTTCGTATAATTTTCCGCTACATTTCTTCGCAAGTATCTTTGCCAGATGGTTCCCTCCACGTTTGCTCCAGCTGGTATGGTTGTGCTTCATTCTGCGGGCTATTATGCTCCACACATGGTTCTCCATCGTCCCCATATTCCGATACTCCAGACCTTCCGGATGTTCCGGAAGCTCAAGTCCCTGTGACTGGTACGGTAAAAGTCCCTCTCGGTTGTTCTCATAATACTGGATTAGTTTTTCTGCGTCCTCTATCTCTCTTTTTTCCCACAGACTGTTCCTGTATGTTTCAAGATAATGAAAAAGCTCTTCCGTCTTTTCTTCTTCCAGCAGTTCCATGATGTCCTGCACGGCCTTACCATTATGGATATTTTCTTTTACTGCCTTATTCCGGTGGAATGGATCCAGCTGGAAGCACGTACTTTTATCCTTTACTTTCCTGATCCACGATGCCCCATCCGCATTCAGGATCCTCTGGCTCACTTCATCCAGGTTGTATTTCTCTGCTATGGCAGCTTCCCTGTATGCATGGAACTCTTTCGCCTTTGCAAATCCTGCAGTCACTACCTTCTCCGGAAGAATATACCGGTCTTTTCCTGTTTTCTTCCAACCGTCGTACGCGATCGCCACTTTCATCTCTGCCTTATTCTGTCCCTCTTTCTTCCAGTCTTTTCCCTGCAGGCTGATATAGATTCCATCCGCTTCCTCAAACAGCACCGGCACTTCTTTTTCTCCATGTATCCGGCCTTCTTTGTGGGATTCAACAAGCTCCTTCTCTTCCTCACAGACCTTCTCTCCAAGTGCCTGGATCACGTTCCATACCCCCATTGCGCTAATGCTCTGCCCGGTCATTTCACTTACCTTTTCTGCACACGCACGGTAGGACAGCTCTGTTATCCCCTTTACCAGAAGCTCCGCCATATTTCTTGAGACCAGCCCGACATTCTCCAGTTCCAGCATTTCATCCAGCAGATATACAAAGCGCCGGGTCCCATCTTCCTCCGTCACCTCATAAACCACCCTGTTATATGTCACTTCTCCATACACTGTTTTCACCGTAGTCTGGCGGGTGCCTTTATGTCTGTATCTGCTTTTGTCCCTTTCCTCCATCAGCATCCGATCATACCGCTCCAGAAACTCGCTAGTGAATTGACGTCCGATCTCACAGATCCATGAATAAATATTTTTCTCCAACTCCTTGAAAGTTACGCCGTTTTCCTTTATCATTAATTTCATCATACAGACTCCTTTTGTTTTTTCTCGACAATTAAACAATAAGCTAAATCTGTATGATTTGGAAGAGGTTTTTGCCTCTTCCTTTTATTTTTGCCAATGATAATTATACTCTAAGAAAATCCCATTTCTGCCGGTTTTCCATATTTTTTCAATTTTGATTTTTGCACTTTTCCTCTGTCTTTATTTCCTCAATCCTTTTTGGGTCAAGAAAATGTGTCGCATATGCCTTTTCTATTTCTGCTTTTCCACTTTTACTGAACCGCAGCGGATATACCGGCTTGTTCCCCATCTCTTATAATAGCAAAATGACGGCTTCAATCCGTTTTTGTCAGCATAACACCGTATCTGTTTCATAAGGAAAGAGAGTTGGCGGAGATTACAGTGACAAACAGCTTCCAGATATGGGATTTTCCCAAATCTCCATTCCTCATATTTCTGCTTTTGCAGGATTCCCACATCCATCAGGACATCCACTGGTGCGGCATACCTTCTTTTCCTGCAATGCTGATAAACAGAATATTCTTTCATCCCATCCTCCATCCACATCTGTTCCGCCTGATAGATTGATTGAGTCTCACTATACTCAGTATGATTTCTATCAGTCTTATTAGCGTGTCCTTTTGACATGTCTAGACCTGTCATTTCTACATTTCCAGACATGTTGTTTTGACACTTCTGGAAATGTCCTTTTAACATCTCTGGCAATACACATTTGTGGATGAATATCTTGTCCGGCTTTCCCTGTCCCTGGCGCACCCCGGTAATCAGGCCAATGCCCCGCTTATCATCTAGCGTGGGCAGCGCTGCCCCGCTTTTTTATTCCGCAGGCTAGCGCCTCCATGATGCTCTCCACCGTACTGCAATGACACCGCCAATAAGACATACCAAAAGAAATGACCCATTCTAAGAATTGAATGAGTCATTTTCTATTTGCCTGATCAGATTTTCCACCTTTTCACTCGCCCGGATCACGCCTGTCCCCTGCAGAATCTGGAAAGCGTCATGCATCCCCTGCAGATACGCTTCCTGCTGTTCCTCAAAAGCGGCTCTTTCTGCCTGCTCCATATACTTCTCCAGATAATCTTTGTCAGAGGCCGGCATCCGTTCTTTCAATTTTTCGTATCCGGTACGAAGATTGCTCAAATTTTCTTTTTCTCTTTTACTGCCGGCAAGATGTACCAGCGTCTCCCTGCCTACGTCCTCACATCTTAAGTTCTGCAGAAAAACACCAGTTTTTCCGTTACTTCATTTCCCATTTCCAAATCCTCCTTTGTTTGAACTATAGCTCTGTTTTATAAAATAAGCAGAGACTGCATATTTCATACATCCCTGCTTATCCTATCTTCTCATTAAATTTGTAGCCTACGCCCCAGACTGTCTGAATGTAAATTGGATTGGACTGGTCCGGCTCGATCTTCTTACGGATTTTGTTGATATAAGCAGTAATATTCCGGTCATCTGCCACATAATATTCTCCCCATATCCTATCATAAATCTGCTCTTTACTAAACACCTGTCCCTGGTTTCTGGCAAGAAATTCCAGAATATCAAACTCCTTACTCGTCATGGTGATTTCGTCTCCATCACAAAACACCTGCCGTTTCGATGGAATAATCTGGAGGCTTCCACACACAATATCCATTGTCCGGTAAGCTGCCTTATTCAGTTTATACCCGTACTGGTTGGCAAGCTTCATAAGTTCTTCGCAAAATCCCTCCTGGACTTTTTCCATCATAATAAATAGTACATCCACTTTTGCATTTCCTTCCTGTTGCTCTTTTGAATAGCGAACTTATGGTCACTTTCTTTATCTTCTATCAATACATTTCAAGTATCCATTATTTATTACTGCTGGTTTCTTTCTTTTCTGCCATTATAAACTACCGAGCTATGAACGACCTATAAATGAGTTATGAACCGTCTATAATTTTAAAAAGTTTTCGACAAAAGATGACAAATTTATGACCCGGTGCTGTAATCTATCCTCCATGAAAACTTTCTATTTTTTGGAGGATAGATGTTCCCGATTCAACCGTCACAACATTTACCATATTGCACACCTCTGACTCCATTTGCAGCTTCTCTTAACCTCAGAAAACTTTCTTCACTGATGCAATGTTCAATCATACAAGCATCCGCTTCGGCCTGTACTGGATCAACACCAACTTCTATCAAATATGATGTAAAGAACTGATGCTTCTCATAGATACTTTCTGCTACCACTTTGCCCTGATCGGTCAAATGGAGATATCCATCCCCGTCCACAGAAAGGAAACCGCCTTCCCGCAGAATTTTTACCGCATGGCTGATACTTGGTTTAGAAAATCCCATATGACGTGCAAGATCAACAGAGCGCACCATTCCTTTCTTTTTTTGCATGATGAGAACAGCTTCCAGGTAATCCTCCGATGATCTCCCTAATTTCAGATCAAGCCACCTCCTGTTGAGATATAGAAATCCTATCTGCTAAAGTATGATTTATCTTTATAGCAAAAATAACTGTGATGATCGTTGTTAACAAGTCTGCCATAGGCTGTACCCATATCACGCCAGTTAGATCAAACAGCCGGGGCAATGCGATAACCAGAGGGAAAAAGAAAATACCCTGTCTGCTCAAGCTGAGTACACTTCCCACTAAACTTTTGCCAATAGCAAGATACAGTGTCGCATACACCATTTGGAACCCAAAAGTTATAAACAATACTGCATTCAACCTGAGTGCCTTTTCTGCTAAATCAATCATTTGCGCATCCGTTCCAAAAAGTGAAACAATCGGATTTGCAAATACAACAAGTATCACGGCCGCAATTGCCCCAAATACTGTCAACCAAATCATGCAGAGCTGAATAGATTTTTTCAATCTGTCAAACTTCTTTGCACCATAGTTATATCCTGCAAACGGCTGAAAGCCTTTCAAAAATCCGAAAACAACATAGGTTACTACAGTCATAATACGGGTAACAGCTCCCATGGCTGCTACCGCATAATCGCCATAAGGTTTTGATGCAGTATTGATTGTTCCCATTGCTGCACTCGCAAGAAGCTGGAACAAAAGTACAGGAATACCTATTTTCAAAACTTCTGCATAAATAGTCTTTGAAGGTGCTATGTTCTTAACTGAAAATCTCAATACACCTTTCTTTTTTACGATGTACCCGATATAAATTGTCATATTGATACACAACGAGATAACCGTTGCGATAGCTGCTCCCTCAATGCCTAACTCCATACCATAAATCATGATAGGATCTAAAATCACATTAGCGATACTTCCCGTAAGCATGGCGATCATCGTGAACTTAGTAGCTCCCTGTGCTGTAAGCAGGTTGTTCATCATAACAGTAAATACATTGATGATTGAGCCGGTTACATAGATTTTTGCATAGGCCCTTGCGTAAGGTAAAATAGTTTCTGTTGAACCTAACGAAATAAGCACAGGGTCAAGAAAAGCCATAATGCCTATGATGATAATTGCTCCCACAAGAAGTCCAGAAAAAAGTGCAGTGGAAGCTGTTTTATTTGCCTGGTCGTTATCTCCCTTTCCAAGCAGCCGGGATATGTATGATGAAGCTCCTGCGCCAAACATCATACCCAGACCTATGATAATTTGCACGATTGGGAACACAACGGATACCGCTCCCATCTGGCTCATTCCCAGACCTCCTACAAAATACGCATCAATAGCGTTGTATAGTGCGGAGATCAGCATACCAACCATCGTCGGTATCCCCAGTTTAAGTAATGCAGAAGCAACGCCTGCTTCTTCTAATAAATAAATTCGATTTGACTTTTCTGCCATTTGAGTATCCTCCTTAAAGTTAAAATAATGTATATTACCGGTGCAGGCTGAAACGCTCACGCCGTATAATACCTTTGATAATGACATGGTATCCTGGATTTTCAGACTCAATCTTTTCTATAATATCTTTACGAATTTCTTCTTCTCTCTTTTGCAATTCGGCTGGGTAGACCATGTCGAAAGCCACATGAATGCAAGGGCCACTATCAATCAGTCTAAAGTTATCAATCGTAATCTCATCACTGTGCCTGCTTATCACATCGTATATTTGCTCTGTAAGGTTCTGTGTTAATACTTCATCCTCCAGAAGATAGTCAATCTGTATAAAGCAATCACAATGAAACTTTTGGTACAGTTCATAAGATAATTGGCTGACACTTGTGTAAAGCAGTTCACTATCCTTCCTATGTCCTTCCGCACGCATAGAAACCACAAAATACCCAAATCCATAATCGTGCAGCATCAGATTATGGACTGTAACGATTTCCGGATGTGACCTGACCATCTGCAGGATCGTATCTTTTGTACCTGCATCTGCGGCTTTTCCCATAATGCGCCCTAACACTTCCCACAAACTTTTCACTCCTGCAAAGATAATGAATACAGACACCACAACACCGTAATAACCATCAATCCCCAAATGAGTAAAATGAGATATAACCGTTGAAACCAAAACTGCGATAGTTGCAACAGAGTCGCTGATACAATCAGCGGCAGTTGCTTTCAGTGTTTCCGAATCAGTAATCTTTGCAAATTGCTTATTGTAGTAGTACATATAAACCTTGACCAGAATAGAAAGCACCAACACAATTACTACGGCAGCACTAAATACTGGCTCTTGTGGATTTGTAATCGCCCTGACCGAAGTTCCTGCCAGTTTTATTCCCATAAGCAGGACAGCAATAGATGCAAAAATCCCCATGATCCACTCAATTCTCCCATGTCCAAAAGGATGCGTATTCCCCCCGCCGTATCTTGCAATCTGAAATCCCAGAAGTGACACCAGATTCGTTCCCACATCTGACAGGTTGTTAAACCCGTCTGCTGAAATAGCAACTGAATGACTGAATAACCCGATTGCTATTTTTGCCGTACAAAGAAGCAAATTTAGCAGAATGCCGACAATACTTGACAATGTGGCATAGGCTTTCTTTACACTCGGATTTGATACATCATCTTTGTTCTTAACAAACAATCGTATAAATAGTGACATCATATAAAATTCCCCCTTTTTATAATTGAACAAAAATTCAATATTGTCCAATAAAAAATGGGAACCGATCTAAAGACCGATTCCCGACAAATACATTTTTGATAACTTTTGTAATATCATAACTGCCCATTCCTTTCCCTGGTAATGATACATAATCTGCATCAAACCATCTACGAAATTATTTGCAATGATATGGATAAAAACAGTGTCGATGGTATCATCGTTTCTGTGTTTTACCAAATGATCTTCTATATCCTGAACAAAACGCTCTTTCTCATGTTCATATATTGTCCCATCACTTTTGTCAATCAGGATAATAAATTCTTTCCGATGTTCAAAAAGATTAAGCAAACATTCAATCTCTGCTTTACTCAATCCATAGATTTCTGTATCCCTATGTTTGTTTGTATTCTCTTCGCCAGAGGTCAATACCCGTTCCCAATCATACAAAACAGGGCGGAGGACGGCATCAAAGAGAGCTTCCTTATTCTTGTAATAAGAGTAAATAAGACCAGTAGGGATTTTCGCTTTCTCTGCAATGTTTCGCATGGCAGACGATTTATATCCCCTACCATAAAATTCTTCTAAAGCCGCCTTTAGAATCTTTTCTCTTATTTCTTCCTTCAATACCTGCGCCATTTTGCTCTCCAATCTTGAATCTTCGTTCAATTATAGCGTATCACTTCTACTTTGTCAAGTCTTATTGCAAGGTATTGAAAAAGCAGAGGTCAGTCCTATATTCCTTGACCGCCTCTGCAGTTATTCCTAATCTGTCTTACAAACTGATTGCCCGCTCTATTTATCTAATTATATATTGCACTTTCCCACAAACCGATACCCTCTCCCAACCATCGTCTGGATCAAATCCGGGTTCTTCAGCTTTCTCCTGAGCTGGCAGATCACGTTATAGACCGCATGCTCACACCCTGCCACGCTCTCCTTCCAAACAGTTTCATAGATCTGTTCCGGCGAAAGCACCCAACCCGGATACTGTGCCAACAGAAAGAGGACATCAAATTCTTTTGGATACAGACTGATTTTTGCTCCAGACAGTAAAACCGTACAGCACTGTGGATCAATGGTAAGGTTGCCCCGTTGGATAACAGGTTGGCGTTCTATAAATGTTTGTGAAGTCATTCGTATCCACCTCCCTTCCTAATCCCCTAACTCTATCCTATCTGCTTCTTCCTGTGTAATTAAATAAACGGACAGGCATTGGGAAATCCGCCAATACCGCACACTCATAATCGCCTGATAAGAAAGCAGTATTGTCAGTTATTTTTTTCATCCTATCTGGATACACCGGCTTGCCACATCAAACAAAATCGTATCATGTGTAATCAAAATCACCGTTTTCTTTGTTTCCTGCAGTTATTTCTTCAAAACACGGACGCTCTCCTGATCCAGATGATTGGAAGGTTCATCCAGAATCAGAACTTCGGAATCTTTCAGCAATGTGCGGACCAACGATATCTTCTGCTTTTCACCACCGGAAAAGCTGGTATCTTCTTCCATCCTCCGGCCGGCAAGATGCCAGATTCCAAACTCCCGCATCAGACGATCCATTTTTTCTTCCCCCGCCTTGTTATTGCCCATAAGGATATTTTCCCGAACTGTTTCGTGGAACAAAAATGGCGTCTGCGGCGCACAGGCAATCAGCTTTCTCCAATCCGTCTTATTAATGACGCGAAAATCATGACCTGATATCTCGATCCTGCCCTCATAGCTTTCCAATGAAGTGCAGAGAATTTTCATCCAGGTAGATTTTCCCCTACCATTCTCCCCGCAGATCCGGATCTTTTCTCCTGTCATGATTTCAAAATTCAAATTTTCAAAAACTTTTTTCCCAGGATAAGAAAAACCAATCTTCTCTCCCGAAATACCAGAAAAGTGCTTCACCGGTTCCCCTCCTGTTATTTCTTCATCCTGATAAAACCCACATACCCGTTCTGCCGCGTTCTTCAGTAACGGATAATTCTGAATGATCTCCACGAGATCATTTAAAAACCCCTGAGCAACCGTAAGATAGATAAACAAAGAGGCAAATTCACCTGGAGTTACGCTTCCTCCAGCCACCATCACGGCACCTGCCAAAAGAAGCAGTACCATAGTCATCTGGTTCGTCAGTTCCTGCGCCTGCTCCGAAGACACCTTACAGGCAATCTGATGAACCGCACTTTTATGATAATATTCCCAGAACAGCTCCTCAACGCGGCTTCTGGCTCCCTGCCAGATCTCCCACATTTTTATTATGTATGGCATGCTTACAATATCCGCCTCATAATCTCTACGCTTTGCCTGATAAATCTTTTCCTGTCTGTCATATTCAGCCAGCTTTTCTTTAAAGAAAAAAAGTACGATAAGTTTTGCTGCCGCTATGGCAAACATCAATCCTGCCATTCCCCAGCTGATTTTTCCGACATAATACAGAAAATATCCCAGGCAAAAAGGCAGGGAAATAGCTTTCCCCAAAAGCCTTACCCACTGAATACGCAGAAGGTTCGGCGCATATTCCAGTTCATACTGAATCCTGCCGCTGCCTGATGACATTCCTTTCTCAATTTTTTTATTCAGGTAATGCCCAAAAATAACCTGATCGTGGCGCAGTGATTCTTTAAACATCACGAAATCTGAAAGCATTCCTGTAAACGGTACGGCAAATGCTACGAAAAACAGACACAGGAACAGAGCTGCCGCATGTTTTTTCCCCATGGAAAAGTTTAACTCAAAAGCTGAATCTGCAAATTTTCCCAGCGTATCCGCAGTAACCACACCAAGGGTTCCAGTCAGGATCGCCGTAAATACATTCATCAGCAGGGGAATCCTCATTGCATATGCACATTCCCGGATCACTTTCTGCATGACTGTTCTCTTAATCCTGTAATTCTTTCTTCTCATCATATATCTGTCCATTCTCAATTCTGATCATACGATCCGCCGCATCACGAAACAAAGGATCATGACTGACCAGAACCGTTCCTTTTCTCTCTCTGATTAATTCAAAAAGTGTCTCTCTGCCTTTTTTGTCAAGGTTATTGGATGGTTCATCCAGCAGCAGCCAGACCGGCTCCATAGCAAAGCCAATTGACAGAAATACTTTTTTTCTTTCTCCGCCAGAAAGGTCACAAATCGCTTTGCCGCTCCTGATTTCTTCTGTCAAACCAAACCTTTCAGCAATCCGGACAATCTTTTCCTGTTTCTCTTTTCCAAACATCTTAAACAAAGCATCCGCATCATAATGGTACTGGGGATCATGCTGCAGAATGTAAAACAGAATATCCGGATTTATCTCCGAAAAAACTGTTTTTCCTTTCATACAGATTTCACCATCATCCGGAAGAATAAGCCCGGCCAGCAAGTTCAGCAAAGTTGTCTTTCCTGCGCCATTGTTTCCTATTAACAGATAATTTTTGTCAGGCTCAAACTGGTAATAGATACTGTTCAATATCTCTTTGTCCCCACAGCAACAGGATACACGCTCCATCCGTATTCCCTTTGTTTTATAATGGCTCACCTGGCTCTTCTGCTTCTCATCCTGACAGATCCACTTTCTGATCCGTTTTTCTGCATTCTCTGATACCGCCATTTGGGGAAGTGCTTCAAATATACCCTGGACTGAACGGAAAAAACCTTTGGAGAGATAAACTGCCTGAACTGCAAGATCAGTCGAACAATAACCTGCTATAACGTAAAATCCAATCAACGCATAAGTTCCAAACTGTAAAATATGATCCATCAACCGATACATGGATCTCTGTGCCGCTGCAGCAGCATCCGCCTTTCTCCCAATCAACACATATTTTCTATGATAATCGGACAGTTTCTGCTGCCACCATGCTTTTAAATCGTACAGTTTTATTGTCTCAAAACCTTCTGTTGCCTCAACCACATGATTTGTGATCTCAGCTTCTATTTCCTCGCATTTCTCATAGCTGATCTGCATATACTTCTTTACGATCATCGGAGGAAGTAGCTGGGTCAATGAAATAACAGCCAGAGATACGGCCACGGCCGGACTTTGGATTAACAAAAATAAAAAGTATCCGACTGCCTCCATCGCTCCAGAAACAATGCCTGGATACAATTCGATATATCTTCCAGTCACCTTATCCATATCGCTGGTAATGTTTTCGATTAACTCTCCATAATCAGTTCTGAACAACTGATCGGTCGTATTTTCCAGAAAGCTTTCCAGAAAATGAATTTTGGAGCAATGCACCGCGCGCGTCGCTTTTTTCTGCAGATCAATATTTGCTGCAAATTGGAAAAGGGCATATAACACCACCAAAATTATCAGGATAAATGAATACCGGACAACCCCTTCTACGTTTCCAGAAGTTGCCTGGCGGACTACCATTGCCAACATCTGTGCATTAAGAAAAGCCGCAGGTATGGACAGGGTCTTTATCACAATATTTTCGTAACATACCCGCTTTGAATCCATCCAGAAAATACTTTTATTCTTCTGATTCATAATCTTCTTTCTCTTTAGCTATTAGTCCATCTTTTTCTGCGCTTCTCTGCGCCATGTCAGCTTCAACATCGAACCCTTTCCGACGGAGTTTTTCCGCAATTTCCCCATACAGTTCACACGCTTTTCCATAATCTCCTGTTTTCTCATACAACATTGCCTTACTATATAATTCATCGAAGAAAAAGGTTCCTATTTCCCCTGCCTTATCATAGCACCGGATTGCTTCATCATATTTTTTGAGTTTCTCGCAAACCTCTCCGCCATTAATATACAGCGTCCAGGCATCAGGAAATTTTTCGATTGCCTGCAAAAAGCAGTCATACGCTTCCTGAATTTTTCCCGCACAAATATATGCATCAAGCAGCAGATCCATCTCCTGGGAATTTTCAGGCTCTGCGTCTACCCGTGCTTTCTGCTGAAGAATTGCTTCTTCCCCTTTCCCCAGCGTAGAAAGTAACGATATCCGGCAGGCACAGGCTCTGTAAAAGGAATGTTCATCCAAATCAGGGCCTCCATTCAGAATGCTGTCATACCACTTCATTGCTTCATTTTGGCAGTATTCAAGCATCCACTGATGAATGTTCGCATAATTCCACTTATCTTCTATTGAAAGTGTTCCTTCATTTATGAGCTTTTTATACTCATAAAGGCAGTTCATAAAATCATCTGGTTTTCTTGTCTTTTCATAGACAGCCGCCAGGCGTTGCGCATAATTATCATAGGCTGCCGGATTCTTTTTATAAAAATCATCAATCGTTACCCCATAAATCCTTGCTAAAGCCGGAAGTGATAAAACATCCGGTAAAGTTGTCCCACATTCCCATCTTGAAACTGTCTGCGTATTAACATTTAAAATATCAGCTACCTGTTCCTGCGTAAAATTTTTTGCAAGACGAAATTTTTTCAGATTCTCGCAAAGCACTGTTCGGTTTATATCCATTACCTTAAAATCTCCTGTTTGAAAATTTTTGTCCTATTATACTCCAAAAAAGAATGGAAAATAAGGTCTTATTTCGTGATTGCTATCTTAAAATCTGTATAGTCAATAGCCACATCTGTTTCCAGATGCCTGCTACCAACTCTTATTCACCCCACAAACCGATACCCTCTCCCAACCATCGTCCGGATCAAATCCGGGGTCTTCAGCTTTCTCCTAAGCTGGCAGATCACATTATAGACTACATGCTTACACCCGGCCATACCCCTCCCTTTTCTAACTTGCCGATACTATTCTGTCCGCTTCTTCCTGTGTGATTATTTTGTTTCTTACCATGCTTCGCAGCACTTGCTCTACTCTCTGTAAAGCCAGTTCCTTATTTTCATCCAAAGAATAAACGGACGGGGCATTGGGAAGTCCTGCCAATACCGCACATTCATAATCGCTTAATTCGGAGGGTTCTTTTCCAAAATATCCTACAGCAGCCTGACGGATACCGTAACATCCGTTTCCAAAATAAACCGTATTGGCGTATAGCCCAAAAATTTCTTCTTTCGTATATTGGGATTCCAGCTCCAGTGCCGCAAACACCTCCGCTGCTTTCCGTTCCAGCTTTTTCCCCTGTGTAAAAAGCATATTTTTTGCAAGCTGCTGTGTGATCGTACTTCCACCCTCCACAAAAGACATCTCTCTGAGATCCGTCCATACGGCTCTCCCGATTGCGATCAGGTCAATGCCAGGATGACGGTTGAACCTGTGGTCTTCCACGGATATTGTGGCATCAATATAAAACTGCGGCAGTTCAGAATAGGGAGTAAAACCTTCCATGCTGTGAATCTCTTCCACTCTCTCACGAATGGACTTTTCCTTCACTGCCTTATCATACATCCGGTATCCCTTCACACCATAAAAAGCACAGGATACAAATAGCAGGCAAAGCAGAATGAAAAACAGACTAATAAATATCTTTCTGACAGGATGTTTCTTTCTTCGTTTTTTCCTCATAGGCATCCAACCTTCTCCAATTTCCTGACTGTACAATCTGCAAATAACCACACAATGCCAATAGCAGCAAACAGCATACACAATAGGCTGATAAAAACGAACAGGATTGCCACCCCTGCCATTTTCTTTATTCTCTGAATAGTTTCTCCCCAAATACAAATATCCGTCTCACTTTTCATATTTCACGCTCAAATCTTATCATTTTGCTACTCATAATTTATTATGTTTCTAATGGTTATTAGCAGATCGGGATCAGTCTTGTTACAGAATATTCCGCCATAAAACCTTACGCTACGAATCACAAATGAATCCTCTGTCCCGGACATTAAAATGAACGGGATTTTCTTCCCACTTCTGTGAAGCCGCTTTAAAAGCTCTAATCCGGTACCATCCGGCATATTGTAATCTGAACAGATTAAATCAACTGCTATATTTTCGAGAATCTTCAGAGACTCATTCACACCACCCGCCTCATATATCTCAAACTGGCCCCTTAAAGCATGCGATAAAATCTCTAAAAACGTAACGTTGTCCTCTACAATCAATATCTTCTTCAACAGTTACACTCCCCTGTTAACAATAACTAAAACATCATTCTGAATAAACAGTCTGTACAGCAGATGGAAGTTCCGTATATTCCACTTCCTCCCAGTTTACAACTCCACGGATTGGCGCCGTTTTCAAGCATAAGTAGGCCTCATCTCTAAGAATTTTACTTGTTTCAAAAGTAACATCCCGCTTCTTGCCATTTTCATCATAAGCTGTCAGTGTGTAGGAATAATTCATCGCACCGTGCGGGTCAATTTCTTTTACCTTTGTGTTATCAATTTGTGTATAATAATTAGTTCCGCCAGTTCCTGCATAAATGGCGATACCTATACAGAGGACGATTAAAACCGCCATCCCAACACCAATCAATACCTTCTTTTTGTTCATCTTATCCCTCCTTAAATTGCTCCATTTTTACTATCTGCTGCCAGCTTAAAACAAATCAGCATAACTGCTATGCCAATACATACCCATATTTTTTTCATAGACACTCACCTCGCTTGCTTTTGTGTTTTCTTTCCTTTTATTCAACCAGATTACCAGCCTCTTTTTCGCTCTGCTTTTTTGGGCATTCTTTTTGCTTTTGCATTGGGAAGTTTTTCCAGACGTGTAAAAGCATTTAACAACACCACGGAGCACAGCATCATAAGAATTAACACGATGACTGCGGGAAAAACCTGATAAGAAACACTGTCATATTCCGCACCGCAATACGGATCAATCAGAATCATTGCGGCCTTGATCGGGAACCAGTTCAGCAGGGAGCCCTCAAAGGTTGCAAAGTAACCATATACGAACGCAACTGCCACACCGATCAGACTGCTGCCAAAAAGAAACGTATTGGCAATAATGAGCGGAAGCACCGAAAGGTAAACCAAAAGATTTGCAGCGATAATCCGCCCCGTTGCAATCATGATGCTGCAGGCAGTCATGCCGGGAAATTGCAGGAGCAGATTCATAATAACAGTAAGCATAGCATTGATAAGGCTGAACGCTATGGAGAGGAAAAAAAGAATCTCAAATTTCCCAATCAGCAGCTTTTTATAAGTAACAGGAACCGTTAAAATTGATTTCAGTGTATCATCCGTTGTTTCCCTCGAAATGATAAAAGAGGCCGTCAGCATCATTACCACAGGGAAAAAATAAGTACAGTTCTGCTGAATCACCTGATGGACAAAATAGCCAAAATCCCAACCGACAGAGGTGCTGGCCGTCGAGTAGAAATAACTCATAAATACAGAGAGAAACATCATAGCGGCTCCGGCCTTAATTACAGAATACCGTTTTATTTTCCAAAATTCAGTTATAAGATTATCCATTTCATCACCTCGTCCATTTTTTATAAAAGCGCAGCATGAGCAGTAGCGAAAGAACCAGCGTTATCCCCAGTACAACGAATGCCCAGATGTCGGAGGGAAACAATAAATAAGCTGCTTCTGAAAGATGTCTGTCTGCCATACGTCCTAACATTTTTTTGCTGCTCCAGTTCATCAAACATAATGTCGGGAACAGATTGATTATCTTTACAAGTGATAAATTTGTTTCAACGATTGATAAAACACCCCAATTCAAAATCGCATAGAAAAACGAAAGCAGCGTGGAAATCAAATAGGATTTGTTGAAATAAATAATGAATACGATGACAGGCAATGTAGCAATTGTAATACCAATTCCAAAAATAAAACTGAATGCCAGCTTGAATCCAATATCATAAATGATTCCCGCATTTAAAATCCATGTAAAGAAAGTCATAAACGTAAAGTTGCAGAGTGTGTAGAAAAGCCCATAGAACAATACGACAGATAATTTTGCCGCAATCAGCCGCGATGTGGTAACCGGAATCACACACAGATTTTTAAAAGTATCATTATCCCTCTCCATAAAGAACAGTATGGAGGCCAGAATACCCAGCAGGCAAGGCTCCAAAAAAACCAGGCCGTAGCCAAGCATCATCGTATAAGATAAATCGAACCGCCCTTTTAAAAATTCCACACTCGTATCATTCCCCATTCCCATTTTAGAAGTGTATACCACAATAAGAGGGAACATCAGAGACAGCAAAACGATAAAAGGCACAATCTTTTTGCGCTTCAGTTTTGCAAATTCACCGGCTATCAGGTTAAGCAATTCCTTCACCCCCTGTTACCTTTTTAAAATAGTCCTCAAGCGTATCCTCACAAAGGTGCGCTTCGGAGACTTCCAGACCATTTTCCACAAAACAACGGGTAATAGAAGCAACCGGCAGATTTACCGCCATGAGCTGGATATTATTCTTATCCTTGATTTTGAAAATCCGTGTCTGGAACACAGTCTCCAGCAGATGGGCGGCCTGCCTGCTGTCCGATACTGTAAAGTGTATATAGTGCCGGTTTTTCTGTTCCAGTTCAGCAAGACTTTCTTCCTCCAGCAGCTTGCCGTGGTCAATGATTCCAATATCGTCCGCCAGCAAAGAAATTTCTGAAAGAATATGGCTGGAAATCAGAATGGTCTTTCCGCTGACATCGCACAATTCCCGGATAAAAGAACGCACCTCTGCAATGCCGATAGGGTCAAGGCCGTTTATCGGCTCATCCAGAATCAATACTGCCGGATTATGCATAACTGCCAGGGCAATCGCCAGCCGCTGTTTCATACCAAGGGAATATTGTGAAAAAAGTTTTTTATCCCGATACGGCAGATTCACAAGCTCTAAGGCTCCCTTTATATAATTCCCGTCATCCAGTCCCCGCAATTTTGCAAAAATTTTAAGGTTTTCTGTAGCCGTAAGATTTGGATAAAATCCCGGAGATTCAATCAGGCTGCCAATACGGGGGAGAATCTTCTTTTCATTTCCCTGTATCTGCCTCCCAAAAATCCTTACTTCACCGGATGTCGGTGCAGTCAGCCCCAAAAGCATCCGCATCGTTGTGGTTTTTCCGGCGCCATTTCTCCCAAGCAGTCCATAAATACGCCCTTTCCTAACGTGAATGTTTAACTCAGATACACTTTCCTGGTCCCCATATTTTTTTGTCAGGTTCCGGGTTTCAATGATGTAATCGCTCATAATGTTTGTACCTCCTTTTTGATTCGCAATCAGCATAACATACCATTCTTGAGGGTATCTTGAGGGAACCTTGAGTTTACCTTGAGATTTCAGAACCTGAATAGGATTTTTCTAATATTTGAGTTATAATAAGGAATACAAAAAAGGAGGTGCCCTATGAAAAACAAAAGCATTCTTATCGTTGATGATGAATCTGATCTTCTGGAAATGCTGCAGTCTATTTTTGAACGTGCCGGATATACAAAAATTGCCACTGCATCTTCTGGGAAAGAAGCACTGGGTATATTTCGGAACCATCAGCCTGATATGATAATCCTTGATGTAATGATGCCCGGGATGGACGGATTTACGGTCCTTAAGGAAATCCGCAGAATAAGCACTGTTCCTGTGCTGATGCTTACAGCCCGCGGGGAAGCTGATGATAAGTTTTCGGGATTTGAAAATGGTGCGGATGATTATCTGGTAAAACCTTTCCTGCCCAAAGAACTCCTCCTCCGTGTACAGGCAATCTTAAACCGATCCTATCCGGAAAAGGAAAGAATCGTATATCTGGACGCATCCACTGTTGATCTGGATAAAGCGGAAGTTCAGCGCGGCAATGAAATATTTTCATTGACCGCAAAAGAGTTCCTGTTGTTTGAAAAACTATTTGAAAATGCCGGAAGGATCGTAACCACAGGCTCCCTTTGCGAAACAGTCTGCGGAGAATTTTGGGAAGGTTATGAAAATACACTGGTAACACATATCCGGCATTTAAGAGAAAAGATAGAGGGCAATCCTTCGAAGCCTGTTTCACTTTTAAATGTAAAAGGGCTTGGATATTGCCTTCACCTTAAGGAGGACAAACGATGAAACAGGTAGATAGTTTTTTTCGGCGCTATATCCTTTCTACCCTGGGGATTTTAATATTGTTTCTTGTTGTCAATGTCGTGCTGGTCGGTCTGTTTCTTCTCACTGCACATTTGAATGGCGTGAAAGATCCCGTTTTCCCCATAGAGCATTTCGCCTCTTTGATCGAAAAAAAAGACGATATCATAGCAGCCGATTCTGAAGTACAGGATATTTTGACACAGACAGATACATGGGCCATGCTTTTAGATGAAAATGGGACTGTAATCTGGCAAAACAGTTTGCCAAAAGGACTCCCTCTTGAATATTCCGCAACGGATATCGCAATATTCAGTAAATGGTATCTTGATGACTATCCTGTGAAAGTCTGGAAACATCCCGACGGGCTATTAGTCATCGGCTTTCAGCCCGGCACAAGGGTCCATTACTATTTTTCAATGAAAGCGGACTATCTTTATGCTGCGATTTTAGGTATTATCTGTGCCCTGATCATTAACATCTGTGTAATGGTCATTCTGTTCATACGAAATACCAGAAAAGTCGAAGTAGCCATGAGACCGATTATGGATGGAATCCATAAACTTTCCCAGGGGAAGGCATTCCATCTGGAAGAGAAAGGAGGGCTTGCAGAAATCAATGCAGGGCTGAACCATGCCGGAGCCTATCTTATAAAAAAAGATAATACACGGGCTGAGTGGATTCGCGGAATATCCCATGATATCCGGACGCCTCTTTCTATCATTTTAGGTTACTCCAGCGAAATTGAAGATACCCCTGACTTACCTGCGGCAACAAGAAGGCAGGCTGGTATCATCCGGAAACAGAGTGAGAAACTCCGTTCACTGGTTGCAGACCTGAATTTAACAACAAAACTGGAATATTCCATGCAGCCGATCCACATACAGGCTTTGAATCCGTTTGAGCTTGCCCGACAGGTCATAAGTGAATTTTTCAATAGCGGGCTGTCAAAAATGTATGGATTGAATTATTCTGAAGCAGATTCTGATACAGTAAAACCTATATATGGAGATGTTTCTCTACTCAACCGGATGCTCCACAATCTGATACAGAATAGCATTACACATAACCCAAAAGGCTGTCAGATATCTGTTTCTGCCAAAATAGACAACGGAACCTGTATATTCTGCGTCACGGACTCCGGCTGTGGAATAAAAGAATCTTATCTGTCGCTGCTAAATAACGATACCAGCATCCCAAGTTCACAGGAAGAAACGGACGAAGCCGAGCATGGATTAGGGCTTAAAATAGTGCGGCAGATTGTAAAAGTGCATCAAGGAGCAATCCAATTTTCAAATGTCTTACCACATGGCTTAAAAGTCGAAATCCATTTACCAGAAAAACTCAATAAATAACTGCAAAAATGTCCCAGAGTAGCTCAATGCTGCTCTGAGACATCCCTCTTATCCCAACAAATCCCAATATCCAGATCACATAATTTTGTTCCTTTATAATTTTATCTATGAATATACATTCTTGTTTTTTCTTCTTCTCCATCACCTTGAACCATACATAAAAATTCCCAACCATAACGTTCATAGAATGATGTATGATCTGTAATCAAATAAACAGGTGTTATTCCCTTATTTTTCATATCTTCTACAACAAGCCTTAGCAACTGCCCTGCTATCTCCATATTCCGATATTCTTTCTCTGTATATACCGCACAAACATTAGGGGCAAGATCTTTTCTGTCATGGAAATCATTCTCAACCACTCCCAAACCAGCAATTATTTTATCCTCATCTAAACAAAGATACCAGCCATACTCCGTTAAACCTTTCAGATAAGCTTCCATACACTCAAAATATGCTTCTCGTGGCACACCCCATTTACTATGAAACCATGTAGCTGCAGCATCCATAAGAGCTGGCTCATCTATCAGCTTAATATATCTATATTCTTTCATTATGTCTCCTTTATTACAACAATAAGCCAGACGCATTTATCTGGCTTACTATCTCACTTAAATTCAGCATGATTTCTTTTTAAAAACGCTATATCATTTCCATATTTATAAGCAAGTTCAGAATCGTTTTCAAAGAAGCGCTTATACTCATCCGATATGATTTTTGCAGACTTTTTCCTTTCATAAACAGCAAGATTCCATGAATGCTTACATTTTGTGCATCTGTATATGAGCCATACATCAACACGGCTCCCATTGGCATTCACTCTAAATTTACCTGTATTTATGAATACTTGCTTTTTTCCACACCCCCCGCAGCGGTGATATACTTTTATTGTATCTATTCGCATCTTCTTGAATCTGTCGTATCATTACTCGTTCTTAAGATTCTTTGGATGCTCTTTTGGGATAAGGAATACTCTTCTGCAAGGCCTGCTATGGAAACTCCACTCATATGTTTTTGACGTATTTCATCGTTTCTTGACTCATAATACTGCTTTGTTTTGGTCTGGCTACCCCAATCCTTTTTCTCTCTACATGGAATGTATATGCTTTTTCCACTGACATATTGCTGAATAGTTTCTATTAATTCGTGTGGCAGAATCTCCTCTGCCCTAACATAGCCCATTACAATCCTCCTAATATCTTTTCCGGGGATTCATCTGAGCTTAACTATTCTTTTATTTTAAGCTCAGACTACTGAGCAATAACATATCTTCTTCTCATATATAAGCCACTCCTTTCTGCGTTCTCTGTCATATGATACATATATCATACGGTCTTTGCAACCTCATTTTTATTTATAAACAACCTTGTCCTACACAAAGCTAAAATATCTATTTTGTTCAATTCTATAGGATAGACTTTGCACTACATATCTAACCATTGAATAAAAGCTGTTTTATCTGTACAGTTATATCCTGCATTTTTATAAAATTCTAACGTCTTTTGTTCTTTTGAACCTGTAAGCAGCATCATCTTGTAGCAATTATTATTTTCAGCTATGGTTTTTGCATAATTTAAGCATTCCGTGGCATAACCATGCCCTCTATAGTCTGCATGAGTAACAACATTTTCCACAAACGCATACGGACGTATGTTTCTTGTTAAGTTTGGAATAATCACACAAACGCACGAAGAAACAATCTTTCCGTCGATAGCCTTCACAATAAGATGATGATTTTTATCTGCTATAATTTGATTCCAAATGACCGATAAATGTTCTGACTGTTCCGGAACATTCTCTTCATGCAAATACAAATATAAATTCAACACTTCCAGCAAATCTTCCTGGTTCGCTTCACGAATCATTCTTATCACCTCAACTCATTTATCTCCGTCATAAAATATTTAATCCATAAATTTCATTATAACGAAATTATTACATTCTGATTTCCGACTTAAAATACTGTTCCTGAAACTTTATCTGCTCCATGATTTCCTTCTCACTAAAAGAAAGATTTTCAGGTGCAACCACCCATTTTTCTTCAACATCATCCAACCGATGTACAATCGCAATAATCTTTCCTGTAAATTCTTTAACAGCTTCATTTACACCAATGATATAAGCATCCTGCTCCTCACCATCCGGAGCCATAATGCCTTCGATATATCCGTAGTTAACAGGATAATACAGGTCTTTATGTTCTGGATGATAACTTCCAAGCGGTCTGTCAACGATGACTTTTACAATCTCTCCAATCATTCCAGCCTCCTTTTCTGCAAAAACGTTCAAACCGTCTGATGCGTCTATCCACATCGCGCTGCAGTGCCTTTGTCAGATGTCAGCCAGCAAATTAAAGTTCCTGTCTCCTGCACAAATACAGCAAATTAAAATCTCAACATTTAATTATTATCTATGTCAGCGTGCAGTAAAAAACAGCACACTTTTATCTTGACCATCCTGCTCTATTCCAGTATAGTTTTTATGGAACAAAAAAGAGAAAGAACAGCCCCTCCTACAGTTCGTTCTTTCTCTCATACACCAGCATACCTGCCATATACGGGATCATGTCCCACTCATGAGGCTTTGGCATCACTGACATTTATTATGATAAGAAATAATTCCCTGTTTTGCAAGTTAATTCGTATAAAATCTTCATCAAAAAAGCTTTTTGACTCCTTCATGGACGGTTTCCGGCCTGAACTACAGACCTGCCCCTGTTGTGGGGCAAAGGGAGCTTGTTCCGTCCATGCCTATTATGAACGTTCCCTGGCTGATTTCGTTGGTGGAAAGCCTGTCTGGCACAGCCTCTGTATCCTGCGCCTTGTCTGTTCCTGCGGCCATACCCATGCCATCCTTCCGGATTTCATCATCCCTTATTCCTCCTACGGCCTTTTCTTTATCCTCCGTGTCCTGGCGGAATATTTCCTTCGGCTTGCTTCCGTAGAAAAAATCTGCGCACGCTTCTGTATTAACCAAAACCAGCTCTACCATTGGCTTTCCCTGTTCAAAAAGCAGAAGGAAGAGTGGCTGGGCCTTCTCTCTTCCAGGGAGTCCTCCGGCCTCTCTTTCCTGAAAGGCCTTTTTCGGATGCCCGCTTATTCCGGCTTTGCATCCGGTTTTGTCCGCCGCTTCTCTGTCTCCTTCCTCCAGTCCCACAGAAATCCGGCGGCTTACTGCCAACAGCAGTTCGGCCCCTGAACCGTTTCCCAGACACCACATAACACAGGGATGGTCTCCAGGCTGTTCTTCCTATATGCTGATAGAAAACAGTAAAGGAGGATTTTTTTATGCATTACAACACCAAAAACTTTTCAGACGCATCTGCTATGGCACAGTTCCGGCTCGCACTCATTGCACCGGTCATCCATGGCCTTTATCCGGATGCGTCCAGAAACGCCTATTACCAGCGGGTAACGGAAAAACCCCTCACCCTGCCTGACGGCTCTGTATTCCAGTACAGCCCCAAGACCCTCAGCAAGTGGGCCTCTCTTTACCAGAATGGCGGCATTGACGCGCTCATGCCCCGGGAACGTTCCGACAAAGGCTCCACACGCGCCTTGCCGGACACGGCCATTGAAGAGATCTACCGGCTGAAAGAGGCTTTCCCACGCTTAAACGCAACCCAGATCCACCGCCATCTTGTGGAGGAAGCTTTTATCCCCGCCTCTGTCAGCGTCTGCGCCGTCCAGCGCTTCGTGAAAAAGCATGACCTGAAGTCGGCGCGCAATCCATCTATGAGGGACAGGAAAGCTTTTGAGGAAGATGCCTTTGGGAAAATGTGGCAGGCGGATACCTGTTACCTCCCTTATATCACGGAAGGCGGGCAGCGCAGGAGGGTTTACTGCATTATGATCATTGATGACCACTCGCGTTTCCTGGTGGGCGGCGGCCTTTTTTATAACGATAACGCCTATAACTTCCAGAAAGTTTTAAAAAACGCAGTTGCCTCCCACGGCATTCCGGCGAAACTCTATGTCGACAATGGCTGCAGCTACTCAAATGAACAGCTCTCCCTGATCTGCGGCTCCATCGGCACGGTCCTCCTTCATACAAAAGTGCGGGACGGCGCCAGCAAGGCCAAGATCGAACGCCAGTTCAGGACATTCAAGGAGACCTGGCTTTATACGCTGGACATGGATTCCATCACGTCCCTGGCACAGTTCAATTCCCTCCTGCGGGACTATATCCGCACCTACAATACTTCCATGCATTCCGGCATCGGCTGTACCCCCATGGAACGTTACCAGAAGACGCGCTGTGCCATACAGATGCCAAAGTCCAGGGAATGGCTGGAGGAATGTTTCTTAAACCGCATCAACAGGAAGGTGAATAAGGATTCCACTGTCTCCATCGACAAGGTCTCCTATGACGTCCCCATGCAGTTCATCTCATCCAAAGTTGAGATCCGCTTCCTTCCCGACGATATGTCCTCTGCCTACATCCTTTATGAGGGGGAGCATTATCCCATCCGGCCGACAGATAAAAATGAAAACTGCAGGACAAAACGTAACAACACCCCTTCTATTGATTATTCAAAGATAGGAGGTGCCTGCTGATGTTCCGCACTTACTATGGGCTGGCCTTCAACCCTTTTGACAAACAGATGGCCTCTGAGAAGGACCGTTTCCTCTCGAAAGACATCTCGGAGATGCTCTCACGGCTGGACTACCTCAAGGATACCAGGGGCATCGGGCTGTTCACCGCACGCCCCGGCATGGGCAAGTCCTTCGCACTGCGCTGTTTTGCCAAAAGCCTGAACCCGAATCTTTACCACATGGAGTATCTCTGCCTCTCTACCGTCAGTGTCATGGAGTTCTACCGCCAGTTCTGTTCTACGCTTGGTATAGAACCCAAAGGCGGCAAACCCGGCATGTTCCGGGCGATCCAGGAGCAGGTCCTCTATCTCTACCGTGAAAAGAAGCAGCCCCTCCTCCTTGCCATCGATGAGGCACAGTATCTCTCTACCGGCATTCTGGAGGATATCAAGATGCTCATGAATTACGGCTATGATTCCCTCAACTGCTTTACTCTCATACTCTGTGGGGAGCCCCATCTGAACAATACGCTCAAAAAGCCCGTCCATGAGGCACTGCGGCAGCGTGTTACCGTCCACTATAACTTCTCCGGGCTCTCCGATTCGGAAGTCGGGCAGTATGTCCTCCACAAGATCGCCTGTGCTGGCGGAGCTTCCTCCATTATTGACCATGCAGCCCTGTGTGCTGTCCACAGCCACTCCCAGGGCAGTCCCAGGCTTGTTGATAACCTGATGACCAACGCGCTGACACTTGGGGCACAGATGGAAAAGAAGGTCATTGATACAGAGGTCATCCTGGCTTCCGTCAGCAGCCAGAACCTCGGCTAAGGAAGGAGGGGTACTGTTTATGGAATACACCTGTATTCTCAGGCACGGTTCACGGAAAGAATGCTGGACTGGAAAACTTACGCTGCTGCGGAAACTTCCCGGCCAGTACGAAGCAGAAATCAGCGGGAGAGGGACTTACTTCCACATCCTTGCCGGGCGGCATAAATATGGGAATTACCTGTGCATCCCCAACCATGATATCGGGTGCGAATTATCTGATTTCTCCGATATCTTCTGGAACGAAGAAAGGCTCCGCAGTCTGATGCGGAAGGTAGACGCAGTAACCGTGGCCACCGCCCTGGTGTATCTGCCTGCCCTGGCTGATAATATTTGAAAGATTACGAATTTTACATGGGCTGTGGATCCCACAATGGATTCCACAGCTCTTTGTATTTCAGAGCAGTCTCCCTGTTGCCAACAGCGTGCCGCGTTTTTGATAGAAGAATGCATTTGCAGGTTGCACTGCGCAGTCAACGGGATAAAAATCAGAAAAATAATTCGCCGTTTATGTCTCCTTCAATTTGCCGTCCAACAGTCAGACGCAAGTCCGGCTCATACCAGATATTTTTTAGTTCCAGCTTTCCCTGCTTTTTATCATAAGCCATTTCTATCCTGCCTGCAAATCTGTCTCCATAGAGAATCGGCAAAACATAATAACCATATTTACGCTGCTGCTTCGGCGTATAGATTTCCCATTTATAAGAAAAATCAAAAACTGCTCCTATAAGCTTCCTGTCCCAGATCAGATTATCCAGCGGTGCAATAAATTCACAGCGCTTTTTCATCGGGGGATTTTTCAATATAAATTCTGCAAGTCCTGCATCCTCCCTGCGGCAATACAACGGCTCCCCAATCTCTTCCACTTTTACTTCAATAATCTTCTCTTCTTTTAACAGCATCTCGAATATAGCATTTCTCTGTGCAGCCTTAAGTCCCTGTATACCCAGCCATGCGTCAGAAGCATGGTTCCACAAAAGTCCCACCGAACCAATGCGCTCTGACACCAGCCATTTTCTATAATCAAAATCCGAAAGATAAGGCTCTGGTTGATTCAAAAATTCTGCCGGAATGCATTTTTCAATCAGATCATAATATTTCAATGTTCCGCTCTTATGATGGATTCCCAGTTCTCCGACAAAATACATATGTTCCAACGCCGCTCTCGACAGCTTGGTATCACTCCAATACCAGGAAACCTTTCCCGCTATGTCCAAATCTGCGCTGCACAGTGGTCCCCGCCGTGCAATTTCCTCACGCACCCGTTCCTGTACCTCCAAAATTTCTGTATGGCTTCTCTCCCAGCTTCGGTGAGCCTGCCGCTCCCGGCCAAAATATTTCCAGTTTTCTATTGGAAGAATCGCGAGATTTTTATCAAAATAATCCACCAGTTTCCGGTCAATATATAAAAGCTCATAAAGCATCGTCTTTTGATAGTCTTTGATTCTGGACTGCAAAACCAGATCCGCATTTCTGCCACAGACATCCACCGGATCAAACTGAATGCATCCTGCCTGCCGGATAAAAGAAAGGATTCCTTCTTTTCCAACAAATTTGTAATCCCCCAGCAAGCCATGCTTTAATAACAAAAACTGCCGCGCCTGTTTTTTCGTAAAATAAATTCTGTCCATTTGCCCTCCCACCGCTAATACAGAAAACGGCAGAACCCGTCATCATACTGTAGCAACAGAATTAATCCATAATGTTTCCTATTTCTTATTAAGAACCCAATAGTATTTATACTGAGTGCCATCATGTCCGGTCAGCGCCTGATCTGATTCTTCAAACCCCAGTACCGCCAATGCCTGAATACGTTCTTTTGCGGTTGGAACTGCTTTCGTTGCCAGCATCCGGCAGGAAAACATGTCAAACGCCGGAGTGCCTATCTGTTGTAAAATTTCCTTTATCACATCTGCTTTTTCATAATCACTTCGCAGATCCAGACGCAGCAGCCCGCAGTCTGTGAAATAATCCTCAGCATCCCTGTGGAATAATTCAACCGTTCCTATAACTTCTTCCTCTTTATGGCTGAAAATACTCCATCTCACAAATCCTCTTCTTTCATACTCCCAAAGCCAGTAGCTGACTGCCTCCCTCATCCTTTCCAGGGATGTATAATGGAAGTCATCCCCACCGCAATTATCACTGTTGAAAAAAGGAACCGCCTTCTCTTCCGAATAAACCTTCAGCAAATCTTCCGCATCACTTTCTGCGACCAGACGTAAGCAGTATTTTCCATCGTCAAAAACCGGGCAATCCTGATACACATCCCCACAGCTTCTGTCCTTCTTGCGGACAGCGCGCACCTCACAGTTCTCCATTCGCAATTTCCATCATCTGCTTTACCGTCTACTCTGGCATCATGTGGGAAACATCTATTTTTTCTGTATCTATCTTCCAGTACAGACCAACCTTGCGATACTTCTTGGAATTACATCCTACGTCCGGATATTGGCATCCACATCCTTCTGTAACTGTTTTCTTAATTCCTCCGAACTGCACACCAGCGAAATATTATGTATCAGGCATCCACTTGTTTTCAGCTTCGATAATATTTCATCTATGATTCCCTGCTCATAACCTAGCAGAAGATAACATTTTCATATTCCGGACAGCAGATAAAATTATTCAAAAGAAAAGTAGTGCTCTCCAGAACAACCTTTTTCGTCTCTAGAGTCACCTAAAAAGGATGCATGTCCCAACACCAATCCCCATCTAGCAAAACGCTGTTACCCAGTTTTTGTTTTAGCCCGATCAACTGGAAGTTAGCAAATTCTTTCGGGCAGCAAATGCAGATACATATATAATGCATCTGTACTATTTTCAAGAATATCCACTGTCTTTGGTAACGGTTCAGCATACACGGTATTATAATCTATCTCGTCATACTCCTTCCGAATGGAGAAAGCCAAACATTCATCATCAATAGAAAAGTCTGCTTGTATACCATCTTTGTTTCCTCTTGCATCTATACGAATCCATTTATCAATGGATTTTAGATAAATGGCATTTAGGGCATGGATACAATATCCAGTCTCTGGCGTATCGCCTAATGTAAGCCTTTGATAGCATATTCCAGAAGGAATACCATTGGCTCTTAATAGTGCAGCCAATAGGTTAGCTTTTGCCCAACAAATACCAACACCCTCTCTTAATACATCTGAGGCCGTTACCGTAACTCTTCTATCCTGGACATCCCATGAATGCTTAATTTCATCTCTAACAAAATAGTAAGTGGCCTTTGCCAGCTCGATTTCACACCCGTTGGATTCTTTTAGTTCCATGGCTTTTCTTTGTACACCTGGTTCATCCCCATCAATATAGTGCGAAAAGGCAAGGTAACTGTTCATATCATCTTGAATGGTCAACATATAACACACCTGCAAATTGGTACTTAAAATTGCAACATACCTTTTTCATCATACTTAAAATCAGGTCCCCAAGCAACTTCCCAGTAATATCCGTCCAAATCTTTGAAATATGCATGATAACCACCCCAAAATACATCCTGAGGTTCTTTTACAATTGTTCCTCCTGCTTTTCTGGCTAATTCAATTATTTTATCGACTTCATCCTTGTTTTCCACATTATACGCTAATGTAATGCCACCAAATCCGTCTCCAATTTTGGGCGGATTATCTTCATTTATATCTTTCACCAACAAATCCAAAGGAAACAATTCAAATTTTGTTCCTGGCGTATCGAAAAAGCATACATATGGATTGTCTTCTCTGCAATCCGTTTTATAACCTAAACCATCCCTGTAAAATTTTATTGCTTTCTCCATACTTTTTACGCCCAAACATATACAAGTTATTTTATTCATTTAAATCTCCATTCCGCCGCCAAGTCGGCGGCACAAATAGTAATGAAAGCCTTCAACCCCTCCACATTTCTGATAAAATAATTCTTAAGAAGCTACACTACAAAGCACGGGGAGGTGAGTCGTAAAGACTTTCTTTGTTTTAGACAGCATTTAAATCAGTGTAAGTTCCATCTTTCAAGCACAAATAAGTGGCTCGCAAGACCGTACAGTAAGAATTGTTTTAACTTCTCTGTTAAATGTGTGGTGGAACAGTCAATGGCTTCTTATCATTTTAATTTGAAAGGAGTTTTGACCATGAAAGTTGTTTATCAAACCTGTTGTGGTGTCCATGTACACAAATCTTTTCTCGTTGCCACAATCATTAAAACTACTTCCGGAGTCGAACCTTCTTATCACAAGAAGCGTTTCTCCACCTTCAACAATTCTATCCTGCAATTCAAAGAATGGTTGATTGAAAACCAATGCCGTGATGTTTGTATGGAATCCACTGGAAAATACTGGGTTCCTGTATTTAACCTTTTGGAAGACGAAATCAACGTCACCATCGCTAATCCCAAATGGGTAAAAGCTGTCAAAGGTAATAAGGACGATACTAAGGATTCCAAATGGATTGGGGATTTGTTTCGGTTAGGTCTGGTTCCCGGAAGTTATATCCCTTGTAAACCGATTCGTATCCTGCGTGAATTCACAAGATACCGTTACAAGCTGACTTCCTGCCGTTCCAGTGAAAAGAACAGATATCAGAATGCGCTTACTGTTTGTAATGTCGCATTAGATTCGGTTGTTTCTGATATCTTTGGGAAATCAGCCACTTCTGTTATTGATTACCTAATCGAGCAATCCGACAATTCCATCAACCACGAAGAAATAGCTTCCAGACTGCTTCGCTCCCTGAAGAAGAAGTCTGACCGTGTCATTGAATCCATCGAAGGGTACCAGATGACTGATTCCCAAAAATATCGTATGCGCCTCGTCCGCGCACATATGGATTATATCACATCTACAATAAATGATATAGACACTATGACTGATTCTTTGATTGCACCCTATGAAAATGCTGTCCAGTTACTGTGTACCATTCCAGGTGTTGACCGTAATAGTGCTGTCACGATTATCTCTGAAATTGGTACCGATATGGCTCAGTTTTCTAATTCCAAACGTTTATGCTGCTGGGCAGGATTAACACCTGGCAACAATGAATCCGCTGACAAGAAGAAATCTGTCAGAATAACACGTGCCGGTGTCTACCTCAAACCTGCATTAGTACAAGTTGCTCATGCAGCCGTGAAATCTGATAAATCTTCTTACTACAAAACCAAATATGAACGAATCACAAAACGCCGTGGCAAGAAAAGAGCCATCATTGCCATCGCCCGGATGCTCCTGACTGCTGTCTACCAGATGCTGTCTACTGGCGAAGCGTGGAATCCGACCGATTTATTCAAAATAGATATGCCCGAACCTACTTTCTTTCACAGTAGTACCTCCCGTAAAATTTTTATAAGTTCTTTACTCTTCATTACGAATAGCAAACACATATCTTCCGTCAATATATTCAAACCCATTTTGTCTATAATATATTACAAGTTTTTCGTTTTCTGCAATCAGAATAATGTATAAATATTTGCTATATTTCTCCTTAATTCTACGTAGCAGTTCTCTGCCAATTCCACGACCCTGATATAAAGGATTTACGCATAAGTAATGAATATATGCGGTTAGTTCGCCATCATCAATAGCATTAATAAGTCCCACTAAATATCCGCCGTCCCATGCGGTAAAAACTGTCTCGCAGTTATCAAGTGCCTTTTTCACACGCTCTGGATAATTAGCAGACAACCAGCCAACGGATTGAAATATCTCTTTTATATCATTTGCTGAAAACACTCTTTTATCGGTATATATAATTTTCATTCCCATCACCTGCCTGATATGTACAATTCCATAGAATAGACTACCCTTACATATACAAAAATTGTTGAATTTTATTTCATCGCTTTCTGCATTTTATATTGACCCTCCAGCCTATTTTTAGGATTATCAATTTTAATAATATGAAAACCGCACTTATTGACATAGAAATTATGATTTCTGCTTGAAAAAATAGGCGTTTCAGTATTCCAAGTCTTTGTATCAGGATATAATTTTTCAATCATATTCCACACTTTTGTGCCTAATCCTTGATTTTCATAAACCGGATCAATAAAGATATTCCCTAAGAAATTGTTATTATCTTGATTTATCCAAAGAATCACCCCGCCAATTAACTGTTCATTCAAGAAAATGCAATATGAAGAAGCATTTTTATGCAATCCCCATTTTCTCAAAAAATTACCATTATCATATCCATCAGGTCCACCTTTTTCCTCATCAAGATGTATTTTTGTATCTTCATCAAAAGCCCGCTCCATTATTTTTGTTAATTCGTTTATATGCAATTCCTCTAGTCTAATGAGTTCCGGTTCCATATCCATCTTCCTTTCTGTTCGGTCAATTATCCGGATTAGTAGTTTCCTATTTCTTATTGAGAACCCAATAGTATTTATACTGACTGCCATCATGTCCGGTCAGAGCCTGATCTGATTCTTCAAACCCCAGTACCGCCAATGCCTGAATACGTTCTTTTGCGGTTGGAACTGCTTTCGTTGCCAGCATCCGGCAGGAAAACATGTCAAACGCCGGAGTGCCTATCTGTTGTAAAATTTCCTTTATCACATCTGCTTTTTCATAATCACTTCGCAGATCCAGACGCAGCAGCCCGCAGTCTGTGAAATAATCCTCAGCATCCCTGTGGAATAATTCAACCGTTCCTATGACTTCTTCCTCTTTATGGCTGAAAATACTCCATCTCACAAACCCTCTTCTTTCATACTCCCAAAGCCAGTAGCTGACTGCCTCCCTCATCCTTTCCAGGGATGTATAATGGAAGTCATCCCCACCGCAATTATCACTGTTGAAAAAAGGAACCGCCTTCCCGTCCGAATAAACCTTCAGCAAATCCTCCGCATCACTTTCTGCGACCAGACGTAAGCAGTAATTTCCATCGTCAAAAACCGGACAATCCTGATACACATCCTCAAAAGTTCCCTGATCTCCAGGCAACGCTTTTACAAATTCACTCATCTTATGATCCTCTCTTTTTTACCTTCCGCCATACGCGCAGAATACTCCATGTGCCATAGAACATCTCCATCATACCATACTTCTGCGACAGCTATATGTCGTAATTAGATAAAAATTTTTGAGCAGTCTCGATCAGTTCATTTCGGCAGGCTTCCGGAGAAATGACTTCCACACGGTTTCCCATACTCAAAAGCAGGGCTTTCCACGAGCGTTCTCCAGGCGGAACCTGAATCCATATTCTTGATTTTTCCTCCGACCGTTCTTCTATTTGGCTGTCCGGAAAGTACTCTTCCATCAAGCACGTATCTTTCTTATCAAACGCTACCTCCAGTGTAATACAAGTTTCACCATATGCCCTGTCTGACTGCTCCATAAGCTCCTTTACCGCCGGATGCTTTCTGTCAGACTTTCCCGATGTAATTTGAGGCTTGCGGATTCGTGCAACTTTAAAGGTACGATACGCCTCCTGTGGAACAGACCATGCAAATAAATACCAGGAATACCATTTATACTGGATAGCAAGAGGTTCAACCAACCGCTGTGTTTCTTTTCCCTGCGCATCCCTGTAGAAAAATTCAACCAGTGCCTTTGTCTCAATTGCCCGTTTCAGCATCTGATTCACCTTTTGCACCTGTTGATTCTCCCTGGCGATTCCAAAATCAAAAAAGATACTCTGCTCCTGATCCCTGTCCAGAAGTACATGATACTTTTCAATTAAACCTGCCAGCGTTTCATTTGCATATGAGGTTGCCAGGCTTTCCAGTGCCTGCTGAATCAACTGCTGTTCTTCCTGATGGATATTACAGTTTCTAACCTTATATGACGGCAAAATGGAATATCCCCCGCTCTTTCCCTGGTTAGAATATACAGGAATCCCTGCTTCTGCAATGCTGACCATATCTCTCTGTATAGTTCGGACAGAAACATGGAACCGTTCCCCCAGATCTCTGGCGGAAACATTCTCATGATTCAAAAGATAAATAACAATTTCCAACAGTCTGTCTATTTTCATTTGAACAGCCCTCCCTAATGATACCGATTCGCAGTTTTTGTTTTAGCCCAATCAACTGGAAGTTAGTAAACAACTTCTTGATGTTCTCCGTGAATGAATACAACTTGACCATCGGCCAATTCAATCACCCCATTCTTAGGCACTTCTCCACAAGAATTTCCCTTTTCAGCGTGTGGAATCAATGGATTTGTTAAATACCCTAGTCCATCAGCAAAATTTCCAGCAGCGACCATGCTGCCCGCGCTGATTCCGAGATATACCAAGCCGCACTCTACCGCCTGCTTAAGCGGCTCCGAAAACCCGGTTCTATTTATTTCTTGCAAAAGTGCTGCGGCATTTCCTCCACAAAAAACAATGATATCATACTGGACAAGTTCCTCCGCGCTCATCAAACGAATCTGTGCGGGTATGTTGTTAACATAGCTTGAATATGTCCTTTCATATCCGTCGGAAAGCAGAAGCGCCAAATCATACAGAAGGATATTATTGAGTGGAATTCCCATGCTCATAAGTCGTTCCATGCATATAATAATTCCTTCCCTTGCACCATCATTTTCCACTGCGGCAGATGGTACAAAAATCACTTTTGTGTTTTTGGGTTCTTTATCGATACACTCCCAAAGTAATTTCGCGGTCTTATTATTTAAGCCACTGGAGCTCAAAAAAAGGTTTCTCATTTCTTTTCTCCCTCTTCTTTTTTCTTATCATATCAGTAAATATGACTGCTGTCTTTCTTTCATCTGGCGAATGGACTCTCATATCAGGAGAATGCACGGCGCCCTTCCGAATTTCTTCATCAGTTAGGTCTTTCCCGCCTCCCATTCCTCCAAAAGCCTCATTGCAAACCGCTTTATGTTTCCTGATGTAAGGAGTTTCTCTATTTCTTTTATGTCCATTTCTATTTCCTTCCTGTGCATCAAATTCCAAATTTTACTTTTCTACTGCAAATATTTACCTTAAGTCATTTGCAAAAACCCATGAATAGAACAATTTTTTTGGTGGTTTTATATATTCATAGTCAAGCTGGATTGGTGTAGTCTCAACAATATTTATGGCTTGTTCAAGTACTTCGCTGATTGATTTACCAGCAACATCAATTTCTACTTCATTGATAAGAGGGCTTCGCTTAATATTTTTTTCGTTCATTTTTTTCTGCAGTTCAAAATCTATAAGACCATTATTAGGGCGATTTCTCATTTGCTCTTGAATTTGATGCAAATCACTGCATATAAGCTTTATCGTTACAAAGTCTGTTCCTTTAAATACAACAGGAATATCCGCTGTTCTCAAATCGTCGATGTCAGAAGCAATAATATTTTTATAGCCTAGCCTATGAAAGCAAAACAACATCGCCACCTGATTTTCCCAACAGGTAAGTTCTTCAAGTTCCCCGGTCATTGGCTCAGAACCATCCCGTGATATAAATTCGGGTATCATATGCTGTTCTATACAAGTGGTTTTATAATGCCTAAGCAATCCGTCAGCTAACGTAGTTTTTCCTATTCCGCTTGCTCCAGTGATAAAAATAAAATCTTTCATTCCCAAGTCTCCATAAAATCAAAGTTATCCTTACAATTTCCGAATCACGTTAAATCCAGCTTCTATTAAATCATCTTTTGAAAGTTCCATTTCCAGCTTTCATAGACCTCCAAAAGCTGAAATTTACCGATACTTTTCCAATCTCAATAAACCTTCTTTGTCAGGTACTCGAATGTGGTTTTTATAATCATATCCCATCTTTCTATAAAAAGGCGTTCCCGTAATAGATGCCGGAATCTCGATTCTTTTTGATCTCAAAAAATATTCATCCCGTTCAAGTGTTTCAATAATTTTTCTTCCAATTCCTTTTCCTTGATATTCAGGCAAAACAAAAATGGTGAACAGGCTGCTTTCATCTTCCTTGTCCCAGTAGGGTCCGATTGCCCCGCAACCAACGATTTTATGTTGGTCGCACACGACATAAAAATGTGTCCACTTTGCACGCTCCAATATATTATGAGGCTGTAAAATCTTCACTTCATTTTCAATGTATTCGAAGGAATAATCTTTTATATTCGTTGTCCTAAGAGTTGTTACAATTAATGCAGAAACTTCGTCTGCATCCGTATCTTGAAATTTCCGTATGTTCACAAGTATACCCCCCTAAATTCCAGCTTGTATTGCTAACTTTTTACTACTAATCAGCAAGTAACTCTTCCATTTCACGTATTAGCCTGCCAACATTTTGCGGAACATGTGCGTCCGAAGCTGTTAATATCCGTACATAATTCTTTTGCATAGCTTTTAACATTTCTTTGTTCATCCCCAACCTGGAATCACAATAATTGATTGCCAGACCACTGCTTTCCTCAATGTACATATGATTTTCTTTTAATGCAGCTGCAAGTTCATTATATTCTACGTCATAGTTATTAACTGGATATGCGCCAAAACACTGCAAAGAATTCGGATGTGCCAACCCGGTGAACAGCTTACTTTTCACTAATGTACGCATTAAATTATAATAACGCTGATATAATGAATTCAAATCATAATCTTCTTTCTTCCATGGTTGCTTCATATGGCTGAATGCCCATCCATCAATAAAATGAATCGAACCAACAAGGAAATCAAAAGGATACGTTCCCTTAATTCTTTTTATATCCTCTTCATGCCCTGGAGAATAACAAACCTCTAATCCAAATTTTATCCTGATTGGAAACTGCTCTTTCTTCATATTTTCTATGAAATCCGTATATTCTTTCAATGGTCGTGCTGCTTCAAGTTTTTTTCTATACCATTGATTTTGATATGCATTGTAATGTGACATTTCATCATACAGACTCTGACATTCTTTAAAAATATGAGTGTGTTCCAGAAAATATATTTCATCAATATCCCTCACTAAAGCATATCGTATAAATTCCTGTATCCACTCAACACAATATTTCCCTTTTTCTAAATGAACATGAGCATCAACCATGCATGATTTCCTCCCTGCAATCCACGATTTGCTGCAACAACTTTTCTTT
Source organism: Roseburia hominis (assembly GCA_040702975.1). Lineage (NCBI taxonomy): Bacteria > Bacillati > Bacillota > Clostridia > Lachnospirales > Lachnospiraceae > Roseburia > Roseburia hominis. The sequence goes on from CP159990.1 coordinate 2,920,805, forward strand.
ATCAATCCGGGTAAAATCCGTTGTATCCAAAATAATGTGTGGGCCATTTGCTACAAAACTGTCCATACCCCTATTAACAATTCCATTTACAAAGCTTTCATACGGAATCGATGCCACAAAATTATTTTGTATTTTTCAGGATAGCAATCATTTACAATATGCCCCCGATGCCTGTCCGGACTATCATTTCTTTTTAAAAAGCGTTGATATATTTTCTCATAATCTCCTGTTAAAGTAACAGTAATCGCTTTATATGAATATTTTTCAAGAATTGCAACTAATCCCTCTTTTGATACATTTTCAAAATTGTTTTCTAAAATAAAGGATTGTCCCCTTTTCATGAGCTGTTCAGCCATATAATACATGATATTCATGCCCGCAATACCTAACATAACCTTTTCTTCTCTTGAACGAAATCCAATCGTATCATACAGCAATTCTTTAATTTTATCTTTTGAAATAACTGGTAAGCCTAAATACTCTGCTAAAACTTCCGCCATTGTACTCTTTCCCGCAGCCGGAATTCCTGTAACCAATATACAATACATATGCAGGATCTCCTATTCTATAAATTTACCACTTGGACTTTTATACCAATATCCTCTGCTTGTACCAAAAAATCTTCTGACACCCTTTCATCTGTTATTAACAAATCATAATCCTCTATTTTGCACACAGAATGAATGGAATTCCACCCTATTTTTTTAGAAGGATATAGCCCAATATTCATTTTACTATTTTCCATAACAGCTTTTCCAAAGTCAACTCCGGAACTACTGTGTATAGAAGCTCCAAACTCTATTGAAAGAGCCGAGTGGGACAAAAACGATTTATCAATCTGAATATTCTTTACCATTTGGATTGTATAAAAATCGTGGCAATGGCCACGGTGAGACATTTCCCCTCCCAGGAGGATAACTGAAATACTTTCCTTTTTTCTCAGGTTATCTGCAATCGTAACCGAATTTGTCAAAACTGTTATCTCTAATTCATCCGGCAGATTTAAAGCCATATAATATCCAACAGAGGAAGTGGTAATATATATTACATCATGTTCTTTAATATATTTTATTGCACACTTTGCTACTGCCATATAATCTTCTCTAATCTCTGGCAGATCTTTCGGATTATACATTTTTTCCGGATAGACTCTTTTTGGATCTATCGTAATAGCTCCTCCATGTGTTCTCTGTAACACCCCTTTTTTCTCTAACAACCTCAAATCTCTTCTGGCACAATCTGCTGATATATGATATAGCTCCTGAATTTCGGACACCATAATTCTTCCAGTCTCATTGACTCTCTTTACAATATCCTTTTGCCTTTCTTCCATAAACATAATTCTTTCTACCACCGCTCATTTATGCTTATTTACATTTGTTTATTCTTGTTTATGTTTTATTATACACAATTTCTTTGAGTATGCAATACCCTTTTTCAATATTTTCAAGCCGACAACTCAGCGATTGCCCTCCTAGCAGCTACCTGGCTTTCTTTCCTAATTACTTTTTCTAAAGCACTATCCATACCATATCTTCATGAAAAAGCACCCGCCAGTCATCATCAACACTGACAGATGCTCTCACCCTTAATACACCTCATCAAAATACCCAATGAATACGGTCATCCGCAACAGCCGGTCCTTAATCGAAAACGTCACATTCTCCGCCCGTTCTGCAATTTCTTTTAGCAGCGTCAGTGCCTCCCTGTCACAGAACTCAAAATGCGACTGATACAGGTCTATGGTAGCCTGCCATTTCTGGTAATCCACCTCGCCCCGCACCTTTCCGCCAAACTGCCGCACATAGGCATCACATTCTCCAAGCAGGTACTCATAATCCGCTTTCTCCTTTGGGACCACACTCTTTGGGATTTTATCCATTTCTTCTTTGTACGCCTGGAAGAACCCAATATCCTTCAATGCGTCTAAAAAGTCCTGACTCTTTGCCTTCTCACTTCTCTTCCGGAATTCCTCGCCGTAATCTTTCTCGTACACTTCATTTTCCATGCTTCGCGCCCTTTCCTGTAGAACAATTTACCACTACGGGTAGGATGTTACCATAGATTTCTTATTATTTGTTGTCCTGAAAGATAACTTTATGGGTCTATATTGATAAGTTTGTTTATCTGATCTTAGATACCAAATTCCTCTGCCCAAGCCTTGAGTTCTTCCGCACTGGCATCCGCAGGGAACCGCTTTCCTTCTTTCAGCTCTGCTCCCGGACAGGAACCCGCCAGTTCCTTATTTGTGTTCCCCATGCCACTGCTGCCGGAAGTAGCCAAGAGAATGATCATCTTTCCAGTCAGGTCATACTGCTCCATAAACGAGTTTACGATGGTCGGGGCGACATACCACCAAATAGGGAAGGCTGTGAAAATCACCTGGTACTGCTCCATGTTCTCCACTTTGTTTGCCACCGCCGGCCGGAAAGATTTGTCATTCATTTCCACACTGCTGCGGCTCTTTTTATCCATCCAGTTTAAGTCTGCTTCTGTATAAGGAACCTCCGGCTGAATCTCATGCAAATCTGCTCCGATTGCCTTTGCAAGCCGTTCTGCCAGTTTCGCAGTTACCCCACTGGCGCTGAAATATACCACTAATACCTTGCTCATAATTAATACCCCACCTTTCCTGAACATCATTTTTTTATCGCTGTGTTTTATCATAGAATATCATAAATTTTCAGAAAATTCACCCTTTCGTTTTTTGAGTAGGGTAATCGTTAAATTTGCACCCTCCAGGCATCAGAGGGTGCATTGTATCAATTTATGGTACGCAAGCCAGTGAGAGGGTGCGCCAATGAATATTTCATTTAACTCTCTACTTATTTTAACAAGCTCACAAAATACTTTACTAAAACATACACAGCACGAAGTATGTACCATACGACTACTACCTCACCGATCAGGCAGCCTACTATTATATTCATTGCCCAGACACCAACAGTTCCGCCTATATCGAAATTCTTAGGTAATAACCAGATGCACATTCTATGAATACCAAAAGGCATACCAACCACCATCCATATCTTCCACAACTCGGTCTGTTCCAAAGATACACAGAATGATATGCAACCCACGCCCATACCGCCAGAAGCAGCATCGGTAATATTGTTTTCTTCATAAGCTCCTTACCCATCATTCAATCTCCTCCCCTTTTCCTTCTTATCATTGAGTATCAATTCCTTCAGATACTTTCCTTTATCTGGCTGCTGTTCAAACCACTCTCTAGCCTCAGTATCCGCTAAACTAAATTGCAATGTAAACTTTCTAACTTTGTGTCTATAAGCCCTTCTTTTCTTTTTTTCAATCTCTCAGCTTCTGTTAATGTAACTTTCCTCATTATACCGCACCCCTTCCAAGTTTTAAAGTCAGTCCATCACTGACAGGATCTCCTTTCCAACTACTTAAAACCATGTTCTTTTTCGGTCAAAAAACCGGAGCCGGACGTCCCGACGATCGCAATAAACTCCCCCTCTTTTACCTGAATGCTGATATCCTTCAGGGCTTTCACCTGATTTTCTTTTGCGCCGTATATTTTCTCCACATGGCGTAATTCCAGTATATTACTCACTCATTACCACTCCCTTACTGTTGATACCAACAGTATATCCAGCGAATCTTGCATTTTCTTTACAGCGCAGCAATCAGTTCTTACAGTTTTGTAAGAACACGGAAAAACAGCTTCCTTCCCCATAGACAGACCTCACGGTCATATATCCCTTTTCCTTCTCCAGAATCAGGTTGGACAGATAAAGCCCGATGCCGGAGCCTTCTATATGCCCCACCTCCGGGCTTCTGTAGAATCTTTGAAAGATCCGGTTCGTCTCTTCCTCATGAATACCGCACCCATTATCTATGATCTGAATCTCCGTATATATTTCATAGGGGCATATCTTCATTTGTATCGTTCCGCCCCGCTTTGTGTACTTGACCGCATTTTCCAGAAGATTTACCAGTACCTCCGCCGTCCATTTCCGGTTGTGATACAAAGGCCTGTCTTCCCCTTCCTCCAAAACAAACGTGATTTCTTTCTTTTCGATTTTATCATATACGGTATCGATCGCATCTAAAATCGTTCTTTTGATCAGGAGGTCCTCCGCCTCAAACTCAATCACGCCCTGTTCCAGCTTTACCATCTTGGCAAGAGAGCCTATGATCCAGTCCAGTTTTTCGATCTGTCTCCTGATTTTTTCCGTAGCCTCAGCCTTTTGGGCTTCGTCCAGTTCCCGGCTGCTCAAAATATCTGTATAGACAGACAGGTTAGCCAGCGGTGTTTTGAGTTGATGAGTCATATTGGAAACAAGGCTTTTTACCTGCTCCTTCTCTTCTCTTGCGTTTTCAATCTGCTTTCCCAGAATCTCCTGAATTCGATGAACCTTATTTACCAGAGCAGAAAGTTCCCCTTCCCGGACATCAGAATACTCGATTTTTTCCTGGCTCAATACGCAATCCAATAAATGGTCTATAGTACGGTACGTCTTTCTTCTGTCATAAATACTATAACCAATGGCCAGCCCTAATAGTGCCAGAAGTACCAAATTCACTGCCATCTTACTCTTCCTTCCAAATATATCCGATTCCATGAACGGTCTTAATATACCTGGGATCAGACGCGTCATGCTCTATCTTCGCCCTTAATCTGCTGATGTTGACCGCGACCGTATTGCTATCCACATATTTTCCGTCGCTGTCCCAGATATGTTCTAGAATCTGTTCCTTGGATAACACATGGTTTTTATTCTCAATCAGGTAAAGAAGCATCCGGTACTCCAGCTTACTAAGTAAAATCTCATCAGTGTTCTTATATACCTTACAGGTGTCCTGATATATAGACACATTTCCGGAAATTAATCTTGCCATCTTAGCCCTGTCCCCAGACTCAAGACATGACTGGAAATGCAAAGTCCGCTTGACTCTCGCTTTTAGCACGCCCAGCGAAAATGGTTTTGACAGATAATCATTCGCCCCTAAGTCCAATGCCTTGATCTCGTCCATTTCCGTATCACGGGCGGTCAGCATAATGATGGGAACGGTACTGAACCCACGCACCTTGCGGCATAGCTCAAATCCGTTCCCGTCCGGCAGGTTGCAGTCCAGAAGAACTATATCGTATATACCCTTTTGAATCTCCAGAAGGCCTTCTCTTTTGGTTCCGGTATCGAATACCTCGTACCCATCACCGGCAAATGAAAAGTGCAGGCCTTCCCGCAAATCTGCGTCATCCTCAATAATCAGCATCTTTTTTTCTGCCATATGCTCAATTACTCCTTTTATACTCTTTTAAATCCACAGACGCATCTTCCTTAGCAATTCCTGCCACGCTTCCTACCAGATATGCTCCTTGATATTCTCATCCTCATATTCAAAAATACAACGTTCAAACCCATTGATAATATGGGTATCCTGATATTTGTCATAACGCTTATGCTTCCTTCCATAGGACATATGGACATGTCCGTGCAGGAAAAATCTTGGGTGATATTTTTCCATCAATTCCACGAATACCTGGAATCCCTGATGCGGAAGGTCTCTGCCGTCATTAATCTGATATGCCGGTGCATGTGTCACCAAAATATCAAATCCACGTCTTCTTAGCAGTTGGAACCAGAGCTTATGCACGCGTCGGCGCATCCCCCATTCCGTGTACTGATATGGTCCCTCGCGATAACGCATGGAGCCGCCCAAACCTAATATCCGAATCCCTTCGTGCACATAAATCTTATCATCAATGCAGATACACCCTTCCGGCGGCGTCTGCTGATATTTTGCGTCGTGGTTTCCATGTACATAGAGTACTGGAACAGATGCAAACGTCGCCAGAAATGACAGGTAATTCGGATCCAGATCTCCACAGGAAATAATAAGATCCACTCCTTCTATCTTACTTTTTTCAAAATAATCCCATAGATATGCCGATTCTTCATCGGCAATCACAAGTATTTTCATAACAATTACTGGCCTTTCTTCTCAATACCCTGCTGTGAGACGACCGCTTTCGCCTGTTCCTGCAGTTCTTCCTTCTTTGGTATTGACCCGATTATATTTTCAGCCAGCCAATCCATAGTCACGATTTCCTCCGGACTTAGCTCCCGATTCGGATCATCCTGCACCACGCCATTTTGTGAATATAGGATTCCTGAAAACGGATTAAATTCTCCGATACTGATCGTCTTTTTCAGCAGATCCACCAAACGCTTGGTACCGATCGGCAGGTTCTGAGAACAGATGACATCTACCACATCGGAGGACATTCCCCACCAGTAATTAATCGCCTTTTTGGATGAAGATTTGTCGTCATATTTCCAGGTTCCGTCCATGATCGTGCGGATCAATCGTTCATAAAATCTACCCCAATGGCAGACCGGCATGGCGAGATTGCACGGAATATCGCCATTCAAATGGTAGATTCCGAAATATCTGGAGCCTTCCTCCGGAATCACCATATCCTTTCCTGAGATGCAGGAAGCCCCTGTCCTGCGGATATTTTCCCAGATATCCTGATCCTTTTTACTGCTCCAGTCCAGATACACCTCCGCCCGCGGATTCACCATCTTAGCTCCCAGCGCAAATGCGTTAATGTTCGCTATGGTTCCGTAGATTGGATAGTCCGCCTGATAGAACAGACGGTTATTCTCTGCCATCGCCCCGGCAATGGCCCCCATCAGGAATTTGGCTTCATGGAGTCTTGCATAATAGGTACGGATATAACGGTGAGACGTATTGACTGAACAGTTGAGTATCCGCACCTCCGGGTTGGCGATTGCCGCCTTCACGCTCGCCTGTACAAAAGCCGGTGATGTAGTGAAAACCAAATTGCAGCCCTCCGCAATCGCCTGAGCAATGCGCTCGTCCACATTATCCAGCGTAGTCTCGTTGTAGCATACTGTGCTGACTTCCTCCGGGAAGGTCTGATCAAGCTGCATCCTTCCCAATTCATGCCCATAAGTCCAGGCAGAGGATCCCGGCGTCTTCTCGTAAATGAAGGCAATTTTAAGTTTCGGTGAACTAAGTGGCAGCAATCGACTGAGAAGCGGCTTCTTCTCGCTGACGGGATCCATCTTAAGGTCCACCTCATCCTCTTCCTCCAAAAGTTTGAACTCTTCCCAGCTCTTTGCAATCAGTTCTTTCAGCTCGCTGGTCGTCTTCTCACCGATTACATCATAGCCATACAACGTAATAAATGCCAAAAATGCGTCTCCGATCGTAATTGACAGCTTTTCTCCGCCCTTTGCCTTATACTCTGCCGCAAACCGGGAATAAAGAGAGCTGAAATCCAGCTGTTCATCATGGCTCCATACCTCTTTTTCGCCTTTTCCCACTGCCTCCTGAAGCTTTGCAAAGCTCCCTTCATGTGTAAACCAGATATAATTCACTTTCGACAGTTCATAGAAATCCAGGAATTCAAAATAAATTTTATTTTCCTTTTCTTCTGTGCGCCTCGGAATAATTCTCGTCACAATTCCCGGAATAGATACCACCCCAAAATACTTCATGACGCTTACTCTTTTATTGCCTTCCTCCACATAGAACTTATTCATATACTCGTATGCTTTGATCGGCTCACGAATTCCTTCATTTATATGGCTGGTACTTAAATTGGCCCATTTGCTTGCAAATTCTGTATTATCGCGGAGAATCGGCATAAAATTCCCGGCAAATGCATTGCTCCTTCCGGCATGGCGCGTTCCCACAATCTGATCTGCCGGAATCTGTACCAGTCCGAGCGGCACCTCGGAATAGCTTCCCCTGGACGGGAGAATGTCGTCCAACACCTCCAGCGTTGGCTTCACACCGCTGAGCATTCTTGCCTGATAATCTTTTTTTCCTGATTTATATGCTTTTGAATAATCTTCCATTGTCATTGGATTTTCCACCTTTCCGGTCCATAACCCCTGTTCATTACCATACTTCGTAATTTATTTTTTATTCTTTCCTATAGAAATATATCATTTTTTTCCATCTGTCAAACGTTTTTTAACAAATTGAATTCATATCATCATAATTCCATGTTATCCACAAAAAATTCATTTCTTTCTACCAGAACTTCGGCATATTTTTCTGCTGTTTTCTATTTTGCTGTCCACTCCAGCCACCTGCGCTCTGGATAAATAGCACATACCGAGATGAACGTCCACTGGACGTTCACTTAGGTATGCTTGGCAACGAAAAAACCCTGCAGACTTCCTCCGCAGGGCTTCCCTCTTCTCTCTCAAGCTATAGCTTACCGTCTCACCTTATGCAAGTGCTTTCTTAGCAACTTCTGCAACTGCTGTAAATCCAGCAGCATCATTGACTGCCATCTCTGCCAGCATCTTTCTGTTCATATCAACACCGGCAACTTTCAGTCCATGCATCAGCTTGCTGTAAGATAAGCCATTCATTCTTGCAGCAGCGTTGATACGTGCGATCCAGAGCTGACGCATCTGACGCTTTCTCTGCTTTCTTCCTGCATATGCGGAAGTAAGTGCTCTCATAACAGACTGTTTTGCAATTCTGTACTGTTTGGAGCGTGCTCCTCTGTATCCTTTAGCCAGTTTTAATGTTCTATTATGTTTCTTTTTAGCGTTCATGCCGCCTTTTACTCTTGCCATTACTTAATCCTCCTTCTATCCTGAAACATATCTTAAAGATATGGTAATACCTTCTTCATGTTCTTTACGTTTGTTGCATCTGTAATAACAGACTGTCTGAGATTTCTTTTTCTCTTGGTAGATTTCTTAGTTAAGATATGGCTCTTGTAAGCTTTGTTTCTTTTCAGCTTTCCTGTTGCAGTTTTTTTGAAGCGTTTTGCAGCCGCTCTATTTGTTTTAATTTTTGGCATGGTATATTTCCTCCTTCATAATAAATTGTTTATTTTTAACGTTTTTCAGTTAAAACCATACTCAGGCTTCTGCCTTCCAGCTTAGCCGGTTTTTCCACTACAGCAACATCTTTGAGCATATCTGCAAAATCGTCCAGAATGTGCTTGCTCTGCTGCATATGGGCCATCTCTCTTCCTCTGAACCGCAGGGATACCTTTACTTTATTACCCTTGGTAAGGAATTTCCTTGCATTATTCATCTTCGTGTTCAGATCATTCGTATCGATATTCGGTGAAAGACGCACTTCCTTAATCTCGACAGTCCTTTGTTTCTTCTTAGCTTCCTTTTCTTTCCTTGTCTGCTCGTATCTGAATTTCCCGTAATCAATAATCTTACATACGGGCGGCTTCGCTGTCGGAGCAATCTTGACCAAATCAAGTTCCGCCTCCTGCGCCAGTTTCATTGCCTCTCGCGCGGACATAATTCCTAACTGTTCCCCACTCTCACTAACCACGCGTACTTCCTTGTCGCGGATTTGTTCGTTGATCATTAAATCGCTAATTGTAGTGCACCTCCATCATAAAAAAATAGTGAATAGCTGCAAGACTATCCACTCCTCATTGCACAAAACACCCAAATATGGTATTCTGTTTTCAATATCAAACCGTTAGTCGCCCGATTGCGCTAAGGTGAGAGTGGATACTCTTCTTTGTTTATCGCTTTACGCAAATTCTAATTTAACACAGTTTTGACACATTGTCAACCTGTTTTTTCCTGGTTTTTACCGCAAATTGTCCGAACCAAATTGTTTGAAAAAATCATTACCGCCCAAAAAGAGAGGGCTGCACCTCTTTCATCTCCTTCCATTTTAATGTGAGTATATCTTGTGAAAGAAATACAGTCCTGTCAAATTCTTTATCTCTTCTCCCCCATACAGAACACAGCCACAACTCCCGGCCCCGTATGGCTTCCGATCACCGTTCCGATACAATGAATCAGGATATTGTGAATCCCCATCTTCTCCCGGACCAGTTCGGCCACATATTCGGCATCTTCCTCACAGTCGCCGTGCGTGATCATCACGATATCATTGTCCCAGCCTCTCGACTGTTCGACCGCCATATCCACAATATGGTTCAGGGATTTCTTCCTTCCCCGTTCTTTCCCAATCACCTTCAACTCTCCGTTATCGTCCATATGAATGATTGGCTTGATCTTCACCATAGTTCCCAGAACCGCACTGGCTTTGGACACTCTTCCGCCTCTATGGAGGTGATACAGGTCATCTATGGTAACATTATGACAGATATGGAGTTTATTCTCCTCCACCCACTTCGCGACTTCCTCAATCGTCTTTCCTGCCCGCTTCAGCTGTACCGCTTTATATACCAAAAGGCCTTCTCCCAAGCACGCGCAAAGGGAATCTATCGCGATCACCCTGCGCCCGGGGTATTCCTCCGAAAGTTCTTCTGCCGCAATCCGTACACTGTTATAAGTTCCACTGAGTCCCGAAGAAAACACGATATACAGCACATCTTTCCCGTCCTCAAGATACGGCCGTATCGCCTCCCTCGCCTGCTCCGGCGTGATCTGTGAGGTGGTCGGCATGGCCCCTGCCCGAATCCTCTCAAAAAACTCATGACCGGAAAGTCCGTTCATATCCTCATAAGTCACTCCATCCAAAATATACGTCAAAGGAATATAGGGAACCTCAAGTTCCCCGACCAGATACTCCTTTGGCAGGTCCACTGTGCTGTCCGTCATGATTACATATTCACTCATATGCCACTACCTCCTTATTCGCTGTCGCCTCATGAATTTCTTATTACTCTCCTGACATTCCCATAAATTCTATCAACTATATACTATTTCCCCCAATTTTTCAAAATCCGCTTCATAGTAATCACAAACAGCACCGCTGTTGTAGTTACGGAAAGAATATCCGCCACCGGCTCCGCATAATACACGCCCATAACGCCAAAGAATCTCGGCAGGATCAGAGCCAACGGAATCAGCAGGATCACCTTTCTCAAAAGAGCGATAAAAAGGGACACCTTCGCCTGCCCCAGCGCAATAAAAGTGGACTGGCAGGCCATCTGGATTCCGAACACCGTCATTCCCAGGAAATAGACCGGCATTACCCGGTTGGTGATCGCAAGCAATTCCTTCTGATTGGTAAAAAGTGAACTGAATATCTGCGGAAATGAGATCGCAGTCCCACACATCACGATGGTGATCGTCAGGCAGATCGCCAGCATTCTTTTGAACGTCCCCAGCACCCGTTCTTTATTTCCGGCTCCATAATTATAACTTATGATCGGCTGCATTCCCTGATTCATGCCCTGCACCGGCACGGATACCAGCTGCATGACACTGGTCAGAATCGACATGGAACCAACATACAGATCTCCTCCATAGCTTTTCAGACTGCTGTTCAGAGTAATGAGCACCAGACTCTCCGTACTTTGCATAATGAACGGGGATACGCCGAGCGCTGCTATTTTCCCGATCATTTCCCGGTCATACCGGATCAGGTTCCTGCGAATCCGAACCACACTCTTTTCCGAAGTAAGAAAATGCACCACCCAGGCAGCACTCATGGCCTGCGAGATAATGGTGGCAAGCGCCGCCCCTCTCACGCCCATGTGAAGTCCAAATATGAAAATCGGGTCCAGCACTATATTGGTCACCGCACCGATCAAAACGGACAGCATCGCCACCTTCGCATTCCCCTGCCCGCTGATGAACGTGTTAAGTCCCAGCGCAAGCTGCACGAACAACGTACCTATCAGATAAATCGTTATGTACTGCCTGGCATAGGTAATGGTATTCTCCGTCGCGCCAAATGCATAGAGCACCGGCGTCTTGATCAGCATAAATATCGTGGTCAAAGCGATGGAAAAACTGATCAAAAGAGCCGTGCTGGTTCCCAGAATCCGTTCCGCCCTCCCGTAATCCTTCCTTCCAAGCTCTATAGACGCCAGCGGTGCCCCGCCCATTCCGGCAAATGCACTGAACGCCGAGATCAGCATGATGATCGGAAATGTGACGCCCACTCCCGTAAGCGCCATATCCCCATATCCGGATATATGCCCGATATACATTCGATCCACAATATTATAAAGAACATTAATAAGCTGAGCCGCCACAGCCGGAAGCGCCAGGCTTATGATCAGCCGCCCCAGCGGTTCCGTCCCCAGCCGTTCATCTTGTTTCTTCTCCATGTCAACACACTCCCATTCTGTAAACCTTTTCTCCTAATCATAATACTTTTTCCCTTTTTCGGCAAGCCGGCAGGCTTTATCTTTATACTTTTTTAAGATTCACCCGCCGCCCTGCCGCTACCCAAATGCACAATATTCCCGTCGCTTTTCCTACCCATTTTTCACTTTTTCTATTCGCTTTTCCCACCATTCCCGCTCTTATCCAGCGTCACATTCAAATAGCTCCGTCCGGAAAGGGTCTTATTCACGCAGATACACCACACGACCACCACGCAGCCGATAACAAACCCGATCCAGTCAAAGAGAGCGGTAAGGACAAGGAGCAATAACCGCATGAATTTCAGCGCATATCCTAACTCAAAATTGGGCTGCGTATAATTTGCGACCGAAACGAAGGCCATGTAAAGCATTACTTCCGAGTTGAACCAGCCAGACTTGACCGAGAACTCTCCCATAACGATACCAGCGATCACACTCAGAGGCGTACTCAGCATACTGGGCGTATTCAAAGCCGCCAGCCGAAGCCCGTCAATGGCCAGCTCCAGGATCAGAATCTGGAAAATAAGCGGAATGTTGACGGTATCCTCCACTACCACAAATTCAAAGATTTCCGGCACCCACTCGGGATTCTGCATGAACAGAAGGAACAAAGGCACGAAAAACACCGTGAGAATCGTGATGATCGCCCGCGAAAATTTCAGATAGTAGTTGGTGATCGGCGGAAAATAATGGTCATTCGCCTCCTCGATCATGTCAAAGATAGAGGTCGGAAGGATCATAGTCGAAGGGGAATTGTCCACCAGAATCACCACTTTTCCTTCCAGAAGACAGGCAGATGCGGTATCCGGCCGCTCCGTGAATTTGAACTTGGGAAACGGATTGTACCATTTTCGCTTATAAAGCCCCTCCGCCAGACTCTGCTGATTCATACGCAGATCGTCCACCTTGATCTCTTCCAGCTTTCGCCGGAGCACCGACAGCATTTCCTGATTTACCCGATCCTCCATATAGCAGATCGCCACATCGGTCCGGGAGCTCTTCCCCACCTCTGTCATTTCCATAATCAGATGCTCATCACGTATCCTGCGTCGTATCAGCGCCGTGTTAAAGACGATCGTCTCCACAAATCCGTCCCTGGACCCCCGAAGAGACTTGTCCTTTTCCGGCTCGTCCACTCCTCTTGCCGGATATGTCCGACAGTCGATCGCGATACATACCTCAAATCCGTCGATGAACAGGCAGGTCACGCCCGAGAGCAGGTTCTTTATGATCTCATCAAAATCTCCCAGAATATCCACCTCCACATAGGGAAGGAACTGCTCTGCAAATGTCGTGGCATCTTCCGGCATCTCCTCTTTGGTAATTCCAAAAAAGGAATCCATGATCTTCAGCATGCTCTCGTCTTTCGTAAATCCGTCAATAAAGAAAAATGTACTCTTCTTTCCGCCGATCATGATATTTCTCTGCACAATATCAAAGCTCTCCTTAACCGGCAGTACCCGGCAGATATCCTGCACATTGTCATCAAGTCTTTTGCTTACTGTCTTCTTCTCCATATAAAAATTCCTCCGTCCGACATGGATTTAAGCCGCCAGCCAAAGGATTTCTGCCTTCGCGCTGCTACTTAGCGACCGTATTTACTACACAGTAATACGGTTATCATGTCCGAAAACGGAGGAAATATGTATGTTTTATAACGAGAAACGTCCAAAGACTGTTCCCGTAACTCTAATTTGCAACACCTGAAAAATGCACCTATTTCGTGGTACTTCCAAAGCCGCCGTTTCTTACGCTCTTCACATCATCATCCACGGTGATCCCATATTCCACGAAAATTCCCTGCATGAATCCGGTTCCTTTGGGGATTTCCAGAGTCTTCCCCTCATTCGTATCGTTCGTCAGCTTCGCAAAAATATGACCTTCATTATCCGAATAAAAGTAGTCGCTGTCAATGATCCCTACCGTATTATTTAATTGCAGGCGGTATTTGAAGCCAAGTCCGCTTCTGGGATAGCATTTCAGCACCCAGTTCTCCTCCATCTCTACCCGGATTCCGGTTGGAATCTTGATTGTCTTACCCGGCTCAAGCACAAAGGTATCCGGTGCAAAGAAATCATATCCTGCACTTCCGGAAGTGGCGCGTCTGGGAAGGCAGATCTCCTCATACAGGCTTCGTATCTTCTCCTCTGACTGATCCGCCCCGAACGTATCCTTCCAGCCCATAGCAAATTGTTCAATGCTCACCTTATGAAACTTCGCAATCCTCTTCATGTAACCTGACTTCTCCTTCTCTTAATGTCCTTTTCACATCGATCACCCGCTGGTTCGAGCTTCCCTTCCAGTGCAGGTTCTGGTCCTTCTTATCCACCTCGAACTCGCCGTCCACCAGCACGTCCAGATATTTGACGACCTCCAGATGGCGTATCTCCTCCCAGGTATATCCTGTATAGAGCCAGATCGTCTTATTCGGGAACTTCGCCCGAATCTCTTTTGCAAGCTCTGTCACATCATACGCATTCGCAATGTGGAGCGGATCGCCGCCGCTGAATGTGATTCCGCTGATATAATCCTTTTCCAGCTCTTCAAACACCTCGTTTTTTGCCGCCGTATCAAAGGGCAGTCCTCCATTCGGGTCCCAGGTGATTGGGTTATGGCAGTCCTTACAGCAATGACTGCAGCCCGCCACCCAGAGGACGACCCGAAGGCCGTCCCCGTTGAGCATATCATCTTTCGTTATATTGTGATACCGCATTACATACTTTTCCTTTCCGCTATTTCCTCCATCTTGGCGTCATTCAGCCTGGTATCCCCCTTCACTCTGGAATAGGACAGATACCCATTCATTCTGTCGATCTTGGTCAGATTGCTGCTTCCGCACACCGGGCAGACGTCCATGGCAAGCTCCTCATGACCACAGTCGTCACAGTAGGCCAAAGACAGATTGACGCCCTCATAAAAGCCCATATCCATCGCACGTCTTACCAGAGACTTGATCGCCTCCACATTATAGTTGATTGGATATTTGACGTACTGAATCTTGCCGCCGTTACTTAAATCCCAGAAACGATTCTCCAGATTCTGCTTCTGGATCGGGGTGATGTCCTCCGTCACATGACAGTGGAAACTATTGCTTACATAGGCACGGTCGGATACATTTTCCACGATTCCGTATTTTTTGCGGAACTGCTGTACCTGCACACCGCAGAGATTCTCAGCCGGCGTTCCGTAAATTGCATACAGATGGCCGTCTTCTTCCTTAAACTGGGCAATCTTTTTATTGATATATTCCAGGGTCTGAAGCGCGAATTCTCCGTCTTCCACCAGGGATTTCTTGTTATATAACTGCTGTAATTCATTCAGAGCCGTGATTCCAAAGGACGCGGTAGCCGACTTAAGCAGCGGTTTGATCTTCTCATTCAGTTTCAAATGTCCACCATAGAAGCCGCCTTCACAGTACGCCAGCGGATTAGTGGAGGCCCGCATCTCTCCCAGATACTCATAGGTCCGGATATGGAGCCGGCGGATCAGTTCCAGGTAATAATCCAATACCTCAAAGAAATCCCTGCTCTCCTGACGTGACTTGGCCAGGATCATCGGCAGATGGAGACTTACCGCACCGATATTGAACCGTCCCACGAACACAGGCTTGTCCTCGGAATCCGCCGGGTTCATACCGCCTCTCTCATACCAGGGTGATAAAAATGCACGGCAGCCCATAGGACTTATGATCTTGCCATACTGCTTATACATGCTTGCCACATAGCCCTTTCCGGTAAGGCTCAGCCAATCCGGATACATGGTCTTTCTGGAGCATTCGATTCCTGCCTCGAACAGATCCTCTGCCGGAGCTCCCGGTCCGTGCAGCTTCTCATCGTACAGGAACACGATCTTCGGGAACAGGACCGGCTTCTTGTGCCCGGCTTTCCCCTGACCGTTCTTCCGCACCTCCAGCATGGTTTTTGTGACCAGTTTTCCGTACTTACTGATATTCGTTCCGCTCGTCACGGTGATGAACGGATAGTCTCCACGGCTTGATGAAACGGAGTTGAACTTGTACTCCCAGCCCTGGAAGCCCTGCTCCATCTCTTTCTCCAGATCCTTCCATGCAACTTCCTCAGCCTTCTCCTTAGAAAGTCCCAGCTCCTGATATTTTTGAAGCAGTTTCTTGTGTGATTTCTCCGCATAAGGCTCCAGGATCTCGTCTACGCTCGGCACGGTAAATCCACCGTACTGCTGACTCGCTGCACTCAGCACGATGTCTCCAATCACGTCAAAGGCCGTATCCAGCGTCTTCGGCTCGTTGTACCACAGATTTCCCATCTCAAATCCGCCGGTCAGCACGTTCTTCACATCGAACAGACAGCAGTTCATGGTATCCCGCCTTGCTGACATATCATGAATATAAATATAGCCTTCCCGGATCGCCTGAAGTTCTTCCACCGTCAGGAAAAACTTTTTGTACAGCTCCTTATTCAGCTCATTAAAGATCAGACTCCTCTTGGTAGAGACAAGGGCGCTGTCCGTATTACTGTTCTCTTTATCCCCGATATACATGATGGACTGGCTCTTGCGATACACTTCGTCCAGCATATGCACGAAATCCTGCTTATAATTCCGGTAATCCCGGTAGCTCTTCGCCACGATAGGATTCACCTTCTCCAGCGCACCCTCCACCACATTGTGCATCTCGGCGATCTGAATCTGCGTCTTTCCCAGCTCCTTCACCTTCTCTTCCACAAACTGGCAGATAAACTTCAAATCTTCCTCTGTAAACGTAATTAAGGCACGATAAGCCGATTTATTGACCGCAACTACTACCTTCTGCACATTGAACTCTTCCTTGGTGCCGTCTTTTTTGATCACTCTGACATCTTTTAAATCCATTTTTATTCTCCTTTCCCCGACATTCTATATCTTGTGTTTTTGTTAATATGTTTTCACAACATCGTGTGCGTTTTTCCTATCCATCTTATCATTTTCTCATTCTTTCGTCAATAGAGAAAACAGCGTACTCCGGCGCATGAAACCTCAAACCCCCAGAAAATACGCTGTTTATGACTCTAAAAAAATTTTTACGGGACCCGCTTTCTCTTTCCGGAAAACAGGCCCCGTTTTCGTAGTTCATCTGTCTTATTTTTCAAGATTTCTATTTTTTTATGACCGGAATCGGTGTCTCGTCTCTGGCATCCAGATTACCTATATACTTCCTCGTCTCGCGCACGATCACCGGCGACAATGCCAGCACGGCGATCAGGTTCGGAACCGCCATCAACGCATTTAAGGTATCTGCGATCAGCCATACCAGATTCAGGGAGACAATCGGTGCGATCACTGCCACCGCCACATAGAGCAGCCGGTACGGAATCAGCGCATGTCTTCCACCGAAATATTCCACGCACCGTTCGCCGTAATAAGCCCAGCCAAGCACGGTAGAATATGCAAAGGAGATAATACCTACTACCAGGATCACCGGCCCTAAAACCGGAATCTGCCGAAACGCAAGGGTCGTCAGCACGCCGCCATCGGTAATCTCATTGGCGTTGATCGCCGGATTCTTCATGATCGTGGAAACCAGGACCAGTCCGGTCATCAGACATACCACAACGGTATCCCAGAACGTTCCCGTAGAAGATACCAGGGCCTGGCGGACCGGATTCCTCGTCTGGGCCGCTGCTGCCGCGATCGGTGCGGAACCCATACCGGATTCATTGGAAAACAGTCCCCTTGCAATACCGAAACGCATCGCCAGCATAATCCCGCTTCCCACAAGCCCGCCTGCCGCTGCTCCCGGCGTAAACGCCAGAGTGCAGATCGTCACCAGAGCGGGTATGATAAAGTCGTAATTCATACAAAGAATGATGACGCACCCCAGCACATAGAACGCTGCCATGAACGGCACCAGCCTCTCACACACATTCGCAATCGCCTTGATTCCCCCGAAAATAACCAGCGCCGTCGCGGCAGCGACCACAACGCCGACAATCCACGGAGCAATCCCCAGATTCTCTTTACATACGGTAGCGATTGCATTCACCTGCGTCGCACAGCCGATTCCAAACGACGCAAACGCCGCAAAAAACGCGAACAACAGTGCCAGTATTCTGCCAATCTTCTTATACTTCAATCCATATTCCAACGCGTACATGGCGCCGCCCTGCATACGGCCGTCCTCCGTCTTCACACGGTACTTTACCGCAATCAGAGATTCGCTGTACTTTGTCGCAATTCCAAAAACACCGGTGAGCCAGCACCAAAGGACCGCTCCCGGGCCGCCCAGCGCCACAGCCGTACCGACACCGATAATATTTCCCGTGCCGATCGTCGACGCCAGCGCCGTAGTCAGAGCGCCGAACTGGCTTACCTCGCCTTCCGCCTCCGGATCTTTGGCGACCGAAAGACGGATACCAGTAAAAATCTTCCTCTGAATAATCCCCGTCCGAAACGTCAGAAACACATGCGTCCCGAGGAGAAGGAAGATCATCGGCCAGCCCCACACCACATCATTGATTGCTTTCACCACACTATTTACCACATCATACATATGTAATAACCCTCCTACTACTCATTTCTAAAATGCAGGTTCCAAAAAAACGAACATTTCTACCATTTTATACAATTTTTTTCGGATTATCAATATAAATGTGCGGTTTATTCGAAATTTTTCTATTATTATATATTTCCGTAAAACTTTCGGTCCCTATTGTACAAACACGAAATATCTATCGCACTTAATGTCATGAAAATAGCATTCTTCTTTTGTTATGATGAGTTCATAGATATCGTCCCCCATCTTTGTATCATTGAGACAGTTCCGATAATAGTAAATCCCTTCCTGATGCGCCTTCACCTTCTCCATGATATCCTCTACGACCTGGCCAATCTTCATACCTTCCACTCTTGACGGGGTCCATCTCCGGAGCATTCCGCGCACCTGGCTCTTATTCAGCTTTACTTTGACCGCCCCATAGAAGCGTCTCGGAAATACCTCATCTTTGTCCAGTCCGCACATATCGACCACCTTGTCAAAAAGTTCCGCATGCTTGCGGTAATCCATTCCCATCTCCAGATACGCCTGAATCTGAATCAACGCCCCGGTCAAATATTCTTCCAGCGGATTACACGCATAATAATCAAGAATCTGCTCAATACTCAATAGTAACGTCTTCTCACGCGGAACTCCCAGCCTCGCCCCCATACTCGTCGCCAGTTTTGCCGCCTCGATCTCTGCTCTGTACTGTTCCATATCCATATCCAGTTCCTCCTTTTTTTATTTGCTCCATTTTATTCTGATACTTTTCGTCTTAACCCGTCCTCTGGAAACGCAGAACGACATGATACTGCTTTTATCATATCAACAATTGTGTGTTTTTGTAAATACAACTTGCACTATATGCCATTCTATTTTGTTTTTTTAATGCTACACTAAATAAGAGAGGTGTACTTATGGAAAATCAGCAAAATTTTTTTGGAGACCGTGTGAAACAAGCGCGCAAAAATGCCGGGCTCACACAGGCTGAACTGGCAGAAAAAGTGAATATGGACGTTACTACCATCAGCAGAATCGAGAACGGCGCGCAATTTACGCCCTTTCCCAGTATGTTGAATTTTTCCAAAGCTCTTAATGTGCATTTTGACTATTTAATCTGCGACTATCTGGAAGCGGGGCCCGATCTTAGCAATCCGCTGGATTCGAAGATTTTGGATATCATATCACCTCTGCCCGATAATTACAAGTTATTTATTCTGAAAGAGATTCAAAATCTCATTCAGCACTTCCCTACCGGAGAATAATATACTCCCTTTCCATATCAATAGTACCTAATAACTCTATTGTAGTGGAAAGGGAATTTTTTTGATGATTTATTTAACACTTAAAAATGCAACCGCCTTCACGCGGGCTATGCATAATCGCACGAAGTATGTTTTATTCCATATGAAAATGCCATGTATCTTCGTGCGAAGCAAAAAAAGAACTGCCTATGCAGTTCTTATAAGAGCGACAGACGGGACTCGAACCCGCGACCTCCACCTTGGCAAGGTGGCGTACTACCAACTGTACTACTATCGCATAAGTTATTTTGTTTTCTCTTGTGTTCCTCGGAACAATATATACTATACACGATGAACCGGGATTTGTCAACAAAAAAACGAAATTTTTTAATGTTTTTCTTTTTTATGTTTTTTTGTAATTTTTCGGAATATTCTGTAAAATAGAATGAGCTCTCGCACGCTCTTCACGCGCAAACGGGCTGCGCAGCAGCAATTTTAAGTAAAATAGAAAAGAGAGGCCCAGCCTTTTCGCTTCTGCCTCTCTTCTCATTCTCACTTACTATTCCGTCTTTGCCAGTTCAAGTCCCAATTCTTCAAGCTGTTTCGTATCAACAGCGGCCGGTGCCTCTGTCATCAGGTCGGAGGCGTCCTTCACCTTCGGGAAAGCAATCACATCACGGATACTATCCTGTTTTGCCATCAGCATCACCAGACGGTCCAGACCATACGCAAGTCCTGCGTGCGGCGGTACTCCATACTTGAACGCATTAAGAAGGAATCCGAACTGTTCATTCGCCTGCTCCGGCGTAAATCCAAGCACCTCGAACATCTTGCTCTGAATCTCCTGATTGAAGATTCTCACACTTCCTCCACCAATCTCGTTGCCGTTCAGCACGATGTCATAAGCCTTCGCGCGAACTCTGCCCGGATCAGAGTCAATATACTGAAGATCCTCTTCCATCGGCATGGTAAACGGGTGATGCATTGCCGTAAAACGATTCTGCTCCTCGCTCCACTCCAGAAGCGGGAATTCCGTGATCCAGATGAATTTATACTCGTTCTTATCCAGAAGTTCCATCTGACGGGCCAGCTCCAGACGAAGCGCGCCCAGCACATCCCAGACAACTTTATTCTTATCAGCGGCAAACAGAAGCAAATCTCCGTTTTCTCCGCCCATCGCCTGGATCAGTGCGCTCATCTCCTCTTCCTTCATAAACTTGGAGAAGGAAGATTTCACGGTGCCGTCTTCCTGGAGCGCAATATACGCCAGCCCCTTTGCGCCATAGTCCTTCGCAAAAGCTACCAGTTTATCAATTTTTTTTCGCGGCATCGCGCCCTGTCCTTTGGCGTTGATACCGCGCACAGAACCGCCATTTTCAATCGCTCCTTTGAATACTGCGAACTCGCAGTCCTTCACGACCTCAGTCACATTCTGAAGCTCCATTCCAAAACGGATATCCGGCTTGTCTGAGCCATAGCGGTCCATCGCTTCCTGCCAGGTCATTCTCTGAATCGGGAGCTGTACTTCGATTCCCAGAACCTCACTAAATAATTTTGCCAATAGTCTCTCATTGACATCGATGACGTCATCTACATCCACGAAAGACAATTCCATATCGATCTGCGTAAATTCCGGCTGACGGTCCGCGCGCAGATCCTCGTCACGGAAGCATTTGACGATCTGGAAATATCTGTCATAACCGGAACACATCAAAAGCTGTTTAAAAATCTGCGGAGACTGGGGAAGTGCATAGAAATTTCCCGGGTGCACACGGCTCGGCACCAGGTAGTCTCTCGCCCCCTCCGGCGTACTCTTGATGAGGAACGGAGTCTCAATTTCCAGGAAGCCTTCCTCCGAAAGGAACTGGCGGGTCAGAGTTGCCACCTTGCTCCTCATCATCAGATTTCTCTGGATATCCGGTCTTCTGAGGTCGAGGAAACGGTATTTGAGGCGCAGTTCTTCCTTAGTTTTGGAATTCTCTTCAATCGGAAATGGTGGCGTCTCGGACTCAGATAAAATCCGCAGTTCTTCAGGTCTGATCTCGATCGCGCCCGTTGCAATATTATTGTTTACCGCACCGGAACGTGCCTCCACGGTTCCCACCACGGCAACCACAAATTCGCTCCGCAGCTTTGCCGCTTTTTCCAGAATCATTTTGTCGGTGCTCTCCTCCTCAAACACGACCTGCACCAGGCCGGAACGGTCGCGCACATCAACAAAGATGAGTCCTCCTTTATTTCTGTTCTTCTGCACCCATCCCATGATGGTAACTTTTTCGCCGATATTCGCCTCAGTAAGCTCCGCACAGCGGTGCGTTCTCCTAAGGCCCATCATTGATTCTGCCATGATATTTTCCTCCTGTTTTCCTCATACTTATTCTTTCTGGGCTTATCGTAATCCGGAAGGCGCATTTCCATACGCCTGCATCTAAAATCCCCTACAGAGACATTACCGAATCCTTATAGCAGTCTACGATATTCTCATATCCGTCAGCGATCATCTGATCCTTCTGGAATTTTTTATTTTTCTTCATGTTCGCGATCAGCACCTGCTTTCCTTCCTCGCGGTCCTTCTTCGCCATCTCCAGAACCTTCAGCACGCCTTCCTTCGGCATTCCCTTCTCCAAAAGATAGGCCTTCTTCTCCCTTTTTGTCGGAAGCTCATAGCCATTCTCCAAAAGCAGCATTACAATACGCTCAAATCCTATGGAAAATCCACATGCCGGCGTATCCTGGCCGGTAAATTTGCCGATCATCTTGTCGTACCGTCCGCCTCCTGCGACAGAGCCGCCGAACTCGTCCATCGTCACCTCAAAAATCGTTCCGGTATAGTAAGACTGCCCGCGCACCAAAGTCGGGTCGAACTTCATCCTGAAATCCGCTTCCTTTGCGGCTTCCACGCTGGAAATGATCATTTCCATGCTCTCCGCCACCTTCTCGTCCAAAAAGCCTGCCAGCTTCTCCTTTAAGAAACGGATTCCCTCCACATCCGGGCTGATCTCGTCAAACAGTTTCAGGTAGGTGTCCACGTTCTCCTGCGTGTAGCCCATCTCCTGAAGCTCTGCACCAACGCCCTCTGCCCCGATTTTGTCCATCTTATCCAAAATGATGAAGACCTCATCAAAATCTTCTTCCCGGAAACCGCTGTATGCCGCCATAGCCTTTAAAATGTTGCGGTCATTAATGCATACGGTAAAATTGTGAAAATCCATCTTTCCAAGCATCGTGGTGGTCGCCAGGATCAGCTCGATCTCCGCTAAGTTTCCCGGCTCTCCAAGGATATCAATGTCACACTGCATGAACTGGCGGAACCGTCCTCTCTGCGGGCGGTCTGCACGCCACACATTTCCAATCTGCATCGCTTTAAACGGAGACGGCAGCTCATTTGCATGGTTCGCATAATATCTCGCCAGCGGAACCGTCAGGTCATAGCGGAGCCCGCCGTCCACCAGATCGATCTCTTCTTTTGCCTGATCGATCTTCAGCTTATCACCGCGCTTTAAAATCTTAAAAATCAATTTTTCATTGTCACCGCCCTGCTTGCTGCACAGGTTCTCGATATGCTCCACACAGGGAGTTTCCATTGAGGTAAATCCAAAGGTTTTATAGGTATCCTTGATCATCTGGATCACATAATCCCTGATCTCCATCTCCTTCGGGAGCATGTCCTTCATACCGGTGACCGGTTTCTTTTTTAACGCCATAACCATTCTCCTTTTCGTTCTATCATCTCGTCAAGCCGCGAAATATACTCTCCTACGTCCTTGACATTCTCAATTCTGATCATATTCGTCTTTCGGCCGTTCCTGCTGCCCGGCGCGTCGATTTCATAGGGAAGCACCACCTTGGTAGAAGCACCCGCCCCTGCCGCTATGATGGATTGTTTTTCTTCCATAATAAGTATATTGTATATTCCGGCTTTGTCAACCTTTGCATAGCCTACATTTTCAAAATTTCCGGCAATATTTTTCTGACGGTAGAGATAATAGGGCGCAAGACCCATCTCTTTTGCGCAATCGGCTGCCATATCGATCATTTCTTCCAATTCTCTTGCCATCTGCGTATTGTTGATTTCTTCATCTGCTTTAAGCGAGGGGTCCGCTCCCCTGGCGCTTTCATTTTGCATAGCCTTCTGCCGCTCTATTTTTTCCCTTGTCAGTCTCGATCCGTGCTTCATCGCAAGAGCGTGTACGGTCAGGCTGTCCGGGGAAAGCTCCCTGATCTGCCGGAGCGTATCCTTCATCTCCTCCGGATGCTCTCCCGGGAGACCTGCAATCAGATCCATATTGATATTGTCAAACCCGATCTGCCTTGCCATATGAAATACATTTACCACATCTTCCACCGTATGCCGCCGGCCAATCACGTCCAGTGTCCTCTGTTGCATGGTCTGCGGATTGATCGAGATTCTGCCCACGCCATGGCGGTAGATGACTTCTAGTTTCTCCTTTGTAATACTGTCCGGCCGTCCTGCCTCTATGGTAAACTCTTTCAGATCTGCGAAAGAGAAATTCCTCTCCAGGTGAGTGAGGACCCTGTCCATCTGCGCCGCACTCAGGGTCGTAGGGGTGCCTCCGCCCATATAGACCGTGTTCAGCTTTTTCTCTTTGGAGACCTCCGCGATATAGGAGAGCTCTTTTAGCAGCGCGTCCACATACTCGTCCATTCGGCTCTGCCATTTTGCGACCGGATAGGAGGTGAAGGAACAATAGCTGCATGTCGTCGGACAGAACGGAATTCCGATATACAGGCTGTATCCGTTCTGATAATCCAGCTTTTCAAGCTGCGCCTTCTCTCTTCTTGCAATCTCGATTCCAAGCCTTGCCTTTTTCTCACTGACCACATAGGTATCCTGCATGAAATCAATAATCTCCTGCTCGCTTCGCCCCTCTTCCAGCTTCTCCATGATCATCTTCGTGGGACGCACGCCTGTCATATCTCCCCAGGCATGCTCCTCCCCCGTCATTTCCGAGAGCAACTTATATAGTTTTTTATTAATATAGCGTTTCTGTTCTCTCTTATCCTCTATCGCCTCTATTTCCGAAAATGCAACTTCAAATCTTAAGTTCGCTTGGCGGCCGAGACAAAGGTCCACCGGACCTTT
The DNA here is from genome assembly GCA_040702975.1 of Roseburia hominis. NCBI lineage: Bacteria > Bacillati > Bacillota > Clostridia > Lachnospirales > Lachnospiraceae > Roseburia > Roseburia hominis. The sequence continues at coordinate 2,945,707 of CP159990.1, forward strand.
GCTTAGGCATGCCGAGCCACCGAGATGAATGTCCACTGGACATTCACTTAGGTTCGCTTGGCGGCAGAAAAAACAAGAATCACGATCGAATTCTATCTGTATCAGTGATTCTTGTTCCGGTTCCACCGTCTGGTTTATCTCGGCATCCGGAAAGAACGATTTCACAATATGGTACATATCATAGGTGAAACGCTCATTCTGACATTTAATCTGAATCATGCCATGAAACCTCTTTACTTTCTATATTATATTCCTACACAAATGGATTATTGACCTTCTCATTTCCGATCGTAGTCGCTCCCATGTGTCCCGGATATACGACCGTCTCATCCGGCAGAAGGAACAGCTTCTCCTTGATTGAGCGGATCAACGCCGAAGTGCTGCTGGTCGCGAAATCGGATCTGCCTACTGAGCAGCAGAACAGCGTGTCGCCGCTGAACAGTATATTCTCCTCTGCAACATAGTAGCATACGCCGCCTGCCGTATGCCCCGGCGTATGAATCACTTTGAAATCTCTTCCCAGCAGATGGAACACATCTCCATCATGTATCACATCTCCGCCCGCATAGCTGTAGCCTGCGGTATAGACGGTAGACTCGTTGAGCTGCGGCGTGTGAAGAAGCTCCAGATCCTCTTCCTCCACATACACCGGCATCTTACCATAAAGCTGAATCAGCTTGTCGATTCCCATAATGTGGTCAAAATGCGCATGCGTCAGAAGAATCGCTTTGAGCTGAATCCCCTGCTCATCAATATAGCTGATCAGTTTGCGGGGCGCAGCCGCCGGGTCCACAATGACGCCCTCTTTCGTCTCCTCATCCCAAACGAGATAACAGTTGGTACTGATGATGCCCGTTACAATAATATCTACTTTCATCTTATCTATCCTCACTGCTTTTTACGTATTTTATTCTTTCACTTCAAACGATCTCTGGCTGCAATATAATTTCAGAATGCACCGCATACCATGCTAGCCCACCGCGCGCTCAATATCCAGCACGCCCTGAAGCTGCCTGAGTTTCTCGATCACTTTTCCCAATTCATCTCTTCCCTGGACAATAAATCCGGTCTCAATCGTCGCAGTTCCCTGTTTGCTGGTGCGGACATTCATGGATTTCACGTCAATATTCATCTCTGTGAACACCTTGGACATATCCATCAAAAGTCCCTGTCTGTCGTGGGCATACATCTTGATCTCGGCCAGATAGCTTCCAGTTCCCTCACCTTCCGCCGGTTTCTCCCACTCGGCCGGAATCAGCCTAACTCGTTCCTGCTCGGACAAATGAATCATATTGACACAATCCGTCCGGTGAATCGACATTCCACGCCCCCGGGTAATAAATCCAACAATCTCATCTCCCGGAACCGGATTGCAGCAGCGTGAAAAACGAACCGCCATATCGTCGATTCCTTTGACCACAATCCCGCTCTTCGACTTGGTCACATGAACCCGGTTCTTGGCCGCCTCAGCCACCTTCTCCAGAACACTCTCGTCCGTCATTTCCTTCCGGTGATCTTTACTGTACTCTTCCGCCAGCCGGTTCACCACCTGACCTTCCTTCAGACCGCCGTGCCCGACCGCGGCAAGAATGGAATCCCAGTCGCGGAATCCGTATTTCTCCTGCACGATCTGCATATACTTCGGCTTCATCAGATCCGAAATGACAAATCCCTTCGCTTTACAGTAGGTGGAGAGCATTTCCTTTCCACGGACAATATTGTCCTCTTTAAACTCTTTCTTGAACCACTGGTTGATCTTATTCTTCGCCTGGGTGCTCTTTACAATATTCAGCCAATCCCGGCTGGGACCCTTGGAATTCTGCGATGTCAGAATCTCGATCCTGTCCCCGTTCTGTATCTTATAATCGATGGTCACCAGTTTCCCGTTCACTCTGGCGCCCACCATCTTGTTTCCTACCGCTGTGTGGATCGCATACGCGAAATCGATCGTCGTCGAGCCGCTCGGCAGATTCTTTACATCTCCGTTCGGCGTAAAGCAATAGATATCTTCCGCAAAAAGATCCAGATCGCCCTTGAGAAGATTTAAGAACTCCCGGTTGTCTGACATATCCTTCTGCCATTCCAGGATCTGGCGGAGCCAGCTTAATTTCTCCTCCTCTTTTGCTTCCACACTCTTCTTTCCGTCATCGGATTCCTTATATTTCCAATGCGCGGCAATTCCGTATTCCGCGGTCTTATGCATCTCTTTTGTCCGAATCTGGATCTCAAAGGGCTGCCCTACCGAACTCATAAGCGTCGTGTGAAGCGACTGGTACATATTGGGCTTCGGCATGGCGATATAATCCTTAAAACGTCCGGGAACCGGAGTATACATCTCGTGGATCACGCCCAGAGCCGCATAGCAGTCCTTGACAGAATCCACAATGATCCGCACGGCAAACAGATCATAGATCTGATCCACCGTCTTATCCTGATTCACCATCTTCTTATATATACTGAAGAAATGCTTCACCCGCCCGTTGACATCGGCCCGGATGTGCGCATTCTCCATATGTCTGGAAACCTCATCCACGATCTGGCGGACAAATTCCTCCCTCTCTGTCTTGCGCGCATTGATCTGTTTTACCAGATCCTGGAATACCTCCGGCTGCGAATATTTCAGCGCCAGATCGTCAAGCTCCGTCTTGATCTTGGAAATACCGAGACGCTGTGCAATGGGCGCATAGATATCCATCGTCTCCTTTGCCTTTTCCAGCTGCTTGGCCGGACGCATAAACTGCAGAGTCCGCATATTGTGCAGACGGTCCGCGAGTTTGATGATAATGACACGAATATCCTTTGCCATGGCAAGGAACATCTTCCTTAGGTTCTCCGCCTGGACCTCCAGCTTATCCGAAGAATACGAGATCTGCCCCAGCTTGGTGACGCCGTCCACAAGAAGCTCCACTTCCGCGCCGAACTCCTGCCTAATCTCCTCGCAGGTCATCACCGTATCCTCCACCACATCGTGGAGCATGCCGGATACGATCGTCTCTTTATCCATCTCCAGATCCGCCAGAATAATACTCACCCAGAGAGGGTGGATAATATAGTCTTCACCGGATTTTCTCTTCTGCCCCTCATGTGCGCCTCTTGCGATGCGGTACGCCTTCTCTATCATAGAAATATCCGTAGATGGATGATATTTCCGAATCCTTTTTATCAAAAGATCGTAAAGTTCATCCGGGTTCTGATAGTCCGCAGGCGCTTTCACCGCATGACCGTCCACAATATCAAGCTGTTTGTTTGTCGGTGCGATCACCGACTCTTCCTGAATGCCGATAACAACGTCTGACATACCTTTCCCCTTCTTCCTTTTCTCTTCCTTTGTTGTCTTTTTGTTTAGTTGCCCGGATACTGAATCACAGCGTCCACTTCATATCCTTCCAGCTTCTCCCGTCCCTTAAGGCCCATAAGCTCCATCAGGCACAGAACTTCCACCACTTCTCCGCCTAAGCCTTCAATCAGAGAGATCATCGCCGCTGCGGTCCCGCCGGTCGCCATAAGGTCATCCACAATGACCACCTTATCTCCCGGTTTGATGGAACGCTTATGAATCTCGATCTCTGCACTTCCATATTCCAGATCATACTTGATGGAAGCCGTCTCACAAGGAAGCTTTCCCTTCTTCCGGATCGGCACGAAAGGCTTATGTAAATTATAAGCGATCGGCATACCGAAAATAAACCCGCGGGACTCCGGTCCCACTACGATATCAAATTCCTTATCTTTCAGCTTCTCCTGCAAAAGTTCAATGGCAAGATGCAGTCCCTCGGCATCTTCCAGGATACTGGTCACATCGCGGAAAATAATTCCTTTCTCCGGGAAATCTGGAATACTTAATACATAATCTTCAATCTTTTTCATTGCTTTCTCCACCTTTAGAATCGACATAAATTTTACAATATCTTATAGTATACCATAATTTAATCAATTTTCAAATTTATTTATAGTTTTGTACCACAATTTGCGGGGTTTTTACGCCCTGGTACTCATTGATATCCGGATAAAAGGTAAATGCCATGACAATTTCACCCGCAGACAGGAGGCTGCCTGATTCCAAGCGCTGCCGCACATAGGCGCCGAACCTCTGACCGACATAATCCATAAAGTCCGGAATATTTCCGAAATACATGGCCGTAAGCCGCTCGCTTCCATCTTCCACCTGCATTTTTAATACGTTTCGGTTTTTCCCCAGAATCCGCGCGTTTCGCACGCTCACCTGCCGCTGGGCAAAGACCGGCTTCGCATTTCCCTTTCCGAAGGGCTCCATAACATGGATCTCCTGCACGAACTCCTCTGTGACATAGCGAAACGGAAGCTGCATATCGATGGAAACTTTCTCTACCAGATCCGCTCTTTGAAGCCCCGACCTGGCATTAATCAGCCTGCGGAATTCTTCCAGATTCTCCTCCGGCATTGAGAGCCCCGCCGCCATCTTATGTCCTCCGAATCTGGTCATGAGATATGCGCACCGGTTGAGCCCTTCGTACATGTGCCAGGACTCGATGGATCTTCCGGAGCCCTTCAGCCCTTCCTCCGCCCTGGTAAGAACAAAGACCGGCCTATAATATTTTTCCCTCACTCGCCCGGCAACGATTCCGGCCAGACTTTCGTGACAATCCGGCAGATAGATCACCAGCACATCGTCTTCCCGTATCTCTGTATTTTCCACCTGAATCAGGGCGTCCTCCACGGCGGCTGCCGTCATGTCTTTGCGGCTGTCGTTTAGCGCTTTTAAATCCCCCGCCAGAACATCGGCCTCCCGGACTGTTTTGGCCTCCAGAAGAGCCAGGGCGCGTTTCGCCGTATCCAGACGTCCGCTGGCGTTCATACATGGTCCCAGCACAAATCCGATATGGTAGGCCGAAAGAGACTCCTTACGCACCCCCGTACACTCGATCAGGGCACGAAGGCCTTTATTCTGTGTGCGTTTCAGCATCTCCAGCCCCTGCCTCACAAAAATGCGATTCTCATCTACCAGGTCCATCACATCACCCACCGTAGCGATGGCAACATTTTCCATCAGATAATCCACGTCGCAGACATCTTTTCCCATGGCTTCAAGCAGCGCTTCCACCAGCTTATATGCCACCGCTGCTCCGCACAGACCCTTAAATGGATATTCACAGTCCCACCGTTTGGGATCGACCACCGCATCTGCCGCGGGAAGCAGATAACGCCGCTCCCCATCCTCCGTTTCCTCATAGGGAACTTCATGATGATCTGTCACCACCACCGTCATTCCCATCTCTTTTGCATAGGCGATCTCCTCACGGGCCGCAATCCCGTTATCACAGGTGATGATCACCTCTATCCCGTCGTCAAGCGCACGCTCAATCAGATGCCGGTTCAGTCCATAGCCGTCCTTCATCCGGTCGGGGATATCACTGTCCACCTCCGCACCCAGCGCGCGAAGTCCCTCGAGAAGAATATAGGTGGACTGAATCCCGTCAATATCATAGTCGCCGATGATTCGCAGCTTCTTTCCCTCCCGGATACTCTCCATCAGGACATCCACCGCCTTATCCATATCCCGCATCAGCATTCCGTCATACAAATCGTTTATCGTGCCGTTCAAATACCGTTCGATCGCCTCATCTCCCACCACATCGCGGTTGCGTATCAAGGCCGCAATCCGGGGGCTGATATGGAATTTCTCACTAATATGCGAAAAATCTGCACCTTTTCTCAGAAGCACCCAGTTCTCCATCTTTCGTTTCCTCACCCGATTCTTTTATCTGCCCGCCATCTTCAGGAAATGTCCGGCAAATTCTATTTCTCCATGTATAGAGGAAAAGGTGCCGGATATGCTCCAACACCTTTTCTCTATGCAATTCTGTTATTTTTTCTTCTTTCCAACGGCTGCTTTCACCGGCTCTGCCTTCTTGCCGAACCTTGTCCGCATCACATACCACAGTGCGCCTGTGATACATACAGAAGAGTATGCTCCGCAGATAATACCTACCATCAACGGGCTTGCGAACTCTTTGATAGAGCTGACGCCCATGATATAAAGTACCGCTACCATGACGAAGGTCGTCAAAGAAGTGTAGATACTTCTGGTAAGTGTATAAGTAATACTCTTGTTCACTACATCAGCAAGGTCCTCGTCGCGCTTCTTAAGGTGCATCTCCTCACGGATACGGTCGAAGATTACGATAGTCGCATTGATCGAGTAACCTACGATCGTCAGCATACATGCGATAAAGGTGTTGCCCACAGATACTCTCGCAACTGCATAGAACATGAGTACCACCAGTACGTCATGAATCAGCGCTGCTACCGCACTGGTCGCGAACCGGATATCCTTGAACCGGAACCAGATATAGATCAGCATACAAATCGTTGCAATCACCACCGCTACAATCGCGTCGCTTCTCATCTCCGCACTTACGGTAGAACTGATATTTTCAGCAGTAATCAGGGAATCATCTACTCCGAACTTCTCGACCAAAGCCGCATTCAGTTCTTCACGCTTCTGAAGATCCAGAGTCTGAGTCTTGATCACTACCTGATTGCTGCCCTTTACCTTCTGTGTCTGCACGTTCTTGTCGCCTGTCACTTCCTCTACGACCGGAACGATCTCAGAGTCAATCTCTTTGATACTGTAATCCTTGTCAAAGGTCACGTTCGTCGCCGTACCACCCTTGAAGTCAAGGCTGTAATTCAGCGCTCCGTCTCCTTTGCCTGCATGGATTCCCATTGCAGCAAATCCGGCAAGGATCACAACAGCTGACAGTGCAAAACATATAGCTCTTTTGCTAAGGAAATTAATCACCTTTCTATCTTTATGTTTCTTCGCATAGAACTTCTCACTGCGGATACCGATAGCATAGAAGGCGAATACAATCACTCTCGTAATGATCAGCGCCGTGAACATGGATACCACGATACCCAAAGCCAATGTCTGTGCAAATCCCTTCACACTTCCGGAACCCTTAAGTCCCAGCACGATTGCCGCGATCAGGGTCGTCACGTTACCGTCCACGATTGCAGACATTGCTTTCTTAAAGCCGTTTCTCAGTGAAGAGCGAACACTGATTCCTGCGCCGATCTCCTCACGTACACGGGCAAATATAATGACGTTCGCATCTACCGCCATACCGATACCCAGAATAATACCTGCGATACCCGGCAGAGTCAGGGTAATGTCGAATGCATTCAAAAATACGATTACGATTCCGGTATAAATGATTAGTGCCAGGCTGGCAGCAAATCCCGGAAGCAGGTAAACGATACACATAAATACAAAGATAATTGCAAGACCGATGGCACCCGCATACAAGCTGGTGCTGATTGCTTCCTCGCCGAGCTGTGCGCCCACCACGTTGGAACGGAGTTCTTCCAGTTCCAGCTTCAGTCCACCAATACGGATGGTGGAAGCCAGGGTATCTGCTTCCTCATAGTCAGCCATACCCTCGATGATTGCCTGACCATTTGAAATCACACTGTTTACTTTCGGTGCACTGACGGTCTCACCGTCATAAATAATAGAAATCACTTTATTAAGGTTCTCTTCCGTCGCTTTTGCGAACTTTTCAGCACCTTCCTTTGTCATTTCCAGAGATACCACATATTCTTTATTCTTTGTGGTCTGATTCTCTATCGCCTTTGCCTCTGCGGTTTTGATATCTGAGCCGTCAAGAACCGTCTCACCCGCAGAATCCTTGAATTCCAGAGATCCCGGTTTTCCAAGCTCTTCCAGAACTTTATTGGCATCGGACACGCCTGGAATCTCTATATTGATTCGGTTATCCCCTTCCTGATAAACGGTCGCTTCCGTGCTGTACTGCTCCACACGCTTTTGCAGCTTGTAGACCGTATCTGCCATCTCTTCACTGGTAGGATTCTTCTCTTTTGCCTGATAGGTGATGCTGACACCGCCGGCCAGGTCAAGACCCAGCTTAATATTTCTCGCAGAACCGATGTGGCCCTTTCCGAATCCCTGCCAGCAGGTAAATCCAAGCAATCCGATAAGCACCGCGGTCAGGATCAGGCTAATGACGCCTTTACTTTTTTTCATCTCTTTCTTACTTCCTTTCTTCATCTGCCAGAGCAGCCTTTATCATAATAGCGCACTCCACTCTCTTACGTTCCATCTCGCAGCCCAGATCATAGGAATCCTTAAGGCCGTCCGCATACTTATATGCATTCGCCATACAACCTCCGCTGCAATAAAATCTTGCAAAACAATCCCTGCATTTTTCCTTTGTGTAGACGTTGCAGCATCGGAATTCATCTGCAATCTCCGGTCTTGTAATTCCCTCATCCACATTACCCATCAGGAAATCCTCGTCCCCGACGAACTGATGGCAGGGGTAGAAGTCTCCCCATGGAGTGACTGCCAGATACTCCGTTCCGCTTCCGCAGCCGGAAAGTCTCTTTGAAAGGCAGGGGCCACCCTCCAGATCAATCATGAAATGGAAGAAATTGAATCCTTCTCCCTTTCTTTCCTTCTCTATCATGTACTTCGCAAGTTTATCGTATTCCTCGAAAATCTGTGGGAGGTCCTCCTCGCGGATCGCATATGGATCGGAGGCATCACCTACCACCGGCTCAATGGACATCTGCTTAAAGCCCAGCTCGTCAAAATGCTTCACATCTTCGGAAAAGTCCAGATTGTTCCGGGTAAAGGTTCCCCGAATATAGTATTTCTCCTGATTCCGTGAATCCGCCAGCTTCCGGAACTTGGGAACGATCAGATCATAACTCCCCTTTCCATTCCTGAACGGACGCATCCGGTCATTGACTTCTCTTCGTCCGTCAAGGCTTAAGACCACATTGTCCATCTCTTTATTAATAAACTCCTGAATCTCATCATTTAACAGTACACCGTTGGTCGTGACGGTAAAACGGAAATGCTTGTCATGCAGTTTTTCCTGCTCCCTTCCGTATGCCACCAAGTCTTTTACCACCTGCCAGTTCATCAGCGGCTCCCCACCGAAGAAATCCACTTCCAGATTGTGTCTGCTGCCTGAATTAGCAATTAGAAAATCCAGGGCCTTTTTTCCTACTTCATAACTCATAAGCGCACGGCGGCCATGGTATTCTCCTTCTTCTGCAAAACAGTATTTGCAGGCAAGGTTACAATCATGTGCGATGTGAAGGCAAAGCGCCTTTACCACCGTCTTACGCTTCATTACTTCCCCAATGTATGGTTCGTATGTATCCGGGACGAACAGCTGTCCTGCGCCGGTCAGCTCTGCCACATCCTCTATGATCTCCTTTAGCTCATCCTCCGGATACTTCTCTCCTAATGCTTTTCTTACATACTCCCAGGTCTCATCGGCCTTAATCGTCTTCTGCGTGTGATTGGGATTTAACTCATTCAGACAGGCGATCACATCATATCCCGGCTCGTCCACCACATGGACACAGCCACTGTTCACGTCCAGCACGATCCGGTATCCGTTATTCTGGTACTGATGAATCATCAAACGTACCCCTTTCTATTGTTATCATTCCTAATTATCGCCAGAACAAATAGCCATCAAACGTCTTCGCGGATACGTTTGGCAACAAAAAAGGTCCACCGGACCTTTTTATCATATGATGTCGAGGTCAAAAGACATTTTGTCCCCTATGATATACGGATTACTCCGCACTTCGTGCCCCCGTAATCCTAAAACACCTCAAATCCGCTCAGATATGCCTGGCACCGAGTGAACATCCGCCGGATGTTCACTTAGGTATGCCTGGCAACCAACAGACAGCGGCTAGTGTCACACTAGGAGCCGCTGTCCGCCTTTTTTCTCAATACTCGTCTGAAATTCTCTATCTACTTATGATGTTCGCAGGTCTGATTTCCTACTGTACAGGAAGTCTTACATGCAGACTGACAGGATGTCTGGCACTCACCGCATCCGCCCTTTTTGATAGTATTGTTCAAAGTCTGGGTATTCAGTGTTTTGATGTGCTTCATCGCAAACTCCTCCTTTATCGCTGTTATACTTAAAATCATAAGCGGTATCTATGTATACACTCTCACCGCTTCTGTATCAGGCCGCCAAAAGGCGCAGTATCCCAAATACTATCCTAGTATAGCATAACTCTCTTAAAATCGTCAATGTATAGCCGAAGAGTTTTTGCAGGTTTTTCAAGATAATTTCAGTTGGAACCCTGCCCTTCTTTTCTACTGTCTAACCGATTAATACCTGTTTTCCTTTAAACGCGAATCCATATCTGCGTATTTTCTCTGCCGGAATCTCTTTTGCTTCCAATGCGGCTGCATATTTCTTATTGTCAATCTGCGAAAGCGCTGCCTCCACCGTATCCTCCAGACACGTTTCTCTGCGCGGGTTAAATACTTTAAATTCCAGTATAATGGCATCCAGTTCCGGTTTTCTCGGCTCCAGTATCACATCGTATCTGCCAAATCCACTCTCCCGATTAGAAATCACGGCATACTTGTCCGTCAGTTCCACCATAAGTCCCAGCACAAATCCATGATAGAAGCGCTCCGGCTCCGCTTCACCGGAAGGTCTGTTCCCAACATCAAAATAACTGAATGTTGCGAGAGCCACCCTGTTCATGTACACATTCATCGCATCTAAATCTCCCAAAAGCAGTGCCTTTATAAAATCATTATAATTCGAAGAGGTCGAGGCAAACCAGCCCCTCACCATGCCTCGGAACATGACTTTTACCTCAAAATTCGTAAGCTCCAGCTCATAGACCTGCTTCCACTCCCCATATTCCGAAGCCTTGATCTCATGATTTTTCACTTTGAGATACCCACTGGCAAGAAGAAGACTCCAGATTGCGCTCTCGTCCAGATCAAGCTGATTATACACAATCTGTTCATCAATCTCGGTAACTACAGATCCGCCATTTAATAGTTCTTTGAACACTTCTTTAATATTTCCTGCACTTTCCCGGACCAATTTTCCTGCCAGACTGTTACTGCTTGTGTTGGCCCAATAAGGCCCTACAGCCTGTTTGTCCAAATAATTAATAATTGACCATGGATTATAGATATCCCTTTTTCCTCCAAACGTAAAACCGTCATACCATGCTTTCACACAATCCCTGTTTTCCCAAAGTCCATACTCTTTCAAAGCCAGATAAACTTCCTGTTCCGTAAATCCAAATACCTCTTCATACTTGGCCGAAGTTCCGAATCGACGTGGGCGGGTGATCAGGGTAACACTGTCCCCGCTCTCCCACCATTCTTTTATAAAAGCCGTTTTATCAATATAGAAATAATCCCTTGTTCGGATTACACTAAAATCCTGATTCCCAATTCCAATCGTTCTTGACATAGAAGTGCCTCCTTCCTGTTACTTTTCAGTATAGCCGATTTTTTTGTTAAATACAATTACGAACTGCCTACAGTTTTTACAAAACTGAGATGAAGATCCACTGGACCTTCACTTAGGTATGCTTGGCAACAAAAAGCTGACCACCTTTTACAATGATCAGCTTTCTCTCTCAGGAAACCATTCCCCCCAGCATTCCTCCCGCCGCGCAGAGTGCAAATGCCATCACGGTACTTGCTCCCCCCTGCGCACTGCGGTAAACGCCAATAGATATTAATAACAACAATGCAAAATACAATGCCCCCAGGATCAACCCCCAAAGAAATCTGCGCACCTTTGCCAGCTTTCCGATGATCAGACCACCGGCAAATGTAGAGATTACGTAGACGGCCAGGATTCCGATCTGCACCTTCCCCTCCTCCAAATCGAACTTATAAAGAAGGACTGTGAGGAGGAGCAAAAGCACTCCGGTCACTATGTAGGATGCCAGCAATGATTTCAGCATCCATATCGCTTTTATATCACTTTGCAATTTCTTTTCCATATTCTTCCGCCTCCTTACTTACATAAAACATATGAAAGAAGGCTGTGAAATATGAATGATTCCAACAAAAAGACAGATCCCCTCCATTGGAATCATACCAATAACAGAACCTGTCTTTTTACATATTTATATATTACCCTATGCAGTTTCCTTTCCCCACCCCCCAATCGTGCGGCGGGACCTCCTGCACTTTGCCTAGTGGGTCGTTCCTCCCACCTGCTCTTTAATATCCTCTTCGTTCTCTACAGTCGCCTCAATCGCATACTCCAACGCTTTCGCGATGGTCTCAAGGGCCATGCTCGGCGTTCCGTTCGGTTTCGTTACTACCTGCTCATCCGCATACGGTACATGGATAAATCCTGCGCGGATATTCGGGTACTTCGTCGCTGCCATATGAAGAACATTATACATAACACAGTTGCATACATAGGTTCCTGCCGTATATGAAATATGGCACGGAATTCCATGCTCACGTACATTCTTTACGATCGCCTTGACCGGAATCGTTGCGAAATACGCGGTCTCGCCCTCTGCCTGAAGCGGCTCGTCCATCGGCTGCTCACCGTCATTATCCGGAATTCTTGCCTCGACCAGATTGATTCCTACCTTCTCGATAGTCACGCAGGAACGCCCGCCAGCCTGACCCACATTGATCACTACATCCGGATTATGTTCCTTGATTCCTGCCTCAACAGCCGGGCCGCTCTTTGAAAATACGGTCGGAATCTCCAGTTTGATGATCTCGGCGCCTGCGATGGCATCCGGCAGAAGTTTTACTGCCTCATACGCCGGGTTCACGCTCTCTCCGCCAAACGGATCAAAGCCTGTAACTAAAACTTTCATTTCTATTTCCTCCTTTACCTTCATACTCCATTTTTTATAGGATGCTTTACGCTCGCCTGCCGCTCTAGTACGGCACAGCCTCCGGTATAATAATCCGGCCCTGCTGCATAATCTGCCTGTTATCCGTATAAATATCCGGCTCATGGCACACCAGGTCAAAATGTCCATTGGCATTCTGCCGTCCGCCAAGCGCCAGATTTCTTCCAAGTCCAATATGGAAGGTCCCATAGGCAGACTCATCTTCAATATAACAATTCCCCAGACACCGGGAATACGAATTCAGGCCGATTCCAAATTCTCCTCCAATATAGATTCTGGAATCCCGATACCCTTCCATGTATTCCTTAAGCCGTTTTCCGGTCGGGGTCTCCTCGATCTTCACGATCCTGCCCCCGCTGAACACGATTTTTGTCGGCTCGTCTGCCTTTCCGATATACCCGAGAGAGCCATCCAGCATCATGACGCCTTCCGTCTTCGTCTCCTCAATCGGAACATACACCTCGATGCTCGCGGAAGAATATCCCTTTCCATCTTTGACCACGCCGTTAAAAAATCCCGGAACGCGTCCGCTCTTTCCCATATGCAGATCCGTGCCCGCCGGAGTCGTCACATGAAGCCTGCTGGAGCTTTTCAGGTATTTCATGATCACCTTCGCCATCAGGCGGCTCTTTCGGGTGTCCATGGTCAGGAAGTCATATCCCAGCATCGACCTACCATCATTCGTGGATAACGGAAGAGACAAAAATTTCTTATGCTTCTGGATCGCACGCTTCGCCGCCTTTGTCGTCACAAGCGAATATTCCGTTGCCGCAATGATTGCAGTGTAAGGATCAAATACCTCCTCATTCTCGTCAAAGAACACCCCTACATGGCGCCCTTTGTTCTCCACGACCAAAGAGTTCACCGACCTGGCCCTTCCAAGAGCCGCCTTGCGCATAATCCGGGACTCTGCCAGATGTTCTTTTGTTGTCACGATCAGCAGCCTGTCCCAGGGCTTTACCTGCACCCATTTTTCAATAATAATTTTTGCCCCTCTCCCCATTTCCCACGACATTTATTTGTACCTCTATAAAACCACGATCAATAAATCCTGTTATTTCAAAGCGATCATGAATCCGATCTGTACGACCAGCATGATAGCCGCAACGACCACCTGATTCTTAATAACACCCCAGCGGTCCTTCATATTCAGGATTGCCACCGGAACGATATTGAAGTTCGCTGCCATCGGTGTACATAAGGTACCACAGTATCCACAGGTCAGAGCCAGCATACCGATTACCACCGGATTAGCACCGTATTCCAACACGAACGGTGCACCAATACCAACCGTCATAACTGTGATCGCTGCAAACGCATTTCCCATGATCATGGTAAAGAGTACCATACCAACTGCAAAAATAATGATACCTACCGTCACATTTCCTTTCGGAACGATCTTGCCCACGAGATCTGCGATCACATCACCTACGCCCGCTGCTGTGAACACACCGCCCAGACAGCCAAGAAGCTGCGGAAGCATACACAGAGGTCCCATAATAGACAGGAAACGCTCGGAATCCTGTAAAAATACCTGCGGTTTATTCTCTTTCGCAGAGTAAAGCATCAAGATCACAATTGCAAGCGCCACGCCAAAGGTGATAGCGATCATAGAGCTGATGTTTGCAAAAAATGCAAATGCCAGTGAAAATACGGCTACGGAAAATGCCGGGATAAAAATCTTCATTCCGATTTTCTCATACTGTGCTCTTGAAAATTCTTTCGTCGGTGCATTCGTCTTACCGACCTTTACTTTCTTGAAGATCGGCGGCAGACACATGATAATGACCAGCACACCGGAAACCTTTGCCGGCAGCCAGGAGCCAAATGCACAAACCACACCAAAGGAACACCAGAAAATAGCAGTTCCTACTCTGGACGGATTCTCCTCGTCAAGCAGGTTCTTAATTCCTGCATAGATCGTAATCAATCCGACAATAATCCATACGATATTCAGACCGTTCGCATTAAACGCATCGCTTACCTGTATAAACTTTAAATTACTCATCGCTTATCCTCCCCCCTATTTTCTTCCGTTCTTTCCTGTGGAACTACCGTAGTACTTCTTTGTCAGTTTCTTATCTTTCATAAGGAAGTAGACACAAGCTACGACCAGCGCGATCAAAGCGACCGGAATTTCCTGCATAGCCAGATCAATCAGCTCTACCTCGTATCCAAGAGACGCCAGTGTGGTCTGTACCAGAATACCACCGGAACCTCCGACGAACAATACCTGGAAGAAGAACCATGTAATATTTTCCATAGCGGACGACATACCTTTAATATCTTCCATGTGTTCCTCTGTCGGCTCATGTCCGGAGTTCTTTACAGCACCTTCCGCCATCGGGAGCAGTACCGGACGGATAAATCCGGCAACGCCGCCGAATCCTACGTTGAATGCTCCGAAGAATCCTCTTAAAATACCATATGCACAGACTAACTTACCGGCGGTCGCTCCTTTGACCTTCTTGATCAGGTCGGCAGCCGCCTCACGAAGACCATTTCTCTCCAATGTTCCGGTAACCAAAAGGATCATGATAAAGATCGCCATGCTTCGGTTCGCAACAAAGTTTGTTCCGATGGTCTCCAGAAGTCCCTCTACTCCCAGGCCGCCAACAATACCGGTGGTAATAAGGGCCAGGAAAATGATCAGGATAGAATCCAGTTTCAGCGCGAATCCAACGATTACGATTACTACGCCAAGCAGTTTGATGAGTTCCATAACTTGCTCCTCCTTTGGATATGTAAAATTTTTATTTTTTCCAGATATCAGACAACCACGGGACGAAGTCTTAAATATCTGGCAAAAATCTTATCTTTGGTGCCATACCATACCTCCTGCGGGCATTTTGCCTGCATCAGCATCCTGATGGTCACTTCATCGTGCGCCGCATGTGCGCGTGCACACAGGTTCAAATACTCTCCCTGCGCCGTCTCATCTGCCACCTCGCTGGTGTAGGATACCGTCGTGATCCAGGGGTAGCGGATCGACGGATACCTGTGGGCCGGATCGTGGGCAAAAGGAATCCAGTAATTGATCATATTTTTATAGTAATCTGCCGGAAACAGCTTCGGCAGCCAGCCATGTGCGTATTTCTCGAACTGTACGCTCCACTCGCGGTTCAGCGCAGTCATCTCGTCATCTTCGGCAATCCGGTCCGCAATCACATCTTCCATTCGCTTATTCACCGGATAATTTCCACTATACTCCGGATCCGTCACATACCAGAAATACCCGTAAAGGAGCGATCTCGGAAGCCAGAATCCCTTATAGGACGGGGACGTGTATCCAGAGAACTGCTGTTCCCACTCATGACTTGGAACCCCATGATTGTCCACCAGAACGTCCGGCGCAAACCGCTCATAAAGGCGGGAAAGCCCCATCGCCTCCGTGTGGATCGTATCCTGCTGAAAATGCTCGTAATAGAACTCTTTTCCCAACGAATTGAAACGCGCCACATGGAATTTCCAGTAAGGGTGCTCCTTTTGGAGTTCATAATGAATCGCCGCGCCGTCCACATTCTCCATCGGCACCAGAACCAGATTCAGCTTATCGGGAAGCTCTCTAAAGTCCTCCGTTGTCAAAAGACGTTTCAGCAAAATAAAGGCCGCGTTGGTGCTGGACACTTCGTTTGCGTGATGCCTGGCATTGATAATCTCACTGGGAACGCGGCTTAAGCGTTTCGTCAAAGAGAGATATCCCTCATACCCGGGCTTAAGCCAGATCGCATACAGCTTTCTACCCGTATAGGACACTGCGCTTTGAAATACTTCGATCTGCGGCACCTGTTTTAACTCTTCTATAATCTCTAAATAAGTATCATACCCAATCAATTCATTCTCATGCAGATTAATGTCCGTAATCTTTTTTGTTTTCTCGCAAACCGGGCGCACAGGCATCTTTGCCTCGCATACTACGCCATCTGTGTCCTCAAACCGAATCACATCGCAATTTGCCATTTCCCGGCTGATACTTAAGATTCCTCGCTCCAAAAGAGAGGCATACTCCCTTAAATGCGGCTTTTCCACGCCTTCTGCATGGACCGTCACGACAAACTGCCCTGCCTCATAAGACAGGCGGCTTATGAAAAGCGCCGCCGCACTGCGTTCTCTCTGTCTGCAAATAACCATATCTGTCCCCGGCTCTTGCCCCGCCTTTTGTACCAGATACGGCTCTTTGGCAAGCTGATCCAGTAGCGTCACTTTAAAAATCGGCCGTCCTTCCTTATTATGAATCTGCGGCAAAATAAGTCCCGGCGCATCCAGCATCACATCGTAACTGCGCAATCCATAATTTTTAAAATAATCACTGCCTGTAAAATACATATCTTCATGCAATGCATCCAGTGAAGAAATCATATCTTCCCTGCTGCCCGTCCGAAAATCCGGTTCGCTGACCGTCACATCGAGAAGCAGTTCATGGAAAAACGGCTGCCTGCCCGGCTCTTAAGTCTTGGCCCGTCTTTTCCTCCACATAGGAACGGACATCCGGCAGGACCTTACTCTGGTATACATCCCAGATCTCCTCCAGATCAGTCCTGACCTTCTGGCTTACGATCGTTTCGCCATTAACCTGCACTTCCAGATAACCGGTCGCAGGGTGCACCTTTCCCAGCTCCGGACAGGAATCCAGATAGGGACGCTCTGAACAATGCGCCAGATAATTTCCCTCATAACAGAGTTCTCCTGCTCTCCAGCATTTGCAGAGATAGGTCAGCTCCTCTTCTCCCTCATATGGCAGAAATACCACCTGCTCTCTCGCAATATGTAACTCGCGCACCAGAATATCCTCGATCGGGTACAACTCCTGCAAATACCGAATCGGCAGGTCATACCATTTATCCGGGTCATTCGCCTTCACATTATGATAAGAAGGAGTTGCCCCGTTCTCATCTACCCATTCTGTCTGTCCTTCCGGCAAGAATGGCTTAAAATAAATCTCAATCCGTTCTGATCCGGCTTCCCTGGCCGCCGGAATCACAACCTCGTCGATCCAGGAAAAGCCTTGTTTATAGGCACAGAGAATCTGCGTCTTTATAAGATCCGCTCCCCGGTCTTTGACCGCAGAGAGAATTCTTTCTTCCAGATCCTCCCGAATCCTTCGGTCTTCACTTAAGGCGCCGGATACCTGGACCGTATCGCCTTCCCGCAGCAGCGGATATACCTTTTCTTCCAATATCTGTTCAAAATTCTCTACTTCCCAGGGAAGCTCATAAATCTTTTCATAAATTTTCTTTCCGGATTTGTAATTGTGAAACACATGCTCCGGGAAATGCTCTTTCTGCTCCTTCGTGATCTCCGGCGAGCCATAGACCTCACAGACACCGCCCGGATTCTCCTCTTCCCAAGCCGCCAGATATGCGAGCTGTCCATCCGCCCCGCGCAGGATAAAATCATCCGTCATCTCCATCAGAATGTCCCGCCAGGTCTTCCACTCGCCCATCTTCGGGAATTTCTCGCAAATCTGTGCAGAAAATGCTTCCAGATCCTTCCCTTCTCCTTGCATCACGGCGTGAACGGCATCTTTCGTTTCCACAAGAGCCAGCTCCGTACACTTCGCATACTCGAGAACGACTGCATTTCCACAGTAGCCCTCGTCCGCTACCAGCCTTCCCTCATAAGCCGTGGTCTCCATTCCGAACCGATACGCCAGATTGCAAGCCGCGATCAGCATGGAATCATCTATCTTATCTGGCAGTATCAGCTTCACATCCAGCTTATCCGGAAACAGATCCTGATCTTCGTCCTTCAAAAACGGCCCTTTTCCGAACATACACTCCAGGCCTTTCTTTTCCCGGAAATCCAGATCGAACATCTCTTCACCTAAGTCTGCCTGGTAGCCATGATGAGAATCTGTCGGATCTCCAATTAAGCATGCCTGGCAGCCATGGTGAGCCGCCTGATACCCTTCCGGTACCGGTGCCTCATGCTGCATCCAAAGTGCCCGAAGCTCCTCATCACTTTCCGGAATTCGAATCTCCCCGTCTTCTGCGATCACGGGAAACTTTGCCGTCTCAGACTGAAATCCAAGAAGCAGCGCCGCCTCCACCGCATAGCACACCCTTTGCCTGTCTATCCCCGTCTCCAGTCTCAATCTTTTCATAGTGTTCTCCTTTAAAGCTGCAGTAACAATGTACACCCCGTTTAGGAATGCATACCGTATTTGATACAGCATTACATTCCGTACTGCGTTCTCTTTTTTAACTTATGGCATCATTTTAGCACAACCTAACTCATATCGCAATCATTTTCTCCGCTTTATCACTGTATCTCAGTAAAGTAATTATTGCTCATTTTCTTTTCAACAGCACACTTCACCGAAGGAACGCCTGCGAACAATATAATTTTTTCTATAAGTTCTTTCAACTTGAGTAAAACATAATAATAATTGAAAACCCTTCTCATTTTATGGTACACTACTCATATGGATATCCGAGTCAAAAGATATGTATGACATGCTTGCATACCAACTGACTGTAGGACCTGCAAAACACCGAAAAGCAGCCATTTTTGAGGAAAATGAGCGGATTTGAGGTTTTTTAATATAGATAAGTAAAGAGGAATTATAATTATGAAACCGTCCACCAAAAAAAGTGCAAAAACGAAAATACAGGAGACCGCCTGGGAGCTATTTCTCGCCCAGGGCTACGAAGAGACCACCATTTCCCAGATCATCGAGAGGTCCGGCACCTCCCGCAGCGCCTTTTACCATCATTTCCGTGGAAAGGACGAACTGCTTTTCAGCGTGGCCTATACTTATGACCTGCGCTATCAGGACTGGGTCGACGCCTGTCCGAAGGATTTGCACGCGGTCGACAAACTGATTTCTTTCAATGATTATATCTTTAAGGCTTTGGAGGATTCCCCGTATCGTTCTCTGTATTCGCTGCTTTACGGGCTCCAGGTCTCCACCACCGGCACCCGCCATATCCTGAACCCGGACAGACAGTATTATCAGATTCTGCGCTCCATCACAAAAGAAGGCATAGAAAAAGGAGAGATCATCTCTCCTCACTCCTACACAGAACTCTCCAATATGATTTCCAGTTTTCAGATCGGCACGACATATAGCTGGTGTCTGCAGCGGGGGCAGCACTCGCTCTTTCAATATGGAAAAGAATTATTAACACCGTTTTTAGAATCACTCAGGGCACCCAGATAGGGTGCCCTTCTTTTTTACGTCAAAGGAAAGTGCGAAAGCACATTCTATTTTTATCGTATATCATATACACTTCTAAGCCTGATTCCTTTGATTTCCCCTGACAGCACCCTGACTCTCTTTTCATTTCCGTTCAAGTCAAAATAATTGTCTGACAGGATCAAATCTTCATTTTCGTTTAGAATCTCCACGCTTTTTGCATACGCTTTCGCGGACACGACAATCTCATCGCCTTCAATCCGATAAGAAAGCCCGGGATCCTCGTACCGGAAATACTTCGGGTAAGAGAAGATTACCGTTCCTTCGGAAAGGACTTCGCCATTCCGGGTCATCTCGTAGCTCACATATTCCGAAAAGATATCCACCTCGGGAAGCAGCACCTTGTCAAGCCACACACTGCTAAGCGCAGGCACCCTGATCTCCTGCGTACCGCCGTTTCTTAAAATCTCTGCCCTTGCATTTCGCACCGCCCAGGATACCTGCACGGTTTCTTCCTGCATCGTCTCATTTGCCACATTCAGGCGAATGGATTTCTCAAATTCAAAGTGTTCCCGGTTCATGTCAGCTTCTACCGTCATCATTCCCTCTTCCTGGCAGGAAAGAAGCAGCGGTGCAAAGAACCGTTTTTCCGCATAATGCAATGCCTTCCAGCGTCCGCAGTAATCAATGGACGCCCACGAGGTGACCGGCCAGCAGTCGTTGAGCTGCCATACGATCGCTCCCATACAGCGGCCTCTGTTTCTCCGGAAATGCTCCACTCCATAGCGGATTGCATCTGCCTGAAGAAGCTGTGACGCATAAAGAAGAGTATCAAAGCTGGTGGGATACAGGTAGGTCTGCTGCAGATAATTCATGATCTTCCCGTTGGCGCCATACTGTCTTTGATGCTTTTCCATCACATAGGAAAAAATATTCATATCCTTCGGATCGTCGGTAAAAGTCTCGACCGTCTTCCTGCTCGGGAAAGACTGGAACCCGAATTCCGACGCATAGCGGAAAAAGAATTTCCGGTATTCGGAGAACGGCTTATTGCCGTGCCATAC
Source organism: Roseburia hominis (assembly GCA_040702975.1). Taxonomy (NCBI): domain Bacteria; kingdom Bacillati; phylum Bacillota; class Clostridia; order Lachnospirales; family Lachnospiraceae; genus Roseburia; species Roseburia hominis. Next base: position 2,966,596 of record CP159990.1, read on the forward strand.
GTCCCAGTAATGCACATCGCCCCGGCCTGGACTGTTCGGCTCATCAAAGGAGCCGCCGGAGGACGGACTTGCCGGCCAGTAGAAGGTCTGCGGGTCATACTCTAAGAGCACCTCGGGGATCAACTGTTCATACATGATGATGTAATCACGTACCTCCGTTTTCTTTGTCACCCAGTGGTGGCCGTCCCCCACGAACATTTCCATCTCATTGTTCCCGCACCACAAGCCTAAGGATGCATGATGACGCAGCCGTTTCACATTATCTATAAATTCCTGACGGATATTTGCCTTGAACGCAGGGGTCAGCTCGTAAACTGCACAGGCGAACATGAAGTCCTGCCACACGATAAGGCCCAGCTCGTCGCAGATATCATAGAACCAGTCGTCGGGATAATAACCGCCGCCCCACACGCGCACCGTATTGTAATTTGCCAAGACGCACTGCTCTAGGAGTTTTCTCGTCCTCTGGGGCGTAACTCTGCCAAGCAGGTGATCCTCCGGGATATAATCCGCTCCCATAGCGAAAATCGCCGTCCCGTTCACCTCATGCGCAAAGCTCTCTCCCCACTCGTCCTTCTCGATTTTCATGGTCATCGTGCGAAGCCCGATACGTCTCTCCCAGGTATCCACCGCCATTTCATCTGCGTACAGCGTTACCTTCACCTTGTAGAGCGGCTGGCTGCCGTATCCGTTCGGCCACCAGAGCAGAGGATCTTTGACCTTGATCTTTTCCGGCGAACCCTGATAAAAATGAAGGTTTCCCTCCGGGTCCGTGATCTCCACTTCATAAGAAAGCGCTGCGTCCGCAAACTGCTCTTCCTCCACCTTAAAGCAGAGGTCTACCTCGCCCTCCTTATGCTCCTGCCGGATATAAACACTGTCGATCCGTGCTTTGGTGATTCCAAGCAGAGAGACCTGACGGAAAATTCCGGCGTCCGGAAGGTGTGCCCCCCAGTCCCAGCCGAACATACAATGCGCTTTTCTCATGTGTACGAACCCGTCCATGGCGTCCTCGGAACCCAGGGTACGGCATTTTTCAAACTCTTCTCTGATAAAACGGGTCGGAGAATGCAGCACGACGCGAAGCAAATTTCCTTCTTGTCTTACCACATCTGTCACATCGTATTCCCAGATGCGGTGCATATTGAAGGCCTCTCCCACCTTTTTGTCATTCACATAGATGTCCGCGATGGTATCGATTCCGTCAAAGCGAAGCAAAATCCTGTCGCTTCCCATCAGCGCCTCTTCACAGTCAAATACACAGGTATACTCATAGTCATCTTCCATGAGCGCCAGTGCCTGAATCTCATTGTCCTTCCAGAAAGGGTCCTCCATATTGCCGTTCCTCAAAAGGTCGGTATACACCGTTCCCGGCACGACTGCCGCCTGATGCTCCTCCCCGGCACGCTTCATCTTCCAGTGCTTACCTATCCACTGCTGTATCATGCAAGTTCCCCCTTATTCTGCCTTTGGATATTCATTGCACAGTAACCGGTACGGTGCCTCGTCCTCTTCGATTTCCGGGAAACGGCCGATCGGCTCATAGAAACGGTTATCATTCTCATCATCGTTGCACATGGAAACCTCGCCAAGCAGTACATCTCCGCTTCCTTCTTCCACATGGAAATCGTGGTACATGTACGGATAGATGGTAATACTTTCACCCGGAGTTAATTTTACCTGACTTCCGGCCGGTACCGTAAATTCGCGTCCGTCACAGTTTACCGTTACGTCTGTATCCGCAAACTCCCCTTCCGGAGTAGAATTGTATACGGTGATCAACACATTTCCGCCGCCGCGGTTGATAATATCCTCCATCTTGTTCCAGTGGAAATGCATCGGCGCCATCTGGCCTTCCTTTACCACCAGTAGCTTCTCCGCATAGGTCTTCGTATACTTATCCATCTTCAGATTTCCATTACGGATCGTAATCAGAGAGAATCCTACCTCGTCGAATTTACCGAGGCCATAGTCTGTAATGTCCCACCCCAGCATGTTATCGCGGATCTCATTGTACTCTGCTCCTTTGGCCTTCCATTCCTCTGCCGTCCATTTGCAGAACGGCGGAATCTCAAAACCGTGCTCCCTGATTAGCTGTTCCATATGTTTAATTTCTGCATTGATTTTTGAACGTTTCATAACCTGTAATCTCCTTTTTTCTTTTCTATCAGAACGCGAATGACGTTTTCATCATTTTCCTTTTATCTTAACGCAGGGACTTTCTCCTGCCAACAGTTTTTTTACTTCTTTTTTTACTTCCTGTAATTCTGCTCCCTGAAGAAACGTGAGGGTCAGCTCCATCTGCTCCGTCTCAAAGGCGTCAATGGTGTGAAGGGTATCCTGCTTCATGTGATACAGCCTTCCATAAACGCTGGAGTTCGCAGGCTCCAGTCCTACCACATAATCCCCCGAAGCGATGGATTTCCACTGCATAAAATACGGCAGATTCCTCTGGTTGAACTCTATTTTCAGCCCGATTCCCAGCGCTTCATTGATCACCGCGGCAAAGGTATTTCCCTCCTCGTCGGCTGCCAGCTCGTGCAGAAATACATATTCCGTCTCGCCGTCCCTGGGACTTTCCATATGGTTCCAGTTGCCCGTATGCCCTTCGGCCGCAGCATCTCTTGCCGTCACCTTCCTTGTCGGAAGCAGGATCTCACTTTTCTCACACAGGAGCGGGTAGCCCACATTCATATGATAGAGAAGCATCATCGGCTCCGCGCGGAAGCCTTCATTGGTAACCTCATCTACAATATGGATCTGATTCTTTCCATATTGTGTCTCGATGCGCCTCCTAAAAACAAGATTCTCACCGAAAAGCTCTGCCTCCCGCATCTCTCCTGAAAGCACTGCCTCATACTCTTCGCCGTTCCACTTGGCATCGGCACTGACATGCTCTGCCGGCGTCGTCCGTATCCGCCCATGCATCGGGTAATCCTTCCCGTCCGCCTGACAGGGGGCACAAATATTTTCCAGACCGCAGGTAAAAAGCATACCTCCCATGATACTACGAAGCGCCTCATCTCCATTGGTGTCAAAATGATTTCTCCCCATCAGTCCCGGTTTTGACAGGAAATTCATGTTGCAGCCCATAAAAGACACGTCCGTGATATCCAAACACTTGTCGGCCAGCACCGTAAACGCAAGCGGTCCGTTTTTCACCTCGTACGCCTTCATGCCTTCGGCTCTTCCCTCTTCATATTTCAATGGACGCACATACATAAGCTGCTGCATACTGCCTACACGGCTTAATAATTCCTTCTTCCTGCTCTGCATTTTTCTATTCCTTCTCTTCAAAAAGGGCACCCTTCTATAAGAGTGCCCGTGTTTTACTGTCTGCGATTATTTTGATGCTTTCCACTCATCAATCTGTCTCTGCATTTCCTCAATTACTTTGTCAATGCCTGTCGCTTTCAGCTTCTCCTGCAGTTTTGGCAAATATTCATCAGGATCTACGCTACCTGTATAAAGAGATTTACCAAACTCGTCCATTACATTTCCAAAACCTGCCACTTCTGTGCTTACCGGCTCAAGGTCAAAGTCGAATCCGAAGGACGGCGCATCAACAGAGGAGTCGTTGAACTCTTTGAAGGTTGCCCATTTGTCAACCGGCTCGTTCTCCAATACATAAGTGTTGAACAGTCCTCCCTGTACCCAGTAGGAAACAGAGTAATCTTTTCTTGTCGCTTCATTCAGCTTGATCTTGTTGTCATATACGTACGGTTTTCCTTCTGCTTGTGCAGCTTCATCTGCCGGTATTTCTACCTTATCCCAGTGTACGCCCTCGATACCGTAGTTCAGAAGGTTTCTGAGGTATTCGTCTGTGTTGATCAGGTTCAGAAGCTCCACTGCTTTTTCCGGATATTCGGTCTGTGCATTGACTGCTGTCAGAGCGCCACGTGCGGAAAGATTGGTCACGTAGGTATCCATGATCGGAGAAGTCACTACCTCATATCCAAGGTCTTTTCCCCATGTCAGCTCGGCGTATGGCTGTCCATCTCCTTTGGTCACAAAACGTTTGAGAGACTTGTCGTCCTGTGCAGTCGCTGCGTCTTTGTTGATATAGCCTTCGGTATAATACTTTCTCATGGTCTTCAGTGTAGATTTCATCTTATCTGTCTCAAATACGTTCTTGACAGTAAGGGTCTCATCACCGTACTCGATACCGACCGGATTCTGGATCAGGTCCATGTAAATCGGTGCAGAGTATCCGCTTGTCAGATAGAACGGTACTACGTCCGGCTCATTCTCTTTGATCAGCTTGAGCCACGGCTCCAGATCTTCCAGGCTGTGGATCTCATCGACCGGAACATTATATTTGTCTACATATTCTTTTGTGAATACCCACATCGGCATAGAACCGATCTCTTTTTCACTCGGAACACCGTATGTTTTTCCTTTTACCTTTGCAGCTTCCCAGAAACGTTTGTCGATACTCTTATACATATCCATGTCCTTGATATAGTCGTCAAGCGCAAGGAAAGCACCTTTGTTCGCATTCTGAAGATAGTTGTTTGCCCAGGAACAGGTAAATGCCAGGTCCCATCTGTCACCGGTGTTAATAACGACCTGCATCTTCTGATCGTAATCTCCCCAGCCTGCCGTGTTGATCTTCAGCTTTACGCCGATTTTTTCTGCGGTGTACTCGTTCACTTTCTCAAGCACCTTATCCTGGTCCTTCTGCGCGTCGCCGATCTGCCACCACACGAGCTCTACCACTTCTTCGCCCTTCGTGTTTGTCTCAGCCTTCTTTTTGCCGCACCCTGTAATGAGTCCTGCTGCCATAATGACCGCAAGTCCTGCTGCAGCAAACCTTTTCCATGCCTTTGGTCTCATAAATTTTTCCCTCCTGAATTCGTTTACTCTTTTACTGCACCTACCGTCAGACCATTTACAAAATATCTCTGGAAGAACGGATATGCAAAGATGATCGGTAATGTAGAAATTACTACGATCGCCATCTTAATCGTCTCTTTCGGCATATTGGCCGCAGCCGTAATACCGTCCACACCCATCATGGCTTTATTATTTGCCAGCCAGTCGATGGAACTTTCGATCTGAATCAACAGATACTGAAGCGGAATCATGTTCTTATCGTCCATGTACATCATCGCATTGAACCAGTCATTCCAGTAACCAAGTGTCAGGAACAGACCGATGGTCGCAAGTCCCGGAAGTGCCATCGGGATTACGATCTGGAAGAAAAGTCTCCACTCAGATGCTCCGTCGATCTTCGCCGATTCTACAACGGCGTCCGGTATACTCGTCTTGAAGAATGTCCGCAGGACGATGATGTTAAAGGAGTTAAGGCAGAGCGGAAGAATCAGCGCCCACAAGGAATCCTTGAGCATCATTACCTTCGTCACGATCAAATAGTTCGCGATCATACCACCGCTGAACAGCATCGGAATCGTGATGACGGTAGTAAAGAATTTGCGATAGGCGTATGATTTTCTGGACAATGCATAGGCATAGGTTCCGGTCAGAAGAAGACCGATGATCGTTCCTACCACTGTGACCAGAATCGTTACGCCGTAACTCCTGATAATACTTTCTCCTGCACTTATGATGTATTCATACGCGTACAGGCTGAATTTTTCCGGAATGAAACGGTAGCCGTTCATTACCAGTGACTGTTCATCTGTCAGGGAAATGATGATGACAAAGATGAACGGGATCACACAGATCAGAGATAAGATTGCCAGTATTACATTGAATAAAACATTCGTGGAATTCTTGATCTGATTATATTTGCATTCTTCAGCTTCGATCTTTTTGATCCGCTTTTCCATTTTTCTTCGGCTCATCGCCTTATTAAGTTCTGTTGCCACAATCTTACCTTCTTTCTAGAACAGTGCGTTTTCGTTATCAATTTTTGATACGATTTTATTTGCGATCATGATCAGGACAAATCCTACCGTAGACTGGAACAACGCTGCCGCCGAACTCATTCCGATCTCGCCGCTGGTCTTAAGTGCACGGAAGATGTATGTATCAAGTACGTTCGTCACCGGATACAGCGGACCGGAGTTCTTCGGTAACTGATAGAACAGACCGAAGTCGGCCTTGAAGATTCCTCCGACGGACATGATGAGCAGGATTGTGATGACCGGTTTCAGAAGCGGCAGTGTGATGTATTTGATCTGCTGCCATTTCGTTGCACCGTCAAGTGCTGCTGCTTCGTAATAGGTTTTGTCGATACCGCAGATAGATGCCAGGTATACGACCGTATTATATCCCATACCTTTCCACTGGCTCATGAAGATGATGATAAATGGCCAGAACTTCTTCTCTGTATACCATGAGATCGGCTGACCGCCAAACTGCTGAATGATCGCATTGAAATATCCTTTTTCCGGATTTAAGAATGCGAATACGCAGTAGCTTACAACTACCCATGACAGGAAGTACGGCAGGAACATGGAACTCTGATAGATCTTCATCATTCCTTTGTTCTTGATTTCATTTAAGAGCAGAGCAAGCACTACCGGAACTGCCACACCGAGAATAATGAATGTGAAGTTATAAAGAACAGTGTTCCTTACGATAATCCATGCATCGCCGCTGCTGAACAGGAACTTGAAGTTGTCAAATCCAACCGTTTCACTTGTGAACAGGTTATAGAAAAATCCGTTGCCGCTCAGTCTGAACTTTTTAAATGCTACCAGAATACCGAATAACGGCAGGTATGCAAAGAACAAAAACCAAACTGCTCCGGGGATACTTAAAACAAGTAGTTCCTTGTTTGCTTTAAAGCGTGCAAAAAAACCGTTTTTCGGCGATTTTGCCGCTTTTTGGGTATTAGCTTTCACCTTTAGACCTCCCTCTTTCCTATACCGCAAAGAGACCCGCCGGCTGGTCAATTTGCAGTACGATTTTGTCTATATACACTATATCATTGTGCAATTTTTCTTTAAAGTTGAAAACTTTTAGGTTCATTGTACAAATTCTAGGGAATCTGTGAAAAATCGCGAGATCCCAGGCTACCTATCTCGCGATTTTCCCTTCATTTCTGCTAATATTTTTTCATTTCACGCAAGGACGCCGGAGAAACTCCGTAGCATTGTTTAAATTTCCGGTAAAAATAGCTCGTGTCCGGATACCCGACTTCCTTGGCTATATCATTGATCTTCATATTCGTGTTCAAAATAAGATCCTTGGCAATGCTGTTCTTCGTATTGCTCAAATACTGGGCGAAGGAGCAGCCCACCTCCTTCTGGAAGATCTGTCCTAAGTAAGAGGCGTTCATGTGATACTTATAGGCCAGTGTTTTTAAGTTCATATCCTCCTTATAATTCCGCTGCACCTCGGCGATGATCTGGCGCACTACCGGAGTATACTGGGAGTCCTCCTCATGCATACTGGTAATGATCTCCGTAATTTCTGATATGAACGCCGTCTTTAATCCCAGGATATTATCCGCCTGGTAGATCGTCTCGATCAGCTCCGGCATGTCATGAAGCCGCACGTTTTCCTCCAGCTTATACTCTTTTTTGATCTCCTGTAGAAGCATGGCGATTTTAACTGCCATCTTATACAAGGTATCGACCGCCGCCCCTCTTTGTATATTATTGATGAACAGGTCCTCCAGATAGTCCACCGCCGCTTCTTTTTCTTTCTTAAGGATCAACTTTCTTAGCTGACTTTCATTGATATCCACATCTTCACTTTTTCTGTCCCGTATCTGCCCTGCACTGATGCAGCTTCCATAGCCCTCAATGATCAGATATTTCTGGAGCTTCATGGCCGCCTTATAGACTTCCGGAAGCTCTTCAAATCTTTGAAATCCCGGTCCGACACAGATGAAGGTCATGACGTTAAAATGGCTCTCGATCTGGCTCTGGACCTTCATAAAATATTCCAGGACCTGCCCCTCGCCAGATTCCTCATCCTTCAGGATCATAAGCAGGCTGTCCGGCGGAAGATGTACGACCCTGAGATCTCTTTCCGCCTTCCGAAGCCCCACGATCACATCCGCGATCTTCTTCTCTTTGAGTCCTTCCATGCTCCATTTCATAATGGCTGCATGATAGCTGCCTTCTTCCAGATGACAGTCAAGACGCCTCTCGTAAAGCCCGTACTCCTCCCGCTTTACCTTCCCGCTCAGAAAGTGCAGCCATTCCGCCTTTTCATCGATATATTTGATCTTCTTCTTTGCCATCTCATCGATCTTGGCAGCCGTCTCGCAAAGCTGGCGCTTCAGCTCTTCCTCGTCGATCGGCTTTAAAATATAATTCTCCACTTCCAGCCGAATCGCTTCTCTCGCATATTCAAATTCATCGTATCCGGTCAAAATAATGAAACGCACGCTTTCTTCCAGGCTGCGGATCTTTTTAAGGAGGGTAAGCCCGTCCATGACCGGCATACTCAAATCCGTGATCACGATATCTACCGGCTCCTGCTGCCACATTTCAAATGCTTCCTGCCCGTTGCGCGCCATATGCGCTACTTCAAGTCCCAGGGAGTCCCAATCCAGAATATTGCGGATTCCCTGCAGAATGAATTCCTCATCTTCCACTATCATTACTTTCTTCATCTTGACCTTCCTCCTCATTCGGCCTGAATCTTAAGATGACGCGCAGACCTCCCTGCGGATTCTCCTCGATTCGGATCCCGTACTCCTTTCCATAAACCGCCTTTACTCTTCTGTTTACATTCGCAATTCCTATAGAGGCATTCTTTTTCATCTCATTTGCTTCCAATTCCTTATTTTTTGCCGCAATTTCCCCTCTTGTCATACCTCGTCCGTTATCTTCCACGATCATCCGATATATCTCGTCCACCTGATCCACTATAATGCGGATATGGTTATCCTTCTCCCCCATGCGGATTCCATGGATAAAATAGTTCTCAATGATCGGCTGTATGACAAATTTAATGATCGGAACCGTCAGATATTCTCTCGGGCATTCCACGCTGGACTGAAACTGCCCCTGATACCGGTATTCAAACAATTCCAGATACTTTTTACAATAGTGAAGCTCCTGTGCCATCGTGATGACATCTGCTTCCTTGATCTGACTGCGGAAGGTGACCGCCATACTGTACAGCATCTTTCCCACTTCCCGGTCGCCGTTGCAGACTGCCTTCATCCGAATCGCTTCCAGTGTATTGTACAGAAAATGTGGATTGATCTGGCTTTGAAGTGCTGCCATCTCCGCATTCTTCTGCTCAATCTCCGCAAGATACCGCTTCTGGATATGCTCGTCCAGCTTCCCGCACATTTCATTAAAATGCTTGGCTATGACGTCCAGCTCATCTCCATTGCGGTCCACCGGAATCCGCACCCTCAGATCTCCGCTCATGACCTCCGTCATTCCGTTCAGAATCCGGTTCAGACGCCCCGCAAGCCTCTTTAAGTACCATCTGACAAATATTTCCCCTGCTGCTGCAAGAACGATTCCCACGCCAATAATCATACAGGTACGGGACATCGGCACCCTGGCCGCCTCTTTTCGGTCCAGATAGCTGATAATATGGTAGGATCCCACTTCCTTTTCTTCCACATAGGCTCCAAGCACCTCTTCCACTTCCTCCGGTCTGTCAGCTTCCATGATCTTCCTGATATCAAAACGGTCTGCCGAAGCGAAGATCACCGCTGCACTGTCATTATACACCAGCATCTGTGCCCGGGAATAATACTGCCAAATCGTCGCAAATCTCTCCCCGTCAAAGGTCAGGATCATACAGCCGGCACTCTGCATGGTATAGGGGTCGCGGATTTCCTTGAGGAAAGAAAAGCCTCCCGGCTCCGCCAGGTTGCCGCTCTCGATCCGTGCCCTGATTTCTTCCCCCGCATGCTCCCGATAGAGCTCCCGTTTTCCGCTGTAAGCAGTGAGCTCGCCCTGGCCATAGCTAAAAAATGCCACACGCTTCAGATTCTTGTAGGTATCAAATATATCTTTGACAAAGGTATCCATTCCTTTATATTCAATGTCACTGCTTTTCATATAGGCGTCCAGGCGATACTGCTGATACTGCTCCGCATCACAGTTCAGATAATGCAGAAGATCGTCCAGCTCCGTATTCGATTTGTACAAATTCTCATGAATCACTCTGGCCGTATCCTGAACCCCCTCCAAATAGGCCACTGCCTCCTCGTTCATCAGCCTGGTATAATCCAGATTCTCCTCCAGGTAACGATTCTTCGTACTGGACAAAAAATAAAACACCAGCGCCGACACGACTCCTATGATAATGGACGTATAGATCAGCAGCAGTTTATTATATAATTGTTTAGAACTTCTGATTTCCATATCTTTTTATTTCCCTCTCCTCATTTAGATCCGCACCATTTTCAATTACCTCCATTATACCAAAGGGAATGCAAAAATGGAATGCCGTGCCCAGCAGCATTCCACCCAAACACTATGTGACTTATTCCTGTTCCAGACTTCTTAAGACACCCTGGTTCATGAACATCACAAGAAATCCATAAATACTTCCCATAAAAAGTACAGTCGTCCCTGCGGCCAGTTCATATGCCATCAAAACGACCGCCAACGCCGCAATATTTCCGATGGTCGCGACCGGTCTTGCGATCAGAAGGGTCAACGCAGTCCGCACAATCTGCAAATTCTTCATCTCATACCGCGCGATCAGCATATAGAGGTTCGGCGTGATCAGCACCGATACAGCAAACAGGATCACGAACAGAATTTCCAGCGGCAGCACCGGAATCTGTAAGGAGAAAAATCTGATATTGGTCCAAAATACCAGTATGGCAAATAGCTGTCCGGCTGTCAGAAGGATCTTCTGCTTAAGATCCGAACAATATCCCTTCTTATAATCCCGCAGTACACGCCCCTCCGTCCCCCGGATCAGCCGGTTCATGGTGTAGAACACCGCGCCAAGCGCCGGGCCCATCGGAAGCAGGCTAAGCAGAAAAAGCGGGAGACATTCCCCGATCTGCTGTACCCCGACGAATAGCAAAAACAGCAGCACCGGAATATTGGAACCTATGAACAGCAGGTTCACTATAAAAAAATACCATACCTTTTCACAGAACCCCAATACTCTCTCTATGTTAAATAATTCGGACATTTTCGGAATCCTCCCTTTTCCTGTTCTTTCCTGCCCGGGCGAAGGCTTTAAGTTCCTTCGTCCGGACAGATTCGATTGCCATACATACCTAAGTGAAGGTCCGGCGGACCTTCATCCCGGCCAGCTATAATTCAATCAGAAGCGTCTTGATCTCATATGCGTGTAGCTCCATGGTAATCTCTTTCTTTTCAGAGAATGTGCTGATCGGACGTTCTCTCAAATCGCTCTCGGCCCATGCTTTGAAATCAAATCCGGTCTTCATCGTCACGTTCTGTCTGGAACCTGCAAATTCATGGAATCGGATCACGATATACCTGCCGTCTTCCGATTTCTTCACTGCGTCCAGCTCCACCTGCTCGTTGTCAAATGTAAGGAAACTCTCATAAGCAAGAGTGCTCTTTCCTTTTACTGCCTGCATCGGCTCGTTCAGGGCAAATGCCTCCTGTACCACATTTCCTTCCACAAAATCTCCGCCGTGCGGAAGCAGGGAATAGGTAAAGGCATGCATTCCCTGATCCTGCAGATGATCCGGCTGAAGCCCGGACTTCAAAAGCGTGATCCGCATCACGTTATCCTTGATATCGTGACCGTATTTGCAGTCATTTAAAATACTGACGCCATAATTTCTCTCCGACAGATCAGCCCATCTATGCGCAACCGTCTCGAATCTTGCCTGATCCCAGCTTGTGTTCCAGTGATTCGGCCGTCTCACATTGCCATACTGGACATCGAAGGTTCCATAGGTGGAACGAACGTCTACCGGGAAGGCCGCTTTCAGAAGCTGCTGGCGCTCATGGTAATCCACGTTGGTCCTGAAATCGATTCTCCGGTTGTTGCTGTACAGGACCAGATCCTGCCGGATCAGGGAACTCATGTATTTCCATTCCATATGAATCGTCATCTGAAGCGCCCCCATCTGCGTCACCTCAAATGCGGTAAGCTCCGTGATCTCGCGCATTTTCTGCTGATAGAAAATGTCGATATCCCACGCGTCGTTGTCGATCGGTTTATCCTCAAACATCTGCAGCACGTTTGCCCGCTCCCCTTCCGGAAGTACATCGCGCTCAAACGTTTTATCGTAAAGTCTCGTAATCTGACCATAGTTGTTAAGGGCAATATGGTAGAACGGTGTGTCGATATCCTTTCCGTTCACCTCAAAAACGGGATCGGCGAGTTCCGCCTCCAAAGGCTCAAAGTAGATCACCTTTGCCCCCATTTGCGGTACGTCTTTTACTTCTACATAGGTAACACCTTCTTCTGTCTGAGAGGTGAGGATATTGCCTTCCTCGTCCTTGTAGATTCCCGGCACATCATTTAAGATCTCCACATTCTGGTCCAGCCTCCAGGCCGATGCGTTAAATACGGTGTAGGCATTTTCCTTTGCCTCGAGCACCGCTTTGTAAGCCTTTTCCTCTACTTCCTTTGCAATACATTCAATATATTCGTAATCTTTTCTGGAATCCTCATATACCTCATGGATCGAAGAACCCGGGATGATATCATGGAACTGGTCAGTCAGGATATGCTTCCAGCCTTTGGTCAGTTCCTCCTGTCTGGCCCTCTCAAGACTTCCTTCCTGCAGGGCTTCCATCACTGTCAGCCATTCTGTCCTGCGGTAGAGAAGCTCCATTTTCCGGTTCATGCGCTTGTTGTAACCCTGGCTGGTATACGTGCCTCTGTGGTATTCCAGGTACAATTCTCCGTCCCAGGTATGCACATACTGATCAGTATTTTTCACCGTTTCCTGCAGATTCCGGAAATACTCTGCCGCTGTGGACGTTTTCAGATGCGGCAGTCCCGGAATCCTATCAATCCTCCTGCGGTATTCCAGCATATCACGGTTTACACCGCCGCCTCCGTCGCCAAAACCATAGGCAATCAGAAGTTCCTTATTCATCTGCTTTTCGCTGTATGCGTCCCAGGTTCCTTTGACCGTCTTCGGGAGCAGTTTTCCATTATAGGTATAGAACCACGACCCCGGCTCATTCCACGGCTCCGGCGCGGTGATAAAATGCGTCAGCACTTCGCTCCCGTCGATTCCCTTCCACTTGAACGTGTCATGCGGCATACGGTTATACTGGTTCCAGCTTATTTTCGTCGTCATGAAGGTGTCGATTCCGGCTTTTTTCAGAATCTGCGGCAGTGCCCACGAATAGCCGAACACGTCCGGCAGCCAGAGGTACTTTACGTCTTTGCCAAACTCATCTTTGATGAACTTGCTTCCGATCAGAATCTGCCTCGTCAGGGACTCACCGCTTGTCAGGTTGCAGTCAGCCTCCACCCACATCGCTCCGTCCACTTCCCAGCGTCCCTCTTTTACTTTCTCTTTGATCTTTGCGTAGATCTTTGGGAACTCTTCCTTCATATATTCGTAAATCTGCGGCTGTGTCTGAAGGAAAATGTATTCCGGGTACATTTCCATCAGGCGAAGGACCGTCGAGAAGGAACGGGATCCTTTCTCCTTCGTATGTTTCAGCCTCCAAAGCCACGCCATATCAATATGTGTATGACCCACGCAGCGGATATTTATCATAGAATCCTTGTGCATTCCGTCAATCTTCTCATTCAGGAACTCGTCCGCCTGATATACGGATTCATAGAATTCTTCACTTCCCGGATAGGACCAGTCGATCAGATGGCAAGCACCATCCAGTGCTTTTCTGAGTTCATGCTGGATCGGATCAAACTCGTCCAGTTCCCTGATCGTCTGCCATACCATAGATGCCATATAGTAAAAATCATCTGTTTTTTCATCCAGCCACGCAAGATCCGCACGGGCGATCCGATGCTCCTGCGCTGTCGGAACTCCGCCGCCTTCCAGACCTGACCAGAGACGGAAGGTCACATCTGCCGTCGTGCCGCAGAGCGCATCGTTAAAGAACACCTCTTTGTGATTCGCATCTACTGCCTGATACATCTCGCCATTTAAATAGACCATGGACTCAAATCCCGCATTATTTCCCGCTCCGGTATTTCCATAATCAAAAACTCCCACCACTTTTCTGCCCTTCCACTGGGAGGGAATCTCAATATCCTTGTGCATCCACAGGTACAGATCGCGTCCTTTCCATGTATCCTGCACTCTCAAAGTGTCCCAGCCTTCAAAAGAAGTCGGGAGCACCGGATTTACTACGCCCTGCGTATCTTCCTGCACAGCAAATTCGTTCAGGGCGATGATGTCTCTGTATCTGTATTTTTCCAGTTCAGTAATCCGCCGTTCTAATTTTCTGTCCGTTAAAAACATAGTATCCTCCTACGATATTCACCTGATCATTACGGGACATCCCCTTTTTTACTGGTGTACTGATTTTATCGTACTACGCAGGGAATTTTATCTCAATTCAGAGAATTCTATATTTGATGGAAAAATTTTAGGAAATGTATTGTTTCCATATGACCGGTATAGAAAAGGATTTCACTCGCAGAACTATTGTGAAATAGAAAAACGGCTATCGGATTCTGAGGCCTTTACCTCAAAATCCGATAGCCGCAGTAGTCAAGTACAAGTTCACTGAACATTGCATTCGCCCACGAAAACCATTCTCTTGTATACTGTTCCGGGTCATCCACATGAAATCCTTCATGCATCAGGCCTTTTCCCCCATCAGTCCTGGAAAGGATGTGCAGAACTGCCTCCTTCTCTTCCGGCGTCCTGGCAGTCAGCCCCTCCATGGCAAGAGCGATATGCCACACATATTTCACCGGAGTATGAGGGCTTCCGATCCCCGCCGCGCACCTACCCTCATAGTAATAGGGATTTGCCTCACTTAGAATGAGCCTCCTTGTATTCCTTGCAACCTCCGGATTCTTCCCCCAGTATCCGAGATACTCCATAGAAAGAAGGCTCGGCACATTTGCATCGTCCATCAGGTTATACTGTCCATAGCCGTCCGTCTCATAAGCATAGACCTCTCCAAAGCCTTCCTTCCTCGTGATACCATAGGTTTCGATCCCCTCATAGATTTCTTCCTTTAATTTCCCGGCCTCCGCTTTCAGCATCTCATCTCTTAGCACGACTTCCGCAATTTCTTCCAAATATCCCAGCGCCACGACCGCAAACATATTGGAGGGTACAAGGTAGCCATAAGTACATGCATCATCACTGGGACGAAATCCCGACCAGGTCATTCCGATTCCGGATCTGACAAGCGCGCCCCTTCCTCCTCTGGATAAGGTATCGGTATAATACGTGTTCTTTCTCACGAAACGGTACGCCGACTCTTCCTCGTGGTACTGCTCCGTCCGAAACACTTGCAGGATTTTTGGCACTCCTCTCCGGAAGCTGGTGTCAAACTGGTCTGTACGCCCGGTGTTTTTCCAAAGCAGATAGGCAAACTGAATCGGATAACAAAGGGAATCGATCTCATATTTCCGCTCCCAGACCCAGTCATTCCTTTCCGTTTCATCCTTTTCCCAGCAGTTTCCACTTGCCTCCTCGTTAAATGCATTTGCATAGGGGTCAATGTTTATATACAGGAACTGCCGTTTTACCAGACCGACCAGGAGGTCCGCAACCTCCTCTTCTTCCCTCGCCGCTATCAGGTAGGGCCGAAGCTGGGCGACCGAATCACGCAGCCACATGGCGGGAATATCCCCGGTGATCACGTATGTGGTTCCATCTTTTGGCCGCCTCACCGTCGTATTTAAGGTATTCGTAAAACAATTCCGGAACATCTTATACAGCCTTAGGTCCCCCTTCAGCTTCTCCTTTACGTCCTGCAAAATCCGCTCTATGGAAGGATATAATACGTTCTTTTCCATTTTTCTTCTCCTCGTCACTTGTAAATGATACTGACTGGATTTTAGCATCTGCACATGAGGAATACAAGGGTGGCAAAAAGATGTAGAGAATATGTCCTTTAGAACTAGAATATTTACAGACAGCGTCGGCGGACTTCCGGCGGGGATTTCCCTTCATCCCGAAATAAAGTTTTAACCATGCCGTTACGTCTCCCCGACTCAGCTATTTATTTTCGCCGTTGCAACGATTATAATCCCGCCAGAACTCATCCGCTGTGTTCAGCAAATGTAAGACCATATACTGGCTGGCCTGGTCAGCCTCTTTTCGCTCAATGCAGGAAATAATCCGTTCCCATTCATTAATACTTGCCAGTCTTCTCTCTTCCGAGACCGAGGTCTTTGATGTAATACGGAGAATATTTGCCATCATATTATCCAGCAGGTTTACGACTATCGCATTTTTGGTCTTTTCTTTTATTACCGTATGATTGTCCAGTTCGCGATAACCGTATTCCTCATGCTCGGCCACCCTCATCCGCTGGGTATTATATTTCATTCGTTCGATATCGGACGCCGTCATTTCATTCATATTCCAGATCAATATCTGGGGCTCGACCATGAGCCGGACCTGGAAGGACTCCTCAATCGTCTTCTTGTCAATGGGCGCAACATAGGTTCCTGATTTTGCTTTAACGTAAAGCCAGTTTTCTTTCTTCAGACGATCAATAACAATCCTGACGGCAGGACGCGTCACATTATATGCTTCGCAAATCTCACGTTCGCTGATCCGCGTGTTTTCCGCCAGTTCACCAGATAATATTTTATCCTTTATTTCCTGTTCAATCTGTTCTTCTATACTTTGATATTCCATGATTTCCCCCTTAAATGCGTTACAATTCTTTTCAAATGGCCCTAGGAATCCGAACCATTCCCATTTTCGTATCTTAATCTAGAATACCATCAAAAAACAGGCTTTACAACTAAAAATTCGGCTCCGGCAAAATCTGCCGGAGCCCCAAATCCATCAATCTGCTTGTTCCTTCCTCTTCGTCTGATACATCCCAATCCCGACTGCCGCCAGGAGCAGCGCCATGATCGGATTCCCGTAAGTATTCAAACTGTAAAGCGCATATCCGTTCGTCCCAAAGACTTCCACCCCCAGAGTCGCGACATAAAACGCCCCTGCTGCGCTCCACGGAACCAGCGGCAGCAACATCGTTCCGGAATCCTCAAGTGTCCTGGAAAGGACAAATGGCGGCATCCCTTTCTTTTTAAACTCCTCTGTAAACATTTCTCCGGTAATGATAAATGCCGGATAGGATGAGCCTGCACATGCCGCAACCAGGAAATTAATGAGCAGTGCACTTCCCACCAGGGATACTCTTGTTTTGCATCGTCTTAGCAGTGGCCTTGCCGCAGTCGACAAGAATCCCGCTTTATCAATAATCGCCGCATACGCATAGCCGCAATAGACGACAATTACAATACCGGCCATGGACTTCATCCCGCCTCTATTCAGCAGGGACATGATCGATTCTGCAACCTGGCCATCATAGACCGCTGATATAGAAAACCCATTTACACATCCATCGATTCCGGCTGCAACATCAAACCCCTGGACCACCCCGCCGAGGAACAACGCCGCCGCAGATGAGACGATCATGACCGGAACCGTAGGCATTTTCAAAAACGCACCTAAAAAGAGAATCACAAACGGCACAAGTAATACCAGATTCCAATGGTAGATTTTATCAAGTGAATCTATCATTTCCGCCGCCAGAGCCGGCATGGTGTCAGCCGCGACAGAAAGTGTCCGGCCACTGATTCCGAATAACAGCAGCGAGAGGAGGCTTGCCGGCACCGTCGTCCACAGCATGGATTTGATATGGCTGTATATATCCGTGCCACAGCACATCGGAGCCAGATTTGTCGTTTCGGACAGCGGCGACAGTTTGTCCCCCACCAGCGCGCCGCATATGACCGCCGCCGCAGTGATATTCAGCGGAACTCCAAAGCCTGCTGCCACGCCCATCATCGCCACGCCTCCGGTTGCCGCCGACCCCCATGAGGTTCCTGTCACAGTCGAAAGTATTGCACAGACCAGAAAGCTGCATACATAGATGTAATGAGGATGCAATAATTTTAACCCATAATATATGACCATTGGTATCGAGCCGCTGAATATGAAAGAAGCAATCACGATCCCGATCATCCAGATGATTAATACCGCCGGAGTGGCCTTCATCAGTTTCTCGCAAATCGCATTTTCCATATCCTGATAGGAATAGCCTAACCGTTTTGCAGCCACGCCCGCTACGACAGCAGACAAGATCATTAAGATCTCAATACGCACATGGAAAACGATATATCCGACCGCAACTATAACTGCCATCTGCGCAACTGCAAACAATGCCTCCCCAAATCGTGGTTCTCTTTTCCGCGCATCCTTCATCATACACCACCCTCTCTAAGATTTTTTCTGCATAAACCACCCTGTAAATCCATATATGATCAACAAAATGGAAGAAATCCAGAAGGAATAGTAAAACGGCAGGAAATCCCGGAACGTAATTCCCAGTGTCGAAACAATCAAAACATGACTTCCACACCACGGAACCAGCGCGTTTGTATGACCGGAACCTTCCAGTAAGCTTCTCACCATCGTCAGCTTATCCATACCCGCATCTTCGTATGGTTTTTCAAACATTCCCGTATTTAAAACAATTCCTGTATAAGCGGTTCCCCCTAAGTATGTGCAGAGAACTGCCGAAATATAGGAAGATAAGACAAGGGTTCCTCTGTTTCCGGTAATTTTACCCATTTTTGAAATCAAAGCGTTCATGACGCCGACGGACTCCAAAGTACCGGCCAAAATAAATGCACAGAATATAATCAGCATGATTCCCATCATATCGAGCATTCCGCCTCCGGTAAGGAGCTTATCGATCTCGGCTACCCCTGTATCCGTAACATATCCATTATAGAGCGCATTCAACATCTGTCCCGGATCTTTGCCCTGGTAGAACACTGCAATACCGAGCGCCAGTACGACTCCTAATACCAACACCGGCAGAACCGGCTTCTTTTTAGCCGCCAGTACGACCACCACGATGATCGGTATCAAGAGTAAAACGAGATTAATCTTATACTGACTGCTGATTCCGTCAACCAGGAACTGGATTTTTTCTTTGTCCATCCCGCTTCCGGCATATCTAAGGCCCATGACTGCAAAGATCACTGCCGCAGCCACGCCACCGATTCCACTTGTGGGCAGCATCTTTTTCCAGACGTCGATCACATCTTCGCCGGTCATGGCTGCTCCCAGATTCGTGGTGTCTGATAACGGACTCCATTTATCCCCGATCCAGCAGCCGCTGACGATCGCGCCTCCTGCAATACCAACAGGCACTCCGATTCCATTGGCCACTCCCATAAGCGCTACGCCCACGGTCGCACAGGTCGTCCATGAAGAACCCGTAGCTATGGATACAACCGCGCAGGCAATAAACGCCGCAACAAGGAAAGTGCCTGGCGTCAATGTTTTAAGTCCCATGATCACCAGCGCCGGAATCGTGCCACTCGCAAGCCATGATGCGCTGATCAGGCCGACCATCAGCAGAATGATGACAGCCGACATTCCTTTGGAAAACATCGCAAGGATATTTTTGTAAATTTTATCCCACTCTATTTTCAGTACAATAACTCCGTACGCCGCCGATACCATTGCACATAGCAGAATCGCCATCCCTGTCGGGAACCGCCCGCTGGCCAGGACAAATATGACAACAAATATAGCAACCAAAATTAATGCTTCCAAAAAACTAATATCTCTTTTTTCTTTTCTTTCCCCCATCTTCCTTCCTCCTTCTATAATACATTAAAAATCGTCTGATCATCAATGTCCGTCTGTAAAGCCTTTAACGCCGTTTGTACCAGTTTTCTTCTGACCTCCTTCTCTTCCCCGGGAGTAACATTCGGATTCCCCGTCACATGTGGTATGGATATGCCCGGAACAATTCTGTTTGCTCCGACCGACTTGGAGATCGGGGTAACTGTACAAATATGGACTGCCGGAATACCTTGTGCTTCCAACTGTTTTACGATCGTTGCGCCGCAACGTGTACAGGTACCTCATGTAGAGGTCAGGATCACACCGTCTACCTTGTCCTCCGCAAGTTCTTCCGCTATGGATTTTCCAAATTCTGTCGCCCTCGTCGTCGGCATCGCAGTTCCGGTGGTGACGAAGACTTTGTCATACAGATGTCCTATTTCCCCTGCATTTTCCATCTCTTTTAGTACGTCCGACGGCAGTACACGCCTTCCGTCCTCATTGACATACACAGGATCGTATCCTCCATGCACGGTTTCCGAACAGGAAAGATCGAATCCCCCGTACTCGTCAAAGCTGTGACTCACGTATTTCATCGCCGCCGATGCCTCTAAGTGGTTAGGATTTCCCTTCGGCACCAGTCCGCCCGTCGTGACAAATGCAATCGTGGCATTCTTAATATCCCGGATCGCGGGACTTGGCAGCACCTTTTCAAATACCGGCATTGGGAGTTCTGTCTTATATGGTCTCCCGCCGATCTTGTCCATGAGCATATCCACGCCACGCTGGGCGCCTGTCTTGTCCGACATGAAGACTTTACGAATTCCCCGCTGGATATATCCGTCTTTCTCCGGCTCGTCGATGATCTCCCCAGCCGCGATCCTCTTAATAAATTCGGCCATTCTTTTGATGGTTTTCGTCATGTATCTTGCAGAGTCTCCACACGGCAATATGTAAGCATATCTTCTGTACATCAGCACGCCCGGATTATCTTCGTTCATGGAGCTGACGGCTTCCACTCCCATCTCATATGCGCTTTTGCAAACTTCTCCGCAAGAGACGCCATAGCGTCCTGCCAAAAATGCCGGACCTGCGACAAGCAAATCGGCCTGATACTCTTTTAGAATTTCTTTAACCTGTTCTGCCGCTTCTGCATGTTCAACGTAATAATTGTCGCCGCAGATGATCGTCGCAACAATTTGGGCCGCATCCCCCAATTCCTTTTGCAATCCGTTTCCGGGGCCCACGCTGCCGCTTCTTACTTCTAATGGGTGACCGGCCGCTTCCTCGCCCCCGATCTGCCCGAAGAACTGATTAATATAATGAACAATCCGCATTCTGTACACCTCCCATTAATATACCTTTGATGTCAATTTTGTCATACCCATTCCGTTATGCATACTCATAATGCTGGAAACCGTTACATATAAACTTCCATCGGGACGGATACTCTCCTCTGAGCCTCCGGCAAGAATCTTAATCTGCTCCTCATGGCCGATGATCCGATCCATTTTAGGCAGCAGCATTTTTTCAATTCTGCTTCCCACATTGACGACCGCATCCGCTTCCGGAGTTGAATCCGTGATGGCTTCTTCCTCCCCGATGGCACCTACTATCATGACTGTGCGGATTCCATTTTTTTCTGCGTTCCGGCAGAGCATCATGAGGTCCGCCTCCGGATTCCCGCCGCCCTCTTCCGGGAGGAGAAGCCCGTCGAGCCCCAATGTCCTTGCAATGTTAATCGCACCGGTACAGCATCTTTTCTTATCTGCAAGTCCCGGACAGGAAGGGGTAAATATGATTCCGGCAAATTCCAGATCCTTCCCATGTCTTTTATACAGTTCCTTGACTAATGGGTTATTCTGATGATCATAAGTGGTGTACTTGTTCGACGCAACCACGCAGTTTCCGCTTACGAGCGCTCCATCCATCAATTCATTCGGATGAAGCAGCGTCGTGTGAATCTTCTTTGCATCTACTCCATAAACATAATTGTCGTGGAGAAGTCCCTGTGCCATCGCCAAAAACAGGATTGCGACCTTCGGCAGAGGCTTGTCAGGTTTTTCCAAATGATAGACCTCCTCTTCGTCAGCGGCCACATTTTTCGCACAGGAGGCCAAATATTTTGCGGCTTTGATCCCTGCCAGACGAATCGCGGTCTCATGCTCGGCAGGCGCTACTCCCTCCTTCTTTTCAGCCACGATCACAACATTATTCAAAACAGAATAATAACAGTGCTCGGCTGCCGGACCTGTCATGTCGATGATTCCTTCCTGGAATCCAACGATCTTCCCCGTTGTAACTACTCCGACCCCTTTCAATACTTTTGTCCGACCGTCCCCGGTTCCTTCGCACTCTCCCAGAAATCCCGGAAATGCATTTCCCTCTTCATCGATTTTGACTCTCGGCTCGATTACATCTTTTACCGGTATAATGCGAACCGACTCTCCCGGTCTGGCAAGCTCTATATCGATTGATGTCAGCCTGTCATCCTGTAAATAGTCAATCAATTCTTTCTTATTGATTTCCAGAACATGCTCCTTTACCTGCGTTACTTCGCCAAATCTGATATCCTTGATGTGGATAAGTTCCAACGTAAGATTCATTCCTCCCATAAAAATCCTCCTATTATCTGGTATACCATAATTTCTTTTTTTCTTCTCATTTTTGCGCATAACAGAGTTTTTATTGATTGTTTTACAAAATCTAGTATACCACTTAGCATTGATATCGTCAATATATTTCTTTTATTTATAAATATATTTTATTTTTGCATTTCTTTGGTATACAAGTATGTCTATTTTCCATAATAAGCATTGGGAATTTTTGGGATACCAGATTTGAATATCTCAATCATAAATTAAAAAATGGCACTTCCAGCCTTAATGCCTGAAAGTACCATTTTTTTATTTCAGAGAATTTACACTCTTCCTTTTATCACGATCTTAATTGTAACATTTTACCAGTACAGCGTCCGCCAAATAAATATACCAAGATTCCCCCGTATACCCTATCTTATACTTAACTTAGCGCGAACTGGCTCTGGTACAATTCCTTATAAAATCCGCCCTTCCTTAACAGCGTTTCGTGATTCCCCTGCTCGATGATCTTTCCGTCCTTCATGACCAGAATCACATCTGCCTCGCGGATCGTGGACAAACGGTGTGCCACGATAAAGCTGGTACGCCCCTCCATGAGGCTTGCAAATGCTTTCTGGATCTTCACCTCTGTACGGGTATCGATGGAGGACGTCGCCTCGTCCAGAATCAGCATCGGCGGACGGCAGAGCATGACTCTGGCAATACACAGAAGCTGCTTCTGTCCCTGGGAAAGACCGCCTCCATCTTCCGTAATCCAGGTATCGTACCCTTTGGATAATCTCTTAATAAAGCTGTGGGCGTGAGACGCCTTTGCCGCCTCGATCATCTCTTCCTCCGTCGCGTCCGGTCTTCCCATGATAATATTATCCCGAATCGTTCCGGTCTTCAGCCATGTTTCCTGCAGCACCATTCCATAGCCGGCTCTGAGGCTATGGCGGGTTACCTCACGAATATCCAGATCCTCCACCTGAATACTTCCGCCACATACATCGTAGAAGCGCATCAGCAGGTTAATGAGCGTCGTCTTTCCACAGCCCGTCGGTCCCACGATGGCGACCCTCTGCCCCGGCCTTACGTCAAGGCTGAAATTCTCGATCAGCCTCTGCTGTGGTACATAGGAAAATGACACATCGGACAGCTTCACATTGCCCTTGATATTTTTAAGCACCACCGCGCGCTCCTTCTCCGGCACCTGCGGCTCCTCCTCGATCAGGTCAAAGATACGCTGCGCGCAGGCGATCGCATTTTGTAACTCTGTTATGACGCCGGAAATCTCGTTGAATGGTTTGGTATACTGATTTGCATAGCTCAAAAAACAGGACAACTGTCCGACGCTGAGCGAACCGTTCACCACCGCAAACGCACCGGTGATCCCCACGCCCGTGTAGACCAGACTGTTGACGAACCTGGTCGCCGGATTGGTAATGGAAGAGAAAAAGATCGCTTTCAGAGAACATTTCTGCAAACGTCCGTTAATCTCATCGAACCGCTCCAAAACGTCCTCTCCTCTTCCAAACGCCTGTACCACCTTCTGGTTTCCGATCATTTCATCAATCAGACCTGTCTGCTCCCCGCGGGTCTCCGACTGGAGCTTAAACATGGAAAATGTCCGTTTTGCGATGAAATTCGCCACCAGGAAGGATACCGGAGTGATGAGCACCACCACGAACGTGATCCTGACATTGACCGAAAGCATGAACCCAAAGGTTCCTATGATCGTCGCCACCCCGGTAAAAAGCTGGGTAAATCCCATCAAAAGTCCGTCGGCAAACTGATCCACGTCCGCGATGACCCGGCTCACCACCTCTCCATAAGGGTGGCCGTCAATATATTTTAGCGGAAGTATCTCGATTTTCTGAAATGCCTCATTCCGGATATCCCGCACTACCTGAAAGGTCATTTTATTGTTGCACACATTCATAAGCCACTGTGCAAAAGCCGTGATCAGTGTGCAGATTCCGATCTGGATCATGATCCGTACCACTCCCGAAAAATCCACAAGGCCCCTCTCCACAATGTAATCCACCGCTTTACCTGTCAGCTTCGGCACGTATAAGGTCAGCGCCACCGTCACCGTCGCAAGCAAAATGGAAAATACCAGAAAGATCCGGTATCTTCCCAGACGGCGAAATACCTTCTTCAAAATCTCCGACTGTTTTGTTCTGTTCTTATCTGCCATTTTCTGCCGCCTCCTTTGGGAACTGGGAATAATAAATCTCCTGATAGATCGGGCAGGTCTCAAGAAGCGTATCATGCGTTCCGATTCCCGCCAATTCTCCGTCGTCAAGCACCAGAATCTGATCTGCGTACTGGATAGAAGACGCCCGCTGAGATACAATGAAAACGGTCGGACGGCTCTCCATTTCCCGGATCGCTTTTCTCAGCCTCGCATCCGTCGCAAAATCAAGCGCGGACGCACTGTCGTCCAGGATCAGGATCTCCGGCTTTTTCACCAGCGCCCTGGCGATCGTCAGCCTCTGTTTCTGCCCTCCGGAAAGATTTCTTCCGCCCTGCTCAATCTTAAAATCCAGCCGGCCTTCCTTCGTATCCACGAATTCTTTCGCCTGAGAGATAAGCAGAGCCTCCTCCATCTCCGCCTCGGTCGCATCTTCCTTGCCCCAGCGCAGATTCTCTGCAATGCTTCCTTTGAACAGGACTGCCTTCTGAAGTACCACGCCGATTTTCTCCCGAAGCACATCGGTCCGGTACTCTTTGATATTTCGCCCTGCGATCCGCACCTCTCCGGCGGTCGCGTCGTAGAATCTGGGAATCAGATTCACCACAGATGACTTTCCAGAACCGGTACCGCCGATGATTCCGATGGTCTGTCCCTTTAAGGCCTTGAACGAAATATCACTTAAGGATTCCCCGCCCGCACCTTTATAGGTAAGGGATACATGATCGAATTCTACCACCGGGATTCCATCGTCCAGGCTGAAACTACTACTTTCCGGTTCTACAAACCTTTCATCATTCTCCGTTTTGTCGGCGCCTTCTGCCGGCCAGCCACACGTTCCGCCCTGCATGTCCGGCTTTTCTTCCAATACAGCCTGAATACGGTTTCCACAGGCGATTGCCTTGGTTACCGTGATGATCAGATTCGCCAGCTTCACCAATTCCACCAGGATCTGGGACATATAGTTTAAAAGCGCGACCACCTCTCCCTGGGTCAGCACACCGATATCCACCCGCACTGCCCCGACATAGATCAGAACGATCGTCGCACCATTTACAATCATATAGGTAAGCGGATTCATCAGCCCCGAGATACGTCCCACAAATTTCTGTGCATCGGTCAGGATCTGGTTGCTCTCCTCGAACCGTTCTCTTTCCTCTTCTTCCTTATTAAACGCCCGTATCACTCTGGCGCCGGTCAGATTCTCTCGCGTCACCAAAAGCACCCGGTCCAGGTTCGCCTGCACCTTCCGGTAAAGCGGCATCGTGATCAGCATGACCCCAAATACCACCACTGAAAGCAGCGGAATCGTGACCACGAACACCAGCGCCCCCTCAAAATCCACCGTAAACGCCATGATCATCGCGCCAAACACGATAAAAGGTGAGCGCAGGAACAGCCGCAGAACCAGATTGACTCCCGACTGCACCTGATTCACGTCACTGGTCATGCGGGTAATCAGCGTCGAAGTTCCCAGCGTATCCATCTCCGTAAAAGTAAAACTCTGGATATGCTCAAACAGTGCGTACCTCAGCTCCGTGGAAAATCCGGTCGCCGCTTTCGCCGCAAAGAACTGCGCCGTGATCGAACAGATGAGGCCGATGATTCCCAGCGTGATCAGCACCAGACACATTCGCACAATATACGGCTTGTCATTACCTGCAATTCCCGTATCAATGACCGCCGCCATCACGAGCGGCACCAGCAGCTCAAACGACGCTTCCAGCAGCTTGAACAATGGGGCAAGAATGGTCTCCTTTTTGTAATGTTTCAGGTATACCAGTAATGATTTCATAATGATATCTCCTCATTCCTTTTCTCTGTTGCAAAATCTCCTGTTTTATCTTATCATAGGATAAAGCATATAAAAATACTTACTTTTGTATATAAGCTATATTTTTTTCATATGGTTTATAGGGAGGTTCATCATGGATTTAAAACAAATGGAATACTTTCTTACGATTGCCGAGGAAGGCACCATATCTGCCGCCGCCAGAAAGCTGCACCTTTCCCAGCCGCCCTTAAGCGCGCAGATGAAGCTGCTTGAGGCGGAGATTGGCTGCCGGCTCTTCAACCGCGGTTCCCGCAGGATCGAACTGACCGAGGCGGGCCGGCTGCTCTACGAGCGGGCACAGACGATCCTTCGGCTCTCCGACCTGACCGTTCGCGAGCTTCAGGATCACCGTGACGGCAAGGCGGGAACTCTGCGGATTGGTATCGTCTCCTCCGTGGGCGATCTGCTGCTGAAGAACTGGGCGCTTCCCTTTCACCAAAACTACCCGCATATGCATTTCGAGCTTTTTGAGGCCAACACCTATCAGCTTCTGGAGCAGCTTGGCGCCAACCTCCTGGATTTTGCCATCGTGCGGACTCCTTTTCAGTCCGAAAATCTGATCAAGCATACCTTGCTGAGCGAACCGATCCTTGCTGCCGGACATGTTTCCTTCTTTACGCCCAAAGAGCAGAAAGCGGACACCCTGCCGCTTTCTGCTCTCGCTGACAAACCGCTGATCCTTTACCGCCGCTGGGCCAATGTTCTGAATCAGCATTTTGACCTTCTGCATCTTAAGCCTTCCTTCTTCTGTATAAACGACGACGCGAGGACCTGCGTTTCCTGGGCTGACGCCAAAAGCGGCGTGGCGATCCTTCCCGCCTCGGCAGCCGCCCTTCTTGCAAGTGAGGATCTTCTGATCAAACACATCAGCAATCCGGCCCTGACCTCGGACATCTGTGTGATCCACAACAAGAACGGATATCTCTCCTCCGGAGCCGCCGCCTTTTTGGATTACATGAAGGAGCACCCTGGCCCTTCCTAATCCGCAGACTCCCCGGGCTTACTGCTCCATTTGTCTTCCCAGAAATCCTGCCGCACACGTGGCGAGCTTCTGCTCCGTGTCCCCCATTTTCTTCTTCCCTTCCTTTGCCAGGATCACCACGGCCCCGATGGCGTCACCCTCACAGATGATCGGGCTTACGACCTGACAGTCAAACTCCGCCGGCTGTTCCGCCGTCACCCTGGTGAACTTCTTGTCATCAGCTCCCGCCTGAAACTGCTCTCTTCTGAGAATCACTTCTCCGAGCTGCTTCGTAATCGCCTTCTCCTGGAAATCCTTCTTCCCCGGCCCTGCCGCCGCGATGATCTGGTCCGTATCGGTCACACAGACCAGATAGCCCAACGTCTGCGCCATACTCTCCGCATACTGCCGCGCAAAGGTCCCCATTTCCCCGATCGGCGAGTATTTCTTTAAAATGATCTCACCCTCGCGGTCTGTAAAGATTTCAAGTGGATCGCCCTCCCGAATCCGCAAAGTCCGACGGATCTCTTTGGGGACGACGACCCTTCCCAGATCATCTATTCTACGTACAATTCCTGTTGCCTTCATATATAAATTCCTCCGTTTACTTTACTTTCCATTTCTGGGAGTAGTATCTGTAAATGGAGGAAATTTTATTCGCTAACTATGAATTCTTCCACCAACACTTTCTGCTTTTACATATTATTCGATACCATAGCATTCTTCTAAAACTTTCACCAACTCCTCATACAAAATATTTCTTATGCCTAAATTTTTCAAATCTAAAGGATTTACTTTGGCCCTCTGCATGAATTTCTCTGCATCTTTCTTAACCTGTCCAGAAATAGATACCCTTGCATCATTCTCAAGGTTTACTGCTAATCGAAACACATCATTCTTATGCTTTTTAATATCCTTACTATCAATTTTCTCTCCGCAATTTTTTCTTTCAATTAAATCAAGCCAGGCCTTCATCTTAAACAATATGATATACTCCAGATTTAAAACAGAAATTTTGTCAACAACCGTCACTCCTGTTCTAAGCAAATTATAGTAAGCTTCATCTAATAGTATCGCTGATAAACTCATAACATCATCACTAATATGTATTGGACTTAATCGGCTCATGATACTTTCAATATAATCCGGCTTTTTACTAAACAATTCAATCATATGCGGAAAGGTTATATCTCTTGGTTTAGAAAACCGAAAAAACTGATTTTCTCCAGTTCCTTTATCAATATGTTCATATCCTCCTGATTCTATAAAACAAATGAACGTATTAACAAAATCGCCATTCAAGGCTTCTATAAGAAGTACTATATCCAGATCCTTTGTTGATCTAAAATCCACCCCCATATTTCCAAGAAGAATATCACATGCCGCCCCTCCAATAAACACGTACTGTCCTGCGTAATCTTCAAAATATTCTTTGAACTTATCTATGCCTCGTACCATTCAGTTCCCTCCATAAATTCATCTACTGCAATCTCAACTCTCTCATCAATTTGCCCCAAACTTAAAATCATTGTAATTGGGTCCACATATTGGTTCTCTGTTAGTTTACTGATATCATATTGCATAATTTGCACTTCTGGCAAATCTTCACTTAATGCCTCTGCTCTCGTTCTCTGATAGTTTAAAACTTCTTTAACATTTCCATAAACCGCATATTTTTCACGTGTTGGCTCAGCCAACATCGTTTGCTCACCTAACGCCGTTAATCCACATTTATAAGCTTTCAAGTTTTCAGGAATATGACTTACATTGACACTTCTCTTCACAGGGTTAATCAAATAATCCTTTCCAATACGATAGTATTCTTTTTTCTCAATAGGTCGAATTATCTTTTTTCTTCCGGTCTGTCCTCCAATTTCGTAATTAACAACACCGATCCTCTTCAATTCATCAAACGCTCTTAACACTGTCATTGTGGAAACGTTCAACTTCTTTGCAAGCTCCTCTGCTCCGAACTGCGCTTCTTCGGAATATAACAATGCCAAAAAAATCATCTGTGTAGATGCCGTAAATTTTTCCCGTATCTCATTTTCCATTTTTTTCTTCTGTATTTTTCTTATATGCAATGCTAAAAAGGGCAGATATAATTGTCGATCTACCGTTATAAATGCAATTCTTTCTTCCAACATCTTTTTGACAGTATAAGGCGTAGCTTCTTCAATTAATACAGCCACATCATATTTTACTTTTTCCTGAATTCTGAGGATATGAATCCTGAGCCTTTGAATGGACTGCATTTCAATTGGCTTAATTAAAAGAAATGCTTCAGCAAAAATAGTCACCAAATAATATTCATAGTTACCAGCCAACTGCAAATTAAGATATTTCTTCGCATTCCAACGTTCAAGCGATGCCTTTTCATCTATTGCATCTTTTAGATAATTCAAAATATTTCTCATAATTCTCACCTCTTTTATAATATAACATCATTATGTTTTATTGTAAATAGTTATGTTTTATTTAAGAAAAGTTCACTAATTTCTTTCATATCTTGATATCTCATTTTCACATAAGTGATATAAAAAATTCCTCTGTTTACCACCCTCCCCATTCCTGGAAATAGTATCTGTAAACAGAGGAATTCTATCCACCAGCGAGAACTATCGATCAAAAACATGATTCCCCGCCAATCTTCATCTTATTCCAACCTCTAACCAATCGGTTCAAAATCCGTGGCTCCATGTTTACAGAGCGGGCAGATGATATCATCAGGAAGCGTATCTCCCTCATAAATATATCCGCAGACCGTGCAGACAAATCCTTTCTTCCCTTCCGTCTGCGGTTTCGGCTTCACATTTTTCTGATAATACGTGTAGGTCATCGTCTCCTTATCAGACATTACCCTCGCCTCGGACACCGTACAGATAAACATACCGTGCGTTCCCAGATCCACATAAGACTCTACTTCCAATGACATAAATGCATTGATGTAGCGTGACAGGAACGGAAGGCCATTATCTGAATACAGCGCATCATAATCTGCGAACTTGTCCACAGTGCGTCCGCTCTGGAATCCAAAATGCTGGAATACGGAGAACGGAGCCTCCACTGACAGACAATTGACATTCAGCTTCCCGGTCTGTTTGATCACATGGTGGGAATAATTCTGTTTATTGATGTTGACTGCCACCCGGTTCGGATTATCCGTGAGCTGAGTCACCGTATTTACGATCAGGCCGTTATCCTTCTTGCCATCATTGCAGGTCACCACATATAATCCATATCCGATTCTGAAAAGCGCCGTCATGTCATTTTTATTTGCTTTTTCCGGCGACTGCGCGATGTAATCACGACAAAGCTCCTCTGCCAGCTTCTCAATGGCCTCCTTGGAATCTTCCTTGAGCGCGGACTTAATCGTCACTTCCGTTTCCGCATACGTCAGATTCTTGGAGCTCTCCAATAATTTCTTCATCACTCTGGTCGCAAGCGGCGCCCAGCTTCCGTTCTGGATAAATGCAACGGTACGATTCTGGAAATTACGTTCCGTCAAATGTGTGATAAAAGTATGCATGAACGGGAAAATCTCTGCATTGTAGGTCGTAGTGGCAAGTACCAATTTCCCATAGCGGAACGCATCTTCCACCGCCTCAGCCATATCATCGCGCGCAAGATCAAAGACGGATACCTTCGGGCAGCCCTTGTCCCTCAGTTTGGACGCCAAAAGCTCCACTGCCTTCTTCGTATTGCCATATACGGAAGTATAGGCGATCACGATTCCATCACTTTCCACACGATAAGATGACCAGATATCATAAAGGTTCAAATAATATCCCAGGTTCTCGTTAAGGACCGGACCATGAAGCGGGCAAATGACCTGGATATCCAGTCCTCCCGCTTTCTTAAGAAGGTTCTGCACCTGCGCGCCGTATTTTCCAACAATTCCGATATAATACCTGCGTGCCTCACAAGCCCAGTCTTCCTCCACGTCATTGGCTCCGAACTTTCCGAAGCCATCGGCAGAAAAGAGCACCTTATCCGTCGTATCGTAAGTAACCATAACTTCCGGCCAATGAACCATCGGGGCAAATACGAAAGCCAGGGTATGCTTTCCTAATACCAGGGTATCTCCTTCTGCCACCGTCAGACGTTTCACAGAGGCGTCCAGATCAAAGAACTGGTCCATAATCCCGAAACATTTTGTATTTGCCACGATCGTGGTATCCGGATACACATTCATAAAATTTTGAATATTTGCGGCATGATCCGGCTCCATATGCTGTACGATCAGATAATCCGGCTTTCTGTCTCCTAAAACCTCACTCAAATTATCCAGCCACTCATGCGTAAAACGGATATCTACCGTATCCATGACCGCTATTTTTTCATCAAGAATCACATAAGAATTGTACGCCATTCCGTTTGGTACCACATACTGACCTTCAAACAAATCAATCTCATGATCATTAACGCCAACATATCGAATATCGTCCGTAATCTGCAATTTTTCCATCTTAGTCACCTCTGATTATTATTTTTACATTCTATTGCCAAGCAGCAGAACTGCCTGTCCTCTTTCCTATTGTATTCTATTTTATAGATTATGACAAGGTATTATCTGGGTAATCTTACCCAAGGTATTTCCCCAGGCGTCCGGAAGACTGTCTGCAAATACTCCGAACAAGCCGCCAAAATAGTCTTTTTCCGGCACAAAAACCTGCGCTTTGAGAGGAATAGAAAATGGACTGATTGAAAATCCATTTTCCAGCCAATCAGCATCATATGCAAAAGCGGCTTTCCGGTCCGTTGTCAAAGCCAGCGTACCTACCAGCCGATCTTTATAGCATACCTGTAAATGTTTATTTGCTTTCATTTATGACCTCCTCAATGCTCCTATATGGCACTTTTTGAAACATTCCCCGAATCTCCTGTGCACAATCAAGTGCAACTGCGATCCTGGTGAGCGCAAGAAGGGAAATCTGCCCGGTCGTTTCAAATCTTTTGATGGAACCATAGCTGACTCCGCTAAGAACGCTTAGCCTTTCCTGCGAAATATTTTTCCTCTTCCGAATCAATCTTACTCGTCCGGCCAGTTTTTTATCCATTTCCTCCGGTGTTTCCCATAACAATGCTTCCATGACTTTCCATTCCCTTTCCGGTACCACTGATTTACTCTGCTTCTAATGTTTCAGACAATATATTTAAGATAATATATTATCTATTTTTCAAAATTCGTATCATTATAGATAAAATATTATCTATTACCATTATACAATATTACCCTCTACATGTCCAGGTAATGTCTCAAATTTTCTCTCGGGATACGTTCCATATTTATTGCTTCTGTTACCTTGGCTGTTCCATAGATACCGTGTTTATGCCCGACAACACAAAATAGATTCTTTAAAAGCGACGGACCACATTCCTACCTGCTCCTAAAGAATCTATTCTCATTTCTTTCATCTCAGCTAATCTCACCCTATTTCAAAAACATATGAACCAGCTTCCCATAAATCTTCCTATATGGCTGATACCGCATCGGCAAATCCAGCCAGGTCTTTTTATCCACAATACTCTTGTAATGCGTAAAGGTATCAAATCCGTCCTTTCCGTGATAGGACCCCATTCCGCTCTCTCCAAAACCGCCAAATCCCATCTCACTGGTCGCCAGATGAATGATCGTATCGTTGATACAGCCTCCGCCGTAGCCGCACCGTGAAGTCACTTTGTCTGCGATCTCCTTATCGTTCGTAAACAAATAGAGCGCCAGCGGGTGCTGCATGGAGTTGATCTTCTCAATCGCCGCATCGATAGATTCATAAGTCAGGACCGGAAGCACCGGCCCAAAAATCTCTTCCTGCATAACTGCATCTTCAAACGTCACGTGATCCATAATCGTGGGCTCGATTTTCAGAGCCGCAGCGTCCGTCTTTCCTCCGAACACTACTTTTCTGCTGTCCATCAGGCCGCAGACTCTGTCAAAATGTTTCTCATTGATCATCTTTCCGTAATTTCCGTTCGCCAGCGGCTGTTTTCCAAACTGTCTGCGGATCTGCCGCTTCATCTCGGCAATCAACTGATCTTTGATCATCTTATCGCAATAAATGTAATCCGGCGCCACGCAGGTCTGTCCGCAGTTCAGGTATTTTCCGAACACGATCCGCCTTGCCGCCAGCTTAATATTTGCGCTTTTTTCCACGATGCACGGACTCTTCCCTCCAAGCTCCAGCGTCACCGGCGTCAGATGGCGCGATGCCTGTTTCATGACCTCCCGCCCCACTGCCTGACTTCCGGTGAAGAAAATATAGTCGAAATGTTCTTCCAAAAGGCATGTATTTTCCGCCCTGCCTCCTGTGACAAGCGCCACATATTTTTTATGGAAACACTCCTCTATGATGGTCCTCATGATCTCACTGGTGTTCGGGGAGTAGGCACTGGGCTTTAACACCGCCGTATTTCCTGCGGCAATCGCATCTACCAAAGGCTCAATCGTGAGAAGGAACGGATAATTCCATGGACTCATCACCAGCACGACGCCATATGGGGACGGCTTTTTATAACTTCGGGAATGGAATTGTGCAAGAGGCGTCATGACCCGTTTCTCTTTTGCAAATTTTCTGATATGCTTTAGCATATAGGTAATCTCACTTTGCACCAGCCCCGTCTCACACATGTAACTCTCAAATGCGCTCTTCCCCAGGTCTTTTTTAATCGCCTCATTAATCTCCTCTTCATGGCTTTGGATACTGGCCTTCAGCTTCCTAAGAGCCTCGATCCGAAACTCCACCTCCAAAGTCACACCAGAATGGAAATACGTTCTCTGGTCCTCTACGATCTGCCTGATTTCTGCCTTATTCATAGCTCGACGCCGTCCTTTCTACATTTATCAAATTTCAGTTCTATAACCGCCCTTAAACAGAAAGCAGCATATAGTAAAATGTCTCCAGCTCACCGGCGTCCATCAGCACCGGAACCGGGTAGAGCGGATTGGCCTCCTTATCTGCGTAATGTGCCAGCTTGGTAATATCCTCTTCCTGAATCTCCGGCACCGTATCTCCAATCCCAAACCGTTTTTTCATAGCTTTGATCTCTTCAATAAAAGCCTCTGCCGCCTGTGCTTCCGGAGTGTCCGCATCTGCAATACCTGCCGCAACGGCAAGCTGTTTTAATTTCTTATATATTTTTTCTCCATAAACTTCCAGCACAAACGGGAGAAGAATCGCATTTGCCAGGCCATGAGGTACATTATATTCCCCGCCAAGAGAATGCGCAACAGCATGTACATATCCCACATAAGATTTCGTAAATGCACAGCCCGCATAGTATGAGGCCTTTAGCATATTACTTCTCGCTTCCACATTTGCACCATCGCTGTAAGCGATATCCAGGTTTTCAAATATCAATTTCACTGCCATCAGCGCATCTTTTCTCGTCCCGGGCGTAGTTGAATTCCCGATATATGCCTCCACCGCATGAGTCAGGGCGTCCATTCCGGTCGTCGCCGTAATATGTGGCGGCAGGCTTAAAGTCACCTTCGGGTCAAGCACCGCATAACGCGGAATCAGCGGGAAATCATTGATTGCGTATTTATGCCTTGTCTGGGCGTCCGTGATCACTGCCGCCAACGTTGTCTCGCTGCCCGTTCCCGCCGTAGTCGGAATGGCAATCAAGAGCGGAATCCTCTTATGTACCTTCAAAATCCCCTTCATCTTTGCAAGGGACTGTTTCGGCTTAGCGACCCGGGCGCCCACTGCTTTCGCACAGTCCATACTGGAGCCGCCCCCAAAACCGATGATTGCACTGCACGCGTCCTGCTCATACAGTTCCAATGCCTCCGCCACATTTACAGTCGTCGGATTCGCTACCGTCTTATCGTAAATAGAATAGCCGATCTGATTTTCCGTCAAAGCCTTTTCCAACCTTTTGGTAAGTCCTAACTGCATAATTCCGGCGTCCGTCACGATGAGCACCCGATCACAGCCCCGTTTTTTCAACACATCAGGCAGAAGTTTAACACTCTTTACGGTTTTAGGTCTCCGATAAGGCAACACTGGCAATGCCAGTTTAAATGCTCCCTGAAATATTCGACAATACATTTTCTTAAGTGGATTCATTTGGTTTTTCCTCCATTTGTTTTATTTTAAATTCAAATCATTTTATAACCGAACTATTTTATCACACATTTTCCTTTATGGAAACTCTTTCCTGCATATTTTTATAGATTATTCTATGCCTCATCGATTAAATCATAGATTTTATACAAAGACAGCATATTCTGATACATTACTTTGTTTCCCATAAGCTGCCTGTAGGTGGCAGATTTCACCTTTCCTTCCCCTTTGAGTCTTTCCATTTTCTGATTCACGTCCCTGTAGTTTTCCTGCACTGCCAGGAGCATTTTTTCAAATGCCTCTAATCGTTTCTCTTCCATTTTCTTTCCTTTCTCATATTATGAAATCACCATTGCCTACTTTACAATATCTATTTCCTATGCAACTTCAAACAAGCCAATATCTTGGAATAAATTGCTTAACCTATGCCATAAATGATATCGCTACCGCAAATATAATCGCCGGGAGAAGGTTTGCCACACGTATCTTTTTCCCCCAGACCAGATTGAGTCCCACACAGAAAATAAGGATTGAACCGATCATGGACAGATATGTCAGCGCCAGCTTTGTCATAAGCGGTTTCATAAATCCGGCCAGGCAGGTGAAGGTTACTTGGATCGCGGCGACCGGTATTGCGGAAAAGACACACCCTTTTCCCAGAGAACAGGTCATGACAAGAACGATTATGAAGTCCAGCACGGCCTTGGTCGCCAGAATCGAATAATCTCCGGTCAGACCGTCCTCGATTGCACCCACAATGGCCATCGCCCCAATGCTCACGGTCAAAGAAGCCGTCACGAATCCTTCCACAAACCGCTTCTCCCCGGAATTCCCTGTCCTCTTTTTCAGCCACTCGCCAAATTGTTCCATTTTATCTTCCAAATTCAAAAGTTCTCCCAACAATGCTCCCAGCACCATACAAATCACAATCAGCATGGAACTGCCGCTCGCAACAGAATCGCCGTTTACGGTGAGCATACCCTCCATCGCGCCGCCGATTCCTATGAAAAGAACGCAGACACCGCAGGTCTTATTCAAAGTATCCTGATAGCGCTCTTTCAGAAAACTTCCACAAACTCTCCCCAGGATTCCTCCTGCAATAATGCCAACTACATTAATAATCGTCCCAAGTCCTGTCATTTCAAAATTCATTTCTATGCCTCTATTCTTCTGTACTATTTTGCATCGGCTCCGCTTCCCTAAGCCTCGCCTCGAACTGGGAATAAAAATCCCCTTCCTCATACGGAATCAAATAAAATCTTTTCAGGATCTCCATGGATACCGCCTTCATCTCCCAGGGGTTCTCCTTCACCCTCTCTTCCATATCCATCAGGAAATAATGCCAGTCATTCACAAATTTCTCATACCGCTTAAGTTCCGGGGTATCAATCCACTTTTTCACTTTCACCTTCGCCCGATTTTCCTTTCGGCACTCATGTACCTGGAGAAAATACTGGAATCCCCCATTTTCGTAATATCTCCCCAGCGGAAACAACCGGCAGATTCCCGGTCTGATGGCGTGAATCGTGCAACGCCCGGATTCGCTCAAAAACCCGCATTTCCCACCTGCTTCCTCCGGGCCTTCGGCCACGCCTCTCGCATTTTCCGTCTGCATTTTCAAATTAGGCAGAATCAGACCGTCGACCACATGCAGTTCTACTTTCCCGGCCAAAAGCTCCTCGAAACTCATATTCAGCCCTTTCGTTAATCGAAATACGTCGAGCGGATCGAGAATGATTGACTGCCCCATGTTGCAGCAGCACGCAAAGCACCCCGCGCAATCACCGCAGTCTGCCTTCACCAAATCATTACTGCCATATAACCTTCCGTCTGATATTTCCTTCAAATCTACCTGTCGTTTCATTTTATACTCCTTCCAACGTAAACGGCGGAATAAAACTTTCCTTTGCCGTCTCGCCCTCCTGGATAAACGCCTGCTCCACCCCCAAGGAAATGGCATAGTCAACCAGCCGTTCATAGGCGCGCTCACTCACCTTGTTCCCCAGCCTCGGATACTTTTCTCTATCCAGCGTGTTAAGCGGCGTATACTGATTCATAAGACTCATATAGATCTGATTTCCATAAGTCCGATACAAATATTCCACGATTTTTTTAGCGTCACCGAGGCACCCGGGCAGTAATAAATACCGCACGATCACGCCTTTTACCATCATTCCCCGCTCATCAAACACGGGGGAGCCCGTCTGCTTTACCATCTGAGCAACTGCCCTCATCGCGACCTGCGGATAATCCGGCGCTGCCGAATACTGCCCGGCATGCTTAACACTCATATATTTAAAATCCGGCAAATACACGTCTACATAGCCTTCCAGCATTTTCAAGGTCTCTTCGCACTCATAACCGCCCGTATTGTACACCACCGGAAGATGCATTCCCCGGCTCTTTGCCTTGTCAAGCGCCCGAATGATCTGCGGCACAAAATGAGTCGGCGTCACCAGATTGATATTATTTGCCCCTTTTTCCAAAAGCTCCAGAAAAATCTCCGCCAGCCTCT
Organism: Roseburia hominis; assembly: GCA_040702975.1. Taxonomy (NCBI): domain Bacteria; kingdom Bacillati; phylum Bacillota; class Clostridia; order Lachnospirales; family Lachnospiraceae; genus Roseburia; species Roseburia hominis. Next base: position 3,004,360 of record CP159990.1, read on the forward strand.
CCTCAGATACGATCTTCCCTACATCTCCGACAGAAATCTGATGGTTCTGGCAGTATACGCACCGCAGCGTGCACCCGGTAAAAAATACGGTCCCGGACCCTTCCGTCCCTGAGATGCAAGGCTCCTCCCACATATGAAGGGCAGCACGTGCCACACGCACTGCTGCCGTCTCCCCGCAAAATCCTGTTTTTCCGTTCTCTCTGTCCGAGCCACATCTTCTCGGACACAGCATGCACCCCATTGTTATCCTCCTTCTACCACCGCATTCCCGGAATCCTCGGCGCAAACATATGAAGACTCAGTTCCTTTGACAAATATTGCAGCATACTCCGCCCCGCAATACTATTTCCCTTCTTATCCAATGCCGGTCCAAAGATTCCGATTCCCATACGCCGGTCCACGACCGACAGAAGTCCGCCGCCCACGCCGCTTTTGGTAGGAATGCCGACACGCACCGCAAATTCCCCCGAACCATCGTACATTCCGCAGGTCAGCATGATCGTCTCCACAACCCGGACCACATCACTGTTTAAGAGACGCCGCCCGGTAATCGGGTGAAGCCCGTCCGTCGACAGCACCAGCCCAAATCCCGCCAGACTCTCCGCCGTAACGCTTAAGGAACACATGCGCACATAGAGATCCAGACATTTTTCCACATCTACTTTGATAATCCCTTTACTTTCCAACAGATAGGCAATCGCCTTGTTTCGGGAAATGTGACTCATCTCAGACTGATAGACCGCCTCGTCCATCACAATCTCCTCGTCCAGGCAGAGTTTTCTGGCAATATTCAGCATTTCCTCAAAATCTGTCACCTGCACCAGGTATCCCGCAATCGCCAGGGCTCCGGAATTGATCATCGGGTTAAAGGGATAATTACTGGAAAGGTCCAGCTTTACCAGCGAATTAAACGCGTCCCCCGACGGTTCCATTCCCACCTTATCAAAAACCTTGTCAAATCCACATTTTTCCAGCGCGACCGCCAGCGAAATAACCTTGGAAATACTCTGTATGGTAAACCGTACCTTTGTATCTCCAACACTATAACGTCTTCCGTCACTGGTGAAAATGCTAAGTCCGAGCTGATTCTTGTCCACTCTTCCCAGCTCCGGAATATAGGAGGCTGTCTCGCCGAAGGGAATCTCCTTCCTTCCCTCAAGCATCGCCTGCTCCATGATATCCTTCATTTCCGTTATCCTCCGTACATACCTATTATTTTTCCCAATCTCCCGCCTCAAAATCCCAGGCTTTCGCTCAAACCTTCACTTCCTTTTGGCGAAATACTTTCTTTACTTCCAAGCATAATGTAATCTGAAATTCTGTTTCCCATACTCGTAACTACTAGAAATTCTACCATTTCCAATTCTATATTTCAACTTGCTTCTGATAAAATCTTCCAAATCTGCACTTTATGCTGGTAATTTTTTACCAGCGATGTATAATAAATGAAGAATCCCTTTAGTCAGCTTAGGTGATACAGGGATAGACTGAACAGTTTGAATAAATGGAGGGATAGATTATGAGTAAGATTGATGAAGTAAGAAGCGCCATGGTAGCCGCTATGAAGGCAAAGGACAAGGACACAAAAGAGACCTTATCCTCTCTTCTGGCCGCTCTTAAGAACAAAGCGATCGACAAACGCGCCGATCTGACTGAGGAAGAGGAAGTCCAGGTCATCATGAAGGAGATCAAACAGACCAAGGAAACCCTGGAGATGACTCCCGCAGACCGCACAGATATTATTGAAGAATGCCAGAAACGAATCGCCGTTCTGGAACAGTACGCACCGAAGCTGATGGACGAAGCCGAGATCAAAGAAGTGATTGCCTCCGTTCTCGCCGCTCTGGGGATTGAAACGCCCACCGCAAAGGACAAAGGCCGCATCATGAAGGAACTGATGCCGAAGGTAAAAGGGAAAGCCGACGGCAAGCTGGTAAACCAGGTGCTTATGAGTATGATGTAGAAAGTTTTTCACTCCGTTCCAATCAGTGTTAACCGGGTGGCACCAGGCACCCTCACGGAACGTATTGTATGTCATAGGACACACTTTTCTATGAAATAAAAAAGTGTGCCGCCTTATAATCGGTCAGACTGCCTTTAAGCGTGTCCGTCATTATAAGGTGGCACTCTTTTTTCTACAATGGAAATTTTTTCTTCAAAAACGTTTCGTTCAGAAGATGGTTAGTTTCATAAACTCCATTATAAAAAACGGCCCAGTTATTAAAAACACAGGGAAGGTTTTTTGCTTTTTCCAAAGTATCCACAGCGATTAAATGTAACGGTATGTCTTTTCCCGTACAGTATTCCTGCACCTGCCTGGCACAATCCGGAATATACGGACATTGCAAACCATAGTATATCGTCAGTCCGTCACTATCTATCTTCATTTCCTTCGCGCTTTCAGAAAAACGGGGCTTTTTTCCGTCAAATGACAGTGCCAATAGTTCATAATCATTTCCCACTGTATCTACGACCTCAAACCCGTATTTCAGAAAAAACTTTTTCTCTGACAGAAACGGTTTCTTCTTTTTTGAGCTAAGAACACATACTCCTGCTTTCTTCTTTTCTTTCGCATCATTGATGCAATACTCAATAAGGGCTTTCCCATAGCCTTTCCCTTTGTAGGAACCGGCCACCCAAAGACAATAAATATACAAATAATCCTCTCCATAAACAGGTACCCATGCCTTCTCCAGAGGAGCATACTCAATAAATACTTTTCCTTTTTCGTCAAGTTTACGGAAAACATGTCCCTCGGCAAGCCGCTCCTTCAACCACTGCCGCTTTACGGCCACTCCGGCCTGATGTTTTTTGTCTGCAATAGCACAACACAAATGCTCTTTTTCTATATTACTGCTCGTTAAATTTATAAATTGTCCGCTCATACTGATTCCCTCCGCATTTTTTAACTGTATTGTAGCAAATCAACCATGACAACATTGTGTCATGGTTGATTTGTTTTAAATCTTTTATTGTTGTGCAGATAAACAGACTAAATAACTTCGCCATGCCACCGCAAACGCTTCATTTAAGAGGGGCTCGCATTCTGATGCCCTTACCTAATCCCTACGAAGCCGGCGAATCGGCAAGATTGCAAAATTCTATCAAATTTCTATATTTTTCTTTATTATCCCATAACAACCAACGTTTGAATGCTGCGAACGGAGCTCCCTCCTCCACCTCTCTTCTGATTGCATATTTGAAATCCTCTTTATCATACTCCTCCGCTTCATCGTATTCACGAATCAAATTCTTAAAATCTGATAAATTTCGTCTCAACGCCCTTCTGATATTGGTAGCCTCCAGCCTCTTTTGCGGAGTCGAACCATAATAGGCTTCATACAATAAAGCAACTGTATTCTCAACCTCAACACTATCCTCCAAAGCCAAGAACTCAAACTTCTCATCTCTGCCAAAGTACCCTTCTTTACGAAATGCAATCTTTCTATCAGCCTCAACTTTGGTACAATCCAATATTGGTTCATATTTAGCATTTTTTATATTATTACAGTGCGCACACGACCAAAACAGATTATTCCAATCATATTTCAATTCTGGATTACCTCGATGAGGTACCAGATGCTCGATTTGATAAGAAGAAACCCCTTCCTTATTTTCACAAATATAGCATTTACCCCTAAACAACTCGGCAAGAGCCGCATTTACCTCCGGTGTATTATAGCTGCCCCTACTCTCCTTGGCTATCTTTAGTGCTTCTATCGCCGCTTTCGCCCTGGGCGTTTCCCTACGACTATACTTTATCATTCCGCTTCCTTCTATCCTCTATTTCCTCAAACGCATTTCTCGCATCTCTTGCCAAATCCCCTGACAGTTGCTTCATTTCCATTAACAATACAGCTCGTTCCGCTCTCTCATCATCTGTCGGATTTTTCAATTCCACCAATTCTCCGTATCGTTTTACTTTTCGTAAAAGCAGATCCGAATAAGAATCCTGCTCAAAATATCCCTCTACGATTCCTTCAGCCGAATACCCTGACATGTCCTCCATACGGAACTTATTTTCCAAATCATAAATCACACAATTCCCAACAGAATTCAGAATATATGGGGAATGTGTCGACACGATAAACTGTATTCCTGGAAAGAACTCCGTCAGAAATGGCAATATCGTTTTCTGTAAGCCTATGTGCAAATGTGTCTCCAGCTCATCAATCAGAACAATACCTTCCGCATCATAGGAACTCAAAATGCCTTTCTTCAGCCAATTCTGCTCCATTCTCAGAATCAAATCTGCAACAATCTGTATAGCTGCGGAATACCCATCAGAAAGCTGGTCAAAACCAAAAGCATTCCTTCCATCTTCTTTGATTTCAAAATTGTAATTCTTATAGTCATATCTTAATTCTATACTCTGATTATCAAGCAATACCTTTAAAGCGGATACAAAACGTTCAAACCACTGATCCAGCATCTGTACTGTTTCGATATCCCCCTCGTTCCTTGCATATGCCTGTTGCGTTTTCAGATGTACCAGATATTTGAGAAGCACCTGCCCCGGGTTCTCCTCCAATGAATAACTGGTATCCAAAACGACATCTTCTGCACCATTTTGCTTTATAATCCCCGTCTTTCGGTCTGCTCCATAAAACGCCAGAATAAACTGCCCTTCCCGAAATGCTCTACACAAACCAGCGGTTTCGTTAAAATCAACAGAAATTCCTTCCTTGTAATTCTTTTCCAGATTCTCCAACTTATTATCGGCAATTGCCGATAAATATTTTTTGAGTGCTCTTAAAACCGTAGTTTTTCCCGACCCGTTTTTTCCTGTCAAGAGCAGATGAACCCTTCTGTCCCTATTAAGTTCAATGCAAATATCAGACAAATGTCTTAATTCTTCTATTTTAATTTCTGTAATATAATGGTTCATTCAGGACTATCCTTTCACTATTGGTTACAATCTTTTCGTAATTTTATCATAAACCAATCCACTTTTTCTGGCAACCTAAATTTCTTATTTGCCATACCCTATCGCGTCTTTAGCCCTTCATACATCCGCTCCGACACCGGAACCTCTATTCCAAGCCTCTCCGCCTCCCGCACCAGATAACCGCCAAAGGTATCCAGTTCGTTCCTTCGCCCGGCTCTGATATCCCGCTGCAGGGAACTGGTCGCGTTCTCTGCAAGTTCAAAATAGAACCGATGGATTATCGCCGCCACATGCTCCCCAGTCACCTGCACGCCCTTCGCCCGGGCCACCGCGAACGCCTCATTCACGAGAGCCTCATACTCCGACGCCTTGACCGGATCGCTGCGAAGCTGGCCGATCGTATTGTCATAATAGGCAGACTCCACATTATAGGCACAATTTAAAATATATTTCCGCCAGATCTCCCGCTCAATATCCTCCGCGATCTTACTGTCAATATCGGCGGCCCCCAAAATCCCGGCGACCTCTTTCACACGTGCTTCCTCTTCTGCCGACGCATTCCTGACGCCGATTCTGAGATTTGCGAAATCGCCCTGCTGGGTAATCGAGTAATCTGCATTAGCAAATGCCACAATATAAATCAACGAATCCACCACGATTCCTTTTCCCAGCAGTTTTCTCGTCTTTTCTCCCGGGTCCGCGCCGTTCATCACCGGAATGACCACCGTGTTCTCATCGATGCTTTCCGCCAGATCCCGGCAGATTTCTTCCAGAGAATAATTCTTCACGCAGATAAATACATAGTCCTGGTGTTCTAGTCTGCGGCAGGAATCCACCACCTTCTCCGGTTGCACAGCGATTTCTCCATGGTAATCACTGTGAAGAATCAGCCCGTTTTTCTCTATGGATTCTTTTCGCCCGCCTCTGGCGACCAGCGTCACATGCGGAAATGCCTTGATCAGCATTCCCGCCAGGTAACCGCCCACTCCGCCGATTCCCACAACCGCTATCTTCTTATTTTTTAACTGATCTGTATCCATGCCAAACTCTCTTTCCTTTCAATCCGCCGATTTCTTCTATTCCTCATCTATAGGGAATCGAATCTCCTCATCACGCACCGGCTCTGCATCTTCCGCTTCAAGTTCCGGAATCTCTCCAATTTCTTTCTCCCCCACGTCCTTATCCATAGCCTGATCCGCCGCCTCGGCAAAGGACTGGTCAATCGCCAGCACGATATTTTCCTCGTCCGTATCCACATCGGAATCCACGTCGACCACCTTGAGCTCACGTCTAAAGAAAATGTCGTAGAGCACCGGCACAATAAAGAGGGTCATGAAAGTGGCGTAGGTCAGTCCTCCGATGGTGACCGTCGCCATGCCTTTACTCATCGCGGCTGTCATCTCCTGATCAAACGCCAGCGTAGACATAGCAAGGATCGTCGTAAGAGCCGTCATCAAAATCGGACGCATACGAGTCTTTCCGGTCTCTACCAGTGCTTCCCTTTTCCCGCGCCCGGCAAGCCGGAGCTGATTCACATAATCCACAAATACAATACCATTATTTACGACCACGCCTGCCAACACCAAAAATCCCATCATAGCGACCATAGACAGGGTCTGTCCGGTTCCCCAGAGCGCCAGAAGCCCTCCTGTAAATGCAAGCGGTATGGTGAACAGTACGATAAACGGCGACAGCAGGCTCTGGAACTGCGCCACCATGATCATATAAATGAACGCAATCGCGAGGGCGATCATCTGAATCAGGTCGATCATCGTCTCCTGGACATTCATGACCTCTCCGGCCATCTCCACCGTATAACCCTCCGCCACCTGATACTCGTCAAGAAGCTTCTCCACCTCACGTCCCAGAAGGGTCGTATTGTAGCCCTCCTTTGTAACTGCCGTCACCGACATCTGCCGGGCCTGGTTGTCTCTCCGTATTGAAGCAATACTGTTCGCGTCCTCGGTCGTCGCAAACTCTTTTAATTTGTGCGTTTCCTTGACATCGTTTCCCTCTTCATCTTTCTTCGTCGTCTCGAACTCATATTCCAACAGGTTCTGCACTGTGAGAGGATTCGCTTCATCGACGATCAGCACCTGATAGTCATTTCCATCAAGAGTCAGATTCGTGGCCTTCGCCTCGGTCTTTAATTTGCCGGCAAGCTCACTGTAAATCTGCGCCACCGTCAGACCATTTCTCATGGCCGCGTCTTTATCAAGGGCCAGCTTGATTCCCACATCGCCCTCTTCCTGTCCATTGGTGATCTCCTCAAAGCCGTCCACTTTTCCGAGTATTTCCATCACATCTTCACTGATCGCAAGTAAGGTGTCCAGATCCTCTCCCTGAATATCGATCTGCATTCCACTGCCGCCAAGCGCCGACATATCCATACCAGAAGCGGCTGCCTCCAGCTCATACTCCTCATCTTTTCCTTCTCCCAGCTTCGTGATCTTCTTGGAAATCGCATCTCCGTCATTGGCATGCTCCTCATCTAAGAGTGCATAGAAGGTAAACTGGGTCTGCTTCTCCCCGGAAGATGCACTTCCCCCTGTCATAGACGCCATGCTGACGGTACTTCCGCCGGACATGACGCCCACCGTCTCAACGCCCTCAAGCTCTGTCATAGCTTCCAGAAGCTCATCTGCTTTCTTGTAAATACTCTCCTGATCCAGCTCCTCATTCATCTGTACAGAGACATTGATCGAATCACTGCTCATACTGGGAATCATCTCCATTCCCATGCGGGCTGTTCCCCATACGGCCACTACGAGAAGGGCAATCGAAAGTCCCAGCGGCACCACCTTCACCCGCAGGCAGAAACGCAGCACCTTCTCATAAAGTACCATCACCTTATCAAAAAGCGGGTGCTGTTTTTCTTTACTCTTTCTCAGGACGGTCGCACTCATAGACGGAACAAAGGTCAGCGCCACCACAAGACTCGCAAGCAGGGAATAGGCAATGGTAAGGCCCATATCCGTAAACAGCTCCCTTGTCATACCTTCCGTGAACACGATCGGAAGGAATACACAGATCGTCGTAAGCGTGGAGGCAAAAATCGCTCCTGCCACCTGTTTCGCGCCGAGCACCGCCGCCTTCGGGGCCGGAACTCCCTCGCTTCGCAGACGGTAAATATTCTCAATGACAACGATGGAGTTATCCACCAGCATACCCACGCCCAGCGCCAGGCCGGACAGAGAAATAATATTCAGTGTCACATCTGAAAAATACATCAGCACAATGGCAAACAGCACACTAAGCGGGATACTGAAAGCCACAACTACCGTCGGTTTTACATCTTTTAAGAACAAGGCCAAAATAATAATCGCCAGGACAGCTCCCACAATCAGGTTCTGCAGCACGGAATCGACGATCAGCTTGATATAGTCTCCCTGATCCATCATCGGTACGAACCGGAGGCCATCGTACTCTTCTTCCAGATCCTCAAGCGCCCGGTTCAGCGCCTTAGACACATCTGATGTGCCCGCTGTCGAAGACTTCATGATACTGAGCATGACCGCATCATTCCCATTGATCTTCGCATAGCTCTCATCTGCATTGTCCACGATAGATACGTCCGCCACATCACCCAGACGCACGTCGCCAACGCCCTCAAGATTGCAGAGCAGGGTGTTCTTCAGCTCATCAATAGAGTCAAACTCATCTCCGATTTTCAGCATGATCTGGCTCTCGCCTTCCTTGATATATCCGGCAGGCATCTCAAAATTCTGTGCGTAAATGAGCTTGGACAGGGTATTCATATCCACAAGTGCGTCGATATTCGCACTCTCCAAAGCGGTCTTGCGGGCGTCCTCATACTGCTTACGCGCCACATCAAGCTGGGCCTGGGCCGAAGTGATCTGGCTCTCTCCCGCCGCAAGCTGGGCACTCGCCGCCCCAAATGCTGCGGCAGCGGTAAGTTTCCCTTTCTCCACAGAGGTATAGTTACTCTTCGCCACAGCCACCTGCTGGTTGACCTGATCCAGAACCGCCTGTGAAGCCAGAATCTCTGTATTCAAATTGGCAAGCTCGGTATTGATCTGCGGAACCCGGATAAATACGACTTGTTCCAGTTTTGCAAGGTTCTCCCAGGTAAAATTCTCCAGCAATTCACCCAGCTTTGGATCGTCCGGCTGCGCCTTAATCATCTCTTCCAGAGCTGCACGGATCTTCTCAAAGGTCTCCTGGCTCGTATCTGCCAGAATATCTGAAATATCAAGCTGCGTATCCCCCAGCTCCGGATTCTTTGAGCACAAATCTTTCAGGGCTTCGTTAATCTGATCATATACCAGCTTAAGTTGCTCTTCATAGATCTTCTTCTCCGCCTGGAGCGCCGCCTGGTTGGCCTTAAGGCCATTTACCTGCGCCTGATAGGCCGCCGACGTTGCAACTGCCTCATCAAGCATCTGACTATATTTTGCCAGCTCGTCATAGGTAGCGTCCTGCTCGTCTGCCAGCTTCTTCTTTCCATTTTTTATCTCGCCTGCCGCCGCATTTAGCTGCCCTTCTTTTTCATCTAAGGTTGCCTTCGCCTCGGCAAAGGTACTGTCCAGCTTGGCAAGAAGCCGGTCGTTTACATTATCGATCTTACTCTGATTCAGGCGCAGTTCAACCTTCTCCTCAGTAAGCCCCGTAGCCGTCACGCTGGCCACGCCCTCCTGCCGTTCCAGATAGGGAATCAGCGTATCTTCTGCAAAACGGCTCAGTTCCTTGATATCCTTTCCCTCATAATCCATGCTCACCATCATGGTCGGCAGCATATCAGGTGAAATCTCCATCAACATCGGGGATCCCGCCTCCTCAGGCAGCGCATCTTTCAACTGCTCCACCGCCGTCGACAGCTTCACCATGGCACTATCCATATTCGTATCGTCCTCAAATTCCAACATGACCATACTGAAATTCTCAGAGGACGTACTGGTCACATTCTCCACGCCATTTACCGTTCCAAGAGAACTCTCCAGAATCTCGGTCACAGAACTCTCCACTTTTTCGGGCGTCGCTCCCGGATATGTAGTGATTGCCACCACATAGGGCAGGGTGATCGTGGGCAGCAGATCGGTCGTAATCTTCGTAAAACTGATGAATCCAAGCACCAGTACCATCACAACGCCCACCAGCACGGTAAACGGTTTCTTCACGCAATATTTTGACATATACATACTCCTCCTGTCGGCTATTCTTTTATTCTATTACCTGGTTTCCAAAGAATCAATGACGTTTTTATCCTTTCCTGGAAATTTATAATAATTTAATATTTGTCCTTTTTCAAAAATTACGGTATACTTATCTTTGCGAAAATGCTGCGCGATACTAAACCATACACAAAGGGGAGATTATACATATGAATAAAAAAGAAGTAACCGAAATCAAGAAACAATTTACACCGACGAACTGCGCGATCACGCGAATCTGCGGCTGCTATGTGGACGGAGAAAAAGAAAAGAAGACGGAGTTAAAAGAAGCCTTTCTCTCCCTTCCCGAAGAAGAGATCTTCAAATATTTTGACATATTCCGCAAGACCCTCTCAGGCACCATCGGGAAGAACCTGCTGAACATGGAATTTCCGCTGGAGACGGAGTCCGAGGGAGGCACGCAGGAATTCCTCTTAAAGCTCAGGAACAGCCGTCTGACCGATGAAGCGCTGCTGGAAGATTTCTATAACCGGGTGATCGATGCCTATGATTATAGTGAGAATTACCTGATCCTTTTGATTCACGCCGCATATGACATTCCCGGAAAGGCTTCCGACGGCAGTGAGATGTTCGATGCCTCCGATGAGGTCTACGACTATATTCTCTGCAGCATCTGCCCGGTAAAGCTCTCCAAGCCCGGCCTCAGCTACCACGCTGACGAGAACAGCTTCCACGAGCGCGTCCGCGACTGGATCGTGGAAATGCCGGACGCCGGTTTTCTATTCCCGGCCTTCAATGACAGAAGCACCGATATCCACAATCTTCTTTACTACTCAAAGAATGCGGAGAATCTGTCCAACGGACTGACCGACACTCTGCTGGGCTGCGTCCCCCTCTCACCGCAGACAGCCAGAAGGAGACCTTCAAGGCGCTGATCGAGGACACGCTCGGCGATGACTGTGGTTATGAAGTGGTGAAGAATATTCATGAGAATCTGAACGAGCTGATCGAGCAAAACGCTGACAATCCGGAACCGCTCGCCCTCGATAAAGCGGAGGTCAAATACCTTCTTACCAAGAGCGGGGTTGATGAAGAGAAACTGGAAACCTTCGATGAACAGTTTAACGCGGCCGCCGGAGAACACGCGACCTTACTGGCCACAAATATTGCGAACACCAAAAAATTTGAGATCAAGGCGCCGGAGGTCACGATCCAGATCAGTCCGGAATTCATTGGGCTTGTAGAGACGCGCGTGATCGATGGCCGCAAATGCCTCGTCATCGGAGTCGACGACCGGGTGGAAATCAATGGAATCCGTGCACGCACCTTCATTCCGCAGAGTGCGGAAGAATAGACGGAGCATCATAGATAAATGTGCGGTATACCACCTGATATTTTCTTAGGTGGTATACCGCACATTACACTATTGATGACTCACTTTACCATGATTCTTCGAATCATGGCCCCTCCGGGAGATTTTAGCGCTCACATTTCTGCGGTGAACGCAGAAATCTATGCGCAGTATAATGTCTAACGACATTGTACCAAGTCGCTAACGCGACGGCTAGCCCTAAGTACGTGATTCCACTACTTTTTCTTGAAAATTTCATTTTTCTCAAAATAAAAGTAGCAGTTTTTTTATATTTGTTTTATTGTTGAATCACCACAAGACAACCTAAAACAATACAAGAAAACTGCTATGCTTAGTTTATCATGGATTTTTAAACTCAACAACTACTTATCTTATTTTTTTATTCGTCCACCGCCTTCTTGCGTGAGGAATACATTACTTTTCATTTCATCACAAAGGAGTTTTTTATCATGGACAAATATTTCAATACTTTTCGGGAAATGATTTCCCTTCGCGGTCTTACTGACCATACCTTATCTGCTTACTGTACCTACATTCGCGCTTACCTGGACTATCTTGAATGTTTTCTTCATAAACAGCCTGAAGAAGTGACATGGTCAGAACTGCGTGATTTTGTCAGATGGCTTTCATATAGCAGAAACCTGTCTGACCGCACCATTAACTGTGCGATTTCCCAGCTCCGTTTTTTTACCATGTATGTTCTTCATAAGCCCTGGGATGCTACCCACCTCCCCCTACGTAAGTTCGACACTTATATCCCGTTTGTCCCTACAAGAGAAGAAATCTCTGGTTATTTTTCCGATATCCCTGATATAAAAGAAAAAACCATGCTTGTTCTCATGTATTCTTCCGGGCTTCGTCTCGGTGAAGTCTGTTCCCTCCGTTATGAGGATATCGACCGCAAACAGATGAGGATCTTTATCCGGCATGCAAAGAACCGTTCTTCCAGGTACGCTATCCTTTCAAAGTATGCCCTGGATTTACTTACTGCTTATTGGTTCCAATGTGGAAAACCCAAAAACTGGCTTTTCCCTGCGAACCGAAAGGAAAATGCACCCTATAGCTCTACTAGTTTCTCTAATAAATTTGTGCAATACCGCAAAACTTTTCGTTGGAATGAGAAACTCACCTGCCACTCGTTTCGCCATGCTTTTGGCACCCATCTTTATGAAAATGGCACTGACCTGCTCACAATCAAAGAGCTCCTTGGACATAAATCACTGTTATCCACCACTATTTATGTCCATCTTGCCAGTAATGGGGTACAGGCGGCACTTAGTCCTTTTGACCAGTTTGGAGGTGCTCTTGTTGACAAACAGTAAAATTTCCCAAATCTGGCACTATTCCTATGAAAATTTTTCTGCCTTACATCACCAGTCCGGTGTTCAGGAAAAGACTTCTCATGCCATCCTTAACTGTAAAACCGGAAAACTCGGCTGTAACATCAGCCAATGTACAGTCTGTGGACATACGCAAGTCCACCACAATTCCTGCCGGAATCGGAACTGCCCCAACTGCCAGGCTGTACGAATGGAAATCTGGGCAGATAAGCGGAGAGCAGAGGTCATTGACACCCCTTACTTTCATGTGGTGTTCACACTCCCACATGAACTGAACTCCCTGATCTACTGTAATCAGAAACTCCTGTACAATCTTCTGCACAGATGTTCCGCCGAAACACTTCTGGAATTATCCCAAAATCAGAGGTATCTCGGAGCAACGCCCGGCATTATTCAGGTTCTTCACACGTGGAACCAGGAACTGGATTATCATGTGCACATGCATTGTATCGTATCCGGAGGCGGTCTGACTGCTGATCAAAAGATCCGGAAATCCAAAGGGACTTTTTTTATTCCCGTTAAAGTGCTTCGCGATAAATTCAAAGGAAAATATCTTGCCCATCTAGAGAATTATTATCGGAACAGAATGCTGTCCTTTTCCTCTTCCTGTAAAGAACTCCAGAACTCTTACTGTTGGAAAGAATGGAAAAACAATCTATATGAAAAAGACTGGTGTCCTTACATCAAAGAGACGTTCAATGGTTTTGGGAATGCAATCGAATATCTGGGACGATATACCCATAAGATTGCTATTTCCAACAGCAGGATTCTCTCTGTCACACAATCAGAAACCACTTTTTCGGCACGTGGAATAAAACCCGGTGACCCTAAACGGGAAATCACTCTTCCGAACACAGAATTCATCCGAAGATTTCTGATGCATGTACTTCCATCAGGATTCCAAAAAATCCGTTACTATGGTTTCCTAAATAACCGTATGAAATCAAAAAATCTGAAATTGATTTTCAAACTACAAGGATACCAGAAATTCAAGCGACAATATACAGATTTATCTATAGCAGAACTGTTAAAGGCTGTCTGGAATTATGATATCCGTGTCTGTTCGGAATGTGGCTGTGCGAGTATGGAACAACTCGGAAGGACATATGCAAAACCAAGCTAAACAGCAGTTCCATTCATACTGTTTTTTCAAGACCTCCCAACGGAAGGTCTGCGAAGCATGCCCAAAAAAATTTTTTCGGCCGGTTTTTCCATTGATTTCTTACAGTTTTATCCGAAATCTGGAATTTTTATCAAATGAGGGAAAATACTATCCCCATATCATTTCAGGCTAAACGTCCGCGAATTGGTACAATTGAGAAGAATCACATTCAGAGCAGTTCTTGTTTATTCCGAACTGCTCTTTTTGTCTGCTCAGAATCTGATACTTCTCTAAAGAATTATACCATGATAGTCTTTTCGCTATTTATAACGCTTTCATATACAAAAATACCCAGCGCCTCCTGCCTTTCAGTTCCGCAAGCACACCTCCCCGGAATTTCTGATATAATTTATACATCTTCACCCAGTCCTCTTTCCCCGTTTTTTCACCGGAAAATGCAGATCTGACGGCACAATGAGTCAGCCAATCCCACTCTTCGCCCGTAAGGTAGGGATATTCCCTCTTCCATATTTCGCCCAATTCGTTTTCGCTAAAGCCCATATCCTTCATTCCCAGGAAAACAGTGATTCGATAAATCTCCGCATAAATGCTGGCGATTCCCCGGTTATCTTTCCTCTTCCGAAATGCCTGCAGCCTTTTCCTTCTTCTTATTCTATACCACACGAAACCTGAAATCCAAAGAATTCCAATCAGCGCAGCTAAGCAGCCAAGCCCTGACAAAACCCTCATCATCAAAGCATACGCCCTGCTCTCCCTGAACTTTTGCCACTTTTCAAATAATGTACCGCCCTGATTTGTGCCTCCCATACCGGAACCCTTCCCGGAAGATACAATGCCAGGTCCTCCCTCTTCCTCGTCCGCCGGATCATTTTCTCTTATACCCTCTTCCGAGGCAGGCTCATTTTCATTTTCCTCATCTTCCCCTTCCGGATCAGCATTTTCATTTTCCGTATCCTCCGGGTTTTCTTCCTCCCGCCGATCCTCATCTTCTGTATTGTCCGGGCCCGGGGCATTTTCCTCATCATTTTGGTTGCGCAGGGCCTCCGGCTGCGCCTCTGTACCGGTATAAGGCAGCGTATGTTCCCTCACCTGCCAGCCAAGCTCCGAATCAAAGGTCTCACACCAGGCATGCGCCATCTCGTCAGTCACTACCGCACGGTAGGTTCCGTCACTTTGCTTTTCAAATCTCTCCGGGGAGACGGCGTACCCCTCCACATACCGGGACGCATATCCGCATTTCCGGTAAATCAGCGCAGCCGTCGTCGCAAAATGGACACAGAACCCTTTTTGATTATCCAGCAGAAAATACTCTGCAAAATCCTTCCCCTCCGGAGTTTGTCCCGGCTCCAGACTATAGCTCAGATCGTCGGAAAACTCATAATCAATCCCACTTGCCACCTTATCTGCTGAGCCTTTATCAAACAAGACACAATACTTTCCCAGCCGCTCAAGTTCCTTAGGATATTCCTTATAATTTTCTTCCACAAACGTACAATAATTCTCCCAGTCCTTTGATTTTGCAGCCAGATCCTCTTCTCCTACATTCTCCGCTTTTCTACTCGGATAATACTCATATTCCCACTCTTTTCTACCGTTCCCCTTGACATAGGCGTCCAACCGCACAGTCAGGTTATCCGGAATCTGCGCATAATACGGCGTGTACCCGAACTCCCCGGAAGCGCCAAAACGCTTGATCCACATACTCTCCGCTTCAATTCCACTGCTCCCTTCATGGATACGCCGGAACGGTTCATTTAACAAATCCTTCTTCTTTCCCTCTCCGACGATCGGCGCCGCCATTTCGGCAAACCGGATACTGCTCATCTCTTTCCAGCCATTTCCCGTATAATCTACTCCCACATACGCGCGCAAATACACACGGGATTTGGGCTCACCTGTCACAACCACTTCCAGTTCCTTCGTCCCCTGCGGGTGATGACTGGACAGATTTCTGAAATCTCCCTTTCCCACCCCGCCTTTGGAATAATCGGATTCTCCCTTCATATGCTCCGCCAGCATGGCCCCCACATCTACCTTCTGCGCCTGGAGAAGATCTTTTCTGATTTTGGTGTATTCCTGCTCATGCTCCCCGACAAGCTGCAGAATCGCCGGACTTACAGCCGCCGCGCAGCCATAGAGAATGAGGAACACCAGCATACCTCCGGCCAATTCAAGGGTCCACCCCTTACCACAGCCGGAATGCCCCACGATCATGAACAGGCAGCATGCGCCCAGAAGCACCCAGGAAGCAGTGACCGACGGCAGATATCCCACAAACGCACCAAGAATCCCCGGAAGCAGCATGACCGGAACCGCCACGAACAGAAAACGCCCCCTCAGAAGAATCCCCACAAGGATCGCTCCCAGCAAAAACTGCACCACAAAAAGGGCGCAGAAAATCGCAACGCCTCCTGCTTCCTCCATACGCGGAAACCCGGCGCCATAAAACTGATTATATTTCCCTATAAAATCATTGACCAGCACGAAGGCTCCCGGCGTCCAGAGCCGATACCCCAGCACCATCACCACCGCTGCCGCACCACTAAGTGCAAAACCCATTTTCCGTATTCCCGGCCTTTTCTTTCCACCTTCGAACAGAATCACAAAAATCCCCAGGCAAAATACGGCCACCGCCCGGCTTCCATAGGCGAGTTCCCGGTTCACCCCAGTCTCAAACACAGAGACATAGGCGGCAAACATGGCGGACAGAATCAGATACACCACCGCCAGGCAAATATATCGATACGCTTTATTCTCTTTGTTCGCATGAATCATCTTCAGACCCGACATATCATATCCTCCGGTCTTCCTCACATTAAACAACGAAATACAGTCTGCTCCAATTTTTCTCACGTCAAACAGTAAAATACAGCCTGCCCCAATCTATCTTTTCTCCATTTATCGGTATCCGCAGGAATTCCTCCCCGTTCATCAGAACAGCTCCGTTTAGCCGGAATTCTATGATTCTGCTGAACGCATCTTCTCCCGGCAGACGGCCCACATTGCTCTCTTTCGTCCCGGAAGAACTGCCGAGATGAACGTCCACCGGACGTTCACTCAGGTATGCATGGCAGCCAAACGCCTCCGCCCACCTTGCCTCGGCCTGCTCCCCGCCCCGATAGGGAGATGCGTACAACAAACGGTTCGCCAGCTCGTATACATGCTCCTCCCTGCTGACTTTCACTTTGACCACACGCCCGTTCGCTTCCTCATACCAGGCGGCCATATGCACACATTTCTCCTCCAAAAGGGAAAGCGACAAAGATGCGACCGCTTCCAGAACCTCTGACGGCCAGCCCTTTTCTCTATTCCTTCGCCTGTCCCCTTTTTGGGCAAATTCCCGATTCAGATTCAGATAAAGAAGGACCACCGGGCCTAATGGTTTCCCGTGCTCCTTGACCAGAAGCTCCTCTGATTTTGCCGACAGTTTCCAATGCACATCATGCAGGGCGTCTTTCTCCTTGTACTCCCGGATCTGATAGATCTCAGACGGGTCGTCTCCCTTCTCCCGGTCCGAATACTCCTCGGCATCTGCCAGAAATTCCCGTGTCCGCCTGCTGACCTCCACCGGAACCAGATGACACTCCGGCAGGATTCCTACCTGGCTGACCTCTTTGCAGCGTTTTCTCGTCAGAAAAATATGCAGCAGATCATATAGCTCCACCGCTTCCAGCACAATCCGCAGATTTCCACACTGATCCGACTGGGTGTGCATTTTCACCTCTGTTTTTCTTCCACGCAGCGCGCAGCCCTTTACGCTGCACGTTTTGATTTCTCCCGTAAATGTATTTTCTATGCGCATCCTCAGCCGAAAATGAACCGCCGGTATCCGCGAACCATTCTCTATTCTTACCGGTACCGGAATCTTCTGTCCTTTCTCCGCCACTGCCAGAATCGTTCCAAGCCGCACCTTGATCCCTTTTCTTGCAAATAGAAGAAACCCCGCTCCCAAAATCGGATATAAGAACTCTGCGACCAGCAGCATTCCCAGAATCCGGTCATCATACAGGAAAAAACAATATAAGGTCAGCAAAACGACTGCTATATAACTAACAATTCTCTTAATCATGCCCCACCTGTTTTCTTCTTGCCGTTGGCTTTGGAACCTCACCAAGCACCTGATTCAGCACGTCTTCCACATTGACGTGAGCGACCTTCGCTTTGATCCCCAGCGTTACACGATGTCTGACCGTACACAAGAATACTTCTTTCACATCTTCCGGAATCACAAAGTCTCTTCCCGCAAGATAGGCCCTCGCCCGGCTCATCGCCGCAAGCGCCACCGTTCCTCTGGGGCTTAAGCCCGAACTTAACAGTTCCTGCTCCCGTGTCGCTTTAGCCAGCCGCGCTATGTACTCAAACACAACCTCATGCACGAACACCCCGGCAGCCTCTTCCTGCATCTGAAGGATCAACTGATCATCGGCCACATTTTCCACCTGTTCCACCACGCTTCCGGCCTGTCTGCGCTTTAGTATTTCGATTTCCTCCTGCACCGTGGGATATCCCATATGAATGCTGATCATAAACCTATCAAGCTGCGACTCCGGCAAAAGCATCGTTCCCGCCGATCCTTCCGGATTCTCCGTCGCAATCACAATAAACGGCCGTCCCGTTTCCCGGCTCACGCCGTCCACCGTTACCTTTCTCTCCTCCATAACCTCCAAAAGCGCCGACTGCGTCTTGGGAGAGGTCCTGTTAATCTCATCTGCCAGAAACAGATTGCACATGAGAAGCCCCGGCTGATACACGAACTTGCCTCTCTCCTTCTGATAAATGGAGAATCCTGTCAGATCCGCCGGCATAATATCCGGCGTGAACTGTACTCTTTTTTCCATAAGCCCCATAGCTTTGGCAAATGCCAGTGCCATGGTGGTCTTCCCTACCCCCGGCATATCCTCTATCAAAATGTGGCCTCCCGCCACAATCGCCGTCATGATCTTCTCAATAACGTCCGATTTCCCGACTACTGCTTTTTCAACTTCCCTGATGATTGCTTTCGCTTCCTGATATAAAGCTGACATATTCCCTACCTCACTGCTTAATGCAGTGTACTGTTGACCTTCATTATGATACACTGCACTGGTTTTCCATTTCTTCCAGTATACCCTAAATATCCGACGGTTGAAATAGAAAGAGGCTTAATATTTCCTTAAAAGAAGAAATTTCTATTTTTCAACTGCCACATACAAACACATATTAATGCATAATAAAGCCACCAATTATCTCAACTGGTGGCAATAAAACCTGATATTTACATGAATAAAAAATTATTCAGCGGGCACCCGCTTCCCCTACATCGCTTCTGTCTCAAAGACTGCGCGGCTGCGGCAAAATTTATCTCTCCAACTAATCACCCAGACAAAGCCCATCTACACGATCGTCCCTCCGGACGCCGTCCCAACGCCAATTCGCAGGATTGCCTTCACCAGCGTCATAAGCGCATTTATAATTCCATCATTCAAAACAGCCAGCGGAGCATTCAGCACACCACTTCCCAACAGTACCGCAAGAATCAACACGCTGTAAGGCCGGATTCTTGCATAGAACTGATTCACTCCCGGAGCAATCTCCGACAAAATATTCGATCCGTCCATCGGTGGAATCGGAATCAGGTTAAATACCCCAAGCCCCACATTCAACACCGCCGCATAATAACAGAGAACATACAGGTAATTAATAATCACCCCATGTGTTCCTACTTTATTAATAATTCCATAAAGAAGCATGAACAAAAACGCCATGATAAAATTCGCTGCCGGACCTGCTGCCGATACCAGGATCAGATCCCTCTTCCGGTTCTTATAATTCCTGGTGTTTACACGCACAGGCTTCGCCCAGCCCACATGGAAAAGCAGCAAACATAACGTCCCCCAGGGATCAAGATGCTTAAACGGATTCAGCGTCAGCCGTCCGTCCAATTTAGGCGTCATATCCCCTAATTTATAAGAAACATACCCATGCGCGAATTCGTGCATAGAAATCGCTATGAGCACCGCCGGCGCAACATAGATCAGGGTCTGAAAAAAACGATACATATAACTGGTCAACACATTACTTATTGGAAAGAACATATTTCATAACTCCATTTCATTTCATACGTCACATTATAGAACGGAATCCGTTCATAATCAATATCCAGAGTGTGAATAATTTCTAAAGAAATATGAAATAGAATGTGGAATAAAAGAAAGACAGCCCCTGACCAGACTGTCCTTCTCCTTTACCTGACTTATGTCCAACTCTACTTATTCGTTCTCGTACTCTGTAATTCTTGCAACCTTTGCTGCTGAACGTGAATTCGGATCATAGGTAACACTCAGATATTCTTTTACCAGACATTTTGCAAGTTCGATACCGGTAACCTGTGCGCCCATAGTGATAATGTTTGCATTGTTGCTGAGCTGTGCTCTCTGAGCCTGATATACGTTATTTACCAATGCTGCATAAGCTCCTTTTACCTTGTTCGCTGCGATACTTACACCGATACCTGTTCCGCAGATCAGGATTCCTCTGTCACATTCACCTGCTGCTACGCTCTTGGCAAGGCGGATCGCTGTGTTAGCATAGATCGGATCGTCACTTCCGAAATCTACGCACTCATGTCCGAGGCTTTCGATAAACGGTGTTAAGATGGTCTTGTACTCTGTTGCGTTCGGGTCACATCCAATAGCAATTTTCATTGTTTCGTCCTCCATTTTGAAAAAGTATTCTGATACTGGCTTTATTATACATCACCTTACTCATAATTTCAATTCATTTTTTCGCTTTTTTCAATTATTTTCGCTTTTGCCGTTTATTCCTTTTGTTTTCTTTCGTTATTTTTGGATATTGGATTTTGTATAAAATATTACGCATTAAATATCACAAAAAGCTACCGAATTCAAAATAGAATTTTTCAAAAATCTTCCAATTTTTCAAAACACCTCTTTTACACGTTCCCCGAAAATGCTATGATAATTAAAAGGCCCTAAAAAACTGTGGAACATAAGGCTTTAAGTGCAAGGGCTCCCATTCTCTCGGCAGCCTTTTAGGTCAGACATATCTGACCTTGAACCATTACTTCGGGAGAATAAAGACGATACTACACAAAATTTCAGGAGGCATTTATAATGGAAACAAAATTTACACATGAATCGGCATTAGAATTACTTAAAAAATACAACAAAGAACCTTTTCATATTCTCCACGGTCTGACTGTGGAAGGCTGTATGGCCTGGTTCGCTAAGGAGCTGGGACACGGCGAGGAAGAGAATTTCTGGGCGTGTGTCGGATTGCTCCATGATATTGATTTCGAACTCTACCCGGAAGAACACTGCCAGAAGGCTCCCCAGCTTCTTACTGAGGCCGGCGCTGAGCCGGAACTGATTCACGCAATCGTAAGCCACGGCTACGGAATCTGCAGCGACGTGGAGCCGGCTCTGGAAATGGAAAAGGTCCTTTTTGCCGCGGACGAGCTTACCGGATTGATCGGTGCCGCCGCTAAGATGCGTCCTTCCAAAAGCGTAATGGACATGGAAGTAAAGAGCCTGAAGAAAAAATACAAGGACAAACGGTTCGCCGCCGGCTGCTCCCGTGATATCATCGCACGGGGCGCCGAGCGGCTTGGCTGGACCCTGGAAGAATTGATGGAGAAAACAATTCTCGCCATGCGGTCCTGCGAGGAACGTATCCAGCAAGAGATGCAGGAACTGGGACTGGAAGCTTAATCTTGCCAAACTGCGCCAGGAATTTAAGACAGGAGACGGCGAACCACCGTCTCCTTACATCATAATACTCTACCTTGTTTACTTCTGCTTCCATGCCAGGGAGGCAACTCTTTTCTTGTCCAGAGGACACCTACTATTTCTTGCGGCCACTACTTTGCGTCAGCAAAAACTGCAGCCTCCTTAATCCAGGTCATCAGCTCATCATCAATTTCTTCTGTATCCGCTATCAGAAGATGGTGTGTCCAGCGGTTCGGATAAGGCTCTGTTGCGATTTCTACCCTTGGGGATTCCAGCTTATAAGCCAATCCAATTGTCACAACAATATAGCTTGCTGGACACGCACTCTTTTTCCTTACTTTTGCAAAGGAAACGCAGGTAAATAGATGTTTGTTATAAAACGAAATCTGGCTCTTCTGAACCTTTATCCACACATTTTCTATCTCATTTAAGATTCGATTTTCCAAAGCCTCATATAGGGGCATCGCATCCATATGTCTATCAAAGAAAAGCAAACAATCCGCATTCATAGTCATCCTTTCTCCTTCCCGCACCATTTGTCTATTTCCACTATTTACTTCCTTCCATAATCCATCAGCCGCTTTTTTGCTAAGGTTACTTTTGTATACATTATAACAATTAAGCGGCGGCATTACCATCGAAATTTGCATGTACAAACAATCATCGGAAAATGGGAATCTACGGAGAAGACCACAGCAAAGATCTGTATGCAATCTAATTTGCTTTACTGTTTGAATTATCTAAAAACTTTTACATCCATATGCAGACTGTGACAAGGACTGCCCTACGGCGTCTCGGCTTCGCCTTGTTCTTTGACCTCACTAGTTTTTGCATATTATTAAGAACCCGACAAACTTGAAATTAACTAACTGTTTTCAATCTCATTTTCTATAAAGTGATTTGCTATTTCAAAAGCTCTTACTCATCTTTTCGCCAAAGTGATTTGCGACTTATATCTTTCTGAATTTTCTTTTGCTTCAAAGGTTATTATTGTTTCTCGCAACTTATGCAATGTTGAATCAATTTGCCTTTTTGCTTCAATTAAATCTTCCTTTGTATATTCCATTTTTGTCCTCCTCAAATCCCGATCTGTTCATTTCTTTTGAAATCTATTGTACTACGTTCTTCTCATGTTCTCAACAAAAACCATATGAGCAATAATACTTCTTTATAGAGATTTACAGCGTCTGGAAGTGTTGATGAAAAAGCACATTGCTGAATTTGAAAAGACTCTTAGAAAAATTGAGTTTGATTAATAGTCTTTATTTATCAATTACGTATGTATGCAAAAAAGCGATTACCACATATAGCAGTCTCTTTTTTCAAAAAAATGACGCAGACAATGTTTCCACTACCTACGCCATTCCTTATAACATCTTGAAATATTTACTCCATTTGCTTTCGACTTTTACTCCAAATTTACTCCATTTTAAAAATCTTTCACAATATTTTACGGTATTTTATGATACCCCTTTCTTGAAGAAAAACTGTCGTAAACCTTGATTTTCAGCCAACTTTTCAATATTTCCAAGCACTTTATTCTGTTGCGAGATTTTCTCTCAAATTATTTCTGCACAATATTAATAATCTTCTTCGGCACATAAATCTCTTTCACAATCGTACCGGTCAGTTTATCTGCGATTGCTGCCTTTCCTGCCGCAATAGCCTCCTCTTTCGTCGCCTCGGCAGAGATGGTCACAACGACTTTCGTCTTTCCGTTGATCTGTACCGGAATCTGAATCTCATCGTCCCTCATAGCCTCTTCGTCACACTTCGGCCATTTGGCTGCAAATACGGTGCCTTCCTGTCCCAACTCTTCCCAGATCTCTTCTGCCATATGCGGTGCAAATGGTGCGATCAGAACAGCCAGAGTATCCAGCGTCTCTTTATCTACGCCGCCTTCTTTTCTGGCAATCTCTGCCAGCTTATTGGTATTTTCCATAAATGCAGAAATTACCGTGTTCAGGCTGAAGCTCTCCAGACGAGTCGTCACGTCATAGATCAGTTTGTTGCGGACCTTCAGCATTTCCTTCGTTGCCTTGATATCCTTATCCTTGCTGTCCATAAGCAGGTTCCAGAGCTTCTTGAGGAAACGGTATACACCGTCGATTCCACGGTCGTCCCACTCTGCGTCAAGCTCCGGCGGTCCAACGAACAGCTCATACATTCTCAGGGAGTCACAGCCGTAATCTCTCACCAGATCGTCCGGGGATACTACATTTCCTTTGGACTTGCTCATCTTGATTCCGTTCTTACCGGTAATCATTCCCTGGTTGAACAGCTTCGTAAATGGTTCGTCAAAATCTACCACGCCGATATCGCAGAGGAACTTGGTGTAGAAACGGGAATACAGAAGATGAAGTACCGCATGTTCTACGCCGCCGATATACATATCGACCGGGAGCATGGCGTCTGCTTTCTCTCTTGATACCAGTTCTTCGTTGTTATGATTATCCACATAGCGCAGAAAATACCAGGAAGAACCTGCCCACTGCGGCATGGTATTCGTCTCACGTTTTGCCGGTTTTCCACATACCGGGCAGGTCGTATTTACCCATTCGTCGATGGCAGCAAGCGGAGATTCTCCGGTTCCTGTCGGTTCATAGGACTCTACGTCCGGCAGTGTAAGCGGAAGCTGATCCTCCGGTACCGGTACACAGCCGCAATCCGGGCAGTGTACGATCGGAATCGGCTCTCCCCAATATCTCTGACGGGAGAATACCCAGTCGCGGAGCTTATAATTCACCGTTGCACGTCCGATTCCCCGCTCTTCAATGATATGCGGAGCTTCCTTTTTAAGGACAGCGGACTCCATACCATTCCACTCACCGGAATTAATCATGGTTCCGGAAGCCTCGGTATATGCCTCGGTCATATTTTCAATCTCTTTTCCATCTTTTGCGATGACCTGAATGATCGGAATACCAAATTTTGTGGCAAATTCAAAGTCACGGTCATCATGAGCCGGTACACACATGATTGCGCCTGTACCGTAATCAGCCAGAACATAGTCGGACAGCCAGATCGGCGTCTTCTCCCCATTCAGCGGATTGATCGCATAGCTTCCGGTAAATACACCGGTCTTTTCTTTATCCTGAAGACGGTCTACGTTAGATTTCATAGACGCTTCATAGATATACTGCTCTACAGCCTCTTTCGTCTCATCAGTAGCCAGTTCTTTTGCCAGCTTATGCTCCGGCGCAAGAACCATGAAGGTTGCTCCATACAGGGTATCCGGTCTTGTGGTGTAAACGGTGATCTTCTCGTCCCTTCCTTCTACCGGGAAATCTACCTCGGCGCCGTAAGATTTGCCGATCCAATCCGTCTGCATCTTCTTTACCTTCTCCGGCCAATCCAGTTTATCCAGATCATTCAGAAGACGGTCTGCATATTTGGTGATCCGAAGCATCCACTGACGAAGATTCTTCTTGGTCACCTCCGTGCCGCAGCGCTCACATTTTCCATTTACAACTTCCTCATTGGCAAGTCCGGTCTTGCAGGAAGGACACCAATTGATCGGGAATTCCTTCTCATATGCCAGCCCCTCCTTGAACATCTTCACAAAAATCCACTGTGTCCACTTATAGAAATTCGGGTCTGTCGTATTGACCTCCATATCCCAGTCATAAAGTGCAGAGATCTCGTTGATCTGACGTTTAATATTCGCCACGTTCTCTGCGGTGGATTTAGCCGGGTGTACACCCATCTTGATCGCGTAGTTCTCTGCCGGAAGTCCGAATGCATCCCAGCCCATCGGGTGAACGATATAATATCCCTGCAGGAGCTTATATCTGCTCCACACATCGGAGATGACATACCCTCTCCAATGTCCCACATGCAGTCCGTTTCCTGACGGGTACGGGAACATGTCAAGACAGTAGTATTTCGGTTTCGGATTACCGTTTGCATCTACCTTCGGATTCACCGGGTTCTCCGCCCATCTTTGTTTCCATTTCTTCTCAATCGCCTTATGATTATAAGGTACAGCCATGTTTATTTCCTCCTTGTAAAATGAAATCCTGCACTTTTCTGTGCAGTAAAATATAAAAGCCCCTCATCTCATAGAAAGAGACGAAGGACTTACCTCTCCGTGGTACCACTCTTTTTCATTGCTTCTTACGCACAAAATATGCCAAGCGCCGGAAACAATGCACTTTTCTTCTATAACGGGAATCCCCGCCTGCGGCTACTTCGCGCACTGACGAACCTATTCATCGTAATCTGTCATACGCTTCAGGCAAGCGATCTGCAAGGCTCCATATTCACCACAGGAACTCCAAGGCGAGTTCAAAGTCTTTACCTGCTGCCTTGCACCAGCCGGCAGTTCTCTGGAAAGTATCTGACTTCTACTACTCCTTATCTTCGTTTCTACATATTCTTGTATATTATAAGAAGAATCTTAAAATTCGTCAAGTACTTCTGTGCAAAAAATTCACTCTCCTAAATTGCAAAAGTAAATTCCACCTACTTTTTCTTTGATAGAAGTTACTTTTGCATAGGTTGAATTTAGTCCTGCATACGTATTATGATGGTTTTATTCCTGACAGCAGTAGAAGGAGACATCATGAGTAAACATATCCCAGGAAACCATAAACATCTTACTACCGCAGACAGACTTTATATTGAACGCCAGTTGAATGCAGGGGCTTCTTTTAAGGAGATTGCTTGTTACCTCTGCAAAGATCCCAGTACCATATCCAAAGAGGTGCGTTCTCACCGTCTATCCGATTTCTATCCAGGCAAAGGACTCTTCCTGAATGCTAAAAATTTCTGCGTCCACCGTTTCCATTGCCAAAAAAAGAATGTCTGCAGAAAAATCATTCTCTGCGATACGAAATGTTCTTCCTGCCCCTCCTGCAACCAGCACTGTAAGGATTTTGTGAAGGAACGCTGTAACAGACTTGACCGGGCTCCCTATGTCTGCAATGGTTGCGATAAGACCCATGTCCGTTGTACCGTTCCTCATAAATACCATTACGATGCTCTCTTTGCAGACCGCAAATACCGCGAAATGCTTCGGGATTCCAGGTCTGGTATTAACCTTTCAAAAAAGGAACTCCACCACATTGATGAGGTCGTTACCCCTCTGATCTGGCAGGGCCATTCTCCCTATCAGATCGTTGTGGAACATCCGGAACTGGGGCTTTCCGTACGCTCCATTTACCAATA
This sequence comes from Roseburia hominis, assembly GCA_040702975.1. NCBI lineage: Bacteria > Bacillati > Bacillota > Clostridia > Lachnospirales > Lachnospiraceae > Roseburia > Roseburia hominis. Next base: position 3,031,111 of record CP159990.1, read on the forward strand.
CATAGAACTCGGACTGCTTACCGGACGCAACATCGACCTGAAACGGAAAGTGAAGTTCAAGGCACGCAAGTGCCACAAAACTCAGATTACAGACCGGCAGGTGTTTTCCGGCCGCCTCTACAGTGATTTCCTCCAACTCCCTCCCACGCACGTAGTTGAAATGGATACCGTTAAGTCTTCGCGGGATTCTAAAAAATGTATCCTGACATTCTACTTCCGGGACGAGAAACTGTTCCTTGCCTATCTCTTGAACCGATGCACCAAAGGCGCTGTCCGTGCTGTTTTTGACCGTCTGGAAGCACGGCTCGGCACGGAAACATTCCGCATCCTGTTTGAAACGGTCCTGACAGACCGGGGCGGTGAATTCGGTGATCCACTGGCCCTGGAAACCGGCATGGATGGCAGCCAGCGTACTAATATTTATTATTGCGATCCCATGCGCAGCGGTCAGAAAGGTGGCGTTGAAAATGTTCACACAAAACTACGTGAGATTCTTCCGAAGGGTACCAGCTTCGAATATCTGACGCAATGGGACCTGAACCTGATTGTAAATAACATCGATTCGGTTCCGCGCCAGAGCCTGCTCGGCCTTACTCCATATCAGGCGGTAAAGGAAAACTTCGGTATGGATATCTTGGCAGCACTTCAGCTCAAGCCTGTCAATCCAGAAAAGATCGTCCTGACGCCTGAGCTGATTAAGTAACCCATAAACCCAAACAAAAAATCTGCTGTTAGGTAATTCTGCTTTTAAATCTTCATAAAAAATAAACAAAGCTAATAGAATTTAGTCCTGCACACGACATTTCCTGTTGGCTTGTTTGCCATACCCTATTTTAGAATATTTGCTTGGATTAGAATCTATTATAACCCATTTTTTCGTCCTATGCTCAAAAAAAGTTTAAAAAAACAGCAGATTTTAAAGGCGGGTAGAATTTACTCCTGCACTGGAATTTACTTTTGCAATTAAGGAAAAATTCACTCTAATAACGATGAAGCACGCCTCCGTTCTCTCTAAGCCAACTCCGATACTTCCGGTAATCCGGCATGACCTCTTCCACAATCTCCCAGAAACGCGGCGAATGGTTCATCTCTTTTCTGTGAGATAACTCATGCACGACCACATAATCCAGGACCCCTGGCGGTGCCAGGATCAGCCGCCAGTTAAAATTCAGATTCCCCTTATCTGAGCAGCTTCCCCAGCGGGTCTTCTGATCCCGAATGGAAATCCGCTCAAAGGAAACTCCCATAAGCGAAGCGTAATACGCAGTCCTCAGCCGGATAATCTCCCGGGCCTTTTCCTTATACAGCCCTGCTTCGGCCTCACTAAGAGGACGTACCTTCTCTGCCCTCTGCTGCCTCTCCCTCTGGGACTTCACCTTTTCCCTGATCCAGTCCTGCTTTTCCAAAAGGAACCTGTCGATCTGCCTCTTAGGACACCTCCTGGGCGCACGAACGAGAACAGAGCCATCTTCCCGCACTTCCACCGACATGGTTCTGCGCGCAGACCGCCTAAGCTCATACTCTAACTTCATCACCGCTCTTTCCTTTGCCGCCGCTTCCTCACTATTTTGCGTGGAGCTTTTGGATCAACGCCTCCTGAAGCACCTGGGAGAAATTGATTCCTCTTGCCAGCGCTTCCTCATTCAGCCATTCCGGTATGCTGAGCGTCTTCTTCACCGCACGGGAACTGTGCTTCTTTTTGTATTCTTCCATATCAAAGCAGATTACTACCACTACTCCTTCTCCCGCTTGCACTTCTTCTACCCGGGAGGGAACAGGAATCTCTTCATTTTCCTTTTCCCTGCTGACAAGCGCCAACCCCAGGGCATCAACTGCCATCTCGTAAGCCTGATTTCTGTCGTCACCTTCCGTAAAACACTCCGGTAAATCCGGGAATGAGACCCAAAAGCCATTCCCTTCCCGATGAAATATTGCAGGATAAAATAATTTATTCATCATGTACCTCCGTCTACTCTCACATTATAACAGCCCTGCCGTTTTTAAGATTGCCTGTTCCAGCCCCTTTTTCATAGATTTACTATGATACGGGACTATCACTTGCTTTCCGGTCCGAAAATTTTTTAATTTTATATGCGAACCATTCTGGCTTACCTCTGTAAACCCATGTTTCTTAAGGAGTTTTATGATCTCCTTCGGTGTCATTGGCATCTTCCGAACTCCTTCTTTCTCATTTATTATTCTATCACTTTATCCACCATGTTTCAAGCATTTTACGTAATATTACGTATTTATTCCTTTTAAAAATCTCTCCCCATATTTCTGATATTTAAACTCCCCAACTCCGGTGATCCCAAGCATCTCTTTCTTGTTCTGCGGCTTTTCCAGACACATATGTACCAGCGTTTTATCCGAAAATACGATATAGGGCGGCACTCCCTCCTCTTTTGCGATCTCCATTCGCAGCCTTCTCAGCTTTTCGAACAGTGCTTCATTCTCATGCGTAAGCACTACCCCTGCCGTTTTCTTTTTCTTCTTTTTGGGCGCGGCCTTCTCCCGCATCTCCTGCTCTTTTGCCATCTTCATGACCAGCGTTTCCTGTCCATTTAGCAAAAGCTCCGACTTCTCTGTCAGCTTCACGAGCATATATTCGTCATTTGTCGTAAACAGATACCCTTCCAAAAGCATATAGTTCAGTATCTGGCGCAGACGATATGCCGGAACTTTGGAGAGCGTACCGTAACACGAATTTTCATTCATGCGGTACTGCCTGATCTTCGCCGTATTGGCTCCATGAACCGTGTCAAGAATCACATTGATTCCATACCTCTGTCCGCATTCTCTGACGCACTGCACCAGCTTTATTGCCATCTCAGTCACATCTACAGTCTCAAACTGGCTTAGGCAATTGGAACAATTTCCGCAATAATTTGAACTATATTCCCCAAAATACCGCAGGATATAATCCCGCAGACACTCATTCGTAAAACAGTAATAAGTCATTCGTTTCAGTCTTTCCCGGTCCCGCTCCATCACGATCTCCCGGGTCAGGTCATCAAGCTCCTCATTCTCCTGATTATATTCAATGAACCTCTGATTCGTGACCACGTCCTGGCCGCCGTACAGCAGAATACATTCGCCGCTCTGGCCGTCCCTTGCACACCTTCCGGCCTCCTGATAATAGGATTCCAGATTCTTCGGCATATTGTAGTGAATAACATACCGCACATTGGACTTATCGATCCCCATTCCAAAAGCATTGGTCGCCACCATGATCAGCTTCCTGTCATAAATGAAATCGTCCTGATTCTCACGGCGCTCCAAATCTCTTAGCCCGGCGTGATATTTCGTGACAGAAAACCCGTCGTCCTCCAGGCGCGCGCACACCTCTTCCACCAATTTTCTCGTCAGGCAGTAGACAATCCCGCACTGATCCGGGTGCATATCTACATAATTCTTGAGCGTACCATATTTGTCCTTAGGCGAAATCACCCCGAAGTACAGGTTCGGCCGGTCAAATCCCGTGGTGACCACTACCGGGCTTCTGAGCATCAATATATCTACAATATCTTCACGCACTTCCTTCGTTGCCGTAGCCGTAAAAGCGCTGATCACCGGCCGCACCGGTAACTTCTCCACAAAGCTCAGGATCTTTAAATAACTGGGCCTGAAATCCTGTCCCCACTGGGAAACGCAGTGCGCCTCATCTACAGCCACCATCGCTATCTTCGTATGCAGAGCAAAATGCAGGAACTCCTCCGTCTCCAGTCTTTCCGGCGCCACATAAATAATCTGATATCTCCCCTGCACGGCAAACGCCAGCGCCTTCTGGTACTGTCCATAAGTCAAAGAGCTATTTAAAAATGCGGCGTGAACTCCGGCCTGATTGAGCGCCGCCACCTGATCTTTCATCAGAGAAATAAGCGGAGAAATGACCAGCGTAATCCCATCCATCAAGAGTGCAGGAATCTGGTAACAGAGCGATTTCCCCGCTCCGGTCGGCAAAATACCGAGCACGTCCTGCCCGGAAAGTATCCCGTCGATCAGTTCCTCCTGCCCCGGTCTGAACTCGTCGTATCCAAAATATCGTTTTAAAATCTGAAATTTCTGTTCCGTATATTCCATCTTATACCCTTTCCTCTAAAAGTGTTCCCAATTATACACACCTGCTCAGGTAAATGCAAGTCTTCAACTTTCACAAATTTCACGCCCGATTCCTCACAAATCCCATGCGCGACAAAGGCAGAACCCCCTTAAATTCAAGGAATTCTGCCTTTGTATAATTTGCCACTTTCCTATTTATCACCCAAGATAAACAACTTCCTCCTCGGGTCTGTCAGCTTTTTTTGCGTCCAGAAGGTAGAGAATCGGCTGCTTTGGCGCAAATTTTCTGACTGCCTCAAATTCGAACCGCACACGCACGCGCATCCAACTGCGCTGCTCGATGCGTGCCTTCTCACTCATTTTACAGGGATATCCGTAAAACCGGATATCCTCCGCACAGCACGCCATGATCTGCCGTCCCGGAATCAACATATTCGCCGGCATTCCCTTGGGCCTGAATACCTGTGCCAGAAATAAGATTTCCTTATGCTCATACCGCTCCGGGTGTTCATATGCGTCAACATACCATATACCGAAATCTGTGTCCTCTATCTCAATCTTGTCTGCTTTTATGTCAAACGGAAGATCCTCGGCCGTCTGCGGGATAATATTTCCTTCCATATCCTCAAAAATAAGCTGCGCCATAGGATTCTGTATTTTCAGCGCTCTCCTGAATGATGAGCGGTCCGTATTTTCACCACAGCGGTTCGTCACGATCAGCTCGGACTCTGTCAGCTGGTTCATCAGCATATTCCGCATATTTTTCAGATACACATCGAGCGTCTCGCCATTTACGGTAGAATAGACGCCCTGAATCTCCCAATTCTCCGGGAAACTCTCATTCATGATCTCCTGTAGATCCCAGGTCCCGTTATACTCGATGATTACCTGATCCGGGTGGTAAATGCGCTCACAGTTTTGAAAAAATGCTTCGTTAAGCTGCTCCCTGTCCTCAATTTCAAATAAAAATACTCCATTTTCATCGCGCCAATCTTCGGGATACTCCTCCTCTCCTTCTTCACATTGCAGAAGCAGAGTCGGACCGTCCTCTATCCAATCCTGTTTCATCAGTGTATCCTTGACAAAGGTTGTCTTCCCGCTGTCCAGAAACCCGGTACAGATATAAACCGGTGTCATCATCTCATTTACCTCCTCGCAAAATCCATTCCCTCATCTCCTAGATGTGGAACAGCGTCTTCAGCTCGTCTTCCTTCAAATCTGTACCGATCACACAAATACGTCCTGTATAATCCGGCTGTCCTTCCCGCACCTCATATTCCTCCGGAACCATGTCGAACTGCTTCCAGGTTCCGTTTTCCATCTGTACGATTCCCTTCGCACGGAGAATAGTGCCGTATCCTTCAGTCTCTGATAACGCTTTCAAAATGAAATCCATCTCCGTCTCCGTATACTTATGCGCCGTCTCCTTGCCCCAGCTCGTGAAGATCTCATCTGCATGATGATGACCGTCATGATGGTGATGGCCACATCCACACTCGCCGTCGTGATGATGATGTTCATGCTCTTCGTCATGGTGATGGCCACAACCGCACGCACCGTCGTGATGACGGTGTTCATGCTCCTCGTCATGGTGATGGCCGCAGCCGCATTCTCCGTTATGATGGTGTTCATGTTCCTCGTCATGGTGATGGCCACAGCCACATTCTCCGTCATGATGGTGCTCATGCTCCTCGTCATGGTGGTGTCCGCAGCCACACTCGCCGTCATGGTGATGGTGCTCATGCTCCTCGTCATGGTGGTGTCCGCAGCCACACTCCTCGTCATGATGATGTGCTTCGCCATGATGTTCCAGGCAACCCTCGTCACCATATTCATGTCCGCATTCCACTCCGTGATGATGACCACATTCACCCTCATGGTGATGCTCATGGCAGCACTCGTCGTCATGATGGTGGTCATGCGCATGAAGCAGCTCCTCGATCTCCGCTCCCTGCTCCAGTGCGCGCAGGATCGCATCTTTTCCAAGCTCGTCCCATGGAGTCGTGATAATCGCCGCCTCCTGGTTCTTCTCGCGGAGCAGATGAACACAGCTCTCGATCTTCTCGTTTGTCATCATCTGCGTCCGGCTCATCACGATCGTAGAAGCATGCTCCACCTGATTGCTGAAAAATTCACCGAAATTCTTCAGGTACACCTTCGCCTTCTTTCCGTCCACAACGGTGATCCGCCCGCTGATCCCAATATCCGCTTCCGCCTTGACACCCTCGATGGCTTTCACAACATCGGACAGCTTGCCCACTCCGGACGGCTCAATGATTACACGATCCGGCTGATATTCTGAAAGAACCTGCTGAAGTGCCTTGCTGAAATCACCTACAAGCGTACAACAGATGCAGCCTGAATTCATTTCTGTGATCTCTACTCCGGCATCTTTCAAAAATCCACCGTCAATGCCGATCTCTCCAAATTCATTCTCGATCAGCACCAATTTTTCTCCCGGAAATACTTCCTCAATCAGTTTCTTAATAAATGTTGTCTTTCCGGCACCCAAAAAACCTGAAATAATATCTACTTTAGTCATCATATTCCCTCTTTTCTATTCTATGTTTTCCATATAAATCCGGACTCATACCCGGTTATTTGTTGCTTCCGAAAGTAATATATCACAAATGTCAAAAAGATGCAAATAAATGGCTTGTTTATCGATTATGATTAGTGTATAATAGACCCAACAGAAAAAGTACCATTTTTAGTACAAATATACATAAAAAGGAGACTTGACGATATGGTAAATTTATTAACAGGCCCAAAGGGCAGTGGAAAGACACAGCAGATGATTGAACGCGCGAATGAGGCAGTAAAGAATTGTGACGGACACGTATTCTTTATTAAGAAGAGCCACCGCGATACATACAGCCTGTCTTTCAACATCAGAGCAATCTGCATGGACGACTATGATGTAATCCAGACCGCAGATGAATACCTCGGATTCATTTACGGTATGAGCAGTGCTGACCATGATATCCAGGCCATCTTCATCGACGGTATCCTGAAACATGCCAATATCACATTAGAGAGTATGCCGCACTTTATTGAAAAGTTGAAAAAACTCTCCAAAGACTGCGAGATTGATTTCTATGTAAGCGTAAGCGCAACCAACGAGCAGCTCGGTGATATAGACATGAACGACTGCCAAATCCTCAACTAAATATCGACAAATTTTAAAGGACAGTTACTTCTCACTCGTAACTGTCCTGTTTTTTATGGAAATCTTTTTATCCCTGATACTTTACATAACATGGACAGCGATTTCTCTTTCAATTCCATTCTTTCTTTTGTGCAAAGGCACTGCTGCCTGTCCCTACTCTTTCAAAGCAGTGACCGTATTCATCTTCTCGCCCTCTTTGTATTCCAGATTAATCTCATCTCCCACGTCATACCGGATAATTTCCACGAACTGTACTACCGGAATATCGTAAATCTCTTCCGAATCCGCAAGCATAATATAGTAATGCGAATTCCCTTCCACGACTCCCTGGGCAATCTTCGTGATCACACCCGACACCGTCTGAATCTCACGCTCATCTTTTTCCTCTTCCCTAAGTCCATTGGTAAGCAGGAGGTCATGATACTGCGCTTCACAGTCGCTGACCGTATCTCCAATCGCCACCACCTGGTATTTTTGGACATTTACCATCGCATATTTCTTTACCAGTCCCGCATCATCTTTGAGCGCCAGAAAATACGTCGGCTCACCGGATATGTTGAGGAGCAGCGGGAAGGTCGCCTGATAATGCAGGTTCTGGACCTGTCCTTCCGCAGAGTCCATGGCGGAATCCTCTATCGCTCCCTCGATCGGGTAGTACTTCGTCTCCATCGTCCGCTGATTCATCAAAACAAATCCAACGTTAGACTGGTCACTATTTACCGAAGTCACGCCAGTGTAGACCCACACATCGTCATCAATTGCCAGAAAATTATACCCGTTCGTTGTCTTAAGGCAGTCCTTCTGGCTGAGCACACTGTTAAAGAAGCCGTGCTTTAAAGCCCCATAATAGTCATAGAGCTGTACCAGAAGATCCGCGGAATACGCCCGGTCAATCCATTGTGGAACATCTTCCACCTTATAATCCTTAAGCTCGCCCGTGATCGCATTACAGAGGACCACACGCCCTACGGTCTCTCCGCCAAACAGGCCAATGTTGAATTTCTTCACCGGGGCGATCCAGTACGGAACTCCCTCATCATCGATCTCAAAACTCAGCTCGCCGTAAATATAGGTCGGGTGAGCAAAGCGAAGATGCCGGTACACATTTCTTCCAAAATGTTCACTGGTGGAATATTTCATACCTTCTTTTAATTTCACAAGCTCCGTCGTCTGACTGGCCATATCAAGCCTAATGTACGCCGGAATTCCGTCGCTGCGGTTCGTGAACCACTTAATCACGCTGGCGTATCTAAGCGGCGACACCCGCACCGGCCGGTCCTGATAATTGATCTGGCTGTAAATATCGTCTACCTCGAACTGGGATACCATATCTGACATACTTCCCATCTTTCGATTACCGAGAAGCAGCGCGGAATCCCTGTCCAGAAGCGGAATCTGATCAAAGGACAGCTCTTCGATATCCTTCGTAAATTCGCCTTCCTCGACAGTCAAAAGCTGCTGATATTTCTTCGCATTGATGATCGGCGAGGACAGAAGGCTTCCCACAAGGTACACCGCAAGCAAAAGAAAAAAAAGTCCGAAAATCGCCCTGACCCCTTTCTCCTTCCTGACTTCCCGGAGGGAACTTAAATCACCTCTTCGCGCACCTTTCCGAAACGCATAGATCACGCCTGCTGCGGCCACAACAATTAAAATGAAATACCATACATCTACGGAATGAATGTTGATCGCCGGCAGTGCAACATAATAATAGATCCCCGCCGCCAAAATCGCAGCAATCGCTCCAAATAAAATTCTTCTTTTTTTCATATTCTCTCCTGTCATTCATACTATCGACCAGTTCCCCGGGTACCTTAAGATCTGATCTTTTAAAACTTTTTGTTCCACAAAGTCGGTGAAAACAGCATCAGGAATGGGAAAATCTCCAATCTTCCGATTAACATATCAGCACAGAGTACTAACTTGGAAAATCCTGAGAACTTGGCAAAATTCTCCACCGGTCCCACAAGTGCAAGCCCCGGCCCTACGTTATTGATCGTGGTGAGCACAGAGGTAAACGTCGTCTCAAAATCAAAATTATTCAGAGAGACCATGAGTACCGATGCAATAATAATAAGCACATACGCAATAAAATATACATAGACCCCGCGCATCGTCTCATCTTTTACCCTCTTTCCGTTCACATTCACGATCGTGACCGCCTTCGGGTGCAGCATCAACTTCAACTCCCTCTTAATACTCTTTAGAAGGATCAAAAGCCTTGACACCTTGATACCGCCTCCCGTTGATCCGGCGCATGCACCAATCACCATGATCATCAGGATTACGCTCTTCGACAGCTCCGGCCACAGATTGAAATCTGCCGTAATAAATCCCGTGGTCGTGATGACGGAAGCCACCTGGAAAGAGGCGTAACGAAACGCTTTCGCCACGGAATGGTACATCGGCATAATATTTATTACTATAATGCCCACTGCGGCTGCAATAATTCCCAGATACATGCGTAATTCTTCATTTTTCCATACACTCTTAAATTCTCGCAGGATCAGGAAGAAATACAGGTTAAAATTCACTCCGAACAGGATCATAAATACTGTGATCACACCATCTACATAGGCGCTGTCAAAGTGCGCCACACTGGCGTTATAGCAGGAAAATCCTCCTGTCCCCGCCGTACTGAAGGCGTGTGTGACGCTGTCGTACAGATTAAGCCCCCCAAAAAGCAGGAACACCACTTCCACTGCTGTCAACACAAAATACATTCCATACAGAAGCTGAGCTGTATTCCTTGCCTTTGGCACCAGCTTATCCGCCTCGGGCCCCGGTACCTCCGCACGCATCAGGTGCATGGAGTTCTTCTCATCTAACGAGGTCAGCACCATAACAAATACCAGCACTCCCATACCGCCGACCCAATGCGTCAGCGCCCTCCAGAAAAGCATACCCTTTGGCAGCCCTTCAATCTCCGCCAGGATCGTGGACCCTGTCGTTGTAAATCCTGAAACCGTCTCAAAAAAGGCATCGATGTAATTCGGAATCGTCCCGGATAAAAAGAAGGGTATTGCACCGAACAACGACCAGAAGATCCAAGCTGTCGCCACAATGATCAGGCCCTCTTTGGCATAAATCGTCGTATTCTCAGGCGCTTTTCTTCCCCAAAGCGCCCAGATGACCAACAGTATCCCTGAAACTGCCAGAAAATAAATAGCCGAATGCTCTCCATAAAGCATACCTACTGCCATGGGAATGAGCAACAAAACCGCCTCTACTCCCAGCATCTTACTAATAATATAGACTGTCATTTTCGTATTCATCGCTTGGCACTCCCCCGCTACAACAGAATATCTGAGATATCCTGTACTTTTTTCTGCGTGGTCACCAGAACAACGCTGTCGCCCACCTGCATGGAATCCTCACCGCCGGGAATAATGATTTTTCTTCCCCGGCCGATGCAGGCGATCAGATTATTGGACTTGATCGCCAGGTCCTTAAACGGAATATCTGTATATTTGGTCTTTTGCTTTACAATAAATTCAAGCGCCTCCACACGTCCGCCGACCAACTGATACATGGACTCCACATTGGCACTACTGTAGGAATTATTTCGTGCACGGACATAACTCATAATCGCGTCCGCCGCCGCTGTTTTCGCTGAAACGATACCGTCAATCCCCAGCTCCTCCACAAGCTGCGCACGGCTGTCTTCGTTTACCTTCGCAACGATCTTCTCAACGCCTTTCGTCCTTCCAAAAAGTGCCAGAATAATATTCTCCTCATCGACTCCGGTCAGATTGATCATGGCGTCCGCCATCTCAATCCCCTCTTCGATCAGAAGCTCCTGATCCGCCGCATCTCCGCAGATGATGGTAGCCTTGGGAAGCTGCTCGCAAAGCTCTTCGCATTTTTGATGATTGATCTCGATGATCTTCACCTGCATTCCCAGGTTCAGGAGCAGCTTTGCCAGATAGTATCCAACGCGCCCTCCGCCGCAGATCATCACGTTCTTCACATTTCTCTTCTTCCCAATAATATGATAGAACTCCTCAATGGACTTGTGAGATGCCACGATGTGCAGCCTGTCCCCTTCATGTACAACAAAATCACCGTCGGGGATAAGGACCTCGTTCCCACGTCTTACTGCACATACCAGAAGTTTGATCTGGAATCTCTGGTATATCTCTGCCAGCGACATCTTTTCCAAATGGCTCCGCTCCCTGACGATGAACTCGACCAGTTCCACCTTCCCTTTCATGAATGTCTCGACCTTTGCCGTATCCGGAAGCAAAATTGCACGCGAAATCTCAAATGCCACCGAAAGTTCCGGATTGACCGCCATACTAAGCCGCAGATCCTCCCGGATCAAATCAATCTGCTGATAATAAATAGGATTCCTTACCCTGGTAATGGTGTGTTTGGCACCCAGTCTTTTTGCCAGAAGACAGCTCAGCATATTAAGCTCATCCGTGGACGCACAGGCAATTACCAGGTCCGCTTCCGGAACCCCCGCCTGTTTTTGAATCTCCGCGTCGGCGCCATCACCGGTAATACATAGAATATCCAGCTTATCCAGCGCCTGTTTTAATTTTCCTTCATTCTGGTCAATCAAAACCACATCATAATTCTCCTCGGACAACTTCACAGTCAGCTTATGTCCGACTTTTCCGTCACCAATAATTACAACCTTCATTGCAAGTTCCCTCTGCCTTTTCTCTCAATGTAATGTAATTGGGGCAGCGTAAAAAGACATTTGTCTTATACCGGCCCCCGATAGCTGCATACTACAGACCATCTCTACCGTAGAATACCACTTTTCCATCAAAAGTACAATAGCAGAAAATACCTTCCCTGTGCGTTTTTTACCCACAAGGAAGGTATTACCTTACGTCACATACAGCCTACGGATCATTAAAATTAAAAACCCTGGCATTCTTATATTTTCAAATCTGATATTTCTACGCCTCTTCTGCTGCACGTTTTGCAATCTCTTTCTCCTGAATATCATTCGGAGCCTGCTCATAACGTGCAAATTCATAAGAATATGTTCCACGACCGCCCGTCATAGAACGAAGTGTCGTACAATATCCGAACATTCCTGTCATCGGAACATCTGCCTCGATGATCTGGTACCCGCCTGCCACCGGGTTCATGCCCAGCACACGGCCGCGGCGTTTGTTCAGGTCGCCCATAACATCTCCGGTATAATCATCCGGAACTTTGACCTTCACAGATGCGATCGGCTCAAGAAGAACCGGACCTGCTTCCATGAATCCTTTCTTAAATGCCTGGCTCGTAGCGGTCTTGAACGCCATCTCAGAGGAATCTACCGGATGGTATGATCCATCATACAGAGTCGCTTTCACGCCAACTACCGGATAGCCGGCAAGAGGGCCTTTTACCACAGAGTCCTGAAGTCCCTTTTCCACTGCCGGGAAGTAGTTCTTCGGTACTGCACCGCCCACTACTTCTTCCGCAAATACATACGGCGTCTCCAGATCGCCTGACGGCTCAAAACGCATCTTAACGTGACCGTACTGTCCATGACCACCGGACTGCTTCTTATATTTGGTATCCACATCGGAGTTCTTGCGGATGGTCTCACGGAACGCTACCTTCGGTGTTTCTAACGTGATGCCTACTTTATAACGCTCAGCCAGTTTGCTTGCAACGATCTCCAGATGCTGATCGCCCATACCGTAAATCAGAGACTGGCGGTTCTCACTGTCATTGACTGCCTTTAAGGTAACATCCTCAGCCATCATTCTGCCAAGAGCCTGGGAAACCTTGTCCTCATCTCCTTTATTATTTACCACATACTTCATATATGTATACGGTTTGGAGTACTCTGTCTTTCCGTAAGAAATCGGTGCAGACTTGGTAGATAAGGTATCTCCTGTCTTGGTATTATTCAGCTTCGCGATCGCACCGATATCTCCGGCAAACAGTTCGGAAACCTCCAATGTCTTATTGCCCATGAGTGTGTAGATCTTGCCCAATTTTGCTTCGGAATCCGCATCCGGATTATAGAGCACGTCATCGCCCTTCAGAACACCGGAGCAGACCTTTACGAAGGAATATTTTCCGATAAACGGATCGACCATCGTCTTAAATACATAAGCGCTCTTGGCCTTTGCGAAATCATAATTAGCCTCAAAAATCTCATTCGTCTTCCGGTTAATTCCCGCGCACTCTCTGTACTCCGGACTCGGGAAGAAACGAACGATATCAGAAAGCAGATTGGCAACGCCCTGCGCCTGAATATTGGATCCCATAGCTACCGGTACAATGGAGCCTTCCATTACTTCGGTTCTCATTGCGGAACGAATCTCTTCTACTGAGAACTCGTCTCCCTCAAAATATCTTTCCATAAATGCTTCGCTGGTCTCAGCTACTGCCTCAAGAAGCTTCTCGCGGTAAATCTGAAGATTGGCCATGGAATATTCCGGAATCTCGCATTCTTCTCTCTGTCCGATTCCTGTATATCTTCTCGCTGCATTCTTAATAACATTCACATAGCCTACCAGTTTCTCGTTCTCACGAACCGGCATAAAATGCGGTGCGATGACTTTGCCGTATCTTGCGGTCAGGTCTTCTACCACCTGACGGAAGCTGGCGTCATCCACATCCATCTCTGTCACGTAAACCATACGCGGCAGGTGGTATTTGTCACAGAGTTCCCATGCTTTCTCTGTTCCTACCTGAACACCCGCTTTACCGGAAACAACGATCACCGCTGCATCCGCAACGCTGACTGCCTCTTCTACTTCTCCCACGAAATCAAAATATCCCGGGGTATCCAGCACATTAATCTTCGCTTTCTCCCATTCGATCGGAATCAGGCTCGTGCTGATCGAGAACTTTCTCTTCTGCTCCTCTTTATCGAAATCACTGATCGTGTTGCCGCCATCAACGCTGCCCAGACGACTGGTCACTCCTGATACATAGGCCATAGCCTCCGCCAGGCTTGTCTTTCCACATCCTCCGTGTCCCAGGAGAACGACGTTTCTAATTTCATCCGTTCTGTAAACCTTCATGCTGCTGCCTCCTTGCTATAAGTTTCTCATGGATACATTGTACTAAATTTTTATCTTCGTTACAACTATTTTATGAATTTTTAACAAGAAGTTATTTTACTTTTTCACTTTAAAGTGTCATATCATTGACAGATTTCATTTTATCTATTAGAATAAGTCTATGTGCATTTGAGCCTTAAGGGCTTTATTTTACAGTTTATACCTATTTTATACCTTGTAAAACGGCCGAATGGCCATACGGGGTGCCCTATGGGTATACCTTGTAAAACGGCCGAATGGCCATACGGAATGCCCTATGGGTATACCTTGCAAAACGGCCGAATGGCCATACGGGATGCCCTATGGGTACACTTTATCCGGAAAGGAAGAACAACTATGGAACAGAAAAAAATCGGTTTTATCGGACTTGGACTTATTGGCGGCTCTATCGCAAAGGCAATCCGCCGATATTATCCCGATTATGAGATCGTCGCTTTTGACAATCATAAAGAAACTCTGGCACTTGCCACTCAGGAATCCATTATCAATGTTGCCTGCACAGCGCTCGACGACAATTTCAAGCATTGCGACTACATTTTTTTATGCGCGCCGGTAGCATTTAATACCGCTTACCTGAAACAGATGACGCCTTATCTTCACGATAAGCTGATCCTGACCGACGTGGGCAGCGTCAAGACCCCGATTCATGAGGAAATAATCCGTCTGGGGCTGGAAAAATATTTTATCGGCGGGCACCCTATGGCCGGTTCGGAAAAAAGCGGCTTCGCCAATTCCAAACCGCTGATCATCGAAAATGCTTACTTTATCCTGACCCCCTCCTCTCAGGTACCAAAGGAGAAGGTGGATGCTTACGCCGCATTTGTGGAATCCCTGCGGTCCCTTCCTCTCGTACTGGACTTTCGGGTACACGACAAAGTAACGGGTACGATCAGCCATTTGCCTCACATCATCGCCGCCTCCCTGGTCAATTTCGTGCGGGATACCGATACTTCCGACGAATTGATGAAGAACCTGGCGGCCGGAGGATTTAAAGATATTACGCGAATCGCCTCCTCCTCTCCCACCATGTGGCAGCATATCTGCGCCCAGAACAGGGAGAATATTTCCCAGATTCTGGGCGACTATATCCAGGCACTGACCCGGACAAAGGAACTGGTCGATGACAGGCGGGAGCAGGATATTTACGACATGTTCGATCACTCCAGAAATTATCGCAATTCCATGCCGAACGGTTCTGCCGGAGCAATCAAAAAATCCTTCTGCATCTACTGCGATATTCCGGACGAATCCGGCGCTATCGCTACGATCGCTACGATTCTGGCCTCCAATGCCATCAGCATCAAGAACGTCGGAATCATACATAACCGTGAATTTGAAGAAGGGGTACTGCGCATCGAATTCTATGATGCGGATTCCTGCGAAAGATCCGTAGCTCTTCTTACAAAACATCGCTATATCGTATATGAGCGGTAACAGAATTTAACCGAACAAAGAAAAGAGGACATATAATATGGAAATTACACCTTCCAGGGGACTTAAAGGGGAAGTAGTGATCCCCGGCGACAAATCCATTTCACACCGCTCCATCATGTTTGGGGCGCTTGCCAAAGGCACAACTGAGATCACCCATTTTCTTCAGGGCGCTGACTGCCTTTCCACCATTGGCTGTTTTCGCGAGATGGGAATTGAGATTGAAAATACTCCCGAGCGGATACTGGTTCACGGAAAAGGGTTGCATGGCCTTAATGCCCCTTCCCGAATTCTAGACGTAGGAAACAGCGGAACCACCACCCGGCTGATCTCAGGAATTCTCTCCGGTCAGCCATTTTCCAGCACTCTCTCCGGTGATGCCTCCCTGAATTTAAGACCCATGAAGCGAATCATCGACCCCCTCACCTTAATGGGTGCGGACATCGCAAGCCAGACCGGAAACGGGTGTGCGCCGCTTTTGATCAACCACCATCTGCCCTCCGGTGCGCAGCCGGCCATGCATGGTACCCATTACCATTCCAGGGTGGCGTCTGCTCAGGTAAAATCCGCCGTGCTGCTGGCAGGATTATATGCTGACGGTGTCACCAGGATCACGGAGCCTACCCTTTCACGGAATCACACGGAGCTGATGCTGGGCGGTTTCGGGGCGTCCGTCTCCACCGAGATTCATGAAAATGGCACTGCGACCGCTTCCATTTGCCCGTGCGCGGAGCTATTTGCCCAAAAGATCCCGGTTCCCGGAGATATTTCCTCTGCTGCTTACTTTATCGCGGCCGGGCTTCTCGTTCCCGGCTCAGAGCTGCTGGTGAAAAATGTGGGAATCAACCCGACCCGTGCCGGACTTCTCGCCGTTTGTAGGGCAATGGGCGCAGATATCACTTACCTAAATGAACGTAACGACGGCGGAGAGCCCACCGCCGACCTTCTGGTCAGGAGCAGTTCTCTTCACGGAACTATTGTAGAAGGCGCCCTGATTCCGACACTGATCGACGAGATTCCGATGATTGCCGTAATGGCAGCTTTCGCAGAAGGGACCACCGTGATCAGAGATGCCGCAGAACTAAAGGTCAAAGAGACGGACCGTATTCGAACGACCACCGAGGGGCTTACTGCTATGGGAGTAGATGTAACTCCTACTGAGGACGGAATGATCATTCACGGTGGAAGACCAGTACACGGCGGAACAATCAATAGTTATCTGGACCACCGAATTGCCATGGCATTTGCCATCGCGGGACTCGCCGCAGAAGGACCTACGACCATTCTGGACAGTCAGTGTGTCGACGTTTCCTATCCCGCATTTTTTGAGACTTTACATGCACTTCGTTAAATGAAACCTATCCGGCAGGGTGTAAAGGCTGAACTCTTTTGCCCTGCCTCGCCATCTGTCAATGCACCATTTTTTCCGACTGCCATACTATAATATTGTAAACACTAAAGGAAGGGGCTATTACTCATGCCAAACTATCGTGGTAATACGAACGATTATATGAGACGAAACGCCTACAATCAGAACCGTGGCCGCAGACCAGGAAACTGCGGGACGATGCAGACACCCACGCCTTATACGACATACAATGAACCCTCTCCCTGCTGCGAACATGATGACGAGCTGAGCCAGATGCCGCTGGCAATGGCGTATGTACCGTGGCAGAACTGGAAACGTATTTATGATAAGGAGCAGGCCTTCTGCCGGGGAACTATTTTCGAGGAACTGGATAAACCATTTTGTGGAATGGGAGGCTGTAACTCATGAGCGATATGAATCTTGAAACCAAACCGAACCGCAAAGACCTGCTCTGCCTGATAGGCCAGGCCAGCTTTGCAGTCGATGACGTCAAACTGTATCTCGACACCCACCCCTGTGACACCGATGCCCTGGATTATTTCTATGAGCACAGTAAGATAAGAAATCAGGCGCTTCGTGAATACGCGAAATATTATGGTCCGCTGACCGTCGATACTGCGGTCGCTTCCTGCACTGACAGGTGGAACTGGATCAACGAGCCATGGCCGTGGCAGGAAGGATGGTGCTAGAATATGTGGAATTATGAAAAACGTCTGCAATATCCGGTAAACATTACCCAAACGAACCCTAAGATTGCCCAGGTCATCATCACGCAGTTCGGCGGCCCGGACGGCGAACTGTCCGCTTCCATGCGGTATCTGGCGCAAAGATATACAATGCCGTACCGGGAAGTGACCGGGATTTTGACTGATATCGGGACGGAAGAACTTGCGCACATGGAAATGATCTGCGCCATCGTTCATCAGCTCACACGCAATCTCACCCCGGAAGAATTAAAAGCCTCCGGCTTCGACAAATACTATGTAGACCATACTCTCGCCCTCTGGCCGCAGGCTGCAAGCGGTGCCCCGTGGACCGCGACCTACTTCCAGTCCAAAGGCGATCCGATTACCGATCTGCATGAAGACATGGCAGCAGAACAGAAAGCACGCTCGACCTACGACAACATTCTCCGCCTGGTAAAAGATCCCGAGGTCTGCGACCCCATCCGTTTCCTGCGCCAGAGAGAAATCGTCCATTATCAGCGCTTCGGTGAAAGTTTAAGAATTGTCCAGGACCATCTGGACAGTAAAAACTTCTATGCAATCAACCCTGAATTCGACAAAAACAATTCCTGCGGGTGTAACTAGACTATGAATAGAGTATTAAATGAAACAATAACCATTCTCATCGGTCATGATGCGGAAGCGGTGGCTCAGATTCGCGGAAGCAAAGACTATCCCCGGCTTCTGGGAGAAGTCATGTTTTATCCCCTTTGGCGCGGCACACTGGTCATTGCAAGCATTTCCGGCCTTCCTACAGGCCAAAAGCCCTGCGGTGAACGGTTCTTTGGATTTCACATTCATGAAGGGGCCGTTTGTACCGGAACGGAAAATGATCCCTTCGCAGACACCGGACAGCATTTCAACCCTTACGGCTGCGACCATCCGGAGCACGCAGGTGATTTCCCTCCCTTAATGGAAAATGACGGATATGCATTATCTGCCTTCTATACCGACCGATTCTATCCGGAAGAGATCATCGGAAGAACCGTAGTGATCCATGACATGCCCGATGATTTCACGAGCCAGCCGTCCGGCAACAGCGGAAACAAAATTGCCTGTGGCCCCATTACAGAAACAGACTGATCTTTTGGCCTGCACTTCCAACTGAACCTTATTTCAGGTATGCATGGCAGCCAAAACAAGGTTCACCGTACCTTCACTTAGGTATACCTGGCAGCCCAGGAAAGCCTCCGCACAATCTCCGGAGGCTTTCCTTCTCTACTTACTTTTTCCAGTATGTTCTCTCAAATAATCTGCCAGAATCGCAATCAGCTCCATTGCGGTAGGCCTGTTATACAAACGCTGCCCAGCTATCTTCAGCAGAATCGAGTCTCCATGCTGATTCCAGTAATCCCAAATCATTCTTCTCATCGCTGCCTCCACCGAACCTCCACTCACTCCATAGATTTTTCCCACCTCTACATACAGCTTGCCTGTCACATTCCGCAAATAACTTCTGTCCGTCATCACGAAATAAATGCAGTGCACCAAATACTCAAACCCTACATAATGAGATCTTATTCCAATTTTTCTTACCAGTTTGTACGCCTCTTCCATAGTTCCTTCCTTCTCGCCTTACATTGAAAGAAAACCTACATTATACTTTACATGATTTTATAAAAAATGGAATATTTTCGACGAATTTATACTTTTTTCGACGAAATTTATTTTTCAGCATAGATCTGAAAAAGTGCGATTCCCGGCGGCGCATAAGTAAAAATAAAAAAACCGACCATAAGCCCCACATTCAACGTCACCAGCAGGGCCACAGGCAATATTCTAGAATTCTGTACAGCCAATCGATAACTTATACAAAATGCGATCACTACGCTGATGATAAATGTAGCAATGTCCAACGCCAGATAATGTTTTCCAATAATGCCTGTGTACGTGTAAAAAATAATCGCCACAAACATGGTACCCGTGATCGTTCCCGCCAAATGCGAACGAAAAAAGGCCGGAACAGACCGGGAAAAAAAAGGCCAGCCTAACAGGACATAAAGAAACATCGGAAAAAACAGCATTTTCATATGTTCCCAGGTAGATTCATTTACCGGCGCGAACATTCCCACCAAAGGGTTGCTGCCGCTCCTTTCATATGCAAAATGCAGGCAAGTCCCGGCTGCCGCCGTAAAGATGGCACCTCCGATCGCATAGTACATCAATTTTTTATTCACATCGATTCTTTCCTTTCCTTGGTATTTGAAATGAAATCGCTTTGCTAAAAATTATGCACCAATTCCTTTATTTTATACGGAAGCTCCTATCTATTTTCCTTCGGCCCTTTTATTCCAATAGCTTAGCAGCCGAGATGAAGATTCACCGGACCATCACTCAGGTATGCCTGGCAGTAAAAAACAGGGAACTTGCGCTCCCTGTTTTTACTGTTCTATTTCCTTATGAATTCTTTCCCAATGTCACTGTAACCTCTTCCTTACTGTATTCACCGTTTCTTTCCGGCACATTTATGGTAAGTGTTACTTCTTCTCCGGCCTTATAGTACTCCAACTGCTGTTTCAGATCATTCATGCTATAAATAGCCGTTCCCTCAAATGCTGAGATTACAGTTCCTTTAGAAAGACCTGCCTTATCTGCTCCGCCGCCTTCAATCACACTGTCGATATAGACTCCCGTCGGCATATTGTAAAGCTGTGCATACTCCGCTTTCACATCATATCCTTTGATTCCGATCACTCCTCTTTCGCTCTCGGCAACCTTGGAACGTGTCTCCTTATTCATCAGGTTCTGGATAATGTCATGTGCATCGGTGATCGGAATTGCGAATCCCATACCTTCTACCGCTGAATTATTGATCTTGGCTGAATTGATTCCAACCACTTCACCGTTAATATTAAGTAATGCTCCTCCACTATTTCCCGGATTGATTGCTGCATCTGTCTGTATATAGACTCCTTCAAAGCCTTCCATGGAACGCTGCGTTGCGCTGATAATTCCGGTCGTAACTGACTGGCCATAACCAAGCGCATTTCCAATCGCGATCGCCGGCTCGCCTACCTTTAACTCATCAGAATCGCCAAGTGTTGCCACCTTAATTGCCCCTAGTGTATCATCGTCAATATTTTCCAGCGGCACCGCTACGACTGCAAGGTCTCTTGAAGAATCCGTCCCTTTGATCACAGCTTCCACGCTCTTTCCATCGCTGAACGTGATCGTCAGAGTCTCACTGCCTTCCACCACATGGTTATTCGTCACGACCAGCAACTCCTTATCCGTCTTGCTGATGATGATTCCAGATCCGGCACTCTTACTTTCCTGCTCACTGATTCCTCCGAAAAAGCTCTGCACCTGCTGTACACTCATATTTGTAATGGACACAATAGATGGTATGGTCTCACTGACAATATCAGAAACATCTGATGTCACGGAAGTCTTTGTCGTGCTGACATTCGTGTGGGCAACTTCCTTGGTCTTACTCACTTTTTCTTCTTTTGTGCTGATTCCAAGAAGCTTTCCTGCTACATAGCTGGTTCCCTGGAAAGTCACCCCCGCAACTCCTCCGAAAATTATGGCAAGGCCTGCGATTACAAGCGCCTTTTTCACAAAACCATTCGTATGCTTTGGCGCCTTGGGCTGCCTTTGCGGTTCCTGATATTTATTTGCATTATTACCGTCATCGTCCGGCCTATAATAACTATACTGATTATCCATAATCAAAACTCCTTCCTGTTTTTCATTTCTGAATAGAAGTTTATCTTATAATTGTGATAAAAGTGTGTTTAATTAGTTAAAAAATATTGAAAAAGAACATACTTTGACATATCCTTCTTCTCAAAGGAAAAGGCAGGTCCCAGCCTGCCTCTGATTCCCTATTCTACCGTAACGGATTTTGCCAGATTTCTCGGTTTATCCACATCGCAGCCCTTGCCAATGGATACATAATAGCCAAACAACTGCAGCGGTATAATAGCCAGAGAATTTGTGAAATACTTATTGGTATGTGGAATGTAGATCACATAATCCGCTGCCTTCTCAACCTCCGTATTTCCCACATTCGTCACAGCCATCACGAACGCTCCACGGGTCTTGACCTCCACCATATTGCTGATCATCTTCTTGTACAGATCCTCCTGAGTCAGAACGGCCGAAACCAGCGTCCCGTCCTCGATCAAAGAAATCGTACCATGCTTCAACTCTCCCGCGGCATATGCCTCCGAGTGAATGTAAGAGATCTCCTTAAGCTTCAAAGAACCCTCCAGAGAAATCGCATAGTCGATCCCGCGGCCGATAAAGAACACATCCTTCGCAGCCAGATATCGGTTTGCAAACCGCTGAATCTTCTGTTTATTATTCAAAAGCAGCTCTACCTGCTCCGGAAGACGCCGTAAATCCTCCAGCATAGACGCCAATTCCTCATCATTCATCTTTCCGCGCACGTGAGCAAACTTCATTGCCAGCAAATAGTGTGCAATAAGCTGGGCAGAATATGCCTTGGTCGTCGCGACTGCGATCTCCGGACCTGCCCATGTATACATTACGTTATCCGCCTCACGGGCAATGGAGCTTCCCACTACATTTACGATTCCCAGCACTCTCGCACCGCGCTTCTTCGCCTCGCGCAACGCCGCCAGAGAATCCGCTGTCTCACCGGACTGGCTGATCACAATGACCAAAGTGCCTTCCTCAATGATCGGATCACGATACCTGAATTCCGATGCCAGATCCACCTCGACCGGAATCCGCGCCAGCCCTTCATAAATATATTTGCTGGTCACCCCGGTATGATAAGCAGATCCACAGGCGACGATCACGATCTTCTTCACTTCTCTTATCTCTTCGTCTGACATTCCCAGTTCTTCGATCACAATCCTGCCGTCTTTGATTCTCGGGGAAAATGTATCTGTGATCGCTTTCGGCTGCTCATACATCTCTTTCAGCATGAAATGCTCATATCCGCCCTTTTCGGCTGCATTCACATCCCACTCAATCCGCGTGGACGTCTTCTCGATCGGCTCCTCATCTACCGTAAAGAACTCCATGGAATCCTTCGTCATACGTACAATTTCTTCGTTTTCAATAAAATATACATCTCTGGTATACTTCAGCACCGCCGGAACATCAGAAGCAATGATATTGCCGCCCTTAGTAGAACCCACAATCAGCGGACTGTCCTTGCGCACCGCGTACAGTTCACTCGGGTGATCCTTAAAAATAATTCCCAGCGCATAAGACCCCTCCATACGATGCATGATCTTCGTCACTGCCTGCAAAGGATTACCGGTATAATAATAATCCAGAAGATGCGCGATTACCTCCGTATCCGTCTCAGATATAAACTCATAGCCCTTCGTCTGCAATTTCTTTTTCAGTTTCAGATAATTTTCAATAATACCATTATGTACAACTACAATACTTTCCTCTTTGTTAAAATGTGGATGCGCATTGGTATCTGAGGGCTCCCCATGCGTTGCCCATCTCGTATGACCAATTCCCAGAACTCCCGGCATCGTAGAGCCATCATGTGTCAGCTCACTTAATACCTTCAATCTTCCCTTCGCCTTTACCACTTCTATATTCGTCCCGTTATAGACAGCAATTCCTGCCGAATCATACCCACGGTACTCTAACTTCTCCAGTCCATCAAGCAAAATAGGTGCCGCCTGCTGTTCTCCAATATATCCTACAATTCCGCACATAGTATGCCCCTCCATTTTACATAAATGTATACATTTTTTAACAACACTTCACTATTTTAACAAATTTGTAACAATAAGTAAATAGAAAAAGGGATATTGTTTCCAATACCCCTTCGTATCTTCCTAATCCAGATCGATGAAATCCATCTCAAATGTATCCGCCTTCTTCGCTCTCTTTGAAGAAGATTTTCTAACCGGCTCTTCCTCATACTCATCATCAAAATCGTCGAAATCATCGTCAAAGTCATCGAAGTCGTCATCATCTAAGCCATCGAAATCGTCATCATCTAAGCCATCAAAGTCATCATCAAAATCTTCATCTTCCAAGCCATCAAAGTCATCATCTTGATATCCAAGCTTCAGATCTTCTTTTAACTCATCCAGATCGTCATCATAGTCATCGTCAAAATCTTCATCTTCCAAATCATCATAATCAGGCTCTATTGACTTGCTCTGTTTTACGACCTTGCGGTCTTCTATATCACCTGGTACATTATCACTATCAATACTATATTCATCATACAAATCATCCAACTCCACATTTCTATGGTGAAGCTTCACCGCCAGGACGATCAGGAACACCAGCAAAATAACAACCAGGCACCCGACACCTACCATGATCCAGAGCAAATAATCCGTAACAATCTCCGTAATCTTATCCCAGGTAGTCGCTTTCTTCTTAGGTGTTGATGCTGTCTTAGGCGTTTCCATCCTCTGATAAGTATGCTCCGACGAATCATATAAATACAAAGACTTCTGTCCCTCGTTATTCACCGCATACATAATGTAAAACTCTGCTCTGTCCGGTTCTAACCAGGCAGGAAATGCCTGACCATTAATCTCCACACTCGCCTCAACATACTTTTTCGGCAGCTTAACATCCGAAATATCATTCAAGATCACAATGGAATGCGTATCCGAAACTACAATCTCCTCAAATGGATAGAACTCTCCGCTCTCCGTATTATAAACCCAGAAACTGCCTGCCTTCTGATCATCCACCAAATACGCAATTGTAATTCCGCTGTTTGCCTGCACCGCGCCCTTATATGTTTCACCATTGTACGTAAATTCACCAGTAGCAAAATTTTCCGGAAGCTCTGCCTCACTGAATGCTTCTGACAACGTATAATTTACTCCGTCAATCGTAACTTCCGCCGACTTCCCCACCGGCTGGATCTTGCTCGGATCGCCCTCACCTATGGAAATGTCCGCATAACCCTCCTCACAGGTCACACTCTCGCCAGACTCCGTTGTGACCGTAGCCGTCCCCTGTTCAAGCCGGGTATCCCCCTCCTTGAGAGCCTGGAATTTCATCGTAAACTCCGTACGGTCACTGCTTCCATTCCCGCTTCCGGTGTAAACCAGTTTGCCGGAACCATTGTCCGTAACGCCTTCGCCTTCCATAAACTGCATGCAGCTGGTATCATAGCTCATCTCAACAGTAGCTTCGCCGAGCACATCATTCCTTGCAACAACCGTACCGGTTATGGTAAATGTATCCCCAACTTTCGTCTCAAGATCGCTGAAAAAAATGATTCCATCTGCAGCCAGCACCACATTTGAAAAACAAGGTACCAACAGGCAAACCGCCAACAGTACCGACATTATTCGCTTTCGTATCTTCATGTGCATTCCTCTTTCTTTAGTGCTTATCACTTTACACTTATAACCAAATTCTTTATAGTTGAATTCTAATAATCAGGCTCCTATCCTTAAACCCAAAATTTCCCTTTAGGACGATTCATATCAATACTTATCCCACCCTCAAATTCATTATATAAATTTAATGCAAAATATACATCATGTAATGATATTCCAATATTATAAGCTAATATTCTCTCTTTATCCGTTTCCCTTCCTGCTATTTTCCCGTTCACTACATCCGTAATTTCACCAAACTTCTTGAATTTTGAGAAATTTTTAAAATGAGCCACATGCCCCACATCATCCGCATAAATTTTATCAAAAGTCAAATCGCAAATCCCAAATCCCCTCGTATGAATGGGCACCAATAATACTCCTTCATCAAACCAGTTATCCTCGGCTATATCATTTTCAAAATATGTGGCTGCAGAAACCACAACATTACTACCTTTAATTAAACACTCATATGAACTTACATATTCAAACGTTAAATTCGTGTATAGCGATGATAATTCTTCTTTAAAAAGTTTATGCTGATTTTTATATTCTAATAATTTAATAACATACTCTTTTTCAGGATTTACCTCAGCCAAAACTTTAATAGTTGCTCTTGCTGCATTTCCCAGTCCGATAACGCCTATAACGCATGCATTACTCTTTGCCAGCAAATTAATAGAGTGTGCCGCAACAGCTCCCGTTCTCATTGCCGTAATGAAGTTTGCATCCATAAGAGCTTTCAATTCTCCACTTTCCAAGTCATATAGCATTAATTTACTGTCTAGCGCAGGCTCTCTATCAGAATAACGATTTACAATCTTTACCCCAAAATATCCTTCTTTTTCCAAAATGGAAGGCATCGTGTTATAAAAACCATCTTTCTTATACTTTAGGCTTGTTTTGTGTGGAAGTATATAATCATTTTTATTTGTTATAACTTCACTTACCCATTCATAACACTGTTTTGGAGTTATTCCCATATCCATTATCTCTTCATGCGTAATAATCCTCATCTTTTAACTATATGATATTTACAAATACAATAAATACCATATTCCTTTCTTAATTAATATCTCATTTCAATACAATTAGCTACTGCTAGTTTCAGTCTTTCCTATGGTCTAATTCTGTAATTGAAATATTACTTCACTATTTCAATTAATTTCTCAATACCACTTTCCAAACTTCTATAATCTTTCGTCAAAAACAACAACCTAAATATCTATTTTAATATTCAGCTATAGTAATTCATTTTTTAATGCTTTAACTAATTTATTATTATCCTCACTATTTCGGACTGCCAATCGAATAAATTGTCTGTTGTCTCGATGTATCTTCCCTGACAAATCTTTAATAAATAAACTATATTTTAAATATAAACGTTTAGTTAACTCTTTTGCAGTCAATCCATTAGTTATTTCTACCATCACATAATTAGCTTGTGAGTCATTGACTCTAATTCCGGGAATTTCACGCAACAATTTGATAAAACGTGCTCGCTCGGATTTTATTTTAATTAAAGCCTCCATATAATCCTTATTATATTTTTCTTCTATCTGGAGATAAAACTCTGCAAACGAATTTATATTCCATATAGCAACATCCTTTTTAAGTGTTGTAATCATTTCCACATCACTCGACACCAAAATACCTAATCTTAATCCCGGAACTCCATAACACTTAGAAATGCTCTTCATCACATATAAATGCTTATTCGCATCAATGATTTTCTGTTCAATCAAAGTGCTGTTATTCTCAACTGAGAAATCAACAAAAGACTCATCAACAATCAATTTAATATCTTTTTTCTTTGTCCATGCAACGATTTCCATTAAATCCTTTTTGGGTATATAATTTCCAGTTGGATTATCCGGATTTATTATAAGTAAATTATCAATTTCTTTGTCTTCAAAGTAACCAATTAAATCCTCCGCCGAATAAACAAAATTTTCATCTTCAGGCACATATACAATTTGTTCACTTAAATATCGATTAGGATATTCTTCAAAAGTTGGACGAACAATTCCTATTTTACCTTCTAACTTACCCACCAAGGATTTAATTAATTCTGCCGCGCCATTTCCAACAACAATATTCTCTTGATGTACATTAAAATTTTTAGATGCTATCAATGAGTTTACTTGCATACCGGACGGATACTGCGTTAACAATTTTTCAAAGTTCGCTTTGATTTCGTCTATCAATTTCTGTGGCGGAAAATACGGATTAACAAGGTAACAAAAATCTATAAGTTTAGGGTACCGCCAATATCCTCCGTATCTATTCTGCAATAATGTAACTCGCTCTTCATCATCTGGAGCGAACATCGAAGTTGCAATATCTAAATCCTGAATATCGTCAATTTCATACCAGAGCTGTCCACTTAGCCTCTTTGCTTTTATTTCTGGATCATCAAGCATCGTAATTACTCTGAGCACCTGCTCATAATATTCATTATTACCAAGTGCACTCGAATATGCCTCAAGGAAAGGCACATAGCAAGTTTCCGAAAAATGCTTACTAAATTTATAAATATTTACTGTCTTATAATAATTCTGTATCTCGTTGAATTTAAATTTCTTTCCAGGCACAAACGCTTCAATCGTGTCATCTTCAGCCAACTTTACACATGTTCCATCCATCCAACTCTCATACTTATCCACTAAGGCAAGTGTTTCACGCGAATCATTCAGGAGCTCATCCATAACACTATCTTCAAATATTAAATCGGATTCAAATAATAAAGTATCCTCTTCACATAAGTATTCTTTCGCCAATGCCAATGAATAAATATTATTCGTCTTGTCATAAATCGGGTTATCAACATATTCTATCGGAGTTTTAATTCCTAATGTTTCAATGTACTCTATTAATTTCTGACCTTCATAACCGACAACTATAACTACTCGGGAAAGATTTCTAGATTCTATTTGCCGCAGCATACGCTCAATCAATGAAACACCATTAACTTTCACCATGCATTTCGTATTATTCTGAGTTAATTCTTTTAGTCTCTTTCCCATTCCTGCTGCTAAGATTACTGCCTGCATTTCATTACTCCTCTCTATATTTCATGAATAAATAATCCACTACGAAGTTTGGGTTCAAACCACGTTGATTTCGGTGGCATCCGCAGCCCTGCATCTGCTACTGAAAAAAGTTCATTTACCGAGGTTGGATACATAGAAAAAGCCACACCACATTCCGCCATTTCCAATATTTTCAAACCACGTATTCCCCCAAAAAATTTTATTCTTTGATCTGTTTTGGGATCAACTATACCTAAAATTGGTCCCAAAATTTTATCTTGTAAAATACTAACGTCTAAGTCTTTTACTGAATTTATTCTTGTTTTCGCTTTTTCAGATATTGAATACCATTTTTTATCAAGATACATGCCCATAACCCCTTTTGTTTTCGGTTTATAAGGCTCACTTCCTTGTACCGTTACTTTAAAATCAACTTTCACTCTTTCCAAAAATTCCTCCGGAGTATATCCATTCAAATCTATAACTATCCTATTATAGTCCATAACCATCAACTCACTGTCTGGAAACAAAACCGACAAAAAATAATCGAATTCCTCATCGCTTTTATAGGAAGAATCTTCTTTCCTCCTAGACAACCCCACTTTAACAGCCGCTGCTGCCCTATGATGCCCATCCGCAATATAAATCTGATTTATGTCTTTAAAAGCGTTTAATATTATATTCATATCTTCTTCACGTGCCACTTTCCACACATTATGACGAATCCCATCTTCCGAAGTAAAACAATATAGTTTTTCTTCATTTTTGATTTTAAAAATTACGCCATTAATCATATCGTTTGAACGGTATGTCAAGAAAATGGGGCCTGTCTGAGCATTACAAATACTAACATGCTTAATTCGATCCAATTCCTTATCATATCTCGTATCTTCATGCTTCATTATAATCCCGTCGCAATAGTCATCTATAGCAGCACATCCCACAATACCAGTCTGAGAACGCCCCTCCATTACCAACTCATAAATGTAATAACACGGACTACTATCTTTAATAAACTCCCCTGTAGCTTTCATCTGTTGCAAAGTCTCACTCGCTTTTTGATATACCCTATCACTATACATATTTATATCATAATCAAACTGCGTCTCTGCTCTATCAATTTTCAAAAACGAATATGGATTGTTTTCTACTATTTTCTTTGCTTCTGCTCTACTGTAAACATCATACGGTAATGAAGCAATTTTACTCGCCAGAAACGCATTGGGTCTTAGTCCGCAAAAAGGTACTATTGTTGCCATTACAGTTCCCTCACATTCTTTTGTTTTATAGTATATCATTATTTCATAAAAAACTCAATATTACGCATTATCAGCTTTTTCCATATATCCTCTTCTTCCTTCAATTATCGCGCTAGTACCTTCCCAATTTGGATCCGGTACTCTCCAATTCGCACCATACACTTCTTCCAAGAATCCTTCAGCATTACTCGGTACCCGAAATATTCCTGCTTTACACTTATATAGTTTTGTTTTCACTATCGGACTCGTAATCCCTTGTCTTACTAAAAACTCATTTTTTGTCTTATAACTATGGTTCTCATCACGTAAATAGAAATACGTTATACTGTTTCCATTCTCAATTTTAGACATGAAAAAATCTATGCTTAAATTTCCCTTTTTATAAGTTTGCTCTGTTATCTCTCCATCTAATATGAATTGATGCTTTTTAACCAATCCTATCGTTTTCAATACCTTTTCTAAATTGCTCCAAGAAAAATCATTTATATCTAAAACACTGATATCAATATCATTGTCATGAGCAATAAACTTCCCTTCTCTAATTATTCCAAGTAATGTTCCATAAGTAATAAAGTATGATATTTTTGCATCATTTAAAACCTTCTCCACTTCTCTTAAACACTCGTATCCACTCTTATGAAGCGCTCTGTTCTTTATACGTATCACAATACTCCAAAACAATTTTTCATACATTTTATATAATTTTGGAAATCTTTCTCTCCCTATACTTCCTAACATAGGGCGTAACTTAGTTTGTAACCATTTATTCATTTTTATATCCATTCCTTTCACGCTGTTCAAGGCACAAAACGTGACAAAAAAACGTTGGACTCTCACAGCTTTCTTTTTATTATAGTTTCCATAAAGATACTCAGTACACTATATAGTTCTGAACGGAGCCCCTATGGTCTTAAAAATTATGTATCAACGCAACTTTACCGAAAAAGTGATGTACTTCCTATTCAAGGTTATAAAATCAAGTCAATTACTGAATAAACCTTAACTTTCCTACTATTCAATTTTTAAATAACCACCATAAAATGGTCAGTGTGTGATGCCTAAAAAATGGATATCCTCTACTATTCTTTTTCACCCCTCCCATCTCCCTGCATTAATTTTCTATTTTTGATTACTACAATCAACCGATATAAAACTTCAATCAGCACAGTAATTGATGTAAGTACAGCCAGAGTAACCGCATTTAATTTCCCTGCATAAGTTACCAAACATAAATTTATCAAGTGGATACTCGCACTTACGTAAATTGAAATATTTGCATGTTTTGATAACCCCATTGCTCCTAATGTTGGAAATCCCAATATATAATCCGGCAATGTGAGCACTGCAATAGGCATCATTGCTCTCAATATCATCCCCATTCCAGAAAACTTTTTTCCATATATCAACACACAAAACGGCTCAGCCCATATCATAATTATAGCAGTTCCTACCAAAATAACGGGCATCATCACCATCAATACTTTTTTCGCTAATTTAAAATCTTTATTCTTAATCATGTAAGGGTACATACTATCCGAAATCGGAGCTAGTGCTGACTGTCCTGTTGTAATCAATTTATTTGCTGCAGTATACAACCCGACCGTGCCACTTACGGGATCAATGTACCCCAATATCATAGTATTCGTTGCCGTATATACTGTTGAAGCAATTCTTGACAGAAAAAAATGACTAGATTTTTTAATTTGCCTTAGTAACTGCTCATATTTAACTGGCACAAAACCAATTTGATAACGCTTATATAAGTCGACCCAAGACCAAACTACAGCGCAAAACTCACCCAATGCCGAAATCACCGGAACGCACAAATAATCTGAAGGCTGCTTCAGGAAGACCAAAATCAAAACAGTAAAAAGCCCCTTTACAAAAACAGTTCTATAGGTGACCATGCTCATATCTTCTAATCCTCTATATAAATAGTCCGGCAAAAAACACGAAATGACCGCTTGCGCCAAAAACAAAAAATATAGCTCTTTATCACTATTGTACTGTGGAACAAATTTACAAATACCCACTAATACAATTCCTGATATAATAGAGAAAATTATTTTTAATACCACAATCGAAGTAAATACTTCACATAATTTCACTTTATCATTTTTATTTTTGGCAACCTCTTCCGTACCCGACAGTAAAAAGCCAAAATCTAGGAATAACTGAAAATACATCATCATAGCAGTCGCAATTCCAATTCTTCCATATATTTCTTTTCCCATAATTCGCGTTTGATATGGGACAGTAATGAAACTAAAAAAATATGTCGAAAATCGCAATAAATATAGCATAATAGTATTCTTTACTAATAATTGTTTATTACTCTTCATTTTTCTCTCCACCAATAAACAAAATTTCTTTCTATATCCCATTAAAATCAAATCATAACACTTATAATACTCTGTTCAACCAAATTTTTCAACTAAAAACCGCAAAATGGAACTGTTTTTAGGCAGTTCCATAACTCTTCTTACAGTTTTATTTTGCGATTAATTCTAAACATGACATTGAGTAATTTAAATTTCTTGTTTTTAATTAAAGTAATGACCCATTTTTCTTTGACTGATAGCAACTTTTTAACATAAAAGTTTGAATGAAACGTAGGATATTTCTGCTTGATAAAATCCACTAATTCAGCCTGCAATTTATTTGATTTGTCTACTTCATTAATCCTAACCACCGCGGTATACAATATATGGTATACCGCCAAAAACTCTATTTCTTGTTTTATATCATTATAAATTCCTTTATCACAAATGTAATCTATTATTGAATCTATCGCCGTAATTATCTCCCTGTTTCGTTCAATCTTACTACTACTCATAATAGAACCATCTCGTTGCAAATAATTGTAATAAGACTTTGAAATATATTCAATCTTCTTCGCTTCCAACATGATTTTAGGAGTCGTAGCTAAATCTTCGAACCATAATCGTTCAGGATAGAAAATACCATTATCAATAAACAAGCACCTCTTATATAGTTTGTTCCAAGCACTCGGCCATGCCAAAATTTTACTTATCTTATCAAAACAAACATAGTCACTATTCTTAATTTTTGCATATTCATATTTAATTATCTCTCCATATTCATTCACATATTCCATATCAAACACCACAATATCTGCTTTAGTACATGTAGCTCTTAGATAAACTTCTTTTAAAAGTAATGGAGAAATTGTATCGTCACTATCAACAAATAATAAATACTCACCTTGTGCAAATCTAATCCCAGTATTTCTAGCTCCTCCTAATCCTCTATTTTCCTGAACCAGAACCCTCAAAATTTCGGGGTATTCTGCCTCATATCTTCGTGCTATCGCCTCACTCCCATCTTCGGAGCCATCAATAATTACCAAAACTTCATAGTCTTCAAACTCTTGAGCTATGACCGAATCCAAACACTTTTCCAAATATTTTTCGACATTATATACCGGTATAATAACACTTACCTTCATTTAATTACACCTCCTACATTCGCAGGATTCTCCTTTTTTCGCTCCATTCATTCAACACAATACCTGCCACATTTCCGCCTGTCTCTGATACCTCTTTTATAACGTGCGCCACCTTTATTCCATCTTCTTTATCCATTCCCATAACTAAAATAACCTCATCACATAAAGCACAAAGACGTTTGGTTATGCTATGTTCTCCAAGTTCTTTCATATCAAAAACTATATAATCATAATTCTCTTTATAAACCTCAAGTAAATTTATAAATTCAGGACAATATACTATTCTTTCAATATCAGAAGACTTTCCAAATACTACTGTTTTCTTATTTTCAAAATTCCGGTAAGATTTACTCTCCATACGTTTAAGTTCTTCTTCAACTTCATATGAATTATTTATAGCATCACCAATAGAAAACATAAGTATTTTTTTCCCCGCTCTTTCTAAACTATCCATAAGTAGCTGAGATACATAAGTTTTCCCAATTCTGCTTCCTATACTCGTTATTCCCCAAACAGATTCTCCCGACTGCAAAATTCTTTCTCTTATCTTATCCACATCATTTTTCTGCTTATCCCGCGATCTATGGATAACACTAAAACATTGCAAATTCGTATAAAACTCTACATCATCTTCATTCCGCACTTTTCTATCAAGTACAAACCATACAAACAAAAAAACAATTACCAAAATAGCTCCTACAAAAGCCCCCAACATAACTTTTATTATAAGGCTATTTCTACTATTTGACACATTTACTCTATCCGTTAATACTTCAACATTAAGACTATCATCATCAAATTTTTCCCGCATCCACGTCTCTGATTCATTAATAAATTTTTCAAGCATTTCTTTATCAGCAACAACTTCTCTATCAGCCGGAACCGTTAAATTAATCGTATAACAACTAGACGAAACCTCAACCTCAATGTTATTCAATCTTTCTTGCTCCTCTGGGGTAAACGCGTTAGATAAACTTAGCGCATTTCCTTTGAGCAAACCTTGATATGCATCAAAATATATAACTCGCTTCGTCTCCAAATTTTCATTCTCTGACTTTTCCAAATCATAAACTAAATATACTTTTTTAGTCAAAACATTTTCTTTCGACTCATTCATTAAAATTCCTACCACTCCCCCTAATAATATAGCGACAGCGACAACTAACCACATGTTTTTAATATACATCTTAAGCATTTTCTTAAAATCAAGATCTCGTTCCATAAATTTCCCTCCGTTTCGCATAATTATCTATTACTACTAACCACATTACAATTGGTAAACACGAAAAAAGTATTTCACCTTTTATTTCAAACATAAAACATAGAAAAAAACTCCAAAAATATAAAGTACGTATTGCCACATCTTCTGTTCTTTTCAAAATATTCAATACTAAAACAAAATATAAACTCGCATATCTAATTACTGCAAATCCCAATCCGCCAAATAATAACGGTCGCATAATTCCTGCATCAGTAGACATATAATACCCCTTAGCAACTGTATACATACCATCACCAAACAGTATTGTATCCTCTTTCGGAATAAATAGCATTCTTTCTATTAGTACGTTCGAAGAACCCGTCTGTAACTTACCAGTTCTGAAAAATGTCACAAACAAATCAAATGCCCATTCAAACCAAATTTTTATAGACTGATTTCTACTTTGCAGAATCAGCAACGCTATGCCTCCTGCAACACTACATATGATTGCTACGATTAATATTTTAGGTCTTTTCCACAAAATTTTTATAAGCAATACAGCCAATATTACTATTCCAAACAAAGAACCTATTCTGCCATAAAACAATGTGCCCAATAGCAAAAACATAGATCCACCTATCATGAACCAAACATTTCTATTTTTCAACTTCTTTTCTATTAAAAAGTTATTAAAAATCATAGCTAACGCACACTTAAACGTATATTCAAATCCCGAAAATCCTGCCCAACCATATCTAGTAGTATATCGAGCATCTTGTGCCAATATTTTAGTTTCTTCGCTCTCTTTTATTAGTTCAAAAGCCAACTCTTTCACAGCTGGCATCACCACCATTATGATTGTACTACAAATATATAAATAACAAGAAAAAACAAAATATTTCATGAAAGTCTCTTTTGTAGCTTTAGGAATATATTTAACTATGACCATCACTATAAATAACATTCGCATAATAATTTTAACCATTGTCATTATAGCGTCTGAAAAATACGTAAAATCGTTCGTTCCCTTCAAAACGGGTATCAATATACTTAAGCATATCAACACAAACAAAAATCCCACTGTCCCTAAAATTTCTGTATATACAAGTGCATTTACTATCCTTTTTAAGTAATTTAGATTACATACTATAAACAATAAAGGAATCCCATATGCCCAAACATATAGCAAAACACTCCCTTTTACTGTAATGAACGGGAAAAAATGATACGCACACAAAAGTAACACCCATATATTAAACTCTCCTTTTTCCCAATATATCTGTCTCGTCACCCACTCACCTCTTTGTTAAACTTTCAATCAACTCATCCCATTGTTCCATAATCTTCCTCTTTGAAAATTGTTCCAAATTCTCTTTACTTCTTAACGCCATTTCAACCCGCAACGCTTCATTACAAATCAGCATTTCAATAGCCTTTTCCATCTCCTTCAAATCCATCTCTTGTATTAGCACCCCATCTACCCCATCTCTAATAATTTCTCTCGGGCCACTCACAACATCAAAGCTAACACAGGGAAGAGAATTCGCCTTCGCTTCTATTAATACCAACGGTAATCCTTCTCTTCTAGAAGTAAGAACGAATAGTGCCCCTTGTCCATAAATTTCAGAGACATCAGCAACTTCTCCCTTTAAAAAGACCTGTTCTTGCAAATTATTCTTCAATATGTCCTTCTGAATCTCAGAAAATGTTTCCCCATCGCCATAAATATACCATTTCCAATCTGGATACTTTCCCAAAACTACTTTCGCAATCCTAATAAGGAGGTCGTATCCTTTTTCTGGACTAAACCGCCCCACAGAAAGAATCACCTTGGAGGATTTATCATAACATTTACTAGCCTTTTCCAAAACTTTATCGTCAATGCTATTATATATATAACTCACTTTGGTTTTGGGCAAACAGAAATACTTCTGATAGTCAAGTGCATTGCTATATGTTAATGTTACAACTTTATCTGACATCATAGCAGCTCCCCACCGCACAAAAGTAATTTTCTTTTCATGCCATCTGCTCATTAATGCTTCGTGATCACAAAATATATATTTGCATTTTCTTCTATACGTCATAAGAAGTACAGGTAAAGCCACTTGAAATCCCATCAAAAATACTATGTCTATTTTATTCTCTTTTAAGAAAATGTTTAATACTTTTTTCCCTTTCGTAACAACCTCTCTTCCTCTGCACTCCCTTTTTATAATATAAGTTACTCCCTTTATTTCAGGCTTCAATATTGGACATGCTTTTCCTCTGCCTTTAACCAAAGAAACTATATACACTTCATATTTTTTGCAAAACTCATTAGCTAAAGTACTGGCAACTTGGTTTATGCCTCCTAAAACACTCATATCCCATACAATCAATGCTATTTTTTTCATTCTATTCCTTATTTTATCCTGTCAAACGCTGTTTTCGATTTAGTCTGTAACAAATATATAGTTTTGCCAAATAAAAGTACAAGTATCGGTTGTCTGCTTTTAAATACTAAATTACAAACTTTTTCTTGCTTTGACAGTCCTTTCGCATTTTTGATAGCTTCCTTTGAATATTTACTATTAATAAGAGTTTTCGCTTTTTTGTATTGTTCTTTAAAACTATAATTACCTTGAGGTGAGCAATTTCTCACAACCCCGGCAATTGCATGCTTAATATATATATTTGCAATTTGTGTCTTAACATTACCTCGATATACCCGATTTTTTATCGCTAATTCTCTGATATATTTAAATCTTAATTCCATAATTTGCAAAAAGTCGGGCAAAAACTTTTGGGTCAATGCATCTTTTGATGCTTTAACATAATGATATCCGGCATAATCAACTACACTTAATGTTGAAATTCGATTCCACAGCAAAGCATTAAATATAAAATCCTCAATTAAAACCTGATTAGAGAACATTAATTCATTTTCGAGGATCAGCTTTCTTTTATATAATTTATTCCACGTATAGGCAAACATTTTAGCAGTATCGACATATGCAGCCTGCGCAATAATATCCTCTTTTTTATTCCAGCAACCAGCTCCCATACGTACACTTCTGGTAATATTTGTTCTCTCCCTTTCCTCATCCATTGTATCGTGTTTATATCCGGTCACAATTAAATCGGAGTGTTTTCCTTCTCGATATAAAGTTTCAAAATATTCCTTTTCTACCCAATCATCAGCATCCACAAACCCTATATATTCGCCCCGGGCAAGCTTAAGTGCAGAGTTGCGCCCCGCACTCAAACCTTCATTTACGTCCTTTTCAATAATACGAATTCTTGAATCCTTAAGAGCTAATTGCCTTAGCACTTCTCTTGTGGCATCTTTACTGCCATCCTCCACAGCAATAATCTCAATGTTCGTCAATGTTTGTGCCAATATGCTTTCAATACAGTTCGCGACAACTTTTTCCGCATTATATGCAGGTACGACCACGCTAATTGCAATCTGACTTTCCATTATCTTCCTACCTTCAATTTTGTAAATAGTTTTGTATTCTTAGTCTTAACATATGTGATTACTTTAGCTTCCCAATATGTCAGCATAACGCTTTTCCATCGGATTGGTAACAGCATAATCTTCATATACACTGATCTTGCCTTAGCAATCCTCACCATTTTCCCAACTCTGGGATTTGCCAACATTTTTTTAATTTCTCTCCGCTTCTCTTTTGGTGACATCGTACATTTCGGATTGGTAATATTCTCCACACAGCCAATAAAACGTTCAATATAACGTCTTGCAATCATCTCTACACTGGCTGCATCCTTTATTCTCCATTCTTTGTACAAATTCACCATCCAGCCATGTTCTTCTTCTCTTTTTTCATACATGCCGGGACGATAAGCCGCTGTTTCAGATTCTGTCCGTGCGCGCAAAAAATGATAATATTGCTTACTTGTCACAGTAACCCGCTCCACATGCTTTACGATGCTCACATTGAATGGAAAATCATCCCAAAAGGTTGTAGGGAATCTTAAATTATTCTCCAATATGTAGCGAGATTCATATAATTTATTCCATGGCGTATACAACAGATTTTTGTCAAACAGCTTGTACGCATTACGCCTAAATGCCTCTTTATTCGGGTATACTGCATCTTCAACTGCATAAACATCTGTCAAATACTCATCTTTATTATAATACGTATCTATATAGAACCCGGCCACAACCAACTGTGCATTATCTCTTTTGGCCAATAAATACATATCCTCCAGCATTGTAGGCTCCGCCCAATCATCTGAATCCAGGAAATACATGTATTCCCCCTTTGCCATTTCAATAGCCAGATTACGCGCACTCGGTGCTCCTCCATTTTCTTTATGAATCACCTTTATCCTCTCATCATGTTCAGCATAACTATCGCAGATCTCCCCACTTTTATCAGGTGTGCCATCATCAACAATCAGGAACTCCCATTCCTTCAATGTCTGGGCCTGAATACTTTCAATAGCCTTTCCCACATATTCTTCCACTTTATAAACCGGCATAATTATACTAACTTTAATATCGTTACTCATAAATTCTCTCCTTATTCATCCTCTTTTTCATTGATCGGCACAAAAACATATTGTTTATCCGTACCATCTTTGTGAAACGCTTCCGTACTATCAGATTTCAAAAGAACAATTGCGGTCTGAAACAAAAGCTGAATATCTTTAAAAACACTATAATTCTCGATATACATCATGTCCATCATCAACTTGTCCTTTGGCGAAGTGTTATACTTTCCTGAAATCTGCGCATATCCTGTTAACCCTGCTTTCACTCGAAGCCTATACCTGAATTCCGGAAGCTCCTCTGTATAAGCATTCACATTTTCTATCATTTCCGGTCTCGGTCCGACAAAACTCATATCTCCTTTCAAAATATTCAATAGCTGAGGCAGCTCGTCCATACGTATTTTTCTTAAAATTTTTCCTGGAACTGTAATTCGATCGTCATCATCAGTCACGGATCGGTTCTCAACATTTTCTTTCATTGTTCGAAACTTATAAACCCAAAAGATATTTCCATTAATTGTAGCCCGTTTCTGTTTGAACAGAATACTTCCTCCATCATATGCTTTTATTGCTACGGCACTTATAATCCATATAGGAGACGTAACCAGGCCCATTAATATAGATAAACCGATATCCATACAGCGTTTTATGATTCTTTCCTCCATAGTAAGACCTTTGACATTATAATTTAACATAGAAATATCGTCCAACAAATAATATTCCGAGCTCATTTCAATAACATCTTCAATCTCTGGATTAAAATATACATTTTTACGCGTCCGATAACAATAATTCGTAATTTCGCCTCTAAACTGCAACGGAATATTATACAAAAAGACAGTATCGGCATCTTTAATTTTGCTAAATAATAACTTATCTTTATAATCTAAGACCCCTACTATTGCATACTGCTTTTTAAATTTCATGACTCCTCGTACAATCGCATCCAGACTTTCTTGAGAAGAGGTGATAACATAACACTTTTCTGGATCATGAATACGAAAAAACAAAGCATTACCTGCATAGGCAAATATTATAATGACAAGAATTTGTAATACCATAGCCAGTAACAATGCTCTCACACTAACAAAGCGGAAAGCATACACACTCGGAGTGATAGTGTTCATGATCATCAACTGCGCATAAGTAATAATGTCCGTAAATAATACTGCCAAAGACATGGAATAAATAATGGGCTTACTCTTCCTCCTCCCCACATCATATTTTCCATAAATAGTCAAAAACAAAAGTCCCACAATAATAAACGTACTGAGCGTTATGCCCATTGTTCTTGACAGCTTCACCAACGCCTGATTTTCCTGTGAAAGCAAAATCATAAAAATTGCCATTAAAATAATATACAAACACATTTTTATAAAAAGCCACAACATTGACTCGAATCGTCTTAATCTTTTATGCATAGTACACCACCTACATCGCTTAATCTCTATCATTATATATGATATTACATTTTTCTGCAACTTTTTATGCTATATAAGATAACTCCCTAAATTGCAAAAGTAAATTCCACCTACTTTTTCTTTGATAGAAGTTACTTTTGCATAGGTTGAATTTAGTCCTGCATACGTATTATGATGGTTTTATTCCTGACAGCAGTAGAAGGAGACATCATGAGTAAACATATCCCAGGAAACCATAAACATCTTACTACCGCAGACAGACTTTATATTGAACGCCAGTTGAATGCAGGGGCTTCTTTTAAGGAGATTGCTTGTTACCTCTGCAAAGATCCCAGTACCATATCCAAAGAGGTGCGTTCTCACCGTCTATCCGATTTCTATCCAGGCAAAGGACTCTTCCTGAATGCTAAAAATTTCTGCGTCCACCGTTTCCATTGCCAAAAAAAGAATGTCTGCAGAAAAATCATTCTCTGCGATACGAAATGTTCTTCCTGCCCCTCCTGCAACCAGCACTGTAAGGATTTTGTGAAGGAACGCTGTAACAGACTTGACCGGGCTCCCTATGTCTGCAATGGTTGCGATAAGACCCATGTCCGTTGTACCGTTCCTCATAAATACCATTACGATGCTCTCTTTGCAGACCGCAAATACCGCGAAATGCTTCGCGATTCCAGGTCTGGTATTAACCTTTCAAAAAAGGAACTCCACCACATTGATGAGGTCGTTACCCCTCTGATCTGGCAGGGCCATTCTCCCTATCAGATCGTTGTGGAACATCCGGAACTGGGGCTTTCCGTACGCTCCATTTACCAATACATAGAACTCGGACTGCTTACCGGACGCAACATCGACCTGAAACGGAAAGTGAAGTTCAAGGCACGCAAGTGCCACAAAACTCAGATTACAGACCGGCAGGTGTTTTCCGGCCGCCTCTACAGTGATTTCCTCCAACTCCCTCCCACGCACGTAGTTGAAATGGATACCGTTAAGTCTTCGCGGGATTCTAAAAAATGTATCCTGACATTCTACTTCCGGGACGAGAAACTGTTCCTTGCCTATCTCTTGAACCGATGCACCAAAGGCGCTGTCCGTGCTGTTTTTGACCGTCTGGAAGCACGGCTCGGCACGGAAACATTCCGCATCCTGTTTGAAACGGTCCTGACAGACCGGGGCGGTGAATTCGGTGATCCACTGGCCCTGGAAACCGGCATGGATGGCAGCCAGCGTACTAATATTTATTATTGCGATCCCATGCGCAGCGGTCAGAAAGGTGGCGTTGAAAATGTTCACACAAAACTACGTGAGATTCTTCCGAAGGGTACCAGCTTCGAATATCTGACGCAATGGGACCTGAACCTGATTGTAAATAACATCGATTCGGTTCCGCGCCAGAGCCTGCTCGGCCTTACTCCATATCAGGCGGTAAAGGAAAACTTCGGTATGGATATCTTGGCAACACTTCAGCTCAAGCCTGTCAATCCAGAAAAGATCGTCCTGACGCCTGAGCTGATTAAGTAACCCATAAACCCAAACAAAAAATCTGCTGTTAGGTAATTCTGCTTTTAAATCTTCATAAAAAATAAACAAAGCTAATAGAATTTAGTCCTGCACACGACATTTCCTGTTGGCTTGTTTGCCATACCCTATTTTAGAATATTTGTTTGGATTAGAATCTATTATAACCCATTTTTTCGTCCTATGCTCAAAAAAAGTTTAAAAAAACAGCAGATTTTAAAGGCGGGTAGAATTTACTCCTGCACTGGAATTTACTTTTGCAATTAAGGTATAAGATAACTCCCCTGTCTTGCCAAAGTTTTATACATTACAACAAAAAAAATAGTTATTACTTTGTTCTTATTCTTGCATTAGCTTGCTCTTATATTCATTCTTTGAAGTAAAACCAAATAACTTTCTTATTATTTCGATTCTAGTACACCCCCACACCATAATTGATATCAATAAAAATTTTCCTGCTATAACCAAATATAATTGTAATTGCGAGGGAAAACCATGTTGTACAAGCTTTCCAGTAATTCTCCACCATGGGAACAAGTTCAATTCAATAATGTGAATACACAGAACAAATAAACTATATTTCCCGAAAAAAGCCAAAATTTCAGCTAAAATTGATGTTTTATTATCTATAAGCCACGATATTAACATTATCACTATACAAGCACAACCACAGCCAAAAATATCTATTATTCCTCTTCCTATATCACAATGTACAAGCCAAAATGATTGGAAATTTTTTATGAAAGCCATCCAAGTGACAATAGCAAAACCTACGCCAAATATTTTTGCCTCCTGCGACATTTTTACAATGTAAATTTTAACATCATTCAGCAAATATCCCATATACATAAATAAAGTCGCACACGCGCCAGCTTGGATACTAAACGGGAACCAACATATACACCGAGACGCATAACCTGCTACAAATAACCCTATTACAAAGCACAACCTAAAGTACTTATTGAACTTAAATGAAACTCTAAGGAAAACGCTACCCCAAAATGTTGCCCACAAAAACCATATAGCACCTATTGCTTTTATGCAAAAAGGTTCCGCATATGAATCGCCCGCCCCATAAATTGAAGCGTATATCCAACCTAATGCAGCGTCCTTTGCATTTCCTGCAAAATACCCTTCTACTGCACCGATAATAATTATGGCCAAGCAAGTAATCGTATAAGGGATAAGCAATGTCCTGATTTTATTTTTAATAAAACTCCTCATATTTTTTCTATCATTAGTAAAATATCCTGTAATAAAGAAAAAAATAGGAACATGAAAAGTAAACACAACCCTATCAATTGTCCAATTGCCCAAGTGTCCTAAAACAATACAAGCCATAGCTATTCCTCTTGCCACATCTATGTATCTAAGCCTATTTCCCACTCTATTTTCCATACCTTTCTATTTTTAATAAGTCAAAAGTCATACGATACACTATTTTGTTTCCGGTATATCCTCCAAATCATAGATCCGTTTTCTTTCCATAATTCCCAGCTTTTCCAAAGACTGATACATCTCCTCCTCCTCTTCTAAAACAATAAAATAATCATACCATTTCTCTTCCACCCATATTTGTATTCTATCGCTCCTCATTTTTTAGCCCTATACACTATATTTGTTCCACAAATAGCTATAATACAAATCTCATTTAAAAGTATTATTATCCTTCCATACAAAAGCAAAACCGCATATAGTTATACTTAAATCAAATATCTACTATATGCAGTATGCCTTTACACTATATTACATTAAACATTCCCTCTTAACTCCATTTCATTAACACTTTTCCCCAAATGTTAAATGTTCGCTTAACTATACACGACACCTAAATCGTACACTTTTTGCTTAAGCATACGGATCCGTTGGATCCCATGTCTGGCTTAACGGAATTTTTGCATATACAGGTTTCGGGAACGGACCGGCAACACTACTATTATAAATGATTACCTTTGTCCCCAAACTACAATTATCATAAATCCATTTAGCATCGCCGCTTCGCAGTCTGACACAGCCAGCCGAAGCCCAACTGCCCAACCTATTGTAATCCCTCGGCCATAATGTATGATTATTAAAGCTTGAATATGGCGGCGAGTGGAACAGAACATGCCCTGTAATTCTGGTACAGAATTGCCCGTCGGCTCCATACAAATGATGCCACCGATACTTATTCTGTGTATAGAAAGTTCCTATTGGCGTACCAGCGCCCGGCGAACACGCAAAAGAAACGACCGGTATAATGTATCCTCTGTTACCATCCTTTGCATACACTGTTACACAACTCATCTGCTTATTGATCTTAAGCACATAATTCGCCTGACTGCCAATAATGCTCCTCACATCGTAAATTTTTTTATCATCTCTATAGTAGTATTTATAGCCGTTTTCATAGTACCAGCCATTTTTAGCTTTCACAACGTTCACAGAAACACTTTTCGTCTGAACGATTCCATTGAGTCTCGCATCGATCAGTATCGTGTAATTTCCCTCCGTCGGTGCTATCCACTCAACAGATGTGTCTGTCGAAAACTCTTTAATCACTCCCCACTCTTTCCAGTTATTTTTCATCCACACATATTTACACTCCAAGCCAGTCGGGCTTCCTGTCATATTAGGATATAACCGTACTGATTTTCCTAAAGAAACCTTCTGCG
The DNA here is from genome assembly GCA_040702975.1 of Roseburia hominis. Lineage (NCBI taxonomy): Bacteria > Bacillati > Bacillota > Clostridia > Lachnospirales > Lachnospiraceae > Roseburia > Roseburia hominis. Next base: position 3,075,250 of record CP159990.1, read on the forward strand.
AAGATGCACCCGCCGAGGTATAAGTATGTCCTTTTAAATGAATTATAACCGGATCAAAAGCTATGCCTCTTGCATCCTTGATATCAACATAAACATAGTAGTCTCCAGCTTTCTTAATATCTAAAATTGCTGAGTTGTGTTCGCTAAACTCTTGAAGCACTCCCCACTCTTTCCAGCCGCTACCATATCTATATACAAATTTGTATTGCAGTCCATCTGTCTTACCCGTCACGTCTGCTGTTATAACCGTTTTATCTCCGGCGTAGAATGATGTGCCGCCTAATGCCTCTATCTTCTTGACTTCCCAAGGCGCTGGAAGTACCTCATACTCCCTCTCAACGGTGCGAACCCTTCCATCGATGTCTTTTACATTACTATATATCTTATAGATTCCCGGAGTCTTGGGATACCATGTTACATTCTTATTCTTTGAAAAATCCCGAATCACTCCCCACTCTTTCCAATCATTTTTCTGCCAGACATATTTGTACTGTAATCCATCTGTTTCTCCTGTCACTTCTGCCTTGATTGGAATCTCTGTATAAATTTGCTCTGGCTGTCCCTCATTAATATTTATTCCTTCATGTGCCCAGATTTGAGATACTATATAATATTCCTGACTCTTTGTCCGTACCTCCCCATCACGATCTTTCACATCAACATAAATCACGTATTTTCCAGCCTTTTTCGGCGCTTTCCACGTGAAATCGTTATCGGTAGCAAAATTTCGGATTACTCCCCACTCTTTCCAATCATCCTTTTGCCAGACAAACTTATATTTCAATCCAGTCACATTTCCACTGACCAGTGCCTGAATCTGTACCTCTTCATTTTTTCTCTGTTCTTCCTGTGGGGAGATAGATATATCATCAAAATCCCATTTCACTGCATTAATCGTATAGTCTATGGTCTTTGTAATAACTCTTCCATCTGCATCCTTGACATCTACATATATCTTATAATTCCCTTTGTCCTTTGGTTCCCACTTCACACTGGCACTCTTTGAAAACTCCTGTAATACTCCCCATTCCTTCCAGTCGTCTTTCATCCAGACAAATTTATATCGTAAGTTTTCCGTAGTCCCGCTAACATTTGCCACTATTCCTATGGGATCTCCATACTTTTCCTGCGGTGAGGGTAAGCTTGCACTAATTCCTTCATAATCCCACAAATCGGTCATAATTGTATAGCTAATCGACTTAGTGATTACTTTCCCTTTCGCATCTTTTACATCAACATGTATAGTATAATTTCCCGGCTCAGCAAAACGATGCTCTACTACATTCTTCTGAGAAAAATCACTGATAACTCCCCATTGGCGCCAGTTATCCTTCTCCCAAACATACTTATACTGAAGCCCCTCTATATCACCGGAAACAAGACTCTCAATCTGTACTGGCTCATTACATTTCTGTCTTATCGAAGGCAAACAAGTAACTTTTTCATTATTCCACTGCAAATCTCGAATAACAAAATTAATCTGTTTTGTTACGACTTGTCCATCACTTCCTTTTACATCAACATAAAGAGTATATGTACCAATTTCTTTAGGCAACCATTGCGCAACAGATTCACTGGAAAACTCCCGAATGACCCCCCACTTCTTCCAATCGTTTTTCTGCCAGACAAATTTATATTGAAGTCCTTCCCGATCTCCGGTAACATTTGCCTGAATACTAATAGGTGTATTCGTAATCCGTTGTGGTGAAGCCACATCAGTCGTTATAGAATTAAAAATCCACGTCTCTGTAAGTTCCGAAGTATCGGCTGCTCCTTCGTCAGCGGCTTCAACCACAAATGCATTTACCAACAGCATACAAAATATTAACATTATAATCTTTTTTATGTTTCTCATCTTATTGTCATCCCTCCTCCTACTTATATACGATAATTATCAGATTTTATAACTTCCTTTCAGCATTCATAATCTAACAAGTTCCTTAGCTACTTGACCTTATATGAGACTGTCTTTGTTTCCACTTTATTTGTACTCTTATCTTTAAAATCAACATATAAAGTGTATTCGCCGGCTTCTTTCGGAGTCCATTTAACAGACTGCTCATTTGAAAACTCTGCTATAACCCCCCATTGCGACCAATTATTCTTTTCCCATACATACTTATATTGTAAGTTTTTATTATTAGAAATACCTTCCACTGAGATTGTCGTATTTCTACCTGTTACACCCTCATTTGGTGTTACACGAATTCTCCACGGAATTACTTCATACTCCTTATATATCGTGGTCTTGTTTCCGAAACTGTCAATTACATCCAGGTAAATTTTATAATTCCCGGCCTTTTGTGGAATCCATAAAGCTTTGCTATCAGAACTTTTTTCCTGAATAACTCCCCATTCAGCCCAATCATTTAACTGCCAGACAAATTTGTATTGAAGCCCTGTTGTATTTCCTATAATTTCAGCCGCCACTCCAATATTCTTTCCTGCAATCTGCGGACTTACCAAATCAAAATAAATTCCTCCAACAGACCAGTTGCCGCGAACAATCTGAAATGGCATACTCTTTGTCTCCGTATTACTTTTCCCTTTTTCACGAACATCAACATAGATTGTATACTCTCCAGGCTTGTCTGTTTTCCAAGTTGCTGATGACTTCTCCGAAAATTCTTGAATTACTCCCCAAGAGCCCCAGTTATCCTTCTGCCATACAAACTTATACTCCAAATTGTCAGTTTTTCCGCTCACTTTAGGGTAAACCACAATACTCTTTCCTATTTCTTGTGGAGAATATTGATTTGCTGTTATAGTCTCTAATTTCCACTCCTTTTCAAAAACCTCATAACTAATAGTAAAAGTCTGAACCTTTCCACTCAAATCTTTCACATCAACAATCAGTTTATATTTTCCTGCTCCGCCTGGCGTCCAAGTCTTCTTCGCCGAATTTGAGAAATCAGAAATTACTCCCCACTGAGCCCAATTATTTTTTTCCCAAACATACTTATATCTCAAACCCGCTGCATTTCCACTAATTTGCGGTATAATCTCTATCGGGTTACCAAATTTTTGCGAATTTTCCGGGTTTGTATTAATATCCGTTATTTTCCACTCGCCCTGAATAATTTTGTATGGAATATTTAAATGTTCTGTATTCTCACTATTTCCATCTGACACATCAACATAAATGTTGTAAGTTCCTATTCCTTCCGGCGTCCAGGTAACACTTTTATTCTTCGTAAAATCCTGTATTACTCCCCAACTTTTCCAATCATCCTTCATCCAAACAAATTTATATTTCAAATTCGTTCCTGCATTTTTTACATTGGCAGTTATATTAATTGATGTTCCTAAAACCTGCCCTGATTTTTTATCTGTACTAATTCCTGTAAAACTCCAGGTTTTATTTGCTATTTCATAAAAAATACTTTTTGATACTTTAACACCATTTTTATCTTTAACATCTACAATAATCTGATAGTCCCCTACTTCACTCGGTTTCCATTCCGCTTTTGTTGATGTTGAAAAATCTTTAATGACTCCCCAATTTTTCCAATTATCTTTCATCCAGACAAATTTGTATTGCAAACCAGAAGAATCCCCCATAACCAATGGCATAAGTGTAATCACAGTCCCTTTGGGCTGCGGACTGATCAAATCAGTATTAATCCCTTTTACTCCCCAATTCACAATCTGATAGTCAACACTGACCGTCTCTGTTTTTCCTGTCGCATCTTTTACATTTAAATAGAGTACATAGTCACCTTGTCCACTGGGCTTCCAATTTACTGAAGCAGTTGCCGAAAAATCTTTGATAACTCCCCATTCTTTCCAATTATCCTTCATCCACACAAACTTATACTGTAAACCAGTAGCACTTCCATTCACTTTTGCTGACAGTTTTATTTCCGTTCCCATCGTTTGCGGTGAGGCTACATTTGTAGTAATTTCTGCGGTCCATCCCCCCGTGGGCACATTAATCTTAGTAATATAATCTTTACTTGCAAATGCATACATACTGCTAAAATTATATACCCCGGTATTGCTGTCTATTGCTGTTCTACTACTATTTAACACAGGGTCACTCTGAATTTTGTAAAACCCTCCTGACTCACCAAGTATGATGAACGCATAAGAAGATTGCTGTCCCGTACCATATAGCTTTGTTGAAGCTGTAGTAGCCTCTTTTCTCACATTTAAAGCAGTATGTTCACTATTGATAACATCCTTTATTCCTAAAGTGTATTTTCCCACATCATTTCTGCCATTCTCTCGATCTAACACCCAAGCAATATTTGCAGCTTTTTCACCCCAATACGGATCCGACGCATATTTTAAATTAATACCACTTGCTTTATTCCCCAAATAAGCACCGAAATACTTCCAGTTCTCTGGATTGAGATACTGTTTCGACATATGTATTTCTGCGTATTCTTTTACGCACTGTTCCACACTACTGTAATAAGTTGAACTCTGACCAGGAGAAGAATCTACAGCATTTAACCCAAATAGATTATTCTTTTCACGTGCAATCCTGCTCGTCCCCCAAGCGCTCTCATTTGCTGCTACTCCCGTCATGAGCAATGCATTTACGCCATATGTATTCTGCAAATTTACAAGTGCATTCCCAAGATCTCTCATCTTGGAAGTCCCACTTACCCTTCCATTTATAATACTATTCAGTGTACTTCCCTGATAACTTGAAACACTTCTAAACGGGAGAAATTGAAAATAATTGTAATATGGTTCATTGGCATTTACAGCATTCTTCCGTGTCCCACTTTTATAATCATTCAGCATAGTTCCATAGTTTTCTTCTGAATAGAAATAATGTCCATCATAACTATAATATTTAGTTCCTTCTTTTAAATATGACGGAGCATTTCCCTGGTCTAGTGTACTACCATAAGTAGTATTGTTCATATTTGTTGTAATTTTATGTAAAAGTTTCTTATTCGATACCACATAATGACTTATTGATTTGACCGAAGAGCCGTTCACAACCTGAACTTCACTCGCATTTACCTCGCCAATCACCCCAGCAAGCATAAATCTCACTTTTCCATTTACAGTTCCTAAATATGCAGCATCGGCACCATAAGCGCCACAAATATACCCTTCTTCGCCGGTTTCTACCTCAGTATAATATGTTAACCCTGATGATCCCTTTGTATTCAAATTTACAATCTGAGCTGTTATTGCCCTTGTTCTAAGGCTTTCGTTAACCACCCCATTTGCCGAATCTAAAGAATATACCTCTCCCAATTCGTTCATTCCCGTAATTACATCAGGTAGCCTACTTTCAATTTCTTTTTTTTCATTTTCATCATATTGCAATTTTTCTTCCGGCTCATCTGCACTTTCTTCACTCATATCTTCCTCATTCGTGCTTGAGTCGCCATCTGCACTCTCCGAATTACCCTCTACTTGCATATCACCCTCATCAGATACGGAAATATCCTCAGCTCCCTTTTCCTCCGCTGTAAACTCATTGGCATATTGCTCTGTTTCCTCTGCCTTGACTCCCATCTCTAAAGACATCGTAACTAGCGTTACCAACAATAGCATTGATATAAATACCTTTACTCGCTTTTTACACATAATTCTCACCTCAAATTCTATAAATACTGCCCTTCACGCACTAATTCTTTCACAGCCTTCACAACATCTTCCTTATCTTCCTTATAAGTCACCCCAAACCACTGATCATTCGACTCCAGGACCTTTACTTCAATCTCATCCTTTTCAAGCATTCCACCAATAATCGTCGGCAAAAGGTACTCTTTTTTCAGGTCATTATCCGGCAGCTCCGCCAAAAATTCAGCAAACCCCTTTTCCAGAACCTCAAAGAATTCGGGGCCGATTCCCCACATGTTCATAGAAACATTGGATTCCACGTCAATCTCATATTCTTCCTTCTCGCCTTTTACAATGGCTTTTCCACCCTCTTTTACAATATTATGAGTCTCTATGATATCTGCCAGCATACCGTCCTGGCCCACATGGCACACGCCACGGGTCACTCCTCCGTTATCACTGAGCGTGTTTTTTAGTATAAAACTCACCATGCAGATATGCAGCTTCTCATTAATTGTTTCTTTATTAGTCAGATAAGCAAAAGCCTCCTGATATGCCTCTTTTCCATAATAATCATCCGCGTTAATGACCAAAAACGGCTCATTTACCAAATCCTTGCAGCATAGAATGGCTTGGCCTGTACCCCATGGTTTTTTTCTATCTGGGAACTTGTCCGCATATTCTTCGGGAATATCGTCTATTTCCTGAAAAGCATACGCTACCTTGACCTTTTTCTCAATACGCTCTCCAATCACTTCCTTAAAATCTTTTTCCAAATCCCTCCTGATCACAAAAACGACCTTATCAAAGCCTGCAGCTAAAGCGTCATAGATAGAATAGTCCATAATGATTTCTCCATTCGGTCCTACCGGCTCTAACTGTTTGATTCCTCCCCCAAATCTGCTGCCAATTCCTGCTGCCATTACTACTAATGTCGCATTTCCCATTATTTATCCTCCAAAATATTCTTCAAATCACATAGTAACACATTATCTTTAAGTATAGCACATAGATGTTGTATTGAAAACCCTTTTTCAAGCCATTTCTTGTATTTAAACCTGTAATTCACATCCGCCTTTTTATATTTCTGTAACAAGATTACTAGCTGATCTGTAGATACCACATAATCTTTTCCAGAATTTTCCTTTTTTCTTATGAAACAAGCCCGGACTCTCCATATACTTATCCTGGCTTGATAAAAAATTATTCTTAGCCCTCTCTCCTTTCTTTTTTCCAATATGTTTCCTTTCTTTTTCGACATTTTTCAACGTTTTTATCCCTTGCGAATTCTCACATATGTCTATTTTTGTCGTAGTATAACTTTTTTAGTCGACGTATTACCTTTTCAGTTTTTTTGTTATAAGATATATATATTCAATGTAAGGAGAAAGGAGAGAATTATGGATATCATTACGCAGACCGTCCGGGCTCTGGGTATCAATGCTACTTACCTTGGCTACCGCTACTTAATTGATGCCGTTGAGATTGTTATTGAGGACGAAGACACTTTGTTATCCGTATGTTCTAAACTTTATCCAGCCGTTGCCGAGCGTCACCACACTACTCCGGATAATGTGGAGCGCAACATCAGAACCGCCGTAAATGCATGTTGGGAAAGAGGAAATCGTTCCATTTTGGAAAAATTATTTCCTTATCCCATCGTAGCCAAGCCTAGTTCTGGTGAATTGATTGATGCCATTGCAGAATACTGCCGCAGAGCCGCAAAACAGGCGCAGTCTGTAGCAAATGGCGATGCTAAATAAAATGTGATTTTTATCGTCTATTCACATTAAAAGGCAACAAAATATCCCTGTAAATGCAAGTCTATTCATGACTAAACCATGATTCGGCCTGACATTTACAGGGATATTGCTTTTCATGTTGCTGTTACACTATAGACCTACTCCTCACGTTCTTCCAGACCCCAGCCCTCTATATCGTGCCGGGTCATATAACGTATGATTCCATCTATAAATTCTGTATTTGTAGGGCGTCTCTGGTCAGATTTTCCGGGAAAATATTTTTCGATTCTCTCAGGGGCCGTACGTTTCCAGCACCGCTCTATCACAGCCCGGATATTCGTCTCGATCATCCAGACTGAGGCATGGTTTCTCTTCGCCACTTCAGGATATACGTCTTTTGTGATATGTCCCAAATCACACTTTTCATCAAATGCCACTTTAATCGCATCAATCATATACCGATATCCTGTATAAGTCGCACGAATTCCCAGCTCATGCAGTATCATTTGTATATATAACTCCATTACTCACCTAACCCGCTTTCTACGATGTCTACCATGGCGCGCAACGCTTCTTCCTCATCCTTACCGTCACAGATAATCTCAATCTCGTCTCCTCTTTTAATACAGGCGCCCAAAACACTGAGAACGCTTTTGGCATTTCCCTCCGAACCACGGCAAAGAAAAGTAATGTTGCTTTTATACTCAAGAGCTGTCTTACAGAATAAACCTGCCGGACGCAAATGAAGCCCTGTGGGATTCATAATTACTACCTTACTGCTAATCATCTTCGCCTCCGCCATTCTTCTCCAACGTGATATTCACGTTGACCCCATCAACAAGTTCAATACCATCCGGCAGTACAATCTGCACCGGCACCGTATAATCCCCGCCATTTCTGTAATTCACCAGATTGATGGAAACATCACCCTGTTCAAGCACTACATGCTCCAATTCCTGCTCGTCTTTCCCGGTAATCACAATCTTGAGATTCTCCGTGGTATTATAGCGTACCTTATAGCCATCCGGCACATTGACTACCGAAATAGATCTGATAGGAAATTCAATCGTCTTGGTTCCTAATTTCTCCACTAAAATCTTGACCAATACAGGAATTCCTGCAGTTTCATCTTCCGCTTTTGCCCAGCTTGGCAGATATTCCTTGATATCAACTGAAAATTCTTCTGTCTCCTTCAGATTAGTACGCACCAAAGCCTCCGAAGGAATTTCTATAGAAGTCACATCCTCAAGCTGCTCTTCTGTTCCCACAATATCAATCTTTTCCGGCTGAACGGACAGACCAGTAAAACGATACCCGGGCGCAGTCTCGATCTCAGATGTGTCAAAATCCACCGCTACCGACTTCTTGCGAAGCAGTTTAACGCTTACTTTCAATCCTTCTTCACCCAGATTATGTTCAATAAGCGTCGCATCTATAGGCTTCCCTTTTGCATCATAAAGTGTCATCTCAGCCGGCAGTTCTTTATCCTTTGAAAGTCCGGCCACATTTACCTCGGCCACCACCTTCGCGATGGAATCCACCACTGCTTCCGGCCCGCTGATTTCAATCTTCTCAGGATCAGCCTGAACACTGCCTAACACATATCCGTCACGCACAGTTCCGGCAGTCGTAGCCGTAATCGGAAATGATGCCGTCTTACTTGCATCAATCGATACCAACACATTCTTAGGCTCTGCCACCGCCTCCGTATAAGTATGGTTTGGAATCGATATTTCAATCGGAATTAAGGAACGGCTCACAAGGTTGATCATATCTGCTGTTGCACGAATATCTGACGACTGTATCTTATCCAGTTCTTCTTTTTTAGCTTTCACTGTTACAGAAATTGTTCTCGTCTCATCAGAAATCTGATACGTATTCCCCTTATTGGTAATGATCTCTGTTCGCGTCACAGACACTGGTATATTAGTATAAGTTCTCTCTCTGACCGGATTCTGTGCATTGGCCACAAGCGCCCAGACTGCTACCGCAAACAAAAAAGCCAATGCTTTCAGTCCCGGATTCTTAATCAGTCCTTTTTTCATGCTTCATCCATCCTTTCAGCCAATCCATGAATCTCTTATTCTCTGTCTTCTTATCCTGAATAGCCTCAATCCGTTCTCTAAGATATTCCGGCGTTACATTTCTCACCAGCTGACCTCCCAGAGCAACAGAAACATAACCGGTCTCCTCTGATACCGCAACAATCAGCGCGTCGCTGACCTCACTCATACCGATTGCCGCTCTATGGCGTGTTCCAAGATCTTTGCTTATCCCCATATTATCTGAAAGGGGCAGATAACAGGTTGCAGAAACAATCCGGTCTCCCCGCACGATAATCGCACCATCATGAAGTGGTGTATTATGCTCAAAAATATTGATTAGCACTTGCCTTGACACCAGACAGTCCAGCCGAATTCCTGTACTCTCATATTCAGTCAATTTAATCGCCTGCTCGATTACGATCAAAGCTCCTGTCTTAACTGCTCCCATAGCAAAAGCTGCCTGCACAATTCCATCAATCGTCTCTTCACTGAACCGTGCACCATCGCGTCCCTTTTTATCGAGACCCGTCACTGATGCAAGAAATTGTTTCTCACCTAATTTTTCAAGCGCTCGTCTAAGCTCCGGCTGAAACACCACTACTACCGCCGTCGCCATCACCGAAAGCAGATTCTCCGCAACCCACAAAATCGTATTCATTTTAAAGATTGCAGCGAAAAGTACAAAAACACCAAAGACCAGTATTCCTTTTAAAAGCATCCACGCCTTTGTATTTTTGATCCATAAAATCACTTGATAAATCAAATATGCTATAATGAATATCTCTATAATGTCAATAATCCTGACTTCCGGGAAATACCAACCCGCCATGCCCAGATGCTCTCTAAAGAAATTAAACACAACATTCCCCATTTCTGCACCTCCCTTCCGTTCTTTATTCTTCTTACCTCTTATTCTTCTAATTCTTTTCTTACAATATTCTCAATATCCAATTCATCCTTCAAACTTTTTGCAAGCAGCAGTTCATCTGTATTGGAAGCCACACTTACCTTCCGGGGACCGGAAGAAGTATCTGTTTTTCGGCTGCCTCCCGGTCTCTTTTTCGGAACGCGCTGCTTAGCAGAAGCCTCCCGGCCTCTTGAAGTATAATCTTCTTCCAACTCTTCCATCTCATCACGGCGCTCATTGATTCGCTTAATCTGTTTTTCCGGTGCGGAAATGGAAATCTTTGGAACCGCCTTCACATAGTAATAATAATCATCGTCTTCATATTGCAAATGCTCCGTTCTGGAGTAATCCACGGAAAACAAAAAGAATTCCAGAATCAGTCCCACAAGAATCGCAAAAAGATTCCCGGCAATAAGAGCTCCGTAAGAGGTATGTATATTAAACGCCATATCTCCTGCCACAACTACAATAATATTTGCGACCGCGCCCGCCGATGCAGCGATTTTCCACGCATGATCGACAGAAAGTCTGCGAATCGTGTAGACCGTAAACACGCAGATTACAAACGCGATAATAGTAATCCATAGCGATTTATCCTGCAGCACCATCTTCACAAATATAGAAATCTGGCCAACGATTCCCTCTGCTCCCTTGATAACCGCCGAAGAACTTTTCACGCACATGATCATATAATATACAATTGCTCCAAATGCGATCGGGACTGCCGTGACCGGCGTCATCGCAAGTCCGCATGCGACCGGAACCACATAAGGAATCTTGAGCATAAAGGCAATCGGAGTAATAAGAAGCAGGATGGCCCTCTTCGGTGTAAATCTGCAATAAAAGATAAACATCATCACAAAAATGAGTGCACTCACCGCCATAACTCCCAGCGAAAGCTTGAACATATGAGCAAGAATCAATCCTGCTGCCGCCACTACGGTAAAGACCGGCGGAAGAAATGTACAGATTATCGCTAAAGCCATCGTGACAATCGGCGTTGCTACCACCTTCATTAATCCCAGATTCTGGTTGATCAGAAAAAAGGAAACAAACCCCAGAATAAACTGGAACCCTTTGTCAAAATAAATAGAGTAGTTCGCATACAAATTCTGTACTTTTTCTTTCCATACTAATATCTCACTCATCACTATTTCTCCCTTTCATACATTCTATTCAGTCTGGTAAGGTCATGATTGAATCTTTTGATACGTTTTCGTGCCTGATTGTGCTTACTTTTGTAAAACTGTGATGCCACAAGTATATAGAGCGCGACCATCACAATATAACCTGTAATCACACAGATTACCGTCATTATAATAAATGGCATATTCAGATTTTTCAAAATCTCGTCCAGAAATGCAACTGCTGCCACCCCGACTGCAATCGCATATCCGATTGTCACCCAGATCACAGTCACTATCGTATGAAAGCTCGTATAGTCTTTTCTATAGTAAGAACTGATTTTTAAATCCTCTTCGCCTTCTTTGCTTTCGTACATCGCCATTCTCGTCATTAGCTTTACTTTTTGTTCATTTAGCATACAATCACCTCGATATGTACTCCCCGTATAAACATCATTTTCAGTATAGCAAATATCAGAATCCTTGTCCAATACTTATAGTCAAAAAGTAGACTTTTTCTGCTCCCGCCCGCTTTAGACTTACTGCAGCTTCATCAATCGTACTTCCGGTCGTATAGATATCATCAATCACTGCGATTCTTTTTGCCGTCAATCGTCCCTTCACCTGAAATGCACCCCTCACATTTCTTCTGCGCTGATTATGATCCAGATTCTTCTGTGCCTCCGTATATTTCACACGCCTCAGAAGGTGCTTATCCACTGGAATGCCGGAATACCTTCCCAGAAATTCAGCAAGGATCTCCGCCTGATTGTACCCACGTTTTATTCTTCTTTTCCAGTGCAGAGGAACAGGGACCAGAAGCTCCACCCCCTGCTTTTTTAAATAGCCTCCATAATAACGTGCCAGCTCTTTTCCAAAAATCTCACCATTTATTCTGAGATTCTTGTATTTTAATGCATAGATAGCGTCGCTGACTCTGCCTTTATGAAGCCACAGGCTTCGCCCTTCCTCGAACTCATGCCTGATTTTCGCACAATCCGCACAGAATTCCTGTTCCGGCGTTCGGACAGGTTTTCCACACGTCATACATCTGGGCTGCATCACATACGGCAGCCTTTTCCTGCAATCCCTGCAAATCCCATCATTTGTTACCACACCGCAAAACGGACATTTTATCGGATAAAGCAAATTTAGAAGAAACGCAAGGATTCGACGGTTCTGTTCTTTTTCCATAATATTGTTTCGAATTTGTGACCCATATAAAATATAAATAAGAAACATCTATAGATGAAATTCGCGGATTCGTTCCGCCAGACTGGTATTGCGGTTCTGCTCATTCGTATTGAGGATCATCTCCTGAAACGTCGCATCGCTCCCCACCAGCGTCACGCATTTCCGCGCCCGGGTGATTGCTGTATACAGTAAATTTCGGTGAAACAACTGGCGCGGACCTGTAAGCAGCGGTATCACAACCGCCGGATATTCACTCCCCTGCGACTTGTGGATCGTGATTGCATAGGCCAGCTCCAACTCCTCCAAAAGCTCAAAGGGATACTCCACCTTTCTCTTTTCATCATATTCCACCGTCAGACTTTCCGTATAGGTATTGATCTCCGTAATGATTCCCATATCGCCGTTGAAAATTCCCATGCCCTTATCAACGACCAAACCGTACTTTGTCGTGATCTCCCACTCAAGCTGATAGTTATTCCGAATCTGCATGACCTTGTCGCCCACGCGGAAACGCCTCTCGCCATACTCCTTTTCTGCTTTTTTCGGCGACGGAGGATTTAAGTATTCCTGCAGAATTCCATTGAGACGTTCCACGCCCAGAAGCCCCTTCCTCATAGGGGTCAGGACCTGAATATCGTAAGGTCTGGCATCTACATATCTCGGTAATTTATCCTGGATCAGCGCCAGTAACACGCGGATAATCACATTAGCATCCTGTCGTTTCAGGAAAAAGAAATCACGGCTCTTATTGTCCAGAACCACCATCTCGCCCCGATTGATCTTATGCGCATTTACCACAATATCACTTTTGCTCGCCTGACGGAAAATCTTTGTCAGCATCACGACCGAAAAACACTCCGAATCAATGATATCTTTTAATACGCTCCCCGGCCCCACCGACGGAAGCTGATTAATATCTCCTACCAGAATAAGCCGTGTCCCGGGCATCACTGCGCAAAGAAGGGCATGCATGAGAGGCAGATCGACCATAGACATCTCATCGATAATAATAACGTCCGCCGTGAGCGGATTCTCTTCATTTCTTGAAAATCCATTCCGGGCATTCTCATCTTCCGGGTTTCCGCTGACTTCCAGCATTCTGTGAATGGTCTGCGCCTCATATCCGGTCGCCTCCGTCATTCGTTTTGCCGCACGCCCTGTCGGCGCTGCAAGCAGGATTTCCAGATCTTCATTCTGAAAATACTGGATCATCGCATTGATCGTAGTCGTCTTTCCCGTACCCGGTCCTCCGGTAAGCACCATAATGCCATGATGGACCGCTTCCTTTACCGCAAGGCGCTGCCTTTCATCCAATTCCATGGCGGTATGCTCTTCCATTTTACGAAGCCGTGACTCTATCACTACATCTGCTTCCTCATATTCCAGATTCAGATCATGGAGCATCTTCGCGGTATTCAGTTCTAAATAGTAATAGTGGGAAGCATATACCCTAAGTCCATCCTCTCCTTCTTTGAGGACCACCTTTCTCTCCATAGCAAGATCCATCAAATATTTTTCCATATCCCGGATCTCCACTTCCAGAAGCTCTGACGCGCGTTTCATCAGCGCCGGCTTCGTCAGGTAAATGTGTCCCTCAGCCACACTCTGCTGCAATGTATAGAAAATACCGCTGCGTATACGAAAATCTGAATCAGTATGTATTCCCACCTTGGCTGCGATCTCATCTGCCGTCTTAAATCCAATTCCCTGGATTTGATCTGCCATCTGATAGGGATTCTCTTCCAGCACCTGGCGGAGCTTTGGCCCATAATAGCGATAAATCTTGGCTGCCAGCGCCGTTGTGATCCCGAATTTCTGCAAATAGATCATGGCTTCACGCATATCGCGTTTTTCTTCTGCCTGAATTGCGATCTCTCTTGCCATTCTTTCGCTGATTCCTTTAATCTCGGCAAGTCTCTCCGGCTCCTCCTCGATAATCCGGAACGTATCCTCACGAAACTTTTTGACGATTCTTTTTGCGAGAGTCGCACCTACTCCTTTGATCGCTCCGGAACCAAGATACCGCTCAATAGAGATCAAATCCTCCGGAGCCTTCACTTCATAGTTCGTGATCCTAAGCTGTGTACCATAAATATTGTGTACAGTATACTCTCCGCTTACTTCTACCAGCTCTCCTTCGGAAATATAATTCAGGCTGCCCACGCAGGTCAGCTCTCCATCTTCACAATTCAACTGAAATACGGTATAGCCATTGTCTTCATTTCGAAACACAATATGTTCTACATACCCCTTGACTACTTCCATAACTATCCTCCATCAGGCAAATTTAACCCGACTTTATTGTTTTGTGGGAATAAAAGGGTAGTCCCGATAGCAGAACCACCCTTTTCCTCTAAAAATCCTTTCTTCCATTCATAAATTCTACGAACTGCCCGGTACCAATCGCTACCACCTTCATCGGATCTTCCGCTGTCATGGTATTGATACCGGTCTTCTCCTCAATCAATTCCTCAAGCCCTCTGAGCATCGCACCGCCGCCGGTTAGAACGATTCCTCTGTCCAGAATATCCGCTGAAAGCTCCGGAGGCGTTCTCTCCAGAACAGCAATAACAGCCTCAACGATCTGACTGGTCGTCTCCCTGAGTGCCTCCTCCGTCTCTGATGATGTTACCGTCACGATCTTCGGCAGACCAGTCACCAGGTTACGGCCCCGCACCTCCATCGTCTCATCTTCCACCAACGGATATGTGGTTCCGATCTTGATCTTAATATCCTCCGCTGTACGCTCGCCGATTAAAAGATTATGCTTTTTACGCATGAACCGCACGATCGCCTCATCAAAGTCATCGCCTGCTATCTTAAGCGAAGTATTCACCACCGTGCCGCCCAGAGAAATAACAGCAATATCTGAAGTTCCGCCACCAATATCTACGATCATATTCCCGCAGGGCTTGGCAATGTCGATCCCGGCGCCAATCGCTGCCGCAACGGGCTCTTCGATCAAATGAACCTCCCTTGCACCGGCCGCAAAAGCAGCCTCTTCCACTGCCTTTTTCTCTACCTCCGTAACCCCGCTGGGCACGCAGATACTGATATTTGGCTTCTTAAAGGTCCGTCTCCCCACTGCCTTTTGCACAAAATATTTGATCATCTTCTCTGTTACGATATAATCTGAAATTACGCCTTGTCGCAATGGTCTGACTGCCACAATATTTCCCGGAGTTCTGCCGAGCATCAGACGCGCTTCTTCTCCAATGGCCTTGATCACATTGGTATCTCTGTCAAATGCAACAACAGACGGTTCTTTTAACACAACACCCTTGCCCTTAACATAAACAAGAATGCTCGCAGTTCCCAAATCAATTCCTATATCAACCGACATTCCGATTCCCCTTTCCCATTTATATCTATTTCCTACTCTCTTGTATCATATATCATTATCTTTGCCAATCGTGCACATTACATTATAATAAAAAAACGGATAATTGGAAAGTGTTTTTTACAAATTTAGGATTTCTTAAGTTTTACACTTTTTGTAGCATCATATCAATGTATTTTCCGGTATAGGAGGCAGGACACGCCGCAATCTGCTCCGGCGTTCCTATGGCTACGATAGTTCCACCCTTATCGCCGCCTTCCGGACCAATGTCGATAATATAGTCTGCCGTCTTGATCACGTCTAAATTATGTTCAATAACGATCACTGTATTTCCATCCGCAGCAAGGCGTCTCAAAATATCCGTCAGTTTATGAACATCCGCAAAATGAAGCCCTGTAGTCGGCTCATCCAGAATATAGACGGTCTTGCCTGTACTTCTGCGGCTCAGCTCCGTTGCCAGCTTGATTCGCTGTGCTTCTCCGCCCGACAGCGTAGTAGAAGGCTGACCCAGACGGATGTAGGAAAGACCTACGTCATACAGCGTTTCCATCTTTCTTCGAATACTCGGAACATTCTCAAAGAAATGCAGTGCTTCCTCCACCGTCATATTTAGCACATCGTAAATACTTTTTCCTTTGTATTTTACCTCCAATGTTTCCCTGTTATACCTCTTTCCCTGACAAACCTCACAGGGAACGTATACATCCGGCAGGAAATGCATCTCAATCTTGATGATTCCGTCGCCACTGCAGGCCTCGCACCGGCCGCCCTTTACATTAAAACTAAATCTTCCTTTTTTATATCCCCGTGCTTTTGCATCTGCCGTAGCGGCAAACAGGTCGCGGATCAAATCGAACACTCCCGTGTAGGTCGCCGGATTGGACCGGGGCGTCCTGCCGATCGGCGACTGATCGATCGCAATGACCTTATCCAGCTGCTCCAAGCCTTCTATCCGTTTATGCTTCCCCGGAATCACTCTTGCCCGGTTCAATTTGCGCGCCAGCGTCTTGTATAATATTTCATTCACCAGTGAACTTTTTCCGGAGCCCGAGACTCCGGTAACGCACGTCATCACTCCCAGCGGGAATCTGACATCAATATTTTTCAAATTATTCTCCGCTGCACCCACGACTTTGATCCAACCTGTCGGCTCAGCTCTATGCTCAGGAACAGCGATCCTTTTTCTTCCACTTAAATATTCCCCTGTAATCGAGCGCCCGGCCTTCATAATATCAGCCGCGGTACCCTGGGCCACCAGCTCACCGCCATGCTCTCCGGCTCCCGGGCCGATGTCGATGACATGATCCGCTGCCAGCATCGTATCCTCATCATGCTCCACAACAATCAGTGTATTTCCCAAATCCCGAAGATGTTTTAAAGTTGTCAGGAGTTTATCATTATCTCTCTGGTGCAGTCCAATACTCGGCTCATCCAAAATATACGCCACGCCTACAAGACCGGAGCCAATCTGTGTGGCCAGCCGGATACGCTGTGCTTCTCCTCCTGACAGGCTTCCTGTTGCTCTGCCCAGAGTCAGATAATCCAGCCCTACATCCATCAGAAACTGAATACGCGCTCTGATCTCTTTTAAAATCTGTCCGCCGATCATTTCCTGCGTTTTGGTGAGTTCCAATTCATTCATGAATTTCTGCAGCTTCTCAATCGAAAGCGACGTCACTTCATGGATATTCTTTCCCCCAACGGTAACTGCAAGTGCAGACTTCTTCAGACGCTGTCCGCCACATTCCCGACAGGGCGTGATTCTCATGAAACTTTCATATTCCGCTTTCATCGTCTCGGACCCCGTCTCACGGTATCTGCGCTCCACATTGCGGATCAGCCCTTCAAATGCCACGTCATAAATGCCTTCTCCCCTTTGCCCGCGGTAATGCACTTTTACCTCACGGCCACCAGTACCGTGTATCAGTATATCACGCACCTTCTCCGGGTATTCTTCAAAGGGAGTATCCAGATCAAACCCATACGCCTCGCTAAGTGCCTCTAAGATTGCATGTGTAAAGCTGGATTTATCCGTACAGGACTGCCAGCCGGTAACAGCGATCGCTCCCTGATTAATACTCAGCGAACGATCCGGGATCATCAAATCCTCGTCGAATTCCATCTTATACCCCAGTCCAAAACACTCCGGGCAGGCGCCAAATGGATTATTAAAAGAAAAGCTGCGTGGTTCAATCTCTTCTATACTGATTCCACAATCCGGACAGGAAAAGCTCTCGCTGAAATTCATCGGCTCCTGACCAATCACATCTACTATGAGCAATCCCTCTGCAAGATGAAGTACGCTTTCCACGGAATCGTCCAATCGCTTTTTGATTCCGGGTTTTACTACCAGACGGTCCACTACGATTTCAATAGAATGCTTAATATTTTTATCCAGAGAAATCGCTTCTGATAATTCATACATATTCCCGTCGATCCGTACCCGCACGTAGCCGCTCTTTTTTGCCCGCTCCAGGAGCTTTACATGTGTCCCCTTTCTGCCGCGGACCACCGGTGCCAAAAGCTGAATCCTTGTTCCTTCCGGAAGTTCCAGTATCTGATCCGTCATCTGCTCAGCTGTCTGCTTTTTGATCTCGCGTCCACACTTTGGACAATGTGGTGTCCCGACACGCGCAAACAAAAGTCGAAAATAATCATAAATTTCTGTCACGGTGCCTACCGTGGAACGCGGGTTGCGGTTCGTAGATTTCTGATCGATCGAAATTGCAGGCGAAAGCCCCTCAATACTCTCAACGTCCGGTTTCTCCATCTGTCCCAGGAACTGCCGCGCATAGGACGACAGCGATTCCATATAACGTCTCTGTCCTTCCGCATATATCGTGTCAAACGCGAGGGAGGATTTTCCTGAGCCACTGAGTCCGGTAAGTACCACCAGTTTATTCCGCGGAATGTCCACATCCAGATTTTTTAAATTATGCTCATTTGCCCCCCGTATTTTAATAAACTGCTTTTCCTCTGCCATTTTTTTACCTCTTCTATTCACTGTGATTATAAATTTCTGTCTTACTTTTCGCCTTAATCCATCGTATAAAACTGATAAGATTGCAGCTACATTATTTCAAGGGCCGTCCTAATCCCGGTACTTTCAATGGACTCCTAGTCCATCTCCTGAATTTGCTTCTTCAATTCAATCAATTTGTCTCTCAGCTCTGCTGCCGCTTCAAAGTTCAGTTCTGCTGCGGCCTTCTTCATCTGCTTCGTCAAATCCTTCACCAGTTTTTCCAGTTCCTCTCTGCTCATAGATTCCGGATCCTTTTCAAGCCGCATTTCTTCTGCTGCGACCTTCTTGGAAATGCTGATCAGATCCCGTACTGATTTCTGGATCGTCTGGGGCGTGATACCGTGCTCTTCATTATACGCCATCTGAATCTTACGCCGCCTTCTGGTCTCTTCGATCGCGACCCGCATCGAATCCGTGATCATATCCGCATACATGATTACATGGCCTTCCGAATTTCGTGCTGCACGACCGATCGTCTGGATCAGGGACGTCTCTGAACGCAGGAATCCCTCTTTATCCGCATCAAGAATTGCTACCAACGTGATCTCCGGAATGTCCAAACCTTCCCTTAAAAGGTTAATTCCCACTAGAACATCAAACACATCCAAACGCATATCACGAATGATCTCCGTCCTCTCCAGAGTATCTATATCTGAGTGTAAATATTTCACTCTAATTCCCAGTTCACGCATATAATCGGTCAGATCTTCTGCCATCCGCTTTGTCAAAGTCGTGATAAGTACTTTATGCTTTTTCGCAGTCTCTTTATTCACTTCCGCCACAAGATCATCAATCTGTCCCTCTATCGGGCGTACCTCCACCTCAGGATCCAGAAGTCCCGTCGGGCGGATCACCTGCTCTGCCCGCAGAAGCTCATGCTGCTCCTCATACTCGCCCGGCGTTGCGGAAACAAACATTACCTGATCAATTTTACCCTCAAATTCCTCAAAACTCAAGGGTCTGTTGTCCTTAGCTGAGGGCAGACGAAATCCGTAATCGACCAAAGTAGATTTTCTCGACTGATCCCCATGATACATAGCGCCTATCTGCGGAACCGTTTTGTGGGACTCATCGATGATCATCAAAAAGTCGTCCGGGAAATAGTCGATCAAGGTGTGCGGCGGCTGTCCCGGAGCAAGCCCGGTCAAATGTCTCGAATAGTTCTCGATTCCCGAGCAAAAACCAGTCTCCCGCATCATCTCTATATCAAAATTCGTTCTTTCGGCAATCCTCTGCGCCTCCAGCAGCTTATCTTCTCCTTTAAAATATCGTACCTGCGCTTCCAGCTCCTCCTCGATCTCTCCAATCGCACGTTCCATACTGTCTTTGGAAACCACGTAGTGAGACGCCGGGAAGATTGCCACATGCCCAATCACATTCAGAATCTCCCCCGTAAGGGTGTCGATCTCCGTGATTCTGTCCACCTCATCTCCGAAAAATTCTACTCTGTATGCTATTTTTTCGGAATATGCCGGGAATATCTCTACCACATCGCCCCGCACCCGGAATGTGCCGCGCTTAAAATCCATGTCGTTCCTGTCGTACTGAATCTCGATCAGTTTCTGCAATACTTCGTCTCTGTCCTTGATCATACCGGGACGAAGAGAGATGACCATTTCCTGATAATCAATCGGGGAGCCTAAACCGTAAATACAGGAAACGCTGGCGACGATGATAACATCTTTCCGTTCGGAAAGCGCCGCTGTCGCCGAATGGCGCAGCTTGTCAATCTCGTCGTTGATGGCAGAATCCTTGGCAATGTAGGTGTCCGACGACGGGACATAGGCTTCGGGTTGGTAGTAATCGTAGTACGAGACAAAATACTCCACCGCATTATTGGGGAAAAATTCCTTGAATTCGCCGTATAGCTGTGCCGCCAATGTCTTATTGTGGGCGATAATCAGAGTTGGTTTATTCAGTTGTTGGATGACGTTTGCCATCGTGAAGGTCTTGCCGGAGCCGGTGACACCAAGAAGCGTCTGGCATTGGTTACCTTCCTTGAAGCCTTTTACTAATTGTTCGATCGCCTGCGGCTGGTCGCCGGTTGGGGCGTATTCTGATACTAATTCAAAATGATCCATGAATGATTTCCTCCTATGAATGCATTTGAAATTGTCAGATCGTTTCTGACAAATCTATGATTAATTTACATATTTTGCGCCTGATTATATATCAATTGATTGCGCTCTAATTCTCTTTGTAGTTCTTCCACTGTTGGCAAAACAGTCATATATTTCGATGCAAATATTTGTTGGTTGGTATTGCCATATGATTCCCTGCCTTCCATTACACGATGTCGTATCTCCGCAAATTCGCTACATGCGTGTAGCAAATCTCTCCAATTGACCTACACTTTCTGCCTTTCAGTAGAAGATTATCAATCAATACTTCAAACTTTTCCACTCTAGTATTAAATTCTTTACCTTCTTAACTATTTCCATTTTGGAAACAGTTCATTTCATATTCCTGATTTTTCCCTTATCCCAATAATCTGCTTTCCTTGATATTACCTGGTCTATCACACGAATACAAGTCACAAATCTCATCCGCCCATCCAGTGTTATCTAGTCTCCCGCTTTAATCAATACTAAGCATACATCGCTGGCACACAGCACCGCCAAATGCCTGTAAGCAGTCACTTGGCTCGTTACATCGCGTAAATTATAGCATATACAGCAGAAAAAGTACAGAACAAATCGAACTTTTGTTCTGCACTTTTTTAGTTGCCCACGTTCGCCCTTGTTGTATCGGAAATACCGACACAATAGAAGAATGCCCGGTGTAGCTGTCGTGATTGTTGCACTTCTTCAGCATGGAATAGAAAAAATACTCTTGTTCCTTTGACGCAAATCTAAATTCTGCCATCTCTACCTCCTCTTTTGAACGCAAAAAAAGACGCATGAAACGTTAACATCTCATACGCCTTAATACGTTCCTGCATTATTTTATTTTTGGTGTTCAATTATCCATTGCAAAAGATCATCCGCACGAACCTCTCCCGCTGCCAGTGCTAAAATAATATCGCTTAACTCTTTCTGGCTGTACTCCAGCTCATAACCATTCAAAGCCAGAAACACCAACATCACATGCGTCCCCAATCTTTTATTCCCATCCAGCATTGCATGGTTTTTTACCAACCCGTAACAAAGCTGTGAAGCTTTTGCCTGAACACTAGGATATAATTCTTCTCCTCCGAAAGACTGAAATGGATTGGACAATGCCGAATCCAACAGCCCTTCATCCCTGATTCCTTTACTTCCTCCCGTAGCCTCTATCAGACGCTCATGAAGCATCAGCACCTGCTCTTTTGATAGAATAATCATTTGGCAAGCACCTCGTATGCCTCCATATTCTGCTTGAGCAGACGCTCAGATATAGCAGTCACCTCTTCTGTAGGTGCCACTTTCTCTTTTTCTGCTTTGCTGAAATCAATTACAAGGTATCGGGGAATATTATTCTTCAGAATAACTGCTGTTCCATGTTCATCTACCAACTTTGTTACTCTGGAAAAGTTCTGGTTTGCCTCTGTAATGGAAATCATGGTATTGGTATCTATCGTCATATTTCATACACCTCACTTTCATACTCATAGTATATACAAATTCTAGCTAGAATACAACCTATTTTTAAGTTTTATAGTTCTTTGCCTCATATTGGAAAACTCTACCTTTGTAGTCTCCCCGCCTGTAACCTTTACCTTCTGCTCTTTCTGCGGCTCATAGCGGTTCTCTGTAAGCTCGGTCACAGTGTAAGTTCCCGGATTCAGGTTTTTCACCTTCATGGTGCCATCCTTCCCGGTTACAACCGTCTGGTCAACGCCATTGCCTGTGATATGGAATTTCAACCCCTCCACTACGCCATCCTCTGACGTTTTCACGATCTGGATATGCCCGTAAGGGATTTTCACATTCAGGTAGGCATTGACAGCGGCAGTATTTTCCACACCCGTTACCACATCTTGCAAAGACGGGTCACCATATGCAATCAGCTTTGCACTGCTGCTGACCGTTGGGATTTTCTTGGTTGCCGACAACAGCACCTCATCCGGCAACGCTTTATTGGATGTGATGGTCAACGTATTGCCCGATGCGCTGACCTTTACTGCACTCTGCTGGTTCCTGCTCAAAGCATTCCGTGTGTCTGACGCATTTTTCTGTAACGTGTTGCCTGTATGAAGGGATACTCCCGGCTGGATACAGAAGGCATTCTCCCCGTCTGCATAAATGCGGGTTCTTGCCTCTCCCGCATGACCACAGATAATGCCATTGTGGGAATAAGTCTGCTGATAACGGATGGTGTTCCCGGCTCCGTTCCCTCTTTCGGTATAGTTCCAGTGCCTTGATAATCGTTCTTCTATTTGTTTCGTGGACGTCCCCGGAGAAAAATACTTATCAATGCGTTTTCTGGATATTTTAAACTGCTCTACCTGATTCGGTTTTTCCTCTGATAATTATAGATAAGATTACATCTTCATTCAATCTCCCTTCTTCTGAAAACTTACGCATTTTAATCGCCTGTGCATGGCTTGGTGTGCAGTCCTCTAACTGCATAGTGTCGTAAAGGGTTTGCTGTTCCTCTTTCGGCAGGTAAGACAGCTCTACCGCTGGGCGCATAGCAATCTGCAACACTTCCTTGTCTTTTAAGACAGTGTTATCGACTAATTCAAGGATTGGTGGGATAAGTTCCGTAAGACGGATAAAGCGTTGAATTTGACTTTTACTTTCTCCAACAGATTCTCCTAAAATCTCTACGGAATATTTTCCCAACTTCTGCCCCAGTGGGGTAGAAGTTAAATCTGTGCGTTTTCCCTGTCTTTTCATCGCGTCTAACTTCATTTTATAAGCAAATGCTTTTTCTGACGGTAAGATTTCTTCCCGCTGAAGATTAGAGTCAACCATGATAATTATTGCCTCATCATCACTCACGTTTCGAACAATACACGGTATCGTCTGCTTATCTGCCAACTCGCTCGCCATTTTTCTCCGGTGTCCGGCTATCATTTCATAACCGCCCTCCGACTTTTCCCTGACAAGTGCCGGAACTAACACGCCATACTGCCGGATACTTTCAACCATATCCAGCATATTTTGATCCATTCGCACTTTAAACGGATGGTTCGGAAAATCGCTGATTTCTGCAAAAGAGATTTCCTGAACGGATTCCCGCTTTTCTTCATCACGTTCTGCCTGTGTACTGAACAAATCAGCGGCTGAGGGAAGCGGCATTTTTATTTCTCTGCTTTTCGCCATCTCTTACCACCTCCCTCGTAAATGCCTGATACGCCTTTGCCGCTGCCCCATTCTTGTCATAACTGTAAATGCTCTGTCCAGCGGCGCTAGTTTCCGCTGCTTTTACCGCAACCGGAATTACAGTCTGGTACACTTTGATTACCCTTCCATAATTCTGTTTCAGACTGTCGGCTGTTGCACGGGCAATATTTGTCCTCATATCCGCCAGTGTCAGCAATACACCGTCCACCTTCAATCCGGGATTGATCTGCCGCTGCACTTTTCCTATGGTTTTCATTAACTGTGTCATGCCCTTTAATGGCAGATAATGCGCCTGCACTGGCACAATCACACTGTCCGCCGCAGCAAGTGCATTGATTGTCAGCATACCTAAACTTGGCATACAGTCAATGAGAATATAGTCGTAATCCTTCTTTAACTCCGCCAAATAGGATTTCATGGTAAACTCCCGGCTCATGGCATTTACGAGCGTCATTTCCATACCCGACAACTCGATATTAGAGGGAATCAGGTCAACGCCTTCTTCATGGCGTAAAATCCCCTCCCTTGCCTCAATCGGTTCATCACGGATTGTTTTCTCCATTTGGGTAGCCAGTGTTACAGATAGATTGTCCTGGTCTGTCCACCCTAACGAAGTGGTCAAATCTCCCTGTGGATCAGCGTCCACAAGAAGCACCCGCTTTCCTTCATTTGCAAGTCCAATCCCCAGATTGACCGTTGTTGTTATCTTTCCAGTGCCGTTCTTTTGGTTGGCAATGGCAATAACTTTGCAATTAGATGTTATGCTTTGTGTGTCAGCCAGCAAATTAAAGTTCCTGTCTCCTGCACAAATACAGCAAATTAAAATCTCAACATTTAATTATTATCTATGTCAGCGTGCAGTAAAAAACAGCACACTTTTATCTTGACCATCCTGCTCTATTCCAGTATAGTTTTTATGGAACAAAAAAGAGAAAGAACAGCCCCTCCTACAGTTCGTTCTTTCTCTCATACACCAGCATACCTGCCATATACGGGATCATGTCCCACTCATGAGGCTTTGGCATCACTGACATTTATTATGATAAGAAATAATTCCCTGTTTTGCAAGTTAATTCGTATAAAATCTTCATCAAAAAAGCTTTTTGACTCCTTCATGGACGGTTTCCGGCCTGAACTACAGACCTGCCCCTGTTGTGGGGCAAAGGGAGCTTGTTCCGTCCATGCCTATTATGAACGTTCCCTGGCTGATTTCGTTGGTGGAAAGCCTGTCTGGCACAGCCTCTGTATCCTGCGCCTTGTCTGTTCCTGCGGCCATACCCATGCCATCCTTCCGGATTTCATCATCCCTTATTCCTCCTACGGCCTTTTCTTTATCCTCCGTGTCCTGGCGGAATATTTCCTTCGGCTTGCTTCCGTAGAAAAAATCTGCGCACGCTTCTGTATTAACCAAAACCAGCTCTACCATTGGCTTTCCCTGTTCAAAAAGCAGAAGGAAGAGTGGCTGGGCCTTCTCTCTTCCAGGGAGTCCTCCGGCCTCTCTTTCCTGAAAGGCCTTTTTCGGATGCCCGCTTATTCCGGCTTTGCATCCGGTTTTGTCCGCCGCTTCTCTGTCTCCTTCCTCCAGTCCCACAGAAATCCGGCGGCTTACTGCCAACAGCAGTTCGGCCCCTGAACCGTTTCCCAGACACCACATAACACAGGGATGGTCTCCAGGCTGTTCTTCCTATATGCTGATAGAAAACAGTAAAGGAGGATTTTTTTATGCATTACAACACCAAAAACTTTTCAGACGCATCTGCTATGGCACAGTTCCGGCTCGCACTCATTGCACCGGTCATCCATGGCCTTTATCCGGATGCGTCCAGAAACGCCTATTACCAGCGGGTAACGGAAAAACCCCTCACCCTGCCTGACGGCTCTGTATTCCAGTACAGCCCCAAGACCCTCAGCAAGTGGGCCTCTCTTTACCAGAATGGCGGCATTGACGCGCTCATGCCCCGGGAACGTTCCGACAAAGGCTCCACACGCGCCTTGCCGGACACGGCCATTGAAGAGATCTACCGGCTGAAAGAGGCTTTCCCACGCTTAAACGCAACCCAGATCCACCGCCATCTTGTGGAGGAAGCTTTTATCCCCGCCTCTGTCAGCGTCTGCGCCGTCCAGCGCTTCGTGAAAAAGCATGACCTGAAGTCGGCGCGCAATCCATCTATGAGGGACAGGAAAGCTTTTGAGGAAGATGCCTTTGGGAAAATGTGGCAGGCGGATACCTGTTACCTCCCTTATATCACGGAAGGCGGGCAGCGCAGGAGGGTTTACTGCATTATGATCATTGATGACCACTCGCGTTTCCTGGTGGGCGGCGGCCTTTTTTATAACGATAACGCCTATAACTTCCAGAAAGTTTTAAAAAACGCAGTTGCCTCCCACGGCATTCCGGCGAAACTCTATGTCGACAATGGCTGCAGCTACTCAAATGAACAGCTCTCCCTGATCTGCGGCTCCATCGGCACGGTCCTCCTTCATACAAAAGTGCGGGACGGCGCCAGCAAGGCCAAGATCGAACGCCAGTTCAGGACATTCAAGGAGACCTGGCTTTATACGCTGGACATGGATTCCATCACGTCCCTGGCACAGTTCAATTCCCTCCTGCGGGACTATATCCGCACCTACAATACTTCCATGCATTCCGGCATCGGCTGTACCCCCATGGAACGTTACCAGAAGACGCGCTGTGCCATACAGATGCCAAAGTCCAGGGAATGGCTGGAGGAATGTTTCTTAAACCGCATCAACAGGAAGGTGAATAAGGATTCCACTGTCTCCATCGACAAGGTCTCCTATGACGTCCCCATGCAGTTCATCTCATCCAAAGTTGAGATCCGCTTCCTTCCCGACGATATGTCCTCTGCCTACATCCTTTATGAGGGGGAGCATTATCCCATCCGGCCGACAGATAAAAATGAAAACTGCAGGACAAAACGTAACAACACCCCTTCTATTGATTATTCAAAGATAGGAGGTGCCTGCTGATGTTCCGCACTTACTATGGGCTGGCCTTCAACCCTTTTGACAAACAGATGGCCTCTGAGAAGGACCGTTTCCTCTCGAAAGACATCTCGGAGATGCTCTCACGGCTGGACTACCTCAAGGATACCAGGGGCATCGGGCTGTTCACCGCACGCCCCGGCATGGGCAAGTCCTTCGCACTGCGCTGTTTTGCCAAAAGCCTGAACCCGAATCTTTACCACATGGAGTATCTCTGCCTCTCTACCGTCAGTGTCATGGAGTTCTACCGCCAGTTCTGTTCTACGCTTGGTATAGAACCCAAAGGCGGCAAACCCGGCATGTTCCGGGCGATCCAGGAGCAGGTCCTCTATCTCTACCGTGAAAAGAAGCAGCCCCTCCTCCTTGCCATCGATGAGGCACAGTATCTCTCTACCGGCATTCTGGAGGATATCAAGATGCTCATGAATTACGGCTATGATTCCCTCAACTGCTTTACTCTCATACTCTGTGGGGAGCCCCATCTGAACAATACGCTCAAAAAGCCCGTCCATGAGGCACTGCGGCAGCGTGTTACCGTCCACTATAACTTCTCCGGGCTCTCCGATTCGGAAGTCGGGCAGTATGTCCTCCACAAGATCGCCTGTGCTGGCGGAGCTTCCTCCATTATTGACCATGCAGCCCTGTGTGCTGTCCACAGCCACTCCCAGGGCAGTCCCAGGCTTGTTGATAACCTGATGACCAACGCGCTGACACTTGGGGCACAGATGGAAAAGAAGGTCATTGATACAGAGGTCATCCTGGCTTCCGTCAGCAGCCAGAACCTCGGCTAAGGAAGGAGGGGTACTGTTTATGGAATACACCTGTATTCTCAGGCACGGTTCACGGAAAGAATGCTGGACTGGAAAACTTACGCTGCTGCGGAAACTTCCCGGCCAGTACGAAGCAGAAATCAGCGGGAGAGGGACTTACTTCCACATCCTTGCCGGGCGGCATAAATATGGGAATTACCTGTGCATCCCCAACCATGATATCGGGTGCGAATTATCTGATTTCTCCGATATCTTCTGGAACGAAGAAAGGCTCCGCAGTCTGATGCGGAAGGTAGACGCAGTAACCGTGGCCACCGCCCTGGTGTATCTGCCTGCCCTGGCTGATAATATTTGAAAGATTACGAATTTTACATGGGCTGTGGATCCCACAATGGATTCCACAGCTCTTTGTATTTCAGAGCAGTCTCCCTGTTGCCAACAGCGTGCCGCGTTTTTGATAGAAGAATGCATTTGCAGGTTGCACTGCGCAGTCAACGGGATAAAAATCAGAAAAATAATTCGCCGTTTATGTCTCCTTCAATTTGCCGTCCAACACTTTGTGGGTACATTTCGGTTCGCCTCCTTTCTCGAAAAAATTATAGCCACTCCTTTGTGGGGAATGGCTATGTATAAAAATGGGCATGAAAAAAGCCGACTGATTCTCATTTTGAAAACCAATCGGCTATGTAAGTATTTATTCCCCTTGTTGTATGTCTATATCAGACACTTCTGCATAGAAATTATTTGTATAGTTGTTAATCACTTGCGTATTATGAGCGGTTTCCTTCTCTACATCAGTAAATGTCATCCCCTCTCCCACTATCCCATTCTCCTCAAGGAGTAATGCCCAGTCCAATATTTTATTTCTTACCGTACTCATGATTCTATATAGTTCACTTCTTGAAGAAAAAAATTGATATTTCGTGGGTATAAAATCCATATGTTCATTGAACCATTCTGTTAATCTTCCATTTACAGACAAACATATCGTGCTTTCGCTTGAATTATATACATCTTGTAATTCTGAAATTGAAGTAGGAATAGGCATTTTGGATGCAATATCCGCTATCTCTGCCGATAAAACCATTGGTATCCAACCATGATAAGGATTCCATGCTTTTATTTCTCCCACTATATTACGATACTCAGGTATGCAATCTTTATAACCATTTTGTTCCTGAGTTATCCATTCTTCAAATTCTTTCAAATTAAGTTTTCTTGCAACTAGGTACGCCTTTCTCATTAAAGATTCAATAGAAATATTTTCATCTAATGCTTCTCTTTGAAGTTCTATTACAATTCCCACTTTTGCTCACCACCTATATCACTGTTCCAATAAGCCCAACAATGCCAGATGCAATCAAACTACCTGCTATTCCAATAGATAAATTTTTAATATCTGTTAACAATATCTTTATTCTACTTGGATTTTCTCTTTTTTGTATTAATGCTTCTACTTCATCAATCTTATTTCTTATTTCCGGTGCCTTCTCTCCATATTCATCATCAAATGCACTATCGTATTTTTTTATCTGTTCTAAAACTTTTTCTACTTTATTATAATCAAATTCTTGAGTTATTGTTTGCTCTTGTGAAGAATTATTCGTACCTTGTTGTATTTGCACTCCTGTCACCTTATCATAAAAATTGTTTGTATTATTTATAATTTTTTGTTGCTTATCCGTAACCTCCTTACCATTATTTTTTGTTAAATCGGTAGTTTTTTTAATATCCATATTAATCACATTACTGGATTGATTTATTTTTAAAATTACATATTTTTCTATGATTCCACTTCTTAATTTTCGTTCGATAAAATCTCCCTCTTCAAAAGGTATATTAAATTCCTGCGTCAATAATTTATTTACCGCACTCTGCAAATTTACCTTTACGTCCTCATAAATCTCTCCATCTGCCTTTATTAATTTTACTGGTTTTAAATCTCTTACAAGCAATCTCATCTTTTACCTCCTAATGATTCCGTTTTTACATTTCTAACTCAATACATTTAATTTTCCATATAATGCTTTTCTATATCACGTCATCCATTACACGAATACAGGTCACAAACACCACCCATCCACCCAGTGTTATCCAGTCCATTTTACCACTTTTCATCCACAAAATATAGAAAAAACAACACCAGACAACACTAAATAATGTGCCGATTACTCCATCAGTAGATTAACTGACAAAATACTCCACTGCATTGTTAGGAAAAAATTCCTTGAATTCGCCATAGAGCTGTGCTGCTAATGTCTTGTTATGGGCGATTATAAGAGTAGGCTTATTTAATTGTTGAATGACATTTGCCATCGTGAAGGTCTTTCCGGAGCCGGTGACACCAAGAAGTGTCTGGCACTGGTTGCCTTCCTTGAAACCTTTCACTAATTGTTCGATCGCCTGCGGCTGGTCGCCGGTGGGGGCGTATTCTGATACTAATTTAAAATGATCCATGAATAGGTCCTCCTATAAATACATTTGAACTAGTGTCTCATCACTGTCTTTACATAATAAAATCCCAACTGTTGGATTTTCATCATCTGTTTTCACATATCTATCATAATAATTAACATACATCTGCATTTGCCCCAAATCCTGATGTGTTAATCCATCAACTTTTAAATCAATCAACACATAGCATCTAAGCAAACGATTATGAAATACCAAATCGATAAAAGTTTTTTTCATGAAATGTAAAACGCTTCTGTCTTGCTTCAAATAGAAATCCTTTCCCTAACTCTAAGAGAAAATTTTGTAATTTTCCAATTATAGCACTTTCTAAATCACTTTCTTGATACGCTGCTTTAGCATTCATTCCTAAAAATTCTAAAACAAAAGGTGATTTCAGCACATCCTGAGGTTTGTAAAGTGTAATCCCATTATTAGCCAATTCTATTACCCACTCTTTTTCTCTACTCATTGCCAATCGTTCTTAAAGACTAGAATTATATTGACGTTTTAAAGTTCTCACATCCCAATTATATGAGATTGCTTCCTTTTCATAAAAATTTCTTTTATCTCTATTTTCAATCCTCATAAGAACTTGATAATGTGACCAGGAAAGTCGAAACGGAATTTTCTCATTTTTGTTCTTCTTTTACAAGATAACGTCCTATTTCAAAATTTGAAATTACTGTTATGAAATTCGCTACTGTCCCTGTCATTTCACGTGCTACTTGGACAATTTCTTTTGACTTTTTAAATAATTCTTGATATATTAATTCATCCGCCTTCGCTTCTGTCAATATTACTTTTTCACAAAATAGCCCCTCTAATATTTTGGGAACTCTTAATAATGGCGTTTCTAAAATAGATAATTCCAGAATTATTAAGACCTATTATTACATTTATTTTTTTGGAACAATCTCTAAACTCCCATTTATTGTATTTACCCGTTACTCGAATTTCAACGTCACAAAACTCGTTTTGCGTCGTTATCGTGGCAGTCTCCAAATGTCTGCAATCAATCACTGGGCTCGTTGCATTGCGTAAATTATATCATATACATCAATAAAAGTACAGAGCAAATCGAACTTTTGTTCTGTTTTTTAATGGATTTTACTTTTTCTTTTTCCTTTGTTTCCAGTCACAAATTTTATCCTGCTTTTTCATTTACGTACTTTCTCGTAACGCTGCATCCACCTTCAGCATAACCTGTCTGCTCAAAGTCCCGGCAAAATCATCCAACCTCTTTTTATCTATTATCCTTACCTGTTCTAGAAGCACAACTGAACCTTTCCTCAGCCCTTTAATCCCTTTCAGTGGCGCATGTGTAGGCAGACTCATTTTGGGCCTGCGAGACTAACTTTATACGAGCATCCTTAGTTCGGAACTGCCAATTCACGGTAGTCACTGCGGTGAGGTCTAGAATTCTGTTTCAGACTGTCGGCTGTCGCACTGGCAGGAAAAAATTTGAAATTTATCAAAGAACGGCAGCTATCCATACCCTCGGATAGCTGCCGTTTCTCACACCCTATGCCCTTTCTGTTTTCTATAATTCTGCTTTGCTGATATATTTGTGCAGGATACCCAGAAACTCACTCACTTCAAACGGTTTCGCAATATGCTCATTCATTCCGCTGGCAAGCGCCTGTTCCCGGTCCTCCTCCAGAGCATTTGCTGACATCGCAAAAATAGGGATCCGCCCGACATCTGCACGATTCATTGCCCTGATAACTCTTGTTGCCTCATAACCGTCCATAATGGGCATCTGAATATCCATGAGAATAATATCGTAATAGAATTCTTCCACCTGCTCCATCTTCCTGACCGCGTCCGTGCCGTCAGGAACAGATTCCACAAGAAAGCCTGATTCCTCCAGAATTTCCGTCGCGATTTCACGGTTCAGTTCGTTGTCCTCTACCAGAAG
This sequence comes from Roseburia hominis, assembly GCA_040702975.1. NCBI lineage: Bacteria > Bacillati > Bacillota > Clostridia > Lachnospirales > Lachnospiraceae > Roseburia > Roseburia hominis. Next base: position 3,107,574 of record CP159990.1, read on the forward strand.
CACACGTTTTCCGATGAAATCAGCTTCAGACCATTCCTCCTTTTCTTCTTCAGGAACAGAGCTATGCGCCCTGCATAAAACAGCCTTCAGATCCGATTTGAACAAAGGCTTGGAACAGAACTCGGTCACGCCTGCCTCTCTGGCCTCCTCTTCAATATCGTTCCAGTCATAGGCCGTCAGGATAATGATCGGTGCCTCCGCTCCGACTGCCTTATGAATCTGCCTTGCAGTTTCAATTCCATTCTGCTCCGGCATCAGCCAGTCTATGAGATATGTATGGAAGGGAGCATGATCATGACATGCTTTCTGTGCCCTACAGACAGCTTCCCTGCCGGATATGGTCCATTCACACTGCATTCCCATCTCTTCCAGCATACCTGAAAGACTTTCACAGGTATGGAAGTCATCATCGACAACCAAAACCCGACGGCCTGCCAGTTCTTCCATGTGCTCCGGCTTTTTCTCTCCTGGCTGGATCTTAAAGCTTAGAACTACCCGGAATTCACTGCCCTTGCCCTTTTCACTTTCTGCAGTGATCGTTCCGCCCATCATGTCAACAATATTCCTGGTAATAGCCATTCCAAGCCCTGTGCCCTCAATACCTGTACGGGTGGTGGACGCTTCTCTTTCAAACGGTTCAAAAATATGCTTTAAGAATTCCTCTGACATCCCCATTCCGTTATCTTTTACGATGAACTCATATTTTGCATAATCCAGCACATCACAAGGATGCTGAATGATCCGTAGGGAAACTCTGCCTGTGGATGGGGTATATTTAATGGCGTTGCTCATCAGATTAATCAACACCTGATTTAGCTTCAGTGGATCCGCATAAATATCCTCATCCTTCACCATAAAGGTATCAACATAAAAATCCAATTGCTTTGCCCTGATCTGGGACTGGTTCATATTCACCAGATTATGGATAATCTCGGAAAGATTGCATTCCTGCTCATGCAACTGCAGCCGACCGCTTTCAATCCTGCTCATATCCAGAATATCATTGATCAAATGCAGCAGATGGTTTCCTGCTGCCAGCACTTTTTCCAGAGAATCCTTTACCTGTTCCTTATTGTCAAGTCGGCGCAGGGCTACTGTTGCAAATCCAATGATCGCATTCATCGGCGTCCGGATGTCATGGGACATATTTGACAAAAATGTGGTCTTTGCAGCACTTGCATGCCGGGCTTCTGCCAGCGCGTCGCGAAGCAGCCTTTGCTGTTCCCTCTCATGTGCTACCACATCATCCACATTTCGATATCCCACCACCATCCGGCTGATACCATCCTCAGATGGAACTCTCGCACAATTCATCTGGAAACAACTTACCACACCATTGCGGATACGCTGATAATTCAACTGAAGAATCCCTTTTTCGGGAAGTTCTTTCTTTAATGTCTCCAGTTCTGTTTTTTTCAAAAACTGCTCTCTCTGTTCAGGAACCACAACCTTTTCGATATATTCTCTGATTACTTCCGTATAACACGCACTTTTTGCTACTTCCTCTGCCACCTTTCCTTTAACCTCTGCCCGCAGCAGCCGAATGGTATCTTTATCCAGATTTACCAGACACAGGGGATTATATTCACTGCCAAGCGCATTGATGATGTTCATCTGCTCCTGTAATTTTTTTATGCTTCTCTGTTCTTCTTCAAAAAGCCTCTGACTGGCACGTTCTCTCGATATGACGACAAAAACCACCAAAGCCAGAACAATAATAAACATAACTGCTGTCAGACCAAGCCATGGATTTATTTTCAGATAATCTTCCACGGATACGCGATAGGCAGAAAAACTGGTATGTTTTGCAACGATATCATCAATCTCTGACTTTGGAAGGGCATAGATACACTTGGTGATGATGCCCAGGATCTCATGAGGCATATTTTTTGAAACAGATATGGAATAATCATAATAAGGCGTTTCCAGAACCGTATACACCAGTTGTCCGGTGATATCCTCATTGACATATTTTGCCGCAGTGTAGCTGTATACGTAAGTGGCGTCTACCTCTCCGTCCGCAACTGCCTGTATCGCAGACCTACGGTCAGCATATTCGATTTCCGTGGCATCATCCAGATTTATTTCCTCAATCGGTATCTGTCCCTGATTAGCAGTTACTGCAATAGTCTTAATATCACCGTCAAAATTTTTTCTCGTCACTCTTGCTACATTTAGTGTGATATAGACCGGAGAAATATAGCCTCCATAATCTTCCGTCAGGGAAGCTCCCATGCGTGCATCCAAAAAAACCGGTATTGCCCCGGAGGTAGAGAGTTTCTGGTATTCTTCCCGGCTTTCGGGAGCATAGAATTCATACTCCATTCCGCACATTTCCATATATTTTGCAAAAATATCCGGAAGGATTCCCTTCAGTTCGCCATCCTCGACATAGGAATAAGGTTCTTTGTCACAGTTAGAAGTAACTTTCAATACTTTGCCGCCTGTGGAATACTCCTCGATAATCTTCTTTTCGCGTTCTGTAAATTCCACTGAATTTTTTTTAGTACTGCGGTAGTACGTGTAATACAGTCTATTTTTCCAGTCCCCTTCTACATTGTCCATCTGGGAGATAGCATAATTTATGTCCGACAGCAGTTCTTTGTTGCCTTTTCTTACCGCCACATAAAAGTCCTCTGTCGCAAACTTATCCAGCGTTTTTTCCCTGGCACCCTCACGTAGAGAACTGGTTCCGATCGCATCCACCCGTCCATCCGCAAGGGCCTTAGAAAGTTCCTCTGCAGTATCATAATACTCTTCCGTGTAAGAGAAGCCCTTTTCTTCTGCAAACTCTGCGACATCAGCATTCCGGCTGTTCCCCCGGAGCAGTCCAATATGCATTCCATTATAGGAATCATAATCCCCCGGCGTATACCGCTCATCATCGATAGAAACATTCAGAAGTACACTGTTGCTTCCTATAGGAAGAGAAAAATCAAAAAACTTTTCCCGCTCTTCGGTCTTGCGCATCGACGAGACCATATCGATTTCGCCCTTTTTCAGCATCTCCTGCATTTCCTGCCAGGTTTTGTCATAGCCGATATACTCATACTCAAAACTAACATACCTGGTGACCATCTGCAGAAAATCATATCCGTAACCGCTTCTGACCCCATTTTCGTCTATCATATGATAACCATCCATCGCAAAGAAACCTACCTTCACGGTTTTCGCTTCTGTATCTGCCCCATAGACCACAGTCCCACTCCTCCAAAAGAGGAGCAGCGCAATAATCTGCACCATCATCATAACACAGACCATGATGCCAGCCCTTCTTTGCCTGTTCACAATGCTCTTTGCCAATATCTGCATGAAAAATACCCTTTCTCTTCCATTTATTTTCAATAAATATCATTCTTTTTTTTATCATATCAAATAAAAACAGGATTATCAACCTGATAATATATCACTACATACTTCACCTTATATTCTATTCCATCTCAATCCGTATTTCTAATTTTCTGCATTTTCCAATATTGGTTCTGTACTTTTTAATGGATTTTACTTCTTCTTTTTCCTTGATTTCCGGCCACAAATGTTATCCGGCAAAAAACGCTTTCATTTCATCCAAATATCCATCCGGATTATGGCCGCTCACCCGGTCTTTCATAATCAGTGTTGTTACCGGTGCCTTTGAGTATTTGTAAAACAGAGAATTGTGCCCCACGCAAAGTCCTATGACGACATTAAAATCTGTCCCCGCCTCTTCCAGCGCCTGGAGAATCGGGTTGCACATGTTATTTCCAATGGAACAGCCGGCGATTCCAATTTTATGATACCCCATCCCCCTGGCAAATTCTATAGTCTCCTCTACTCGGCACCAGTGGCAATACCCTTCGTACTCTACACTGGCAGCCGTCTGCATTATCCTCCGATTTTCTTCTTCCTCATAACATTCTATGGCTTTCTTCTTTATTTCCGGATTCATCGGCGATACCGCAGACAACCAGAATCAGAACGGCAGTTCAGAAAAACTTCAGGGGCGCACACCAACTTCATCAAAATAACGGAGCTGTTGCTTAGGTAGATTATTCATCTACTTTTGCAACAGCTCCGTTATTACCTAAAGTCTTTTTATATATAAGAATGCTGCCTAAAATTGCGGCGTCCCGATCATGTCATACGGGGTCGCCTGATACACGTAATAATTCAGCCAATTCCCATAGAGCGTATTCCCATGTGCTCTCCAGGTAAGAAGCGGCTTCTGGCTTGCGTCATCGTTCGGATAATAATTTTCCGGCATCTCGATTGGAAGTCCTTTGCCGAGATCGCGCTTATACTCTCCGTCCAGCGTGATCCTGTCATATTCCGGGTGTCCCATAACAAAAATCTGTCTTCCGTCCTCAGCCATCACCAAAAATGCCCCGGCTTTCTCAGACTCCGCCAAAATCATCAGACGTTCATCAGCTCTGATTTTCTTGATCGGCACGTCCGTATGACGGGAATGCGGCGCTAAGAACACATCATCAAACCCACGGACAAGCGGTATTTTCCGGTTCAATACCCTGTGACGGAAAACGCCGAACAATTTGGACTCAAGCGGTACTTTATTGATCCCATAGTGGTAATACAAAGCTGCCTGCGCTCCCCAGCATAAGTGAATCGTGGAGGTGACATGGGTCTTGGTCCACTCCATGATCTCCTTGAGTTCCTCCCAATAGTCCACTTCCTCAAAAGGCATCTGTTCCACCGGCGCCCCTGTGATAATGAATCCGTCAAATTTCTGATCCCTGACCTGATCAAAGGTCTCATAAAACCGGTTCAAATGATTGGCAGATGTGTTCTTTGACTCATGGCTCTTCACCGTCACGAACACGATATCCACCTGCAGCGGCGTATTGGACAGCGACCGCAAAAGCTGAAGTTCCGTGTCCTCCTTGAGCGGCATCAGATTCAAAAGTCCGATCTTGATCGGACGGATATCCTGGTGGGTCGCACGGAATTCGTCCATTACAAATATATTCTCTTTCTCCAGTATTTCCTTGACCGGAAGGTCATTCTGTACACGAATCGGCATAGTTTATTTTCCTCCCTTTTCTTCATACTCTATTTCTGCTGCTTCCTGTTCTTCAGAAAGCATCTTCTCTTCCAACTCTTTTTCCATCAAAATAATGTCATCGCTCACAAACTTGCCCTCGTCGTCCACATAACTCTTCTCCCCGTAATGGACCGAAAGAAGCGGCAGATTCTTCTTCTCCAGCTTATGATTGATCAGCATATTTGCCACATAATAGAAGACCGCAAATGTAGGCACGCCCATAATCATTCCGACAAATCCAAAAAGTCCTCCGCCCAGCAAGATCGAGAAAACGACCCAGAAAGCAGAAAGTCCTGTAGAATTTCCCAGAATCTTCGGTCCGATCACATTTCCGTCAAGCTGCTGCAAAAACAGAATAAACAGGATAAAATACACGCCTTTGCGCGGATCGTCCAGCAGGATCAGGACTGCACTCGGAATGGCTCCTATATACGGTCCAAAGAACGGAATCACGTTCGTCACACCCACGATCACGCTGACCAGAACAATATATGGCATATCAAGAATCGTGAGCCCAAGAAAACATAATACTCCAATGATCGCTGAATCAATCACTTTTCCGATAATAAACCCGCCAAAGATCTCATTACTCTTTTTCGTAAGATGCAGCGCCATATTGGCGTGATCCGTCCGGAAAAATGCATAAACAGCCTTTTTACACTGAGCCGCGAACTGCTCCTTGCTGAACAGAACATAGACGGAAACAATAAGTCCGATCAAGATGTCAACCACCTCGCTCAGAACATTGATCACTCCTGCCGTCAGATTCGTCATCAGGGAATTGGCCTGACGCATCAGATCCGTCCTAAGCCAGGTCTGCAAAGCGGAGGCTGCCTGCTCCATCACATTCTTGATCAGTATATTGGTCGTTGTCTCCACAGACAGCAACTCATTTACCTTATCCAGCAGATCGTTGAGCTGACCTGGGAGGGTATAGATCATATTGCTGATACTCTTATACAGCTCCGGAATCAGCATATTACAAAGAGCCACCACCAAAGCCACCAGGAAAATGAGCGCTGCTACCACGCCCACTGCCCTTGATATCTTCATTGCTCTCTTTTTGCCGAGCTTCTTCTCCAAAAGCGGAACCAAAAATCTGTCCACCTGCTTCACGATCGGGTTCAGCAGATATGCGATTGCCAGACCATATAAAATCGGCTTCAACACGTCCACTACCATGCCGATAATTCTGGAAATATCATTTAGCCTGAGAAGGGCGAAATAGAATAACACACATGTCGCGATTACCAGGAATATGGTCAGTCCCTGGCTGAAATGCTGTCTGATCTTTGATGGTCCTTTATTTCCAAACTTTGGTCTTTTGCTGTAGTAGGGCGCAGAGCGCTCCTTTGGCTGCCCTGTATTTATTTTTTCTTCCTCTTGCATCACGTCTCACCTTTTATCTATCTGAATCTTTTTTATAAGAAACTCCACCATAACGAAGAGTACTCTTACACATAACCTTTTTTCGCAAGAGCCTTCATCTTAATGAGGAGTGCTCTTACACCTAACAGCTTCTATTGTCGCATTTTTCCGCATAACAGTCAACCTTAATGCCGGAAAATTTATATTTATATTTTCGTGAGAGGGGCTGCATAGCAGCAATTTCCTTTCCATAAGCTGTGCATGATTGCACCGAGATGAACGTCCACCGGACGTTCATTCAGGTATGCCTGATAACAAAGTGCGTTTTATTTCACAGGAAAATGCCACACACTTTCCTGTGAAATAAAAAAGACGCGCAGGAATTTTGTCCCACACGCCTTTTTCGCCAAATATTGTTCTATTTTTTTCTGTGACCTAACTTCTTTCGCTTACAGAAGATTCTTTTGTCCACAACCAGACAACTTTTGCCTGCTATAGCAAGTACATTTCCCGTAAATCTTACTTTGGCTGGCAGGTATTATTTCTACAAACCAGCCATCAGACCAGATAGATACGCTTTCTATACCCTCATTGTCTTACTGGCAGGTAAATGTCGCACACTCCGTCTCTTCACACTGGCATGCCTGGCTTCCTTCCACGCTGATCTTACCGGCGTGACAGACGCAGTTCTCATTATACTGACATTCTGTAGCCTTACAGTCGATCTTGCTGGTCGGAGTCGCCTCCCCCGTCACATTGCTGTAAGTTCCGCTTCTTCTCTCCTCAAAGCTGTCGCAGCAGGTCTCTTCCGGGCGCTTTGCCGAGTTTCCTCCTACCTGAATCGCATTTAAGTCGCAATAAAAATCCTTGTTATGCATACAGGTCTGTACTGTACATTTTAATTCTGGCATAATGCTACCTCCTTTTCTACACGCTTTTGCCTGATGGTAAATAGTCGTGTCCCCGATTCCATATCCGGGGTTATTTTCAATAACATTATGCCCTGACTCTTCCGGTTCTATTCCTTCGTTTTTACTTCGCGAACCGTTTTTGCCTTGATTTCCATATGAAGTGCAGCAATGAAATCTGCCAGAGATTTCTGTCCTTCATCGCCTTCAAAACGACTTCTCACGGAAACCAGTCCTTCTTCTTCCTCTTTTCCTCCGACTACCAGCATATACGGGATCTTCTGCATCTGCGCCTCGCGGATCTTATAACCGATCTTTTCCGCACGTGTGTCGATTTCCGCACGGATTCCGGCGTTTTTCAGCTCTCCATATACATTCTTAGCATAGTCCATATATTTATCGGAAATCGGGAGCACCTTCACCTGTACCGGTGCCAGCCAGGTCGGGAATGCGCCTGCAAAATGCTCGATCAAAATGCCGATGAAACGTTCAATCGAACCGAATGCCACACGGTGGATCATGATCGGGCGGTGTTTCTCGCCGTCCGCTCCCGTATACTCGCATTCAAACCGAAGCGGAAGCTGGAAGTCAAGCTGAATCGTTCCGCACTGCCAGGTTCTTCCGATGGAATCCTCCAGATGGAAGTCGATCTTCGGCCCATAGAATGCGCCGTCTCCTTCATTTACCACATAATCAAGTCCCAGGTCATCAAGCGCGCCACGAAGTGCCTCTGTTGCCATCTCCCAGTCCTCGTCGCTTCCCATGCTGTCCTCCGGACGAGTAGAGAGCTCTACATGATATTTGAAACCGAACAGGCTGTATACCTCATCGATCAGTTTTGCAACGCCTTTGATTTCGTCACGAATCTGCTCCGGCATCATAAAGATGTGGGCATCGTCCTGCGTAAAGCATCTTACACGCATAAGTCCATGGAGCTGGCCGGATTTCTCATGACGGTGAACCAGACCCAACTCTCCCATTCTGAGCGGCAAATCACGGTAAGAACGCGGCTCAGACTGATATACCAGGATTCCTCCCGGGCAGTTCATCGGCTTGATCGCGAAATCTTCTTCGTCGATCACCGTCGTATACATATTGTCTTTGTAGTGATCCCAGTGTCCGGACGTCTCCCAGAGATGGCGGCTCAGCATGATCGGTGTGGAAATCTCCACATATCCTGCTTTGTCATGAATCTCTCTCCAATAATCCAGAAGCTGATTCTTAAGCACCATTCCTTTCGGCAGGAAGAACGGGAAGCCCGGTCCCTCTTCGCGCATCATGAAAAGTCCCAGTTCTTTTCCAAGTCTTCTGTGATCACGTTTCTTTGCCTCCTCCAGCATGGTAAGGTAGGCGTCAAGGTCTGCTTTCTTCGGATAAGCCGTACCGTACACTCTCTGGAGCATCTTGTTTTTCTCGCTTCCGCGCCAGTAAGCACCTGCAAGACTTGTGAGCTTCACCGCCTTAATCGGGCCTGTTGTCATCAGATGCGGGCCTGCGCAAAGGTCTGTGAATTCTCCCTGGGAATAAAAGCTGATCTCAGCATCTTCCGGAAGGTCTTCGATCAATTCTACCTTATAGGGTTCCTCTTTTTCTTTAAAATACTCGATTGCCTCATCTCTCGGCTTGGTAAAACGTGTAAGCGGCAGTTTTTCTTTAACGATTTTCTTCATCTCCGCCTCAATTTTCTCCAGATCCTCAGCCGTCAGCGGAGTCTCTCTGTCAATGTCATAGTAGAAACCGTCCGCAACTGACGGTCCGATCGCCAGCTTCGTATCCGGGTACAGTCTCTTGATCGCCTGTGCCAGAACGTGAGACGCAGTGTGGCGGAACGCCCCTTTTCCCTTATCATCGTTAAATGTAAGAATGTTCAGCTCGCAGTCTTTGTCAATGACGGTACGAAGATCTACGATCTCTCCGTCTACCTCGCCTGCCGTCGCATTTCTTGCCAGACCTTCGCTGATATCTGCTGCGATCTCAATCACAGATTTGCTCGCTGCGTACTCTTTTACTGAGCCGTCTTTTAATGTGATTTTCATAATGTTATTCCTTTCTTTTTATATTCTGTCATGCGTGAGTGCGTTCATTAATTTCTCGTGATAATCGGGAAATGCGCGTTTCAATGAGATCGGACGCCCTTTTTCATTGAGGAAACAATGTTTTGTCACTCCCATGCAATGCACCATTCCGGTTTTTTCATCTGTTACTTCGTAACTGATTGCCAGCTTAATTCCGTTATATTCTTTTATTTTCGTCTGTATGGATACGGTATCTCCGAAATGTACCATTCGCATATACTCTGCTTCCACCGCAAGAACCGGGCTTATGATCTTCCGCTCCTCCATCTCGGCATATGGCATTCCAAGCTGCTCCATATAGTCAATTCTGGCCTCCTCGAACCAACGGATGTAATTGGAATGATGAACGATCTTCATCTGGTCTGTCTCATAATACTGCACTTTATGTCTGTATGCTTCCGTCATTTCCTCGTACTCCTCTGAATCTTCGTTGCAAGGATCGGGTCCGGATGCTCACCCGACCAGCCTGCCTGGGGCATGGACGAAATCAAATGCATATCCTCCTCTTCCAAAGAGAATCCAAACACTGACATATTCTCCTTCATTCGCTCCATAGAAGAGGACTTTGGCACCGGAATGATCTGATTCTGTACCAGATAACGCAGACAGATTTGAGCCGGAGATACCTGATACTTTTCTGATAGCTCCACCAGAAGCTTTTCTTCCAATACTCTCTGTCTTCCGATCGGACTCCATGCCTGTGGGTAAATATCATGTTCTTTCAAATACTGCAGTGCATGGTGCTGCATATATCCCGGGTGTAGTTCCAGCTGATCCACTACCGGCTTTATCCGGCAGTTTTGAAGAATATTTTCCAGGTGCTGCGGAAGGAAATTGCTAAGGCCGAGGCCCCGGACCTTTCCCTCTGCGTAAAGTTCTTCCATCGCCCGCCAGGTCTCCAGATCTATCTCTTTCCAGTTCTCGCACTCGACTGTCGGGCGCGGCCAGTGGATCATGTAAATGTCCAGATAATCTGTCTGAAGCCGTTTCAGGGTATCCTCAAGGGCTTTTTTTGTCTTCTCATATCCCATCTCATCTTTCCACAGCTTGGAGGCGAGGAAGAATTTTTCTCTGGGAATGCCGCTTGCTTTCACTGCCTGCCCGATATATTCCTCTGTTCCGTAGAAAGATGCTGTGTCAAAATACCGGTAGCCTGCCTGAATCGCAGTCTCCAGGATTTCCACATTATTCCCTTGTACCGTCTTGTAGGTTCCGAAGCCCATACAGGGAATTTTCATTCCATTATTCAGCGTGTAGGTGTCATAAATACTATCCATTCAGCCACTCTCCCTTCCTGACCTGTCTATTCTTTGCTTGAGGCAGCCTGCTGTTATTTCCGTATTTCTACACCGTGCGTGCCGCCACTTCGATTCCGCTTCGCTTCATCTCAGTCGCGGGCAGCCTGCCTATGCTGAACGAACTGCATAACTCATTGTGCAAGCACATTCGCTCTGCTGTCTTTTCCACGTTTCTACACCGTGCGTGCCGCCACTTCGATTCCGCTTCGCTTCATCTCAGTCGCGGGCAGCCTGCCTATGCTGAACGAACTGCACAGCTCATTGTGCAAGCACATTCGCTCTGCCCTTCGTCCAGCGCACGCACTCCTTGCCTCGCGCAAAAAAATCCCTCACAGTATTTTTGATTTAATACTGCAAGGGACGAGTCATCATTTTACTCGCGGTTCCACCCCGCTTGCCTTGGCTTTGGGCCAGGGCCACTTCGTTTGGACGGTAACGGTGTCCGGCCGTGCTGCTCGTCGCAGCCGCTCAGAGGTGGTCTTCAAATATACCGTGACAGGAGACTTCCAGCCGATGATCTCCCTCTCTTAGATCCGTGTATATTCTACTCTTCTCGTCAACACGTTTGTTTATCATTATAAACATGGGACTTTCATTTGTCAATCAGTAAAATCCGAAAATCTTCACCCTTTGGAATCCTACTGCTCTACACCCTTCTCCCCGACACCCACATTTTCAAAACCCCAAAAAACTCCCTGGTCATATAATTCACCAGCATAATCTTCGTCGTAGGCGCGGGAAGTACCGCCACATTCCCATATCCCACCTGTCCTGCAATCTTCACTGCGCGATACATATGGAAACTGTTCGTAACAACACCGACCCGGACTTGCTGCAAACTCTCTTCGTCTTCGGCGAAATGCCTCTCCTTCCGCTCGCCTTTTCTGGCACTTTCCGTCGTTTCCCGCCGCAGATCCTCCAGCAGAATCTTCCCCGAATATGCCAGATTCTCCCTGGTGGTAGTTGATTTCTCCTCTGTCAGAATCCTTCCCGGAGCGATCCCGCATTTTCTGAGGTAGGCAGCCATCGCACGCCCTTCCGGCAAGGATTCCCCGTGTCCCTGCCCGCCGGATACGATCACCTTCGTATCCGGGTTCTCTCTCAGATACCGGATTGCCGCATCCATACGCTGCCTTAGCGCATCGGTAAGGTGGTACCCGTCCACCTTCGCCCCCAGGACGATCAAATACCTGCAGCCTTCATTCGGAACATTTCTTCGCATCCCGCTAATGACCAGAAGCTCCACAATTCCGAACAGCACCAGGATCACTGTTTCCATAAAACGGACTCCCCGTAGAACCTCTACGGGGAGCAGCTTTTTCTTCCACTCAAACAGAAGGATCGCAAGCCCCAGAATCAGCCAGAACCTGGGGAACCTGGAATTCCACCTGCGCAGATATTTACAGATTGCTATATAATATAAAATACATAAGATTCCGATGATCACGGCCTATTTATTCTTTCCACAGCACTTTTTATATTTCTTTCCACTTCCGCACGGACAAGGATCATTCGGGTATACTTTCTTCTCCACATGAACTGTACGGGAATTCTTCTGCTCCTTGTAAAGCGCTTTCCTCGTCTCCTCGTCAAAGATCGCCTCCCACTGGGGAAGCTCATAAAGCCAGTCTGCCTTGGCATCTACCATGTTCTTATAGAGCAGTTCTTTATCAAATCCAAGACTTACCTCGGTATCCTCATCCATGGTCTCGATCGGATTCGGAGTCTTAAGACTATCGTTTATTCCATCTAAGAACCCCGTCATAGTAAATACTTCCACGCCATACTTCTCGGCCAGCTCTTTCACCGTACCCTTTACTTCCTCGTCCGGGTTTTCCAGCAATTTCGCATAAATCTCTTTTTCAATCTGGAAATAGGTGCCCCAGAACTTCTGGAGTTCATTCTGGTCCATTTCCTTAGAATATGCAGTATCTCTCCACTGTTCTAATAATGTACTCATCGTGCAAATTCTCCTTTTATTCTTACTCCCGCAGACTATCCGGCTCATTCTCTTCTTTCTGGCGCGCCTCACATGGCCATTTTCCATATCCGCATCGGCATTCTGTAAGTTCCGTCAAGTCTGACATTTACTTCATATATCATACAGCATTTCTACTGTCTTTGCAAAACATTTTCTTGTAGAAATGCATTTTTCTATATATAATGAGATAAAGTCTTATATAAAAACACTGAAAAGAGGGTTCCTTATGAAAAAAACGAAACGAATTCTGGCGCTTGTAGGAGTCTTTCTCCTCATTGGTATGTATGCGTGTACCCTGATTTTTGCCCTGCTTGATGACAGCAGAACCATGTGGCTGTTCAAAGCCTCCGTCGCCTGCACGATTCTGGTCCCGGTGCTTCTCTATGCGTATACCCTGTTCTATCGGCTGTCCAGGCGGAACGACTCCCGGAAGATGGACATTACCGAATCCACACCGGAGGATAAGTTAAAATAATCCTCCGGGGGATTACCTGTTCCTGTTCTTTTAATTTTTTTCTTCTGCTTAAATATTCTTCCATCGAAAGACTTTCCCGCGTATTTACTTGTTTTTCCTTTTGCATATACGAATCTCCTTTCCCCTTATTTCTGTCTAATCCCCGACATTTTCATTATATGATGGCATTCCCGTGTCTATGACATAATCTTTGCAACTCTTACTTTATTTATCATACTTCGCAAATGTGACTACCCTGTGGACAGTTTCTAAAATTTCTCTGCTGCATTTCTTAAGAAATTCTGATTGACATTTTCCCGAGTTTTACATAAACTAGGAAGAGTATAGTGCAACAGAAAGGAAGATACGCATGGAAAATCTAATCATACCGGAAAACTACCACGCGCCGCTTACGATCCGCGAGACCGAAGTCGCGATCAAGGAAGTCAAAGACCATTTTGAGCGTGCGCTGGCAAAGGCACTGCATCTGACCCGTGTATCCGCGCCCCTCTTCGTGCGCCCGGAGACCGGCCTTAACGATAACTTGAACGGCGTGGAACGCCCTGTATCCTTCGGAGTCAAGGAACAGAACGACAAGGAGGTAGAGATCGTCCATTCTCTTGCCAAATGGAAACGTTACGCCCTCAAGCGCTACGGCTTTCATTCAGGAGAGGGGCTTTACACGGACATGAGCGCGATCCGCAGAGATGAGGAGACGGACAATATTCACTCTATTTATGTGGATCAGTGGGATTGGGAGAAAGTGATCTCCAAAGAAGAGCGCAACATGGAGACCCTGGAATACACCGTAAACAAAGTGTACAGCGCATTAAAAGAGACCGAGCAGTTCATGGCACGCCGTTACAACTACATAGATGCCTTCCTGCCGGACGATATCACCTTCGTTACCTCCCAGGAACTGGAAACCCTGTATCCGGATCTGACGCCGAAGGAAAGAGAACACCGCTATGCCAAGGCCAAGGGCGCCATTTTCGTAAAACAGATCGGCAAGACTCTGGCCTCAGGCAAACCGCATGATGGACGGGCGCCGGACTATGACGACTGGGAACTGAACGGTGATATCATCGTTTACTATCCGCTCCTTGATATCGCTCTGGAGCTCTCTTCCATGGGAATCCGCGTGGACGAGGCAGCTCTGAAGCGCCAGCTTCGGATCTCAGGCTGTGAGGAGAGGGCCCAGCTCGACTTCCAGAAGGCGCTTTTAAATGGGGAGCTTCCCTACACGGTAGGCGGAGGAATCGGTCAGTCCCGTATCTGTATGTTCTATCTGCGCAAGGCCCACATCGGGGAGGTGCAGTCCTCTATCTGGCCGGAAGATGTGATGACATACGCTGCGGAGCATGATCTGCATCTGCTGTAAAAATCAGCCGGGACAAATGCTTTTGGGGAACTCTTTTTCCCTGGCATTTGCCCCGGCTTTTTCCATTTCATAAGAAAATGCGTCCTATGACATATAAACGGTTCGCAGGATTTTTCCCGATATAGGCTGCCCTCTAAAACTCTTTTCTCTCCATGATCCTGACCGAACACAGGTAAGAAAGGAGCATGACTCCGACCATCACCACGCCGGCTGCCAACAACATCTGCACACGGTAATCTGTAAATAACTTTCCAATCAGATCATACATATTGACCCCGATTTTATCACAAATAAATGTGAATAACAATCCCAGCACCACCAGAAGCCCCCATACAAGCATAGAACAGAACCTTATTTTATCCGGCTTAAATTTCAAGTCAATCGGTATTGTCAACGCATTTGAAATATTTGCTATCACAAATGCCGCAATCATACATGTTAGTATATATCCACCGGGAATCCCTCTCTGCCGGATATGCAGTACGATTCCGGACAACACACCGGTAAAAAGAATGGCACTCCCCGTCATGATAAAATTATAAATGTATTTTTCCCGCACATATTCTCTTCTGTTAACCGGCAGAGAAAAAAGGTATGCTGCTCCGTCATTATAATTGTCATAAGCAATAGTACTCTGCACAAAGGACGAAAGTGCGATGGTCATATAAAAGATTGAAAATGTGGGATCATCAAATACCAGTATAAATACGATTCCCAAAAGTCCAAATGTCGCAAAAAATGTTTTTTGATTCTTAAGCAGCTTAAAATCCTTGATCAATAATGCTTTCATTATGCTTCACCTCTCGACATCATCAAAATCACTTCGTCAATATTGCTCTTTTCCACCACAACCTCCGGGTAGTTATCCAGATAAAACTGTTTCTGGTCTGTCAGGCAGCTATACCCAAATCTTTCTTTTTTGTAGCGCAAAATATAGCGTCTGTCCGTTTTCTCAAACTGTTCACTGCTCATCTTAAGAAGTCCATACGCATCTAAAAGTGCATCCGTGTCCTCATGCAGAATGATTTCCCCGTCATTTATCATATAGATATCATCACACAGCCCTTCCAAATCGGCGGAAATGTGGGAACTGATCAGGATAGACCTGTCTCCCGATTCCATATAATCGCGCAGGATATCCAAAAGTTCATCCCTTGCGATCACGTCCATTCCCGCTGTCGGTTCGTCCAGGATAAGTAACCTTGCCTGGTGGGAAATCGCAATCAAGACATGCAGCTTCTGCCTCATTCCGGTAGAAAATTGATTGATCAATTTATCGGCAGGCAGTTCCAACTCCTTACATCTCTTTAAAAACTCTTCTTTTTGAAATCCATGATAAAGATTCTGAAGCACCGGAAGCAGATCCTTTATGCTGAGTGTTCCGCAAAAACCGGAAGACGCGAGCACGACTCCGATATCCTCCCGATCTGTCTTCGTAATTTTCTGAATGGGCTTTCCGAATAACTCTATCTCACCGCTATCTGGCCTTATCAATCCCAGGGCTGCCTTAAAGGTGGTACTTTTTCCCGCCCCATTTTTACCAATCAATCCGGTGATGCGCCCGGGCTGTACCTCCATCGTACAATTCAGCTCAAATCCGTCATACTTTTTCTTCACATTCTTTAATCTAAGCATCTCGTTAGTCCTCCAAAACAAGCTCAAATAATTCTTTCATTTCCTGATCGCTCATCCCGCAGCTTCTACCTTTTCGGATGGCCATCTCCAAATCGGTCTCCACTTCCTTGCGTTTCTGCTCCAGCATCAGTTCCTGATTGGCGCATGCCACAAAGCTCCCTTTGCCATGCACCGTAATGACGAACCCTTCTTCTTCCAGGGTATCGTATGCTTTCTTGGCGGTCAGTGCACTGACCTTAAGTTCTTTAGCTAAAGTACGAACAGACGGCAGCATCGTCTCTTCCTGTAATTCCCCCTGCATGATCTTGCCCTTAATCTGATCTACGATCTGCTCATAGATCGGCTGCATGGAGGAATGGTTAATAATCAACTTCATGTTACCCCTCCTTCGTTGTAAACAGTATATAACAGTCAGTAACTGTTGTCAACTGTTTTATACTGTTTATCTTGAATTTTTTAATAACTCTATTGAAATACCGGGATAAATTTCCACCGCCCCTTCACTTAGGTATGTTTGGCAGCAAAAAAGAGAGCGCACCTGAATCAAATACGCTCTCCATCTTATCAAATTTAACAGCAAAAGCTACACGATCTATCTGAAAATAATATCATGTCTTCCCGGTCCATTGGAAACCATCGTGATCGGATAACCTATCTCTTTCTCAATGAACTCGATATAGTTCCGGCAGTTCTCCGGCAGGTCCTCATACCTCTTAATACCGCGGATATCGCACTTCCAGCCCGGAAGTTTCACCAATACCGGCTTTGCCTTCTCCAGAAGATGTGTGGTCGGAAATTCCTTCGTCACCTCACCGTTCACCTCATATCCCACGCATACCGGAATCTCGTCCAGGTATCCGAGAACATCTACCACGGTAAATGCCACGTCCGTCGTTCCCTGCAGACGGCAGCCATACTTGGATGCCACACAGTCAAACCAGCCCATACGTCTCGGGCGTCCGGTCGTTGCTCCGAACTCTCCGCCGTCACCACCGCGGCGTCTCAGTTCATCTGCCTCCTCACCGAAAATCTCACTTACAAATGCTCCCGCACCGACAGCGCTGGAATATGCCTTACATACCGTGATCACCTGCTTGATCTCATAGGGTGGAATACCGGCACCAATTGCGCCGTAAGCCGCAAGCGTAGAAGAAGAAGTAACCATCGGATAGATTCCGTGATCCGGGTCCTTAAGTGTGCCGAGCTGGCCCTCAAGAAGAATCTCCTTGCCTTCCTTGATTGCCTGATCCAGGAACAGGGAAACATTGCACACATACGGCTCGACCATCTTCTTATATTCCATCAGTTCTGCAAAAAGCTCGTCCGGATTGATCAGCGGCTTGTGGTACAGATGCTCAAGAAGGACATTCTTCTGCTCTGCCACACGCTTTACCTTCTCCCTTAACAACTCTTCATCGAAGAGCTCACTGATCTGGAAACCAATCTTTGCATATTTATCAGAATAGAACGGTGCAATTCCTGATTTCGTAGAGCCGAAGGATTTGCCTCCCAGACGTTCCTCCTCATACGCATCAAAATTCTTGTGATAAGACATCACCATCTGCGCACGCTCGGAAACCAGAATCTTCGGAGACGGAACGCCTCTGTCGATAATGGACTGGATCTCATGGAACAATACCGGAATATCCACCGCCACTCCATTTCCTATAATACTGGTCGTGTGCTCGTAGAACACGCCTGACGGTAGTGTATGGAGTGCAAATTTGCCATAGTCGTTGATGATTGTATGACCGGCATTCGCACCGCCCTGAAAACGAATGATGATATCCGCTTTCTCAGCAAGCATATCTGTGATCTTGCCCTTTCCTTCGTCGCCCCAGTTCGCACCTACTACTGCTTTTACCATGATAATTCCTCCTGAATTCTAAAAGCGCGGCTTTCACACGCTTCGCTTGTATATGGATATCCGTACCCTCAGATACCCAAAATCAACGATAAGATTATACTACATTTTTCCTCAAATGTATACTCCTATTTTCCGCAAAAGCCCCAAAATCCGCCAAAATAAAGTCCACCGTACCTCATTTCAGAAATGTCCTGCAACCAAAACAGGGCCTACCGTACCTTATATCAGGTATATGCAGCACCTCAAATTACATGAGCGGCGCGACCAGACGCAGAAGCTGTCCGTATATTTTCGTGTACTGGCTCCGGTTCCGCACCTCCATAAGCGTCACTTTATGGCATTTTGCAAGCGTCTGCTGGAAATCCTTCTCGATATCGTAAACCACCGGATTATGGTAAATGAACACACCGCATTCAAAATGCAGGTAGAGGCTCCGGTAATCCAGGTTAACGCTCCCGACTGTCGCAGTGTCGTCATCGGAAACAAAAATCTTCGCGTGCACAAATCCCGGCATATACTCGTAAATCTGCACCCCATTCTCGATCAGCTCTTCATAATACGTCTTGGCGAGATAGAACGCGTAAGGCTTATCCGGAATATGAGGCATAATGATCTTCACCTCGATCCCGCTTTTTGCCGCCCGGGTGAGCGTTGTGATCATCTCATTATCCAGAATCAGATAAGGCGTCATAATATGCACGTATTTCTTGGCGTGATTCAAGATGTGGAAATACACCTCTTCTCCCACATTTTCATTGTCATAGGGACTGTCCCCATAAGGGATCATGTACCCGTACTCCCGCCGAAAGCCGCGGCGCTTTTTCGTCAAATACTTTCGGTACTCTTCCGGAACCTTCTCGGTCACATTCCACATTTGCAGGAACATGATGGTGAAGCTCTGCACGGCATCTCCTTCGATCATGATTGCCGTATCCTTCCAATGCCCAAAACGCTCCTTCTGGTTGATATACTCGTCCGCCAGATTGACGCCGCCTGTAAAGGCCACTTTTCCGTCGATCACGCAGATCTTTCGGTGATCCCGATTGTTCTGGCTGGTAGATAAGATCGGTTTGATCGGTGCGAACTGTTTGCACTTAATTCCCATTTCCCTGAGTTTTTCCGGATACTCATAAGGGAGCATGAATACGCTGCACATTCCGTCGTACATGAACCGGACCTCCACGCCCTGCTGCACCTTCCTTTGCAGGATCTCAAGAACCGTATTCCACATGATTCCTTCTTCTACGATGAAATACTCCATGAAAATGAAATGCTCCGCCTTCTTAAGCTCCTCCACCAGAACCGGGAATTTGTCGTCCCCCAACGGGAAGAACTGCGCCTTTGTATTTCCATACGTCGGAAATCCCACCTTATGATAGAGGAAATGTGACAGATTGGCGTTTGCCATACGGCTGCTCCTCATGGTGGACACGATCTCCTCATTCTGACGCATATAGGGCTCCGTCTCCATGCGCAGTGCCTCCAATCTTCCCCCGAGATACCGCGTACCAAGCTCCGTTTTCCGAAAAATATAAAACCCCACTCCAACGATAGGAACCAGCAGGACGAAAAGAAGCCACGTCTGCTTCGCCTCCGGATTGCCTTTATCATTCATAATATAAATTACGGCGATCATCGTCAAAATAATGAAAATACCGTACATATAATTCGTGTACCCTTCCAGGTAGGTCAGCGAAAACAGCATCAGGCCGATTTGCAAAAGCAAAAGCCCGATCACCACCGCTGTACGGCTGTAAATGACTCCGAATACTTTATTTTTCGCTTTTTTACTCATACTCTGACTTTTATCGCGATGTCTGACTTCCTTTTCCGCCATGTAAATCTTCCAGTCCTTTCCCAATTCCTTTGCCGTGCCATTCTTATTACAAATCTGCCGGAGCCATGGGTATGTTCCTTTTAAAATAACGCCCTTTTAAATTCCCCGGCAATAATTCTCCAGCAATATTGTACATAGTAACACAAAACTCTCATTTCCTCAACTTTTTATGAAATCTGTCTTATTTTCCGATTTTGCCTGCAGATTTTTAAAAAATTTGGTAATTTTATCCTATTTATAAAATTTTAACTTCCCCTTTTCCCAAAAAAGTATTACAATATAAATGTTTATACATGCAAAAAAATGAGCATAGTATATAAGAAAGGAGTTACATTATGTCAAAAAAATTTGGTAAGATTCTGTTAGGTTTAACTGCAGCCACCGCTGCAGGAGCAGGCGCATATTATTGGTTTAAGAAAAAATTCCAGTCCGAGCAGGAAGATGAATTCGATGAAGATTTCGACACCACGGATTTTGAATTAGACGACGACCTCGGAGAAGTATCTCAGCGCGGATACACCCCGCTCAATCCTTCTCCCGCCGCAAAAGAAAAATTGGAAGACGCAAAGGACGCTGCCGAGGAGGCCGCTGAGAGTGCGAAGGAAGCTCTTGACGACGTTTCCGACGCCGCAAAAGATATTGCGGAGGACACGGTAAAGACCGTTAAGGAAAAAGCTGTCGATACTGCAAAGATCGTCAAAGAAAAAGCAGTTGACACCGCAAAAGCGGTAAAGGAAAAAGTCTCTGCCTCTGCAAAAGCAGTAAAGGAAAGAACCGCAAGAGCTGTGGAGGAAGCTGACGCCGCTGTGGAAGAGAAATTTGCCGCCGCTGAAGAGAAAGCGGAAGAGGTAAAGGAAGAAGTAAAAGAAACGGCAGAGGAAGTAAAGGATACTGCCGAAACGGTTGTGGAAGCTACTGCCGAGGAAGCTGACGAAACCGCGGAAAAAGCCACTGAGACCGCTGCCGAAGCTGTCGGCACCGCCCAGGAAGTTGACGAAACCGCCGAAGAAGCTGTTCCGGATACAGCCGAGGAAGCCAGGGAGTCAAAGGAGGCTGTCGACGCAGAATAATTCAAAGCGTCTGCCAGCAAAGAAATTGGCCACAAAAATATAAACAATTGAAAAAACTGGCCACAAAAAAGAATAACATGCCGGGCACTTCCAACAGAGAATGCCCGGCATTTAAAAACGCCTCTGCTTCAGAGACCCGGTCAAACCGGATTCCTGACGCAAAGGCGTCTTGCATTTTTCTTCTTTTACATTCTCTTTTGACTCTCTCGCATTCTATTTCGGCAGTTTAAAGGAACTCTTCAAGGATACGATCCGGTTAAATACCAGCGCATCCGGGCGGGAATCGTGCGCATCTACGCAGAAATATCCCTGCCGCACGAACTGGAAGCTGTCGTATGCCTTTGCTCCCTCAAAGTTCGGCTCCACATAGATTTCCTTTACCGTAAGGGAGTTCGGGTTCAGATTCAGTGAACCGTCTTCTTTGTTATAAACGCCCTTCTCCTCATCCACCAGATTCTCGTACAAACGCACCGTCGCCTTCACCGCCTGAGCTGCGGATACCCAATGGATCGTTCCCTTTACTTTTCTTCCGGTAAATCCGCTTCCGCTCTTGGTCTCCGGATCGTAAGTACAATGTACGACCGTTACATTTCCATTCTCATCCTTCTCATAATCAACACATTTTACAAAATAGGCGTTCATGAGGCGGACTTCATTGCCCGGGAACAGACGGAAATATTTTTTCGGAGGTTCTTCCATGAAATCCTCTCTCTCGATATAAAGCTCTCTTCCGAACGGAATCTGTCTTACGCCAAGCTCCTCGTTCTCCAGGTTATTCGGGGCATCCAGATATTCAATCTCCCCTTCCGGATAGTTGTCGATCACCAGCTTTATCGGGTCGATCACCGCCATCATACGCGGTTTTTTCAGCTTCAAATCCTCGCGGATACAGTATTCCAGCATCGCATAATCCACGGAGCCCTGCGCTTTGGATACTCCGCAGAGGTCCACAAAGTTCTTGATCGACTCCGGCGTAAATCCGCGGCGGCGAAGCGCTGCGATGGATACCAGACGCGGGTCGTCCCAGCCGTCCACGATATGATCTTCCACCAGTTTCTTAATATATCTCTTTCCTGTAACGACGTTGGTCAGATACATCTTCGCGAATTCGATCTGGCGGGGCGGATTTACAAATTCACATTCCCGTACCACCCAGTCGTAAAGCGGCCTGTGATCCTCGAATTCCAGCGTACAGATGGAGTGCGTGATCCCTTCCACCGCATCCTCGATCGGATGAGCGAAATCGTACATTGGGTAAATGCACCATTTGTCTCCCGTATTGTGGTGGCTCATATGTGCCACACGGTAAATGATCGGGTCACGCATATTGATGTTGGGCGACGCCATATCAATCTTCGCGCGCAGCACCTTCTCGCCGTCCTTATATACGCCGGCACGCATATTTTCAAATAATTCCAGGTTCTCTTCCACGCTTCTGTTCCGGTAGGGGCTGTCCTTTCCCGGTTCCTTAAGCGTTCCTCTGTATTCCCGGATCTCCTCCGGAGTCAGATCGCAAACATAAGCCTTTCCCTTTTTGATCAGCTTTACCGCGCACTCATACATCGTATCAAAATAATCGGAAGCAAAATACAGATGTTCCTTCCAGTCCGCTCCCAGCCACTTGATATCTTCCTTGATCGAATCTACGAACTCCGTCTTCTCCTTCGTCGGATTCGTGTCATCAAAACGCATGTGGAAGGTTCCGTTATACTTCTTAGCCAAACCGTAATTCAGAAGAATCGACTTGGCATGTCCGATATGCAGATACCCGTTCGGTTCCGGCGGAAAACGGGTGCAGACGTGATCATACACGCCTTCCTTCAGATCTTTCTCAATCTCCTGCTCAATAAAATTCTTAGACACCACTTCTTCTGGCATGGTAAATCCTCCTTGAATTCTCTAAATCTATTAAATCCACCGAGCTGAACGTCCGGTGGACGTTCACTCAGGTATGCATGGCAACTGCGCCATGCCACATACCTCTGGTACAATAGCATACTTCGCAGCTTATTTCAGTCCTGTTCTTAAGTTTACCATAATTTTTCCATAAGGACAACAATTTTTCCTTCTATGCTTCTTCACTGTGCTTTTTTGCTAAAGCGGACCACCACACCTTATTTTAGGTATATCTGCCGGCTAAACAGAGTTCCAAATCTTTTACCAATAGTTTTTCTCAATATGGTTGACTTTTCTAAATAGTGTTTCTATAATTAAAGTATATACTTTATTCTATTATAGTGTTTTTAGAGTAAACTATAATTTTGTTGAATTTTAAAAGAATGGGGGTCAAACAAACTATGGCAAAATCTTCTGCAACTCTTATGACAGAAGGTCCCATCTGGAAGCGCATCATCATGTTTGCGATTCCGCTTTTTTGGGGTAATGTATTTCAGCAGCTTTATAACACGGCGGACACCTTGATCGTGGGGAATTTTCTTGGTAGTAACGCCCTTGCTGCTGTCAGTTCTTCCGGTTCTCTCATTTTCCTGATGGTCGGATTTTTTAATGGTCTTTCCATCGGTGCCGGAGTTGTGATCGGTAAATATTTCGGTGCACAGGATTACCGCAACCTGAAAAAGGCTCTGCACACTACCGTGGGATTCGGACTCTGCTGCGGTCTTCTCCTTACCATCATCGGTCAGATCGCCGCGCCGCAGATTCTGGTGCTTATGGGCACTCCCAAAGAGGTTCTTCCGAACTCTCTTATATATTTCCGCACCTATTTTTGCGGGGCCCTGGGATTCGTTATGTATAACTGCTTTATGGGTATCCTGCAGGCCTTAGGCGACAGCCGGCATCCTCTGATCTACCTGATCATCTCTTCTGTGACCAACGTAGTTCTGGATCTGGTACTGATCGCCGGCTTTGGTTTCGGCGTGGGGGCTGCTGCCCTTGCCACCGCTATTTCCCAGTTTTTGAGCGCCGGCCTGTGTTTTCGCCAGCTGCTTAAAAATCCGGAGGAAATCCGCCTTTACCCGCGCGAGATTCGGTTATATCCGGGTATGCTCAGGCAGAATATCTCGAACGGTATCCCGGCCGGTATTCAGAACTCGATTATCGCGCTTGCAAATGTATTCGTGCAGTCCAACATTAACAAATTCGGATCTTTGGCAGTTGCGGGCTGTGGCTCCTACTCCAAGGTGGAGGGGTTCGGTTTCCTGCCGGTGACTTGTTTCTCTATGGCGCTGACAACTTATATCAGCCAGAATCTGGGAGCGAAAGAATATGAACGGGCTAAGAAGGGCTCCATCTTCGGAATTCTCTGCTCTATTACCATGGCTGAGCTTATCGGAGTCTGCGTTTACCTTTTTGCTCCTTACCTGATCACGGCTTTTGGCGGGAACGCTGAGGCTGTCGCGTTTGGAGTGGCCGAGGCACGAACGATTTCCCTCTTCTACTGTCTGCTTGCTTATTCGCACTGTATGGCAGGTATCATGAGAGGGGCCGGACGTTCCACCGTTCCGATGTTTGTTATGATGATATGCTGGTGTGTGATTCGTGTATCTTACATATCCATCGCCATTCATTTTATCCCGGTCATCAATGTTGTGTTCTGGGCTTACCCGATCACCTGGACCCTGAGCAGCACCGTATTTACGATCTATTATCTCAAATCCGACTGGATACATGGCCTGGAAAAGCATAATAAGCTTACTCGGACAAATTAGTTGCCTATATTCCTATAAAGAAAATTCAGTGAACCTTCTTTTTTAGGCGTACCGATTGAAATAAGGTCCACTGGATCTTCACTCAAGTATGCATGTCAAAGAAAATGCCGCAGGATTCTTTCCCGCGGCATTTTCTCTGGCAAACTATTCTGTATATTTGTCAGTCCTCCAAATATTACAATCCGGAAACTACCAATTCTTTCACATAGATGGACGGTGCAATAATCATACCTCCATCTCCGTTGTTCATCAGGTAATCCTCTCCAATACCCTCGATCACCTGTAACATGTCATAGAAATTGCCTGCCACCGTAATCTGGTTGACGCTTCCGTCAATCTCGCCGTTCTCAATCTGATAGCCCTTGGAAATCAGTGAGAACTTGCCGCTCACCGGATCTGCTCCGGCGAACATACCATCGCAATTCGTGATGTAAAGTCCGTCTCCCATATCACGCATCAGTTCTTCAAGCGGCTTAGTCTCGCCCTCCAGCTTCAGATTCGTAACGAACACTCCCGGTTTACTGCGGCAGCTTTCTTTAAATCCGTTTCCAGTAGACGCCACGCCATCCTTCTTCGCCTCTTCCTGATTATACAGGAACATCTGAAGCACGCCATCTTTCACGATCTCCTTACGGCTCGTCGGCGTTCCCTCGTCATCGAAGGCTCTCTGATTTGCTCCACCCGGCAGCTTCGGATCTTCCACAAGATTCACGATAGAGGAGGCAATCCTCTCGCCCTTCTTACCCGCCAGCTTGCTTAAATCCTTGTGAACCGTATCTGCCGCGAAATTCTTGACGAACATGCCCAGCATCTCGCAGATCACGCTGTTCTTAAGGATGACCGGATAGGTTCCCGTCTTAATCTGCTGTGCAGCCAGCATTCCTACGGCCTCGCTTGCCGCTTCCGTAGCTGCCGCCGACATATCCAGTTCTTCTGCAGAAAGCGCTAGAATCTCTCCACCTGCAATCTGCACGACTCCGTCCTTTTCCGCCTCTGCATTTACGCCGAAAAAGGCATATTTGTTCTCATCTTCCATACAACCGCCCTGATCATTCCGAATGGAAATCCTGCGAATAATCTCGCCGCACTGAAAATGATTGAACTTCTTCACGCCCGGATGTGCCGCGAGCGCTTCCTTCTCCGCCTGGATCAAACGCTCTGCAAGAATATCCACAGCCGTAAGCTGCTCCTGCTTCTCACACTTCACTTCTGTGAGCGCATTCACGCTGCCCTCTGCATCTGAAAGCATCGCTACTTCTTTCAAATCCGCAATCTCGCCCTCGAACAGCTCCTTTGAGAAATCTTCTATATAGACATATCCTGTCTTACCCTGATATTCGCCCTGCACGTAGCAGCCTGCCACTTCGCTCTGAAAATTACTCTCCGGAGCGCCCTGGTACACATTCACCGACACCTTGCGGACCTCCTCGGTATAGAACTGTAAGTTGCAGATCTCATGACTGTGGGCTGCTTCTGTAAATTCCTGAATAAACGTATTTATCATGACTTAATCCCTCCCACTGTCATATTGCTGATGCGGAGCGTCGGCTGCCCGGCTCCGATATATAATGCGCCGCTTGACGCATAACAGAATCCCTGACGCAGATCATAATCGTCTGCGACCATATCCACGTTCTTAAGGACAGTACCTCCGTTTCCGATCAAGGTTGCTCCTCTTACCGGGGTGGTGATCTTACCATTCTCGATCAGATAGCATTCACCGGTACTAAAATTGAAATCACCTGTGGCCGGTTCTACCGAACCACCGTTGATCGCTTTTACGAATAATCCACGCTCCGTTGCCCGGATGATCTCCTCCGGCTTACTCTTACCCGGAGCAATATAGGTATTCGTCATACGTGCGACCGGAGCAAATTTGTAATTCTGCCTTCTGGAAGAACCTGTCGGTGCGAGGTTTGCACGCATACCATTCAGGCGGTCTACCATATAACTCTTTAAGATACCATTCTCGATCAGAATATTCTTCTGCGTCGGTGTTCCCTCATCATCTATGTGAAGGGAACCCCACTCATTTGCAAGAGAACCATCGTCCACCAGCGTCACGATATCCGAAGCAATCTTCTGCCCCAGTTTCCCACAGAATTCCGATGCGTTCTTTGCGATCACGGTCGCCTCGAGGCTGTGTCCGCAGGCTTCATGGAACACCAGTCCGCCGAATCCGTTATCCACGACCACACTCATCTGTCCGCCGGGACAAGGCTCGGAATGAAGCACTACCTTGGCCTGTCTTGCCGCTTCCCGGGCACAGGCCTCCACATCGATCAAATCATAATACTCATGGCCTCTCATAGCACCCGGGCCGTAATATCCACTTTGAATATCATCGCCATTTTGCGCATAAGCCCCAATATAAAGACGAGTCTTTACACGGGTGTCCTGCACAAAAAGCCCTTCCGTATTCGCGATCTGGACTTCCTGCTCCATATCCGTGAGCTTCACGCGCATCTGCACGATCTCCTCATCGTATTCCATACCTGCGCGAATCGCACGGCGAAGCGGCTCCATCCTCTTCTCTGACGGCAGTTTTGTCGCCAGAATCACGTCTGGACCCATAGAATAGATCTTCTTTTCACCAAGGGCAATTCGTGAAGTCTGCCCTTTCTTCATTGCTTTTGTCAAATCCTTTACCAGACCGGACAGAGCTGCCTCTGTCCGCTGGTTCGTATATCCGTAGTAACAGTTTCCATCTTTGAACATTCGGATTCCGACTCCGCTCTCTCTTCCCATCTGACACTGTTCTACCGTCTTCTGGGTCGCGAGGGTTTCCTGCAGGGTCTTACTCTCGTCATACACCTCAGCGAAATCCGCTCCTCTAAGCGCTGCCTCATCCAAAATGTTCTCAATCATACCCTGTGACAACATCGCTATCTTTCTCCTAACTATTTATTAATCTCCTTGCAGTGATGGCACGCAACATAATGGTCCGGTGCGATCTCTGTAAGTGCAGGTGCCTCCTGTGCGCAGATATCTGTAGCATAAGGACATCTGGTACGGAATTTACATCCGCTCGGTGCGTTAATCGGACTTGGAACCTCACCCTGGATCTCAATCCGGTTCTTTGCACTCTCCGCATCCGGATCTGCCAGCGGAATTGCCGACATCAGGATCTTGGTATACGGGTGCTGCGGATTCGAGAAGATCTCATGACTGGCCGTCATCTCCACCAGACTTCCCAGGTACATAACGCCTACGCGGTCAGAGATATGTCTTACCATGGAAAGGTCATGAGAGATAAACAGATAAGTCAGCCCTCTCTCCTTCTGCAGCTTGATAAGAAGGTTTACTACCTGCGCCTGAATGGACACATCCAAAGCAGAGATCGGCTCATCACAGACGATGAAATCCGGGTCGATCGCAAGAGCACGCGCGATACCGATACGCTGGCGCTGTCCACCAGAAAGCTCGTGTGCAAAGCGGTTCGCGAAATCCGGGTTCATACCAACACTTCTTAAGAGCTCGGCAACCTTCTCATCCTTCTCTTTTGCCGTATAGTTACAATGTACATCCATTCCTTCCGCAATGATCTCACCGATCGTCATACGCGGGTCCAGAGAGGAGTACGGATCCTGGAAAATGATCTGGGCACGTTTCTTAAAATCAAGAAGTTCCTTGCCCTTTAACTGGCTTACATCTTTTCCGTCAAATGTTACCTGGCCGGATGTCGGATCGTACAGTCTTAAGATGGTACGTCCACAGGTCGTCTTACCACAGCCTGACTCTCCAACCAGTCCCAGTGTCTCACCTTTATTGATGTAGAGGCTGACATTGTCGACAGCTTTCAGTGTCCCTTTCTTTCCAACGGAGAAATATTTACACAGATTTTTTGCTTCTACTAATCTTTCACTCATCGCCCTCTACACCTCCTTATCGTAATATGATTTTACCTTCGGCGCGTCCGGATGCTGCAGCCAGCAGGATACCTTATGCGTTCCATCGACAAGTGTCTCTTCCGGCATAGCCTCTTTACAAATACCCATGCAGTATTCGCATCTTGCAGCAAACGGGCAGTGATTCATCTCGAGGATCAGGTCCGGAGGGGTACCCTGGAGAGCATACAGATCCTGCTTGTTCTCCGTATCCAGTCTCGGTACGGAAGAAAGAAGCGCCCAGGTGTACGGGTGTTTTGCATTATAGAAAATCTCACGAGCAGTTCCGCGCTCGATAACCTGGCCTGCATACATAACCTGAATGCGGTCTGCGAAGTTCGCTACAACTCCCAGGTCGTGTGTTACCAGAATGATCGCCGTGTTCAATTCCTTTTTCAGCTCGCCTAAAAGGTCCATGATCTGCGCCTGAATCGTAACGTCAAGGGCTGTCGTCGGCTCGTCGGCGATAAGCAGAGACGGATTACAGGAAAGTGCGATCGCAATCATAACTCTCTGACGCATACCACCGGAAAGCTGATGCGGATATGCATCCACACGTTTTTCTGCGTCCGGGATCTTAACCATCTTCAGCATCTTGATTGCTTCTTCTCTTGCTGTCTTTTTATCCAGATTGCGATGAAGGATCAGACCCTCCATAATCTGTTTTCCGATCGTCATAGTCGGATTCAGAGAAGTCATCGGGTCCTGGAAGATCATACTGACTTCATCCCCACGATAAGCCTGCAGCTCCTTCTTCGTCATCTTCATGACATCTTTATCGCGATACTGAATATGTGATTCTTCTTTAATCTCAGCAAACGGCGGCATCAAAAGTCGCATGATCGCCTTTGCCGTAACGGTCTTTCCACAACCAGATTCGCCTACGAAAGCAAGGGTCTCGCCCTCATTCAATTCAAAACTTACGCCACGGACAGCCTTTACTTCTCCCGCATAGGTATGGAAAGAAACTTGTAAATTATTAACATCTAATATTTTTTCCATAATTCTCGCCCCTCTACTTTCTCAATTTCGGATCCAGTGCATCTCGAAGTCCATCACCAAGCAAGGTAAAGCAAAGCATGGTAAGTGCGATCATAAACGCCGGGAAGAACAACTGGTACGGATAGAATGTAAACTGTGCCTGCGCTGCCGATGCCATGGCACCCCAGCTGGTGTTCGGCGGCTGAATACCAAGTCCGATATAACTAAGGAACGCCTCTGAGAAAATGTAACCCGGAATATCAAAGGTGATGGAAACGATTACGGTACTAAGGGTATTCGGAATCATGTGGCGCACAATGATCTTCCACGGTTTTACGCCAAGCGCCTGTGCCGCAAGAATGAACTCCTCATTCTTAATAGACAGCATCTGCGCACGGACCATACGCGCCATACCACACCAGCCGGTGATCGTCATCGCAAGGATCAGGGTAAACATACCTTTACTGTCAAATACCAGGGATAACACAATAACAATGATCAGGTACGGCACACTGATCAGAACCTCTACGATACGCATCATGATGTTATCTACCATGCCGCCAAAGTAAGCAGCAAGTCCACCATAGATACAGCCGGCTACCGCCGAAATAAATGCGCCAAGAATACCGATCGTAAGAGACACACGTCCGCTGATCCATACACGGGCGAAGATGTCACGTCCCAGTTTATCTGTACCGAACCAGTGCTTTGCATTCGGCCCCTGATTGATTACGGTCTTATCTACCTCTTCAAAAGCATAGCCGCTAAGCTTTGGTCCGATGATGACCATGACTACAATGGCTAAAAGGAGAAACAAAGCAAGTGTAGCCACTTTATTCTGACGGAGTCTTCTCCAGGCATCCTGAAAATATCCGACCCGCGGCCTCGAGGTCGCCTCCACTCCGTTATCTTCTATTCCTATAATCTGTAATTTTTCTTTTGGGATACTTTGCATCATAACACCTCCTACTTATCTGACGCCACTCTGATACGCGGGTCAATGACCATGTATACGAAATCCACTACAAACTGCATCACGATAAACAGTACCGCGTAGAAGACTGTAGTACCCATAACCATCGTATAATCATGGTTGTTAATAGAGGTTATATAATAGAATCCGATACCGGGAATGGAGAACATTCTCTCGGTAACGAACGCTCCCGTAAATACACCGACAACGCTGCTTGAGAAAATGGTAACTGCCGGAAGCAAAGAGTTTCTAAGCACATGGCGGAAGATTACTTTCTTCTCGCTAAGACCCTTTGCCCTTGCCGTCAATACATAATCCTGATTCAGGGTATCCAGCATACTGGATTTAATATAACGGGCATAGGTCGCAACCGAACTAAAGCTCATTACAATTACCGGTAAGATCATGTGTTCCGGTTTTCCCCAGCCGGAAGCCGGCGTCACTCCTAATTTTACTGCAAAGATATACTGCATCAGGGAGGCTAGCACGAAGACTGGTATCGTCGCCCCCAAAATCGCAATGAACATGACTATGTAGTCCGGCCACCTGTTCTTATTGAGTGCCGCGACAATACCGAGGCACACGCCAATCAAGGTACCAATAACCAGAGCAGTCCCTCCTACTGCACCTGAGATAGGTGAGGTTCTTGCAATCTCACCGCTGACAGAACGTCCCGCATACAGGATACTCTCTCCAAGGTCCAGTGTAACCAGTCCCTTCATATACTTCAGATACTGGTTGAACAGCGGCTGATCAAGACCGTATTTTGCATAGAAATTTGCTTTTGTCTGTTCCGGCAGTGTTCTCGCCATACTTGCAAGCGGGTCACCCGGAATACTTCTCATCAAAAAGAACGTGATAGTCGCAACTGCGAAAAGCGTTACTATCATGTATCCGATACGCTTCAATACATACTTTACCACAGACATTTCCCTCCTTTAGCGATGAAAAAAACGGGCTATTACAGTATCCTAGCCCCATAATAACCCGTTTTGTCTCATCAATTATACTGTCATCTTCCGATATGGACTTTCCTATCTTCCCTCTACGTATACGTTCTTCCAACCCGGATGGATGAAGTACAGATTATCCTGGCCGTACTCTGCATATTTGTCATGTACGTATGACTTAGAGAACTGATGCGAAACACTTGTCGCAAACGGGCAAGCCACATAATCCTCCATCAGGATTCTTTCTGCATCAACATAATTCTGCATACGTTTCTCCGGATCCATCTCTGTCATACCAGCTCTACACAGAGCATCGTATTCCTCATTCTTCCAGTTAGAAGAAATCTGGTTGAAGTCTGACAGATGGATACTAAGCATATCGTACGGATCATTGTAGTAAGCTCCCCAGGCCATGAAACCAATCTGATAATTTCCGTTGGTCAGGTTATCTGAGAAGATATCCCACTCACTGAAATCGATCTTCAGGTTGATGCCAAGAGATTCTTTGTATACCTGCTGCAGATACTCACCAAAGGTATGATACCAGTCGTCTGTTCCTGCCAGAGAGTAAGTAACATCAAGTTTGGACGGATCATCGCCAAGTCCAAGTTCCTTCATACCTTCGATCAGAACGTCTTTTGCAGTCTTTCCGGAAGCCTCAAGCTCTTCTTTCAGCTCTTTGTTCGTATCTCCTGCTACTTCACGCATGCTCTTTCCGTCTACAGAAAGCGCCGGTGCAATCCAGCCATAAAGTGGCTCACGAAGTCCGCTGAATCCGATCTCATTCATATCCTCAATATCAACGCCCAGAGAAAATGCCTTACGGATATTCACGTTAGACATGATCGGGTCTGTTGTGTTGTAGAACTGGAAGCTGATGGTTCCGCCTGAGATATTGGTCAGAACATTGCTGTCATCTGCCTCATATTTCTGAAGCTGTTCCTGTGAGCTGACTGTGATGAAATCAATCTGTCCACTGTCATATGCGTTTGCAATAGATGTGGTATCTTTCAGAATCTGATAATCAACATAGTCCAAATCAACATTGTCCTTATCCCAGTACTGATCATTCTTTTCAATTCTCAGAGAACTGTTATGGTTCCATTCAGTCAGTACGAACGGTCCGTTATATACCAGATTCGCTGCCTCAGCACCATACTGGTCGCCGTACTTCTCAACGATATCTTTTCTCTGCGGATAGAAAATACTTGCATCGGTACTCTCCAGGAAACTTGCCATCGGGCTTGTCAGTGTAATCTCGAGTGTGTGCTCGTCCAAAGCCTTAACACCCAGTTCTTCTACCGGTTTTTCCCCTGTGCTGACTGCGTCGTAGTTCAGAATCGGAGATACAAAATAAGAGTTCGGACAGCCTGTTGCAGGATCAGCACTTCTCTGCAGAGAGTATACATACTGTTCAGCGGTAACCGGCTCACCGTCGTTCCACTTTCTGTCTTCGCCAAGGTGGAAAGTCCATACATT
This sequence comes from Roseburia hominis, assembly GCA_040702975.1. Classification (NCBI taxonomy): domain Bacteria; kingdom Bacillati; phylum Bacillota; class Clostridia; order Lachnospirales; family Lachnospiraceae; genus Roseburia; species Roseburia hominis. Next base: position 3,140,424 of record CP159990.1, read on the forward strand.
ACCCTCGTCGTTTACTTCCCAACTCTCAGCATCTCCCGGCATAACCTCATACTTGCCGTCTCTCTGCTCAATACGGATCAGACCTTCCATTACGTTCATCATGATCTCGCTGGAATAGGTGTCAGAACGAAGGCTGACATCCATTGTGGTCGGTTCGGCAGCAAGATATGTATTGATATACTGTCCGCCTCCCTCATCGCCGCCTTTGCCTTCTCCTTCTGACTTTTTGTCTCCGCCACCGCAGGCTGTCAGGGATAATGCCATAACGCCTGTCAGTAAAAGAGCAAGCCATCTCTTCTTCATAAAACAAAACCTCCTTCTCCTGTGCATCCTTATGCACATTTTCTATTGTTTTATAATACTTATCTATTATAGCATTTACTTTAAAACATGTCTATAAAAACTATTGGCAAATCCTACTTTTTGTGAACTTTGTATATTTTCTTTAAAGTTTTTACTATAATATGCCCATAGAGAAGAAGCGTTCCGTTGTTCTCCGTTAACGCATCGCCAGATTAAAGTTCTAACCCCTTAATATTTTCCGATAAATTCCTTCTATCAGAACATCTCGCTGAACTCTTTTCCGATACACTCCGCGCGCTCCATTCCGCCTTGCAGTTTCACAGCTGATACCAGAAGATTGATGAAAGCTGCCGGTGCAGAGATTGTATTTAATGCCAGGCGGGTGGTACTTCGCACCAGGAATATCTCATCGGCCACCTCCGTGATTTCCGAATCTGCCACATCCGTGATCGCCACGATCTTCGCACCTTTCTCTTTCGCATATTCAGCAAGATTTTTCGTCATAAAATAGTAGTCAGGAAATGATACCGCTACCATAAGCACCTCTTCATCAATACAAGGAAGCAGCGAATAGACATTGTCATTAAGCTCCGTATTTACCAGGAGCGTCGAAATTGCCACCGACGCAAGTCCGCATGCCAGATACTCACATAATTGATAAGAAATTCCTCTTCCGCAGAGAACGATTCTCTTATAGGATAAAAACATTTTTGCCACCTCTAATATATGATGGCTGTTAAAATTCTGCTCCAGTTCCGCCATGAGCTGCGTCTCTTCATGGCAGATATCCATCATCAGCTTCTCTTTATTCTCCAGCTCATAGTCCGGAACTGCCGTATTGAAATATTCATTCTGACGATAAAAGCCCCCTCGGATATTCTGATTGATCAGCTTGCGGAACTCGTATTTCACTTCATTAAAACTGTTATAGCCCAGCGTCTTACACATGTTAAGGACCGTCATCTCCGTCACTCCGACCTCTGCGCTTAAATCCTTCAATGTGATGAACGCCATCTTCTCTGCGTTATCCCTCATATAGTCTGCAATCTGCTTCTGCTTTTTCGTCATATTTAAGTAAACTCTATCGATTCTTGCCGTGATATCCATAACTTTCTCCTCTATATTCAAACATTTCACACTGACTTACAAAATTATAGTATTCTTATATTCTTACTACTCAATGCGCCTACACTTTTCTGTGCTAACATGTAAAATTATACTATTAAATCATTTTCTCTGCAATAAATATTGTATTTTTTTATCAAAACGTTTAAAATATAAAGTAAATACTATAATCTAGGGGGAAATGTTATTATGGCAATTTATACCTACATTGCAGAGCAGTTGAAAGCTCTTACTTCCATTCCAAGCCCCTCCGGTTTTACCCACGAGGTGGCTGAATATGTTATGGCGACACTTAAAGATCTGGGCTATGACCCCTATCTTTCCAACAAAGGCAACATTCACGTTACCTTAGGCGGTGAGGGAAATCCGCTTCTTCTTGCGGCACATGTGGACACGCTTGGCGCTATGGTCCGCGCGATCAAGGACAACGGCCGTCTTCGCCCGACGACCATCGGCGGACATCAGTGGGGAACCGCTGACGGCGAGAACTGTACCGTACATACCCGCGACGGCAAGGTCTACACCGGCGTGATCCTGAATACTGAGCCATCCGCTCATGTGGCTGACGAGAAGCCGGACCGTGCAGAGAAGAACATGGAGATTCTTCTGGACGAGAACGTAGGCTCCAGGGAAGAAACCAAAGCTCTGGGCGTTCAGGTCGGTGATTACATCGCACTGGACCCGCGCACAACGGTTACCGAAAGCGGATACATCAAGAGCCGTTTCCTTGACGACAAACTGTCCGCTGCTATTCTTCTTGGACTGGCAAAATGCATCAAAGACGAGGGGCTTTCTCTGAACCGTAAAGTTTCTCTTGTATTTACCGTTTACGAGGAAGTAGGACACGGCGGAAGCTATGTTCCGGAAGATACAACGGAGATGCTTTCCGTTGATATGGGCTGTGTCGGTGGAGATCTGGAATGTACAGAGCGCATGGTTTCCATCTGCGCAAAGGATGCCGGCGGTCCTTACAACTACGATGTGACCAGCGCACTTGTTGCCACAGCGAAGGCTCATAATCTTGCCTATGCGATTGATGTATATCCGTACTACTGCTCCGACGTGGAATCTACCCTGAAGAGCGGCTACGATATCCGTCACGGGCTGATCGGGCCTGGCGTATATGCCTCTCACAACTATGAGCGCTCCCATATGGACGGCGTAAAGAATACCTTCCAGCTTCTGAAGGCTTATGTAACAGAATAATAATACCGAGATGAAGGTCAACTAAGCCTTCACTTAGGTATGCTTGGCAATTAAAAATGCTTTCCGCTACAATGAGGGAAAGCATTTTTTTATTAACATTCTACTCTTCGGCAAAAAGAACTGTGCCACCGGTCCGACCAAAAATGCGGCAGCGATCGTACCTATACCAAATCTGCCTCCCAGCAGGAAACCGGCTATCACAAAGAAGAGATCGCAGCATACCCGTACTGTCCTGAACTGCACATTTCTCTTTTGATTCAGCTTATCCGTCAGGATAATGGCGACCAGATCATTTGGTCCCGTGCCGCTATTGCTCTCAATCACAATGGACATTCCAAAACTCAGGATCACACAGCCGGCAAGCATCACCGCAATGCGAAGCAGCATCGGGGATGCGGCCGAAATCCTGTCCCCGATCAACCAGAGGAACAGATCAATGATCCAGCCCCCGCAGAACGCACATACCACCGTTCCCGGCTTTACGTACCCTTTTGTGGTAAGCGCCATGACCACCATGAGAAAGATCAGCGCGATCACATGCACGGTGCCGATGGAAAGCCCGACCGTCAATGCAATTCCCTGAATCATCACCGTAAAAGCATCGGATCCCAGCTCTGAGATAAGGAACAGGCTCACCCCAAGATGTGCGATCGTAAGGCCGACAAACAGGGTAACAAGCCCCTGCACCCATTGGGTCAATGTTCTGTTTTTGGTATCTACCGCGAAAATCTCTTTATTCATCTTCTCTTACTCCTTATACTATGGAACAAAATTTCCCGGGATACCGAGATGAACGTCCACTGGACGTTCACTTAGGTATACTTGGTAACAAAAAATGACCTTGAATATCTCTACATCTTCAAGGTCATCATAAGCTGTCTAGCGGATTTGAACCGCCGACCTCATCCTTACCAAGGATGCACTCTACCGACTGAGCTAAGACAGCGTGCGCATTTCAGCGACTCATTTAATATAGCACATCCAGCGCCAAATTGTCAATATATTTTTTTATAAATTTTGTCTTTTATGCTGGACAGAGGAAAAACGTTATAGTGCCGAATTGGCGCAAAGACGCTGTGATGAAAATAAAAAGACACATGGCAAAGAACTAAAAATCGGGAATGATTTGCAGTTTGTACAGTATGTAGAAAAGAAAATTTTAGAGGAAAAAAAATCACCAGAAGCAATATTGTATGATATCGAGAGGGAAGGAAATATATTTGCTACAAAAATTTGTAAAGGAACATTATATAATTATTTAAGAAATGGAATTTTTCTCAATGTAGGAATGGAAGATCTTCCGATGCCAAGAATGAAAAAGAAAAAAGAGAAGGCGATGAAAGTTCAAAAAAGAGCGAGCAGAGGAACGAGTATAGAAAAGCGTCCAAAAGAAATACAAGAGCGAAAAGAACTAGGGCACTGGGAGATGGATACTGTGGTGGGACCGCGTGGAAAATCTAAGTATGCATTTTTGGTTTTAACAGAACGGAAAACTTTAAAAGAAATTGTAGAACCATTGAAAGATCATACAGCCAAAGAAGTAATTGCTGCAATGAATCGCTTAGAACGTGAAATGGGAGAAAAGAAGTTTCGAGAAGTATTTAAAAGTATTACAGTTGATAATGGTGTAGAATTCAGTGATTTTGAGGGAATGGAACGTTCGCGAAGGAATAAAAAGCCACGCACAAAGTTATATTATTGTCATGCTTATTGTAGCTGTGAACGAGCCAGAAATGAGAATCAAAATCGAATGATCAGACGGTTTTATCCAAAAGGTAAGAATTTTGATGGTATTACGAGAAAAGAAGTAAAAGAGTTGGAAGCATGGATGAATACTTATCCACGTCCGGCATTTGATGGAAAAACAGCATCAGAAATGTATGAAATGTTTCAAGATTTAGAAAGGGAGGGAACAGCTGCTTAAATAATCAAAATAGAATAATTAAGAAATCCTCTTGATTGTTTTATAATTAAGGGGTTATTTTTGTACTCTTTTATTATATAATGAATCTGTAGAAAGGCTAAAGAACAGGAAAAAGAGCTGCTGTTTGTTCTGAAAAGGATTTAGAAAGTGAATGTATAAAAATTTTTGAAAAAGTTATTCACTAAGTATTGACAAGTGCGTTTTCCTCTGTCCAGTCACTATTCCGATGAATATACACCCCTCTTACATTGATTTCTCGCCAGATGGTAGGATAACTAAACTCTGTTAAAACTGCAATCTCTCTGATGCTGTGTCCTGCGCGATATAGTACTTCTATCCGTAAACGATCATGATATGTAACATGTTCATAATTCTTTCCCATTTTAAATATCCTTTCAGTATTATAAATAAGTCATGTTTTATCTTTTTCATCAAGATAACATGTAATGCACTGATATGCAAGCATATAAAACATATTTGGTTGTAATGAATTTAAAATTCATTACAATATCGCTCATAATATTAGTTTTTATACCTTATTGATTTTAATAATAAGCAATGAAGGAGATTCAAATTAAAACATAAAATTTTATTAAACCAAACTTCAAAGAAATGCACGCATATCGACCGTTTCCCCGAAATACGTTTGAATACAATAATAGGAGCAAGATTCACAAAATCTTACCCCTACTATTTCGACCTAGAATCAACTAAAAATACTAAGTCATAATAAGAAACCATGGTTTAGTACTACTCTTTTGTATTAACTCCCCAAATTAAATATTATTTGGATTGACACGATATCTTATTCGCTATGAATATTACTAAATTATATTCGTAGATTAAACACCTTTTAGCCTCTGATACATCTATAAACTACATATTATATTCTCTAGTGTTCTTTAATTTACCTTTCTATTGCATGGCACTATTATCCTTATACTCATACCAGCTAAGCTGTGCTTTCCACAATTTCTGATAGAGGGAATCAGGAACTTCCAACAATTCTTCATGGGTACCCTGCTCAACAATCGTTCCATGATCAAGTACGAACACACGGTCGGCAGCTTTTGCGATGCTGAGTCGGTGTGAAATAACAACAAGCGTATTCTCTTTACCTGCCTGACGGAATATAAAATCATTCAATTCCTTCTCATATAGCGGGTCGATGGCAGAGGTCGGCTCATCCAACACAAAGAAGTTTCCTCCGTGATAAAATGTCCTAGCCATCGCAAGCTTTTGCCACTGACCGCCGGACAGGTCTGTCGTTCCAAATTCCCGACCGAGGATCTCATTTTGTGGAATCTGATCAAGATCCATTTCCCTGAGAAGTTCCTCTGCAAGTTTCCTATCCTCCAACTCTAATTCCTGTGGCGCTATATTTTCCAGAAGCGTTAGTTCATAGCGCTGATGTTCCTGGAACATGACAGAAAATGCATCGGAAATTTTCCCTTCTACTCTTCCCTCTGTGACAGACAGCAAGCCTGTCAGCAGCTTGGAAAGCGTCGTTTTTCCAGCACCATTTACCCCAACCACTGCGACCTTCTCCCCGGCATGTATTGTAAAGTCCAGATTGTGAAGCACTGCTTCTTTCCCTGTCGGGTAAGTAAATCCTGCATGGTCAAATGCAATCTTTCCGGTCAGTTCCGAACAGCGTATTTCATCTTCGCTGTCCATAAATAAGAAAAATGGCTTTACCATCATACGGAACTGCGAGAAATATCCAAGATCTGCAAACAACTGTGCATACTGGTTCTGCAACTGCAGTGTCGTGGATATCGCGACCATAAATTCAGCATAGTCAATCGAACCATGGAAGAAAAGCCACCCCGCCAGCACATAGACTCCTGCTGTTGCCAAAGCGCGCACAAGCGTCAAAAGTGTGCGGATCTTCAGTACCTGTTTCTCCACTTCATATTCTTTTTCTCGCAATGCATTTGAGGAATCCTTCCATTTATTAATCAAAAACTCACTGCTCTCATACACAAGCCGTTCCTTTGCATAACGGATATCAAGTACACAAAGCCTGCGCTCTTTCTCTTCTTTTGCAAGAGATGCAAGTAGTGTACGCCTACGATTTTTCAAAATGCCCTCACTGACATTTTCCAGAAGTGCCGGCACTGCCGTCAACACAATAAGAAGAAAAAATACCGGATGGATTGTTGCCACATAGCCAGACAAAAACATGATAGACAGCGCTGCGCCAGACAGCGTGATCACACATTCCACAACCCGATAAACATTAATACTGGCGACTTTTGCCTCCCACAATCTATTATAAAATGACGGTGTCTCATAGTAACTCATCGCTATTTTCCCGCATTTTTCGTGAAGCAAAAGCTTCGTCTTCTTCTCAAATTCCAAAAGTCCCCCAAACTGAACTGCTACCCGCTCATAATAAATCGTATATCCCTTCAGGAGAAACAGATAGACACCGTACAATACAACTGGCAAAAGAAGTTCTGCAACCGGCTGAGTCCCAAATACTGTGTGCTCAGCAAACTGGTAGATGCGACGGCTGATCTGGATGCCGATAACCGGAAGGATTGCCAGAAACAGATGTACAAACACCATCCCGGTAAAATGCCGAGGCATCAGTTTTGCTCCCAGACCGATGCATCTTATTACGGTCTGCTTACTATTTTGTTTCATTCACATACATCTCCTTCTGTGTCTGATAAAGCTTCCGGTAAATACCATCCGCACGCATCAATTCTTCGTGACTTCCGTGTTCTGCAAGATGTCCCTGATCCAACACAAGGATCTCATCCATCTGACTGATTGCACCGAGCCGGTGTGTGATAAACAGCGTTGTCTTCTCGCGAAGAACTTTCTGACTCTTCACATAGACATCTCGCTCAGAAATCGGATCGAGGCTTGCAGTCGGTTCATCTAAAATGATAAAGTCCGCATCTGACAGAAATGCTCTTGCAACTGCAAGCCGCTGTAACTGTCCTTTTGAGAGCAACGTTCCTTCTTCTGTCAGAAGCGTAAGCGGCGTATCAAGGCCTTGCTTCAGGCCACCGCACTCCAACATATCAAGCACTTCCAAAAGTTTTTCATCCGCCAGTGACAAATCATTTCCCATCAGAAGGTATTCTCTTACTGTTACTGGATAAATTTGAAAGTCCTGAAACAACGCTGTCTTCTTCCATGTGCTGCCACAGAATATTCCACCAGTCGGCTCATAGAGATCCAAAAGCAATTTTGCAAGCGTTGTCTTCCCAGCTCCATTCACTCCAACAAGTCCATAATGTTTTCCTCGCTCAAAAGTAAAAGAAACATCTTTTAGCGTATCCTCCTTATTTCCATCGTAGCGAAAATGAAGATGGGAAAGAGATAACGAACTACATTCCTCTTTTTCCTTCTGTTTCTCTCGCGGCACATATGCTAAAAATGCTGCTAATTCCTTCTGGAGCCCGCGAAATTCCCGGATTGGAAACACACTCTCGGCACACCTGGAAAGCTCATCAAGCACCCGTGCGATCATCTCCGTGATTGCCGTATAAGTGCCAAGAGTCATTGCCGCTATTGTCTGCGGCAAAGCAAAATAAAACAAGGTAAAGACAGTAATCCCAATTAAAATACTTTCAAGCAAAACCTGACCACGGAATCTAGCAAGTCCACTCTTTTTATTCACTCTAGCCGCCCGGTCAAATTCTTCTGAAAATCGTGCATCCATCGCCTCTGACGTACCGTAAATACGGCGCTCATAAGCATATTCCCGTTTGATCTGCAGATCAGAGATATAATTAAACCGACGCGCAGCCTTCATATAGCGCTGCCAGAAACCAAATGTATTTTTTGTAGCACGCACATTAACATAAAATGCGGCGCAAATCAGAGCCGTTAACACGAAAATGACCAGAAATGACGTATTTCTCATAAACCATAACAGTACTGCCACAGACAGTCCAAGCTTCATCCAGCATACCAGTGCATCTGTATATTCCAACGATTTTTTAAAATATTCTTCTGATCTTCGGATCTTTTCCTGTGTATCCTGCTGTTCCAAAACACAAAGCGGAAGTTTCTCACAGACATGCATAACTGCCTCCGGCATTTTCGCCTGACAACTTCTCGTCACGCGAAGCCGTACTGCTATCTCAAATATATGTAACAGATTCTCGATAAAAAATAAGGACACAATCCATATAAAATCTTTCATGATCATTTTGGCAGAAGCGGCATACACAATGTGATCAATTAAAAAGAACCTGCAAAACACTTCTGCCAGAATCACGATGTAAATGCATACATTCATAATAATTAAGCTTAAATGCGACTGTTTAAAAAAATTTCTATTCATACTATACACCTTAACAATTGATTCCTAGCAACACTTCATTCTCAACATCATTTTTTACATCATATAAAAGCTTTCCATATATTTTATATGCATTTGAAATGCTTTGTTCGCAAATTAATTCAATAAATTTTTGTTTGCCTCCTACCTTTAATAATTTTAAGCAAAACTTTTTTGCAATAAAATTTGCATAATTTCTATCATAGTTATCATAGTTATTCCAAATATCAAAAATATCAATTATGTGAGAATTAAATTGATAATTATTATTATATTCAATAATGTTAAAACATTCCGCAACTCCTTCATTGATAAATTTAGCTTTGAAATTTATTCTTTTTTTTAAATAATAACAAATTACATGTGTAAGCTCATGACCACATTCTTCCCATATATACACATGGATAGAACCCAGTGGAGGATTTGCATAACTTAAATTACCACATATTTCATCTTTATGGGAAGAATAAATAAATATGTCAATTTTTTTTGGTAAATGTACGTCAAAAAAACTTTGTATTATATTATATCTAATTGTATATGCATCAATAAATTTATCACAGTTTATCTTACTAAAATTATCTACAAAATAAAAACGTAGAAAATCATTTTCAAAAAAATAATTGACTTTATCAGCTAAATGCAGTATCGTGATCCAGTTTTGACTTTCATTTGAAAAATCACCTCCCATTGCAGATGACTTAAGTAGATATTTTTTAGCCAGTTCATAATTCCCAACCGAAAACGAACCTAATCCAAGATATGCAATCCCCTTTGACACATCAAATACATATTCTGAATTATTCTTTTTAAGTACATTCTGAATTATCTGCATTCCTTCATTGATATATCCCAATTCAAATAGCGTCAAACCAAGAATATACATTTCTTGAATACTATTATTTGCAAAAATATACTCACATGAATCTAATATCATTGAATATTTTTTTTTTTGTATAATTCCAAAATCTCCATGTAATGCTCCTTATTTAATTTTTGTTATATTGTAGTAGTTAAATTTATTTTTTTATTACGACATAAGCATTTATATAGAATCTTCAAAAAATATTTCTTTTCGGATTAATATATCCTACAAGTATGATACCATATTTGTAGGATATTCTTTATTTAGCTAATATATCGAACTTATCTTATATTTATTTTATTCATAAAAATATGAAAGAGACGTCATATCAAATGGAGTACAATTTCTTTTATCATAAACATTTTTATATAAGATGCAGCCTCCAAAACAATCTGGAAGATGTCTGCATTTTATACATTGTTTATCTGCAAAGCAATCTGCTGAAGAGTACCAGTTAAGTAAACTATTAGGATCTATTGAAAGATTCCCCTCTTCATCTATACTACCAATTTTTCCATTAGGAAGTGACATTGTATTGATGCATTTCCATAAACTTAAATCAGGAGTTAGATAAAAAACTTTTTCATCACAACATGCCTCACAAGATCGATTGTAGTATCGGTTATTGGAAAGTTTATATCCAATAGATGCAGCCATGTCATAAAATTCTTTTAAATTGTTGACATTATTAAAATTTTTTTCTGAATAAGACTCTGTTGTATAAATAACTCTAATAGATACAATAATATGTTTTCGTAATTCCTTTCGTATCTGCAGTAACGCATCTTTAATCTCTTCAACAGAGTTATTGTTTAAATTTATTCGAAGATAGAACTCTGATCCTGGGGCAATTAAATACCTTTCCATTTTTTCATTAATTATTTTAATAAGACAATCAAATGATGGTTTATTATTTTTAAATTTTCGTGTTTTATCATGACTTTCTTTTCCACCATCTAGCGTAATTTGAAACGTTTTACAATTATGTTCCATTAACGTGTCAATTATTTCATCTGTAATTAATGAGCCATTAGTTACAATAGAAGTAGAGTAATCAAAGCAATATTGTTGCGATAGCTCCTTTGTATATTCTAACATATCTTTAAATTGTTTGTATAAAAGAAGCGGTTCGCCTCCAAATAAACTTAGTTCGACATGGCGATAATGTTTAAAATTTTTTTTGGCATACAGTTTTAATGCCTTAAAATAGGCAGATGATGTTTTTATTTCACGTTGAGGCGCCTCAAAACAGTAAGGACATGCAAAATTGCATTCAAAAGTAGGCGTCAAGATGAGTGTCAACTCTGATGTGTCAAAATAATTCTTTTTATAAATGTATTCAAGCGCTTTGAACTCATCCATATTTTCTTCAATTATAAATCCATTATCTTGAAGATATAATTTTTCTTCTTCAGAAAACAAACATTCAACATTAGTTAGTTGATTATCTTCAAAATCAACAGTACAATCTTCTTGTATTTGTAATACTGCCTTTGATATTGAATTGTAGATATAGAACTTTCCATCAATATTGCATAATATATTGTAACTACTAAATTTCATATAACTCTCCATTCCTCCATCTTCCTGCTGGTGGCGCAAATAGTAATGAAAGAAATTAACACTTTCAAGTTTTCATGTTACAAAAGAATCGTTTATAAAGATATTTTACCATTAAGCATCAAATCGAACGCTTATTTATGGATGTGTAGGATTCTTACCACTAATAAGTAAAAAATCTTTAATTAAAATGTGTTCACGATATATCAACCGGAAAATCTAACAAATTTTTTGTAGTGTAAAGCCTTATATGTTTGTAATGTAAAACATATACCTATTTTCACAATTATTACACAATTTGTTATTCTTCACATAATCAAAAAGTTCAAAATACATACGAACTTAGAATTTATATTTCATTTCAATATAGGTGTCGCATCGTATTAACTATTTATTTGCAAATATTTTATAGCGCCCCACAATTTCCTGTGCATTTACATGCATCAAGAGGCGAAATATGCTCTGTTCTATGTAACTCACTGGCCATTGTTTCAATTTGTTGAATTGGATTTGTGCGTGCAGATTTAATTACTTTAAAAATATCAGATTTCAAATCTTTTTTCATAATTATACACCTCTTTATCGCGAACACCTATATTGTTTGTTACTAATATACCATATATTTTCAAAAAATTCCAGCATCAAAACATTATTTTACACATAATTCTTTTCAACTTAATTCTTTTTACAGAATATATTTATTCATTTTTACTTGTGATTTTAAAAGTATTTTCCCTTTTAGTAGCATCCATTATCTTATCGTCATCAATTTTTCTTATATCTTACAGCATATTATATACCAATACTTATGCTCAAGAATTCCACTCCATACAAATCATTGCCTTCCTGTTATACTATAAACATCAAGTATTCTTATGAAATTCTAAATCCTCAATTTTTACCCATCATTGTAGTTGATAAGCACTTAGACTTTTACTAATTATTGCTAGATACACAGATAATTATCATATTCCTCCATTGTCCCCCCGCAAAAACTCTCAAATTATCACTGGATGTATTCCTGCACTTGATTTCATAAAAAGTCTAATTGCACGCATCACAGAAAAATATTTTAAGATGGTTCGTTATTATGGAATATATACAAAACATCATAAACAAAAATCAAAGCTTCACAAATCTATCTTTTCTGAAAAAGGAATATACATTTGTAAGTTTTACAACTGGCAGAACATGGCTCTTCCAGATTTTAGAAATAACTCTCTTAAATATCCTACATGTTGAAAGTCTATATTTGCATTCGAAGTTTATTACAATATATTGTTTAACTACTTTATTCACTTCTTTGAAAACTCATATGCTCGGCGGTACTGTCTCATTTTTTCAACCGGTAAAGTAAAATATTTTTTGACCTGTTTTTCTGACAATCCATGCTCCATTCCAAGCAAAATTTCATTCAACTGTTCTTCTGTCAACTGCTTTGCATAACGCAAAATACATTCATATATGCTTCCGGATAGATTCCACTGCTCTTCCACTGACTGCGTTATTTCTTCAGATTCTGTACCGAAATTCGGTACGGACGCTTCCTTTTCTGTTTCCTGACGAACTTTCTGTGCCAATTCCATAATTTCCTCTTCTGTCAGTTGTGGTGGCTGATTCCAGTTTAAGTACAATATTTCATCTTCATCCATTTCAATAATCTTTATGTGCGGATTGGTTTTTGCCGCTTCGCGATAAAATTCCAATTCCGAACGATTTAAAAATTGGATATTTGATTTTGATTCAATTGTTTTATATGTCATCGTTTTTTTGTTATATACAACTTTTACTGGATGCCGATAACCATTCTTTCCAGCCAGACGTTCTGACTCTTTCCAACGTGATGTTCGAAACGGCACAGCCTTTTTATCATAAATTGGATATTGACCTTCCAAAAAGATAATACAATCTGTCCGTTTCATTCTTTTTACTTCGCCGGGAGTCATAAGTCCTCGTCCTGCCCGCGCATGATTCCGACTGGAATTTCCATGATTTCCTGTTGTAACACTATCATTTCGCGTATCTATAGTCATATCCCCCAATAGCTTTGAAATGTATTCATGAGTGGAAAAGGATGCCGGACCAGCTCCCAAATAGATCATTGTCGCACAGTTATCCAAAAAAATCTCCCACTTCTCATTTGGAAATATGGCTTTGATTTGTGCAAAAGACTGCAGTACTGGAACAATCGACAAATTACGACTTCGTATTGTTCCCATTAAAACTTCTGTCCGATTTGGTTTTGGTCCCGCATAAAATTCATCCGCCCAAAGTCTTACATGTATTGGCAAACTGCCTCCGCATTGATGGTCGGCAATCCGGATCAACACATCAAACAGCTGTGTATAAAACATGGAAATCAAGAAATTAAATGACTCATCATTATCTGGCAATACTAAAAATAATGCTGTTTTTTTGTTCGGATCACCATTAACACCCAGTCCCAAACTCGGAATATCAATATCATCTTCTTCAAATAAGCGTTTCAATGCTGCTGTTTCACATAAACGCAGCATTGCATTTACCATGATAATAATAGATCTAACCGTATCTGGAGCACCTTCTTTTAATTTACGATAGTCACGTACCGGTGGATAATCATCCCCATGTATCCTTGCAAGACGGTTCATCTCCAATTGTAATTCTGTCGTTTCATTCTCCCCATCTTCTACATGTTTTGATTCCATATTGACATATGTCATAATATGATTAAAATCCGCCTTGCGCTTTTCTTCCATAGCTCCTAACCATTCACAGAAGAAGATAGCCTGCAGATATAACGCTACACCGTCATCCCAAAACGGATCTCCTTTCATTGCATCCGGAGGCTTTACCGATGCCTGTATATTTGTAATCAGTCGGATTACATCCGTTTCTTTTTCTAAATATGCCATGGGATTGTAACGGTCTGATTCCTCCGGATTAATCAGATTAAAAGATTTTACAGTGATTCCATGCGCTTTCAAATAATTTCCATGTTTCCTAAGCAAATCTCCCTTGATATCTAAAATCACATTAGTTCCAGATGCAAGTAAAATATTAGGAGTTACGACCGATGTTGTTTTATAGGAACCAGAACCACCGATAATTAACATATTTCGGTTTGATAACAGTTTATCAGATACGGCTATATTCTTGCTTAAATAAGTATTATTTTTTTCTTCCGGATCGCGCAGCATTTTACTTAATTTTTTCACATCTCCCCATTGCTCTGTACCATTTTCCTTCCCAAACTGATAATTCCGGTATTGATCAACATAATATGCAACAAACATAATCCATCCAAGAAAAGCAACGCCCATCCAACTGATCGTACGGTCTGTCCACCAATTCTGAAACGGATGCATAAAAATGTAGAGTAGTTTTTGCTGCATATTATTTAGTGCAACTCCTGGAAGAAGATACAGACCACAACAAAAATAGACCATAATCAGGATAAAAATTAGCAATAGTACTAACATGCCCCAGGGGGTTTTTCTTCGCTCGATCATATCTTTTACCTGACTTTCACTGGTACAGATGGAGCCTTCATTGATTTTTTTATCTGTTCCGGAACATGTCCCCGAATTGATTGCGTCAACTCTTTTTCTCTTTGTGAAAGATCATAAGATGTGCGGAATAATTCTTCCGTGGATTTCCGTTCTGCATAATGAACAATTTGAAATTTACCATCAAACAAAATAGGTTTCTGATCTTTTTTCAAAAAAGCAGTATATGTTTTCTGATCTTTTGAGCAAAAAACCTGTGAATTTGGTACAAGCAGATAATTCACATTTTTTCCATATGTTCCCGGAACACGGCTTAAAAAATACCCATTATCCATCATTGCTTTTTGCTCACGCTTACCAAGAACTGTTTCGCATACCGGAGTTACCAATGTCTCCGCATTGATAGTAAATTTCTGATAGCGCAAATCGTTTTCAAAAGCTTCATATATTGTACTTTCGTCACTCTTAATCAAGGATTCCTTTGCAAAATAAGAAGTTTCCAATGTTCCTGCAGCCTGTTCATATTTTTGATTTAACGCCTTTAGCTCAGAATTTTCTGTTGCAATATAATCGTCTGATGACATTTCCCCAGTTTTCTGATAAGTTGTCATATCAATCTGATTCAAATCCGGAAGTTCGACACCTTCTTTTAATACATCTTCCTGATGTAATTTATACCAATGCTCTACTTTCTGCAGATCATGATCCGCTACCATCATCTGAAGCTGGCCATCGCCCACCTTCAAGTCCGGTAAAATTGCATAATTGACACCCAAAGCCTGAAAATCTTCTCGAAAAATCTGTTCATTCCCCTCTAATGGTAAGCTGATAATACTGATATGATTCTGTGTTAAGCTTTTCAGATTTTCCAGAGTATGTTCTCCCCCACTTAGCTTTTTTGTAAGATATGCTTCATACCAAACACTAAATTTTTCCTTATCTTCATCCATGATTGCAATCTGCAGATATGTATCTGATGGATCTAAATCTGGTAATAAAGAATACCTTATTCCTAATCTCTGCAATTCCTTAAATTCTTTTTGTAAGCTATGCTGCCCAATCCATTTTGTTCCTTCATTTGCTACCGGTAGATTCATAATCGTAAATTTACCTTCTGTCAATTTTGCAAAATCTTGAAAATCTTTAAACTCATGTCGTGATAGTTTTCCTTCTTTGACCATCCGTGCAAACCGTGTCAACAGCATAATTGTACCAATACCCATAAGTTTTACTGCCGGGTCCATAAACATTCCTACTTTTTTCGCAACAAGCAGGATCTGTTCCATATCCCTTTCCTGTTCCTGCATCTTAATCGCCTCCCATCACTTATCTTTGCCTTCCTTTCTCTGTACCGAATTTCGGTACAGATTCCTTTTCAAAATTTTTCTGAAGTAACGGAATATGATTATCTTCCATAAATTTTTTCATATATACTGTATTTTCCTGAATTTGATGCTGCATATTCTGTATTTCCTGAATATCTTTTCGGATTCCCATATAAGACTTTCCCTCCATTTCTTCTACCTCTACTGTTGTTGTTTCACATCGCAAATACTCTTTTTGATCAACCAATCCCGCATGATATTCCAGATAGGTTGCTGCCTTTTCCGCCTGTTGAATTGCCTTAACTAATCTTTCCGGCTTTTCTCTGATGGCTCGTATCCAACTTTGTACATATGCCTTATGATTCTCTATCTGCATTTGACCTGGCTCCACTGCTAAGTGCACCGCAAAAAAGCTTGCTGTAATTTCTGCCACCAGCTCTTCATAAGCATAACTTTCTGATCCAAAATACCCTGCCAGTTCTCGTTTCAATCGGTGTGGTGCACCAGTTGCATGCGCCAATTCATGCAAAGCTGTCGTATTATACGCATAGTCGGATTCAAAACATTCCGGCACAGGTAAATGAATCTGATCCTGTTGTTGGTTATAAAAAGCCTGATTGCCACCATCATGCAGCATTTCAACTTGCATATTTCTGGAAATCACACCAATCAGCTCATCCGGCATAATATCATTCTGGACTATCTGCAGTTCTGGCAGTCCTTGAATCAAATCACCGTTAAACACATAGGAATATACTGCCCGCAATTGATAACGCTCTCCAAACTCTTCTGAACGATTACGGAATTCTGACCAGCTAAGTCCTTGTTTTTCTTCTGTGTCATAAGGAAACCAGTATTCAACTTGAACTCCCTGTCCTTTTGCATGTTCAAGCTTCCAACCATGCTCCTGAATCTGATGAAACGTTGCCCAACGTGATTCCTGATATCCTCGGTCTTTTGCAATCATTGCCAGATAAAAACGATTCAGCCCACGATAAGCTTTCTCGGTAACTGCATTTTGGGGAAGAAATGCTTTCCCATTCCATCCTTTCTGCCAGTTCAGCTCTTGTTCCTCTAACGCATGAACAAATAATTCCGCGAGCTGTTTTCTATATTCCTGTGTCTTCTTCGTCATTCTCCCGTTCCTCTAACTCCAATTCCTCTATCGTAATGGTATCTTCGTCAATAAAAATAATCATATCAGCCGCCTGTTACCTATAAACTCGGTCCCTTCTCTTTTTTTTGTCGGAATTCCAACAGTTTTTCTCCTTCTGGTGCTTTTTGTCGTGCCAAATACAAGCGTTCCTCTCGTGTGACTGCATTTTCTATCTGCTTCTTCTCCCGGTCATAATATGCCACCTGATCGGATAAACGGTCTTCTGGCGAGAGGGTTTCGTTAATCTCTATCACGTTATTTTGTAATTCTCTGGCCGTGATGCTTCCATCTGCCGGAAGCAACAATGTTTCATGAACCGATGAAGGCAGTACATAAAAATCAGTTCCTAAATAATCTGCCACCTGTTCTAGCACTTCTTGACGCATAATCATGGCTGCCCCAAACATTTTTGATTCATTTGTAAGCCCATAAAGCGCTATGCCCTGATGATTCGCCTCCTTTTCAAATGGTACAATTGCAGCATTAAATTCCAGATAATTTCTAGGGGGTTGATCCGTCACACCAAGACTGTGTTCAATATATTCATCCAGTTTAAATAATACTGGCCTGTTTTTTGGATTTTGATTTTGAGCCGCATCCATTCTTAACTGTTCTGGTGTCACATCCCAGATTTTAAGCATGGCCGGTGTCACAGAAAATCCTTTGCTGAAATCTTCATCCCCTGAAATTTCCACCATATAAGTCAATGCATAATCTGCCGCACATTCATGCACATATGCTTCCAAATACTCTTTTCGACTTCTATCGCATAAACGAGTATATAGATGTTCTTTTACCCACTCATAGCTCTTCCATTGATTTTCTTCCAAAGGCATTTTTCTCGCCTCTTCATTCACATATTGAATCTGCTCCGCAATTGTTTCCATAATCATAAATAATTCTTCCGGAAATTCCTGATAAGATCGATAAAATGGATTCAAATCAATCAGTGCCGCCAACATCATTTCCTGTGTTTTTTCTCCCTGGCTCACGCTAATGGAATGTTTTATTTCTCCGTAAGGTGCCGGAATTTCACTGATTGTTACCTTTGCATCAAAATATTCATATGGCAAATGAGATTTAATTTCTCGTTTCACAAGTTCAAAAAATTCTTCCTGATTTAACATTCCGCTTCCTCCTTTGCAGTTTTCTCCATGCAAAAATGTTCTTGATAGTTCCATAAAACTTCTCTTTGAATTTTTTCGTGCATCTCTTTCGTAATCCCATAAATCACATCGTGATATCCCCTGTGATCTTTATATTGCGGCATATTTATAAACAAACCGTTTGTGCTGCGCTTAATTGTAATTCCATGAATATGGATTCCACAGCATTTGATAGATGCAATCCCACAAATATATGCTTTCATTCCCGGAAGAATCTTAGGATGTACTGCATGGATATCCAGTACGATTACTTCCGGTACAGTCACTTCGGCAAGAAGTTTCTTTTTTGCGGCTTCCACCACAGCAGTTTCTATTTCTTTTTTTATCTCTTCCTCTAAGGTAATTACATTACTCCATTGTCCATCCCGGAATCGGCGTGGAAGTCCTAAAAAAGATGATTCCACGCCAGTTTCCGGATGTTTGTATTTTCGTAGCTGTACTGGGAAACGTAAACTATTTTCTACTGTCACAATCCCATGTGCCCATACATCCCCCTGATCCGATAACTGCATTTCTGCATAAATTTCCATATCCTGTTTCTCCTATGTTTCCTGTAGTTTCTGTAGACGTTTCATCATATCCGTAGACAAATTTGCTGAAGCAAAGCGTTCAATTTCTTTCAATTCCATTCCCTGCTCCAAACATTGCAATAAATATTCCTTCTGACCGTCTGTATAGTCCTTGTTTTTCAAATAACGATCAATAAATATCTTCGTATTTGCACTCCGTCTCCAGTATCTGAACAATCTTTGAAAAGGGTTTCCGAAAAGCTTCGGCTGGATCTCTACCCCTACATCTTCCTGCTGTTCTTTTTGCGAAGTCTGTTCCAACCTGTTTACAATTTCCTGAAGTTCCTGTTGCCGCTTTTCATTTTCCTGTTCTTTCTTAATTCCAACACGCTCTGCTTCCACTAATTGTTTCCGCAGCAATGCAATCATTTCATCTTTTGATGCAACCAACTCTTTTTGTGCTTCTGTCTGTTCTTTTAAAGCCTGTTCCAAACCTACTTCAATAGACTCTCTTACTGCTTTACTTTCTTTCAAATCGTCTGCAACTTGCTTTTTCAACAGTTTCACAGTATTTTTCAGTTCATCAGATGCTTCATACTTTTCCTTCAAGTATATTTCGCGACAAGATTGTAGTTTAGAAATATTCAGATCCTGCAGCTTCATAATCTGTTCTTCTGTCATTCCATCCACAATACAGATCAACAACCACATCCGTTTTAAATCATCTCCTGTTTTCTCTAATACTTCTACTACACCTTTTTCCACGCGTAATGAATTTGCAAACAATAACTGCCAGTTTTTTGCATTCTGCCTTATTTCTTCACCCATACTCTTTCTGCTCCTTTCATTTTTGTACCGAAATTCGGTACAAAGGATTTTGGTTTTTTTATTTGTAAATAGAGAAATGCATCTTCTTTCTCACGTTTCTGAATTCGATACAATAATCTTTTTTCTTCTCGGATTTTTTGTATCCGTTCCTCCAGATGTGTTTCAACAGTGTCTGGAAAATGTTCTTGCATCTGTTCCAAACGATCCTGTAAACTTTCAAAAGAACCATCCTGCTTTGAAATCATCGCAAGCTTTTCCAACAGCATCTTATACTCTTGATAAGCAGTATCCCTCCTTAACAAAGCCTCTGTATCTTTTTGCTGATACAAAATTTTTTCTTCTTGTTTTACTTCTCTTAACCGCTCCTTAACATCTTCCATTGTTTGGACATTCCTTCGCAGCAAATAGTTCGTTTCCTCCCGGTATTGTTCAATACGCAGTAAGATTGTCCGGATTTTTTTTTGATCCATCACATACGGATTTTGACAAAAACGATATCTCCGGCGAATTAGAATCTGTGTCTGAAGATATTTTTTCTGTAGTCCTTTTACAAGCACCGGCTGCTTCGTATGCCAGCGACAGGCATATAACTTTTTTATTCCCTCTCGTTCATAGTAGAATTGTTTTTTATCTGAGATTCGTAACAGCAGTTTTTCATAAGAATATCGTTCTCCTAAACGATAATTTCTCCAGGCGCGTTTTTGTCCAGGTGCCAAAAAAGAATAATATGTTCCATACTTTTTAGATACGCCATGAGAGATTTGATATCCCATTTGTCTCATCTGTTTTTCAAATTCCTGTATCGAATTCGAACTGCGGACTGCAGCATCAATATCTGCCCGGATAATGGTTTTCCAATCCATTGTCCCTTGTGTTTTTGCATTCCACTCTGCATAAGAAATTCCTTTACGCTCTTCATCAAACACAAGCTGTTTTAATCCATATTCCTTACAGATTTGATCTGTAACCGGCTGAATAAATTTTTCCCAATCTCCTTTCTCATATCTGTATTTATATCCACTCATACGATTCACGGAATTGAAAATAATATGTCCATGTAAATGTGCATGATCATTATGTAAAGCGAAAACATAGTCATAAAAATCTCCCAAATATTGTTCACAAAATTTCCGGATTACCTGATATGCCGTCTGCTCATTTGTTTCTCCCGGTTGGAAACTAATGACAAAATGATATCCTTGTCTTCCTTCTGTCTTTTCCCAATCCTGCTTGGTATCTAACATTCCCTGATAGACTTCTTCTGCTGTAGTTCCAACATTTCCTCCAATCCAAAGTCCTTCTTCTGTTTTATCCGGATTCAATACATATGTGAGGGAATTATATAAATGCTGACTTTTTCCTTTCTTTCCCTGTTTAATATTCATCAGTTTCGTAATCGCCATATTCTGTTCCTAGTTTTTTTGAAATTCCTCCATATAGCTTTCAATCTTTCTTTGATGCTTTTCCAATTCCCAGATTGCATCCATTCCCTGATAGCCTCGATTGATTTTTGCAGTAACCTGATTGATATTGACTCCAATTTTTCGAATCTGGTATGCCAGCTCCTTAAGATCTTTTTCATACGTTGGCCTCTGATTGCTTTGTATCAATAATAGGTTTCGTAAATATCCTGACAGATTGACTTTCCCATTTTTGAAACAACTTTCGGAATGTTTCTTTGCCAGTTCTGTCAAATATTCAAACTCCTTCTCACTGCAGCGAATTCGCAATACTTTTGTTTTCTGTCTCATTGTATTCATTAATTATTGAAAAGGATCAATCTGATTCTGCACATGATTCCATCCGTTTTCTAATGAACAATTCTCTTGATTTACTTTCCTGTTTTTTTCTAAGAATTCCAAAAATTCCTCCAAATTTGTTTCGTCCAAAATTCCAAAACTTTTTTCAATCGCACTCAAGATTTTTTCATTTTTTTCTTTTGTAATCTGATCCAAAACAGCCTGTTTCTTTCCCAAAAGTTTTTTACGCCGGGTTTCATATTCCTCTAAAAAATTTTTCTTTTTTTCTTCCATTTTTTTTAGATCATTCTCAATTTTCTTCAGTTGCTCATGAAGTTCCATGCTTCTACTACCTCCTTTTTGAAAACAAAAAAAGGAACACCATTTCTGATCTTCCTTCTTAAATCTATTTCTGCTTTTCCAATTTTATTGTATCAAATTCCTCTTGCTACTTCCAGGTTACTTTACGTCCGCTTTTTATAGCAAAAAGGTTTTTTCTTCCATCCTTTCCTGTTGTTCCAAAATCTTCTGCACTTCTGTCAGTTCCATTAGAATTTTACTTAATAATTCCTGAGCCGGATCAGTAGAGCATAAAATTTTGGCTTCCAAAAAATCTGTTGCGCTTGGGTATCTTTCCAAATTTCTTTGTTCAATTCTCTCCAATGCCTGCTGGCTTAAACGAAATGTTTTTGAAATTTTTGTATTGTTCATAATTCTTTTTCCCTTCTATTTTTTCTCTGCAACCAGTCCTCATGATCTGGATTTTTTTCTGCATGGATCTGGATTTCTATTCCGTATTTATATTTGTATGACACTTGTATGCTCAAATATCTACTACTGTATATACATCTGTACTACAAGATAAAAGCGTATTCCATTCTGTATTACTTGTGTATTGCTTTTTGTATGACTGTATTGCAAAATGTATTTCTTTCCTTTATATTTGTATGTCTATTTGTATGACAAATGTATTTCAAAATGTATTTTATCTGTATTTCTGACTGTATTACTTTCTTTCTGAAATCGCCTTTAGCGATTTGCAAGATACGCAAAATGTAGGACATTTTACATCTTGTTAGGGGAAACTCCCCTAATACCCCTTTTGATAAGATATCTCTATGATATTTTTCTATCTTTTTACACTCTCACCTCTCCTTTTTTCAAAAAAACCGTATGGAAATTTCACAATTTCATCTGCAAATTTCCATACGGTTTCTCACAATTTTTGTTTTCTTTAAAGCTTTGGCGCCCGATCTGACATTTTCCTTTCTGTAGTTTTTTTCTTTGCAGACAAATTTTGTTTTCTTTCTGTTCCAGCAAAAAGCAATTCCGCAAAATCAACTTTCTTTTCCACATGCATCTTGTGAACTCGTTCCAGAAATTTCTCTGCATTCCAATATGAAATCTCTCCTGAAGGATTTTCCACTTTTTGATCCACTCCAAGATAAATGACGGATCTGCTTTTAACTTCTCCAAAGTTTTCCCGGATATAATTTAAAAATAGTTCATTTCTCAAATGTCTTGTCTGTTCTTCTACAATTTTATCAGAATGTTTGATTTCAAATAAATGAACTTCTTGATGTTTCTGATCCAAAATCAGCATATCTGCCTCAGCAGTTTTCTTAATTTCCGGCAATAATACACTCAATTGAGACACATAATATTCTTTTGCGTCTACTTCCTGTAGCCATAGATATGTTTCTGATAACAAAATATTTTCCAACAGGATTCCTTTTACAAAATGATCTGCCCTCTTTTTAAATTCATTCTGATTTTCAATCTGACAAGACGCATTCCAATATTCATCTTTGGACAAAATTTCTGTCAGCGCAGTTGCCTGTGCGTATACCATCCCCGGCTGCAGAATGATTTCCAACGGATTCTCTTTCCCTCCATGTTTCCAGGAACGATAACACGGAATTTCCAAAAAAAGATCCAATTCTTTTAAATAAAATTTCAACTCTTCCAAATCATTTTCCCGAAGCACTGTTGTCATTTCCTCACGGTCTTTTACATGCAAGGCTTTTCGTACCGCCCGGTTTACATCTTCCACTGCCAATCCATCAATGATATCCGAATTTCTCATATTATTCAATGTAGAATACAGCGGCGCACTTTTAAAATATTTTTGAATTGCCTTCACTGTAATCTGATAACTGAATTTGTTAATCATCTTATTGATAACAGATACTAATTCATCCTGATCATACAGCTCCGTCAAAACTGTCCTATGTTTCCTTACTTCTTCATTTTTTTCCAGTGAGTGTAGGATGTTATTGACAATTGCAGAATTCAAATATTGATCTCTCGATTGTTTTGTTTTATATGGACTATCTGTCAATGTTCCTCCAAATTCAATATACTCATCAAGACTTTTTCCGCCAAGCAGCCTTGAGAATTCCGCATAAGACACATGAGAGGTATGAATTTCTTCTACCCGGTCATATAAAATATTCATTTCTGCCAACCCAATTCCTAAAGAATCTGTTCCGGCCACAATAATTCTTGCTCCAAGAATTGGATACCCATCAGATAATGCATTGCCATACACTTGAAAATCTTCTAGCTCTGTGATCTCATCAATGAATATATTTTTCATACCTTCCTGACGAATTAATTCGTTTAATGCAAATTGCAGCTGATACATATCACAACCTGTCTTACAAAGTAAATATACACTTTGTTTCTTTTGTTTTTCCGGCATTTCAGCAATACATTGCTGCATCATAACTGTTTTTCCAGTTCTCCGAATCCCATAAAGCGCACAGATTTTTCCCATAGGAGCTGGTTCTTGTTCCACATATTCTTTTAACTTTACATAGCAGTCTCTTTTCTTTGGATATGCTGCATGTACAAATTCTTCTCCTCGGTAAATATCTATATAATTTCTTTGCTCCATGATTTTTCCCTCTTTTCCTGCAATTCACTATTCTCATTCTAACATACTTTTCCCAGAAATAAAATCCTTACTCTACTTCCTGATATTGGTTTGTCTCTCCCGGCAAATATTCTGAAGTCTGAAACGTAAATTTTACTGATTCCTGATAAAAAATCAGCGAAACTTCTATCTGATTCCATTCACACGCAACTGTAAAGTAAGTTCCATAATCTTTTACCGCTTTAATTAAAATTTCTACTTTTGGTATCATTTCTTTCTCTGTCACTCCATTTCCAGAGTTTTTTTCTGCCGTAAAAATTTTAAGTGCGTTCTCATACTTCTCCAAAAATTTATGATCCGCTTCTTCAAGATATGTAATAGAAATCTGTTCCGTTTTAGTATCTTCTTGCTGTTGATCCGACTTTACTTCTTCCTGCTTTTCTATCTCTTTTTCCAGCTGTCCGGACATAGATTCTCTTTTGGTCTGCGGCACTTTTTCCTCTGGTCTTTCTTTCTGTTTCAACTCTTTTTTCCCCAATATCCAGCTTATTCCAATGAACAAGATGATTACCAATATCAGTAACCCAATTCCGAAATATATCTTTTTTCGCTTCATAATTTCTCCTTTACTTCTGCGGAACGCCTCCCGGATATACCCAGCCAATCCAACCGGTATGACCTTGACAGGTTGCTCTTTGCCATGCACACCAGTCACTCAACGATTCAATTGAAAAATGACCTACATTATTCGCTACCATTCCATTTCCAAGATAAATACCAACATGCCCATAAATAGAACCCATATAACCGCTTCCACTTCCACAGACAATCGCTCCAGGCGGAATATTTTCCATACTGGTCGATCCAGTGGTTTTATAAGTATTCCACATATCAATAGCATTTCCGCGTGGAATTGTTCCTGCGTTCGCTGCCATATACACTCCTGTAACCCACCGTGCGCAATAATCCGGTGTACATGGGTAAACTCCGGCATTGTTTTTAGCGGTATCAACAATCCTTTGCATTTCTTCTGTCACTTCTCCGTTATACGAACCGCCCGCTCCCTGTTGATATGTCTCGTACGTCATATTATCAAACTGATATAACTGATAACGATCCATAATCGAAATACAGGTTTCTGTATAGGTTAAAGATGTAGCCCAACCTGCTTCCCGGATTCCAGCCACAAAAAGTTTTGCCTGATCTTTCGTATAAGTTCCATCGTTCGGATTCAAATATGCTCCTACATGCTGCGCGTAATTTCCTCTGCTTAACATTGCCCCTCTCTGCTGAATACATGCAGCATAATCCGGATAAACCGAAAAGCCCGCAACAATCTGATAATCTCCTCCGGTCGGCGTTTGCTCACCTGTTGTCATATTTACTACGGATACCGCATATGTATCACGTTGCGAATATTTAATTCCAAATAGGTTTTTATAGTCATATGCAAGCCTTGACAGTCCCTCGCCATTTTCACCACCTGGTCCGTAAGATCCAAATCCTGACTCTGCGATCAGCTGTGCAATTCCACTGGAAACCGGAATTCCTTTCTCTTCCTGCACTTCAAAGAACGCCTGCATCATGTCTTCTGTTACAAAAGAGGGTAAGCCATATCCCGCAGATTCTGAGCTGGTAATTGCAGATACCAAACTGATCAGCGCCATCACGGTTGTCATGATTAAAAGCAATGGAAGCAAAAATGCAATTGTTGAAGATAACAGCATCATGAGCAGCGACATCGCTGCCTGTGCAACTGCCGCAATTGCTGAAAGTAATACAGCTCCAATCCCTGCAGCCGTGTAACGCACAGCCGATGGTAATGTATCCATATTTTTATTTTCTTCTTTGACCGCTTCTAAATGCTTTTGCGCTTCACTTACCGCATAATCATTTAACATCGCTTTTTTCTGCAGATAGGCTCGAAAAGTCTCTGCTGTTTTTTTCCCAATTGCAGCTGCAGCTTGGGGAATATTTGTGGATGCTATCGCAGTTCCGGTTGCCAGGCTAGTTCCAGCCGCGGTTGCTCCACTACCTTTGATACTTTCTGTCGATAATGTCTTAGCATAAGCTCCCATTACTGATCCGGTCTCTTCCATCCGGCGAGAAGATTTACAAATATTTTTATCCATCCTTTCTGAATACTTAGCTTTTGTCTGCTTAAAAATTTCTCTGCGCATTTGTGTTCCTATTGCATGATCAGATTTTGCAATCCGGATATCTTCATGAAGAATCCGCACTGGTTGTCGTGCAACGAATTCCCTTTTATCAAGTTGTCCCGACTGAATATCTGTTTTCTTTTCAAGACTCTCTCCCAACTCCTTCCTTTCCTGCATCCGCTCATGGGGCTTTACATTTCCTTCTTCCGTTTCATGGAATTCTGACACTGCCGCCGATGTTGCTTCCAGAATTTTTGTTGTTCGCACAGTTTCTTCCTGCACTTCTGTTATTTCTCCCTGCCACGGGATAGTTTCCATTTCAGGTTGTCTCTGCCACGAACTATGTTCCAACTGTTCTTTTCTGGTTTCCCGGATGCCTTCTTCTAAATAAGACTGTTGTTCTTTCCACGTCAGACGATTCCATGCCAACTTTTCACTTGCAGTAAGATAAGGTAATGGAGCAGCTTTTTGTAAATCATAGTTTTCGTCACATTCTTCATCCGAATCCATATGTAATGCCGTTAAATGTTCTTCTGAAACCCGAATTCCCTGTTCCGCTATAGAAAGACCTGTGCGAGCTGTACACAGCTCTTTTTCTTTTGTTGCCTGAATCTGCATTATGATCCCGCCTTCCTATACACCTCAGTTCCCTGTATCTTATTCAAACTCCCTTCCTGTACCAATTGCTCCAAATAAGCTTTACAAGTTTCTTCATCTTCGCCGCTGAAACGCGCTACATCTTCTCTGGATACTTCAATAGCGCTCGTAATCTGCAAAATTAGTTGTCTCATCTCCGGAGAAATCTTCTTTCCTTCTTCCGGTTTGATAGAATAGCTTCCTTTGCTCTGATGATTTTCCGCTTTCTCATGAAAATCTGTATTATAGACCTGATATAACTTATTATTTTTTCCAATCATAGCATCAAACAATACAACCTTTTTGTTCCAGACCATGACTCCTTGTCCTACTTTTCCGCGGCTAAGTGCCTGAAACTCTTTTGCACTCAATTCCTGAATCATGCTGAGACTCTGTGCATCCACACCTCCCTGATCCAGAAAACATTTGTAAGAACAATTCGCATAGAGTTCTGTAAGCGTCTGATTGGCAAGAGCTGCTGTAACATTTTGCATTGCCATTGTCACAATGCCTCCAAACTTACGAAATGTGATTACTGCATTATTCAGCTGCTGTGCACTTCCTGGCTTTTTCGATACAACCTGTGTCTCATCCACAATCAGATGTGTTGCTCTTTGAAAACGTTTGTTGTAATCCATCCGGACAGAAAGATAATGCAGGATAGTTACCATAACTGCCTCCCAGTTGTTTTCCGGTACATTTGTCATCCCAAAACCAACCAATCTTTTCTGAATTTGTACATTGGATGGATGTGCTAACATGTCACAGCTTCCTGTTGTATATTCTTCAAGGCTATTATAAATACTTCTTACCAGTTCCTCATCATGAATACTTTTAACATGCTGCAGCTCTTTTCCAATTTCTTCCCGCAGCCAAATCAAAGTCGGTTGCTTTTTCAGCTTCTTCTGGGCAAATACCTCTTCATACATGCGTTCCGTACATCTACTGATAATGGAATCGTGCTCCTGAGTCACATTAATGTTTTTCATAGCTGCAGCGCACACAGTCTTGGCATATTCTGTTTGTGTGGCAACAAATTTCTTCCGTATTTCTTCAGTAGCCTGAAATGCCTCCTGTGAAACTTCAAATCCGTTCAAATAAATTCCACTTTTTGGTGTTAAATCAAAATAACTGCCTCCATACCGTTCACAACTGTCAGCAAACTCATTTTGCGGATCAATAATCACAATATCATCATCTGTTGCCAAAAGTGTCTGTGATACTTCCGTCAATTTAATCATCATAGATTTCCCTGTACCAGAAAATCCAACGATAATCCCATGCGGATTCGGTAATAATTTCCGGTTCGCGATAATGAAATGTTTTGTTGTACGGTTGATTCCCATCATTTGTCCGCCAGATTCAATAATATCCTGTGCAAAATATGGTTGAAATGCGACCAGTGATGCAGTTAAAAAGAATCTCATATAATCCACTTGCCGTCCTCCGATCGGTAAAGCTGTATTCCATGCTTTTAACTGTGTGTAATCACAGGTCTCCAAACGTACTCCTTCTTTTTTCCCGGATGCCTGCATTTCCTGTACACGTTCTGCCAACGTCTCTTCATCCTTCGCCGTGAGGATCACAAGCAGATTCATAAAAAACCCTTTTTCATCATTGTCATCCAAACGCTCAATGTAAGATTCTATTTTCCGTTTACGTTTTTCTCTCTGATAAGATGCGGAAATTGCCGGGATTCCTCTTTTACGCTTTTCATCAATTTCATCCGAAATCGCACGTTCATTATTTACTTGAACAGCCGATAATTTATCATTAATGGCTTCTGTTTCCACTGGTGCAAAATCCATCGTAATCAGAGATGGATAAGAAACATTTGATAGTGATCGGATAAAAGAATCTGAATTCACTGTTTTTCGATAACGTGCACCAAAAAGCACTGTCACATAGGTATCGCCCATAATCATAAAATTTCTGTATTGTTTGATACTCCGCGGTAAAATGTCGTTTTTCCAGTCTTTCTGCCGTCTTTTATTTTCTGGATAGTGAATATATTGCTGTTCCTGCGGCTTTCCTGGCATCGCAAATGTCTGCAACAAATTGATGCGTTCCTCTGTAGATAATGGATTGATCCGACTTCCCCATCCTTCAAATGCTTCCAATACCACCGCTTCTACTGCGTTTAAATAAATTTTAGCATGTTCTTCGTTATCTGCCCGCGCAGTAATCGTCAGATATCTAAGCGTTGTCACATTCGGATTTGTTTCTTCCAGACGTTCTTCCTGCCACTGGCGTATTCCCTGTGCAATTTCCGGATAGCTGTCCCGATGCTTTTCAGAACGAATGGATCGAAGAAATTCTTTTTTACTCTGGTATTCATTCGCAAGTGTAATTTTAAATTCTACTTCCATCGCATTGAGCCATAACATCAATTCTGTCAAGAAACTTTTCTTCTCATTTGTATTTTTATTAATATAATTTATGTCTTCAAAAACATAACTGCGATCATAGACAGCCTGCTTTGTTTTAGGCTCAATCTGGAATATTCCATTTTCATAAGCTTTTACAACCTGAAAGGACTGTTTCACGTTTTTAGGCAGCTTTGTTACTGGCATGGTTTTCTGTTTTTTCATCGTAAATGCACGATTTCCATTAAATGTTGCCAACTATACTCCTCCTTTCCCTTTTGGCTTTTGATCCATCGTAAATACGTTTTTCCGTTCCTGGTATTCTTCCATTTCTGTACCTAGTTCTCGTGTTCGATAAAAATAACACCATTCTCGGAACATTTCCAACATACTGTGTCCCTGATATTTAATGATTCCTAAAAAAATCACCGGAATCATGACTGGAATTCCAAAGTAAACACAAACATTAATTGGCAGTCCTGTGATACGCCATACCGTAAACACCATAATTCCTGACAATACTAATGCAATTCCTCCACAAAGCATCTCACTTCCGGAAAACCCTTTCCAAAACTCTGTTTTAAATTGTGTTTCAAAGTCCATATTCAAATCAATTTTCATATTTGCTCCTTATCTGATTCCCGATCTAAAGACGGAATGTTTTATTCATAAATGCTCCAGCACCTTTGACTGCTGTTGTCATCAGGATCATATACAACATAGAATTAAGAGCCTGGGCAAACCCGTCAAAATGTTCCAAAATAATATTCTCCGAGGTAAAAATTGTAATTCCACCCATAATCCGTCCTGCAATCCCCATGGATAACGCAATGATAACAATTTCAAAAACATTCCCTAAAAAGCTTCGAATCCATGCATATGCCGTCCCTTCAATTTGCTGACCTCCGACTAATGTTGGCATTCCAATCGGAAATGTTACCACAAGTAAATATAACTTAATATAGCGGCCGTATAGCGTGATTAAAATCAAGATTCCGCATACCAATGCAACAAAAAAGTAAATCAACCCAAACATATAGAAAAATAGTCTGGAACCGATATCTACATCCGTTGTATAGAATGGAGGTGGACTGGTTAAAATAACCTGCCCTGACAAGGCAGATGCCATCCGGAAAAAAGTTGTGATCATTGGAATTCCTGTTACCAACAGAACGTTCAGCACTACGAGCTTAATCATAGCTTCTACAAATAGCTCCATTGTCAGCTGTTCTTTTAGATTGGAAGCTGCTTTAAAAAATCCCAGAATAAAAAACAGATTTAAACATTCCACCCCAATGGATAACGCCCACGGATAAAGATCATGCAACACATACTGCCATGTTTCTGCTGAAAAATCCTGTGGTGTTGACGACAGCATGCCAGTGCATGCTGCCATCAATACTTTCCAGATCATATCTGCTAATGCATAAAAAGGACTGAATAATAAGTTATCACTGATAAAGCTGCTTAACCATTCCGGCATATACTACGCCCCTTTCTATGCTCCAATCTGTGATGTGATAATCGGAATCAGCTGTGGTCCTAATGTTGCAACCAAACCAGCCGCAATCCTCTTAAATGCTACAGACTGTGCACCACCATCCTGCACATTTAAAGATTGTGCCCACTCAAACACGCCCCAAAGCAATAAAATCGTACCAATACTTGATACAACTGCGGCAATCAGGTTATAAATTACATCAAAACCATTGGTAATAATCTCCGTTCCACTCGCAAATGCCGGTACACTATAAAAAGTAAGTCCTGTAATCGTAATAAGACTCCCGAATAAAATCCTGTCTGCCATATGGTATAACACGTTTCTTATCTGTTTGTTCTTCTGTGCCATCTTACTTTTCTCTCCTATTCTCCTATATGAAACACTTTTGTCCCAATTACAATGATTGCGCTTGCCACAATAATAATCGTTCCAAACCCAGCCAAGCCTCGATAAACACTAAATTTGTCCGGAAGCAACATTGATACGATTAATCCGGAAAGCACTCCGATAATAAATGCAATCACAAGCAGTACTTTCCCTTTCCATCCATTATTTCTCATAATTAGTTCCTTTCTTCTTCCCTGCATGGAAGACGTTTCATTTTTTGTATATCTGCAAGTAATATCTTTGTCAAAACCGAACCCGTGTCGTGATCTGACAAATAACGATACAACGCTGTCTCATAATCCCTGTAATGACTGTTCTGCAGATAATCGATCGCCGCTGACAGTCTTTTTGCAACACTGCCTTTTGCATATTCTTCTTGTAACAGTTCTAATGTTTTTAAAATATCTTCTGTTTGTTGGTACGTCCGATCAAGTTTCTGATAGAATTCTGCCGGAAATATTACTTTTCCCAGTCGTTTGGTATATAACGGCCGTTTTGATTTTCCGAACCACAATATTAAACACACAATCAAACTGATTCCCGCTAAAATTCCCAGTACAGTCCCTGTTCCTATATATTGTAAGGCTGTCATAACATCACTCCCTATCCTTCCAGAAAGCAGTTACTGATTTCTTCTACCTTGCTCATCAATACATCCGGCGCAATCTGATTTGTAAAATATCCTGATGCGTATACTTTCTGCTCCTGTGATTCATACCAGAATTTTGCTTCCGGATGCTTTTGGTTCATCCGTTCCAGGCATTTCTGCAGCGCTCTGCTATTTTTGCGCTTCACAGATAACTCAAAACACGCAGGATTGGAAAATAGAAATACATACTCCATTCCTCGAAGTGATAAATGTAACTGTTCTCCTTCTGCGGAATGTCGAATTTCTGAACTTTCATATTTTCGCCCATTCTTTGCCAGATAATTCTGTAGCACAGATGCCGTCAATTCTTCATAAACAGGCTTTGATGTTTGCCCTTCTACGGATACTGAGGGGGGGATTGTTGTTTCAAACACTGCTGTCGCACTTTCCGGTACTTCTCCTGTTTCATCAGGAGTAGTTCCCTGACTACTCCGATGCAGCTGTGCAATCAGCTCCATGAGATGCTTACGCTCATCTTCTAATTTGACAATCTGCTGTGCAAATTTTTCTTCTTCCTGTTGTAAATTTTCTCTTTCTTCCAACAACTGCTTATTTTCCTCCTGCAGCGAACACTTTGAGCTTTTTAACTGTCTTACTTGCTCCTGAAGTACTTCCATCTGTTGTTGTAACTCTGAAACCTCCTGTTTATTATTGGACGTACCGCCCTCCAATAATGCAGTAAAGAATTCTCCAGCTTTTGTACTGCTTTCTCCCTGACGTTCCAATAACAGTCCAAGCATTCCTAATCTATGCTCGTACTCCTCGCTGAGTTGTCTTACTTTGAGCCTTTCATTTTTTGCTCCTTCTACTTCTACACGCAGTCTTGCTTCTAAAACTTCTCTTTGCTTCTGAAAAACATTCTGGTCTTCTT
Source organism: Roseburia hominis (assembly GCA_040702975.1). Taxonomy (NCBI): domain Bacteria; kingdom Bacillati; phylum Bacillota; class Clostridia; order Lachnospirales; family Lachnospiraceae; genus Roseburia; species Roseburia hominis. The sequence continues at coordinate 3,173,371 of CP159990.1, forward strand.
CCAGTTTTTTTCTTGCCTGCTTTTCATCCTCAAACCAGTCTTTCAGCATTGCTTCACGCTGATTCTGTTCTTCTTCCTGTAAGTTCAGTTTTTCTGCTTTTTGATCCAGATTTCTTTTATCTTTTCGAATCTGCTCTAACAAAACCTTCAGCTCTTTCCGCTGTTTTTCATATTCCGCTTCCCGGCGAACAAATAAAGTTTCCCGCTCCTCATACATTTTGCTCATTTCTTCAAGAAATGAAGTTCCCTGTGCCTTTATCTGATTCTGATTGCTCATTTTGCTCCCTTCTTTCGTGATAAATTTCGTAACCTAATGACGATTGTACTTGAAACACCAAGCAGAACAGAATAAAACAAAAACCGCTCTACTTCTCCCGTTTTTGGTACTGGTTCTATTGCTTGCTGCGTTTTTCCCTCGTTCTGTTGTATTTCTTGCTGTTTATTATCTAATACGCTGTTATCTTCTTGCGGATAGTGTTCTGCGCTTTCCAACTTCTTTTCTGAACTCTCTTTCTTATGCTGATGCAACTTACTTCCTGTTTCCATACAATACGCAGCTCCCCATAAACAAAAACCACACATACACAGCAATAGCAGTGAGATAACTATTCTCTTCATTTTACACACCTTCTATAGAATCAGTTTTTCTTTTACTGCATAGCAGCTCACAACCAACCGCTGATTTGTTCTTCGATAACCAATACAAGTTGCCAACACCACTTGCTGCGCACTAGTTTCTTCTGAAGTTTGAAACACTTCATCATCTTTGTCACATTGAAATACACTTTCTACTTCTAATTCTTTGCTACGTATTGGTGTATATAGATAAATCTTTTTGTGGGTACTGAAAAACTCAGCATCCTGATACTGATCTAACTCTCCAAACATCTGTCCAGAACGCGTATTATGACCGAAAAGGCAAACATTTTCAGACAATGCTTCGTTTGTATCTGCATAAGTAAAAATAGAGCCGAGCGTGCTTCTCTTTCCTTCAAAATCACGATTCAGATACTCTGTATCGCTATTTCCTTTCAGCACCGGATAATCAATCTGTGTTCCTGGTATATAAATCCATCCAACAATTTCCGGATTGATCTGACGAAGTGTTATAAAATCAATTTGCCTATTAAGCGCTTCTGTCTCCGTCTGTGGTTTCGTCTCTTCCTTCACTACTGCCTGAATAATTGCTTCCTGCTTTTGTACTGCCTCTGAAAAAGGCTGGTGTTCCTGGTAAGCTAATACTGCAAATCCAATTCCAACAATTCCACAACATACAGCTCCAAAGTTCCATAATCTATCTCGCATGTTTTCGTTTCCTTTTCCAACCGATCCAAATACAACCACTACAACAGAAGAAACATATAAGAGCTCCCAAGATATAGTGTCCCCGCTGATCATCCAATCCTGTCTGTGGCGCTGTTTTTTCCTCTTCTTCTGGCCGTGGGGTATGTTTTGGCATAATAGAAACGTCATATTTCATTTCCTGATCCTGATCACTCCAAGTAGGAATCGCAATTAAAGTTGGTTCGATCATATCATAAACTTCAACATCTTCTGCGTGAATCAGATAGACGCCCACTGCCAACTCTTTAAAAAGAACTCGCCCTGATTCATCTGTTGTTTCAGAGTGTCCTGTCTGATGTTTTATCTGACATAAGCTTTCTGCCGCCTGCTTCATTTGTTGTGAATTTTCAATCTCATTTAATTCTACATTTGCAGTCGCAAATCCTTCTAATAGTTTATAGTTTCCAGCCACCACCTCTGCTACTTTGGTACAGTAGAAACGGATATTTTGCTTATTTGTACCGTTTTTTCCATCTGTCAGCTGTACCTGAATACTTCCCCGCTGTTCTGAAGCCAACATTTCCAGCTGTTCTGATGGTGGAAATATTTGCTCTCCTGATTCTGATTCTGTCTGTTCAATCATAAGTTCTTCTTCTGTGATCTGATCCGCAGTCTGTTCCTTCTCCGTTTCTGCAGCAAACACTGGCACTGCAGCAAATAGCACCCAAAAAGCTATCACTGCACAGCCCGCTTCAAATTTTCTCATTTTCATAATCTTGATGCCTCCTGTCATGTAGATAAAAACCAATCGCAATCAATAACAGTACAAATGGAAGTGCTGTAATTGCAATCTCCCGGAAAGATGGAATTGCCTGTTGGATTTCTTCATGGATTATTTTCTCATACGCAACCCTTCGTCCTGTCACAATCAAACGATGCGAATTAATGCCATATGGTGTACATGTAATCAAAGAGACCAAATCCCTTTCAGGCTGTATTTCCAATTTTGATACTTCCTCTGGTGTCACGGTCTGCACCTCATCTACTTTATAAGCTAATGTTTCTTTCCCGATTCGGATGAAAAACAAATCTCCCATTTTCATTTCATCTAAACGAACAAGTAGTTTTGCACTTGGCAACCCTCGGTGCCCTGTTAAAGCACAATGGGTATTCGAACCGCCTACTGGAAGGCTTGTTCCCTGTAAATGCCCAATACCGTCCGACAGTACTTCATCTTCTGTTCCATGATAAATCGGAAGCTCCACATTAATTTTCGGAATATCCAAACTTCCCATAATTCCAGTTTGAGACAGATTTAATTGAGATTGATAACTTTTATCACTTAACATTGTCATGTCAGAATGATCTACCACTGCCCCTTCTGTCTGATACAGCATCTCATTGTATTGCTCTGCATTCTTCCACATTTCTTTTAGCTTTGAGTTTTCCTCTTCCATAACTGCTTTCTGATATGTTGCAACGGCGTCCTGCTGACGCCGCTGCGAAACTATGCTATGAATAATTGGAAAGCAACAAAGCAAGAAACCGATCAGAAATATGATCTTCCACTTTCTGTTCATAATGTTTTACAGTTTTTCTTCCTTTCGTTTCCTGCTCTTCACAAGTGCTCCTGTCATTAATACGGTTCCGACTGTGATAATGATAGTCAATGCCGGTGTTCCAGTAATCGGAAGCTTCTTTCCAACTTTATTGATGATTGTTAGATTTGCAGAACCTTCCTCTACATTTGTTTCTAACTCTTTATCTTCTGATAAACCAATTCCATCAAAAAAGGTTTTGATATTTGCAGAAGCATCAAATGACACCAGCGTTTTTTCTGTTGCACCATCACCTTTGATATAGCTGTCACGATCTTTAGTAAAAGTCGCGGTCAGTTCCAATTTAATTGGATCAAGTAGTGGGCGATATCCATCTGGTGCATCTGTTTCTTTTAGATAATAAATACCACTGTCTAATCCAAAAATCGTAAAAGTTCCATTGGCATCAGATACCATTTCTACAGCTGTAGTCGGGCGATTTCCTCCAGTATGATCTGTCCCACCCACAGCATCTCTGTTAATAACGATGTAGCCGTCATTTCCAGCTTTTACAAATACTTCATTTTTACATGCTTCATCGCTATATAAACGAAATTTTGCACCTGCAAGTACTTTATCGTGATCATTTGTTTTCAATGGATTTAAACGATAAGTAAAACAAACAACTGTGTCCCACGGGGTATATCCAGTACTTCCATCTCCTTCCGAATCCGCATCATTCGAAAATTCCAGGCGAACATCATTTTCAAATCCAGGACGTCCTGTATCTTCGGCAGCTTTCTCATTCAAAGTAGCTGCATATGTCAAAACAACTTTCTGTCCATAAATATTTTCCTGTTTCTGATTCATCTGATCGAATTCTCGATCCACAATCGCTTTCAAATCAGTAATAGCGACCATAAACGTATCGCCATTTCCAGGTTTTTCTGTTACGGCATATTCAGATGATGCCAGTGTATAGGTCTTAGCTTTTCCGGCAATAGTTCCGCTGATCTGAATTTGAACACTGTCTTTCTGGAATGTCAATGCCGGACTCATTACATCATGCCATGCATAATAGTAAGTATCATAGCCATTCATATCTGGCACATTGGATGTGAATTGGTATGGAACATTCTGGCCGATTTCGTAATCACCAATATCATTCCAACGATCAACATTTGAAATGTCTTTACACTTATCATCTTCCTGAATTTTCTTTGTAACAGATGGATAATCTGATTTAATTGTAATTTGAGCAGTCGGATTTGCTGTATCTACCATGCAAAGAGAGCCGGCAGAGTGCGTATCTTCCACTTTTGAAATTTCATCAATGATATAATATCCATAAGCCAAACCATCCAACCGGATTGTATTTTCTGCACCAGACATGACATTTTTTACTGTTACGGTAGCACTTGCAATATTTAGACGTTCAATTTCATTTCTCAGATCTTCCACAAAATAGCGGAACTTACTATAACGTCCTTCCAGCTCCTGTGGTGCAGTAACACCCTCTACCGGATGACTGTTTAACGTCTGAATATAGTCAATAGCCATATATTCTGTTACCTGATCAGCTGTAGTTGGTTTCCCTGATTTTGACAATGCTTTCGCAACTACATTTTTAATTGCTGGTGCATACACTGGATTAAATGTATAATTGATAGACTCCCCGCCTTTTGCATTTTCCGCGAAAAAAATCTGATACACACGGAACTGTTTTCCAACTAATGTCTGTCCACTGTTTCCTTTAATATCAATATGTGCTCCGCCTTGTCCAAAATCTGCAATACCATTTACCGTGTTATAGTTTTGTCCGCTTGCAGCATGTACTACTGCCACGTCTCCCGGAAAAAGATTCGGAAGATCTGCTGAAAATCCGCTCAATGCCATTGCACCGGCAATTATCATAACCATTTTTTTACAATTTTTCTTTTTCATGATGACGTTTCCCCTTTCTCTCAGCTCCGATTGCCCCTAACATACATAGGATTCCTGTGCCAGTAACTGCCGCTGTTAATGGCGTTCCTGTTTCCGGCAATACAACAGATGTATGGTTGATTACTTTTAAGTTCGTTTCAATCTGATTTGGTGTACCAGTAATAGCAAAATCGCCGGTTGTCTCTGTATGTACCTGACCATTGACATGATATTCTAACTGTGTTCCCTGATACGTTAAATAAATTTCATAAATAACTGCTTTTCCGTCTGCTGTTAATGGGAGCCGATAGCCCTTTGGCGCTTTTATTTCCTTCAAATAATATCTCTGGTCAAGAAGCAATTCTGAAAATTTTGCTGTTCCATCCTTTCCTGTGGTAGCCCGTCCGACTTCTGTCTGACAATTTTTATCCTGATAAAGAGCAAATTCCGCTCCTTCTAGGTGTGTTCCTTTTTCATTGACCTTTGTAAGCTTCAGCACAAATGGAGACCTGGCATCCTCCACAGTCAGTTCTGCATATCCTTTTTGAGCTTGAAATTCAATCGAATTCCCCGTTGCCGTATTCTGATCCAATACGATTGTTCCGTCCTGTTTGACTGTAAATGTTACTTTTCCCGGATTTACCACATAGCCTGCCGGTGCTGCTGTTTCCCGAATGGTATGTTTCCCAAACATAAGCCCTTTTATCTCGCAGACACCTTTCGCATCTGTTTGAAACGTCTTTTTAGATCCATCCGGATAAGCTATCTCAAAAGTAGCACCTTCAATCAGAATGTCCTTTCCCTGCTCTTTCTTGATGATCTTCAGCTTTATAATCTGTTCTGGTATTTTTGGAGCATTATAAGTATAAACAAATTCAGAACCATCATTGTTGCTCGTAATCGGAACGACATAAAGTTCCGGATTCAACAGATACCCCTGTGGAGCCTGTTTTTCCTGAATGGTAAGTGTTCCAATTGGGAGCGATGGAGTACCTGATGGCGATAAATATAAGTCATCTCCTGACTCTAAATATTGAGCTTCATAATAACAATAACCATTCTCATTTGTCCTGAAAATCCATGTTCGTACTGGTTTTTTTCCGGTTGCTCCTGGATCTGAGTTGGATGGTGTACCACTATAAAACTTTACTTCAAATAACGCTCCCTCTAAAGATGCGCTTCCCTGTGGTTTATTCTGATTAGTTTCTTTGTCAATTTTTCCAAGTAATACGCCTACCGGGTCCATTGTTGGCCGATCGGTAACTTTTAATACATAGGTAGAACCTGTCTGAACCTGAATTTCATATACTTTTTTATCCAGTGCAAATCCTTTTGGCACTTTGATCTCTTTTACAAAATAAGTTCCAGCTGATAGTGTTACAACATTAGATTCTCCAGCTTCATTTGTGATCATTTTATCGACAAGCGTACTGCAGCTTTTCTCCTTATAAATGCCATACTCTGCATCTTTTAAGGAGTAGCATGTGTTCCCCTGTGTAATTTCCGGATTGGCTGACTGCTTTTTTACCTGGCAAGAACCCTGACTTAACCAACGAACAGAAAAACTAATTGGAGTTACCTGATCTTTGGTATATGTTAATCCACCAATATCCTGATCTCCGCCTCCTTCAATCACTAATGCTGTGTATCTTCCATCAATTGAACCTTTGATATCATTCCACTCCATTAAACCGTTTACTTTGGAAGAATCAGCACTGAACTGAAATGTATCGTTCCCCCATACTGAAACTAATTGATTATTCCCCGCAATTTCTTGATTTTTTGTCCAGTTATGAAGCTTCACTCCTTCTGGAAGATACAGCTTAATCTCATTTCTTGAATCCCCGGAAATAGTAAACTGATCTGTAATCTGTTTGTTTGGATCTATTTCTGTCCAGATCCGGGCATCTCTATGCGATGGCGTAATACTCAGTGAACCATTTGGTGGATCAGAATAATTTCTCAACAACGCATTATAAATGTCAATTGCACCTTCCATCGTATCCTGTCCTACCCCATGAAATGCATCCTGATTTGGATTATATGCATAAGAAACAATGATATGGCTGATCGCATAGCATGTATCATCGTTAAAGATTGGTGGGAAGATTGCATCCCTAACTTCTTGTGACCACCCCGGTCCTCCCGGAAGATAATACAGGCACTTCGTTAAAGCTTGATTATTCCATAATTCTGCGATATGTCCTCCATTTCCCGGTGTGCTTTTGATTGGCTCCAAGCAATATGATAACTGCCCATTAATATAAAAATAATTTGTAGACCAGCCTCCATAATTTACTTTTTTTCCTACTGTCAATGTCACATTTTGCGACTTCGTCAATAATTCCTCACGAAGTCCAGCAGTCAAAATAGTTCTTTTCTCTTCTTCTGGAAATATTTCCTCTAAATCTACTGTTTTTTCTTTTTCTTCGATAGAGACAGACACCTTAGATGGTTGCATTTCTAATGTTTCTGATTCCTTAGCATTTACAGTCTGTATTTGAAACAGTATAGCGAAACACAAACCTAACAGTAAAATCAACACACCGATTCCGGTTTGGAACAGCTTGCATTTTCTTTGATACATTTTGTTGTTCCTCCTTTTTTCATTTACTTTTTCACAATACGTTTTCTGGCGGCGCACGTTTTTTTCTCTGCATCCTGAACACCTCTTTTCTCTGATAAATGGGTACAAAAAAGGAATCCCTTCATAAGTGATTCCTTTTACCGCTCTTTTGAGCGTTACCTTATATCATTTTCTAAGTATATCATAGCAGATTCAAAATTTTATCTCTAGGTTACTTTAGGTACAGATTCCCCAACTACTTTTCTTTATTATGCGGATTTCGTTGCCCCACATCCAGAACAGTGATATCCAGTAATAACTGTTTCATCCCAAGCAGCTTGATCTACTACCCAACGTTCTCCATATTCTGCATCATGATGTATATAGCTGATTTCTTCTCGCGTATCATACTCCGTATGATGTCCACCGCCTTCTCCCTTTATTGCATGTTGATAAGCATGATCTCCCGCAAATCCTGTAACATTTGCACCGCATACATTACAGCAATCCCATGCATAATCTACATACTCTACCACTTTTTCGTCCCATGCTTCTTTTATCACATATTTTTCCATATGCCCTTTTTCTTCATGGTGTACGACCGTTGTATTTGCAATCCAATTATGTTTATGCTCTGGTTTTGGCTTTTCCTCTGTTGTTCCAGATGGTTTTGAAGGCTTTGGTTTTTCCTCAGTCGATCCAGACGGTTTCGAGGGCTTCGGTTTCTCCTCAGTTGATCCAGACGGTTTCGAAGGCTTTGGTTTCTCCTCAGTCGATCCAGATGGTTTCGAGGGTTTCGGTTTCTCCTCAGTTGATCCAGACGGTTTTGAGGGCTTCGGCTTCTCCTGTGTTGTGTTGAATGTTTTCGAGGGTTTTTTATTTATCTCCGCTGCACCAGATGATTGTGATGTTTTTTTCGTAGAAGACTTATTGCCCGACTTTTTCTTACTGCTCTTCTCATCTAAAATCTTAGACGTTCTCTCATCTTTTTCTTTGACTGTTTTTTTCTCATTCGAATCTTTTTCTTCAGATTTCACATCCTCCTTTTTCGATATTTTGGAAGTTTCCGATTTTTCAGTATCTTTCTGAACGAGCTTCTTCTGATCAGCTAACTCTGATACCGTAACCTGATTTTCTGCTTTCTCTCCACAGCCCGGCACAAAAACAAGTAATCCAGTCATTATAATTACTAATACCTTTTTGAGTTTCATAACTATATTCCTTTCTGCAAATCGCTAACTGATATTTTTCGTTGCATCTTCTTGCTCTTTTTCTAATGCCTGTAATTTTTCTTCTACAGCCAGTTTTACAAATGTGCCACATTGAAATCCTAATTTTTGAATCCGTTCCTTTGTTCCGGGGGGAAAGACGGATTAATCCGTTCAATATATTCTTCATATCGCTTGGATGCTCTTCTTCGTGCTTCAGATGTTTTATAAACTTTTTCTTCTGTAATGATAATTTTTTCATTTCCAAATTCCATATTACTTCCTCCTTTTATATCAGTGCATTACATTTCTCACTCTCAGAATAATATCAGTGCATGATATTGTCAAGTCTTTTTATACAAATCTTGTTTTGAAGATCCTATGGAAATAGATTTGAATCATAGCATGTTAGAAGGAATTTTATACTAGAATAAATATACCGTCCTCTGATTCTTAAAAAATCTGCAATAAATATCAGCATTTCTGAAAATAAATAATAGTAAAAAATTAGACTTCCCTTCTTATCATGCACACTCTTTTTAGACTAGAAATTCCTTTGAAAGTTATCTGACGTTCTTTTTTAGACTATGAAAAAGAAAAATACCTGTTTTTTAGACCAGAAAAACAGAAAAATCTACCTAATATCTATATGTCTACGAAATCTTAAGAACTCACACGTTTAAAATAAACTGGGAAATTTCAAAAAATATGTTGGAATGAAAATTGATTTGAATTTTAGATAGCAGAAAGAACCGCGACACTATTACCGCAGCAAAAGACTTAAATTCGTTCCAGATTCAGCTCTTTTCGGATGAGCTTATGAAAATATTTGATTTGAAATAACAGCGTTGGCTCTAAAACATGATAGTTCATCAACAGACGCTGAAAAAATTCAAATACATTTTGTCCGGTACAGGAAATTTCTTTTTGATACTGGTGCATTAGTATACCGAGATCTAACGCATCTGTAGTATGTTCGATAGTAAGTTTTGCCCGGCGAAGCAGTACTTTCCCAAGATATTCCCGCTTCTGTTCAGCTGCAGAATATGGTACTTTTATTGTCTGTTTTTTCTTACAACAAGAATTCCGTTTTACTTTTTCAAAAAGTTTTCCTCCGATATAACAAATATAATATTTTCCGTTTTGAGAAAAAATATGAAAGTATTTTTTCATTGTTCGAAGATAATTTTGGATTGTTCTATGTGAGACATGAAATTTTTTACCATATTGTGAATAGAACTCTTCTACACTAATGATTCGTTTCCCTCTGTTTAACTTCGTTGAACGTATCAAGTCAAGCAGCATATATTTTTCATGACTTTTCAATGCATAGAATTCTTTCGTCCGAAAAATAGCCAGATTCATATTAATATAATCCGGCTGATCTTGTTTAGAGAACCCCTCATTGTCTAATACAGTAATATCAAAATCCCCTTTCATTTCCTGACTGCTTGAGATTAACTTTTGCTTCTGCAAAGAATCTAATGCATTATAAAAAGTCTGTTTACTTGTAAAACCAAGTTCTTTCATGAATTCTTTATAATATGCACCAATGACTTTCCCGCATTCATCCTGATAGCGCACTAGGAGTAGAAAGATATTCATTTCCATTTTGCTTAATCTATTTAATTTTAATAGCGTATGATAGCATAATTGCATGAAGTTCTTCCTCCTGTTATCTTCTGTTGTACCGAAATTCGGTACATTTTATATGTATTCTTTTGATATACCGGAGAGCGGAGAACTCCCCGGTATCCAAAAACATACATTGCACACATAATCTATGTATGCAGACTGTCTTGTGCCTTCGCGGACAACAGACTTCTCTTCATAATTTGAGAATCTGCAAGACAGTGACCAAATTTACCACTCCATCTCCATAATATCAAGCAGATTATACAGTTCTTTTACTGTTTTATTGTCTTTTTCTTTTGGGTATGCATCCACATACTTCTCCATTACTCGTATCATCTCGCCTACCTCTGCCCTGCTCTCAAACTGAATTTTATCCATTTCTTTTTTCATACCGTCTCCTGCCTTTCTCATATATGACCAAATTACTTTTTATCTCTATTTTGAATTTCGTTCAGTAAATCTGCCGCAAAAAGTAATCCAACAATTAATAAACCAAATTCTATCGCTAAACTCCAGATTTGATCAGAAAAATATTTTTCAAGAATCTGGATGATCCCAATAATCATCAGAAATCTCACTAATTTTATTAATAGTTCTTGATATCTCTTCATCTTTTCTATTCCTCACATACTTCCAACCATAACATGCAAAAACCTTTTTTTAATGCGCGCTCTGTATCTGCTGAAATTTTGTTAATAATTTTTACACTTCTCTCTTCTCCATGACACTGTAATTTCACAGTACTCCCCAAACACAAAACTGCCTGATCTTTTGTAAACAAATAGGAATGTTGTCCGGAGATTATTTTCTGATAAACCGGAGATTCTAATTCTAACAAAAGAATTTCTGAAATCACTTTTTCTTCCGGAACTCCCGTTTGCTCTTCTGCTTTATGTTCAAATATCTGCTGTTCTTGCTTATATTTTTTTATTTCTACATCCGTCAGAATCCCTTGTTCCAATAGCTGCTCTTGCGTCTCTTCCGGTAGACTAGCAAGTGTAACAGCTGCGCTCTTTTTGATCGTCCCATGCTTAAATGCTTCCATTGCTTTATCACTTAGATTTTTTGAAATTTTCTGGTATTCTCCAACTGTTGTTTTTTTCATTTGAAACTGCTTTGCAAGACGGTCAACCATCCTTCCTCTTTGCATGTCCGGAAATTCTTCTGGATAGTGTTTCAAAAGATACTGCATCCGCTCTAACTTATGCATTGTTTCATATGGTGTTTCTTCATGATGACCATTACTGCTGTAAACTTCAAACTCTGCTTTTACATCACTAATATTTTTTTCAATGCACGGCAAAAACTCAAATTGTTTTTTTCCACGTTGTTCTACAAGCAGCTTACATGCTGCTGTTCGCTTATGACCTGCAATAATTTCATACTCATCTGTATCTGTTTTCCGTACAAGTATATCCTGCAATACTTCACCGCTTGCTTCGATTAGATCTGCTAATGCCTGAATTTCTTCCTCATCTTTTGCCTCACAATACTGATCCTTATTCGTTTTTAATTTTGTATAATGAATCCATTTTGTAATCCGCTTCGGATGAACTTCTTTTCTTACATCTTCTTTTTGAAATACATTGGAAATCTTAGCCATGCTCTTACCCCCATTCTGCAATCAATTCTTTCGCAAGTTCAAGAAAATCTTCTGCAACGGTGCTGTGCTTTCTGTGTCGCAAGACAGGCTTATATTGTAACAATGCATTATCCACAACAGCTGAACGGCTAATACAAGTATCAAGTATCGGATACATATGTTTTTCTAGTAAATCCTGCATGGTACTGCGTTGTGCTTTTGTATTTGCCACCATATTGGCACAGATTTTCCATTTAAAATGATCTGTATTCTCTATAAAATTTTCATAAACATGCTCTACAAGAGCTAAATTATCACGGCAGTAATTATCAAATTTGATTGGTGTCAGCAACAAATCTGCAACTTCCACAGCATTTTGTGTTAAAATATCGAATACAGGGCGCGTATCAATAATACAATAATCATACACTTTCTTTAACTTTTGAAATGCCTTACTAAGTGATGATTGATCACAGCAAGTAAGCTCTGCATCTCCACGAATCACATCAATCTTCTGATATTTTGTGCGATAAATAACCTGATTGATCCGCTCCGGTACATGTAATAAATCTTGCACCGTATAACCACTCTGAGAAACTTTTGCAAAATATCTTGTACAATTACACTGTGGATCTAAATCAATAACCAATACCTTGTTTCCTAAAATTGACAGACTGTAAGCAAGGTTTACTGTTACAGTCGTCTTCCCTACGCCACCTTTTAAATTTCCAACGACGATTGTTTTCATGCTACTTCTCCTTTTTGTACCGAATTTCGGTACGTTTGTATGTTTTTGGTTTTTTATAAAAATGTTACTTTGACTTTGTACCGAATTTCGGTACAAAACATGTTTCTTAATCAAACATGGATAACTGTTCATATCCGTGCCTTTTTGTTTGCGACTTCTTTTTTCTAACTTGCTGCTCTGAATAATGTAAAATCTGTGCATTTGTAAGATGACTTTCATATAATAGCTGTATCTGCTCAATCGCATATTTACGCTTAGATTCAAAAATACGATGATTTAATCCAGACTCTTGTTCTACTGCCTTATAAGGAAGCTTTTGCACATAGAGCCGATCTAGTATATCGTACTCTAATCCCTGTAATGCTTGAAAGCATATGTAAAGCCGATTGACTCCTTCTGCTAATGTAGATAAAATTGACATTTCATCTGCCAGATCTTGTTCTTTTTCCTTGATCAGTTGCTGATATCTGATGTAAACATCCGCTAATTCTGCATTATGCAAATCACGTTTTGCAAAAGAAGCTACCTCTATCAACTGATCATTTGTTTCCTCCGCAAGTTTTCGAATATCTATAATTCTCCTATGAATCTGCTTTACCAGTTCACGATGATGTTTCAAAATTTCCTTTATCTTTTGATCATTTATCCGCATGGTTTGATCCTGTTCTGAAATCTGAAACGTCATATTTTCGTTATCCATGTGTTCTTTATCAATTAACTGATATGTTTCATGTTCCATAATTCACTCCCTATTCCAGAAATTCGAAACACAATCTTTACATTTTATTTTTTATCCTTTACAATATAGTTGTAATGAATATAAAATTATTGTTAAGAGAGACGCTCCATTCGTGGGCGTTTTTCTTATTCATCCCTCCTTTTAAAAGCCTACGCCCGTTTTCTTCTGAGTTCTTCTTTTAATTCAGGAAAATATTTTTCTACTCGTTCTATCGGCATTTCTGCAGCTCGCGCAATCTCATATTCACTTGCCTCTGGTTTCAACCTGATACAACACCGTATAATTTTACGATAAACATCTTGTCGATTTCTCCTTGACTCTTCTATTGTACTTTTGATATGATTTTTCTTTTTCAATAACATATCTTTTTCTGCCGCATCAGCAGTATACTGTCCAGCTGGAAGTCTTTTTAATTCACGCCCTACAGATGTAGCTGTTTTTTCTAATGTAAATGCAATTTCAGTTGTAGTAGCTCCAGATTTGTACATTTTTTCAATAATTTTCCGATCTTCAAATGTAAAGTGCTTATATGACATATATGCCTCCTTTCCTTATATTTACTGGTTTTTTTGCAACTAAAAAAAGTGTACAAAGAACAATTAACTTGTTCTTTATACACTTACTTTACACTTTATGTTGCAGCTCAGCCCACCGGCTGAACTGTAACCTTTTTATCTTTTTGAATTCTCTTCCAGAATCAAGTGCGCCTTCCCCTTGATTCTCTGAAGCGCATTGTCAATCGCTTTCGGACTCTTATCCATCAAGTCAGCGATTTTCAAATAATCCATTCCCAGCAAATGAAGGTACAATACGCGATTTTCCAGCTTGCTGAGCCTGTTTTTTAGTTCCTCTTCGAAGGCATTGGCATACTCATTGCCAAGCAGAAGTTCCTCCGGATTACTGTCCGCTCCCGCCTCAATAGTCTCAGCCAGCGGCACTCCCTCCCCCTTGTCACTCCCTTCCGCATAAGAATAAATCGACACATAAGAATTTAGAGGAATGTGCTTCTTCCTCTGCGCCGCTTTGATGGCGCTATACATCTGTCTCGACACGCACAGCTGTGCAAAGCTCTGAAAAGACGCTCCGGCCTCCCCGTCATAGTCCTGCACCGCCTTGAACAGCCCGATCATGCCCTCCTGGATCAGATCGTCATTCTCGCCGCCCAGCAAATACATCGCTTTTGCCTTCTGGCGCACCATTCCTTTATACTTCTCCATCAGATAATCGGTGATCGGCTTCTCCCCGTCACGCAGCCTTACGATCAACTGTTCATCCGTCATTGCTTCATAATTCACGCTCACGGTCCACACTCCTAGCTAAGTCTCTGCCGGACAATCTCATAGGCAAGCACTCCTGCTGCCACAGACGCATTCAGTGAATCTATATCTCCCTTCATAGGAATAGAGGCCGTCATGTCACAGGTCTCTCTGACAAGGCGGCCCACGCCTTCGCCCTCATTTCCGATTACCAGCCCAATTGGGCCTTTCAGATTTACACGATACATCACGTCTCCATCCATATCCGCACAGACGAACCAAAGTCCCTTTGCTTTCAGTTTCTCCATCGTCTTCACCAGATTGGTGACCTTAGCCACCGGAGTATAATTCAGCGCCCCCGCCGATGTCTTTGCGACCGTCGCCGTCAGCCCGGCCGCGCGGCGTTTGGGTATGATCACGCCATGCGCTCCCGCAAGGTTCGCTGTACGGATGATCGCTCCCAGATTATGCGGGTCCTCAATATTATCCAGCAGAATCAGGAACGGATCCTCCCCTTTCTTTCTGGCCAGCTCCAGCATATCCTCCACCTGCGCGTACTCATATGCTGCCGCCACTGCGATCACACCCTGATGCTTCCCCGACTGGGAAATCTGATTCAACCGTTCTTTTGTCACAAACTGCAAAATCGTATCATGCTTTTTTGCCTCACGCACAATGGTGCGTACAGGGCCGTCCTGACAACCGTCCAGAACATACAATTTATCGATCGGCCTCCCCGAACGGAATGCTTCGATCACCGCGTTTCTTCCCTCAATCTGCTGGCACGACTCCTGCTCCCTGTCAAACGCTTCCGCTTTGTTTTCCTGCCTGTTTTCCCTGCTCATCTTTTTTCCCAATCTTTCTATATTCTTGTCCTGTTTTTTTCATCGCCACAGCATTTCCCGCACATTCCCGCCAAACGCTATGCCTCTTCTTTTTCTTCCAAATGCTTTAACCCGATTGCCACCAGTTCCAGGATCCTCTCCCAGTCATTTTTCAGGTACAGCCACCCAATCAGGGCCTCAAAGCCGGTAGCCCGGCGATAGTCTGTCAGAGTCTGATGCTTTGCCGGGGAGACGGATTTGGCGTTCCTTCCCCTCTTATACACAGCATGCTCTTCCTCCGTCAGGAGCGGCTGCAATACGCGCATCATCTCCGACTGGGAGCTGGCCTGAACGATACTGCTGGTCTCCTGATGGAGCTTTTTCACCTGCTTATTTCCTCTGCTCACCACCAATGTGCGAATCAGCAGATCGAACACACTATCCCCGATATATGCGAAAGCAAGAGGTGAATAGTTCTGAATATCCACCTCTTCCATGTCCAGGAATTCCCGCATATAAGGTATATCAAATCCTATGCTTTTTTCCATTGTACTCCTTCTCTCGTATCCTTGAGAATGATTCCCTTTGCCAGAAGCTCGTCACGGATCGCATCCGCTTTTGCGAAATCCTTTGCTTTCCTTGCCGCCTGTCTCTCCTCGATCAATCGCTCGATCTCGGCATCCAGCATCTCCTCCTGCTTATTCACGATCAGGCCCAGAACGTCCGAAAGTGTCACAATCTGGTCCATCAGACTCTGCAGATACTCCCGTGAGCTTTCAGAAGAAGCCGTGGTGTTGGCGTATTTTACCAGTTCAAAGATTGCCGCGACCGCATCGGCCGTATTGAAATCATCCTCCATGGAAGACTCAAACTCATCTACATATTCTTTTGTCTTTGCAAATGCTTCCTTCTCCGCATCCGTCATCGCCTCTGTCTTTACTGCGCCCAGCAGGTGCTTCAGATTATCCACCGCATTTACGATCCTCTCCAGGCCGTTCTTCGACGCCTCCATCAAATCGGCGCTGAAATTCAGCGGACTCCTGTAGTGCGCGCTGAGCATGAAGAACCGAAGCACCTGAAGATCATACTGCTCGCTGATCTCACGCACGGTGCGGAAATTCCCCAGAGATTTTGACATCTTATGGTTATCAATATTTAAAAATGCATTGTGCATCCAATATTTTGCAAACTCCTTGCCATTTGCCGCCTCGCTCTGGGCAATCTCATTTTCATGATGCGGGAATACCAGATCCTCTCCGCCCGCATGGATGTCGATCTGCTCTCCCAGATATTTTCGGGACATCACAGAACACTCAATATGCCAGCCCGGACGCCCGTCGCACCAGGGAGACTCCCATGCCGGCTCGCCTTCTTTTTTGGGTTTCCAGAGAACGAAATCCAACGGATCTTCCTTCTCATCTTCTCCGGTAACCAAAAGGGAACGATTTCCCGAACGCAAATCATCCAGATTCTTGTGTGAAAGTTTTCCATACTGTTCAAATCTTCTGGTGCGGAAATATACCGTACCGTTCTTCTCATACGCATAGCCCTTGTCGATCAGGGTTTGAATCATCTCGATCATACCGCAGATTTCCTCTGTGGCAAGCGGATGCACCGTCGCCGGCTTTACATTCATGCCCGCCATATCCTTTTTGCACTCCGCAATATATTTCTGCGATATTTCCTGGGCGGATACGCCTTCCTCGATCGCCCTCTTGATGATCTTATCATCTACGTCCGTGAAATTGGAAACAAAATTCACTTCATAGCCTTTATACTCAAAATAACGGCGCACCGTATCGAACACGATCATCGGTCTTGCATTTCCAATATGAATAAAATTATAGACGGTAGGTCCGCAGACATACATTTTGACCTTGCCTTCCTCTAATGGAATAAACTCTTCTTTTTTCTTTGACAGTGTGTTAAATACTTTCATGTGTCTCTCCTTCTTTCATTTGATTCAATGTATTTTCCAATTCATCCAACTTTTTCTTAAGTCTCAGATTATCCGAACGCAGCTCTCTGATATCGCCCAGCACCGGATCGGGCAGATGCACCTGATCCATATCGGAACGGGGAATTTTCTGATCTCCCATGCGGACCACACGCCCCGGAACGCCCACCACAGTACAGTTCGGAGGTACCTCTTCGATCACCACAGATCCCGCGCCAATCTTGGAATTTCTTCCAACGGTAAAGGAACCGATCACTTTCGCCCCGGCACTGACCATGACGTTATCCTCCAAAGTCGGGTGACGCTTCCCTTTCTCCTTGCCGGTTCCGCCTAACGTCACTCCCTGATAGAGCGTGACATTATTTCCCAAAATGGCCGTCTCCCCTATGATCACGCCGCTGCCATGATCGATGAACAGACCTTTCCCGATCTGCGCACCGGGGTGAATCTCGATCCCGGTCTTTCTGGCTGCTCTCTGGGAAATCCAGCGGGCCAGAAAATAATGTTTCTTCTTATATAATCTATGCGCGACCCTATAATGCAGGATTACTTTGAAACTGGGATAAAGCAGCACTTCCATGTTGGACTTGATCGCAGGATCCCGTTCCCTGATTACTGCTATTTCTTCCTTAATATAAGAAATCATTCCCATAAATCTCTCTCCTTCCAAAATGCTACCGATATATTTGTATGCGAAATTTGAGAATTTGTCAATCTTTCCTATACGATTTCATTCAAAAATACACCTTTTAGAGGAATAAGCTTACGAATCTCGCTCTTAAACTCTTCGGAAAATACTTCCTTCTCTTCCTCCTCAATCTTCGCAATACTCTTATAACCGAAGAGAATACTGGTCAGCGCTTCCACGCTGATTCTCTGAATATCTTCGTATTTCCCTCTGATATTCGGCCGGGTCCGCACTACCAAATGCTCACTGTTGCCCCGGATTCCAAACAATTTATTATTCTCCCGGATAATCGGATCTACAAGGACGAACATCACTTCCATCTCTTCATGGCAGACCATACATTCCAGTATACTCTCCACATGAAGCAGCCTCGCCATGATCATCGGTTTTTTCTTTCTCTTTTTGGTGAGCACAAGTCCGGCTTCTTCAAAAACCGCCTCGTCTCCCTTTTCAACCAGAGGCTCTCTTACGGAAAATCCCGCCTCCTCGTCATACAGGACTGCGCCTCTGATCTCGCCGTTTCTTACCGCCAGAAGAATACCGCCCTCCTGGCTCTTCTGCTCCTCCAGGAGCCGTTCATAATACTGCCAGTCTCTTTTTGCATACACCTGGTAACGTTCATTTAAAATCTTAGAGGCAAACCTTGCAATCTGTTTGCAGTCGGAGGGAAGCGCCGTTCGTGGCATAGCCTTACGTCCTTCGGTATTTGCCGGGCAGGTCAGCCTCTCAATCGAGACCTCCTCTTTACCTTCCACAGATGCCTTCCACTGCTCTGCCGCATAGATAAACCGAAATCCATGCGGATAATAGATGCTCTCCGCTGCCGGCATCAAATAGGCAAACGGCAGATTCTTCGCGTACATATCCCGCAGTGATTTTCTTAAAAGCTCCGTCATGAACCCTTTTTTCCGATAAAGGATATCCGTGCCGACCGCCACGATATAACGCGCTTCCGCCTCCTTCCTGCCGATCCGCAGCCAGTAGGGATTTAAGTGCAGCATGGAGCGGATATCCCCTTCTGCCTCGATCACATAGATCTCATTCTCATCGGTTTTAAACGTATAGTAATAGTCCAGAAATTCAGATGTATCTTCATCAAATACTTTATGCCAAAGCGTTCTCGTCCTTGCATGCTCTTCCGTCTTAAGTCTCCGCAATATCATTGTCTGCATCCTCCGCAGCCCTCACAGGGACTCATCTGATATGTCACATCGGTACTTGCCAGATTCGTCACCTTCTCCAATGCACAAATGGCCTGTGCGGAAATTCCCTCTCCGCTTCCCGTAAAACCAAGCCCCTCCTCGGTAGTCGCCTTTACATTCACCTGATCCTTTTGAACATGAAGCGCTCTGGCAATATATTCTTCCATCGTCTCGATATACGGCCGCATCTTTGGTCTCTGCGCGATGATCGTGGCGTCAATATTTTCCACAATGTACAGATTCTCTTCTAATAATCCCGCCACATGTTCCAGAAGCTTCATACTGGATATGCCCTTATATTGCGGGTCCGTATCGGGAAAATGCTTTCCGATATCCCCCAGCGCCGCCGCGCCAAGCAGTGCATCCATGATCGCGTGTAGTAGCACATCGGCGTCTGAATGCCCCAAAAGCCCTTTCTCATAAGGAATCTGAACTCCCCCCAGGATCAAATCTCTACCCTCCGTCAGTCTATGAACATCATATCCCATTCCTACTCGCATCGTATCTGGCTCCTCTCTTTAACGGTAAACTCTTCCGGCTCTTTTCTATTCTTCCTACTTTTACTCTTCTTCGTCGTCCTCGTCTTCGTCCTCTTCCTCAGGATCTTCCTCTTCGACGTCCTCGTCTTCCGGTTCCACGCCTTCTTCGTCAGCGTCCTCTTCCAGTACTTCCTCCTCATCTTCCCCTTCGGATTCAGAGGCCTCCTCTTTCGCGCTATTTCCCGCGGCTGCCTTTGCCGCGCCATCTACTGCCTCTTTCTCAGCTGCAGCGGCCTCCTCTTTGACTTTCGATCCGCTCTCATCCTTACTCGTCTGATTCTGCTCTCCCACTTTCGCAAATACCGCGCCTGACGGCTGTTTTCTCAGTGCTTCGGAAGACCTTGCCTCTTCCGCCTCCGCCATCTCTTCGTTATCTTCATTCTGCTCCTTTTCTGACTTACACTCTTCTAAATACCCTTTGATATTAAATATGATCGTGGCCAGTCCGAAAATCACAAAAAGCACACCCAATACCACAAATGCGTTTGTAAACCTGGGCTGACTTGCAAGCGCCGACTTTACCAGATTTACTCCGATATATGCCAAATAGGCTCCCACTAGAGCCATAAACATCCTTTTTATCTTTGGTGTCATACTAAATTTCCTCCATATCTCATATTTCTGCTTCATTTTATCATATTTATACAGGAAATGCCACGATAATAGCTGATAGTTTAAAAAAAAGAAAGCCTACAACGATAGGCTTTCTTCCCAGTAGCGGAAACTGGATTTGAACCAGCGACACCACGGGTATGAACCGTGTGCTCTAGCCAACTGAGCTATTCCGCCATATTCACTTTTCAGTGAAATGGGACCAATAGGGCTCGAACCTATGACCCTCTGCTTGTAAGGCAGATGCTCTCCCAGCTGAGCTATGATCCCGTATTTAGCGGGTCGCTTTCCCGCAACCCGCTCTGCTATTATACTATCATTTTCCGGGAAATGTCAATACTTTTTTTGACATTTTTTGAACTTTTTTTCTATAGCTTTTTGGGCCTACATTTTCCGTTAATTCATCAAATTTTTAGACAATTCCCTGTGCATTCATCGCATCTACTACCTTCTCGAATCCGGCAATATTTGCTCCTACTACATAGTTGCCCTCAGCTCCGTAACGCTCTGCAGCATCAGCCATATTGTGACAGATGTCTACCATGATGTTCTTTAGCTTTGCATCTACCTCATCAAATGACCAGCTCAGACGCTCGCTGTTCTGAGACATCTCCAGAGCGGAAGTTGCAACGCCGCCTGCATTTGCAGCTTTACCAGGTGCGAAAAGCACGCCGTTTGCCTGCAGGTATTCTGTTGCTTCCAGAGTCGTCGGCATGTTAGCGCCCTCTGCGACTGCGATCACGCCGTTCGCTACCAATGCCTTTGCGTCTTCAAGATGAAGCTCGTTCTGTGTTGCACACGGAAGTGCGATGTCTACCTTCACATTCCATACGCCTCTGCCTTCATGATATTCTGAATTCGGACGGTATTTCTTGTACTCAGTCAGTCTTGCACGGTTGATTTCCTTGATCTCTTTAAGCGCTGCAACATCGATTCCGTCCGGATCATATACCCAGCCGGTAGAATCGCTTACAGTTACAACCTTCGCGCCAAGCTCCTGTGCTTTCTGGGTCGCGTAGATCGCTACGTTACCGGAACCGGAAACTGCTACGGTCTTGCCTTCGATGGACTGGCCGTTCATCTTCAGCATCTCCTCCGTCAGATACAGAAGTCCGTATCCGGTAGCCTCTGTACGTGCCAGAGATCCGCCATAGCTGAGTCCCTTACCTGTCAGTACGCCCTCATACAGTCCGCGGATTCTCTTGTACTGTCCGAACATGTAACCGATCTCTCTTGCGCCTGTTCCGATATCGCCAGCCGGTACGTCTGTATCAGCACCGATATATTTGCAAAGCTCTGTCATAAAGCTCTGGCAGAATGCCATCACTTCTCTATCGGATTTGCCCTTCGGGTCAAAGTCGGAGCCGCCTTTGCCACCTCCAATCGGAAGTCCGGTAAGAGAGTTCTTGAAAATCTGCTCAAAACCAAGGAATTTGATGATACCGAGGTTTACAGACGGGTGAAGACGAAGTCCTCCTTTGTACGGTCCGATCGCACTGTTAAACTGCACACGGTAACCGGTATTTACCTGAACCTGCCCTTTATCATCTACCCACGGTACGCGGAACTTGACCTGTCTTTCCGGCTCAACTAATCTCTCCAGAAGCGCGTCTTTTCTGAACCTCTCCTCATTCGCCTCTACTACGACACGAAGGGACTCCAGCACTTCTTTTACAGCCTGATGAAATTCCGGTTCTGCGGGGTTCTTTTTCACTACCAACTCAATTACTTCATCAACGTAAGACATACTACTCATACCTCCTGAAAATATTCTCTTTTATTCTATACCGGAACTCCATGAAATATCCCGGCATCTATGACGATAAAAAGACGGCCCGAAGACCGTCTTTTTGTCAGACGTCTTTGTCCTTTACCACTTTAAAGCAAACACAGCCGTCTGTCAAGATTTTTCTTGTAATTTTTTGTATTTTTTGAAATCCAGAGTGTAATCTGTTTCATAAAACATGATTTCTTTCATCGTTTCATTGATTTTTTATATCTTTTCTGCAAGTGCATTTCGTATTTCTTTCACTTTTTCTTCCTTTTGCCACACTTCTCTGCAAGATTACTTCCTTCTTCCTGCAGAACGCCACGCGCATTCTTGATTAGCAAAACACCTGTCGCTCTCCTTGATCCAACAAGGCTGGCCACTGCTTCATTTCACTGCTTATTGCCCAGCCTTGTCGTAGCCTGTCAAAAGAAACTATAAGAAATATTTCACACCGGACTCGAACAGCTTCAGATCCTGCTCACCGTAAATGTTGATCGCGACTCCGTCCCCACGTCTCTCGGAATGTGCCATCTTACCAAGCACTCTTCCGTCCGGACTTGTGATTCCTTCGATTGCACGGTATGAACCGTTGACATTCCACTCTTCGTCCATAGAAACATTGCCGTCCAGATCACAATACTGGGTCGCCACCTGACCGTTCGCGAACAGCTTATCAAGCCACTCGTCGCTCGCCACGAATCTTCCTTCTCCATGTGAAGCCGGGTTGGTGTAAACGCCGCCAAGCTTGGCACACCTAAGCCATGGAGATTTGTTGGTAACGACCTTCGTGTATACCATCTTGGAAATGTGCCGTCCGATCGTATTATAGGTCAGTGTCGGAGAATCAGCGGTCTGTCCCACGATCTCACCATAAGGTACCAGGCCCAGTTTTACCAGAGTCTGGAAACCATTACAGATTCCAAGCACCAGTCCGTCGCGCTCATTCAAAAGTTTCTCCACAGCCTCTTTTAATTTGGCGTTCTGGAACGCCGTAGCAAAGAACTTCGCGGAGCCGTCCGGTTCATCTCCGGCTGAGAATCCGCCCGGGAACATGATGATCTGGCATTTTGCGATCTCTTTCTCAAACTCTGCCACGGAATCAACGATATCTGCCGCATTCATATTCTTAAATACTCTGGTGACTGCCTTCGCCCCCGCACGTTCAAATGCGCGCGCACTGTCGTACTCGCAGTTCGTTCCAGGGAATACCGGAATAAATACGGTCGGCTGTGCGATCTTATGATTGCAGATCACAATATCCTTTGTATCGTAAAGCGGAGAAGCCACTTCTTCTTTGGAAGCCTCGTCGGAAACCGTGCGGAATACTTTTTCCAGAGTTCCTGTCCATGCATTTACAGCCTCTTCCATGGAAATTGCCACATCGTCGTAAGAGAAGGTCCTATCATCTGTCACCTCGCCGATCACCGTATAGGTAATGCCAAGCTGAGAAACCTTGTCTGACGGAACTTCCGCTATGATATCACCGAATGCCGGTGCAAACAGTTCTCTGGCGTCCATACTGTGCTCAATCTTCACGCCCAAGCCGTTACCAAACGCCATCTTGCTCACTGCCGCGATCACGCCATGACGGTCGAGGGCATAAGCGGATACAATCTTACCACTGTGGATATCTTCGGTAAATTTACCGTACTGCTCCATGACCTTCTCATAATCCGGAAGCTGATATTCATCGGTATCGATCCGCAGCCATACCAGTTTATTTCCTGCTTTTTTCAGTTCCGGCGTGATAATATCGCCCTGCTTTGCAATATCTACAGCAAAAGAAACCAGTGTCGGCGGTACGTCAATATGCTCAAAGGTACCGGACATACTGTCCTTTCCTCCGATAGACGGCAGGCCGAAACCGATCTGTGCTTTATAGGCGCCCAGAAGGGCTGCAAACGGCTGGCTCCATCTGGACGGATCCTCCGTCATACGGCGGAAATATTCCTGGAAGGTGAAGCGGATCTTGCGGTAATCGCCACCTGAAGCCACAATCTTTGCAATGGATTCCGTTACCGCGTAAACAGCTCCGTGGTAGGGGCTCCAGCTTGACAGATACGGGTCAAAGCCATAACTCATCATCGTTACGGTATCGCATTTGCCGGTGAGGACCGGAAGTTTGGCAACCATCGCCTGTGTCTCGGTCATCTGGTATTTTCCGCCGTGCGGCATGAATACGGAGCCTGCACCGATGGAACCGTCGAACATCTCCACAAGGCCTTTCTGTGAGCATACATTCAGATCGCTCAGGGTAGTAAGCCATGCTTCTCTCACATCGCCCACCTCAACCTGATCCTTAAGCGGGCAATCCTCTCTTGACGGAATATCTACCTTGACCGTAGTCTCCTGATGTGCGCCGTTGGTGTCCAAAAATGCACGGGAAATATTTACGATCTCTTTTCCTCTCCAGGAAAGAACCAGTCTCGGCTCCTCTGTTACCACTGCCACCTTCACTGCCTCCAGATTCTCCTCGGCGGCATAGGCAAGGAACTGCTCTACATCTTTCGGCGCAACGACTACTGCCATTCTCTCCTGGGACTCTGAGATCGCAATCTCTGTTCCGTCAAGGCCGGCGTATTTCTTCGGCACCTTATCCAAATCTACTCTAAGTCCATCTGCAAGCTCTCCGATTGCCACGGACACGCCGCCTGCACCGAAGTCATTACATTTCTTGATCAGTTTGCTGACCTCCTCACGGCGGAACAGACGCTGAATCTTACGCTCTGTCGGCGGATTACCCTTCTGCACCTCAGCGCCGCAGGTCTCGATAGATGCTTCTGTATGCACTTTAGAAGAACCTGTTGCGCCACCGCAGCCATCACGGCCGGTACGGCCGCCAAGAAGGATAATGATGTCTCCCGGATCAGAGGTCTCACGGATTACAGCGCGCCGCGGAGCTGCCCCCATGACCGCACCGATCTCCATACGTTTTGCCACATAATTCGGGTGATAGATCTCTTTGACCGTTCCGGTCGCAAGTCCGATCTGGTTACCATAAGAACTGTAGCCATGAGCCGCACCGCGCACCAGCTTTTTCTGCGATAATTTTCCCTTCATGGTCTCCTTTACGGATACCGTCGG
The DNA here is from genome assembly GCA_040702975.1 of Roseburia hominis. Classification (NCBI taxonomy): domain Bacteria; kingdom Bacillati; phylum Bacillota; class Clostridia; order Lachnospirales; family Lachnospiraceae; genus Roseburia; species Roseburia hominis. The sequence continues at coordinate 3,198,527 of CP159990.1, forward strand.
GTCTGCTGCGCCGGTCACACGCATTGCCTGATATACATAGGTACGTCCTGAAAGCGGGTCACGGATCGCTCCTCCGAGACAGGTAGCGGCGCCACCGAACGGCTCGATCTCAGTCGGGTGGTTGTGTGTCTCGTTCTTGAAATTCACAAGCCACTCCTCTTCTACCCCGTCCACTTCCACCGGAACTACAATACTACATGCATTGATCTCGTCAGATTCTTCCTGATCTGCAAGTTTACCTTCTTTTTTCAATTTACGCATTGCCATAAGAGCAAGATCCATCAAGCAGACGAACTTATCCTCGCGTCCCTTAAAGATCTCACTGTGCGTTTTCAGATATTCCTTATAGGTCTCCTCCATCGGCGCCAGATAATCCCCTTCGCCAAAGGTCACATCTGTAAGCTCAGTAGAGAATGTGGTATGACGGCAGTGGTCAGACCAGTAGGTATCCAGTACCCGGATCTCCGTCATGGACGGGTCCCTCTTCTCCTCGCCACAGAAATATTTCTGAATATGCTGGAAATCCTTGAATGTCATGGCAAGTCCTAAAGAATCATAGAGTTCCCTAAGCTCTGCCTCCGGCATATCCTTAAAACCTTCAAAAATCTTCACATCTTCCGGCTCCTCAAACTGAGTCACCAGTGTCTCAGGCTTCTCAAGCCCTGTCTCACGCGAATCCACCGGGTTAATACAATGAGCCTTAATCGCCGCAAGCTCTTCCTCGCTTACGTCTCCTTCAATCACATAAGTAGTGGCAGTCCTTATCACCGGAAGCTCGTCCTCTTTTATGAACTGCACACACTGCACTGCGGAATCCGCCCTCTGGTCAAACTGTCCGGGAAGAAATTCCACTGAAAAAATCTTGTCATCTTTCCCATGCGGGAAGTCTTCCAGATAGAGATCATCTACCGGCGGCTCGGCAAATACACCGTTGCACGCCCTCTCAAATGTAGCGTCAGAAAGATTCTCCACATCATACCGGATCAACACGCGCACATTCGTTACTGTCTGAATGCCCAGATAACTCTTCACCTCATGGCGAAGCTCCTTTGCCTCCACGGCAAATCCCGGTTTCTTCTCCACAAACACACGTTTTACACTGCTCATAGTTTCCTCCATTAAGTTGAAAGTATAGTATATCAAGGCAGTCGCCCTAGGGTAGGGGGGCTGCCAAATTACCTGATTTTATCTTACCACATTCTTCTTTATAAGTACATTCCATTCCTATTCGATTTACGCCATTTTTTTGTTTTTTTGGAAACATACGCACGCCAAATCACGCTTGCCGCCAAAGAAATCAACAGGAAAGCGATAAATATCACTCCGATCCGCACCGCCATATCGTAGAAAAAACCTTCCGGCAGCATGCGGATCATATAATCGGTCTCAGGATCGAAGATCCAGAGATCATTGTCAAAGAAAATCTTATGGAATATCACAAAACATCGGTTAAAATTCTGCCACATCAGCACGCCGAGCACCGCTGTGATTCCCAGAAATACAGCAAGCGTCCTCTGGTACATGACCGGAAGGATACGCCGCCAATCCCCATGAAGCCTTATAAACAAGGCAATCACTATTACCAGCACCGCTACAGCGATCCATCGAAGCCTAAGTCCGCCGATAAAAAGATCCCGAACTTCCCCCATATGAAAACGGTCCTGCTCATTAAAGAAATCCTGATGATTCCCCTCCACCATCGTCTCGATGCTTAAAGTTTCCTCTCCCCCGCGCAGATAAGACATCATATACCGGGTGACCTCCATAATGTCCGGCATCTCCATGTACAGCTCGTCCGCTACACCATATTTTTTGTATTCCTTCTCGTAGAATCCGTAATCACTGTACGCCCCGATTTCAAAACTGCTGATCAGGAAAATAACGATCAGCATAAGCGATGCTATGACACCAAACAGCTTCTGCGTCCCCTTTCCCGGTCCGGTGACCGCGTTTTCTCTATCTTTTTCCATTGACATATCTGCCACTCTCCTTCTGTTTCCTTGCCTATTGACCTCTTATCGTTGAGATTTAGCAAAAATCCGCGAAAATTTTTACCTGTTTTTCTTGACTTTCTTCTATTCTCTCCCGTCCCAGAACGCCCGGACCTGCTGCTCCACGTCCCCGATCCTGCACATCTGGCAGTCGGACCACTCACGTGGAAACGTCTCCCGGCATCTTCTTTCGCGAAACCGTTCATCTAGAAGAAGAATCACACCCTCATCTTCCTCCGTCCGTATCACCCGCCCCGCAGCCTGAAGCACCTTATTCATGCCCGGATACAGATAGGCATAATCGAACCCCTGCATACCGGCCTTATCAAAATACTGCTTCAAAATCTCTCTTTCATTGCACACCTGCGGAAGCCCTGTCCCGATAATAAAGGCGCCGATCAGCTTCTCCTTAGCCAGATCGATTCCCTCGGAAAAGATTCCGCCAAGGACGCAGAAGCCTACCAGGCTTTCCTCCCTCTCTTCCTCAAAAGTCTCAAGGAAAATCTCCCGCGCCTCTTCATTCATAAAATGAGATTGCAGGATACACTCTGTCCCGGTATCCAATTCCTCATAAGCCTCATACACCTGCTCCATAAAACGGTAGGACGGGAAAAAAGCTATGTAATTCCCCTTTCTTGCCCGCACCGCATTCTGAATATAAAGAGCATACTTGCGGTACATCTGTTCGGACCGCAGCGTGTACTTCGTACTGACGTCTACCCCATTTAATAAAAGACGTTTCCTTCTGTCAAATGTGGAATCCGCATAAATGGCATAGTTATCCGATTCCGTGCTGAGCAGCTTCTTATAATACTGGATTGGAAGAAGCGTGGCCGAAAAGAAGACTGCACTATTTCCCATATCCAAAAATTCCTGTAGATTGGCCGCCGGGTTCACACAAAAAAGCTTCAGCATGAACCTTCCGTCCTCTAAAAGCTCCGTATAGATCACATAGTTCTCGTCAAGTCTGTCATAAATCCCGAGGAATGCGCGAATATTAAAATAGAGTTCCAGCACCTGCTCCCGTATTTCTTTTCCCTCGCAAATCTCCAGAAACCGCTCCATCTCTGCCATCACATTCATGAGTTTCAGATACATATGCGAAACACTGTTTATCACCTGATAATTCTCACACTCCCGCTTTAGTTCAAGCAACTGCTTATTGCATTCCTCCAGCCGCTTCGCAAGACGTGTATCCTGTCCTTTTACCAGGCGGCGCACTGCGAGGAAATCCTCCTTGATCAGGCTGGCACTGTACATCTGCCTTCCCCGCTCCACCAGATTGTGCGCTTCGTCGATCAGGAACAAATACTCTCCCTGCACCCCATCAGAAAAGAAGCGTTTCAAATGCGCATTCGGATCAAATACATAATTGTAATCACAAATCACCGCATCTACCCAGGTAGACACATCAAGTGCCATCTCAAACGGACAGACCTGATGCTTCCTCGCCTGTTCCTCCAGCGCCTCCCTGTTCATATCGTCTCTTGCATTTAAAAGTTCAAAAACCGCATCATTCACTCTGTCATAGTGCCCTTTTGCATAAGGACAATTCTCCGGATTACACTCCGTCTCCTCCATAAAACAAATCTTCTCTTTCGCCGTAATCGTAATGACTTTCAGCCGCAGTTCCTGCTCCTTTAATTTGTCAAACGCCTGCTCCGCGACAGTCCTCGTGATCGTCTTAGCCGTGAGATAGAAAATCTTCTCCCCCAGCTCTTCTCCCACTGCCTTAACCGCCGGAAACACTCCGGATATCGTCTTGCCCACGCCGGTCGGAGCCTGGATAAACAGCTTCTTCTTCCGCAAAATGGTCCGGTAGACCGACGATACCAGCTCCTTCTGTCCCTTCCTATATGCAAAGGGAAATTCCAGTTTCTTGATGGAAGCATTCCTTTCTTCCCGCCACTCGACCTGAAAACGCGCCCATTTCTCATACTGACGCACCAGAGCTTCAAACCACTCCTGCAATTCTTCTATTGAAAAGTCCTGACGGAACTGCTTTATCTCTTCACTTTCCATCTGACAATACGTCATCTGCACCCCGATTCGGGAAAGAGAATGCTGCGAAGCGTAAATACAGGCATAACACTTTGCCTGAGCCAGATGCACGCCCACCGGCTCCTCAATCTTCTCCAACTCGCAGAGAACGCCTTTGATCTCGTCGACTAAAACTTCGTCCTCCCTTTCAATGATCCCGTCCGCACGTCCCTCTACCCGAAGAATAAATCCCTCACAGGAAATCTCCGTCTTAAGCGGTACCTCCGCACGATACTCTGCTCCCATGCGTCTTTGAATCTTGCGGTGTATCTTGCTCCCAAGCTGCATAGCCTCTTTATCCATACTGCCGCCTGTTCGATTGTCAATATCTCCCTCCCGCAGAATAAACTCCACTAAATTGCGGACAGATATTCTGATGACCGGTGTCTCCTGCTCCATTTATATCTCTCCTGAACTCTCTTTAGCCTCTAATGTGCCAAATACCAAATGCGCAAATCTGCCACAATCAACTTCAACACACACATTGCGTTCTCAGTATAACACACTTTATGGGAAAAAAACAACGCGCTTCCACCGGAAGCGCGCTTCTCAATCTTAACTCTTCTTATGCCACACAATATTTTGTGAGCATATTCTCAAATCCAGCATCTATCCCGCTGTATTCCACTGTCAGATCTTTACTCAAATCCAGGCTGAACACACCCAGAATAGATTTGGCATCGACAATAAAACGATTATAGAAGACATTGATATCGAAATCACATCGCTCGGCAAAACGAACGAATTCTCTGACATCTTCTGGTCCGGATAGTTTTATTTGTCGCCGATACTCCATCATCAACACCCTCCTTTCGTTTTTGATTGGCACAATTATGACACTCAAAAGGGTGAAAGTCAATCGCCATTTCAGCCAAAATTATTCCCAGAATCTGTCAGATTATTCGTCAAACTCAACCATATTTTTCCTGTACCAGATAGGAAGATGCTGCCGTTGTCTGGCATAACTCTCCCTCTCCTCAATCGAAATCGTCTGAAAAAAAACTTTCCATAACTCCTGAATCTTCTCCTCGGACTCTGAATATTCCTCAAACCTGCTCTCGTCTGCACACAGATCGGATACTAACACCCATTTTTTGCGCGCCTCATGCACCACAAACATGCCATGCGTCTTATCATAGATCATCCAGTTCTCGATTGGCAGCCGGTCTGCAAAATGCGGGGCAATACAGGTAAGGACCTGATTCTTCGGCTCGATCTTTGCAAAAAGAATCCCATTTTTTAGTTCCCGGAATCTTAGAAATTCTTTAAAATAGTGAGCTTCATTCCCCACATTCCGGGCAAGTTCAAAACTCCTCCTGGCAAATGGGTCCGTCAAATGATCCATGATCTTTGTACTGTCCGCGAGATGCCGTGCTGAACGCATCGTCCCAAATATGGCATCTCCTTTATCCGGCTCATAGGAAAGCGCCGCATAGTACAACCTTCCATATGCATACTCCCCCAAATGCTTCCGAATCAGCCTTTCTACCGCTAATGCCTTCTCTTGGGACTCCTGTACCTCCACATACTCACAGAACAACTCCGGGACGATCTGCTTCTTGAGTGCAATGCCCGCGCTTCCGTCCCCCCGCCTCTCCTTCCACGCATCATAAATCGCAGAATACAGCCCAGTAATAGAATCCTGGCAGATATACACTCTTTTCACAGGATTCCACCTCCCGCTCCAAACCTTACGTCATCAAACAATGATAACTGCCGGTATCCCGCATTCCTCACAGAATCCGGCAGACGTTCTCTGGAATCCAAAAGGTTCCGCGTAATATAATCCTGATCAATCTTCGTGGGATACATCATCTTCCCATTACAGGTAATGAAATACAGGGCTCTCTTTAGCACAACTCCCATCTTCTTTAAATCCTCAAAGCCGATCACTCCCAGCTGTCTGGCCTTCACGATCCGCCCGGCAGAACGGTAACCGATTCCCGGAACCCGAAGCAGCATTTTGTAATCTGCCCGGTTGATCTCCACCGGAAAACATTCCAGATGCTGAAGCGCCCAATTACACTTCGGGTCCATCAATACGTTAAAATTCGGATTCTCCTCGTTCAAAAGCTCAGAGACCTCAAAGTGATAATACCTAAGCAGCCAATCTGCCTGATAAAGCCTGTGTTCCCGCAAAAGCGGAGGACCTGCCTCTGTCCTGGCCGGTAGGAGCTTATCTTCGTTCACCGGTACGAACGCTGAATAAAATACTCTCTTTAACCCGAACTTCTGATAAAGGCTCTCCGTCACCTGCATGATCTGATAATCCGTCTCCGGCGTAGCGCCTATGATCATCTGCGTACTCTGACCCGCCGGAACGAACTGGGGCGCATTGCGGTAAACGGCAATCTCCTCTCTATTCTCCCGCATCCCGTTCTGCACCATACGCATAGGGGCAAGAATATTCTTCCTGCTCTTGTGTGGTGCGAGGAGGCGCAGGCTTTCCCTGGTAGGGAGCTCCAGATTCACACTCATTCTATCTGCCAGAAATCCCACCTTGCGCACCAGCTCAAGGCTCGCCCCCGGAATCGCCTTGACATGAATATATCCCTGAAAATTACACTCTTTCCGCAGCTTGTATAATGCTGAATAAATCAGCTCCATCGTGTAATCCGGGCTCTTCAAAATGCCGGAGCTAAGAAAAAGTCCCTCAATATAATTCCTCCGATAGAACTCCATTGTCAGGCGGCAGATTTCGTCCGGAGTAAACGAAGTCCGGACCACATCATTAGAAGAACGATTCACACAATACTTGCAATCAAAAATACACTCATTCGTAAATAATATCTTAAGCAGAGAAATACATCTCCCGTCCGCCGAAAAGCTATGGCAGATTCCTGCCTTCTCGCAATTCCCCATTCCGGTCCCGTCTCCTCTGCGATCCACTCCACTGGAGGTGCACGCCACATCATACTTTGCCGCGTCCGTCAAAATACTCAGCTTCTCATACATCGTCATCTCTTCCGCTATCCGCATACGGCACCTCCCACTTTCCAAACCTCGATTAGAACTGATGTTCCGAACATAAGTTCTTTTTAAATCATACCATACTTCACCCTGTCACGCAACCTTTTTTCAGGGTAATTTTTCCAAAATATTTTTCCACGAACCGGGACGAACGTCCAGCAGGCTTGCACCAGGTATACATGACTAATAAAAATACCGTCTGTGCAAATTCTCATCCACACAGACGGTATCCCGCCAGCTTATCAGCTCAAGAACCATTATTGAATTATTGAAACTTCTCAACGATGTCGCTCAGATAATCATTCTTTACTTCATAGAATTTTTCTTCCTCTACCATATCTGCAAGATGCGGATCAATCGGCATCCTGCCAAGCACTTCAAGTCCAAGCTCTGCTGCAATCTCGTCAATATGGCTCTCCCCAAATACAGAAATCCTCTTTCCGCATTCCGGGCACTCCAGATAACTGTAATTCTCCACGATTCCGAGTACCGGAATGTTCATCTGTTTTGCCATATTGTAAGCCTTCTTCACAATCATGCTGACCAGATCCTGCGGTGAGGTCACGATCACGACCCCATCTACCGGAAGGGACTGGAACACAGTAAGCGGAACATCACCGGTTCCCGGGGGCATGTCCACCAGGAGAAAATCCAGATCTCCCCACATAACATCTGTCCAGAACTGCGTTACAACACCGGCGATGATCGGTCCTCTCCAGATGACCGGATCGGATTCATTCTCCAGAAGCAGATTGACGGACATGATTTTCGTTCCGTCTTTTGCTACACACGGGAACATTCCTTCCTCGCTTCCTACCGCGCTCTCATGCACACCGTACATCTTTGGAATAGACGGTCCGGTAACATCTGCATCAAGGATTCCCACCGTATATCCCTGCTCCACCAGCATACGAGCCAGAGTCGCAGTCACCATCGACTTGCCTACGCCTCCTTTTCCACTGATCACGCCGATTACCTTCTTCACCTGAGAATAGGGATTAGCCGGTGCTTTCATATCTTTTTTCTTACTGCTGCATGAAGATGCATGTGCACAGGAGGAACATGCCTCCGGTGAGCATCCGCTATTTGTCTCTTCCGCCATTTCTTCAACCTCCAAACTTCATTTTCCTCTCGCGCTGCCGTATACTTACTCTACAACCGCGATTACTTCGATCTCGCAAAGCAAATTCTTCGGCAGAGTCTTAACAGCCACGCAGCTTCTTGCCGGTTTTGATGTGAAATATTTTGCATAAACTTCATTAAATGCTGCAAAGTCACCCATATCACTCAGGAAACATGTCGTCTTAAGAACCTTATCAAATGATGTTCCTGCCTCCTCCAAAACTGCTGCAATATTTTTGCAGACCTGCTCAGTCTGACCTTCGATTGTATCCGCTTCCACGGTATCTGTTTCCGGATTAATTGCAATCTGTCCTGCGGAGTAAAGGATTCCGCCGTGAACATAGCCCTGAGAATAGGGTCCTAATGCCTTTGGTGCTTTTTCTGTTGCGATTACTTTCATGATAGTATCTCCTTTCTAAATATGCCTGACAATCAGGCTAAATATCCATCAGGCTTTATTTTATTATACCTGATGGTTAAAATCTCACTATTTCTAGCATAACACAGCTTGTTAAAAATTCCAATTCTTTTTCCCTTCAAAACCAAGGACTTTATTACAATATCTATACTAACCGGCCTGTTTGCCTCCCATTAACAGAGGGGACCTGAACTGTTACACAATATTCTTAGAAACCATGACGATTTCCCCATTTTCTTCCAAACGCCGCTATTCGGCTGCCAGTTCGCTCTTATCACGAGTCACGTCCTTGATCCATTTATAACTGAAAAACCGTTTCAGTGTGATCGGCAGCTTGATCACCTCATCACTCATCAGGACTATATACACCACCGGCACGCTGGCGTGGAACACAAATGCAAGCACTGCTCCGATCAAAATAGAACAGCCCCACATCGTGGAAACGTCCAGGACAAGGCCAAATCTGGTATCCCCGCCTGAGCGGAACACCCCTACCACAAGCGTTGTATTCAGCGCCTGGCACAGGGTGAAATAGGACATTACAAAGAACATGAACGTCAAATACCCCTGTGCTTCCGGAGATAACGTCATAAAACGGTTCGCAATCGGCGCTGCGACCAGTATGATACCGCCGCCGATCGCCCCGGTGATCAGGCTAAGCCCGACAAATCGTCTTCCATACGCCTTTGCCAAATTAAAGTTCCTCTCACCGATGGTTCTTCCCAGATAAATAGCCGTCGCATTGGACACCCCGAAGACGACCACCGTGGCAAGCTGCCTTGCCACCTGCGCCACGGAATTCGCCGCGACCGCCGCGCTTCCCAGATGTCCCATCACCGCCGTATTCGCCGAAGAGCCCAGTCCCCACATCAGTTCATTCAAAATGACCGGCGTCGCATACACCATAAAATCTTTTAACAGCACCTTATCAATCTTCCACAAATCCCGGAAATGGAAACGCACCACTTTATTCTTAACAGCCGCATACCACACGACGATCACCAGCTCCAGGACACGGGATAGCAGCGTTGCGACCGCCGCGCCGACGATTCCCAGCCTGGGGAAGCCCAAAAGTCCGAAAATGAGAAGTGCATTGATCACCACATTGGTCACAAGGGAAGCACTGTATACGACCGTAGCGATCACCACTCGCTCAATACTGCGCATAATATTCAGATACACCTGGGTACCCGCCATGAACACATATGATATCGCCACGATTCGCAGGTATTTCACGCCTTCCGCGATTACCGCGGGATCACTTGTATAAATCCGCAGCAGTGTTTCCGGAATAGCCTCCGCCGCGATGGTAAATAACAAAGCCGAACAAATTCCGATCGACATGCCCATTCCCATAATTTTTTCAATCGTCCGGGTATCCTTCTTCCCCCAGTACTGCGCGGTCAGAACCGTTGCCCCGGAGGTCGTCCCAAACAGGATCAGCGTCATAATAAACTGAATCTGTCCTGCAAGAGAAGCGCCGGAGAGCACTTTTTCCCCCACTCTTCCAAGCATCATGACATCCGCCGCTGTCACTCCCACGTTGATCAGGTTCTGGAGCGCCATCGGAATGACCAGCAGGCATACCTGTCTGTAAAACCGGCCCCAGTTGACATGCAGACTATCCTCTGTTTGCCGCCTGAAAAATCTTGTAAACATCGTTCACATCTAACTCCTTGATCTTTGATAATTTCACTGTACCGCCCATGGTAGCCTTGCCTGCCAGTTCCCTCAGTTCTTCTTCCGAGAGTTTTCCGACTCCGAGTTCTCCCAAATTCACCGGCATACCGATTTCTTTAAAGAACGCTACCGTTCGGCGAATGGCTTCCTTTGCCGCCTCTTTTTCATTTTCCATATGTATTCCCCACACGCTCTCGCCATAATGGCAGAATCTGGGAATATCATTTTCATATACGTACTCCGCCCAGGAGCCCCACACCGCCGAGAGGGTCGCTCCGTGAGCCGCATCATATCTGGCTCCCAGCGCATGTCCCAGCTTATGGACTGAGAAATCCTTCTCCCGGCCAAGTCCGGTCAGATTATTGTGTGACAGACTGCCGCACCACATAATCTCACTCATGGCATCATAATCGGTCTGATCACACATAGCCGTTTTTGCACTCTCAATCACGACTCTTAAAAGCCCTTCCGCGATCTCGTCCGTCATACGGTTCCTCTGGTTGGGAATAAAATATCTCTCCAAAGTGTGCATCATGATATCTACGATTCCACATGCCAGTTGATATCTGGGCAGCGTATAAGTAAGCTCCGGATTCATGATCGCAAACCGCGGTCTGTTAAGGTCCGTGCCGAGTCCTGCCTTAATTCCCAGTTCCTCATTCGTCAGAACCGCCGAGTCGCTGGTCTCGCTGCCGGCCGCCGCGATCGTGAGCACACAGCCCACCGGAAGCGGCCTTCTAGTCTCCACCTTTTTCGTCCAGATATCCCAAAGAGCGCACTTAGGGTTCGCTGCTCCGTGGGCGATCGCTTTTGCCGTGTCGATGGCGCTTCCCCCGCCCACTGCCAAAATAAAATCTGCATCTATTGAAACTGCCTTCCTTACGCCCTCCTCGGCGAAAGAAAGTCTTGGATTTGGCTTAACCCCGCCAAACCGCACGTGCCAAATTCCTTCCTGATTCAAAGATTCCTCTACTGTCTGAAGCAGCCCGCTTTTAATCACACTTCCGCCTCCAAAGACAATCAGAACCCTGTTTCCTCCCCATTTTTTCACTTCTTCCCCCGTGCGAAGCTGCACACCTTTTCCAAATACGATCTCCGTCGGTGCATACTGGGTAAAGTTAAACATCTTGCTTCCTCCTTTAACCTCTGATCATTTTATTTGATTGTTCCATTTTGTGGGTATTACAGAAATTGATTACTTAAGAAATGATTCTGCCTTCATATCCGGAAAAAAGAGTAATTCCCCTTCTCTCCGGAATGCTGACAATGGCAATATACATTCTAATTTACACTAAATGTTTCCTACAACCAAACTTTACCTGTCGTGTCGCCGTTGATTACATAATATACTGCGTAATCTTCCGGTTTTACGTAGAGTTCCATGGACTTAATATCAGATACTTTGTGTTTTGCCTTTGTCCATTCTTTCTTCACTGCTGCTACCATATCTTTCGTATTCACTTCTTTTTCGCCATACTGCAATACGATCTCGGTCTTAATCTCTTTTTTTACTGCTGCCTTCTTTACAGCCTTTTTTACATCAGCTGTCTTTTTCCCAACAGCTTTTTTGGCCTCTTTTACTTTCTGTCCAGCAGCTTCTTTTACTTCTGCTGCCTTTTCCTCTGCTGCGTCTTTTACTTCACTGACCTTTGCAGCGGCTGCTTCTTTTACTTCCTCCGCTTTTTCTGCTACGGTCTCCTTAAGCTCTTCTGCCTTATTCTCTACGGTTACTTCTGTAGCCTTTAAAGTCTCTTCTGCTTGTGCATTCTGTTTCGCTACTGCCTTCTTAGCCTGTCTCTTTGTCATACTCATAAACCCTCCTTGTTGCCAAGAACTGTATGTTGCCACATGGCAAGGGCAAAATATGCGTTTGCCCTCACTCATTGCGCTATTATAACACATTCATTTCGAAATGTCACACCCATTCCTTATTTATTCCTCGTTTTGGCGGGAAAAATCCGTAGAAATTTTCTTCATTTTCAGTATGAAAATTATGCAAAATGTGATATACTGTAAATAATTATAGGGTCGGCCAACGGTTTTGCCGACATCTACGGTAGTGGAATTTATAACAGAAAGGAAGATATTGGCATGGGATTTTTGGTATGTATTGTTGGGGTTGCGATCATTGCCGCTGTTGTGACGGCTTCCGTAAGTGCCGTACTTGGCGGAGTAATCGGCGGAGAGCTTGACTCAGAAGATTAGTGCAGTGTACCGCTGTCTAAGTCAAATGGACATGCAAGCATGTCCGCTTGGCTCGTTGCTCGCGGGAATAAAGACCTTCGAATCAAGGACAGATGAAATCTTGTCTCTGTCCTTCTTTTCGTAGGTCTTTTTATTTTAACCTTATTATTCTTCAAAGGTCTCCTTGAGTTTATCCATGAATCCCTTTTTCTTTCCTTTGACCTTGGAATCGGACGAAGTTGTCTCCTGATTCAGGCTGTTTCCTGACAATTCATCGAACCTGCGCAGGGCTTCTTTGGCTTCCGCACTTAATTTTTCCGGTGTCTGGATCACCAAAGTCACATAGTGATCTCCCCGAAGCTGCGGATTTCTGAGGGACGGAACACCTTTTCCTTTCAGACGCACCTTTGTGTCCGTCTTTGTCCCTGGTTTGACCGTATAGATCACATCGCCGTCTACGGTCTTGATTCTCACGTCACCGCCCAGCGCTGCCTGTGCGAACGAAATAGGCGCTGTGGAGAAAATGTGTACGTCCTGTCTCTGGAACAGCGGGTGTCTGGACACAGTAACCTCCACCAGAAGGTCTCCTCTCGGGCCACCGTTGATTCCCGGCTCTCCCTTTTCCCGGATACGGACACTCTGCCCGTTGTCGATTCCGGCCGGAATGGATACCTTGATCTTTTTACGGCTGGATACATAACCTGTTCCACCACAATCCGGACATTTTTCTTTGATAATCTTTCCGCTTCCATGGCATTCCGGACAGGTCTGCACATTCTGAACGGTACCGAAAAATGACTGAGAGGTGAACACCACCTGACCCTTGCCGCCACACCTTGAACAGGTCTCCGGGGAAGTTCCCGGCTTTGCACCCGTTCCGTTACATTTGCTGCACGGGTCCTTTAACACGACTTCCAGTTCCTTTTCGCAGCCAAATACTGCCTCCTCAAATGTAATCCGGATTCCTTTGCGGATATTAGCTCCCTTCATCGGGCCTGTGTTGGCGCGTCCGCCGCGTCGTCCACCGCCTCCGAACAGATCGCCAAATATATCACCGAAAATATCACTGAAATCTGCGCCATTAAAATCAAAGCCGCCGAATCCGCCGGCTCCACCTGCCCCGCCGTCAAATGCGGCATGGCCAAACTGATCATACTGACGGCGCTTATCCGCATCACTTAATACTGCATAAGCCTCCGACGCCTCTTTGAACTTCTTCTCCGCTTCCGCATCTCCCGGGTTCATATCCGGGTGGTACTTTTTCGCCAGAGCTCTGTAAGCCTTTTTCAAAGTGGCATCGTCTGCATCTCGTGAGACGCCAAGGACTTCATAATAATCTCTTTTTGCTTCTGCCATAATCCTACCTCATTTCCTGTATTTCCGAATGCAAAGCACCGAGATGAAGGTCCACCGGACCTTCACTTAGGTATGCTTGGCAACGGAAATCTGCAAGACGGAATGACTCCGCCTTGCAGAATAACTCTCTATCTTTCGATTATCTTAAACTTCCTTGTAGTCGCCGTCTACCACGTCGTCTCCGTTAAATCCTTCCGGAGCCGGTCCTGCCTCCGGTGCCGGTCCTGCCTGTGCGCCAGCCTGTGCCTGCTCATAAACCTTTGTGAACAGCTTCTGTGCGCTCTCCATCAGTTTCTCTTTGCCTGCTTTGATCTCAGCGACCTGTGCATCAGAAAGCTCATCTGTGTTGGCCTTTGCCAGAATGTCTTTGAGTGCCTGAACGTCAGCCTCAACAGCGCTTCTGTCTGCAGCGTCAATCTTGTCTCCAACCTCTTTCAGCGCTTTCTCCGTCTGGAATACCATAGCATCTGCATCATTCTTTGCATCGATAGCTTCTTTACGTTTCTTGTCCTGTGCCTCAAACTCAGCCGCCTCTTTTACTGCGCGGTCGATGTCTGCATCGGACATGTTAGAACCTGCTGTGATGGTAATATGCTGTTCTTTTCCTGTTCCCAGATCTTTTGCGGATACATTTACGATACCGTTTGCATCAATATCGAAGGTAACCTCGATCTGCGGGATCCCACGCGGTGCCGGCGGAATTCCGTCCAGTCTGAACTGTCCAAGGGATTTGTTATCTCTTGCGAACTGTCTCTCACCCTGTACAACGTTGATATCAACGGCTGTCTGATTATCTGCTGCGGTAGAGAAAATCTGGCTCTTCTTGGTCGGGATCGTGGTATTTCTCTCGATCAGTCTGGTCGCAACGCCTCCCATGGTCTCGATAGAAAGGGAAAGCGGAGTTACGTCCAGAAGAAGGATATCGCCTGCGCCAGCATCTCCTGCCAGTTTACCGCCCTGTACGGAAGCTCCAAGTGCCACACACTCATCAGGGTTCAGGGATTTGCTCGGCTCTTTACCTGTCAGACGTTTTACCTCTTCCTGTACAGCCGGAATACGGGTAGATCCACCTACCAGAAGTACCTGGCCAAGCTCGGAAGCTGTGATTCCTGCGTCGGAAAGTGCACGTCTTACCGGCTCTGCTGTCTTGTCTACCAGATCATGTGTCAGCTCATCGAATTTTGCTCTGGTAAGGTTCATGTCAAAATGCTTCGGTCCTTCTGCTGTCGCAGTGATGAACGGAAGGTTGATGTTCGTAGTGGTTGCAGAAGAAAGTTCTTTCTTTGCCTTTTCTGCTGCTTCTTTCAGTCTCTGAAGCGCCATCTTATCACCGGATAAGTCTACGCCCTCTTTTGCCTTGAAATCTGCCAGCATATATTCTGTGATCTTCTGGTCGAAGTCATCTCCGCCCAGTCTGTTGTTTCCTGCTGTGGAAAGAACTTCGATTACGCCCTCGCCGATCTCGATGATGGAAACATCAAATGTACCGCCGCCTAAGTCGTATACCATGATCTTCTGCTCTTTCTCGTTGTCAAGTCCGTATGCAAGCGCTGCCGCAGTCGGCTCGTTGATGATACGTTTTACATCAAGACCTGCGATCTTACCTGCATCTTTGGTTGCCTGACGCTGTGCGTCGTTGAAGTATGCCGGAACAGTGATGACTGCCTCGGTAACCTTCTCGCCAAGATATCCTTCTGCGTCTGCTTTCAGTTTCTGAAGGATCATTGCGGAAATCTCCTGCGGAGAGTATTTCTTGTCGTCAATTTTTACTTTATAATCGCTTCCCATCTCTCTCTTAATAGAAGAAATGGTCTTCTCAGCATTCGTTACTGCCTGACGTTTTGCCGGCTCACCTACCAGACGCTCTCCGGTCTTTGTGAATGCCACAACAGACGGTGTCGTTCTTGCGCCTTCTGTATTTGCGATTACTACCGGCTGTCCGCCTTCCATAACCGCCACACAACTGTTGGTTGTACCTAAGTCAATTCCAATAATCTTTCCCATGATAGTGACCTCCTGATATTTTATAATTGTTTTAATTTGCTGTATTCATTTATATTAAGTGCCTCTTATGGCACACAATATACCTTAGTTTGCTACTTTTACCATGCTGTGGCGCACCACGCTGTCACGGTACATATAACCCTTCTGGAACTCTTCGGCTACGATATTCTCACCAAGCTCTTCATCTTCCACATGCATTACTGCATTGTGGAAATCCGGGTTGAATTCCTGGCCAACGGCCTCGATCGGTTTCACGCCAAGTCCTTCCAGTGTGGTCATAAGCTGTTTGTAAATCTGGGACATACCCTGCACAAACGGGCTTTCCTGTTCCTCTTCGGATACGGTCTGAAGTCCGCGCTCAAAATTATCTACGACCGGGAGAATCTTCTCCACAACATCTTTGGCTCCGATCTCATACATGGCAGATTTTTCTTTCTCGGTTCTCTTTCTGTAATTGTCGAACTCTGCCATCTGTCTGGTGAGCTTATCGGTAAGATCTGCGATCTGCTCATCTTTTTTGTCCTTCTTCTTTGCGAAAAAGCCTTTTTTCTTAGGAGCTTCCTCAGTCTCTTCTGTTTCTTTGGCCTCTGTCTCCTGCTCCTTGCCGCCTTCTTCCTCTGCATCTTCCGCTTCCGCACCTTCTGCTTCCGCGACCTTTTCCTCCTGCGGCTCCTCAGCGTTTTCCATCTCCTGCTGCTCAGCCTCGGCCTCAGCGGCCTTCTTTGCTTCTTCCACTGCTTCTTTTACCATTTCTTCATTGCTCATCTGCTTATCCAACGGTCTGCCACCTTTCTTTTTCTATATTAAAATCTGTCAAATCCGCCTGTATATTCCACTAACTGCTTCTGTGGAAAATATTGTCAAGCTCTGCCATCAACGTCTTGAGAGTCTTCATTACATGCTCATAATCCATACGCTTCGGTCCGATAATTCCGATGGTTCCCTGCATTCCCTCGCCCAGCTCATAAGTTGCTGTGACGACGCTGCAGTCCTTCATCTTCTCCACCTTGGATTCCCCACCGATATACACCTGAATATCTTTGTTCTCGCTGCTCGCCATCGTCTGTGTGACCAGGGAAGCAAGCTGCTGCTTTTCTTCAAATGCACTGATGATCTCCTGGGCGCTCTTTTTATCGCTCAGCTCCGGATATTTGAAAATGTTGGTAGCTCCACTGGTGTAGATTTCCATACCGTCGTCCACCTGAACCATGTTCGCTACCACGTCCAGTACGTTGCTCACGATCTCGCTGTGAATGCCTGCCTGCTCTTTGAGTCTTGCGATCAGCCCCAGGTTGATCTCCTCAATCGCCATTCCATTGAGGGAGGTATTGAGCAGCATATTCAGCTTCAGGAGTCCCTCGTTCGTGAGCGGTTCTTCCAGCGTCACGATCTGGTTCTTGACGATGTTGCCTTCCATCACGATCACCGCGATGAGCTGCGTCTCGTCTACCTGAGACAACTGGATAAATTTGATCTTATTTCTATTATAGACCGGAGTGGAAATCATCGTCGCGTAGTTGGTGTTATTCGCAAGCACCTTCGCCGCCTGCTTGAGGAGCTGTTCCATCTTATCTGCCTTTTCCAGCATCTGCTCCTTCATCTCTGTGACTTCCTGCTCCTTCTTGCTCATCAGCATATCCACGTACCAGCGATAGCCTTTGTCCGATGGTATCCTTCCTGCTGATGTATGAGGCTGCATGATGTATCCAAGCTCTTCCAGATCCGCCATCTCATTCCGGATCGTCGCCGAACTTAGATTTAAGTCCGTATACTTGGAAATCGTTCTGGAGCCGACCGGTTCTCCGGTGTCCAGGTAATTCTTGATAATCGCGTGCAAAATCTTCGACTTGCGGTCACTTAACTCCTGTATGGACTCCATAGGCTGCCTCCTTTTCACTTATTAGCACTCATTTAATTTGAGTGCTAACATCTTTCGTTTATAAATGTAACACTCTGAAATCACTTTGTCAACCCAGTTTATAATTATTTTATAGATTCACAAAAACTACACTTGATACCACTTTTAAAATGGTTCCATTTCCACTTTTCCCGCTTTGAATCACGTTCTAAATCAAAACCACATTTCCTTAATTCTCGGATAATCCCCTGAAAATACATGTCCATGAATCCCCAGCTTCCCAGCCGCCTCCACATTTTCCGGCCTGTCGTCGATGAACAGGCATTCCTCTGGAATCAGATGATAGGTCTCTAACAGATAACGGTAGATCGCCGGGTCCGGCTTGATCAGATGGATATCAGCCGACACGACGACTCCGTCAAAATAGTCAAGATCCGCAAAGCGGGGAAAATAATTATAGAAATCTTTGCTGGCATTGGATAAAACATATAAATGGTATCCTTCCTCGCGGAGCCCGTCGCAAAACCTGCGTGCGCCTGCAACCGGAGTCATACAGATGTTCCATTCCTCGGTGCAGCGCATCAGCGCGCCATGCCATTTTTCGGGCACGCGGCGGCTGACCTTTTCAAACATGCCCTCCGGCGTCAGATACCCCAGGTCGCTCTCCACCCACTCCGGCCCCTGAAATAATTCTGCCCGGATACAATTCCTTGCCTCCTCGGAATCGCAGAATGCGCGAAGCGGAACCTCCGGGTCATACTCCAGCAGTACATTTCCCATATCGAAAATAATATTCTTAAGCATTACAGCTCCTCCCTTTTCTTTTCCATATCATATAGTCCCAGTTCATTTGGGCTCTCCTTGCCTTTCATATAGTGATATCCCAATGCTTCATAAAACTGGTGGGCCGTGATGGACGCGTGCAATTCTGTTCGTCTTGTGCTGCGAAACAGCTCATCTTGTTCCAGCGCCTCCATAATCCTTCGCCCGATTCCCTTTCCCTGATACTCCGGCAGCACGGACACACTCATAATGTAGCTGTCCGTCTCGCTTCCCTCCATCATACAGATCGTTCCGGTGCCCAATATCCTTCCCTCTTCGCTTCGCACCACATACATGTGCCCGTTTTTTGCTATTTCCGCCACTTTTTCCGGCGTATGGCTGCCTGCAAGCTCCTCCATCATCGCGCGGGGATAGTCCCGGATATTCACCTCCAGAAAATTACGGCACATAAGCGCCGAAACTTCGCTGATTTCCTCCTGTCTTACTCTCCCTGTCTGCATAAGTATCTCCTTTCCACTAACTTACCCCCAACCGGATTTCGTATGTATCGCCTCTTCCTCTTTTGGCACAATTTCTGCCTGATTCCCCCCATTTAAGCCTCCTAAGGCCATTTAAAATAAGAATTCTACAAACACCGCATTGCTCACATCAATTCCTGCCTCTGTAAGTGCGATCCTGTCACCACTTACTTCCATAAATCCAAGCTTTTTCATTTTCTCTAAAGGTTCTCTGTAAATCTCATGGAATGCCTGTCCGAATTTCGTCTTAAACTCTGCCCCTGATATTCCTTCTATTTTACGGAGTCCCAGGAACACGAATTCTTCCATCATCTCTTCCCTGCCAAGCCTGTCTCCATGGAACTTGTCCGTAAAATGTCTGCGGTACTCTTCTATGTCAGCCGGATTGGAGTACCGCGCGTCCCGAAATAAAGAAGCGGCCCCCACTCCGAATCCCAGATAGGGCACCCTCTCCCAATAGCCCAGATTATGACGGCATTCATAGCCCGGCTTTGCATAGTTGGAAATCTCATACCGCTCATATCCGTATTCCGAGAGCAGCTCTTTGGTCCTATGGTAAATCTTCCGCTCCTCTTCCTCCCCGGGCAGAGCAGGCCGCCCCTCTTCTGCTTTGTCCCGCCCTGCATCTTTCTCAAATTCCGTTTTCTGTCCTTCTTCGCCGAACCAATCATAAAATAACGTTCCCGGCTCAATGATCAGACTATATGCAGAAATATGCTCCGGTGCAAGATTCGCCACGCTTCGAAGGCTGTCTTCCCAGCTCTCTAAAGTCTGCCCCGGGATCGCGGAGATCAGATCCACATTGATATTCTGAAACCCTGCCTTCCTCGCCATTTGGTATGACCGGAGAAATTCCTCGTAGGTGTGAATCCGCCCCAGCATTTTAAGTTCCTCGTTATGAACGGACTGCAGCCCGATGCTAAGGCGGTTTATTCCCGCCCGCCTATATGCCATGAGCTTCTCCTCCGTCACCGTACCAGGGTTCATCTCCAGCGAAATCTCCACATTTTCCCCAAAAGTAAATGCGCCCCGAAGCGTCGTCATGATCTGCTCAATCTGTTCTGTGCTCAGAATGGACGGGGTGCCTCCGCCGAAGAAAACGGTCGTGACCTCGCAGGAAGCCTCCCCGTCCTTTTTCCCCTCTTTTCGCAATTCCTCGCCGCATACACGTATTTCTTCACACAGGAGGTCCACATATTCTGCTCTTTGGGCCGCTGTCGACGGCGCAGATAAAAAATCGCAATACGCACACTTTTTTACACAAAAGGGAATGTGAATGTAAAGTTCTAACGGTTTCCTCATATTTTTTCCTTTCTCACCAGTCTCTTATCCTGCAACTGCCAGGTGGCGCCTTACAGCACGCTGCAAGAGATTTAATCTACGCTCCTCTGCGGGAATAAAAACGGGGACAGCCCTGTCTTAGAAACTATCCCCTCTTATTTCAAATCAATTAGGTATTCCTCTGCTTACCTTCTATTTGTCATCTAGCTTGAGCACGCTCATGAACGCTTTCTGCGGTATCTCCACGCTGCCCACCTGGCGCATTCGCTTCTTGCCTTCCTTCTGCTTCTCCAGCAGCTTCTTCTTACGCGTGATATCGCCGCCGTAGCATTTTGCAAGCACGTCTTTGCGCAGTGCCTTTACGGTCTCCCGGGCGATGATCTTGCTTCCGATGGCCGCCTGGATCGGAATCTCAAAGAGCTGCCTCGGGATCTCTTCTTTTAGCTTTTCACACATCTTGCGTCCGCGCTCATACGCACTTCCCGCAAATACGATGAAGGAAAGAGCGTCCACCTCTTCTCTGTTGATCAGGATATCCAGCTTCACAAGCTCAGAGCGCTCGTAGCCAAGCAGCTCATAGTCAAAGGAAGCATACCCCCGGGATCTGGATTTCAGCGCGTCAAAGAAATCATAAATGATCTCGTTGAGCGGCAGATGATACCGGAGCACTGCCCGAGTTTCTTCTATATATTCCATTCCCTGATAGATTCCGCGCCTCTCCTGGCACAGATCCATGATTGCGCCGATGAACTCTGACGTCACCATGATCTCCGCTTTTACAAGCGGCTCCTCCATGTATTCAATCTCAGCGGGATCCGGCAGGTTGGAGGGATTGGTCAGTTCGATCACCTCTCCATTTGTTTTATGCACCTTATAAATAACTCCCGGCGCCGTCGTCACCAGATCGAGGTTGTACTCCCGCTCCAGTCTCTCCTGAATGATTTCCAGATGAAGAAGTCCCAAAAATCCACATCTGAATCCGAAGCCAAGCGCAAGCGAGGTCTCCGGCTCAAACTGAAGGGCGGCATCGTTTAACTGCAACTTCTCCAGCGCGTCCCGAAGATCCGGGTATTTGGAACTATCCGCCGGATACATACCGCAGTAGACCATCGGATTAACCTTCTTGTATCCCGGCAGAGGCTTTGCACACGGGTTTTGTGCATTCGTGACCGTATCGCCCACGCGGGTGTCCTTGACATTCTTAAGGCTGGCGGTAAAATAGCCCACCATGCCCGCGGAGAGCTCTTCACAGGGAATGAACTGGCCCGCTCCGAAATACCCGACTTCCACTACTTCAGCCGTAGCCCCGGTAGCCATCATACGGATCGGCGTTCCCTTGCGGACATTGCCCTCCTTCATTCTGCAAAATACGATGACTCCCTTGTAGGGGTCGTAGAGAGAATCGAAGATCAACGCCTGAAGCGGCGCGTCCGGATCCCCCGCCGGTGCAGGAATCTTCTCCACAATCTGCTCCAGCACCTGACCCACATTCAACCCGGTCTTCGCAGAGATCTGCGGCGCGTCCTGGGCCTCAATTCCAATCACATCTTCAATCTCCTCGATCACGCGCTCCGGCTCCGCGCTCGGCAGATCCACCTTATTGATCACCGGAATCACGTCCAGATCATGGTCCAGAGCCAGGTACACATTCGCCAGCGTCTGCGCCTCCACTCCCTGGGCCGCGTCCACCACCAGGATTGCTCCGTCGCACGCCGCCAGGCTCCGGGAAACCTCATAATTAAAGTCCACATGTCCCGGCGTGTCGATCAGATTGAAAATATACTCCTCGCCGTTTTTCGCCTTATATACCGTGCGGACCGCCTGAGACTTGATCGTGATTCCTCTCTCCCGCTCAAGCTCCATATTGTCCAACACCTGGGACTGCATCTCACGGCTGGTGAGGAGTCCGGTCATCTCGATAATCCGGTCTGCAAGCGTAGATTTCCCATGATCGATATGCGCAATAATACAAAAATTCCGAATCTTCTTCTGATCCATATGCATAATCAAAAAACTCCTTATCTGTCATTTCTATATTGTTCTATCCTCTTCCCGCGCTGTACTGTACCAGAAAAAGTTCCACCGAAAGCGTGTCCCCGATCTGCCCGGTCTTTACGCTCTCCTCACTTTCCACTCCGGCTTCCACGATCTGACGCAGCTCTTCCCCGCTAAAGGCTTTGGCCTGGGCGCGGTATTTCCCTATCAGGAACGGCATAATCCCTGCCTTCGCCGCCATCTCCTTCGGCGGATATCCCAGGCGTTCCATCTCTTTGATCTCCATCAGAATCCGGAATTGCCGGGTCAGGAGATACAGGATCCGCATCGGGGGCTCCTTTAACGCCAGAAGATCATAGTAATAATCCAGCGCCTTCCTCTGCTCCTTGCCTGCGACCGCGTCCACCATATCGAAAATATGGTTCGTGATCTGGGTCGTGCAGATCGCGTCGATATCCGCCACGGTCACTTCCGTATGATGCATGGCATAGCAGAGCAGCTTCTCCAGTTCCTTCTGGACATTCTCCATATCGTTTCCCACTTTGCCCAGAAAATACCGTGCAGCAGACTCTGTCATCACCTGATTCTCTTTTTTCACGTTCCCGAGGATCCACCTGACAAGCGTCCGCTCGTCCTGCCGGCTAAGCTCCACAATGCGGCCCTTGTCCTTGACTGCTTTATAGAGCTTTCCCCTCTTGTCAATCTCTTCTTCCACAAAGATCATGTACGTGGTCTCCGGCATCTCCTTCACATACCCGGCAAGCTCCGGCGATGCATTTTTGAAAAATCCCGTATTCTCCAGCACGATCAGCCTGCGCTCGGCAAAAAACGGCATCGTCTCGGCCAGGTCGATCACCTCGCGGGGATTCGTATTCTTCCCCTCAAAATACGTGTAATTCATGGTATCGCCTTCCGGCACCATCGCTTTTACGAACCTGTCCTTATACTGCTTTTTCAGGTACCCCTCCTCGCCGCAGAGCAGATAAATCTTCTTAAATTGTCCTGTTTTCAAATCTTCATTTAAACTTTTCATGGTCTCAGTATACAATATTTCTTTCCGTCTGTACACAATTTTACAGCATTTCCGTCCTTCGTATTATATAAGGTAACGCTCCAATTTGCAAGTCTTTCCAGCACATCCGGATGCGGGTGTCCGTAGCGATTTTTCTTTCCGGCCGAGATCCATGCGGCATCAGGCCGTACTGTCTCCAAAAGTTCCCCGCTTGTGGCGAACTTAGAGCCATGATGCCCAACTTTGAGCAACTCATACGAATCCGGCATCTCTCCTGCCTCTTTGAGCGCCTTAAGCTCCGCTATAAAGGCTGCCTCCCCCTCTTTTTCCAGATCTCCGGTAAACAGCATGTCAAATTCTCCGTAGGTAAGGCTTAAAACCATGGAGGCCTCATTTCCTGAGAACTCACCCTTTGGCCACAGGCAGGAAATCGTCAGTTCCCCCTCCGCCAGACTTTGCCCCGGCCCTGCCACGCAAACGCGGGTCCCCGCCTCCCCTGCGAGCTTTGCCAGTTCTGTCAGTTTCTCGTCCCACACCTCCCCCGGCGGCAGGATCAGATTCCGAATCCTGACTCCTACCAGTTTCCGGGAAAGCATCTCCATGATTCCGCTTAAATGGTCAATATCTCCGTGGGAAATCCATACATAGTCCACACTTCCCACGCCCTGAGATTTTAAAAATGGTTCGATCCGGTATTTTCCGACCTGATCCACCCCGCTGCTTCCCCCGTCGATCAAGTAGGTGCCTCCTTCGGGCCCGCGAATGAAAAAACTATCTCCCTGATCCACGTTCAGCATAACGATTTCCAGATTTCTGCAATCCGTTCGCGAAACGGTCAGCACCACCACACCGCAGAGCATCAGCCCTCCGGCGAGCAGGCTTAATCTTCTTCCGTTTTTTTGAAAGCTGTTTTGCCCTCTTCTTCTTTTTACATTCTTCTGCTGCCGTCGTGTCCTTCTAAAAAGCAACACCGCAGCCAGCATGAATCCGATATAACCTGCGATCTGTAAGGCCCCCGGCCGGCCGGTCACCCACCTTGCCCCGGGAAGAGACAAAATCCATTCGGCACCTTTATAATAGAACTCCATTCCCAGGGCAACTATCTTAAAGACCAGCGCGGCGCCACTGTGTAAACCCTTTCCTGCTATTTCCAAGAAAGCACCGCTTGCTCTACCTGCCAGAAACCCTGCCGCACTCCCCAACAGGACTCCGCCAATCCCGCACGCAAAAATCACAGACGCCAAAGGAATGGCCACCAGGTTCCACACAAGAGAATACGGACACACCTCATAATAATAAAATAACAGAATTGGCAGAAGAACGATCTGAACTGCCAAAGGCATTCGCAGGCTCTTCTTTATTTTCAGCCAGACGGCCTTCCCTTTTGGCAGCTTTCCTGCCGGATCATTTCCGATTTCTTCCACCCCATCTTCCGTTCCCAGCATCGAACCCAGCCCATAAATTCCCAAAATAGCGCCATAAGACAACTGGAATCCGGTATCCAAAAGGGAGAGCGGATTCGTAAGAAGTGCCGCCAGCGCCGCCACCGAAAGTGCTGTCACGCCATCATACTCCCTGCCCGTCACATACGCTCCCATGCGAAGCAAAAACATCAGAACTGCGCGGACCGCTGAAACGCTTGCCCCCGTCATGATCACATAAAAGCACATCACTATACTTCCCACGACCGCTGCCGGAGGGACCGGGCTGCCAAACCTGCGAAGCAGCCGATAAAGCCCCATTCCCAGAAATGACACATGAAGCCCGGAAATGGCCAGAATATGCCCGATCCCGCTTTTCTGATACAGTTCTTTTTCCTGGATTCTTTCGATAACGATCTCCCCAAACGGGGCTTCCTCCTCTTCGCCCGAAGTCATCTTACTTCCCAGCAGCATGGAGCACAGGACCCTGCCTTTCTCTTCCCCTAAGTATTGCAAGATGACGGTCTGCGCATACCTCTTTAAGCTCCACAAATGTTCGCGAAGGACATTCGCGTCCCCAGAGGTCTGCCGAATCCTGGCCTCATAAAAAGCAGCATAGGTTCTCTGTTTCTGCTGATAAAATTTCTGATCGAAATTACCCGGATTCGATGCCTCCTCAAAAAAAGAAACCTTGCCGCAAAGCTGCACATACTGGCCAATCTTTGGCACCTCCTCCGTTTCCACGTAGGCGGTCACCCTCTCCTTTTCCACCTCTTCCTCCCCAATCCGAAGCCGATCCAGATACAAGAGTGTCTCCTTCCCATTCCAATCTTTTTTGAAAATCCTCCCCCTGATCTCAGATGTCTCCCCTTCTGCAAGCAGCGTCTCGCACCTGGATCTTGCCAGCGCGGGAAATGCTTTTTCCCCCAACACTGCATACAGAATGCATATAAAAATCACCAGGCCTGTTAAGACCTGGCATACATATCTTTTTTTCAACCGGTTATTCTTCCTCCACAATATCAAGGTTCCTGCTCAGAGGTTTCTTCAGATCCACACTGTTCTGATACATGATATTGCTGTCCCCGTTAATGGCAATCTGCACTCTTCCCGCCGCGCCGCTCTCCGTCACGGAATTCACGATCGAATAAATGATGATCTCGGGCTTTACGCCCACCGCAGCATTCTGGAGTCCTTCATCAAAATTCAGATAGCACACGCCGTCCTTTAACGACACGCCAAGGAGCTTCGTCCCTTTGGGAATCGTCTGCAAAAACTCTTCCCCCACGCCTTTCATGAGCTTCTCCACAATCAGCCGCTCCTTAGACGTATTACTATTATAGCGGACTCTCACCTTCTTCGGTACCAGAGTGTCCCCCTTCTTGCCCGCAAAATATAATGTCAGCTCCGTCTCCTGGAAGGAATTGATGGAAGACCCTGTATTCTGCACAAAATCCTCCGCCTGAAAATAGCCGTACACTTCTCCGTCCTGATTGGCAAGTGGATTCCCGTCCACATAGATGGATACCAGATCCACGCCCTCGATCTGTGTCAGCGTGCGCACCAGCGCTGCGCGGCACAACACCTCTTGTACCACGTTCATCTTCCCATACGCTTCATTAAAATACAGGCTCAGCTTTTCGTCCTCCAGGACCATATCCAAAAGCTCGACTCCCTTGGGGATCGACGGCTGCCCTTCCTTGGCGTCGTCGCTCACCTTCAGCCTTCCGATCATATCCCGGACTGCCTTATTCGCATCGCCGATTTCTTTCGTGTAGGCCACCTCAAGAAGTGCCGTTCCTTCAGTATTTACATGGTAAATCTTATATTTGGCATCTACCGGTTCTTCTTTCGCTTCGCAGGCCGATAACCCAAAGCTCAAAAGAAGCACTACGGCAATCGTACAAAAAACCGTCCTTTTCTTCATAGGATCACTTCTTTCTATTTCGCAATATAATTCAGCGGTATACGTACATTGAAGGTCGTGCCCTCTCCCGGTTCACTGTATACCTTGATGGCGCCCCGGTGCATAACGACCGCATTTCTGGCAATGGAAAGTCCAAGGCCTGTTCCTCCGATCTCACGGGAATGTGACTTGTCCACACGATAGAACCGTTCAAAAATGTTGTCCATCTCCTCTTTGGGAATCCCGATCCCCGAATCCTCCACTTTCAGATAAAAATACTTATGGTCGGCATTTAATGTCACCTGGACCCGGCCGCCCTCCTTGTTGTATTTGATCGCATTTTCCACAAGATTCGTGATGACAAGCGCCATCTTCACCTCATCGACCTCCGCCGTCACCGGACGAAAGCTCTCAAATATCAATTCAATATTCCGCTTTGCCGCCAGGGGCCTGAGCCTTTTTAAAATACGCTCCACCAGTTCATTGATATCCCGGCTCTCCACGCTTAGATTGCTTCCCTTTTTATCCAGCTTCACCAGCTCCAGAAGGTCGTTGATGATCTTATTCTCCCGCTCGATCTCTTCCGATACGTCTCCCATAAATTCCCGATACAATTCTACCGGCGCCTCCGGCTGGGCAAGAAGCGAATCTGCCAGCACCTTTACCGACGCCAGCGGCGTTTTCAGCTCGTGTGACACATTCGATACAAATTCCTCCCGGGAAGCATCGATCACCCGATACCTGGACCACAATTTGTTAAACGCCTCCGAGATCTGTCTGGTCTCGATATACGCATTTTCCTCCAAATGCTTATCCTCATAGCCGTCCGCCATCTCCTCGATGGTATGTGTGATCCGTTTGAACGGGCGCACCAGAAAAAATCCTACCAAAACAGAAAAGATGACCAGCACCACGCCCACTGCCGCGGTCACCACACGGCTCCTGGCTTTTAGTGCCTCCACGCCCTCGAGAACGCTGTCCGCAGAAATACTTACGAGCATCATGCCACGTACCTTGTTGCCGTTCTCGGTAATCGGGACCGCCACCTCAATGTAGTTATTCTCCTCATCATAACTGCTGGTCTGTTCCCCGCGGTAACACCGGACCACGTCCTCCGAGACGATAGTCTTACCTTCCTGCAGATTATATGTATCTTTTACGATCCGAAATTCATCATTGATGACCACGACTCTTCCATTATAAATATTGGAGAGCTGAGTTAGTTCCGCATTGATCACTTCTGAACTGGTATTCTTCAGATAATTAGAACTGATTAACTGATTGCTCAAAATCATGCATTGGTTCTGAATCTCCGCAGTACGCATCGACACCGCCCGCTGCTCGTAATTCTCCAGAATAGCCCCTCTAAGAAAAATACACGCCAGAATTCCGACCACACTAAAAAGGAATGCGATGCGCACATGCAGACTCTTTAGAAACCTTATAATAAACTTTGGTATAAACTTTGATGTAACTTTATCCCCTGAAATAATAACCAACTCCCCACTTCGTGTATACATATTTCGGGTCACTCGGGTTTACCTCGATCTTCTCCCTGAGACGGCGGATATGTACGTCCACTGTTCTGGCATCTCCCGGATACTCATATCCCCAGACAATATTCAGCAGATTCTCCCTGCTGTAAACCTTATTGGGGTTCGTGACCAGCAGTTCCAAAAGGTCGAATTCCTTCGCCGTAAGGTTCAGCTCCCTGTCCCCGGAAAAAACTCTGCGGCTCTCACAATCGATCCGCAGATCCCCTTTCACGATCTGCTTTCCGGCAAGATTCGTTTCTTCCTTTTTCCCTGTCCGGCGCATGATCGCTTTTAATCTGGCCTTCACTTCCAATATGTTGAATGGTTTTGTTATGTAATCATCTGCTCCGTATTCCAGACCCAGGATCTTATCCATGTCGTCTCCTTTGGCAGTCAGCATTACGATCGGAACATCTGAAAAATCACGAATCTGCCTGCACACCTCAAAGCCATCGCATTTGGGCAGCATCACGTCCAGAAGTATGATGTCATACTCCTTACGCTTTGCCATCTCCAGCGCTTCCTCTCCGTCATAGGCGCAATCCACTTCCATATCATCCTGCTCCAGACTGAAACGGATTCCCTTCACGATTAATTTTTCATCATCTACTACCAATACTTTTCTGCTCATACTGCCTCTCCCTTATTACTATACTATGATATACGGATTACTCCGCACTTTGTTGTATCGTTATATGATCTTTTATTTTCTGAAATATCCCGTCCCCAATTCCCGAAACATTCTTTACCTCATCTATACTTTTAAATGCACCCTGCTCCTCGCGGTAAGCCAGGATACCCTCAGCCTTGCTCTCACCGATTCCGCTTAAGGTCATCAGCTCTTCCTTTGAAGCCGTGTTGAGATTCACTTTTCTCACAGAATCCGCCGGCGTGCTGCCCTCTCCGGCCCGTGCTTCCCCTCCGGATACCTGAAGCGCTTTTTCCTCCTCCTTTGACGGCACATAAATCTTCATACCGTCTGAAAGAAGCGCTGCCTGATTCAAATACGTGTCCGCCGCACCGGAAGTCATTCCGCCTGCCCTCTCGATCGCATCTGCGATCCGGCTTCCCTCCGGGAGAGTATACACCCCCGGATTTGCCACCATTCCACAGACATAGACACACACAGATGCAGCTTCCGTCATCTCCGCGCGCCCCTCCTCCCCGGAGTCGTCTGTCTTCTTCGAGTCCTTATCATTCAAAGCGTCCTCTGAATCTAATTCCTCTTCGGAAATCGTATCGAACACGTCCGTGTCCGGCTGCTTTTGCAGCCGCCAAGGCTGAAACATACGATCACTATGCTAATCCATACTCTGATCCATTTATAATGTCTTCTCTGCATTGGTTCTCCTACGCTGCGCAAAAGTCCGGCCCCTCCAGAATCCTTTCAGCCAAATCAGCCTGCAGGTTAAGACAAGTTTATTGTAACGAATTTCCGGGGAAAACTCAACCGTTAATTGTAATTCTGCTGTCAACTCTCAAAGAGACCTACCTACTCTTGCAATTTTCGTCGCATTTCGACGAATTACAGCGTAGTCACTAACGAACAACAAGAAGAACAGATGGCGGTCTTTGCCTACTTCCACTGGAAAATCGCAACGCCGATCAGCGCCAGCACCATGCCGCCGATCTTCCTCCAGTCCAGAGGCTCCTTATCCACGCCAAAAAGTCCCAGAAGCTCGATCACATATGCCACGATAAGCTGCGAGATCACGATGAGAAGCGCCGCCTTTGCCGGTCCTAACTGCTCCATACTTTTTATCACGGTCCAGGTGATTCCGGCGCCGATCACCCCTCCGAGCAGCACGTATTTCGGCTCTACCTTCGCGATGGAAGCCACACTGTCCCTCCCCATAATAAACCACATCACCAGACAGAGTGCAAAAGCGCTGAGCTGTACCCAGGCGTTGCTCACCCACATTCCCGTCGTCTTTGTCACCTGTGTATTGAATACTCCCTGCACACTCATAAGCGCTCCTGATAGAAGCGCAATCAAAAACCCGATCATCTTGCATACCTCCATTCTCTTTACCAGTATGCCCCATGACCGGGTTCTTATTCTTCATTTTACGCCAGAACACGTTTTAATTTCTCTGCCATCTCGTCAATATGCTCTTTTTCCACGATAAGCGGTGGAATGACGCGCAGCACATCGCTTCCGGCGCTGATGATCACCAGTCCTTCCTGCAATGCCTTCGCCGAAATTTCTCCTACCGGCTTCGTAATCTGAAGTCCCTGAATCAGCCCTTTTCCCTTTACTTTCACCGCCGCGTCGCAGGTGTCCACGATCTCCGTCAGTTTCTCGGTCAGATAGGGTGCGATCTCGCCTACATGCTCCACGATATGCTCCTTCTCAAAAATGTCGACCACCGTCTTCACTGCCGCGCAGGCCAGCGGGTTCCCGCCATAGGTAGTACCGTGATCGCCCGGTTTCAGAGAATATTCTGCCACTTCATCGGTCATGGCAAATGCTCCCACCGGAACGCCATTTCCGATTGCTTTTGCCATGGTCATGATATCCGGCTTTACTCCCATCTGCTGCCATGCGAACCAGGAGCCGCTGCGCCCCATTCCGCACTGAATCTCATCTAAAATCAGAAGAATTCCATTCTCATCGCAGATCTGACGCACGCCCTTCATAAACTCCGGCGTCGCCGGGATAATTCCGCCCTCTCCCTGAATCGTCTCCATAATGATCGCACAGGTCTTTTCATTTACCAGCGCCTTCACGCTGTCCAGATTATTGTACTCGGCAAAATGCACGCCGCCCATGACCGGTTCAAACGGCTCTCTGTATTCTTTATGCCCAGTCACCGACACCGCGCCAATGCTCCGTCCATGGAACGCATGTTCAAATGCGATAAACTCATAACGGCCGCTCTGTTTTGTATACGCATATTTTCTCGCCGCCTTCAGCGCACCTTCCACCGCCTCGGTCCCGCTGTTAGTGAAAAATACCCGGTCCATCCGGGAAATACGTCCCAGCGCCTTAGCCGCCTCCCCGCAAGTCGTATTGTAATAAAGATTGGAGGTATGAATCAGCTTGTCGATCTGTGCCTTAATGCCATCTGCGAACTCCTGATTCCCGTACCCAAGACCACACACGGCGATTCCTGCGGCAAAATCAAGATATTTTTTACCGTCCGTATCAAAAAGATACATGCCCTCACCATGGTCGAACACTACCGGAAAACGGTTATAGGTCTTTACCAGACCTTCCTCCATATCCTTCATATATTGATTTTCCATGAAAACTCCTTCTTTCTGTCTGTACTATAAATTTACTCCGTCTCCTTGTCTTTCAGGATCGCCGTTCCGATACCTTTCTTTGTGAAGATCTCCAAAAGCAGGCAGTGCGGAATCCGTCCGTCCAGAATATGCACTCTGGAAACTCCGTTTTCAATCGACTCGATACAATTTTTGAGTTTCGGGATCATGCCGCCGCTGATGCTTCCATTTTCCATCAGTTCCTGGGCCTCGCTCACCGTCAATTCGGAGATCAGAGAACTTTTATCTTCAAAATCTCGGTAAACTCCCTCAATATCAGAAAGGAACGCCAGTTTTTCCGCATGGACCGCTCTTGCGATCGCGTCCGCCGCATCGTCCGCATTAATATTGTAGGTATTATAGTCGTCGTCCAGTCCGATCGGGCAAACGATCGGCAGGAAATCCTTCTCCAGCAAGTCAAACAAAATATCTGCATTTACGGATTTGATATTTCCCACAAAACCAATATCTTCCCCGTCTGAATACTTTTTGTCTACCTTAAGAAGGGCGCCGTCCTTGCCGCTGATTCCGATCGCGCGCACGCCCAATTCCTCCACCATGCGCACCAGATCCTTATTCACCTTATTCAGCACCATCTCCGCCACTTCCATGGTATCTGCGTCCGTGA
This sequence comes from Roseburia hominis, assembly GCA_040702975.1. Taxonomy (NCBI): domain Bacteria; kingdom Bacillati; phylum Bacillota; class Clostridia; order Lachnospirales; family Lachnospiraceae; genus Roseburia; species Roseburia hominis. The sequence continues at coordinate 3,230,496 of CP159990.1, forward strand.
CCCGAAGTCCGTTCACGAACTGCGGCTCCATGCCGACTTTTCCTACCCAGCGGCTGATTTCTTTTCCGCCTCCGTGAACGATGATCGGCTTGAATCCGGTAAGTTTCAGCAGGGTGACATCTTTGATCACATTTTTTTGAAGTTCCTCGTTCGTCATCGCGCTGCCGCCATATTTTACTACGATAATCTTACGGTTAAATCTCTGAATATAGGGGAGCGCCTCAATCAGCACCTCCGCCTTGTCCAGATATTTCTGCATATTTTGATTCATACTCTGACTCATGATCGTTTCCTCCGAGATTTTTCACTTTTCTGTTTCTGATCAGCTTCTGTAATCCGCATTGATCTTGATGTAATCATAGGTCAGATCGCAGCCCCATGCCGTCGCCTCACAGCTTCCCATCTTCACATCAGCGATCGCCGTCACCTCTGGCTGGGAGAGAATCTCTGTCGCCATATCTTCGCTGTAATCTACTGCGGTTCCATTTTCAATGATCTGAATCTTACCTGCCTGGCTCTCAAAGAACAGATCCACCTTCTCCGGGTCAAACTGTGCTCCGGAATACCCCATAGCACAGAGAATACGCCCCCAGTTCGCATCATGTCCTGCGATCGCCGCCTTGGTCAGATTCGAGCATACCACGGATTTAGCCAGAGTCTTCGCGGTTTCTTTGGTATCTGCGTTTACGACCTTCATTTCAAATAAGGCAGTCGCTCCTTCTCCGTCACCGGCCATCTTCTTTGCCAGATACTCATTCACGGTGTGAAGCGCCTTGGCAAATACCGGATAACTCTCGCAGTCTACGGTGATTTCTTCATTTTCGGCCAGGCCGTTTGCCAGAAGCACGACCGTATCGTTCGTGGAGGTATCTCCATCTACGGAAATCATATTGTATGTTTCTTCTACGTCATCACTCAAGGCTTTTTGCAGCGCTTCTTTCGTGATCAGCGCGTCTGTGGTGATAAAGCTGAGCATGGTGCACATATTGGGGTGGATCATGCCGGACCCTTTTGCCATACCGCCGATGGTCACCGTCTTTCCTCCCACTTCTATCTCCACTGCGATCTGCTTCTCGCAGGTATCCGTCGTCATGATCGCTTTGGCTGCCTCTGTGCCATTTTCCAGGGAAGCATTCTTCTTCCCAGCCAGAGCCTTTACGCCTGCTACGATCCTGTCGATCGGGAGCTGTTTGCCGATCACGCCGGTCGATCCGATCAGCACACCGTCCGCGGACACGCCAAGCGCCTGCGCCGCTGCATCTGCGGTATCCTTGCAGTATCCGAAGCCCTCCGCGCCGGTACATGCATTTGCAATTCCTGAATTCACTACGACTGCCTGTGCTTTGGCGCCGCTTTTCACGACCTGCATATCCCATTTTACGCAGGCTGCTTTTACCACATTCGTCGTAAAGGTTCCTGCACACACACATGGCACCTGGCTGTAGATAAGTGCCATATCGGTTCTGTCCTGATATTTAATCTTTGCCGCCGTAGCTGCGGCCTCAAATCCTTTTGCTGCGGTCACACCGCCTGTGATGATCTTCATACTCTTTTTTCCTTTCTGTCCAAATCGCTTTTCTACACTTGCTAAAATGAAGTTTCCTCTATAAATGCCGTAATATTTTTCTCATTTAATGTAAAATCATAGTAATTCAAATCCTGCCGCCGGGTCCACCCGATGGTGTTCCAGAATGCATTTCCGATATCATTTTTCGTAAATGCAATCAAAGAAACTTTGTTGATCTCTTCTGCTTTTAACGCCTCCATCGCATAAACCACCATGCTTTTACCGATTCCCCGACGCCTGTACCTCGGGTCCACACATACGTGATAGAGGCAGCCGCGCCGTCCGTCGTGGCCGCACAGGATCGCGCCGACGATCTTCCCGTCCGACTTTGCCACCACACTGGTGGAAGGATTCCGTCTCAGGAAACGCGCCACGCCTTCCCGGGAGTCATCGATGCTTCGGATTCCAAATCCTTTGATCTTGATCCATAACGCATAGACCTCTTCATAATCTTCGATTGTCATAGCTCGTACCTGAAATTCCATTGCTTCCTATTCCTTTCCTTCTATATATAAGTGCGTTTCTTTCAGATTACATTCCCGCGATATTCCTACGGGAACATCGGCACCAGATCAAGCCCTGTATCCTCCAGCAGGCCGAACACCAGGTTCATATTCTGCACGGCCTGTCCCGCGGCGCCTTTTACCAGGTTATCAATGGCGCCCATCATAATGATTCGTCCCGTCCTCGGGTCGATCTTAAACCCGATATCCACATAATTGCTGCCTTCTACCCATTTCGTCTCAGGGCAGACGTCCTGATCCAATACGCGGATAAATCTCTCTTTCGCGTAATATTTATCGTATACCGCCTTTACCTCTTCCCAGGTGACATGGCGTGTCAGCTTCGCATATTCCGTCGCCAGAATTCCACGGTTCATCGGCACCAGATGCGGGGTGAAATTAAGGAGGACCTTCCTGCCGGACGCATAGCCAAGCTGCTCTTCAATCTCCGGCGTATGGCGATGAGACGCCACGCCGTATGCCTTCATATTCTCATTTACCTCGCAGAACAGATTCGCCACCTTGGCGCCGCGTCCTGCTCCTGAGGTTCCCGACTTTGCATCGATGATCAGGGTATCCATATCGATCAGTCCCTCTTTTGCAAGCGGGTATGCCGTCAGAATCGAGCATGTGGTGTAGCAGCCCGGGTTCGCGACCAGGCGCGCCTTTTTTATATCCTCACGGTTGATCTCGCAAAGTCCATACACCGCCTCTTCTATAAACTGCGGGCTTTTATGCTCAATTTGGTACCATTTCTCATAAACATTCACGTCCTTGATCCGGAAATCCGCGCTCAGATCGATGATCTTCACTTTGGAGAGAATGTCTTCATTTACCAGAGATGCGCAGAGTCCCTGGGGAGTAGCCGTAAAGATCACATCTACCTGATCTGCAAGCTCTTCCATATTATCGTCCATGCACACCGCATCTACAATCTGAAACATATTCTGATAAACAGAAGCATACTTCTTGTCGATGTAGCTTCTGGAACCGAACCACTTGATCTCTACGTCTTTATGTCCTGTCAAAATTCGTACCAGCTCGCCTCCGGCGTATCCGGTAGAACCAATAATTCCTGCTTTAATCATGATTTTTTCCTCCTGCTGAGTGCTTCCCTAGCATCACTTTTATCCTGCCGGCTTATGCCTGGGCATAATTCATAAACACTATACCCCATAACTTTCTTAAAGTAAAGAGTTTCTTCCTGTTTTTGTGTGATATAGAATACGATTGCATAATTATACATCTTTTATGCATATTATGCAATACTTTTTTTATTTTTCCTCCTCTTAATCGAGTAGGAAGAATTTCTTAATTATAAGAAATTACGACCTCTCACACCATATTGCGTAATCAAATTGATTCATTGTGAAACGGCCGAATGGCCATACGGGATGCCCTTGGGTACAATCGGCTATCGTTTTATGAGTATGCGAAAACGCCCATGGTTAGGGCGTTTTTCGTAGTAGGGACTGCACCCTTGGAGGTGCAGTTATCGTTTTTTTGAATAGGGATTGTATGCTTTCCGTGAGTTCTGAGAGCAAAATTATAAACACATAACCCATTACAATTTCTTTACAATCTCAACCGCACAGGAAATCAAATTATCCCGTATGTTCTTTTGCATATTCCAATTTCGAGAATCCCACACCTCACCGCTTACATCATCACCAGCATATAGCAACTGGGCAAGCGGAATATCATAATATTGAGACACTGCAAAAAAGCTGCCGCTTCCATTTCCACAGTGATACAGCCCTCGTTTCGCCTTAATTCAATCTTGTCAGGTGTTTCTCTGTATATGGCATCGTTTGTCCATGTTTTTCCTGTTGTAAATGGAATTCCCATTTGCTTCAAACTCGAAATGACAATTTCAACTGTCTCTTTATGACATTCAACTTCGCGAGATGGTTCTAAGTAATGATAGGATGTCCCCTCATCTCTAACAGCAGAGACCGGGATAATGATTTCTCCCACTTTACTGTCTTTTGTTAATGCCCCTGCTCCTCCACAAATTATGAACTTTTTGCATCCCATAGCATATAGTTCTTCAAGCGTTACAGCCGCACCAGGCGCACCACAAAATGCCATCGTAATACAAAGTCTGTTTGTACCATATGCATACTCATAAATAGGTATGTCAAACACTTCTGAGTTAAGGTAACCGATGACAGGAAGATTGTTTTCCCGGGCATATCGATCCAGTTCCTTCCTGAAAAAAGTAATAACACATTTTTCCGGAAGACTTTTAGCCAGAAAATCCCCTGGTTGAATAATCGGATTTTTACTAGTATCAAATTCACATATGGGATATTTATTTTTTAATATCATGTCTTTTACCTCTTCAAATTATAAATAATGTTGAATCACTCTGTCTTTTGGCTTCTATTAGATTATTTTTATAAATTCCATTTCCATCTTTCATAGACCTCCAAAAACTTGAAGTTAACTGTCATCTTAAAACTTTTAATTTGTGCGCAAAAAGCCCCCGTACTATTCTACAATATTCTCTATATAGCTGTAATCAATTTTTCCCTTTATGACAGAATAGAAAAACGGGTCTTTTCTAATCGTATCACCTGAATTGATAATAAAATTATTCCAATCATCTGCTTCATTACCATCGGATAGATAAATAGTCAATTTGAAGCTATATCCAGTATAGCCAATAGATGGTTTTGACCTCTTTACTTCAACGTCATTCAAATTATCAATAATATATTGAATTTGCTCTTTGTCGGTAATGTGTGTTGTATTTCCACTATTTCCATTAAAAACAACAATTTCTTTAACTTCGTTATGATCTAAATTCATTAAGTCGATTGGAACATTATACCAAACAGCAATGCCAACCAGAAGAATTACTACGACAGATAACAATATGACTATTTTCTTTTTCATGTCCGTTTATCTCCTTTGCCAATTCCGATTTATCTATCAAGCCCTCTGAAAATGTTGTATTTTCAAGGCGTTTCGCTTGTTTTGTGTTCTGTCCTTATGTATTTTCCCTTGTTTTTGCCCTTATGAGCCGAAACAAGGGAATTCTAGTTATCTGAATACAAAATGCTTTTTCGGCGGGTAAAAGCCCTCGGCGTTTGAGAGCGAAATACACGCCTCGCACAAAAATATAATTTGTGCTCATGGTATTTCCGTCTTCGTCAGTGAAATGCGCTTTTTATACTCTTATTCTCTCTAACAAATCTATCATCTCATTCCATCCGTGGATATGCAAGTGTTCACACTCAGGCACATGTTCAGTGGAGCGATCTTTGTAGTCTTTTTCCGTGTCATTATCATACCATACGGGGTAAATACCGACTTGCGACGCTCCTTCAATATCTGCCTGCGGGTTATCACCACAATACCATACTTCATCGGCACAGACACCAGCTTTTTGTAAAGCAATATCGAACAAAATGCGATTAGGCTTTCGCATAAGGTAATCACTCGAGGTCATAACGAACTCAAATTGATTCTCCGGCAATAATCTATTGAGCCGTTCAGTTAAAGCAGCTCCCGACCACAGAAGGTTACTGATGACAGCACTTCGTATGCCGTTTTCATTTATGTAATCAAGCATTTTATCAGCACCCGGCATAGTTTCGCCCTTAGAAGCACCGTTCCAAAAAACGGTTTCCATCTCAAGCGGCGTAAGTGAAAACTCAATTCCAAGATACTCATACAATACTTTGTCACCAACTTGACCGCATATATCATAGCCGATTTTACGAATGCTTTCGATATGTTTCCCGAAAATCAACTCCGCAGCTTTTCTGACATCCTCAAGAGTGTAGTTGTTAGGATTCTTCGTAGCATATTTCAGAAGTTCTGCATTGCCTCTAACGGAATCCCAACCGGGTTCATATAAAAGAGTATGTCCATAATCAAATATAATCATTTTAGGATATTTCATTTGGCTTCTCCTCTTACATAATGCATTTGCATACGCGGTACATTTTTCAATTGCCACACGCTGCTATAGCCTGTTATTAGATTTTTCTTCCCTTGTTTTTGCCCTTATGAGGTAGCGAGGGAAGCATAAACACAAGTGAAATCGTATAAATGGATAAGGCTAACATATTGCGATAAATCCTTTGTTTGGGGGCGTTTTGGAGGATTTTATTAAAGCCCTATGAGGGGCAGTAACCGCTTATGAAATCATGGTTTTCAAATTCCGATTTTTCCAGTTCATGAAACAAAATTTTCTAATCATTTTTACTCGCAAAGAAATATCTTTATTTTCCGCTATACCACATTTTATTTCCCAATAAGAATTTCCTTCCCCTGGAAGGCAAAACCATATTTTCGTATATTCTCCTCCGGTATTCCCCTGGCAAGAAGCGCAACTTCATATTTCTTGTCCTCAATTTGCTTAAGGGCGGCCTTCACCGTATCCTGTAAATCCTTTTCCTCCACCTGATCCTGAACCTTGAACTCAAGAATCATTGCAGTATCTGCATGATTTTTAGGTTCCAGCATCACATCGTATCTCCCAAATCCACTTTCCCGATTGGAGGTCACCCCATAGCGGTCTTCCAGTTCTACAACAAGTCCCAGAACAAAACCATGATAGAATCGCTCTGGTTCCCTCTCCGCTGACATCTTATTGCCGCTATCAAAGAAACTGAACGTTGCCTGCGCGACCCGGTTCATATATACATTCATCGCTCTGACATCGTCCTGCAAAAGCGCTTTGATGAAGTCATTATATCCACTGTCGTAGTCTGAGAACCAGCCATGTATCATATCTCCGAACATGATCCGCACTTCTTTATTGGTAAGCGCAAGTTTATAATAACTGCGCCCCGTCTGTTCTACGAATCGCGTCCCCTTCACTTTTAAATATCCCGTCGCAAGCAGAAGACTCCAGATCGCACTTTCCTTCACGAACAGTTGGTCATACACAATCTGTTCATCTAATACGACTTCAATTTCTTCCCCACGGATCAACGCTTCAAAATTCTGCTTGATATCCTTGCTGCCCTCGCGAATCACCTTTCCCGCCAGGCCGTTCGAACTGGTATTTGCCCAATATGCACCCAATTTACCGGTACTTAAATAATTTAAAATAGACCACGGATTATAAATGTCTGTATGGCTCCCAAATGTAAAGCCATCGTACCAGCTTTTTACTTCCTGCATTTTGTCAGATAATCCGTATTCTTTTAATATATTTTGCACTTCTGTTTCCGTAAAACCGAAACAATCTGCATATTCCTCCGAAGTAGTCGTGACCACCTTTAAATTATTCAGATCCGAGAAAATAGACTCTTTACTGATCCGGGTGATTCCGGTCAGAATCGCACGCTCCAGGTAAGTATTTCCCTTAAAGGTCGCATTGAACAGATTTCTGATAAATGCCGAAAGCTGCTCCCAGTATCCGTTTACGAAAGACTCCTGCATCGGTGTATCATACTCATCTAACAGAATAATCACCTTTTTCCCGTAATAACGATACAAATATGCAGATAATTGCTGCAAGGACAAAGACGCTTCATAATCCGGCATATCTGCCGACACTCTCTGAAATTCTTCCTTTTCACTCTAACTTAGCAATTCTCCTTCCAAAAGGAAACTATACCGACGGTATAACAGCTGAATGATCTTACAGATTTTTTTCTTTGTTTCCTCATAACTGGTTTCCTTTATATTGGAAAAGCTGAGGGAGATCACCGGATAGCTTCCCTGTAATTTGCGGTAAACTTCCTCCTGCCAAACAGCAAGTCCCAGGAACAGCTCGCTCCCGGCGCACTCCACGGAAAAGAACTGTTCCACCATACTCATCGTAAGTGTCTTTCCAAATCTTCTCGGCCGGGCAATCAGCGTCACCCGGTCCCTGCGTTCCCACCATTCCTTAATAAATCTGGTCTTGTCAATATAAAACAATTGATTCCTGATCAGATCCTCAAATTCCTGATATCCTATCGATACGGTCCGTGCCATAAAACCACTTTCCTTTCCCTGCCTGCGCGTCACATTCGTAGTTTTATTATAGCCGAATTCTACCCAAATCACAACCAATTATCGAATCTGTCCATTCCCAAATATCACGTATTTTGTCGTCGTCAGCGCCTTAAGCCCCATCGGTCCTCTGGCATGGAGTTTCTGCGTACTGATGCCGATCTCTGCTCCAAATCCGAATTCATTTCCGTCCGTAAATCTGGTGGAGGCATTAACATACACTGCCGCCGCATCGACCCGCTCCTGAAAATACAGTGCATGCGCATAATCCTTTGTGATGATGGCTTCAGAATGTCCCGTATTATAATGGTTGATATGCTCCACCGCCTCCTCGATGGAATCCACCACTTTCACGGAAATGATCGCGTCCAGATATTCTTTTCCCCAGTCTTCCTCGGTCGCCCGCTTAATCCATGGCTCGGCTATTCTTGCCCGCTCGTCGCCGCGTACCTCCACATTTTTCGCGAACAGTCTCTTGCAAATAACCGGAATCGCCTCCCTAGCGATGTCCTTATGTATGACCAGAGACTCGCATGCATTACATACGCCCAAACGCTGCGTTTTTGCATTTTCAATAATATCGGCAGCCATTTGGACATCTGCAAATTCATCTACATAAATATGGCAGTTTCCCGTTCCGGTCTCAATGACGGGAACCGTGCTGTTAGCCACCACCGACTGGATCAGCCCTGCGCCCCCGCGGGGAATCAGCACGTCCAGATACTCGTTCATTCTCATCATTTCCGTGGCGGCTTCATGGCTGGTGCCCTCCACTAACAGGACCGCGTCTTCCGGAAGTCCCTCTTTTTTCAGTGTTTCCCTGATACAACTGACGATCGCCCTATTGGATTTATTCGCATCGCTGCCGCCCCGAAGTACTGTCACATTTCCTGTTTTGAAACACAACCCGAAGGCGTCTGCCGTCACATTCGGCCGGGCCTCGTAAATGATGCCAACCACCCCGAGGGGTACCCTCCTGGTTCCGATCTGGAGACCATTTGGCCTTACGGTCATGGAAACCGTCTCTCCGATTGGGTCAGGAAGGGCCGCGATCTGTCTGAGGCCGTTTGCCATATCCCGAATCCGTCTCTTGTCAAGGACCAGACGATCAATAAGCGGGGCGCTCATATTTTTCTCATGCGCGAACACGATGTCCAACAGGTTTTCTTCTATTATATAGTCTGCTTTCTTTTCCAGAGAGTCCGCCACGGCCAGAAGCCCTCTCTCCTTTTCTTTCATTCCCAGATACATGACTTTCTTTTCCGCTTCTTTTGCCTGCATTCCTAACTGTTTTACATATTGCATGCTGCCTTCCTCCTATCTGTATTTCTATACTCCATTTTTCTGCGATGCTTCGCAGGTCTCCGGTAGGGTTCCCTCTCCGGCGCCAGTTCATTTTCCCCGTCATACTGATGCTCCTTGGAAAGGAATAAAGTCCCTACCTTTTTTCCTGCCATGATGTCATTAATTGCATAAATGTTATCTCCGTTCGCGATGACCATATCGGCCCCGGCCTCCGTGGCAATCTTGGCGGCCTCGATCTTTGTCGCCATCCCCCCGGTTCCAAGCTCGCTTCCTACTCCTTTTCCCATCTCTTCCAGAGCCGGATCGATCCGGTTCACGGTATGCACGAACCGGGCATTTGGATTCTTGCGGGGATCGTCCGTGTAAAGACCTTCGATATCCGACATCATAATCAGGAGATCCGCCCCTACAAGTGCCGCCACATCTGCCGACATGGTATCGTTATCTCCGAAATTCCCGTAGCTGTCTTCGTCCACCGAGATGGCGTCATTTGCATTTACAATCGGCACCACATTCATCTCCAAAAGTTCCTCAAAGGTGCGCTTCGCATGGTTCCGGCAGTTCTCGCTGTACACTGATTCCTTGGTAAGGAGCACCTGCGCGGTAAGCTGGCTGTACTCTGCAAAAAATTTCTCATAAATCATCATCAGTCTTCCCTGCCCGACAGCCGCACAGGCCTGTTTTACCGCTCCCCTGGGCCTGCCTTCAATTCCGAGGACGTTCTTTCCGATCCCCACGGCGCCGGAGGAGACCACGATGACCTCTTTGCCTTTATTTCGAAGATTGATCAGAATCCGCACAAATTTTTCCAGCTTATCCAGGTTAATGTTCCCTGTTTTCTCGTAGGTCACTGTAGAAGTTCCTACCTTAATCACAATTCTTTTTTTCTCCCGCAATGCTGCTCTAAGTTCCATGGTTTTTATCATTCCTTTCGCTTCGCTCAAGGCACAAACAAGACATGAAAAAGCTTGTTGTGTCTCTCCTCCACTTTGTTTATAATGGTCTTAGGAATAGCAATACACTACAGAGCACGGAAGGAGGAGTGGCGAATTTATTTCGACCCCGTATGGTTATATGTGCCGTCATCCTTTCAAGCACAAACAAGTGGGACTTTGAGCCCGGACTCTTATCATTGGTAATAAACCATGTTTATTCAGTCGCAGGATGACAGTCAATGTTGCTATTCCTTTTTATTAAGGTGGTGATACTTATGATGAAGTTAAAATACTCCATCTGCTGTGGGCTTGATGTCCACAAAAACGTTATCGTTGCAACCATTGTAACTACCAATTCAGACGGAATATCCGAATATAACCAGAAATCCTTTTCCACCATCAATTCGGATATCCGGAAGTTTCACGACTGGCTTATCGGGAATTCAAGGGTAAGAAAACGGACAAAAAAGATTCCAAATGGATTGCCGACCTCTACAAATTTGACCTTGTCAGGTGCTCCTTTATCCCTCCAAAAGATTTTCGACAGCTCCGGGAAATCACAAGATACCGTTTTAAGCTGGTCTGCATGAAATCTTCGGAGAAGAACCGCATCCAGAACTGCATGACGGTTTCTAATGTTGGTATTGCCAGCGTACTGTCGGACCCTTTTGGCAAAACGGCAACCGAAATCATGTCTTACCTGCTGGAGCATACCGCTGATAGCATTGATGAAAAAGCCGTCCGCAAACTTATAAAAAAGGGTGCAAAAGCCAAGTCTGATGAAATCATTGAGGCTATTAAAGGCTACCGCATTGAAACAGACCAGGCCAAAAAGCTGGAACTTGCCCGCGGACATCTGGAATATCTGGATGATATGATTACCCAGACCGATGTAGAGCTCTATGTCCGCATAAAACCTTATTATGAATTTGTCGAATTCGTAAACACCATGCCAGGCATGACGGAATTGAGTTCTGCCATTGTACTTGCTGAAACAGGTGTAGACATGGACATCTTTGATGATGCCAAACACCTTTGTTCCTGGTGTGGTCTTTCCCCTGCGAACAATGAATCCGCCGGCAAGAAAAAAACTGTCCGAATTTCTAAAGCGGGCGATTATCTGAAACCAATGATGGTACAGTGTGCCCTTGCTGCAATCAAAAGCAAAAAACAGCCCTATTTTGCAATCAAGTATGGCAGGCTTAAAAAGCGCCGTGGCCACAAGAAAGCAATTATTGCAATCGCAAGAATGATGATGGTCTGTATTTACCATATGGTATCTGAAAAGAAGCCATTTACGCCTACTGACTATGAGGAATTGGTGAATCCCCAAAACCATGTGGAACGCGTTGTTCTAAATGAAAGCAATGTTTTCGCTTACCTTGAAAGCCTTGGTTATGATAGCTCTAAATTAGTAAAACGCAACGATAACTAATTCTTATTCAGTTTTATTGAATATTGTAAAAATGTGGGGATTATGTCCCCTTATTTAAGTGCTGCCAAAATCTACTTTATTTTTCACTCTTCTTCTCCTTTTTCTAGTTTAATTTCAAATGTTCATAGAGTTTCTTCCTATAAGATTTCGCTGTTTTCTCTTGTCATAGCATAATCCTGCAAAAATGTTATCCCAAACAGATATCCGCCATACCTTCACTTAGGTATGCTTGGCAACCGGGATGAACGTCCACTGGACGTTCACTTAGGCATGCATGGCAACAGAAAAAGCAAGGGAAACGTATCCAGTTATACTGTACCCTTGCTTTCGCTTTCTTATTTGGATTATGTTATCTGAGAATGCATTCTCTGAACTTTCTATAATTCAAGAAACTTCCCTATCCGCTTTCGAATACGATGAGATGTCCCACAGACTTTATCTTCTTCCTATCGCATGGTAGCACTCATGCGACTTGCTGTGGAAATACCTCATAGGATCTCCTTCCCAATCCCTCATACATACTTTCCTATGAATCAGCTCCCTCACTTATCCATACTCTTTACGAAATCATCATAATGAGAAACTCTGGCTATCGTTACCCGCCTATATTTAATTGTCCACTATGTGCGTCCCCAGGGGACACGGTCGACACGGAACAAAAGCGAGGGACGGTAAGCCCATCACCGAAGACTTCATGGAAGCCGGGATGAATGTCCACTGTACATTCACTTGGGTATGCTTGGCAACAAAGACCACACTGCTCATCTGCAGCAGCGCAGGAACGAAAGTATATATGCAGTTATTATTCATTTTATACATATTCCCCATAACGTTCTCTCCTTTGCCATTTTACCACGATAAAGCGTTTCTTTCGTTCTATTTTACAGATTATTCAACAAATGTCAAGCATTTTTTCCGAATATATTGTACTTTCACAAAACTCTTCTTAAAATATCCTGCATATTTTGAAATACTCCTCTTTTACGTTTATGCATATTTTATGTATACCGCTTTGTTTTATGCATGTTTTTGCATATAATTAACATTTTTGAAAGTTTTATCAATTTTATATTGCATAATTATAAGTTATAGTGTATAGTGTTTCATGTACTGATTGAGAACCCCGCAGATAACTGTCCGTACAACATACCTTGTGAAACGGCCGAATGGCCATACGGGATGCCCTTTGGGTACACCTATTTATCATCTTTATATGATGGGTATCGGACAGATCACTCTCGCGAGAATAGAAAATAAGATTTTTTAGGAGGCAATACATATGAAAGAGAAAGTTGTTCTGGCTTATTCCGGCGGACTTGACACCACCGCGATCATTCCGTGGTTAAAGGAAAATTTTGATTATGAGGTTATCTGCTGCTGCATCGACTGCGGTCAGGGAGAGGAACTCGACGGGCTGGAAGAAAGAGCGAAACTGTCCGGAGCGTCCAAATTATATATTGAAGATATCACCGACGATTTCTGTGAAAATTATATCGTTCCCTGTGTGCAGGCGGGCGCTGTTTATGAGAACAAATACCTTCTGGGAACTTCCATGGCTCGTCCGGGAATCGCAGCAAAGCTGGTAGAGATTGCAAGAAAAGAAGGCGCTACCGCAATCTGCCACGGCGCTACCGGTAAGGGAAATGACCAGATTCGTTTCGAGCTTGGAATCAAAGCCCTCGCTCCGGATCTCAAGATCATCGCTCCGTGGAGAATGACAGACGTATGGACCATGCAGTCCCGCGAGGAAGAGATTGAGTACTGCCGTCAGCATGGCATCAATCTTCCGTTCGACGCCAGCCACAGCTACAGCCGTGACCGTAATTTATGGCACATCAGTCATGAAGGACTGGAACTGGAAAACCCGTCAAATGAACCGGATTTTGACCACCTTCTGGTACTCGGCGTGACTCCGGAAAAAGCGCCGGACGAAGGCGAATATGTCACCATGACCTTTGAGAAGGGCGTGCCGAAGAGCATCAACGGCGAGGAGATGTCCGTTGCCGATATTATCCGCAAGCTGAACGTACTTGGCGGAAAGCACGGTATCGGTATCGTGGATATCGTTGAGAACCGTGTCGTTGGTATGAAATCCCGCGGCGTCTATGAGACTCCGGGAGGAACCATTCTGATGGAAGCTCACGACCAGCTCGAAGAACTGGTGCTTGACCGCGCTACAATGGAAGTGAAAAAGGATATGGGCAACAAATTTGCGCAGATTGTTTACGAAGGAAAATGGTTCACGCCGCTTCGCGAGGCAATTCAGGCATTTGTTGAGTCCACGCAGGAATATGTGACCGGTGAAGTGAAGTTCAAACTTTACAAAGGTAATATCATCAAAGCCGGAACTACCTCTCCGTACTCACTGTACAGCGAGTCCCTGGCAAGCTTCACTACCGGAGAGCTGTACGACCATCACGACGCAAGCGGATTCATCACCTTGTTCGGTCTGCCGCTTAAGGTTCGTGCACTTAAGATGGCTGAGGTTGAAGGAAATAAATAGATTTTTCGAATGTAAATGTCAAAAAATGCGGGATCTACCGAATGGAAACGGGATCCCGCATTTTTTAACACTCTGCCAGCTACTTGATTTTCAGAATCCGCCAGTTTTCAAGCGTCACATGTACATCTGCCTCCCGAATCACATTCTCATCATTGGAAACGATGACCGTCGTCCGGTTCATGCTCCTTACATTTTCCAAAATCTGCCTTCGGTTTTCCTTATCCAAAAAGAGGAACGGATCATCGAGAAGCAGCATATTCTTCCCATTCACAAGCGCCCTTGCAATCGCGGTTCTCTGACGCTGCCCCTCCGAAAGCCGCTTGCCGCTTACACCGATGGACTCCTCCGACATCACTTCCCAATTTCCCGCATTGCCGGTAAGATTACTTTTTGCAAATGCTTCTCCCGGATTCTCAGAGGAATCGAACAGTGTTACATTCTCTTTAAGGCTCGCCTGAAACAAGGCCACATTCTGCGAAAGGTATCCAATCCTTGCCCTCTTGCTGAAATTTCTTTCAATCCGCCCCCGATAAGGCCGGTACCCGGCAATGCAGTCCAGGAAATAACTCTTGCCGGAAGAATTTCCACCGGATACTACCATCATTTCCCCGGGCCTCAGCCAAAACTCATGCTCCTGATCCTCTGCACACATCTTAAAATCGACGAAATGCAGACTTAGGTTTCCTTCGGCCATCTCCTTTTCCTCCTCTTCCCGCTTCTGCCCGCCAAGCGCTTGCGGCATTTCCTGCCAGGTAAGTTCAAGAAGTTCACAGACCCTTTCCATAGATGCCTCAGTCATTTTAAGTGCCATTACAATCTCTTTGTACAACTGCAAAAAGGAAAATCCGTTATGAATCGAATTGACGAACAAGGTCAGCGTCCCTGCCGTAATCGCTCCTTTTCCCGCAAGTATGCCAAAGGGCACCCCGCATGGCCATTCGGCCATTTCACAAAGGATTGCTACCAACACTAAAATCAGTAAAACAGAAATCTGATCCACCGCCTGCATAGAGTAATTCACGCAGAACAGATACCTGTTTTTTCTGAGCTTATCCCTTCCCCGAAGCTCACATTTCTTTGCAAATGCCGACAGCAGGCTTTTTCTGTCTCCCATATACTGAAAAATCTCATGATTTTCCACAATCTTTGCGGCCATGACGGAAAAATCAATACTCGATTCTCTGGCATTTTGATACCGTTCCTTCAGTTTCTCCCCGAAATATCCAATCAGACTGCCAAGTATCACGATCGGCAGGAACCCGAAAATGGCCAGATACACATGAATCCGTAGTACAAGAAAAAAATATCCCAGAAAGGAGAAAATATTACATAAAAATTCCATCTGTACCAGCAGCATACGTTCCAGCACGGCAAAATCATTTTCCAGAATGTCCACCATCTTGCCGACTTCTTCGCATTTTCCCTGCTTTTCTTTAAGAATCCGGCTTAAAGTGTTCATCTGCAGGGTTTTTTCCACATAAGAAGTCACCTTTACCTCCACGATACCACTCTTCCATGCATAGTAAATATTGACATAGGTAAGCACCGTATAGACCGCGAGCACCGCCAGATAACACGGCATGTCCCCCGCACTCAAAAAGTCCATCAGAAGACTCACAAGGAACGCCAGAAGAAATGGCGCAAAACACCAGAGCAGGCTCATAAATCCATGACTGACATAGAGCCATTTATTTCCCAAAAACAAATACCGATTTAATCTTAAAATACTTTTTATTCCTTCCCGCATGTCCCCCAGCTCCTTTCCGTATAAGTTCGAAATAAAGAATCCGGCGCTTCCTTCAGATCGCAGATCCTTCCGGATTCGATCACCCTTCCTTTTTCCATCACATAGACAGCCTCACAGTCTGTAAGCCGCTCCACATGATGTGTGATGATCACCGTCGTGACATGCTCCGTCAGTTTTCCAAAAATCTGGTAAAATGCCAGTTCCACCTCTTCGTCAACCACGGCCGATGCCTCGTCAAAAATAATCAGTTCATTCCCTGTCCTTAAGTATTTCCCAGACATGCCCTTCTCGGGGGCGCAGGTAAAAAACAAACGACATAGGTTTAACAGCTGCGCCTCCCCGTTCGACAGCATCTGTCTGCCTATTTTCAGTTCCAGAAGTTCACGTCCCCGCCTGCCTCCGGTAAATGGCAAAAACTCGGCAAGTCCCTGCCCCTCCAACATTTCCAACAGAAACTCGTCAGATATTTTCCCGTTATACAGCCTGAGATTCTCTCGCAAATCAGCGTCAAACACCAGATTCTCCGCCGTCACATAGGCAAATACACTTGTGACTGATTCGCAGCTGTATTCCCGAATGTCTCTCCCGTTGATCAGAATTTCCCCTTGCTGCGGCTCCAGCGCCTTGGTGATCAGCTTGCTCACCGTAGATTTTCCTGCTCCGGATTTTCCGAAAATCCCAATCTTTTCCCCTCTCTTGATCTTCATATTGACATCATTTAGAATCTGATTCTCTCCGTACCAGAAGGAAATATTTCGCAGCTCCAGTTCAGAAAATGGTTTGCAAAGCGTCCGCTTCCCCTCGCTCACATCATTTTGGTAAAACAACAAATCTGCAAGTTTTTCACTGCTCCCTTTCGCCGCCAGGAAATTCTGAATATGCATCTGAAGTTCCTCAAAGGGCTGTTTCAACATGTTTCCATAGGAATACAGCAGATAAACAACCCCCAGAGAAATCACGCCTTTCCCGTACAGCATTCCTCCGACAAGCAGCGATAATACATTCGCTCCCGCCAGCAATGATAAGGTAACGATCCATACCCTGTAATAGTAATTCTGCAGCTCCACCTTTAGCGGGATTCTCCTCAGAATTTTTTCCTCCAAACGGGCAAGAAGCCTGTTTTCCTTGGCCGCCAGCTCCGTTTCTTTCTTATTGGTAATCATTTCTCCCTCAAATCCGATCAGGTCCGAGTGAGACTTCCGTTCCCGCAAAATAATATCAGAATCCTTTCTCTGCTGCGCACCAATCGTACACAAGGCCACCAAAATAAATACGCCAAATAGTAGCGCGACTCCTCTATTCGTATTCCAAAAAACAACTAAAATTCCAACCATATACAGCAAATTTACGAACAGCGGAATCAATGTATCCACAGTAAAAGATTCAATCTCATTCAGATCGTTCTCCAACGATTCCACAACCTGGCCCGGAGCGTTTTTTTGGAAAAACCCCTGATCGTAAGTCAGAATCTTCTCCACAATTTCCAGTCGCAGGAAATCCGTTCCCTTCCATGCTATTTTTGCAGCTCCCCAGTCTTTCAAAATCCCGGTGACATAAATCCCCATGGATACCGCCAGGTAAATGCCCGCCAATTTGAACAGTCCACCCGCCGCAGGCTCTCCTGTCAGCCGGTCAATATATTGTTGAATTAGCACCGGCAAATAAAGCTGCATAGTTGAAAAACCAAGAATCATCACAAGTGTCAGGGCGCAAAGTCCCCCATTTTTGCACACAATTTTCCCAAATATGTACTTAAAATAATCCATATTCCTTCCTTTCTCTTCACAGTTAAAAGTTTTGGGATAAATTTGAATGATCAACACGCGAAATGCTCCCTGAACATTTACTAAGACCTATAGAAAATCATAAAAATAGAAAAGAATCCTGCAGAACACTTTTTGTTTTATAGCATTTACTATCTAGAAAATGGAAAACCGCAGTCCAAACAGACTGCGGCATAGGAATTCAGCAAAATGGTACACGAAATAAACCCTGCTATCTTCTCGCGAGGCAGACTGTCCGAATGATTACTAATGTTGTCTTTGTGTTGTCACATAAGCAATACTGTGGTATCATACATAGTTCTGCCTCCCTTCCTTTCATTTACATTTATTGTATGGAAGAAGCCCCGTCCTGTCAAGAGATTAATTCTCCTTTTGGAGCTTAAGCTCCTCCAGAATCTTCTCCACATCATAGTCAGGAGCGTATTTGACTGCGACATTGTAAATACGCTGAATATTTTGCGTATTCTCCTCCAACGCCTCTGCAATCTCTTCTACCTGGCAATGTTTTTGGATTTTTTTGCATATTAGTTCTATCAGTTTTGCTTTTGCCCCCTCTTCCCGGCTCACCCGCCGCATTTCCTGGACATCATACGCCTCAAAGCTATCAAATAACATCGCAAATTCCCTCCGCTCTATCGAATCGGTAAACTCTTCCACTTCTTTCCTCGGCACATTCAGCCGATACAAAAATACAGCGATAATCTTACCAATCAATTTTAATAAATATTCCGGGGTATTCTGGCTTAAATTTTCAAAATATTCCTCCGGGATTTCTTTTAATTTTCTGAAATCCTCGGAATTCCTGAGCTTATTAATCAGCATGATCAGCGACAGTTCATCCTTTTTTTCCAATAATTGGCTACCAAAATAAGGTTTTCATTTATTTTGGTATGACATTTTTTGTGGCTCTAAGATGAAAAAATAGCGAATATGTCCACAAATCCTACTCTTCCACCGGAATCACATAATACGTCTCATTCATAAACATACAGATCCACCCCCATCTACATCTCCCCCATACCGACACACTCAAATACCGCACCTCATAAATGTAAACAATCTCCCCCGCCGGCAAAACTCCCGGAAGTCTTTTCCCCGGAACACCCTCCACATTTCTATCCGCCTGAAGACCAGGAGTAACCTTTACGCTCAAATCATATAGCAAGCAATATACTTCTTTCCTGAATTCAGGGAGATTCTTCCTGTTATCAAGACTTATTTCCCGCATAGCCGCCTCCTTATTTTACGCTGCCTCGCAGGGCTGGATTTATCCTTTATTATATGAATCTGAATCCTATACCGTATGTTGTCCCTTCCCAAAACATTTTTTCATCTCCGCAAGCAGCAGTTCGGAAGCCGGAGAAAAAATCTGAAATTTTTTCCAGACAACGTACATTTTTATATCCATTCCTTTCGCGCTGCTCAAGGCACAAAACGTGATGAAAAAACGTTGGACTCTCGCAGCTTTCTTTTTATAATAGTTTCCATAGGGATACTCAGTACACTACAAATCACGGGGAGGTGAGTGGGCTGTCCGAACTATTGGGTGACCGTATTTTTATATGTGTAGAATGCTTTTTCAAGTACAAATAAGTGTGCCTCGAGCACGTAACCTTATCTTTGTTAAAACAACTCTCGTTTTAATCCTAAGCATTCAGTCAATGCTGTTTACTCCCTATAATTCTATCGAACCTATGGTTCTGAAAGGTGGCCCTATGGCTTTAAAAATTGTGTATCAAATTTGTTGTGGTATCGATGTTCACAAGACTTTTGTTGTTGCCTGTATCGCTTCCACTAACAAACAAGGTGTTACCACCTACAAGCGCCATCGTTTCTCAACCTTCACACAAGGGTTGAAGGAATTGTTACAGTGGCTGCTTGACAATCATTGTAAGGATGTCTGCATGGAATCTACTGGCAAATACTGGATTCCAGTTTACAATGTGCTCGAAAAAAGCTGTACAATTGTACTTGCTCATCCCAAATATGTTAAGGCTATCCGTGGTAAAAAAACTGACAAGAAAGACGCAAAATGGATTGCTGACCTCTTCAAGCATGATCTTGTTGCCGGTAGCTTCATTCCCTCTGTTGATATCAGACAACTTCGTGACCTGATGCGCTATCGTTTCAAACTGACCTGCTTTATGTCCAGTGAGAAGAACCGTTTTCAAAACTGTCTCACGGTCTCCAACATTCAGTTGGCTTCCGTTGTCTCGGACACTTTTGGTAAAAGTTCACAACGAATTCTGGATAAGATTCTTGAAAATCCTGAAGATACTTCTTTTGATATTGGACCTTTAATTCATGGCTCCATGAAGAAAAAGCTTCCTGAACTGGAGCTCGCCATTGATGGTTTTATCACACCGGAACAGGCTGGTAAATTAAAGATCATCAAAAAGCATTTTGAAGATTTGGAATCCCGGAAAGCAGAGCTAGAAGAACTGATTCTTGCGCTCGCCAGTCCCTATCAGCAAGAACTCGACCTAATCCTAACCGCTCCATCATTCAAAAATAAATTTACCGCTATCGGAATCATTTCTGAAATCGGCGTGAATATGGAGGCTTTTCCTTCGGCGAAACACTTATGCTCATGGGCTGGACTTACGCCGACCAACAATGAAAGTGCAGGGAAGAAAAAATCTGTCCGGGTTTCCAAAGCCGGATGCTATATCAAACCACTTTTGGTTCAATGTGCCAACTCTGTGGTTAAAAGTGAAAAGCACCCTGAAATCCGCAACCGCTATCTTCGTTTAAGAAAGCGCCGCGGCCACAAGAAAGCAATCATTGCAATAGCAAGAATGCTTCTAACAGCATTATACAACATGCTGAAAAATAAGGAACCCTATAATGCACAACTTTACCGAAAAAGTGATGTTCTTCCTGTCAATCGTGAAATTACAATTGAACAGGCAATTTTAATGGCTCAGTTTCATGGTTATAAAATCAAGTCAGTTGCTGAATAAACCTTAACTTTGCTACATATTCAATTTTTAAATAACCACCGCAAGATGGTCTGTTTGTGATGCCTAAAAAAATGGATATCCTCTACTATTCTTTTTCAACCTTGTCTCCAGCGAGGGAAACAGCGGGCGAAAACACAATTCGCTCTCTGAGCCAGTATTCACCAGCTTGTCAAAAGAAAGCATATATCCGGCTCCTTCTTTCACAAAAACGGAGCCATTATAGGCCAGATTAACAGTACCTGACAGGTTGAGCAAATCAGCTTTTTCTCCACACCATCTGGGAATATCTAACTTCATAGACTGCGAAGAACAAATAAGATTAAGCCCCATCAGGTCGTCCACGCAAATAGCTTCCTTCGCGGCAAGAGGGCTGTCTTTTCGCATAACGACTCCCCATGTGTCTACGCCGGGGACCTCCAAATAGTTGTATTTGGAAAGACTGGGAGGTTCTACCAGAAAGGCAAAATCAAAAAGACCGCTGTCAAGCCGTCCGGCAATGTCCTCTGTACTCCCACTGTGCAAATGATAGCGAATGCGGGGATATTCTTTACAAAGAGTGTGCAGGCATCGGGCCAGATATTTCATACCGGCAGACTCCGCACAGCCGATATGAATATCTCCGCTAATCTCTTCATCGAGTGTCTGGAACTCTTCTGCGGTTTTATCCACCATGTCCAGAATATCCTCCGCCCGTTTACGAAGCAGCATTCCCGCTTCCGTCAGTCGGACACTGTAATTCGTGCGAACAAACAGCTTTTGCCCCAGCTCTTCTTCCAGATCTTTCAACTGTTTGGAGAGTGTCGGCTGCGAAATATGCAGCCTGACTGACGCCCTGGTCATACTTCCCTCTCTGGCCACTTCCAAAAAATAACGTAATACACGGATTTCCATCGAAACACCTCCGAGTATAGTATAGCAGTCACAGTTATTCTATACAAGAATAACTCGATATAGAAATCAAATATTTGTCATTTTAACATTAGAAAATTATAATAAAAGCAACGAAATCCAGGCAGAAAGGACAGATTACTATGGAACCTCTAAAATTAGAAATGGAATGGGATAAGACTTTTCCCAAAAGCGAAAAAGTGGATCACAAAAAGGTACTGTTTCATAACCGCTATGGCATTACCCTTGCGGCAGATATGTACACTCCAAAGGCTTCTTCCGGCAAACTGGCGGCCATCGCCGTATGCGGTCCCTTCGGTGCAGTGAAGGAGCAGGCAGCCGGGTTGTATGCACAGACGATGGCAGAGCGGGGATTTCTGACGATTGCATTTGACCCTTCCTACACGGGCGAAAGCGGCGGCCAGCCCCGTTACATGGCTTCCCCCGACATCAACACCGAAGATTTCCAGGCGGCGGTGGATTTCCTCTCTGTGCAGGAAAATGTTGATCCTGAGAAAATAGGTATCATCGGCATCTGCGGCTGGGGCGGCATGGCGCTGAATACGGCGGCACTGGACACCCGCATCAAGGCTACGATGACCTCCACCATGTATGATATGTCCCGCGTCAATGCAAATGGATATTTTGATTCTGAGGATTCCGCCGATGCGAGATACGCAAAGAAAGCAGCCTTGAACGCGCAGAGAATCATTGATTATAAGAGTGACAATTATGCTCTGGGCGGTGGCGTTGTCGATCCGCTTCCTGCGGACGCACCGTTCTTTGTAGCGGATTACTATGATTATTATAAAACGAATCGTGGCTATCACAAGCGCTCCCTGAATTCCAACGGAGGCTGGAATGTAACCGGGTGCATGTCGTTTTTGAATCAGCCGATTCTTCAATATAGTAATGAAATCCGCAGCGCCGTTCTCATCATGCATGGAGAAAAGGCGCATTCCTGCTATTTCAGCCGTGATGCGTATGCAGCGATGGTGAAAGACAATCCTTATACGGACAATAAGGAACTGCTCATAATCCCGGACGCGGTCCATACAGATCTGTATGACGGAGGCGGGAAAAACGCCATTCCATTCGATAAACTGGAACAGTTTTTTGCAGAATATTTGAAATAGTTATAAATATATAAGGCAAGAACAGGCAAAGTCAGTGCTATTCCTTTTCGAAAGCGCTGACTTTGTTTTTATAGTATGTATCCACCGTCTCTTTGTTTTACCGAGCCACTATCAAATTGCAATACCTTATCATATTCCTCATAGGTCTCCCGATGAATTCTATGAGATACCGAAATAACCATCGTGTTTTCCAATGTCAAAATATTTTTTTCCACCTGAAGCGCCATCTCAGAATTTAACGCGGAAGTTGCTTCATCCAAAATCAGAACAGGAGGCTTTCTAATCAGAGCGCGCGCAAGACATATCCTTTGACGTTCCCCGCCGGATATATTTTTCCCGTTTTCTTCAATTACAAAATCCAATCCTTCTCTATGATTTTCTAAAAACTCTGCCAGGCAGCTAAGCTCCACAGCCTTCTTAAGCTGTTCTTCAGTATATTCCTGATACAGCAAAATATTATTCCGCACGGTATCCTGGAACACAAAATTGTCCTGGCTTACAAACGCCATCTGGCGATACCAACTATCCTTATCCAGTTTGCGGAATTCCTTTCCATCTATCATAATTTCGCCATCGTAGTTCCCATATATATTTAATAGGACCTTAAGCAGAGACGATTTTCCACTTCCGCTTTCACCTAAGAGCAGATATTTTTGATTCCTCTCAAAAGTGATCGTCATGTCCTTCAGTATTTTCCGTCCCATCTTTTCCAGGCTTAATTGCCTGATTTCTACATGATTCCTGAACTTGGTCAACTGTTCCTGTTCTATACCCGGAAGCACCTCGTATGGCCGTTCGGCCGTTTCACAAGAGACGCCCCTGGGTAAACCCTCCCCGCAAAATGTGCCCTTCTCTATTCTCTCGGTAATCGTTTGATATACCTGATTGGCCGCTTTCATCCTGGTTAATCTGTTCGAAATGGCATATAGCGGATTTGTCACGTTGTTTAGCAATTGATTGACTTTAAGAATGCTTCCCACGCTCATGACCCGGCGCATTACCATGAACGCACCTAACAATAATGTACCCATCCATATACCGAGTGATGCGGCGCCGCTACTGGTACCAGCCATATCGTCAACTACACGCGAAGTAAAATACGCCTTTTCACGCGCCACATTCATCCTGCGAAACCGCCCAGTCATATGATTGGAACAGCCATATAACTTTCCTACTTCATAGCCGTTTAATAATTCCTTCAAAGCAGCAGTAAATCTTCCATTTGCCGAAGAAGCCTCCAGCTTTGCCGCTGCCATCCTGCCGGACCAAAGATGATTGATCAGAAGCGGAATCCAAAAAGTTATCACAACAAATACAATAAAAATGTAGTGAACATTCAGTATAACTACCAGGGACGCAAGGCCAGTAAAGGCATACTCAATGATGGTCAAAAGATTATTCAGATAGTCCTCTTTGATCATATCCACATCCACTGTAAAATTCGAAAGATATGTTGATGATTCCTGAATATCATAATCACATAATTGCTTGCTCTGAATACTATCAAACCACTGTGCCTTTAGGGTTATCATGCATCCTGACAAGAACTTATTCTTACTATAATCACAAAAAACATCAACCACAAACATAAAAGCAACAACCATAACAGTATACAATACTGCCTGGCTAAATTTTTCCATCGAACCGGTTCCGGCAACATCCAAAATATATTGCATGGTATAAGCTTTCGCCACCTCCGAAGCTGAGATGCCTATTATGGACACAACCGTTATACTCAGCCACAATCTATTTTTTAAAACAATATTTCGCACCGTTTTTTTCATCTCTTTTACTCCTCATATAATCTGGTAAGAAAATTATATTCGACTCATGCCTATCATGGTTATCTATATCAACGCAAAAAGTCAGAAGTATATACAAGAGGCATACACTTCCAACTCTTTTTCACACTTATTTCGCTCCACAAGTATTACCGCCGCACCAGCCGCCACGGCATACCGGTTTAAATTTTAATTCGCCAATCATTCTTCTCACCTCCCTTGAAATATCGTCTATTTACTTAGGCTCATAATGAGCAAAAGTTCTGATATAAACTGTCAAATTCCCCCATTTTGATACAGTCAGCCAACGCCTCAAGAGTCATGCCCTGTATGAGAATATTTTTCTTACATCTGTCTTCTTCCTTAATGTCTGAAGCAACACACATACAGCAGGTACTCCTTGCCGAACAACCCCTACACTTTTCTCTGTTCGTTTTACGATAAGCACATTCCCTGTTTTCCACAAAGCCGGAAAATACATCTCCCTTTTTCCAACTCGAATCTTCTATAAAAAACTGACACGGATACAATTCCCCATTTACATTAACAGTCAACAGGCTACTTCCTGCCGGACAAACATAATCATTATATTGCCTGGCAAAAAATATTTGCAAAATTTTATAAGCCGCATTGTCCATAATGTATTTGCCTGCAAGACACTGTGCATAAAAATCATGAACTTCTTCCGCACTTTCTTTATTAATATCCTTTTTTTGCGGCGCATTCATATCGTATTCCACTTTGATAAGCCTTACGCCGGTAGTCTCATATATATAATCTGCTATTTGCAGTTTACTATATTTATCTATAAATTCACTGCTTATTGTCGCCTCTATCGCCTTCGGTACAATGCCAGCAGACTTCAATCTCTGAATATTATCCACAATTCTATTATATGTACCCTTTCCCGCCATATCGATTCGATTGAAATCATTCATGTGCTCCGGGCCATCCAAACTGATAGTTAGTACAATATTATACTTTTTTAAAATTTGAATAATATAATCATCCAGCAGCGTACCATTCGTCTGCAATAAATAATCGACATTTTTTTCCTGTGTATGTTCGCAGATATATTCAATAATCTGAGGATTCATCAGAGGTTCTCCACCAAAAAAAGAGATGTATTTCAAATTATTCAGCCGATCCGATGTATTAATAAACTCTACCACCTTTTTAGCAGTATTTAGATCCATTAGTGAATCCTTTGCTCTATAATTTCCCCCATTAGCATAACAGTATTTACATTGAAGATTACATGTGTTACTCACATGTATTTTAATAGACTCGAAACCCTCTTCTTTACCAGCTTCTATCTTGTCTTCCGCCAATATCTGCTCTACTATTCCTTTTTCATCATCACTTAATAAATCAGCTTTTCCATCTTCAAAGTAACCGCGAATCCCATCCGTAATGACAAATATTCTATATCCATTTAAGTCAAATAAGATATTATTTTCATCACTGATGTAAATATTATTCTCACTAATGTACATACTTGCTTTTTTCCTCCTGCTTTTCTGCCTTCGCCTTATCTGTTTATAAAGTACCATACTTCTCCCAAAAAGTTTATGACGTTTTATGTGAAATTATTTCTCCCAAAAAGTTTATGACGTTTTATGTGAAATTATTTCTCATAAAACGTCATAAACTTTTTGATAATTTTAATTTATTATATAAACAGATATTTATTTTTTCAAAAGGAGGTATTATATTTGTGAAACATTTAAAAAAACTTTTTATTATCTCACTAATTATAGGTACTTTAAGTATGGTCACCTCTTCTTTTTTAATACCATCTGATACACCGACCATTACACAGGTTGCAGATAAAGGCGGCGGATCTGAAACTGGAAACGGCTAACAAAAACGACTATTAAATTCATCACTTGTCAAATATTCTCTGACAAGTTGATACCTTTTCTCCATTTTATATAACTTTAACAAGTCTAAGCCCAAGAAGTAATATACCGTACACCCCGCGTCATTCTTCTGGTCCATTGCACTGGCCATGGTGATTAATGCACGACCAATTCCAT
This sequence comes from Roseburia hominis, assembly GCA_040702975.1. Taxonomy (NCBI): domain Bacteria; kingdom Bacillati; phylum Bacillota; class Clostridia; order Lachnospirales; family Lachnospiraceae; genus Roseburia; species Roseburia hominis. The sequence continues at coordinate 3,257,043 of CP159990.1, forward strand.
TCCCTTTTCCTGCATCCATAGCCACCTCAATTCTATTTTTCGAAATAAGAATAGCTTCTTCAATTTGCCCCTGCTCTTCCAAATTAGTCCCCAGATTTCCCATTGCCGACTCCCATTCCAATATGTGAAATATTTCTTTAACCCTGCTATTTTCCATAGATTTAATCTGCATTTCAAATATTTTAGTCGCTTTCTTTCTGTCCTGGTTTTCAAGAATAGCACCCATCTCATTTAAAATATCATGTTCTTCCGCAGTAAAATACATCTTCCCCTCATCACATAACTCCCAGTCTACTGTCATTTTTAGCACTTTATCCAGCGCCGCCAGCCCTTCCCTTCCACTTATTTTCTTCCTACCATACTGAATTTTAATCTGCTCACCCAGAATAAACTGTTCATTCTCCGGTACCGAAGTATCCAGCTTCTGCTCAATCTTCTCTAAAACCTCTGCTGCCTTTTCCTCCTCCGACCTATGTAAATACAGAAAATACTTCCTTTTCAGCTCCAGCACTTCATAATCTTCCGTCATAATAATCGTATTAATCCGGCTGGCCTTCCGCCCCATCTTTTTCATCAGTTCATAGACATACTTATCCCTCGGTTTTCGCCTCCCGCTCTCAATGCGGGACAGCGTCTCCTGAGCACAAATATCCTCACATAAGACCTCCTGTGGTATTCCTTTGGCTATCCGGGTTCGTCTGATCAATTCATAATCAATCTCAAATCTTCGATTGATGTGTTGGAAGAGCCTGAACTTTTCAAATGAGATGCCATACTCTTTTTCCACCTCCAACAGGCTCTTCCTCTCCCTTCTCAGGTCCTCTGCAAGCTCCTCCCTTCTACCCCGGCGCTCCAACAAATCGGCATATTGTTCCAATATTTCCGGCATATACAAAAGCTTTCCTGTACTTCTTAAAAGACTCAGCGACCTTCGAGTGAACATTTCCAAAATCTCTGCTTCTTTTTTCCAATCACATCGTTTCCCCAGTAATAAAGCCAGGTAGGGAAGAACCTTTACCTCCTCGGTTTCCACCATTCCTTTCTGTATAATGTAGGAAAGCATCTCACCTATTTCTTCTCCCGACCTTTCCCACCTGCTCCCCAGAGATACCTCCCAGCGAAATAACAGTAACTTCATCTCATCGGCGCTCAAAGCGATTTTACTCCTTACCGCCCCCTCCACTGGCATACTCTGCCTGATAGCTGTCTGAATATGTTCCAGAACAGTCTCTGTATGTTCTCCCGACATCCAGGCAATCTGTGCGCGTTCCTGCTCAATAAATTGTAGGTGCAACGGCTTTTTGGCAACCTTTCTTCTCTCATATTCCTTTAACAATTCTTCTGCCTTGGTCAGTCTGTTATGGCAGATACTTTGCTGAATCAAACATCTTAACTCATATATCTTGTAAACCTCAACAGGCAAAATATACTCCAATCTTTCCGCCGACTTCCCCAGCCTTTCCAAAAGACGATCCAGCATAAAATGCTCCAGCGGAACCATGTTCTGCTCTATCCGCGCAAATTGCGCCACCGAACACAGTCCCTGGCAAACCTGCTGCTGACTTAAACCAGCCTCCAATCTCAACCGATAAATAATATTGCTTAGCCTCTTCTCCATATCTCGTCCTCCACAGCGTCCATTTCTTTCAAAATATCCTGCTGCCGCTCATCGAACAAAAGCCCCTTATTATACTTATAATATTTCGGACAATCATTTTCCCTAAGAAACCATACGCTGTAAAAGCTGGTATTGAGCTCCGTCACAAATACCGACATCTCCTGACTCTCTCCAAACGCATCTTCCATGAAATCAAATCCATGATTCAGCGCCGTAAGCGCCGTCTCCATTTCAGCCTCCCGCGCGTCTGCTTCTTTGGCAAAAAGCTGTTTCACATAAGCAAACCCTTTTTTTCCGGACAAATGCCTCTCCTTAAGCCGGCTTTGATACCCCCAAAGGGTCTCTATTGCCTGCTCTGCACGGTGCTCCTCCTCCGAGTTAAGCTGCCCTGCACGCTTTTTCTGCTCCAGCTCTTCTCTGGCCTTCAGGCAGATACTTTTCAAAATCCCGCCGTCTGCATACAAAGCCTCCGCAATTCCTTCCTGATCCACCTCGGAAATCATCTGCCTGTATTTCTTAAGCCACACAAAAAGCTCCGAAACAAACTGGTCTTTCTCATAGGCTGCCTTAAAATAGCTGCCCAGTCTTCCGATCAACAGACTGACCACGCTGAGCCTCTCATCAAAGGGTGCAAATTTTAATTTTTCCAGGGTATCCTCCCCATAATTTCCCTGCAGGATCCGCTCCAGACCATAATCTTTCCTGTATTTCCCATACAATTCCAGATAATTTGCAAAATCCTTTGCCACCTTCCAGTGCTGAATGTACTGGCCTACCACCTCCCGGTCTACCTTCTTTCCCAACTCCTCATAGACCAGAATCAGGCGGGACAGGTCCTCCCATCCCCGGGCCGTGGCAAACATGCGCCCGTCAATCGTCGTCTCCATACGGTAAAAATTTTCCTGACGGAGTTCCAGATAGGAAATAATCGCAGGATGAATGCCTGCCTGATATGCATACTCTTTCCAGACTGCAAAGTTTGCCTCTACATCGATCTTCTTTAACCGGTCCAATGTCACCACATCAAAATCACGGACCGATTTATTATATTCCGGCGGATTTCCTGCGGCAACGATAATCCAGCCCTCCGGGACCTTCCTGTTTCCAAACGTCTTACACTGGAGAAACTGCAGCATCGCCGGGGCAAGGGTCTCGGAAACGCAGTTAATCTCATCGATAAACAAAATACCTTCCCGAAGCCCGGTTTCTTCCATTTTATCATAGACGGACGCAATGATCTCACTCATCGTATATTCGGTCACAGACACTTCCCGCCCGCCATAGGTCTTCTTCTGGATAAAGGGCAGACCAATCGCACTCTGTCTGGTATGGTGCGTGATGGTATAAGACACCAGCGCAATCCGGCACTCCCTGGCGATCTGCTCCATAATCTGCGTCTTCCCGATTCCCGGAGGCCCCATAAGCAAAACCGGCCTCTGATGTACCGCAGGAATCTGGTACTCTCCATACGGATTCTTTCTTAAATATGCCTCAATGGCATCCTTAATTTCCTGCTTTGCACGCTTAATATTCATCTTGTTTTCCTCCTGCTTCTATCTCATCCTCTTCTATCATCAGCTTCATCGCCCAGGACGGCACCTGTGCCTCTTCATAATCCTTCTGAATAAACACAAAAGCCGTCTCATAGGGAGGCATCTTCTGTGGATAAATTCCCTGCCCGTCGGTAAAATACAAAACTCCTTTCAGTCTGTCAAATTCCTGCCCCTCCATCATCTGATCGATATAGGCAAAGGCGGGCCTGAAATCCGTACCGCCCTCCCCTGCCAGGTCCAAATGCTCCATATACTCTTTTAACTCTTCTTTGCAGGTAATCTTCTGATCTGACTGCACCTGATCGTCACACTGTAAAATGTGAATATTCACCTTTCGGAAAAAACTCCCACTTTCCTGCAGGATCCCATAAGTCTCCTCCAGAAACCTTTTCACCAACTCCCCGGAGCAGGACATGGACGTGTCAATCACGATCACAAAATCCTCGACCTTCTTTACTTCCTTCCACTCCTGGGGCTCCACGAGCGGCATATTCCCATACAACCTAAGCCCATAGCTGTAAAATACATAATCAAATGAGTCTTCGTCCACCGCCATCTCTTCTTTTAGCACTGCAAACTTTCTCAAAAATTCCCGATAATCGCAGCGCTCTCTATTATCCACCTGAATCTGCCTAAGGAAATGTCCCGATGAGGAGGACGCCTCCTGGGAAAATGTTTCCATATCCGTCTGCATCTTGTCACTCACATCTTTCCATTTCTGATTCAAAGCAAGCTTCCTGTCCTGATCTTCATCTTTCGCCCAGTCCCGATGATCGTCTACCGTAAATTCTGCCACAAGCCTGTCCGTATCACGCTGGGATAGTTCCCAGGACAGAAGCTGCCGGTACACCTTTTCTGCAGTCAGTACCTTCATCTGCGAGCGCAGTTTCCGATAGGTCTCCTGCCTGAGCCAGGACTGCCCCCGGCGGATACTTCTTACCTGCCACTCATCGATCACAGACTCTGCCACAATATCACAGGCCATATTCCACCATAACTCCTCCCGAGAACCTCTGGTGATCATATGCCGGAAAATGCAATGAAGGACCAAATGCAGATAAGCCCGGTTCACACTAATCCGGTCCTTCCGAAACAGCCCGCCCAGTTCGGCCGGGTTAAAATACAGATTCCAGCCGTCCGTGCCGACAAGAGAGACCGTCCCATCCATCACGTATGCAAAACTGGAAAGCGCCACATCAAGGAACCGCATTCTTAAATACAGCTCATTTCTGGAGAGGGCGAGGATCTGCTTTCCGATCGCATCAAGTCGGTCGGAAGTCATTTCCCGCTGTCCATTTTCCTGTTCTTTTGTATCATTCTTTCTATTCTCAAAATCCTGCATTTACTTTCCCTGCATTCCCTTTCTGTCAATCCGCTAATCTACTATTTCTATATCCTATTCTTACTTTTTCACAGCTCAAATTTCTTCTTTTTCTTCGGAAACTGCCGATACCTCTCGTCCATCAATACACTCAGCATCTCCATCTGACGCTCCTTAGCGGTCTTCTCGATTGCTTCCGCCAGAGTCTCCTCCGTATAATAATGCTCCCGGCAGCAAAAATCAATCACTTTCAGCGGCTCCGCCACAGGGAGCTGCCCGCCTTCCCGCAAATACTCCAGACAGTATTCTGTAATATCGCCCATATGCGCCTTTACATACGCCTCATACCTGGCCCGCGCCTTCTCCGACAGGCGATACGGATACAGAAGACGCCCCAGGGCCAGCAAAGCAGTCACCTCACCGTGATCACGGGCCGCCGACAATGCGAACATACTGTCGTACTTCAGAAAATCCAACTCACGGCGGTAGAAACATTCCCTGTAATCTCCGCCTGACCCATAATAATGTGTCTCCACAATTCTCGCCGGCGTATTCTCCACCGCATCTGCATAATATTCAGGAAAGACCACTTTTGCAAGAATTCCTGCACATTCTGCTGCATTTCTCATATATCCTTCTTTTGCCGCCGAATCCTTCCCCATTATATTGTTTTCTCTGATACTTTGACACCCAAAATGTAGGGTCGCCGTGATTCTATAACGGATTTCCGTCAAAATCTCCTTCAAACAGGATTTTTCACCATCATAAAAGTCAATCGCCACCCTGGACAGACGACAGCCCGTAAACACCCCGCTTCCCATTCGTGTCACCCGGTCCGTCACATGAAATACCTGCAAATTCATGCAGCCATAAAATGCATAATTTCCAATCATCTGCACCGTCTCAGGCAAATGAATCTCCCGCACATTTCCCCCACACCTTAGGCATGCTGTCCGTCCAAAGATTGTCTCTTCTTCCCCGGCCTCCCACAAGCTCACATCCTCGTCTTCCTTATCTTTATGCGAAGAAAAGGCATAAGGCGCGATGGCGGTAAGGCCCACTCCTTCCACCTTCTTTGGCACAACAACCACATCTTCGTCTCCCCAGAGGCGAACCAGCTCCGCGCCCCCATTTATTTTACGATACGCAATACGAATTCCCACTAAAATAACTCCTTTTCATAAACTTGAAGACAGGTACATCTCCCTTCTCATGATACCTTAGTAAGCATGTCATGGATATAAGCCATCAAGCCATCTTCTGAATTAATGCCATATTTCTGGTTCACCGCAATATAATACTTCCTGATCCGTTCCTTTGGCAAAATTTCACTCGAAGGGATGCCAGCCCCATACCCTTTTCTGGCTTCCTTCCACGGGTCTTCATTATGTGTAATCTTCTCCAGAACCTTTCCACCATACATACCAAAAGTATTCACGACAAGATCGATTGCCCTCTTTTCATCATCAGTCAATGCATCTGCAGTTCCCCTCAGTAATGCAAAACGCGCATCATCAATCGGATTATATTTGAAATCCCGGAAAAGGTCATAGACTTCCGCATAAACTGGACCGTGAATCCATGCCCTGCAATCCTCTGAAAAAATAGGTCTTTCATACATCGCAGAGTAAACGCCCTGAATGAAGTAAAGCAACTTCTGCAGCATCAGCGGTGTAACCTCTTCCAACTTTTCAAATACATACGCAATCACCCGAAGCATTTTTTCTGACACAGAGAACAGTCCCTCTATGCTGTCTGCTGCCGCCATCGCCTTTCTGTATGCCGCATCCGTCAGCTTCCCACGGTTCTCCATAAGCCTCTTCTTCATATATACAGGAGATGTCAGTGCTGCTCTTACAACATCTGAATACTCCTTGGAAGGCACCTGACCCTCCAGATACCTCGGTATCGTAACCTCCCCAAATCCAAGCGCTAAGGACAGTGGGGCTTTGCCAATCTTATATATTTTCATAAGTTTTTCGATATCCTCAATTGAAACAAGTCCCTCCGCTGTCCTGTACTGTTCATCAATTTCCTGAACATTTTTATCAATTAATCCGGGAATACTCATTTCCTCACCACATTCTGAACATACTGCCACTATAATTCCAAACGTGTACTCTTTATCTCTTATGGTTTTTACGATGTCCCGCTTCTGCAAAAAGTATTCTGTTTCCTTTCTGCATTCTATGCAGAAATCCTTTCTTCCCTTCTCTGTCATAATTGTTACCTCCACTTAGTCTTCTAATTATTTGAAATAATATGTAAATGGATACTTCTGCTCATGAAATGAAATCACTATCACAAAACTGTTTCCCAACTTGTTGAACTTAATATACAAAGAAACTGTTTTCTCTTCCGTCCCATTCCTCTCCAAAAGGGTACATCCTTACCAAATACATACAGTTTTTCATGCTCATATCCTTTATGTTCATTCTGTAGGATTTCCGAAAAATCCATTGTAGTAAGACTCAATATAATTTCCTTTGCTTTTGCCTCATCGATCACATAATCCAAAAAAAGATTAATATTATCTTGCCTCCTGCCATTTCGCTCAAGCCGATATCTATCATTTTCAACAGCTTCTTTCACTTCTGAAAGATACTGTTCTATATCTTCCTTTTTTATTTTCAATACTTTTATCCTCCGCAGGCATAATGATATGTTTTTTTATTTTTCCTATCATAAGAATAGCCCTATAATTAGATTTTGTCAATATCCAACCATTATAAGACAGCCTCCAGTCACCTAGAAAAAAGGGACCTCAATCCATCAAGGAGCGTACTTCTCCCCAGATTAAAGTCCCATTTGTCTAAAATGGATCTTGCTCAGGAAGCCTTCAAAACGGAGCTTCTCTGAACTTGTCCTTTATATTGTACCCATCAATGATATACTAGCGCTTCTTCTCTTTCTTATATTTCTCCTCCAGCTTCGCATTCAGCCGGTTAAAGACAAGTCCCGTCACCATCGCGCCGATCAGGAAAAACGCAAGGCCCCACTGGACTCGCCAAATCAAAAGCGGCGTCACAAAAATGCCCATCAGTAATCCATAGATGATCCACAAATTCCCGATCTGCTTATTATATTCTTTCACATTTGTCACTTCAAAATCCGCCCGGGATAAAATAAGCTGCGTCGAAAACCTTCTGGGCGTTTTCGATCTCATACAGACAAGCCCCATACCACAGATACCGCCGACAATCCCGATCAATAAAATAAGTCCCATTATCTTCTCTCCTCTAACATTTCACATGAGTTCCGTTTACCGCTACCTTGGCCACGGCATTTCCCAGATTATCCGTAATCAAAATCTCATAAAAACAGGTGCGCCGGCCGTCTTTCAGAAGATGACTCTCCCCGTAAAGCACTTCACCCTTCGGGGCTCCAAGATAACTGATCTGGCTCACCGTCGTCACCGTGACCACCTCTTTTGTATTCGTAGAGATCGCAAATACAAAATCCGCAAGTGTGAACATCACGCCGCCCATCACATTCCCCGTCGCATTCTTATGTCTGGAATCCAGCTTTAGCATACACTTCGCATAATGCTCTCCTACCTCCAGAATCTCAATCCCCGTTACCTCCGTCGCATAACGGTCCCTGCCAAAATACTCCTTTGCCTCATCTAGTGTCAACATACGCTGCTCCTCCTGTTTTATTTACTAATTAATACAATGAAAAAGTTCAGTTTTGCATTGAACTCAACAAATAACCATGTTACAATGTAAACAGAAAGGGAAAGCCAAAAACGCGACCTACCCTTGAATAAAGTCAAACTTTTATAGTCTGGCCGTCAACTATTCGCAGTAGTTGACGGCCTTTGGATTTCCCTAAATGATAGTATATCACGGTGTAATTATTCTGTAAATATCACATTTTCATCTTCCGCTCCATCGGACTTGCTCCCAGTGCCAGCACCACACAGGCCCCGGCAAATGCAAGTTCAATAGCAAATCCTTTCCACAACGTTCCCAGCATTTCCGGCGTCAGCACATCGAAATCTCCCAGCATCTCATTAATCACCTCATACCAGTACACCGGAAGGAACTGCGCGACCATCTTGACCTCCTTCCCCAGCACTTCCAGAGGGACGAAGACCCCGCACAAAAAGCTCATTCCCAATGAGATCACATTCACCACAGCGCTCAGGCTATTGCTATTCCCACCGCTTGAGGATCCCTTACCTGCGGCAGCCACTCCCACCAGATACGCGATAGACAACGCAACCAGCATCATAAGTATTGAATTTAGTAAAAAATACCCAACATTCGCACTTTCCCAAAAACGCTTCCCTGACATCGCAACCACCGCTCCCGTACACAGCAGCCAAATCATTCCTCCAATCGTCATGAATGCGAGAACTCCTTCCAGATTCTGCCGGATCAGCGACTTGGAAGAGCAATTCATTCTCTGCTGGATTTCCTTTCTTCTAAAGGAAATGAGGACCCCGCTGCTGTACCCAAGGCTTGCAAGTATCACATACGGAAAATACTGAAACCAGTAAACATAATCCGCTTTCATACCGGCATTTTCGTTATTTGCGATCATCTTCACCTTCGCTCCCTGACTGCCCACGCTTTTTACACGCCCGACGGCCTCAGATACCGAATAGCCCCCTGCCACATAAGTACGCACGCCGTTCAAAAATGTATCAATCTGCGAGTTTAAGTACACGTCCTGCTCGCTTCCCGGCACCTTTGTGGTCTTAAGCTTTGCACCATTTTCCAGAAATTCCTTCTCAAAATTCTCCGGTATCGTAACCACATATTTTACCTTTCTATAGAACAGCGCCACCTGCAAATCCTCTTTTTTCCCGCCGATATCCTGAAGCTGATGTATTTCCCCAAGATATTCTCCAAGGCCCCGGGCGAGTTCTCCGCCGTCCTGATCGATCACGGCAATGTCCAGCTTCTCGGACGCATAGCTTTGCTCCTGCTTTTTCGCTGCCGCCGACTGCATCATGATGCCTACGAACATAAAAATCACAAAATACAGGAGAACCAGATGCAGTTCCTTACTCCAGAGCTTCAGATACCCTTTATATACTGTCATAGCGTTCCCTCCTTGTAAATAAAAATCCTGCCAACACCAGAACCATACTCATAGCGGCGAGCGTGATCAGGCACTTAGTATAACGCACCTTGTCATTGTACACATTCAGGCAATAGAACGCATCCGCGATCACACTGGCCGGATTGACTCTTCCAAGCCAGGGAACTGCCTCTTCCGCAAGTACTTTGATGTCAGCGGAAAATAGTCCGGCAAGACCGCAGCTTATCATGCTGATGGCAAGCACGATCCCGACCTTCACGCCCTCCCCGATCTTGCTGATGCAGCCGACCACGATTCCCATACTTACTCCAATCAGACTTCCCATGAGACAAATAAGCAGCATACCTGCCATATTACCGCCAAAATCCATTTTCAGGACGAATCGGATATAGAAAAGAGCGATCGCCGTGTTGACGAACTGAATCGCGTAGGTCACCGTACTTACGGCCAGAATCCGTTTCAGTTTATGTGTGGGGGAAATGCACTGTCTTGCCCCAAGCGCCGCCAGGTTCGCCCTTGTTTCCTGCATCACCTGCAGACCCGGAAAACACCCGTAGAGGCAGGCCATTGCCATCAGCGCGAAGAAGAAGCTAAGACCGGTATCCAGCGATCTGCCGCCTGCGCTCACTTCTTCCGTCGTGCTCGCAAATCCTCTCATCGCCTCCATGACCTCCGGCAAGCGCTCAGGGTGCTCCGACGCAATATCCAGCACCATCGCCTCATTTTTCACATAGGTGTCCAAAATTGAATCGAGAATACTCGATCTAATGCTGTTCGAGGAAACCGCCAGTTCTTTCGTGTCATAATAAATTCCTTCCAGCTTTCCTGCGGCAAGCTGCTCAAGCGCTTTTTCTTCCGACATTTCCTTTATCTTCAGCATATCGCCGTCCATGGCGTCCAAAAACTTCCGGAAACTCTCGTCCCCTTCCGAGGTCACTACGAGGGCCACCGGAATTTCCTGAAATGCCTCATCAAAGCTCCCATCTCCTAATGTAAAACGGAATAACGTGGCCAGTATGAGAGGAAAGCAGAGCGCCCAGAACATGGACGATTTCTCCCGCATTGTCTGTTTCAGCCTGTATTTCATTAAATGCAGCATAATCCCACCTCTAATCTCTTAATTCTTTTCCCGTGATTTCCAGGAACACGTCGTTGAGGGTCGGCAGCTCGGAAAAGACTCTTCCGAAACTGATTTCCTCTCCCTTCAGATAATCCAGTATCCGTATCAGGTTGTGCTTCGCCTTCGTGCACCTGACAGTGAGGACGGATTCCCGGTATTCTGTCTCGAATACGTGGGGCAATGCCCGAATTTCCTGAAGCTGCTCATTTTCCAGCAGGATTCCTTCTATTATAATGGTCTCACCGGTCCGAATCATGCTTTTGAGTTCTTCCGTCGTCCCGCAGGCAAGCACCCGTCCGCGGTCGATGATCGCGACCCGGTCACAGATTTGCTCCACCTCTTCCATGTAGTGCGAGGTGTAAATGACGGTCGCGCCCTTCTGATTCAGTTCCTTGATTCCTTCCAGAATCTTATTCCGGCTCTGCGGGTCCACCGCGACCGTCGGCTCGTCCATGATGATCAGACTGGGCTTATGTGCGATTCCGCAAGCAATATTGAGCCTTCTCAGCAGTCCGCCTGAGAGCTGCCCAGGCCGCATTTTCCGGTAGCTTTCAAGTCCTGTAAATGCGATTGCTTCCTCCACCAGTTCTTTCCTTTTCTTTTTATCCTGCACATAAAGGCCGCAGAAATAATCAATGTTTTCCACCACATTCAGTTGTTCAAAGACGGCGACGTTCTGCATCACGACGCCGATTTTCTGTTTCAGATCATAGGCGTCCGGCTGCATCTCTTTCCCCTCGATTCGAATGCTTCCCTTGTCAAATTTGAGCAGTGCCAGCAGACAGTTGATCGCCGTCGTCTTTCCTGAGCCATTCGGCCCCAGAAGTCCAAAAATCTCCCCATCTTTTACTTCCAAATTCAGATGGTCGAGTGCCACCAGCTTTCCATACCGTTTTACCAGATTCTCTATCTGAACCATAGCGTATCCTCCTTCGCACCGCGCATCATTTTCCCTGTCCTCCTGTGAAACGTTGAGAGATAGATGCGCACTTATTGATTGCTTTTTTATAGTATACTGCTTTTTTCCGGTGTTTTTGTAGTGTCTGGCGTCATCTTGGTCCATGACAAATGTCACAATTTCCCCGATTATCCTTTTCTTCGTTTTCAAAACTTCGTATAATGTAGGCAACGGATTAAACCATGTCTTTGGACAAATGTAAACATATTTGGCACCAGCTATGTATACCAGTATAAATGTCTGACTCGTATAGGGAGATTATATGCGCACACCAATGAATCAATTTTTATTATTACTTTATTGTTTTATGACCGTATCTTTTATCCGGCCGGATTCTTCCTTCGTTCTGGCCCTTTTCTGCGCGGTGATCTGTGCGTTCTCCTGCAGCTATGCTTCTTCTGATACATACACATTATTTGCCGTCACCTTATACGCACTGGCAGGATACTTTGCTTTCGAATTCCTCTTTTTTCTGCCACTTGTAGGATACGACCTTTTCTGCCGTCTGATTCTTAGTCGAATCAGCGCCTCCTCCGGCAAAGAAGACCGGACAAAGGAGGAAAACGACGGCCCAAACAGCAGAACCACATATGCTCTACGGCATTTGCTCTATGTCCTCCCGCCTCTTGCACTGATTCCGGCTTTTTACCGGACCGGACTTATCTTAAACGTAAAATACACCTCGTATTTCGTGATCGGCTGTCTTTTTGCGCTGTTCCTCGCAAAATATGCGCTGGAATATGAGGCTTTGGACAATCTTTACAAAAAGGTATACGATGACAGCACGGAATATAATCTCCTGCTGAAAGAAAAGAATAAGAATCTTTTGGAAAAACAAGATTATGAAATTTATACGGCGACCTTGCGGGAACGAAATCGGATTGCCCGGGAAATCCACGACAACGTGGGGCATCTGCTCACCCGCTCCATTCTTCTGGTGGGCGCCCTGAAAACCATCAGCCGGGAGGAAACGCTGACGGAACCGATCGACAGCCTGGCCGATACGCTATCCCAGGCCATGAATAATATCCGGGAAAGCGTGCATGACCTTCACGATGAATCTATTAACCTGAAAGAGGCGGTGGAAGGGCTGCTTAATAACTATACATTCTGCGAGACCCATTTTGAATTCGACATGAGCTATCATCTCCCGCGCGAGGTGAAGTACGCATTTATCTCCATTATAAAGGAAGCGCTGGTCAATACCAGCAAACACAGCAATGCAACGGAAATCAGAATCCTCATGCGGGAGCATCCCGGATTCTGGCAGCTCACTATTTCCGATAATGGGACAGGCATTTCAAAGCTGGCCAGCGCAGGTCAGGCTGCAGGACCTATTTCTACCGGGATTGGACTTGAAAATATCCGGGAGCGTATCGAGACTCTGAGCGGGCGGGTACAGTTCAGGCAGGAAGATGGATTCTCTATTTTTGCTGTGGTGCCTAAACAATAACAGAGGCATCATGCCCCTATATCAATATTCTTAACCGAGATGAAGGTCCACCAGACCTCTACTTAGATATGCATGGCAGCATCAAAAAAGTCTTTAAAACAGACTTTGCCTGTATTAAAGACTTTAGACCACTTCCTACTTTTTTCTCACCGGAATCCAGACTTCAAATTGCGCGTTTTCCGGGTCCGGATTCAAATAGACCTCCATATCCGGTCCATTTCCATATTCGTACTCCGACGCCAGCAGCCATTTGGTAAAAATCTCCTGCTCCAACTGCTGAATGGACAGATTGGTTCCGCTTCCGGCGAAAATAGCCCAGGTCCCTGCAGGAACCATATATTCTTCCAACGCATCATCTTCCTTTGAACTTGCCGCTGCAATAAAATATTTCCAGGGCTCGTCCTTGTCACACGCGCTCACCCCCAGAATTCCCATTAGCCGGGCGTCCATCATTCCTGCCAGTTTTTCCAGGGTTCCGTCGGAAGCTGCCTTTGCCCACATATTCGGGATTGTCTCAAAGTTCTTCTCCATTTCCTTAGAGAGAGGGATGGATACTCCCACGATCCGAAATGCTTCCTTAGTTTCAATCCGATATTCCATTTTCTGTTCTCCTTTCCTGTTGATCATTAAACCCTGTCTGTTTTACATTTCTATATATCTGACATCTATGCTTCATTATACTTGTCCGATTTCCCTTTTTCCTCTCTTTTTCCGTACAATATGGAGAGATTTTCAGGAGAACTTGAACTACCCATTGTCTAAAATCAATGGGCTTCCTGCTTCTTTAACCTCTTCAAGAGCTTCACAAAAGCTTCTTTATCTCAAGGTGATTGCTCTGAACCCGCAGCACGGTGTATAATAAAAAACATCAAATAGCAATAAGGAGATTTTTACTATGGACTGGATTGCTCGCCTGAACCAGGCTGTAACTTATATTGAAGAACATCTTACAGAAAAAATCGACTATGAAAAATTATCAGAGATTGCCGGGTGCCCGGCCTATCATTTCCAGAAAATGTTTTTCTACATGACAGAGATGACTCTCTCCGAATATATCCGCCGCAGACGTATGTCACTAGCCGCCATTGACCTCAAGGACAAACATGCAAAGGTGATCGATGTCGCTTTAAAATATGGCTATGATTCCCCGACCGCCTTTAATCGGGCGTTTCAGAGTATCCATGGGATTGCCCCTTCCCGTGTAAGGAGCGAGGCGATCACCCTAAAAGCCTATCCTGTAATCTGTTTCTCCCTCTCGGTCCACGGCATGGAGGAGTTGAATTTCAAAATAGAAACGAAAAAGGAGTTCCGCATCATCGGGAAGCGCTGCCCCTTAAGCCACGTTCTGGAAGAAAACTTCTCCCGCATTCCGCACGAATGGGACGCTGCTTTGGCCAATGGTACCCTCACACAGCTTGGCGCCCATATGAACCAGTCTCCCCAGGGGCTTCTCGGAGTCAGCGTCCACCACACCGAAGAATGGAAGTATTTTATTGCCGTCAGCTCGTCAGATACAGATGCTACCTTTGAAGAATACAGGATTCCGGCCGCTACCTGGGCCGTTTTTTCCGGGCGCGGGACGAATGTCTCCCTTCAGAATCTGGAGCGCCGCGTGATCACGGAATGGCTCCCCGCCTCCGGATACCGCTACGCGGAAATTCCGGATATTGAGGTTTATCTAAAGGCTGATCCTAATGACGCCGTATATGAATACTGGCTGCCGGTCATCAGGAGCTGAATGCATTAAAAGCCGATACGGAGACGTAATCCCGCCCGTTAATCGTATAATACACTTCAATCAAACAGGTAACTCCCCCCTCTTCCCATTCATTCTCTGCCTTATTGTGACTTTCATATTCCAGATAATAGCCCAGATTGTCTTTCTGCAAGACTGTCTCCCACTCGCAGAACTCTTCCTCGTAGTCATCTAATGGAAGCATTCCCGGGCCATATTCTTTTACAGCGACCCTGGGCGGGCTATCCGGCGTTAAATTCTTCAATTCATTACTATTTTGAAAAACCGGCCTGATAACCTGTCCTACCCCCAAATGAAATGCTGGAATATCGCCTTCTATGCTGCCGCCTATTTCATCCCGTATTTTAGCCGCCTTTCCGTTTGAGCGATTTTCATAATCGTCTCTATGGAAAGTCCGAACAATCGCTCCGGACGGCGTAGCGTCCGGGAAATCCAGATACATAATCATATCCGCCTCCGTCTGATTTCGCATTTCATATGGCGTCGCTTCAAAAGCCTTGATCCAGAATCTTATAAGGAGCAACATGATAATCAGGATCACTGCCAGAATTCCAATAACAATCCTACTTTTTTTCGCTGTTTTCCGTTCCTTGTCAATCGTCCGTACCATCTCCTTATCTTCCCGGATCAACTGATCCAATGAAACCTCAAACATATCGCTGATATAAATCAGAGTCTGCAAATCCGGATAACTTTTCTCATTTTCCCAATTAGACACCGTCTGTCTTGTAACATGGAATACTCGGCCAAATTCTTCCTGCGACATGTTCTTTTTCTTTCTGATTGCCAGAATACTTTTTCCCACATTCATTTTCCTTACCTCCTATCGCCATGATATGAATCCCGCGTTAAATTTTCATGCTTTTCATTTCTACATGAAAGCGTATGAAAGTTTGGATTAAGAACATTATATTTCATAACTTTTTCAAAGGAAAGCAATCCTTCTTTTCATCGTCGAAAAATGGACGCAAATTTTCTTTGACATGATAAATTTGCATAATTTGTTCGACCAAATATTACCCCAAATCCTGGACAAGTCTACATGATACCAAAATAAGGTCCACCGGACCTTATTTCAGGTATGCATGGCAACTGAAAATAAAAAACTCTACGTGAATGAGTCTCAAACACCTAGAGTTTTTCATTTTTTTAACCCGAAAACATTTCCACACTTTCCCGTACGGTGAGCGCAGGCTGGAATGTAATACATTTTTTCATATGTACGCCGCTGTCCACCTCTTCTATCAGAAGTTTCACGCCTTCCACTCCCATATCATAGACCGGTTGTTTCACCGTAGTGAGCGGAACATCCAGAATTTCCGAAAAGAAAATATCGTCATATCCGACCACTGAGATTTCCCCTGGTACCGACATTCCCCGTTTCTTTAGTCCGTTATAGACCCCATATGCTGACATGTCGTTAAACGCAAATACCGCGCTTACCGGAATCTGCCGGTCCATAAAATAGTCAACTGCCTTCGTCCCGCTTTCCCTGTCATAATTTCCTTCATAGATCAGCTTCGGATCATAAGGTACATGATACTCTTCCAAAGCACGCCGATACCCTACAAGGCGTTCCTTTGAGTCTTCCAGCCCCATCGGTCCCGTCACACACCCGATCTTCTTATGCCCCATCTGAAGCAGATACCGGGTCGCCGCATATCCGCCCTGCATATGATTTACAATCACGGAGCTGCAATTTGCATCCTCAAGATATCTGTCAATCATAACAAAGGGAATCTTCAGCTTCTCCAGAAGTTCAGTGCTCTCTTTTGCCTTCTCTCTGTCACTGTCCCGCGCCATACAAAATAGAATCCCGTCTACTCCTTTATCCGCCAACACCTGTATATAAGCCAGATCCCGCTCATGCTTATCATTCGTATTACAGAGAATCAGATTCCATCCCTGCCTGCGGCAGGAATCCTCCACTCCCTTCGCCAGAGTAGAAAAAAACACATTGCTTACATCTGAGATAATAAGTCCAATCGTCTGCGTTCTTTTCTTTACCAGCCCTACTGCAAGCTGATTCGGGTGATAATTCAGTTTTTCCACCGCATCCATGATCGTGTCCTTGGTACTCTGCGGAATTTTTTTTGCCTTATTATTTAATACCAGTGAAACAGTCGTAACGGAGAAGCCTGTATAATTGGCAATATCCTTAATCGTTGTTCTCAACTTTGAAACCTCATTTCATTTCTTTTTTAATAGTATATCTCAAATTTCCATAATTTGGTTAAAATAATTTCAGCAAAACCCGGATGTAAGCCAAATATTTCTGAATCTGCAGATATTCATCAGCCTTGTGTGCCATATCCGCCTCGCCCGGTCCGAACAACAGGACTGCTGCCTTAGGCATCGCCTTCGTCAAAATGGATGCGTCCGTAAAGTAGTTAATCCCTGTATGCTCATACGGGAGCTGTTCGCACCGCAGATTCCACTCCAGTTTCTTTAGCCATGGATGGTTTTTATCAATCTCAATCGCTTTCCGGTCATTTTTTACATAAATCTCCGTCCTCAGGCGTCCCCCGGTCTGCTGTTCACATTCTTCCGCAATCTGATTTGCCCACTCCAGCACTTCCTTTGACGTGATACCCGGAACAACCCGGATATCCAGCGTAAATTCCGCCTCATCCGGAGTCATATTCGGCACGATGCCTCCTTTTGCCATAGACATCTGAACCGTTGACTTCCCTAGCACAGGATGTGTTTTCTCTTCGATTTTCTCCTTCAGCTGCTGAAAAATAGCGATTCCATATTCAATAGCATTTACTCCCTCTCCGGGGTAGGCCCCGTGACTGGTCTTTCCATGGATTACCAATTTCAGCCAGATGCACCCCTTCTGCGCTACTCCCGGCAGGAGAGACGTCGGTTCCCCGATTAACAGCAGTGACGCATCTCTTAAAACATCGCTTGAAATAAAATGCTTCGCCCCCAACCCGTTCCTCTCCTCATCACAGGTACCACAAAAATAGATTGTCTGCTTTGGAACGCGGCCTTTCTGCTTCATATATCCCAGCGTCCATACCATCGCTGCCAGGCCGCCCTTCATATCGCTGGCTCCTCTTGCAAAATAACACCCATTCTTCTTGGTCGGAACCGAAGGGTCCGTATTCCACTCCGTCAGTTTTCCATAGGGCACTGTATCCAGATGCCCATTCCACAGCACAGTCTCCTCCGATTCTCCTTCCAGCACGGCAAGCACATTGGCGTGCCTGCTGTCAATTTCCTGCAGAACTGCATGAACTTCGCATTCTAGCAGAAAATCTCTCAGGAAAACGGCAAGCTCCCTCTCTGAGTCAACCCCATTCACGCTGGCAATCGAGAGTACGGCTTTCAGGAACTCTTCCTCATCATATTTCATATTCTTTGCCCACATGCTCCGGCTCCTTTATTTCGTAAGCCAGTCCAGAATCCCTTTCCAGACCTTATCGTAATACTTCCATTCACAAAATTCAGGCGGCGCCCAGTGCGGCGCACAGTCCGTCGTAAATACGGCGCTTCTTCCTTCTCCATAGTTTCCAAATGCAATAAACGGATTTCCTTCCACCGTAACTGCCACATCCGCCTCTTCTTTAGCGATCGTGCGGTTATATCCCAGCACCTCCGGCCATTCTTCTTTAACGCCCCGGAGCGCTTCATGCTCTTTTACCGTTACTGGCCGAATCCCCTCACAATGCTCCATCCGGTCATCCACCGTCAGGATTTCCACCGGAAGTACCTCCTGCACTGCTGTATCATGCCATTTCCCCTTTGCGTCCACTCCGGAAAATGTCAAATATCCTCCGATCATCAGAAGCGCTCCGCCCTCCAGTACATAATCCCGGATCAGCTTTGCCCGGTTCGGCATCTTCACACTGCGATTAAATGTCGGAACTGGGAGTAGAAGCGTATTTGCTCCAATATCAGACAAAATCACGCAGTCGTATTCTTTCAGTTCCTCCATCGTAAATGGGAACTGTTCCGGCGCCAGATGGTTCGGAATAAAGGTTACCTCATACCCACTCTTTTCCAGCGCTGCTACCAGCCATTTTTCTCCTGTCTCGTAAACGGAGGTATAAAAACTGTCAAATCCTTTCACATGGGTCGTATAACTCATCCAGGATTCTCCTGCCAATAATACTTTTTTCATATTCCTTACCGCCTTTCTATACTTTTTGGAAGACTGCCATATCGCCAATCCCCATATCCTGTTTCGTTTCAAATTTGCTCACCCAGTAACCGGCCCTTCCGGCCAAGCGCAGATATCTCTGCTCAAATGATGTAAGTATGCCATTTGTAAACACATAGGATGCATGTTTCGTTTTAGGTTCCACCACCAGGAGACTGGCATAGGCTCCCTCTCCGGCATGTCCGAACCTGGCCAGCCATTCTTCATTGCTCGTCTGCCTGGTAAGCAGGCGGGCCGGGTTCGCCGTCATCAATGCCACTGCTTCCTTTCTCTTTAAAATCCCCATTTCTGTCAACTCCAGAATGCAGGGGATATTGTCCCGTGTATCTCCGAAGCCTTTCATTACCGACTGGTTCTGCCCGTCCGAAACCAGAATATCTACCACCCCGTCCGCCAGTGCTTCCAGCGCTATTTCCCTTGCTTTGGGGTACATTCTAAGTCCTTCGCGACATCCTCCTGAGAGCCGCAGCATCGTCGTCACAAATTCACCCGTTACGTTTTCATTCCTGCAGAAATCTATGATTTCCTTCATGGAAGCTACAGCATCACCATGCGTCCCGCAGCCTGCCGCGTTCGCATGTCCCAGGTGAAGATGTCTTCCTTTCGCAAGCTCCAAAAGTCTCGCTGTATGCCGCACGTCCTGTGTGTGCGTCAGAAACATCAGGTGTGCCTGATCCGTAATTTCAAAAATCTGTTCTATCTTTTCATCCGGCAAAAGGAAATGTCCCATATGCTCCTTTATTCCGATTACATACTGCGCAGTCCGGTTCACAATCTCATTTTTGCTCAGTTTTCTCTCCTTTGCTTCCTTTTCCAGAGTACCGTTAAACAATCGGATTAGTTCTTCTGTATTAAGCATCGTTCCCAATACATTCGCTGCTCCCACAAATACCCCTGTATTCAGAGGCAGCCCCCGGTCCATCTCCGCTCCCAGAAGCGCAGGCGCCATAAAAGTATTCCCCGCACCGGGCGACAGTGCTGTGGTAACTCCGTCCTGTACTGCTCCATATGCTGTATTCGTATGGATTTCAAAAAGATCGCTCACATGAAGATGCATATCAATCAGGCCAGGCCAGATTTCCATCCCGCTGCAGTCGATAACTCTATCTTCCTTCTCCACATCGAGATGCACGCCTGTCTTTACAATCCGATCCCCTTCCATGGCAATCTCCATCATGTCTTCAATTCCATTTGCCGGATCGATCAGCAGCCCGTTTTTTAAGACAGTCCGTTCTCTTTTTTCCATGATATTTATCCTCTGTCGCTTTGCGCCTCTGCCCATTGCAGAATCAGATTCGCGTAAATCTTGATTGCATCCAAATACTGGTCTACCGTCACAAATTCGTTGACTGCATGGCACTGTTCCAGAGAACCTGGCCCGTACTGTAGCGTCGGACATTTTACGATGTTATACCATGTTCTGGAATCACATCCTGCCGGCGATCCTACAATCTTTACTTCTCTTCCCATTGCTTCACGGTATGCCGCCCGGAAAGCGCCCACAAACGGATGCTGAAGATCCATCTCAAACGGATTGCCCGTCTGGTAAATTGTAATTTTAGGTTTATGCTCTCTTAACCACTCATCGCCTTCGCAACAGGTAAGAATCGCATTTGTATACTCTTCCACTACCTGCTCATGACTCATAAGTCTTGGCAGGTAATGTACACAGGTCTTAAAACAACAGTAATCCGGAATCGTAGAACCTGCTTCTCCACCGTAGATTACGCCTACATTGCTGGACGGAGGCGGGAGAAGGGGATGCTTATATTTCAGCAGCCATCTGTGTTCCAATTCATTAATCGCATTCATGATTTTTCCTGCTTTTTCAATCGCATTGACCCCTGCCAGTTTCAGCCCGGAATGAACAGCGATTCCTTCTACCTCTACCTGGAAAAATACCCAGCCCATATGCGCTGCGATCAGTTCGTAATTCGTCGGCTCACATACCACGACGGCATCCGCCTTCACCCCGCTCATCGCCGCACACAAAGAACCGTTTCCACCGCCTTCTTCGTCACATACAGACGCATATTTCACCGTGACCGGAAGTTCGATGCCAGCATCCTTCAAAAGAGCCGTCGCCATCACGCATGCCATGAGTCCAGCCTTCATGTCTGCCACGCCAAGTCCCGTGATTTTGTCACCGATCACCTTCGGGCTTAGCGGAGGAATGCACCAGTTCTCCTCATTTTCTGCAGGCATATGGTCAATATGTCCGTTGAACAAAATCGATTTATCACTTTTCCCCTGAAACGTCGCATACACATTGTACCGGTTTTCATAATTATGTCCCAGATTACCTTCCCGGTACATTGCCTTGCATTTCACAATACTTTCTTCATTCAGATAATCCTTTTGAATCTCTTCGGCTCCAAGTTCCCGGAAAATCTCCTGCATATACTCCTGACCCGCTGCCTCCAGACCTCCCTCAATACCGTGTCCAATGTCATGTGTGTCAATTGAAACCAGTTTCAGAAGACATTCTATATACTTTTCTTTATTCTTTTCCAGTGCTGCTTCCAGTCTCGCTCTCATTTTCAATCTTCCTCCTTTTTCAGTATTTCATAAATCTTTTCTGCCAAAATACGGTGTCCTTCCTCATCCAGATGAATCCAGTCATATTCCCCCGGCCTTACGACATCATCGGCATTCAGGAATAGCCATCCTTCCTGCCGTGAAAGTTCCTGATATGCGGCAGAAAGCAGGCTGCTTTTCTGCCCCGCCCCTTCTCCAAATTCTTTAAAAAAAGGACTTTTTTTCAGATATCTCATAACAGGCGGTGCCATCAGAAGAATCTGCGCACCCTTCTGGGCAAAACAATGTCCGATCTGTCTTGCCCCCTCCTGAATCTCTCTGATTTGCGCCCGGTATACATCCTTGCAGTCGTTGGTTCCCAGCATCAGCACTACATAGTCCAAAGGTGAATGGATCTCCGCACAGAGCCGTGCTCCTTTTAAACCATTTACAAAGAGTTCCTCTTCACTGTCGTAATGCGTGGTACGCCCGCACAGTCCATCCTCAATCACATGGTATGCAGCTCCCAGCTTTCTGCTCAGAATTCCCGGGTATCTCTTATCCCAAGGGATACGGCTGTCCGATTCCGCATCATATCCCCATGTATTAGAATCTCCATAACACAATATCGTCTTCATCACATTTGTTTTTGATACCGCTCTACAAATTCCGCGGCATTCAGGATATCCTTTCCCAGTCCTACCCTATTTGCAATTTCTCCGATCTGAGGTCTTTTAATCCTGCTCGCTGTTAGAATGTCATCTCTTGCAAAACACTCCCTCACATCTCCGTCCAGAATAATTTTCTTATTTGCCATAGCGACTACCCGTTTGAAATGATTGACAACAAATTCCATATCGTGTGTGATCGTAATCACGCCGATCCCCCGTTTTTCCAGTTCATCCATCACCTTCGCCAGAACCCGGATTCCTTTCAGATCCTGCCCCGCCGTCGGCTCGTCCAGGATCACATATTCCGGCTGTGTTGCCAGAATCGCGGCAATAGTAACGAATTTGCGGATTACGTAAGGGATTTCAAAGGGATTCATCTTAAGAAAACGTTCGATTTCCAGAAGCTCGGCTGCCTCTTTTACCCGTTTATCGATTTCTTTTTCCGAAAGCTTATAGTACTTCGGCATGTAGGCAATTTCCGCGTAAACCGTCTGATTGAAAATCTGGTCGTCCGGATTCTGAAACACATATCCCACATGTTTTGCTATTTGAGCCGTCGTATAATCTTTGGTGTTCTTTCCGTTTACGATGACATCTCCTTCAAACGGCTTATGGAGTCCATTCATCATTTTCACTGCTGTTGTCTTTCCTGCCCCGTTCTGTCCCACAATCGCTACCCGTTCTCCCTGAACGATCGTAAGGTTCAGGCAGTCGTTTGCCAGGAAACCATTCGGATACTTGAAGCTGGCATTCTTAAGCTCAATCTGTCCCATGTATATCACCTCTCTCCTTCAGCATCTGTACGCATTCCTCCGTCGTTACCGGCGTTTTTCTGAGCCTGATTCCATGCCTGTCCAGTTCCTGAGCAAGAAGTACTGCCTGTGGCAACATGGCTCCTTGCCGCATCAGGCTAAGATCACTCAGCACCTCGTGCACCGGTCCTTTTCTGACCAGTTCTCCATTCTGAATGACCAGCACTTCATCTGCATATTCGGCCATCAGGTCTATTTTATGTTCTACCAGAATGATTGTTTTCCCCTGCTCTTTCAGCATGTGAATAATCTCAAAGATGCTTTCCGTTCCTTCCGGATCAAGCTGGGAGGTCGGCTCATCAATCACGAAAATGTCCATATTCATTGCGATGATCGAGGCAAATGCAACTCTCTGTCTCTGACCTCCTGAGAGGCGGTTCGGATCATTTTTTAGGAGTGATTCTATTTTCAGCAGCTCTGCCACCTCTATGACCTTCCGAATCATCTCCTCTTTCGGTACCCCAAGATTCTCAAGTCCGAGCGCAATTTCTTCAAATACCGTTTTTCTCACTCCGCTGATCTGGGTGAAAGGATTCTGGAAAATGTACCCCATTTTCGTAGAAAGGATATCGACGTTTACATTCCTTATATCTTCTCCCTCGATCAGCACTTCGCCTTCCAGCTTTCCTTTGTAAAAATGCGGGATCAGCCCACGCAGCAGATTGCAAAAAGTCGTCTTTCCGCCTGCATTTTCACCTATCACGCCATAAAATTTCCCTTTTTCCAGGGAGCAGGTGATATTCTTAAGTGCCGGCTCCTTCGTCAGCGGATATGTATAGGACACATTTTTCAATTCTATAAAACCCATAATGCTATCCTCCCTATTATCAGTCCGATAAACGCGATATCAAATACTGCCACAAGAATTTTTTCTCCTGTCCCTACTTCTGGAAGTTCTGACAAGAAGGTATGCTCAACCGGGGCGGAAAAGGCTCTTGCATCCATGGCGATCGATTTTTCCTCGGTACTGGAAATCGCGTTCAGTATCAGTGGACCCATAACCGGAATATATGCTTTTGCCCTCTGAAATACATTGCCTTCTGTCTCAATGCCTCTTGCCTTCTGTGACTCCATAATTACCTGGGCGCTCTGCCCCAGGTCTGTAATCGTCTGGAAGGAAGAGAGAATGACGAACGAAACCATATGAGAGACCCCTTTTTTCTCCAACGCGTAGGTAAAATCCTCCATCGGCGTTGTCTTCACAAACAGAATAAATGCCCCACTGAATGCCAGTACTAAAGAAACAATTTGAAGTCCTGACTGAATACTTTCTGTCGTCACGCATATTCCCCAAATCTGGAACAAGACGTGCTCTCCCGGTGAAAATGCCGACTTTACCAGAAATAAAAATACTCCAAATAACAGTAATACCTTCCAGTACATGGAAAAAAATGACTTAAAACATCCGGCCAGAACAGACAGTATGATGAATACTCCTACCATGCCAAATCCGAAGATATAATTCTGCACGATAAAAGGCGATAATCCAAGAACCAGCATCAGATTTGCTTTGCTCATGGGATTCAGGTCCCGGATCGGATTTCCGCATCTCTTCGGTTTCCGATACTGTTCCACAAAATCATAATCCATGCGGATTTTCCTCCTTTGCTTAAAATTCGGGGGTGCTGTATCTTTTTGGTGCATCACCCCCGTTTTATTCTTTTCTATTGCTCTTCCTTAATAAAATATTTACTGTTCGGTAGTTTTACTACGAAGCGTGCCGGCATTGCCTTTAAGACAAAGTAGATAATAATCAGGCAGATTACTTTATCCATCAGTTCTGAGCTCAGCTCACTAACGAATGTTGCCGGAACCACATCCCATCCTGCTGCCATAAGTGTTGTGACGATCACGCTGGCTCCGGTTCCTACGAATCCGCCGTACAAAGTAGCCGTAATCGGAACGGCGATACAAGTACTGATGAGTGCAATACAGGGTCCGTTAATAAGTGCTTTCCAAAACTTATCAAACATGTTTTTCTTTGCCAGAAATGATGCGATGACACCGAAAAGCATACCAATCACAGTATACGGCAGCAGTGTCGGAAGCGAAATCGCGTTGATCAGCCCGCATCCAAGTCCTACCAGTACCCCAGGCCATGCCCCACACAGCGCTCCTACTACGATTGTACCGATACTATCCAAAAATACCGGAAGTTTTAATAATACTGCAAGCTGTCCTCCTACAACATTGACCGCGATTCCAATTGGAATCAAAAAAATTGTTAGTTTGTTAAAGTTTTTCATTTCGTATCCTCCTTTTCTTTCTCTTATTTTCCGCGAAAAATCGTTTGGTAAATCGTTTTTCCAAACTTGATAATTCAATCATACTTTAGAAATCTTTCTTTGTCAATCATCAATTTTCGACTATAATCATCACTGAATTTCTGTAAATTGTCACAAATTTCATTTTTATCACTGTTATTTTTAACAAATTTTGTTCCCTCTCCTTGTTAAAAATCACCTTTTGGTAAATCGTTTTATTCAATTTTTCCAGTTTTTCCGGTGCAATTTTTATTTTTCATACAAGCTGGCCGATATTTCCAACACAGGGACAAGAACCGACTGGCAATGGCAAAAAGGTCTGAAACCAGCATTGATTTCCCCTGACGTCAGTTGTATAATGAGTATACTAATCAGGAAAGGGTAAACTTCATGCAGGTATTAATTATAGATGACGACTGCCTGGTATCAGGCGCACTGAAAATGATTCTGGAAGCAGACGCTTCCATCACCGTCCCGGCAGTGGGAAACGACGGCTCGGAGGCTGCCCTCCTTTACCGCCGCTACCGTCCCGATGTTCTGCTTATGGATATCCGCATGAAAAACATGGACGGCCTTAAGGCCGCCTCTTCCATTCTTCAGGAATTCCCTGACGCAAAGATTCTTCTGCTCACCACGTTTTCAGATGATGAGTATATTATCCGCGCTCTCAAGCTGGGAGCAAAAGGCTATCTCCTCAAACAGGACTACACCAGCATCGTTCCGGCCCTTAAGGCCGTTGCCACAGGACAGACCGTATTCGGCGGAGAGATTACCGCAAAGCTCCCCACTTTACTGCAAAAAAATAGAGAGTTCAATTACGCTGAGCTTGGCATCAACGAAAAAGAACTCTCGATCATCACCCTGATCGCACAGGGCCTCAGTAACCGCGAAATTGCGGAAAAACTCTATTTCAGCGAAGGAACCGTCCGGAATTACTTAAGTGCGATTCTGGAGAAACTGAATCTGCGCGACCGCACGCAGCTCGCCATTTTTTATTATCAACATAAATAATGCACTTTAATTTTCCGCAAACCTACCTTTCTCCATAACTACAATATATATACTTATTACGCAAAGCTACACTAACACTACTTCTATATTAATCAATGACACCTGATTAAAATCAATTCACGATTTATATCCTAATATTACATTGTTTTTTGATAGCACATATGCTATCATACAATTAGGATATGATTATCTAGATTGGAGATTATATGACATATAACATCATATTCTACGAAAAAGAAAAGGGAAATCTGAAATTTGGGATTTTTTAGAAAATTTACGAAAAAAAGCGGCTACCAGCAAAAATGCCCGCATATAATACAAACAGGCAGCACTGCACATAGAATTACTTCAAAACAATGGCACAAGGCTTCCTGAAAACATTACAAAACATATTGAAGAAAATATCTGGGAACTCCGTCCCGGCAATAACCGGATTTTTTATTTTTATTGCGATGAAGATAATTTTATACTCCTCCATAGTTTTCGCAAAAAGACCAAAAAAACACCCCGCCGGGAAATCGCAAAAGCGAAATCCGAACGTGATGATTATTTATCCAGAAAGGAGCATCAAAAATCATGAAGACTTGGGATAGCTACAAAAAGCATGTGAAACATTTAGATTCTGCCAGCGGAAGAGACCTGGCTGATATAGAAGAACAGGCAAGCATCATAAGCGAAATGATAAAACAACGCAATTCACTTGGCTTAAGCCAACGTGACCTTGCTGCCCTCTGTGGTATTCCACAATCGTCTATTGCAAGAATCGAATCATTCCAGACTACTCCAAATCTTGCAACACTTTTGAAACTACTGCGGCCACTGGGATTAAAACTGACGCTCTCCAAATAAATTCTTGTTTCCAGTGGCCATACCCGTTACTTAAGTGCCTCCTCCAGCATAAGCCTCGTTTTCTTTACCTTAGCGGGGCTGTTTCCGCTTGAGCCTATTCCTATAACAATATCCTCTTTCCGAATAATACTCGGAAAATAAAAATCACACATAGATTTATCATCTGCAGTGTTCACCAAGATCTGTCTCTCCCTGCAAAGGCGGACAATCTGTATATTGATCTCCTTTTTATCCGTAGCCGCAAGTACGATCTGCACATGCTCCAGATCTTCGGAACTCCATTCACGCTCCAGGATCCGTACTCCCTTTGCCACAGCAAGCAGACTTTGCATTTCCCGGCAAATCTCAGGAGACACGACCGTGATATCCCCCGCAAAATGCAGAATCGTCTGCACTCTTCTTGCCGCAATCTTCCCTCCTCCAACTACCAGGATCTTCTTATCTGAAATATCCACAAACATCGGAAAATACATTTTCTCCATTTATGACTCCCTGCCCTTTATCTGAATTCTGCTCTTACAAAAATTTCACGTAACTCTCACTGTTTTAGGTTCTCTCCCGATCAGTTCCTATCAAAGTATATAGAGAAGCGTTTTACCCCGTCATTCGCCGGGTACCCTGCACCATCAGTTCCTATCAAAGCATGTAGAGAAGCGCATTGCAAATACAAGCCGCAATGTTGCTCCCGCCTTTTCTTCCCTTTGCCACAATATACGGCGTATCCGTAAGACTTAGGATCAGTTCTTTCGACTGCACCACGTTCACAAACCCCACCGGAACCCCGATGATCAGCTCTGGTGCGATTCTTCCCTCCTGAATCAGTTCATAGAGTCTCACCAATGCAGTCGGCGCATTTCCAATGGCGAAAATCACCTTGCCCGAAATATTTGCCGCCTTGTCCATACTTGCAACCGCCCGCGTCGTCCCCGCTTCTTTCGCCCGCAGAGCCACGTCCTCATCTGACATAAAACAAAGAACCTCACCGCCATAACCAGCCAGCTTCTTTTTGTTGATGCCGGCCTTTCCCATCTGCGTGTCCGTCACAATTGTAGCTCCCTCTTTGAGTGCAGCCAGGGCCCGCTTAACGACTCCCGGTGAGAACACCAGATTTCGCGCGTAATCAAAATCCGCACTGGTATGAATACAGCGCTTCACAATCGGCTCAGTCCCCGCCTCCAGAGGGAAATCCCCCAGTTCTTCTGTAATAATCTCAAAACTTCTTCTCTCGATCTCTGAGGGCTGTACTTTTTCAAGCTCAATCTTCATCTTTCCTCTCCTCCCTTGATCACCGTTCCGACTCCGCACACCACCCGGTCCACCCGGTCTGCAAATTCTGCAAGGCGCGTGCAGATTCTCCCGGTCTCCTCCCGATACTTTCTGTCAAAAGCATCGATCGGCACCAGTCCGTACCCAATCTCATCACTCACGATAATAAGCCCCGGATTCTGCTCGCTGATGTACTGACAAAACTCTTCCGCCGATGAAATTTTCGTCTGACCGTCACCCCCGGCAAATTCCCCTCGCAGCATACGGGCAATATAACTCTCAAAATGATAGATTCCCCCACATCTGACAAGGGCTTCCTCCTCACAGCATCTCCCGTCTGCCCAATCGATGTCTGGATATAATGCCTTAGCATACGCAAGTTTCCCCTGATATGCGCCGCCGATAATCATTCTCATATTCCTTCCCTCGCTATCTCTTGCTCTCTCAACCAAGCCTTTCTTCACATCTTCCGGAATTCCATAGACCACTTCCGTGACCTGATCCGCCAAATCTGCCATCTTCTGGTTCACTCTGCCAAGTATCTTCTTATACAGCCGCATCTCCTGGGAATCCTGTGCACATTCGGAAAATACTTCGTTGGTCACTACCACCAGAATTGCACAGCGTTCTCTCAGGAAATGAATGCCCTCCATAATGGCCCCGGTCACCTGGTCACAGACAGCTTCATACTCCTTCTTCATTCTGTCACCGCAATCCGGCTCTGAAAATAGTTCGTTTGCGACCAAATTTGACATACATTCAAGCAGTACCGAAGGCTTATGCCCCTGACACTTATTTGACGTACCTTCCAATAATATCGATGCTTTATGCTCCCGGCACATAAAGGCCGTTCCCGGGTTTTCCTCTCCGCAATCGCTGCCGCAAAAGATATCTTCCAATCCTTTTTTCAAATCACGGTAACACTCGACGGTCTGAAATCCTTTCCCCGCCCGCATCGTTTGGTGCCTCCTGATTCTTTCCTTCGTTTCCTCATCAAAGGGCATCATCGTTGCGATATAATACAGACCCGCGCTGCCCCTTGCCGCAGCAGAGCCTGCGTATTCTACGATCCTGTCCTCCGCATACGCAGATTTTCCGCTTCCGCTTCCTCCTGTTACTACGTGAAACATCACTAAGCCCCCTTGTGACCATACTTGTCTTTCCTATTCCTTCCGGTCTGCATACCTGTATTCCAGTGCGCCGCTTGCCGGAATCTGCGTAATGCCGGTGATTCCCGGCCGGATTAGGTTGCAGCTTTTCATACTGAACAGAGGGATCACATAAAACTGCTCCCCCACGGCCAGTTTCTCCGCTTCGTGAAGAAGCTGCGTCCGCCTCTCGCCGTCCGCCTCCGAATCGGAGGCCGCTACCAGCGCATCATAGTCCGGGTCCTGTATTCCGCTGCAATTATAGGTACTGTTGCTAAGCAGCATGGACAGATACGTATTCGGATCTGCAAAATCCGCCGTCCAGTTCATGCGGCACAGGTCAAAATTTCCCGCATGTCTATCCGAATAATTCACCTGCAATTCCTGCGCCATAAGCTCTATATCAATATTCAGATTCTTTTTCCACTGTTCCTTTAATACCTGCGCGGTATCCGAGTCCATTTCCAGGGACGGATACTGATAGGTCAGCGCCGGAAAACCCTCCCCGTCAGGATAGCCCGCCTCCTTAAGAAGCCGTCTGGCCTCCTGAACATTTTCCTCAAAAAGCGGCTCTGCTCCGTCCACAAAAGGCTCCCCCGTCTGCTTATCCTTCATATATTTTGCGACCAGATTTACCGTAGGCTCGGTATCCTTACCGACGATTTTGCACAATTCTTCTCTGTTCACCGCAAGCGTCAGCGCCTTTCTGACCCTCACGTCATCGAGCGGTTTCACATTCAGGTTCGGGTAAATGTAGCGGGTGGCAATCAGATCTGTCACCACCAAATCCTCCTTCCCCTCGTACAAATCCATCACGAAAGCGGGAAGTGATGTTGCCACATCTACCTCGCCTGCCTCATACGCATTTGCCATGGATTGCTGATCATCAAAGAACCGATAGGTGATTTCATCTAATTTCACATGTTCGGCATTCCAGTAGGTCTCACTCTTCTTTAGTACAAAATACTGCTCCGGCACATACTCTGCCAGGTAAAACGGCCCGTTGGACACGCTGGTCTCCGGGTTTTTATCCCAGCCGCTCCCCACCGCATCGGCGTATGTCCGGCAGGAGGGCGTATAGACCGGGAGGCGCAGAAGATCCAGAAAATACACACAAGGCTCCTGCAAATGAAACACAAGCGTGTAGTCGTCAGGCGTCTCTACCCCCAGAGTTTCCACATTTGCCTTCCCGTTATAAATGTCCTCTGCATTTTGGATCGGAAACAGATAGTTCGCATATCCATTCTGGCTGACCGGGTCCAGCGCGCGCCGCATAGTATTCAGAAAATCCTCCGAAACCACGGGGGTTTTGTCAGACCACACCGCATCTTTTCTCAGATGGAACGTCCAGACGGTCGCATCTTCATTGACTTCATAGGATTCTGCTGCCCGATATACGATATTGCCGTCTGCATCATAAGTCAACAGCTCGTCGAGCGCAGTTACAGAATAGGAAAGGTACGTGAGTGCGATCATTCCTGCCGGGTCCAGAGAACCCGTTTCGCTGTTAATCGCCACCGTTATTTTCTTTTTCCCTGCGTCTTTCCCTGTGTCTTTCTCTGCGCAATCGGCGCCGCACCCTGCAAGAATTGCGGTGCATACCAAAATGACCAATAGACTCATGCTCAAAAATTTCTTCATACTTCCTCCTGTTTGGGCTGCCGTCAAATTGCAACTATATCTGTGTGCGCATCACATAGTCCGCACTTCGTTTGCCCTTTGCTTCCTCAGAATACAGGAAACATGCCGCCATTCGCTCTCCATACCGGTATGTCCCCGGCCTTGCTCGGCGGCAACGCTCTGTGGCATAGCTGCACTGCCCGACAAAAGGACAACCCTCTTTCGCGTCATTTTTTCTTTCCGGCAGCCACATAGCCGGCTTTTTCTTCCGTGCCCGGAATGGATCCGGCACCAGCGCTGCCTCAAGC
The DNA here is from genome assembly GCA_040702975.1 of Roseburia hominis. Lineage (NCBI taxonomy): Bacteria > Bacillati > Bacillota > Clostridia > Lachnospirales > Lachnospiraceae > Roseburia > Roseburia hominis. The sequence goes on from CP159990.1 coordinate 3,288,508, forward strand.
AGAGCTTTTGTGTAAGGGTGCCACGGCTCCTTTATCACCTCTAAAGTCGGCCCTATCTCCACCAGACGGCCCTGATACATCACCCCTACACGCTGACTTCTGTCCTTGATCACATATAAGTCATGAGAAATCAGCAGGCAGGAAAACGGGCGCCCTCCCTGAATGCTGACGAGCAGATTCAAAATCTGCTCCCGTATAGAAAAGTCCAGCGCCGACACCGGTTCGTCGCACACGATCAGCTTCGGTCTCAAAAGCAATGCTCTCGCGATCACCAGCCTTTGCTTCTGTCCCCCGGAAAACTCACGGGGATATTTTTTCGCATCTTCCGCCGTCAGCCCTACCAGCTTTAGCATATCCCAAATCAATGCGCGGCACTTATCTTTTTTTGCCATGCCCGAGGACAAAAGTGCGTCTTCCAACTGTCCCCCCACGGTGAGCATCGGACTTAACGCGAAGGCCGGGTTCTGAAATACCATTTGAATATCTCCCGGCATACGTTTCTTTTTCCATTTACCAGAAACTGTGATCTTATTTCCTTCATATAGGATTTCTCCCTCGTCAGGCTTTAGAAGTCCCGCCACCATCTTTGCCAGCGTGGTCTTCCCACAGCCGCTCTCTCCGACCAGTCCGAAAATCTCGCCTTCCCGTATAGCAAACGACACATCCTGCACCGCCTCCAAATCCCCAAAATCCCTGGACACATGCCTGATTTCCAGAATCGTTTCTCCCTGCTCCTTAGCAGGAGCCATACCCAGGGGCACCCCGTATGGCCATGCGGCCGTTTCACAGGGTATACTTCTTGGGGAAATTCCCTGATTTGCAGCTTCCATAAGACTTTTAGTATAGGGCTGCTCCGGTAAATAGAATACGTCTTCTACCGTCCCCGACTCCACGATCCTGCCGTCATTCATCACCAGCACTCTGGTGCATACGGCCGCAATCACGCCCAGATCATGGCTCACCAGCAAAATCGCCGCCTTCGTCCGTTTTACGATCCGCCTCATCAGTTCCAGAATCTGCCCCTGGACCAATACATCAAGCGCCGTAGTCGGCTCGTCCGCAATGATCAGCTCCGGCTCGCTGGCGAGGGAAATGGCAATGGCTGCCCGCTGGCACATTCCCCCGGAAAGCTCGAACGAATACTTCTTCATCTGTTCCTTCGGCGAGGGCATTCCCACCAGATCCAATAGTTCCTCCGCTCTTTTGGCTGCTTCTTTTTTACTACAGCTTCGGTGCGCCCGAACTGTATCCATTAGCTGTCTCCCAATCGTAACAGAATCATCAAGATAGAGCGAAGGCTCCTGAAAAATCATCGCCAGATGTTTCCCCCGCATCTCCTCCATTTTTTTCTGATATCTTTTTCTTTCCAGGCGCTTCCGCTTTCCCTCACCGCTATCCTTGCCGGCCTTATCCTTCGGCCGATAAACTCCCACAGCAGGCGGTGTCATCTCCTCCCCGCCCAAGAGGATTAGGTCGCAGGCCACCGATGCGTCATCGGGAAGAAGGCCCGCAAGCGCCCGCATCAGCGTCGTTTTCCCACACCCGGATTCCCCTACGATTCCCGTGATCTGCCCCGGCTCTATTTCAAATGAAACGCCACTTACTGCCTCTTCCCTGTATCCCCGGCTCTCAAACGCCACACTTAAATTTTCTACCTGTAAAAGTGCCATCTGTTATCCTTCCCGTATCTTTGCAATTTCCTGCTCAATCCCGATTCCGATCAGATTTAACGCCAGAATCAGCACGCATAGTACCAACATCGGATATAGCATCTGCCCCGGATAGACCTGCATCTGACTGCGTGCCTCCCGGATCAGCGTGCCAAGACTTGCCGCGGGCGCAGAGAGTCCCACTCCCACGAAGCTCAAAAAGGCCTCCGTAAAAATAGCCTCCGGCACCAGGAAGGTGAGATTCACGATAATCGGTCCGGCCGCAGCGGGAATCAAATGCTTTCTTAAAATGTGCAGTCCGCCCGCACCGGAAAGCTTTGCCGACAGGACAAAATCCATTTTGCCAAGCCTTTTTATCTCTGCGCGTACCACCCGAGCCATCTTCGTCCACCCGGCAATACAGATTCCAAATATCATACTTCCCACACTGGCTCCCAGCACCAGCATGATCAAAATCACATATAAAAGCGAAGGAACCGCCTCCACAATATCTGCCACACGCATCAGGAGCAGATCCGTCTTTCCCCCGGCATAGCCGGAGATACCGCCATAAAAAACGCCGATCACGCCGCAAAGAAACGCTCCCGCAAATCCGACCAAAAGGCTGATTCCCATACCAAAACACACCCGCACAAATACATCTCTTCCAAATTTATCGGTCCCGAAGGGGTGCATAAGACTGCTGCCCAAATTCTGGGCATCTGCATTCTGCTCCGTCGGCCCGAAGGGAGAAAGAAGCGGTCCTAAGATGGCAAGCACAAGTAAGAACACCAAAACACCCATGCCCAGCCTGCAATATTTATTTTTCCAAAAATGCTTCTCTCTACGCATCTGGCCTTACGCCTCCTCATATGATTTCCTGATCCTGGGATTCATAAGGCCGCAGATGAGATCGACCACAAGCTGAATCAAAATCACCACGGCTCCCATAAAAATGGTTAGTCCCATGATCATCGTATAATCCCGGTTGGAAATAGAAGATACGAATTCTCTTCCGAGCCCCGGAATGGTAAAAATCGTCTCCACCACAAAGCTCCCTGTCAGCAAAAACGCCGCTGTCGGCCCCATGTAATTCAGCACCGGAAGATAAGCGTGTCTCATCACGTGTGTCCAAACAATCTTTCTCCATCTAAGCCCTCTTGCCTTTGCCATGATCACATACTCTTTTCGGCATTCCTCCTGGAATTTCTGGCTCATAAGCCTCGCCGTCACCGCCGCAGGATACACCGAAAGTGACAGCACCGGCAGCACATAGTGCGCCCAGGTCATAAGTCCCGATACCGGAAACCATTTTAATTTCACGCCAAAAAGGAACAAAAGCAAAAGCGCCACCGCAAAATTCGGCACCGCGCTTCCCAGAACATTTCCCACGAACAGGCCTCTTTTGATCCACCTGTTTTTGGTCTGGGCCTGCCAGATTCCAAGCAGGGTCCCCAGAACCATGGCTGTGCATACTGCCGCCACTCCAAGAGACGCCGTTACAGGCCATGCACGCCCGATCACTTCGGACACCCTGACTCCCTGCTTCTTATAAGAAATCCCCAGATCCCCGCCAAGCAGATTGCGAAGATAGCCTGCAAACTGCTTTAGCACCGGTTCGTCAAGTCCATACTCCTCTTCTATGGCTTTCTGAATATCCGGGGATACATTGCCGCTTTGAAACGGGCTTCCCGGCATCAGCCGGGTAAGAAAAAAGGTGACCGTCACAAGTACAAACAGCGACAGAATTCCAAGCCCTATTCTTTTTACTATATATCTGCCCATGTCTGCTCCTTCCTGACCATTTGGCCCGCCGGTTCCTCTTGCAATATGACTATGCTCTCGCACATTCTTCACGCCCAAACACTTCACAGCAATTTTCTATGAAATAAAACTGCTTTCCTTCTATGATTCTCCCAGTTCCATCAGTGTCCGGACCATCGCCTCAATCGTCGCCTCCGGCGCCGTTACTGTGCGCATTCCATACGCCTTTGCCTCTGCCTCCGTCTGCTCTCCGATACAAATCGCCTGAAAATCCTGGAGATGATCTGCCATGTCGTCCACGCGAAGCAATTCCACGAATCCCCGGACCGTAGAACCACTGGTAAAAGTCACTGCATCAATCTCGCTCCTCTCAATAAGGCTCTGCACCCGAGCGCTAAGATCACTCTTTGCCGCATAAACTGTATCATATAACGCAACATCTGTCACCTCAAGGTCTGCTTCTATGAGCGGCGGAAGTAGCTCTTTCGACCCTTCTCTTGCCCGGAGGATCGTCACATGCCCTGCCATTTTCCTACTTTTTACGTCCATCGGCACGACTTCCTGCTCTTCCACTTTGGCATTTTTCCATTTCGTGGGAGAAATCCCGTACCTCTCCCATTTCCTAGTCTGAGCCGCAATAAATTCTCCCAGCGCTTTGGCACAATATTTTTCAGGTACTGCCACGTCAAAAATCCCATACCTTCCCAGAGCGTCCGCAGTGGCCCTGCCGATTGCTGCAATACATACCTTTCCGGGGCCTCCCAGAATCTGCCTGATATCCATTCTCCATTTTCCAAGCTGTTCAAAAAATATTCTGACCCCTGTCGGGCTTGTAAAAACCAGCCACTCTATCCCATCTTCCCTGTTTTTCTCATTTTCTTCGGGCAAATACTTAAGGCGTGCCCGCAGCGTATTCAGTTCTTCCCGCAGCCTCTGGTTCTCCTCGATGGGCCTGATTCGGATTGTTGGCATCTCAATCACCTGCGCCCCGGCCTCCTTCAGCCTTTCCGCCAGATCTCCCCGATTTTCCTCCGGCCTGGTCACAACGATCTGCCTCCCGTCAAGAGGACGCTCTTTCGTCCATTCAAACTCCTCTGACAGGCGGCACACATCACCGACCACGATTAAGGCCGGCATGGAGATTCCGGCATTTTGCACCTTCCCGGGAAGTCCTGCCAAGTCGGAAACCACCTTTCTTTGGCGGGCTGTCGTGCCTCTTGAAACAACGGCCGCCGGAGTATCCGGCTTCATTCCCGCTTCCACAAGCCTCCAGCAGATCTCCTCTAAAGAGCTAAGACCCATCAGAAAAATCAAGGTTCCTCCGATTTTTGCCAGAGTTTCATAATCGATTCTACTTGTGCCATCTTTTCCCCGGTGTCCCGTCATCACATGAAAAGAAGAAACATAATCCCGGTGAGTCACCGGAATTCCTGCATACGCCAAAGCCGCCACCGCGGAAGTGATTCCGGGAACGACCTCGAACAAAATTCCATGTTCCCGAAGTGCCTCTGCCTCTTCTCCTCCGCGCCCAAAGACGAAAGGATCCCCGCCTTTTAGCCGAAGCACCTTTTTTCCCTTTTTCGCTTCTTCTACCAGAATCTGATTGATCCTCCACTGGGGGACGGCATGATTTCCCAGGCGCTTTCCCACAAAGATCAATTCCTTATCCTCTGGGATTCTTCCAAGTATTTCTGCGCTGACCAGTGCGTCGTAGATTATTACATCAGCATCTTTTAGAAGTTTCTCCGTTTTTAATGTCAACAATTCCGCATCTCCCGGACCGGCACCTGCAATCCAGACTTTTCCTGTATGACTCATCTTCGTTTCCTTCCTGCTGCTTACCATATCTTAGGAATATTTATATTGGTCCTTTTTTCGACCCTTTCTGTTTTCCCTGCTCCTCGTGGCACATCTCGTCTAGCTTCCATACCTTGCGCGCATCTGCCTGGCCAGCTGCTCCCCGTTTTCTGCGCATCCCCAAGTGCTCCTTTTAGCTGCCCGCGGAAATACGCCCCGTCGGATTCCCGGTAATAAAGCCCGGTAAGCTCTATCTCATTTTCCTGCACTCTTGCATATGCCGAGGCAGGGGACGTGCAGCCTCCTTCCAACTCTGTGACAAATTGGCGTTCTGCCAGCGCCGCCGCCCGGGTCATCACATGATCCACCTCATTAATCCAGAGATATTTCTCTCCTTTTCGCCCCTGCACTGCCAGAATTCCCTGCCCCGCCGCCGGAAGCATCTCTTCTATCGAAAAGTAATACCCTGCGATTTCCTCCATACCAAGCCGCCTAAGACCTGCTGCTGCCAGAATGGTAGCGTGAAACCCCTCCTCAGAAAGTTTCCTGAGCCGGGTCTCAACATTTCCCCGAAGCGTCCGGCAAATGCAGCGCGGATAAAGTGCATTTAGCTCGCAGCGCTCTCCTGCGGCTGGACGTCCCGACTACGCCGTCCTCGGGAAGGCATCTTTCACCCGGTCTGAATACCAGAACGTCTCTCGGATCTTCCCTTTTTGCATATGCCAGAATAGGCAGATCTTCATGAAGCTCCATCGGCACATCTTTCAGACTATGCACTGCCAGGTCGATCTCTCCGGCCAAAAGCGCCTTGTCAAGCTCCTTGACGAACAGCCCCTTTCCCCCGATCTTCTCCAGGCTTTTATCTAAAATCCTGTCTCCCGTGGTTTTCATGGTGACAATTTCCACTTCCGCCGCAGGCATCGCTCTTTGTATCTGTTGTTTGATAATTTCTGCCTGAATGACAGCGAGCCGGCTTTCACGGCTTCCGATTCGGATTACAGACTGCATGGCATCTCCATTCCTTTCTCAATAATCTCATAAATGGTCTTCATATCCAGATTTTCCCGAATTACGTCCGCCAGAAGATCATATTGCTGCTCTTTATATTCCCGGTAATCCATGGTGCGTGCCTGTGACACATCAAGCCCCTTTTCCCGAAATAGTGCCGCCACAAATGCATCGGCGACTTCCGCGCGGTCAAAGATGCCGTGAATATAGCAGCCGTATACATTTCCCCGCTGGACGCCGTCCGCTTTTTTATACGGTTCTTCAACTGCCGGAGCATTCTGCCCTTCAAAACTTAAGTTCCCCGGCTCCACTTTTTCTTCCCGTTCCCGGCCGTTCCGGGCAAAATTTCCCTGGCTTCTGCTGTTTTTTGCCACCTCGTCACAGACGCGCACAAGCCTTGACGCCCCAACGCGCTCCGCTTCCGGCAGGATCCAGCTTTTTCCCATATGAATCTCATATCCTTCCAGCTCAAGAGCGCTTAACTCTTTTAGTATGCCCTTCACCGCAAGAAACGCTCCGCTCACTCTGGTTCTCGTTTTTTTTCGTTCAAATACCGTTCTCATCGGAAGAAGTCCCATGCCGCGGACACTGCCTCCCCGCTCTATCTTCTGAGGGTCAGAGATTTCCTCCCCCAGCATCTGATACCCTCCGCAGATACCAAATACCAGTCCTCCATTTCCGGCAAAGCGGAGGATTTTTCCTTCTAACCCACACTGGCGGAGCCACAGAAGATCGTCCATCGTATTCTTGCTTCCCGGAAGAAGCACCGCGTCCGGCTCACCCCATTCTCCCGCATTTGAAACGTAACGAAGCGAGACCTCTTCTCTATGCTCAAGCGGTGCAAAATCGGTGAAATTCGAGATTCTTGGGAACCTTATCACCACAATATCAATCGGTTTCGTGCTCTCTTTGCGCGAGAAGCGCTCCGTCAGGCTGTCTTCCTCGTCAATATCGAGATTCACATACGGAACGACTCCGCATACCGGAATATGGGTCCGCTCCTCCAGCATCGTAAGTCCCGGTCTTAGAATCTCTTTATCTCCCCGGAATTTATTAATGATCGTTCCCTTGATCCGCCTTCTCTCCTCCCCCGTCAAAAGCTCGATCGTCCCGACGATCTGGGCAAATACGCCGCCTCTGTCAATATCTCCCGCTAAAAGCACAGGAGCATTTACCATGTGCGCAAGCCCCATATTTACAATATCGTTCTCCTTTAAGTTGATCTCCGCCGGGCTTCCCGCCCCCTCAATCACAATGACATCATAGCTCTCTTCCAGTCTGTGATAGGCTTCCATGATTGCCGGAATATACTCCCTCTTCCTGCGGAAATACTCCATTGCGGACATGAGCTGCGTCACTTCCCCATTTACAATGACCTGGGACCCGGTATCCGTCGTCGGTTTCAAAAGAATCGGATTCATGCAGACGCTGGGACTAATTCCCGCCGCTTCCGCCTGCATGACCTGTGCACGCCCCATCTCAAGCCCTTCCATCGTAATGTAGGAATTCAGGGCCATATTCTGAGATTTGAACGGCGCGACCCGTATCCCGTCCTGCTTTAGAACCCGGCAAAGTCCGCCTGCTAAAATACTCTTTCCCACATTTGACATTGTACCCTGAATCATGATCGACTTTGCCATTCGTTTCCTCCTTATATCCTGTAAATAGAAAATACTCTACACTAGAAAAGCTGTCGCAAAAGCAGCACATTTCTGCCTTGCACAGCTTTCTTCCATTTACCAATTTATCTGTTCATAGACTTTCTCAAACTCATACTCGGCGCAAATCTCTTTGCTGTTTCACGGACGTTTTCTCCATTATAAATAATTTTATTCATTCCCGCAACCGCTAGTAGCAATAACTTTTCTAATCCAAAAAATTGAAAAGGTATACCAGGCTTTTTGTCTGATATACCTCATTCATCATAATTCATATGTACTTCTTTTAAAGCTAAGTACATTGCTCTGTACTCAGAGTCTACACACTGTAATGGTTGCATGTTATTTTTCATAGAATTAAATCCATTTTTTTCATAAAACTTTTCTGCGTTCGGAAGTGCATGCAAAAACAACGCTTTAAATCCAACAACGGTACTCATAAGTGAATATGCTTTATTTATAATATTACGAATAATCCATGCCGCAATTGGTAAATCTTCACCTTCAAATTCAAAAAACACGTCTTGATATTTTTCATCTACCGCAAACATTTTGATTTCCAGTGCAGGTATTCCCCATATTTCATCACTAAATTCTTTTCCTTTTTCTTTTGCTTCGTCCTCATCTAAACGTATGCGATCTATATATGGTATAGCTGTAGAAGATAAAGTATAATATGAGACCAACTCTCTGGATAACTCTCTTCCATTTTCATCAAGGAAAACATTAAATACCAGATATGTTACGCCATCTCCCTCCTCAGCATATTCTATAGCTTCTTCTGCCACAAATACGTTAAAATTATCGTATTCCTCCCCCGCACTAAAAGAAAAATCCTGATGCCAGTCAGACAAGACAACCACATCAGGATTAAAACACTCTATATGTGTATGTATCCTTTTACTTTTTTCTTTCAAAAAGTTTCCCTGCCTTTTTACAAGAATCTAAAAAATCTTTTGATACCCTATTATCATTAAATTCACGAACGAAATTACGGGACTCTTCTTTTCTAATCATAGACACTCTATTAATTGGTTTCGCTAATACTGCCATATCTGCTCCCTCCTTTTCATTTTCATGATATCTAACTTCTTTGTTGTTCATACAATAACACCCCAGTCATTTTTTGTCAATAACCAGGTACAAATAAAACAATCTTGCTTGTTGCTTACATTGTACCATGTACCCAGCCTGAAATCAACGGTTTCTAAGTATTATTATGCTCTTTGGCCATTAATGTATACACTGTGAATCACCATAATAAAAGAATCTTTCCAGTTTAAAGAAGACAACTACCGAGATGAACGTTCACTCAGGTATGCTTGGCAACAAAAAGCAGATCACTCCCCCCGCATTTGCCATGCAAAATGATCTGCTTCATCAATATTCCATTCCTTGAAAAAACTGCGTTCCTCTCTACTTTTCACTCACTGCCTTAAACGCCTCATCCAAATCTTCAATAATATCGGCAATATTTTCCGTTCCAATGGACAGACGAATCGTATTCGGCCTTATTCCCTGATCTGCAAGTTCATCTTCATTTAACTGCGAATGCGTTGTGGACGCCGGGTGGATCACCAAAGACTTCACATCTGCCACATTTGTCAGAAGAGAGAACAATTCCAGATCATCGATTAATGCCTTTGCTTTTTCGGGTATTCTCAGGACAAAATGGAAGTTCTTTTCCACTGACTTTACAATTTCCGATTTTTGAATAAACGAGATTCATCTGTCTTCGCATAGAGCAGCTTATATTTTTGTATATTTCTCAAGCTGTGTATCTATATCCCGTCCACCATACATCACACGAATATTTCAAATGCAATATATTCATAAATATTTCGCAGGTCATTATCTGCCTGATTTGAAACCTCAACTGTAAAAATCATAGATTATAATCCTTGTGGATGTCAGCAAATGCTTTCTTAGCAGATTTTGTCCTGCCTGCTTTCATGTCCGCATATCCTTTCTCCAGTTCTACATCCAGTTCTGCTTCAGATAAAGCACTCATATCGACTAGCCTTGCAGACGGGATTTTCTCTCCACGCTCGACCATTCCGATATAATTCACACTTAATCCCGTTTTCCCTACTAAATCCTCCTGCCGGAGTTTCTTTGCCCGCCGAAACATTCTGATATTCCTGCCAATTGTATCAAGTTTCATCAAATCATCTCTGCCTGCTTTTTCTCAGGCATCGCCTCCTGTTCTTTCGGCACTTCTGTTCTCTCTTCCGGCGTCTCTTCATTCTTATCCTGTGCCATTTCTTCCGACACTTCTATTCCTACTTCTTCCAACGCCTCTTCTGCCTTGTCTTGCCCCACTTCTTTAGATGTCGCTGCCGCCTCCTCTTCCGAAACCTTTAATGCCTTTTCTGCCGCTTCTATCTCCTCTTCCGCCGCCCTTGCCGCCTTTTCCGCCGCTTCCTGTGCCTCTCGCTGCAACCGTTTCTCCTCTTCCATCTCCCGCAGAATCTGCTCCGCCTGCGCCGCCTCATAGATTTCCTGCAAGGCGTCGATCAGTTTCTGATTGTCCCCTCTTTGCCGCACGGCGATCCGATAAAATCCTTTTCTAAGCCCACGGAAATTGCTGCAATCACGAATCAAAATCCGATATTCTTTCAATAATTCATAGAGATCCAGTTCACTTTTCAGCAAAATGTAATTCGCCTTCGAAGGGAAATAGGGAATTCGAAGTTTATCCAATTCTTTCTCCAGCCATCGTCTTTCCCTCAGCAGAAATCCCCGGATATTTCGCACCCGCTTCTGATCCTTGATCGCCGCGATTCCCGCCTCCTGTGCCGGAATCGACACGCTCCAGGGCTGGCGGCACTCTTCCATCCTCTCAAGCAAACGCTCGTCCTGGCATATACCGTACCCCAGACGGAGTCCCGGCATCGCGTACATCTTGGTAAACGCGCGAAGCAAGAACAGACTGGGATATTTTTTCGTAGACTCGTGCAGATCGTTCTTAAATGTCAGGAACAGATCGTCCTCATCTTCCGCCATAAATTCAAAAAAGCACTGATCCAGCACCAGCCGGATTCTCAAAAATTCACACCGTATCATGATCTTGCGCATGAGAATCTTCGGAATCACGGTCCCCGCCGGATTTCCCGGAGAACAAAGGAACACCATATCCACATCTTCGGTCAGCAGGTCCATAAAATCCTCCTGCATCACAAAACCATTCTCTTCCCTGCAGGTATAATACTGAATCCAGCAGTCCACGCTATTTAACGCCCTTTCATACTCCGCAAAGGAAGGCACGGCAATCACCGCTTTCTTAGGCTTTTCCGTCCGCACCAGATCATAGATCAGTTCCGCAGCCCCGTTTCCAAACACAAGATGATTTTGCTCCACACCAAGCTCTGCAGCCAAATATTCCCGAAGTCCCTGACACCTCGGATCCGGATATTCTCCGATTCTCGCCATCGCGAGTTTCGCCGCACGCATCACCGCCTTACTTGGACCATATGGATTTACATTTACCGAAAAATCCGTCATTCCCTGATTCGTATAAATATCTCCTCCATGTAAATATTCCACCTTAATAACCCCTTTCGTATCTCCATTTATTCTCATAAGCTTTCTTATTCAGATAAATACCTGCTGTAAACGTGTTTGCTGCCCAAACCATCGTACATATGGCACTAGCTTAGGCACGCCGGGCAACCCGGACAAATCTCCCTCCGATACTCGCCCAAACATAACTTCCTACAACTGGCAAAACAATAACCGTATTCCGCCAAACACAAGCAGCGTAAGTATCGCCGCCCCGTCCATCAATCTACCCGCGCGCCGGATATCCTCCGGCTCAATTCTACGGGTATCGTCCCCCAATGTCTCCTTATGGCAGAGTTTTCCAAAATACCAGGCGTCTCCGGCAAGCTGAATTCTAAGCGCTCCGGCGCAGACCGCTTCTGTCTGGGCGGAATTCGGACTTGCATGGCGCATTCTGTCGCGGCGGAAGATTCTCCATGCCTGCCTCCCGTCATATCCGGCGAACCCACGCGGCGCACCGCCGCCTCTTCCTGTCTCTCCATCGGCACCCCCTATGATCCGGCACCAAAGTCCAAGCAAATATGCGGAAGCGATCATAAACACCGCTGAGATCCTGGACGGTATATAATTCAACACGTCGTCCATTCGCGCCGCATATCTTCCAAAATACAAATATCTATCATTTTTATATCCTACCATAGAATCCATCGTATTAACAGCCTTATAAAAAAATCCTAGCGGCGCACCGCCGAGAAGAAGAAACAAAAGCGGTGCGATCACGCCATCTGACGTATTTTCCGCCACCGTCTCTACGGCCGCCTTGGTGACCCCTTCCGCCGTTAAATTCTGCGTATCCCTTCCCACGATCATCGAAACAGCTTTTCTGGCCTCCGGAAGGTCGTCCGCCATCAGCGCGTCATAGACCTTGCCGCTCTCCACCTTGAGCGACCTTGCTGCCAGAATCTGATAGCACCAAAATGTTTCCAGGCAAAACGCCAATGCAGGCGCTACTCTTTCGACCGCCCGAAGCAGAATTTCAGGAATCCCGACTGAAACTAAAACGACTCCAAACCACAAAATCACTCCCGCTATCAAAAGCTGCCTCTTCTCTTCGCGAAATAAAGATCGCAGGGACTTTTCCAATACGGTGATCCATTTTCCTATGATCCTCACCGGGTGATAAAGCCACACCGGATCACCAAATATGGCATCTAAAATAAAACCTGCCACGCAGGCATACAAGATTCTCACGCTCTAAATCCTCCACAAATTTTTTCCTTCTTCAAAATACCCTTCTCCCCGAAGCCATTTTTCCTCACTGACCGCCAGATAAAATCCCTCTCCATTTCCGACCTGCCAGTGGTAAAACCCTTGTCCGTCCTTATCAAATGCGGAAAGCACGGCCATAATTGTCCCCCCGTGCACGACAAAGGCCACTCGCCCAATTTCCTGCCTTGCCATTTCACAAAGCATTCTTTCAAATCCGCGGACGCACCGCTCCCGAAAAGAAGCCTGGCCCTCTCCCCCCGGAAACGGAAGCGTTCCCCCTGAATCGATCCATTTCTGATACATAGGATTTCCACTTAGCTCTTCGCAATTCTTACCCTCAAACTCTCCAAAATCACATTCCCTTAATTCGTCACAGACGACATACGGAAGTCCCGGATAAATTCGCTCGGCCGTCTGTATGCACCGCTTCATAGGACTTACCACCACGGCCTCCGCCTCCGGATATCTCTTAGTCTTCTCCGGCAGAACAGACAGATCAAGCGGTTCATCAGTCACTCCGATATACCGCCCCTTTAAGTTGCCTTCTGTTTTAAAATGTCTGATCAGTATAAGCTCCATCAGGCCTTCCCCGTCTTCCTTTTCATAAACTCGTTAAGCTGCCTCTGATTTTTAAGTACTACTACCTTGTCCGAATATTGATGCATGATATGCAAATCCCTGTCTTTTTGTTTCTTCGTCCTTCCCTCATGCAAAATCCACCAGGCAAATTCCAGGTCAAATTTCTCATTGCAGCCCTCTCCCATATCGCTTCTCGTCCGCCCTCTATATCGTACCGACCTCCGCCATGCCCGGTCAAGGCAGGTAAATCGGTTAAACTTCATCAAAATAATCTGATCCGCCTCTTCAAGCCGCCTCTCAAAATGCAGCTTTGAATAATTTCCATCAATGATCCAGGAAGAATGCCCGTCCATAAAATCGCCCACGATTTTAAGCTCTTCCTGCACCTCCCGCTCCTTCCAGAGCGGCAGCCAATGCACCTTGTCCAGATGCAGGACCGGTACCTGGTATCGTTTACCCAGATATCTTGCAAGCGTAGATTTTCCACTACCACTGTAACCCGTAATTGCAATTTTCAAAACTCTTTTTCCCCCATTTTCTTCTTAACTTTTACTGTTTTACTATGATCGCGATGAACGCCCACAGGCTTCACTCGGGCATACATAATTTTTTTCTCACATCATCTACCCACAATGTCAGATAAAATATCCGACCGCAAGCACCCCAGTTACCATCGCAAGCTCACACATCTGCAAAAAATAACCCGCCAGATCTCCGGTCACTCCGCCGAACTGCACTTTGCAGATATGCCAGTAATGTCCGAATACGATTCCCGCCATGGCAAGTACTCCCACCGCCTTTGCCAGATCAAACCACAGCATGCCTGCTCCTGCCGCGCACAGATAGAACACCATCGTAACCCGTACCGTCTTTTCTGCCGCCTGCTCCTTAAATGTTTTGGCAAGCCCGTTCTCTCTCGCCGATGGAAATGTCACTACCGAATAGCCGCTAAGCGTTCTGGACAGAACATAACCGCAGGAAATGACTCCCAGCATATCCGCCCTCACCTCGCTCCAGACTCCAAGGCTCCACACGAGATAGCAGCCCAGCCCGAGAATAGCAAATGCTCCGCTGTGAGAGTCCTTAAGGATCGCCAGCTTCTTCTCCTTATCCCCATACGATCCCAGGGCGTCCATCGTATCCATAAAGCCGTCCATATGAATCCCACCGCTTACAAATAGCGGCAAAAGTGTCATGACAGCCGCAAAAAACAATGTTCCACAGTTAGACTCGAGCAGCACCTGCCCAATCAAATACTGCAAAACTCCGATCACCACTCCAATCGCCGGAAAAAAACACATAGCATATTTCATGTTCTCCTCATTCCACGTGGTCTTCGGCATCGGAATTCTGGAATACATGGAAAATGCAATAATGAATGCCTGCATTAATTTCATAGGTCTACTTCTCCCTTATTTTCTCGTCTGAATCTGCCGCAGTATCTCCGGATCCTTGATCTTCCCGTCCTCCGCCAAAAGCACAATCTTGGAAATAATCTCCGCCGTTTTCGGATCTTCATCTAAAAACGGAAGATACACCTTCCCCCGCTTCTGACTGTGCACCGCGAGCACATGAATCGCCGCGCCGCCTGCCTGGTGGATTATACCGCTGCCAAGGTGGACACTGTAATCATTAAGCATTCCCTTGATATCCGCAAAATGCTCCCTGACGGAGACATTTTCCAATTTCATCAGCCGGCAGGTATACGCTGCGATCGTCTTTCGAAGCTCCATGGTAGAGAAGGAAGTAACCGGATCTACTCCTCCCACATAGGCCGTGCTCACCGCCAGATCAATATCCCGCATGACCTCCGAGAACACCACCGGATCGATGTCGCGAATCCGTACCTGACCTCCTCCTTTTCGTGAATAAAAGGCAACGTACTCGATACTGGGCGCTTCGATATCGCCGGGCGAGAACCAATCAGCCTCTGCAAACAGATTTACCACCAGATTTTCTTTGTAATAAACCCGCTCCAGACCATTTTCATAGCTCACATTCCATTTTCTGCCTTTGAGCACGGAAGCGGCTTTCTTCGTCTGGATCTGATACCCCGAGTACCGTCTGGACTCGCTTCTATCCTTCTCCTCCTCCATGGCAAGATACAACTCACGGAACACCTGCTTAAAAGGCTGGATCATTCCCTGCCCGAACACATAACTCTGGAACATATGCCAGCAGCCCATCTCGTATAAATCATACGGGTGCGCGATTCGGATCGTATCTGCAAGCTCTGCCATATCTTGTGGAAATACCGCCAGTTTCCCGTCTGTATAAAATCCTGCCTGACCGCCGCTAAGCAGCACCAGCTTTTCGACCATCGGGGCTACGACCGGGTTCTTCATGATTGCCAAAATCTCTTCTCTGGAAAACTCCGTCCTTTCCTCCATGGCCTGCTCAAGCATGCTCCGCGATCTGCGGTATTGCTCCTTAAAGCCGGACTGAATCGCCTTAATCTCCAGATACTTTTCGTTCTTTTTCACCGCCGCGGGAACCGTCTTCTGCTTCTTCCCGTTCTTCCTTACCGCAATTTCACCTGCCCCTTGCTCGTCTATCTCGATCCAGATCTCAATTCCTTCCTGAACCTCAACCGGGCGAAGCGCCCATGCACTTTGCGCAATCATTTCGCTCTCCATCAGCCAGCTCAGCCTTGTCACTGTCTCAAACCGGGAGTTTCTGGCAAGATTCAGAAGCGCCATCTCAGATGCGCGTTTCTCGCTCGCCTGCCTCTGCGAACCGAACTTCTTCGACTCTTTTGCAAAATTCTGTACAAACAGGTACCGCTCAAGCAGATCCTTATCGTCCTCGATCGGGCAGATACAATACGCATTCAGCGCATCTTTATTCCGCTTTTCGACCACCTGCTTTTTCCACTCCTCCTTCGGAATCTTTCCCAAACAGGCGTCTGCATATTTCCTCGACCGTGTATGGAATGCATTTTCACACAGGAATTTGGAAGCCTTATAGACCACCTGAAAACGCTTTTCTCCCAGCGTTTCATAGACCGTCTGACACCACTTAATATCGAATGCACCGTCGTTTAATTCCTCCGGCTCAAGCTGCGTATACCTGGCGATCTCCGCCTTCTTCTGTTCATAATCATACTGCTTCATGTGGGCGATAAAATAGTAACATGCCTCCTTGAAGCCCTCCCAGCCCAGAACCTCGTTGATCTTGTCAATCCATTGCGGGGCAAGCATGGCAGTCTCCACCAGACGATCCTCGGAAAAACCGGCAGAAAGAAGTACAGCCGGATCGTCCAGACCGCCGGGATACACATGACGGATCACATTGGAAAATACCGCATTTCTGTCATCACCGTAGGTGGAACGGCAGAGCGTCTCTCCCTCCAGCACCGAAAGTGCCTGCGCAAGATGCGAAATTCCTCGAATGACCACCATTTGCCCCACATAATCGGTCACTATGGTCTTTTCGTTGAGTCTCTGGGTCTCCATCGCAAGGAGAGCCTCGGCAATATCGTCCAAAGCCTCCCTCAAAACCTCATAAACCTCCCGGTCAAACTTGTAACCGGAGTGCTGGTACTCCTTCATCGAAAGATGCGGTTTTCCCCAGACTCCCCTTCCCTCAAAATAAGCGTCCCGATACGCTTCAAAGAGCTGTCCGTCCTGCCTGTAATAGCTGCGCGGCCCGGGGCTTTCCATATGTTTATCCAGAATCACCTCGTACAGCATTTCCTTGGGAGCCATGTGAAGCTGCACTGCCCTTGCAAATACGATCGGCATGATGGTGGGTTTCTCTTTGATATCTCTGGGAAGGCCTACATTAAAACTCTGGTATAAGTGCAGCTCTAGCGGAAAATATTTTCGGAAGGTCTCATCATCGGCCACCTCAAGCCCCAGCATTCTGCGCATATTATAAACGCTCCGGCAGGACGCCACCGCAAATACTTCCACATCTCCGCGATAGTTCTTCCTTTTCTGCGTTTTGCCCTTACAATACACAAGAATCATCTGCAAAAATGCCGCCGCTTTTTCCGCAAAATTCCCCTGCTCCTTCCATTCCAGCATATAATAATCCATAATATTTTCAAAATGAGACAGGTATTGGTACTGTTTTACATCGCCTGGCTCCAGCGTAAACAGTTCCGATTCGATTCGCAGATTCTTCTCCCAGAAAATACTGTCATGAATCGTGGACAACAAAAAGTAAAGTTCAAACACCACTCCCGCCGAGAGATGATCCTCCTCAAAATACGCTCTCCAGACCTCGGAAAGCGGCATGGCGTCCAGCGATTTTTTGCTGCGGTCCGAGGGCCAGAAGCCCTTCTCCTTTACCTGACGATAAGCATAACCGTTATAGTATTCGTCATTTTCATGGGACATAATCCGCTCGTTCCAAAGACGCAGATAATCCAGAATCTGCTGCTTTCTCCAGGGCAGCAAAAATCCGACATCAAGCACCTCCGTTTTGCGGAAAAGGCCTTTTTTTACAACTTTTAGCCTGTTTTCATATTCTATAGAGTGAATCTGGCCTGGGGTATAAAGGCCAAAGCCCTCCTCCCGGCCACGTATTGGCGTTTGCCGCCCTATCCCCATATTTTCCAGGAAAATGCGACCGTTCTCCATATAGATATCGCTGTGAAATGCATTTTCCCTGTTTGAGGAAGGCGGCTCCGCTTTTTCCGCGCGGTTACCTGTGGGCCCTGTCCCGCCAGCGCACACGCCCTGCACATTTTCTACATTTTCCTCATAATCCTTGAAATATTCCGGCTTCAGGTTTCGCAGCTCCATGGCGGACTCCCGGATCGTTTTCACCGATGAGCCTTTCAGCCTCCCGTAGCTTTCACGAACATTTTCCTCACTCTGGGCGGCCAGCACACGCACGATCGCCGCCCTGGCCTTCGCCTTCTTTGATTTCAGGCGGCCTTCCAGTGCGATTAGATCTTCCTCCGTCATTTTCTCATTCAAATATTCTTTTTCAACCCATTTCACAAGCCCTTCATTGGAGGAAAGAATCTCTTTGAGCAGAAATTTCTTTCTCGCCTCCTCACCGGCCCTGCCAAAACGCTTCTCCATGAAGCGATCCAGCTTCTGATAATAGAGCGTCGGCACATAGGGAAGGAACCGCTCGATCAGTTCCTTCTCCGGATTGTGGTCCACGATTTCAACCATCGCGTAGCACATCGCATCTTTCGAAAGAGTCACCGTAAACCAGGCAAACCCTTTGGAGCTCCACGTTTTTTTCGCGCCGACCACTTTGAGAAACGCCTCCATCGCGTCATAAAGTTTCCGCGCCTCTTCCCGGGATATCCCGGATAGTCTCTGTATATTTCTCGCACATTCCGAATAAAAAAGCGCAAGAATCCACTCATCGCCGGCAAATTTTTCCGGGAAATACAGGTATTTTTCCACATCGAAACTGTTCGTCATTTTCAAATAGACTAACGCGCCCGCCACCACATGGCGCCTGGGACTTTCCAGGAGACGGAACGCCTCGGCGATTGCTTCCTCCACGTCCTTCGTTCCCAGACAGTAAAGCGCCAAATACAGTTCCAGTGGATTCTCCTCTTCTCCTGTCATTTTTGTTGCCTGCATACAGCTTCTTTCTATGAGCTCTCTCCTTGCATTTTCATCTGTCAAATACAGCCGCAGCCTTCCAAAAAGATACCGCACGTCTTTTTCCGTCACCTCGGCATAACCAAGGCCGATCCAGGTCATCACCGCCCTCTGAACGGAGGAAAAACGGAGCAGATTCTCCTTTTCGACCACCTCCGTCATGCTAAGGAAATAGTCCCGGTCATTCTCGTCCACCGTTTCCAGAATGCTTTGTCTTAGTCCCTCCTGTAATTTTGCAGCGAGAAGCAGCTGCGCCAGAAGATTCTGAAGCTCCGCATTTTTGCTCTGCTCAATCGCTTCGATCACGTCCCTCGTCAGAACAGCCGTATTATTCTCACTTAAAAGAACGTCCCGGCAATACTGAATGACCTCCTCGTTCCCCTGCAAAAGCTCCGTGGCGATCACCGAAGAAAAATCCATTCCTCCCTGAAATTCCCGGCACTGCCCATAAATCACATCTTTGATGGAAAGCCCCAGACCCTGGAACAGGTAAAATGCGCCGATTGCACGGAGCACCTTTGCCGAATATCTGGAAAAATCCCGGCTTCTTGCGTCCATGCGAATCAGACCGCTGTTGCATGTATAATTTTGGATATGGCGCAGGTAGAAGCAGAGCCCGTCCCCGTTCCCTTTTAACAGGCCGTGAAAATAATTCTGCTGTTTTAAAAATTCCTCTGCGGTCTTCGGAAGTGCGATATCCTTGATCGGAAATCCAAAGAAATAATCCCTCTCCTCCACATTTTTCACATACTGCTTTTCCAAGCTGGTAAGTGAAAATGTTGATACTGTTTTGTTGTATTTCCTCATAAGAGGAATGATTTCATTACGCTCCATGGCCCGACCTCCTCATCTTAGACTATTCATATTAGATATTCTGTAGTGCGCAGCTCCGGGAGCATTACGCGCTTTTTCGTTCGCGGGCTTTCTACCACATTCTTCCCGCAAGCATGACCAGACGGATAAATACCACTTCATCTCCGTCTTCCATGTGTAGTGTATCGTCCAGTTTCAGATATTCTTCTCCATTTATAAATACACGGAATAATCCGTCTGTAAAATCCTGGAGCATCACCTCCAACGCCTTTTGGCTATCCGGACGATTTTCATTATAGTTTACCCCAAACGACACCCGGCCAAGTCTTGACTGTGCAGTGATGTCCTGCTCTTTTAGTACCGGATTTTCCGTTTCCTTCTGCGACCTTAGTAGCTCATAAGAGACCATTTCCGCCAAAAACTCCTTGAGAGTAGAAACCTTCGGAATCTCGACGGTCTCTCTCTCGAGCTCCCTGAGGGACGACGCTTTCTTTTTGATAACCTGTATTTTCATGTTCTGCCTCCTGCAAACTTTGAAATACTTCAATAATTCCTACAATTATAAAATTATTTCAACACTTGATACTGCTCAATATCCATTTCCCCAAAGGTCCCCATTTGGCGGTATACCTGTAATCCCATTTCCAGCAGGGGCATCACTGCCACCGCACCGCTGCCCTCTCCCAGACACATATCGCAGGTAAGAAATGGGGACATTCCCAGCGCATCAAGCACCATCTGTCCGGCCGGTTCCCTGGAAACATGGGACGGCAATATGTAATCTGCTGCCGCCGGAATCAGCCGTACGGCACAAAGCGCCGCCACCGCCGAGATAAATCCGTCAATCACTACGGGTACTCTCTGCATGGCTCCGCCCAGGAATACTCCCACAAGAGCGGCGATATCAAGACCTCCTACCTTTGACAGCACATCGATCACATCATCACGGTCCGGCCGGTGCATTTCAATCGCCTGCCTGATGACCCGAATCTTCCTTGCCAGTCCCTGACTGGTAAGTCCTGCGCCTTTTCCTGTCACTTCCTCCACTTTTCGATTCAAAAGAACTGCCGCCACCGCACTGCTGGTCGTCGTATTGCCGATTCCCATCTCTCCGGTGGCCAAAATATCATACCCCTCTTCTTTCTTCTCCTTCACAAGCCGGATTCCTGTCCAAATGGCACGTAAAACTTCATCACGCGTCATGGCAGGTTCCTTTGCCAGATTCCTGGTACCGCACGCCACCTTGTATTCCTTCTTCGTCACCGAAGGGACCTGCGTACACATTCCAATGTCGATTGGAAATACGTCGACCCCCGCCACCTGGGCCATGATACAGGTACTCGCCTCTCCCTTTGTGAAATTATCCGCCACCTGCGCCGTCACTTCGCTGCCGGTCTGCGTCACGCCTTCCGCCACAACGCCGTTATCGGCGCACATGATAATAAGCCCCTTCTTCTTTAATTCATAATCAGCGGTCCGCTTAATTCCCGCCATGCGAATGACCACATCTTCCAACTTGCCAAGGCTGAATAACGGTTTTGCTACGGACAGCCACCGCTGCCTTGCCTGTTCCATACTCTTTTCATCTAAGGGACTGATCTGTTCCTCTATCTCTCGTATCGTCATTTTCTGTCACCATTTCCTGCTTTGCTTTCCTGTATATAATCCTCTATGATTGGAATAGTCCTCCGCCTATGATTGCCCACATATCAGAATCCTGTCTATGCTCCATCAAAAGTTTTCCATCATATATAATCATGGCGGCTATTCCTATATGATTGGGTTTATTAGGCTTTGGTGCATTTAGTTTTTTGTAAAAAACTTTGCCCCACTCATTTACAGTTCTCTCTTCCTTTTATATTCCAGACATACTTCAACAAACCGCTCTGCAAACTCCGGGCAGGATTCCCAGTACAAATGCGGAAACCCTGCAAATATCTTCCCCTCCACCTGCACTGCCTGCCACGACCGCGCTTTGTCCGGTTTGACCGCAAGGCAGGAACTCCCGTTTTCACTGCTGTCCCAATAATGGAATTCGTGCCCTCGTATTTTCTCACCCTTTTTCAAATATACGCCGTCCTCCTGCGCCGAAAGATCAATGTAGCCGAATCTCACCAGCCGCTGTTTCCGCACGGCCGTTCCGATTAAGGCCCCTGCCATCGGGTACATCGTCCCGTCCGTCCCTTCCAGCTCTTTTTGCAAATACAGGAAGCCTCCGCATTCCGCGATACAGGGGAGCCCTCCCCTCACCCGCCTGCAAAGATCCTCCCGCATATTTCTATTTGCGGCAAGCCGGGCCGCATACACTTCCGGATATCCGCCTCCCAGCAAAATGCCGTCCGCCTCCTCAGGAATTTTTGCATCTCTTAGCGGGCTAAAATACAATATCCGACAGCCAAATTTCTTCAAAAGTTCTATATTGTCTTTGTAGTAAAATCCAAACGCTTCATCTCTGGCAATTCCAATCACCGGTCCTTCCCCAGCTGACCATACTGTCCTTTGAACTGCACTCTCTAAGTCACCAGCTATACGCACATTTTCTCTTCCTGTCTCTGCATAAAACGTCTTATCCAAATCACTCTTCTCCGGCTTCCCGGCATCATCCACTCTATCCAGAACACTCGTTTCCGCCTCAAATTCAGCCGCCTCCTTGGCGATTTCAAGTATCTCATCCAAATCCACAGATTCTTCCAGTACTCTCGCCGCCTGCTCCATTCTCGACTTCAATTCCGGTATCTCTTCCGGCAGGACAAGCCCCAGATGGCGGCTGTCAACCTGAAATACCTCATGTTCCGGCACATACCCGACTACCCGAATCTGATGCCCCATCTCCGCCATTTGCGCCTCGATCAGATTCTTCATTCTGGGATACAGCATCGGGGAAATCCGGTTCAATATAATTCCTCTGATATGACTGTCCTTCCGAAATTCTACGGCTCCTTTTAGAAGCGCAGCCACGGTAAGCCCCATTCCCCGGCACGGCAGGACCAAAATCACCGGAATTCCAAGCGTCCTCGCCACATCATAGGAGCTCGCCCAGTCACAGCTAAGCGCCATGCCATCATAGTATCCCATCACACCTTCCACTACCGTAATCTCAGAACCTTGCGCATGCCTTATATAATTCTTCCGAAGCAAGTCCTCACTACAAAAGAACAAATCCAGATTCTCCGAATCAATCCCCAGCACTTCCCGGTGAAACATCGGGTCAATATAATCCGGCCCGCATTTGCACGCCGCCACCCTTTTTCCTCTTTTCTTCAAAGCTGCCATCAGGCTGCACGCGACCGAAGTTTTCCCACTCCCGCTTGCCATTGCAGCTATCATCACTGACGGAATTTTCATCATCTGCCTTACCTACTCCCTTAACGCCTTCACCATAAACATCTCCATCGGCTGCGCATACCCGAGAATGTCAAGCAACAGGCAGCCGCAGTCCCTGTAGCCTGATTTCCTGTAAAAATGCTGCGCCTCCTCATCTACCTGTGTGGAGGTCAAAGCGATGCCATACCCTTGCCTTTTCATATCATTTTCCCAGTTTTCTATGAGTTTCTTCCCCAGCCCTTCACGCCGATGTCCTTCCTCAATAAAGAGCATACTGCAAAAAGGTATATTATCCCAAAACAAATGATACCTCAGAATTCCTGCCTGAACGCCGTCCTTTAGCAGGATATAGCCTCTTTTACTGCGCACCTTGTCCATAAATTCCTCTTCCGGCAAATGCTTGTCAAGGCTGTACCAGAATGCCTTATCCTCTGCCTCTACATATCTAATCTCTGTCATTACAGCCTCCTTAATCTATATACTGGGGAAATACCAGAAATTCATCAATGTATTCCCCTTCACCTACCTTATGAAACGGCCGAATGGCCATACGGGATGCCCTTGGGTATCTAATCCGCAACAATATAAATCGGATTCTGTCCCGTCATCATATGATAATTCCCCAGTTTTCGCGATTTCGCCACAGTCATCTGCACGATCTCGGGGTCCTGCAGAATTCCTTCCTGAAAGGCCTCCATGACTTCCTGCATCGTCTCCAGCGAAATCGCATTAATCACGATCCTCGCCTGCGGATTCTTCTCTCTTACAACCTTCAAAATCTCTTTCAAATTTCCTGAACTGCCGCCTATGAACACATGCGTCGGGCTTTCCAGCCCTTCCAACACTTCCGGCGCAAGACCTTCTATTATTTGAACTAAGTCCGTTTTAAATTTTCTCGCGTTTTCCCGGATCAGGCGGACGCCCTCCGGATTCTTCTCAATCGCATACACCTTAATCCCCGGCGCCGCAAGCGCCGCCTCAATCGAAACCGAGCCCGTCCCTGCCCCCACGTCGTAGACCACCGCGTCCTCCGTGAGCTTCATCTTGGAAATGCTGACCGTCCGCACTTCTTCCTTGGTCATCGGAACTTTGCCCCGGATAAATTCTTCGTCAGGAATGTGGAGCATCACCGACCTGACTGGCTCCGGATTTTCCACCATCACCGTAACAAGTCCTGCAAATTGTTCCGGCCTTATCTCTGAGCCAAATACAGAAAGAATCTCCTCCTCTTCATAGGACAAATTTCTCCCGATATGAAATCTGACATGCCCCATTCCATAGTATGCTATCTTTTCACACAGCATTTTTCCCTCGTCTGCGCCCAAAATCAAAAACGCCTTTTTATTTCTTGAAATCGCATGAATAAAATTCTGCCGCCTGCCGTGAAGACTTACAAGTGCGGCGTCCTCCCAGCTCGTATGAAGACGTGCCGCCAAATATACAACAGAAGAGATTCCCGGAAGAAACTCTACCTTGATTCCACATTCTTCAAGTACACAGGCCAGTTTCTTCGCACCACTGTAAAAACCGGTATCACCGGAGAGCAGTACCGCACATTTCGTAAATTCCGTATGCGCCAGCAAATATTCCCTGATCTGCGCGGGGCGATATTCTTCCAGGTATACTGAGGGGTATCCCGTATGACCATTCGGCCGTTTCACAAGGTACTCTTCGGAACAACAGTTTACGTCTGAGCAAACCTCCGACGGACACTTGTCCCGCCCCTGTACAAATGGCTCCAGCATTCGTTTTGCCCCAATCAGAATATCACTTGCCTCTATACACTCCTTTGCCTGGGCGGTCAGGAATTTCTCATTCCCCATACCGATTCCTATGCAATATACCTGCCTTACCTGCCCGTTTTCCCGCATTTCCATCTCTGCACCTATCTTTCCGTTCCTGCCTCTATACTCTGCCGTTCAATCTGATATCCCCGGGGCGTTACCATCTTATCCCCGATTCTCCTCGTCTGTTCATTTCCAATAAAAACAGTCGTGAACATATCCACTTCCGTATCCCTTAGCTCCCCAAGGCTTAGAATCCGGCAGGACTGCCCTTCTCTTCCGATATTGCGCACGATTCCGCACACGGTAGCTTCGCTTTTATATTCCAGCATGCAAATGCATGCCTTTTTCAGATACCCTGCCCGCCTCCTGCTGGACGGATTGTAAATGCAGATTACGAAATCGGCCATTGCCGCGGCCTTAAGCCTTCTTTCGATCTTCTCCCACTCAGTCATCAGATCGCTTAGGCTGATCACTGCAAAATCATGCATGAGCGGTGCTCCGAGTACGGCCGCCCCTCCGGTCGCTGCCGTGATTCCCGGTATGATCTCTATTTCCACCTCCGGGGAGTTTTCCGCCACCTCATACATCAGCCCCGCCATTCCATAGACCCCCGCGTCACCGCTGCACACGAAGGCTACGTCCTGACCTTTCCCCGCCTCCTCTACCGCCATGCGGCACCTTGCCTCCTCCCGGCGCATCGGCGTTGAAAGGTATATTTTATCCGGATAATCTTTTTTCAACAAATCAACATAAACGGTATATCCTACGACCACCGGACACTGCTTAATGACATTTGCCGCGCGCACCGTCATCTGATCTCCCGCACCCGGGCCGATACCTATTACATATATTTTACTCATACTCCTGCTCCTTACCTGCCTTGCGAAATTCCGTAGAAAACGCCGGATTATAAAGATCTGACCGCTTATAGCCCATGGTCAGACCACCGTCTCCGCTTTGCCGTCCCGCCTCCTTCTGTGCGCCAAGAACATTTCCCACAACAATCAGGGCCGTTTTCGTGATCCCGTATGTCCTGGCCGTCTCTTCCAGGCTCCCCACCGTACAGCGATGCACTTCTTCGTCCGGCCAGGTCGCTTTATATACGATGGCGGCAGGAGTCTCTTCGGTATATCCTCCTGCGATCAATTCTTCCGACAGTTTCCCGAGCAGCCCTGTACTTAAAAACAGCACCATCGTCGCCTGATGCCCGGCAAAACTGCGGACAGACTCCCGCTCCGGAACCGGAGTCCTTCCGGCCATTCTGGTGATCACGACCGACTGCGATATATCCGGCAGGGTATATTCTGCCTTTAATGCCGCCGCGGCTCCGCAAAATGAGCTGACACCCGGGCAGACTTCGTAAGAAATCCCGGCCTCCTTAAGCGCGTCCATCTGCTCCCGGATCGCACCATACAGGCAGGGATCGCCGGTATGCAGGCGGACCACATGTTTCTGCGCCCTCTCTCCGGCAATCAGCACGCCCAGGACCTCCTCCAGCGTCATATACGCACTATTATAGATTTCACATTCCGGCTTACAAAGCCGAAGTAACCCGGGATTGACAAGAGAACCGGCGTAAACTACGACATCCGCCTCCATCAAAAGTCTCTGGCCGCGAACGGTGATCAAATCTTCCGCGCCCGGGCCTGCACCCACAAACTGAATCATTTACCCTTCCTCCCTCACGATCATGAGCGAATAGTAGCTGGCTTCGTCCGGAATTTCCTCCGCCGACCTGTAGACCCGTTCGCCCTTCATGCCACAATTTTCCACCATCTGTATCTGTAAATTCCGTTTTTGCACTTCTTCCTTCACCAGCGGCATCTTTTTTCCGGCTTTCATAAGTATCTTCGTCCCCGGAAGCCTAAGTCCTTCCTCCACGCCATAGCTCGCCGGTATGATATGGATCTCCTCTTTATTTCCCGCAAGCGGTACGTCAAGTCTCGCCGCAGCCGCACAAAAAGAAGGAATCCCCGGTATGATGCGCGTATCATACCCTTTTCGTTTCAGCCGGGTATGCACATACATTCCCGTGGAATAGACCGACGGGTCTCCAATCGTGATAAAGGCCACATTCTTCCCGGCGTCCAGCCATTTTGCCGTCTCCCTTGCCGCTTCATCGTGAATATGCCGGAGGGTATCCTTCTCTTTCATCATCGGCATAGGAAGATACAATTTTTCTTTAAACAGAATCTCTGGCAGCTCATGCAGCACAATCTGCCATGCCGCGCAGCGCGCAAGCGACTCCGGAAAAAGCGGCTTCATATTCTCATTTTCATAGATTACTTCCAAAAAATCGCTCCCGGAAACCGGGACTGCGATGATATCACATTCTTCTATCACTCTTATGGCTTTCAGTGTCAGAAGCTCCGGGTCTCCCGGGCCTACACCTACCACATAAAATGTACCTGGCATTGGCAAACGCTCCTTTCTTGCAAAAACAGTCTTTTATGTGCCTCTACAAGCCACTTATTTCTGCGAAATTCTAACTTTTATAAACAAATTTATTTCAATACTTTCCAGTAACCAGATTTATTAGAACCTATTCTTTCTATATATCCATATTTCTTTAAAACTGCCATTCCTTTATCTATCGATGTTTTCCCAAGTTTCAGTATTTCGGCAAGGCGTGATTTCGTAATATTGGGGTCGTTCCGTATTTCCGCCAAAATGCTTGTCTGCGTATGATTTAGCGATGATTCCAAACTTTTATCACCCACTTTATCGTTTCCTTTATTACCCACCTTGTCACCCATAACATTAATCCAATTAAACGGAATCGTAACTACAATTGAGTTTTCTCTAAATTCAAAAGCTTCCTTCCCATATCTCTGCGTAATCTTAGGTACGCCTCTTCCGGTTTTTTCACTGATATGAAGCTGCAATAATATTTCTGACAATTTCTTATTTACCGGTACGGATTCTCCTGCGAAAAAACCTTCCATTGTCTGCTCCATTGCAAGAGATCCACGGGACAATATCTCAATTCTATTAGAAAACACTGTAATCATCGGTTCATTTCCACTCACCCATTTGTTGTGAACAAAAGCATTAATCACCGCCTCACGAAAGGCATCATTCTCAAATAGAGGGATTTCTTTTCTCTCAACAACACGATTCCTTTCATCTGCCTGAATGATATTCAGTACATCACCATAACGCAATACTTCATCTAAAGAATACAACAAACACTGGTTGCCGAATTCACGTACAGAATACATATTATCGGCTTTTGTCGTACCTGAGAAAATGGCTACTCGGATTGGCATATGAGAATTATCAGATAGTAACTGTGCCAAAATATTATATTTTCCCTCCTCTGTATAAAAAGACAGATTCTTTTTAAAGGTATCGGGATTCAATTTCAAACCTTTCGCTCCATAATAGATTAGTAGTTTTTCAAATGTAAGGTCCTGATAATCTGACGGAGTATTCTCTATCGTCGGGAAACCATGCCTAAGCACTTCAAATAAGAAAGCTTCTTTTTCAGGATATTTTCTTAAATTTTCTTTGCTTGATCCTATCCGAATATATCGTTCTCTTGCATATGACGTAGGAACAGACTTTGCTGCGGGAATGATTAAAAGAATAACCCTTTTATCTTCTATTAACAGTTCCTCAAATGTAAAATTAATATCTGGACTAAACTGCCTTGCAAGATAGTGTTTTAACGGCTCATGATTTATATCTTGATGACAATTAAACCTGGTACCAACAATCTCATGCGTCTGATCGTTGATTCCCCAAACAAAGTATGCAAATTTCTTTCCTGCAATAGCAGCACTGTTAGACAATGCCGATATATATTCCCCTAAATCGTCTGCTTTAAACCAATTTTCCTTAAATTCAAACCACTCTCTTTCAGAATCATACGCACGAAGTTCCTCTATTATTTCAATCAATTTATCCATATTGATTCTCCATCTCTAAAAGTTTATCACCCACTTTATTACCCACCTATTATAACACAGGTGGGTAATAAAGTGGGTGATAAATTTATACTCTCTCATTCTATTCTTTTTATACATTTTTCTCGATAGCTTCCTTCCCAACTCACCATCACCATATATTCTCAGCCTCAATATGTTAAATCAAAGTTAATATCAATATTATTCCTCCCCTAAAATACACTCCCCAATCTCCCCCGCAAGAGAGGTCTCGCCCAATATCCCCATCTCTTCCGAAAACATAACCGCGCCGATTTTCAAATGTTCCCCCGCTCTGCGCCTTAGATAATATTCGATTCTCTCAGTCACCGTCCGCATGGTCTCTTCCAGCACCCCGGCCTGTTTCAAAAGTTCCAGCGCCTCCGTGGTCGTAATACAGTTCATGATCTGCACTGCGGTCTCCCTGTCGGCGCCGGCCATCGCCCCATGAGACGCCAGCACTTCCATTCTGCAGTCTGCCTGCCGGGAATGCGTATTCATCACCCCCGCTGCCAGCTTCACAAGTTTACCGATATGACCGACCAGGAGGACTCCCTGCATTCCAAGACGGATCGCATCGTCGATCGCCTCACCGATATAATTACTGCATTTTACAGCCAGACGGCCGTCATAGTTCATATGTTCCCTCAAAAAATCATTCCCATAATTTCCCGGCACCAGGTAACACCAGTCGTTTCCGCCCTCTTTAAGGACCTTCATTTCCAAAAAAATCGTCTCTGTCAGGGCCCGTTCGCTCATAGGCTCCACAATTCCGCTGGTCCCAAGCACCGAGATTCCGCCTTCTATCCCAAGCCTCGGGTTAAATGTCTTCGCAGCCAGCCGTACCCCTGCCGGTATGGAGATTACGATATCCATGCCGCCCGTGTAACCCGCCAGATTCATCTGCTCACGGACTGCACTAAGGATCATGCTTCTTGGCACCTTATTGATCGCCGCATCACCGATATTAGATTCCAGCCCCTTTCGCGTCACACGGCCTACGCCGACTCCTCCGTCCAGGCAAACCTCCCCGGACATATTTCGGCTTACCTTTGCGTAAACATAGACCCCGTTTGTCACATCAGGGTCGTCTCCACTGTCTTTTTTCACTCCGCAGCTCACATAATCCGCCCCCATCTCGATCTCCTCGATTTCCAGATACAAACAGATTCCAGCCGGGGTCATCAGGGAAACGTGTCGGATTTCCTCCCCGCTAAGCAGCATCTTCGCCGCTGCCTTTGCCGCCGCTGCCGCACAACTGCCCGTCGTGTAGCCTGTTCTTAACTTTTTCTGGTTTTTCCAAATGATCCGACTGTTTTCCATGGCCTTACTCCTAACCCTGTACTGCATTTACCACATTACCTTTTTCCATTATAAATAGTTTTCATTTTTTCCGCAACCTATCCTGAAATACTTCTTACTTCTCTCATCCATAAGTTAATCCCCTTCAAACAATTCTGACATAAATCAAAGAGCCGATAGCAATCACTACCGGCCCCACTTAAGACTTTGTCTATTTATTTAATTTTCGCATAAGTGCCATAATATGTCCCGCACAGTTTCTGATTTCTTCTTCCGAGAGCCTTCCCTGTTCATATGCTTCACAAATAGCTTCCCGGTCTTTGAAATTTCCCGGCATAATAATATCATTTCCGGCCACGGCACACTTCCATGGTATACTTCCATCTTCCGGAATCGTCGTATTCCAATCGGACATAACTACACCGTCAAATCCCCACTCATCGCGCAGCACAACCGTACATAAATCCCTGCTGTTCGCCGCATGGACCCCATTAATCCTATTATATGCTGACATAACCGCCATCGGAGCACTTTCCTTAACCGCAATCTCAAATCCGCGAAGATAAATCTCCCTGAGCGCTTTTTCAGAAATCCGAACGTCCACACCCATACGGTTATCCTCCTGGTTGTTGCAGGCAAAATGCTTGATCGTTACTCCGCACCCCTTCCTGCTCTGCACACCAGCCGTTACCGCTGCCGCCATAGCTCCGGACAGCAGCGGATCTTCGGAATAGTATTCAAAATTACGACCGCACAATGGATTCCGCTGAATATTCATTCCCGGAGCCAGCCATAGGTCTATGTGTAATTCTTCCATCTCTGCCGCGATTGCCGCGCCAAACTCTTTCATTAATTCTCTGTCCCATGTCTGTGCCAGTGCAGTTCCTACCGGAAATGCCGTACAGTATTGATAATAGGTATCTGCATCTTCATGGTGCCCTGTCGGCTCCAGGAATCCATTTTCCAGACTTCCCAAAACACCGACTCCATAGACCGAATCACTCTTTTTATCCACCTCATAGCTTTGCCTGAGTCTCAGACCGGCAGGTCCGTCCGCCATAATCAGAGACGGAATCCCGTATTCCTCTTCCAACGCCTCTGTTGTCTCACCGGCAGACCCCGGCACGCGCACTCCGGCAGACCCAAGCGTACTCGTTCCCTGGGTGATATTTCCATAAAGGAGCGGTATCAATTTTCTGATAGGAAGTTCCGAAACAGAAGAGATCGTGGCTTCTGTTTTTCTCTTTTTCTCTGCATCAAATGCATATACGAAGGTTTCATTCCATTCCTTTGGCTCAAACAGATATCGGGGTACTTCCTGCTTTTCGCTCAGACCAGACCACTTTGCCCTGTCTGCCTGCGATATACTAAGCTCTGCATATTCCGTCTGCACCGGACATACCGCATGTGTTCGTTCTATGATCACCTGCTTTGGCACATAAAGTACAGCCGCTATCTTAAGAGCTGCCGAATGGCTCCCAATCCATAGTTCATGTAGTCCAGCCTCCATATACCACGCCTGCTTCTGCTCGGAGAAACCGGCAAACTGCTTCTGTTCTATGGTAACTGTGACAATCTGCGCCTCCCGAGGCTCTAAAAGCTTCGTCTTCGCAAATCCGACCAGTCTGTGATATTCTCTTTCTTCCCCATTTTGCGGCAATGCAGCATAAACCTGGACCACTTCTTTCGCGGCATATTTCTCTCCGGTATTCCTTACCAGAATGTCCATCTCCACATTATTTTCCCTGACCTTAAGGTTCTCAAACGTCATTTCAAACGAGGTATAGGAAAGTCCATACCCAAACGGATATAACGGCTGAACACGGAAGCTGTCGAAATACCGGTAGCCCACATAGATTCCCTCTTGGTATTCTTCCCTCTCCAGATTACCGTTCAGATGGCTATATGATTTTGCATAAGGATAGTCCTCATAACGCTTCGCCCAGGTCGCGGTCAGTTTCCCCGCAGGTGCAGTCTTGCCAAGCAGCACATCTGCAACCGCGCGTCCCCCTTCCTGGCCGGGCTGTGAAATGCTAAGAACCGCTTTAATATTTCCGGCTTCTTTTAATATATCCGTCAGCTCGATCGGACCGCCCGCATTCAGAATCAATACGATAGGAATCTTCTTCTGGTCAATCGTCAGAATATCATCCCTTTCTCGTGCACTTAAGTAATAGTCGCCCGCAGTCAGGCGCCGGTCCTTCCCTTCCCCGGAGACGCGGCTGATCACATAAATAGCAGCCTTTGCTCCTTCTATGTCCTCCTCAGTAACCACGCGTCCCTCCGGAAGTACGAATGGGTTGGCCGCATATGCATCGAAGGGGTTCTCGACACTTTTTGCATCTTCCAGTATTTTTTCTTTCCATTCTTCTCTGGCGATGGCATATCGCTCATCGTAATCCTTCAGCCAGCCTTCACTCACAAGGGAAATTCCTGCTTCTCTAAGTCCCTGATAAATAGAAATATTCTCTCGATTATTCACATCACCGGAACCGATTCCTCCCTTGACTGTTTTCGACGCTCCATTTCCAAGCAGTGCGACCGGCATAGATATGTGAAGAGGCAGAAGCTCTTCATTTTTCAAAAGAACAATTCCTTCTGCCGCCAGCCTTCTTGCCAAAGCACTATGTGCCAGCTCTCTTACCGAGGCGCCATCGCACAGTGTTCCGTTGTGACTGAAACTTCTTTTTTGGAGATTTCTGCTTTGCTGCATCATCAATTATTCCTTTACACCGCCAAGGGTGACTCCTGCAATAATATATTTTGAGAGAAGCAGATAAATAAGAATAATCGGTACAATTGCTACCATGATCATCATGTAAATTTTTGCACTATCAAAGTTCATATAGTCTGCACCACGAAGCGTCGCGATCAGAATCGGCACCGTCATCTTTTCTTTTGACTGAATGACTAACGCAGGAACAAAGTAGTTATTCCATGAACCAACGAAAGTAAAGATAGCCTGTACCGCGATCGCCGGCTTCATAATCGGCAGTACGATCTGGTTAAAGATACGGAACTCTCCGCATCCGTCAATTCTTGCCGCCTCGACCAGCGACAGCGGAAGAGAAGACTGCAGATAGCTGTACATAAAATAGAATACAGCCGGAGATGCAATTGACGGTATAATAAGCGGAAGCAGGGAATCATACATTCCCATATTGGTTACTAACCGCAAAAAACCCATTGCAGTAACCTGTGTCGGCATTACCAGGATCGCCATGATAAATGTAAACGCTACCTTCTTCAGCTTAAAATCATAAGCGTAGAGTCCGTAAGCTGTAAGTGATGAAAAATAAGTACATATCGCAGCAGAACTTCCTGATACGACCAGGCTGTTTAAGATACCCCTGAACATTGGGAATGTACCGTCATTGGCAACCTTCATTAAGTTCGTCAGAAAATATTTTCCAGGCAACGCTGAAAACCCTTTCTGCAGATCTGCATGTGAACGGGTTGCATTGATAATCAAAATATAGAAGAAGAACAGGCACATAAATGATAAAATAATCAGTACGATATGCGCAATAACACTCCTTAAAGCATTTGGTTTCTTTGACTTCATACCCTATTTCCTCCTTCTTCTTTCTTCTTTTGCCCGTTTCTTAGCAGCTCTCTTAGATCCATCCGGGTCATCATCGTTCGTCATCTTATATACAAAGAAACACAAAATACCGCTGACGATGAATAAGTAAACGGATAATGCTCCGGCCATACCATAGTTTTTGCTCTTCAAATGGCTGTTCAGGAACATGATCAAAGTCATAGACGTCCGGTCTGGACTTCCCTGTCCATTCGTCAAAATCTGCGGAACGTCAAACATCTGTAATCCGCCGATGATTGCAGTAATCAATGTATATGCAAGAATTGGACGTATCAGCGGAAGTATGATATAGAAGAATCTCTTGAACCCGGAGCAGCCGTCTATTTCAGCCGCCTCAAATACATCAATACTGATTCCCATGATCGCCGCCATCAGCATAATGGTCGTATTACCAAACCACATCAGAAAATTCATGAAACCGATCAGCGATCTCGTTCCAAACACAGAGCCCATAAAGTCGATCCGCTCCGTAATAATCCCAGCGGACATCAAAATCGAGTTCACAGGACCATTCGTTGAAAAAATAGTAAAGAACAACATCGCAAATGCCGATGCCATGATCAGGTTCGGCAGATAGATCACTACCTTAAAAAACTGCTGCCCACGAATCTTCAGACGGACATCCGTAAACCAAACCGCCAGAAGAAGCGCGATGAGGATCTGGGGAATAAAACCTATTACCCAAAGAATCAAAGTATTTGCTCCGTATTTCAGCATATCCGACTGAAGAAGACTCGTATAATTTTGCATTCCAATAAAGGTGGGTCCGATCTCTTTAATACCCGAACGATAATATTCAAAAAAACTATAGCGTATCGTATCCACCAAAGGAATCAAAGAGAAAATGAAATAACATAAGAAGAAGGGCACAATAAAAATATATCCCCACTTTGCATAACTGATACTTTTACGTTTTTTCCTCATAATGTATCATTCCTTTCCAATGACTCTGTGGAGCATTTAACCGCTCCACAGATTGATGATGATTATTCCGGCCACTGAACCTCAGAGATATCCGGATAACGTTCTTTAATTGCTGTCTCAAAGTTCGTCTTTGCCTTTTCGTAATCTACCTTTCCCTGCAGATAGTCGCTGAAGGCATTCTGGATCAGTTCGACACAACCCTGATCGTAAGCAGAAAGCGGTGCGATTTTAATATTCTCCGCAACCGGCGCAAAATATTCAAACGCATTCTGTCCGTTCAGGAATGCAGACGCATAAGAATTATCCTTTGCAGCTTCCTGCATACCGCTTGTTGTATTTGTAAAATCCGAGTATTCCTTTGAAATCTTTAACAGATTGTCCTTGTTTGCCGTAACTGCAAGGATAATATCCTTTACATGCTCCGGATTATCCGTACCGGTACATGCATGTACATAAGAACCGCCCCAGTTATATTCCTGCGGAGGATTTGTAACTGCCCATGCGCCTTCTGCTCCGTCCCAGTTCGGCTTCAGTGTAAAGTCAATTCCCCATGCCGGGAACAAAAAGGCAAATACTTTAGACGCAGAGCCCATCGACTTGTTCCAGTCATCATTCCACTGGCCCTTCACCGTCTTATCCAGGTACCCCGCATCCAGCCATTCCTTGGAATTCTTTACCCAGTCGATGATCTTCTGGTCAACCTTGAGTGTTGTCTCTCCTTGTTTTACCCATGAATCTTCAATACTGTTTCCATACAGACGGAAGGTATCGGCATAAGAAGCAAATGTATAATATCCTTTTGCCTTCAGTTCCTCCGCCGTCGTCTTCATAACGTCCCAATCTTTTACTTTCTCGCCGATTACTGCCGGATCGTCCGTACCAAATACATCCATTGCAATATCACGACGATATACCAGAAGTCCCGGACAGCACTGCCAGGTCGAACCCCTCTGAACGCCATTCATATCAGAAGCGGTTGTCCTCGTAAAGTCGTACTGGTCTGCCATGTCCTTATCCGGATCAATACCAATGTCTTTAAGCGGCATTGCCACATCAGCTTCCGCATCTGTATATTTATTTACATAATCTGTTTCTGACAGGAAAATATCTACCTTATCATCTGCAGATGCATCTGCCTGCTTCAGCAATGCTTCATCCAACTTCTGCTGATACACTCCGTCCTGATTGGGGTTGATGATCCAATGGATTTCCGTTCCATCCTTCAGTGTAGTTACTGTTCCATCAGCGGACGTCTTCTCAACCTCCTGGTAAACTGCTTCCAGACGCTCGCGGAATTCATCGTTCCATGAATAAATATTAATGACCTTCCCTTCTTCTGCGCCGTCTGTTCCTCCCTCCGACTTAGGCGCACCTCCGCAGCCAGCCAGAGCGCCAATACACATACTTGCAATAAGCAAAACGGAAACTACTTTCTTCTTCATTCTTTTTACCTCCTGTGTTCTTTTGGTAGTGTCAAAAACTACCTGTTTTTTTGTTCCAAAATCTTATAAAAACCTTGATTTTTAGGGAAATCTGCAATAAAAAGAGCATTGACCTCCCTTTTTCGTGTATAATGTCATCGACCAAAACAACACTCACGAAAGGAGCCAATGCTCATGGACATTATACAATACCTACTCTCTGTAATTCAATATCTTTACCAACAAAACTGCTGGTTAATTAACTTTATCTGCAAATATATTCCTCTCAAACAATGGGCTTTTGATGATTCCCACTCTCCTAAATACCAGAAGTTCAAAACAGACGAACTCCCCCGCATCGGCTACCGACAGGATGAATGGGACTGGCAGCTCCTGATCCCTTACTTTGAACACAGATATCACAAAATGATCAGGCCTGTTGCACGCCGTAAGGTATGCGATATCTCCGAAGAATGCAAGTGTCCGGCCTGTAATGCCCCACAGCCTTTTCTCTACCGTAATAACGGTAAGAAAGGGCAAATCAAATGCAAGGTCTGCGATACTAAGTTTTCTCCCGATGAGAACCGCTTTTCAAAGCAGTATACTCTGCGTTGTCCTCACTGCAGCAATGCTCTGGTTCACAAGAAAGACCGAAAACACTTTATCATTCACAAATGTGTGAACCCGAAGTGCCCCTACTATCTCCATAACCTGAAGAAAGTTGATAAAGCTCATCTCGAAAAAGATTATGGCAAGAACGAATATAAGCTCCATTATATCTACCGTGAGTTTACGATAGATTTCTTTAAGATGGACTTAAATTCCCTTCCGAAAAACGCCTCTTCCCTGAAATTCAGCAAGTTTGATTCTCATGTCATGTCCTTGTGCCTGACACTTCACGTGAACCTCAGCCTTTCCCTCAGAAAGACCTCCCAGGCTCTCAAAGACCTGTATAACATCCAGATCTCCCACCAACAGATCGCCAACTACTGCAAGACAGCCGCCATCTGTATCAAACCTTTTGTAGACAACTACGATTATGATACCGGTGATACCTTTACCGCTGATGAGACCTACATCAAAATCCGCGGGATCAAGACCTATATCTGGTTCATCATGGACGCCGCCAAACGTTCCATTATCGGCTACCGGGTGTCTGATAACCGTGGTGTCGGCCCCTGCATCATGGCGATGCGCATGGCCTTCCGACACTTAAAAGAACTTCCCAAAAACTTCCGTTTTATTGCTGATGGTTACAGTGCCTATCCCTTAGCAGCACAGCAGTTCTTCCATGAATTCGGTGATGCTTTTAAATTCAACATCACTCAGGTGATTGGACTTACCAACGACGATGCTGTTTCCAAAGAGTTCCGGCCATTCAAACAGATGATCGAGCGGCTCAACCGCACATACAAAGCATCCTACCGGAAAACAAACGGATTTGACAACATCGACGGCGCCAACTATGACCTGGCTTTATGGGTTGCTTATTATAACTTTCTCCGTCCTCACAAGCACAACAACTATCATGTACTTAACGAAGTGGATATGCTGAAAGGCGCGGACAATATGCCGGGAAAATGGCAACTCCTTATCTTCCTCGGTCAGCAGACAATCCTGAATCTCCAAAAATCGGGAACTGCATAAACGGAGCGGAACTGTTGTCAGGTGAACCGTGGAATAATGGGGCAGGGGCCCCGTTATGCCGCGAAAGTCGCTTGACATAAGGTTCTCGGATTATCCTGTACAGCAGAAAAGGGGGCAAGCGCGCCCTTTTCCTGCCTTCCGGCGAGGACGGGTTCGGGCAGAGCCCGAAATGAGTCAAGGAACTGGCCCCTTGCGGGTTCTTAGGGCAGAGCCTCGAGCCTTCGGAGGGCTTACCGTGAGATATATTTGCAATTTTCAAGGTTCATTCAAGCCTGTTTTTTTCGACTCGTTTTTTCATAGATTACTTGACACTACCGTTCTTTTATGCGTATTTCCCTCACGCTTGTTTTGTATTATACCGAAATTCCCCTCCCCGATATATTATAAATTTCCAAAAAATATCAGATTCATGACACAAGTTCTGTCACATTTTCCAGCATATAGCGGCAGGTGATACAGATATTTCACATTCTAGGTCATGATTCTGATATTTTTCACACATTTATGATTTCTAGCAAATACGGCCTCCTTGTATAATGCACATAGATAAATATGGAAGGAGACGATATATTGAAATATTTACAGTTTGTTGACAAACATGGCAGTTTTACAATGGAAAATCCAGATAATATCAGTTATCTCTATTTTCCTCTTGCTTCAGAGGCTGGATTAAAAAGTGCTGTCACTCCAAATCTTGGAGGCGACGCTAAGCTAAATCAGGACTGCTTCCTATTAGAGCCTGTAAGCTCTGAAAACCTGCATAGCAACCGTGCCGTCCGTAACTTCTGGTGTACGGTCGACGGAATCGGCGCCTATTCTGCTGCAGGGACTTCCCCGGAACAAGAATCACTAAAGTTTTCCGAGATTCAGGATAAAAGCCAGGTAACCGCTGGATTTATGTGGCATACATTAGAACGAACTTCCAGGGTTTTTCAGCTTCGCTCCGCCGTGACCTCCTTCATTCCCAGGGATGACAATGTAGAGATCATGCACATTGTGATTCAGAATCTTTCCGATGCTCCCATGAAACTGACCCCTTACGCCGCCGTTCCTATTTACGGCAGGAGTGCAGATAATCTGCGGGATCACCGGCATGTAACTTCTCTCCTGCACCGGATTCAAACCACTAAGAACGGAGTCCTGGTATGTCCTACCATGTCTTTTGATGAACGAGGGCATCAGCAAAACGACCACATATATTATGTGTTGGGATATACGGCCAAAGGGATAGCTCCTGAGAGTTTTTTCCCAACCGTAGAATCTTTTATCGGAGAAGGCGGAACTTACACACGCCCTCGGGCTGTATATGAACAGTTAGATGGCTGCCCGCCGTTTAGCACCACTGCCGGCAAAGAAGCGATGGGGGCTTTCCGCTTCGGAAAAATCGAACTTTCCCCCGGTGAGAGGGCCGAATACATGATCCTTCTCGGTACAGAAACCAGTGAAGCAAAGATTCAGAATACTTTCGCCAAATATGACTCCGTAAATAAGGTACTTATCAAATTAGACCAGACGAAATCGTATTGGAGAGATACCGTAAATGTAGGTTTTCACACACAGGACCCAAACTTTGACTGCCTGATGAAATGGGTCGGCTTCCAGCCGTTTCTCCGGCGGCTATTCGGCTGTTCTTTCCTGCCGCACCATGATTACGGGCGCGGCGGACGTGGCTGGCGGGACCTCTGGCAGGACTGTCTCTCGCTTCTTTTGATGAATCCGCAAAATGTCGGTGAAATGATTGCCCAAAATTATGGCGGTGTACGCATCGACGGCACCAACGCCACAATTATCGGAGAGGGCGACGGAAATTTTATCGCAGATCGAAACGGGATTGCCCGTGTATGGATGGATCACGCACTTTGGCCTCTGATAACGACCAAGCTCTATATCGACCAGACCGGGGACGTAGATATCTTAAACCGGCACATTACTTATTTTAAAGATAATCAGACCATGCGCGGGACGCAGAGAGATACACTCTGGACTGAAGAATACGGAAATCGGCAGCGGACGAGTGATAATTCTCTCTATACCGGAAGTATTCTGGAACATCTCTTAATCCAGCATCTTACCGCTTTTTACGAGGTCGGCGAGCATAATATTTACCGCCTGCGCGGTGCAGACTGGAACGATGCTCTGGATATGGCTGCTGAGAGGGGAGAAAGCGTAGCGTTCACCTGCGCATATGCCGGTAATATGATGGAACTGGCAAACCTGATTCTGCTTTTGGAAAACCACTGTCCAAATCAAACGGTTGAACTGATGGAAGAGATCGAGATCCTGCTTCAAACTGACCCGGAATGTTTTGATAACATTTCCCAAAAGCAGAAAATACTCAGTGATTACACAAAACGATGTAACCATAATATCAGCGGAAGACGCAAGCATTTTTCTCTTTTTGCTCTGGCCACAAATCTGATTCAGAAGGCCACCTGGTTGACTGAATATATAAGAACTCAGGAATGGATTGAGGGAGATTTAGGCGAAGGGTGGTTCAACAGCTACTACGACAACCACGGGCGTGCTGTGGAAGGAATGTTTCCTGACCATGTCCGCATGATGTTGACCGGACAGGTGTTTGCTATTATGGGGTACGTCGCTACCGATACGCAGATTCGTAAAATAACCAAAAGTGCGGACCACTATCTTTATCATCCGCAAATCGGCGGCTACTGTCTGAACACAGATTTTCATGAATTAAAATTTGATATGGGACGTATGTTTGGATTTGCTTACGGCGAAAAAGAAAATGGCGCCGTTTTCTCTCATATGGCCGTAATGTATGCCAACGCGCTTTACCGCCGCGGTTTTGCAAAAGAGGGATGGAAGGCTTTAAAGGCACTTGCAGGCACTGCTCTTGATTTCGACACCAGTCGTATATATCCCGGTATTCCGGAATATTTCCGTTCTGACGGACGTGGAATGTATCACTATCTGACGGGTGCTGCCAGCTGGTATCTTTTGACCATGATCACGGAAGTATTTGGCGTGCGCGGTGCATCCGGAGACCTTATTTTCCATCCAAAACTGCTTGCCGAACAATTTACCCCCGATGGAACAGCCTCAATCTCAGCCACATTCGCCGGAAAGCAACTGGATATCACATATATAAATAAAAGTAGAAAAGATTACGGAGAGTACACCGTTATGTCTGCATCCTGCGAAGACACTGAACTTACCATCGCAGAAAATTCTTACGCTGTACTGCCGCGAGAGACTCTCTGCCGTCTTCCGGGCAGGACCCATCGGGTAATGATAACGCTGATTTAAGTTAGAAAGGACAACTGGAATAATATGAAATATGGATATTTTGATGACAAAAACAGAGAATATGTAATCGAGCGGCCGGATACGCCTTCTCCCTGGGTAAATTACCTGGGCTCCCCCGAATACGGCGCCATCATTTCCAATAATGCAGGAGGATATAGTTTTGCAAAATCCGGTGCAAACGGCCGAATCTTGCGCTATGTTTTCAATAACTTTGACCAGCCCGGACGTTATATTTATATCAGAGATAACGAATCTGAAGATTACTGGTCTGCCTCCTGGCAGCCGGTTGGGAAAGGACTGGACAGCTATAAAAATGAGTGCCGCCACGGTATCGGCTATACAAAAATGTCTTCAGATTACAGTAAAATTCACTCTGAGGCATACTACTATATTCCTCTTGGAAAATCCTGCGAAGTATGGGCTCTTTCTGTCACGAACCGCTCTGAAAGGGCAAGAGAGCTTACTTTGACCGGCTATGCAGAGTTCACAAACCACAGTAACTACGAACAGGATCAGGTGAATTTGCAGTATTCGCTCTTCATATCCCGGACGCTGTTCGAGAAAAACCGCATGATACAAAAAATCCACGGCAATCTTGATGCTCTCGCAAAAGAACAGCAGGTCGATAACAAGAATGTGACCGAACGTTTCTTTGGACTTGCAGGAGCGGACGTTTCCTCATACTGTGGAGATAAAGAGCATTTTCTCGGAAGCTATCACGGATATGGGAACCCCCGGGGTGTCGCCTCTGGAAATCTCGGTAATATAAACAGCTATAACGAGAACTCCTGCGGCGCTCTCTCCTGCCGTATGACACTGCTGCCGGGCGAGACAAAGACCATTGCCTTCCTTCTAGGCGCCGCCTCCTCTGCCGAAGCAGATCTGCTGATCCGCGCTTACACTGACCCATGTCAGGCAGTACATCAGGAAATAGCCGCACTAAAAACGGACTGGGATCAAAAGTTCAATAAACTGCAGGTCAAAACCCCCAGCCCGGAATTCAACACCATGCTCAATATATGGAATGCATACAACTGCTTTATAACCTTTATCTGGTCGCGGGCCGCCTCCTTTATCTACTGCGGACTGCGAAACGGTTACGGATACCGCGACACTGTACAGGATATCCAGGGAATCATTCATCTTGCACCGGAAATGGCCGAGGAGAAGATCCGTTTTATGCTCTCTGCCCAGGTAGATAACGGCGGCGGACTTCCACTTGTAAAATTCACACACGATCCGGGACATGAAGACACTCCGGACGATGCTTCCTACGTTCAGGAGACAGGGCATCCGGCCTACCGTGCAGACGATGCGCTGTGGCTCTTTCCCACCGTTTACAAATACATTGCCGAAACGGGAAATACAGCGTTTCTTGACGAAATCATTCCTTTTGCGAACAAGGACGAGGGCAGCGTTTATGAACACCTGAAACGTGCCATTTCATTCTCTCTGAATCACCTGGGTCCTCATGGCATGCCGGCGGGTCTTTATGCCGACTGGAATGACTGTCTCCGCCTTGGAGCCGCGGGGGAATCCTCTTTT
Source organism: Roseburia hominis (assembly GCA_040702975.1). Lineage (NCBI taxonomy): Bacteria > Bacillati > Bacillota > Clostridia > Lachnospirales > Lachnospiraceae > Roseburia > Roseburia hominis. The sequence goes on from CP159990.1 coordinate 3,330,872, forward strand.
GTAGCAATGCAGTTTTATTATGCAATGCTTATTCTCAGGAAATTCGCCGAACATAAACAGGATACGGATTATGTCGAATATCTGAATGAGAAGCTGCCCGAGACCCGCGAGCTTATACAAAAACTATGTTGGGACAACGATCGGTTTATTCGCGGCTATACGGAAAACGGTGAACGAATCGGTGCCGCCGAAGATGCTGAGGCGAACATGTGGCTAAATCCGCAGAGCTGGGCTATTATCAGTAAGCTCGCCACAAAAGAACAGGCAGATACCATACTCCATCTTGTTTACGAACGCCTGAATACCGCATACGGCGCAATTCTGATGGACCCGCCATATCACGCGCACGCTTTTGATGGCGCTTTGACCGTGATCTATAATCAGGGAACAAAAGAAAATGCCGGCGTATTTTCCCAGTCTCAGGGATGGCTTATTCTGGCGGAAGCTCTATGTGGACATGGGGATCGGGCCTTTACCTACTTTATGGAAAATGCACCTGCCGCCCAGAATGACCGGGCTGAGATCCGCCGCCTGGAGCCTTACTCTTATGGGCAGTTCACAGAAGGCAAGGCCAGTGAACACTTTGGCCGTTCCCATGTACATTGGCTGACCGGAACTGCTTCTACTGTTATGGTAGGATGTGTGGAAGGAATCCTGGGTATCCGTCCTGATCTGGGTGGCCTCCGGCTTGCTCCCGCTATTCCGAGAAACTGGAAACGGCTTGAAATCGATAAGAGCTTCCGCGGAAAACAACTCCATATTCTGATCGAAAACCCGGACGGAAAGGAATCAGGTTTCACAAGGCTTACCCTTAACAAGAACGAGCTTCCTGACAATTATATCCCCGCGGAGCTTTTAGAAGAAGAAAACGAAATTACCCTTGTTCTCTAACAAAACTACAAAAAGGAGACAGATAAAAAACTCTGTCTCCTTCTTGTTTACTCATGATTGGATTCAGTGGGTATTTCTGTATCCCACTGGATCATATAATTCTTTTCCCGGTATTTTTTCGGCGTCATGCCGACCGACTCCCGAAACTGCTGAATAAAATGGCTTTGAGAGGAAAACGACAATCGGTTCGCAATCTCAATCATAGAATAGTCGCTGAACCGAAGCAAATTCTTCGCGACTTCTATTTTCTGTTCTCGTATATATGCACTCACGGAAGTTCCCGTCTCTTTTTTAAACAAACGTGAAAGATAGCTTGCCGATACTCCATACTCATCTGCCAGATCTTCAATTGTAATCCGTTCCTTTATGTGAGAATAAATATACTCCTTGCAGGCGTTAATATGCTTAGAGTTCGTATCCTTTCGAAGGTATCTGCGCATCTTCTCCGTATAATCTATCACCATCGCATCATGTAGTCCCTGCACTTCCTGCACTGTATGAATATCATCCAGCTTCTGAATGTAGAAATCACTGAGACGAAATGCCTGTTCCAGCTCCATACCATTTTGCCGGCAAATACGCGTGATCATAGCTGTTGTGATCACAAAGTGGTATTTCAGGTTCGTCACAGGATTCCGTGACAAAACACCCACTCCGTCGCTTTCCACGAATCTTCCCATCTCGCAGTTCCGCCTTACCGCATCAACATCTCCGTTTGCTACTGCACGGTAAAACAAGAATTCCTCCGTAGGCTGTCTGTGTTCCATCTCATCAATATCGTCCCCTGCTTCAAAACGCAGCCATTCATCCTGATAATTCATATACTTTCTCCTTAGTCAGCTAAAACATATATTACGCACCTGCTACCCGTCGCATTTTATGCTCAATCGTCAGATAAAACATATATTATATATCATATCGTCTCGATTCCCACTTCCTGCAACACCTTCCTGATTGATAAAAGGTACATATTATATCCCAGCATTCTTCCAACTCTTCGCTTCTACCCTTTTAAGTATACTACAACATACAAAGCCCACCTGTCCAGAGAAACTTATTCTCCACACCTTTCATTGCAAGGCGGTTATGAAAGCTTTACCAGCGAAAAATCCGACAAACTAATGGTTGACAGCGGTGTCTCAACCCCATCAATGATACCCATAGAGATTACCATAGTTATATCGTTATCCGTAGTTTTATCTACGACAAACTCACATGTCACCTCTTGTTCTTCGCCGGCTTTCAGCTCAATATCCGCTCCACCATACCAGTCATAGGCGGCAGTCAGCATCGCCAGTTTGATTGTCCTTGACTCTGTCGAATGTGCTTTAAATGCTACTTTATAACGGCTTCCCTGCTCCAGAGTGATACTGCTCTGCTTAAGCTGTACATTCCAGTCTGCAGTTCCCACGTTCGTAATATTATAAACTGCTTTATTATTTTCAAACGTTGCTGCCGCTTCTCCAGGAGCTGTAACGGCGCTTTCCCAACCTTCAATTCCGCTGGAAAAATCCGGATTCATTAACATATTTTCACCAATTGGTTTCTCTTCAATCTCAGGAGCCTCAATTTTTTCCAAACTGATATTGTCAATACAGATTCTATGTCGAGTCGTAATCTGTGTGCCGCCTACTGCCCCCATAGAAATACTCAATATAGATTTCAGATCTGTTTCATTTTTCATCTGGAATTCAATATCATATGTCTGGTAATCATTCGTCAAATCTACAATCTTCTCGCCCGAGTAAGGTGTCCAGTCATCGTCCGAACTTCCGTCTCTTTGAATCGCAAACATCAGTTTTCTGGCAATACTTGATTTTGCGTCCAGAGTCAGTCTGTACCATTGATCTTTTTCCAGTTCAACATTGTTCTGCTTCAACTGAATCTTCCATGCCTGGTCTCCCGTATTGCTGATCGTAAAGTCCACCGCATTGTCTTCTGTCAGGCTATCTACGACACATGATGCATCCGCAGAACCATCTATATATGCCTCATAACCTGCAAGCCCGGCATTAAAGCTACCGTTTTTAATCAAAGTATCTTCAACAATACGCACTTTATCTAAATAATAGGTTCCCGGCTCACTGATTGTAAAAACAATATCATTTTCTCCATTTTTCTGTTCAAATTTATAGTTATATGCAGTATTCTCACCGGAAAGCCCCGCTGTAAAGGTATTTCCTGCCGCAGCTGCCTGCACCTTTGTACCGGCGTCTCCCTGTGCTGTAAAGCTCAGTGCATAACCGGTATCTGCCGATAGAGCCAGTCCACTCTGCGAGATAATGATTGGATTTTCAGCCGTTGTCCCTTCCGCTGCTACTACCTTTAATCTTCTTCCATCCTTAAGGTCAGTCACACCAATCACTGCATGCTCTGACTTAATGTCCCAGTATCCCAAATGACCGGTACCCTCTTGGAAGCTGCCATTATATACATGATTTCCATCTGCTAATACTGTCTTTTCCTCTTCTGAAATGTCAACCTGTGAAATCTTCTTAAGTGTTACATTTGTGATACTGACATCTGCTATAGACCCGGCATTTCCCAGATTGAATTCGAGACGGCCATTAGCATCGTCTTCCTGTGTCATAGTAAATTCATAGGTATATGTCTGCCTCTTGGTCGTCAGGTCCACTGATGTGTCTGCCATATAGCGCACATAGCCATTATCCGGTGCCGTAAGTCCTACCTTCATGGTTCTTGCTTCATCTGCCCATGCGTCAAAGGAAAGTTCATAAGTCCCTCCCTTTTTCATCGGAAGATTCGGCTGTACGAGCTGTACACTATAATCTACCGTCCCGCTATTGGTCGTGCAGATAGTAATCTTTTGATCTGCAATCTTAGCCTCTGCATCTCCTTCAAGCGCTGTAAGGAACTTCCAGTCCTCATCATCTGTCAAATCTTCTGCTTCTGCAAAATCACCATTGATAACATAGTTTCCATTTTCATCCGGATCTCTGAGGATTACTTCTTTATCCGGCTTGGTCACATTTTCGTCATAACTGTCCTTCTGATATACTCTTACATAATCAACCTCGTACGCTGCATTCTCGAAATCCGTTGTTTCATCCGGATATCCGACCCAGCTTCCGCCGACTGCCAGATTTAAAATCACATAAAACTCCTGATCAAATGGAGCCGGATATGTGATCTCACCTTGTCCCTCTGTTCTGGAATACCAGTCACTTTCTGTATGAATCGGAGTCCCGTCCACATACCAGGTGATTTTTCCGGGCAGCCATTCCACGGCAAATGTATGATACTCTTCTGAAAAGCTGCCTTCACTTAGAGTCATGGTTCCCTGACTCTCTTTATGAGGATTGCCGTAATGGATCGTACCATAGGATTTCGTCGTATTACTGCCATGCACCTCCATAATATCGATTTCACCGCATCTCGGCCATTGGCCATACTGATTCTCATCCGCAGCCATCAGCCAAAATGCCGGGAGATACCCTTTGCCTTCCGGCACTTTGACCCTTGCCTCAAAAATGCCATATTTAAAATTCTGCTTATTCTGAGTGTTGATACGCCCTGATGTGTAGGTTGCATTTCCATTTTGATCCACATTCCTGATCGGTCTCAATACCAACTTTCCATCTTTCAGATAGATATTTTCCTCAGAATCCACGTATTCCTGCCACTCTGCGTTTACCCAGCCTGGGTCGTGTAATTCTACATTCCAGTCTTCTCTGTTAAGAGCAGTTCCGTTAAACTCGTCCTGCCATTTTAATTCATAACCTTCATAGGACAATTTGTCCTCCCCCTTCCCGGGATTTTCTGCCGGCTCTGTTTTGTAAGTCACCTTGACGGTCAAGGCTGTTTTTTTGTTTTCCACCGTGATATCTTTTGACACTGTGACGCTCTTTTCATTTCCGTGCTCTGCCGCCTTGACATAAAGTCCGCCGTTCTGCACGATCGCACCCGCTGTGATGACTGACAAAAGAATGGCAAATATTTTTCTTCCTTTTTTCTTTTTAATCAGCATGATAATAACCGCTGTACTTACTACGATGAGACAAATCCAGATTGCCATGTTACTGGAATCTCCGGTGCCCGGCGTTCCTTTGTTTCCGGCAGAAGTATTGTGCATATCTTTCTTATCCTTGTCCGTACTCTGCCCGCCGTTCTGACCTGCATTTTTCCCGTAAAATACGACCTTTGTCTCTGACGTAGCTCCGGCTGCTATATTCGGCACAGCAGATACCCACTCTTCCGGGGCTTCTTTTCCGTTCTCCGTGATATAATTTTCCGGAATCTGTACTCTGATTTCCACGCCTTTGAGAGAGCATTCTTCCGGAGAGGTTATTGTGACAGTTTCTGTAATATTTTCATTCTTCGAATATACAGACTTATCTGTCGATACCGAGATTTCCGGTTCCCAGGTCGGATTCTCCTTAGTCAAATCCTCCTTGGCCGATACCGGCATTGCGATCAGCATTGTACATAACAATATTATCGTCACGACCCTGCTCGTTTTTCGCATATGTTTCTCCTCCTTTACATAAATATTCTGATACCGGTATTTTGACTTAGTATCATATTTCATAATTTTACTTTTTTCACTGTTCTTAATATACAAAATCACCTACAAAAGTATCAGATTTATGCCGTTTATTTAGAAATCTGGAGGATTGATAAGGGCAGGATTTCTTCTTTATTTAAAGAAACCCTGCCCAAATTTTTTTAATATATTAAAACTTTCAAGAGCCATTCCGGTCAACTGATCCGACTGTTTTCCATGGTCTTACTCCCTACTATCCACATATATCTCAGAATTAACTGATTCCTTAAATCCCCAGTTATTTGGATTTAAATAGATACCCATATTTTCTTCCTCCAATCCACAAACCAAACCGCATTACCATTTTCCATCACAAATCATTTTTATTTTCCCCCTGCTTCCGGTATATACCAGTAAGAATTGAACTGATACAAATAGGTCCTCGCCCCTTTCGGCATCTGCGTCAGGGCATTAAAGACATTATAGTAATCCCCAGCTCCCATACCGATCGCCAATGCCCCTAAGGTTCCCAAAAATGTGTATTGTGGGAACGCCAGAAAAATCACAAAAGGAATCGCCCCAAACACCAGATTTGGAAGCAGCGACATGAAAACAAATCTTCCCTTACTCATATCCTCCGGTCCTACTACGAACAGTATTCCCTGGCTCCAATATGTATACAAATATACTTCTTCTTTGAAACAGATCGCGTGCAAAAACTCATGCGGAAACAAGGCGACATACGCAGCCAGACACCCCCACAAACTGAATGCCCGAAGACCAGCCCGCAAAAAAAGCACTATGAACAGCAGAATTATAATAACGACAGCAATCCCATTTGCCAGCATTGCCAAAGTTTTCGCGTTCTCGCATTCCTTAAACTTCACCGCTCCCGGTTTATGTTCTCCATGCGGAAGCGCCTCCGGGTCGCCATTAAATTTGCCCTTATATACTAACTTCATTTCCTATGCCTCCAGCCCCTGCTGTGTTCATTGCCTCTTGGCAAGACGAATCCAAAATATCCGGTTACAAATTTCTTCCCCATGATAGTGAGCGATTTCTTCCTTTTCCAACATTCCGCCGCACTTCATGATTACTTTTTCGGAACCTGTATTTTGTGCATCACAGTCAAGCATCAACGCTGGAATTTCCAATCGAGAGTCGTTTGTACCCCAAGAAGTTCATTGTCCGGCCTCTCGCACTCTTTCACCCGCTGCAGCCATTCCTGATAGCTTTCAAAATGATGCAGACCACGGCTACCGTTAATCGTTTTTTCTCCCACACCTAGGAATGCGGCTCTGAAATCCATAATTTCTTGTTCCAACGATTCTTTTGGTCTCACCAGTTCTATCGCTTCTGCCATCTTATCTCCTCTGATTCCTGCCCATCAATTTATATTACCATTTAGGTATGCTTAGCAACTACAATATTTTTCAATCTTACAAATCTCTGCCATATCACCATACGATAACCTTGTTTATTCAACCACTTATCCGGTGTCAGAGAGCCCGAATCAGGAAACTCTTCCAAGCGCTCAATACTATTCAAAATACACTCTGTAACTTTCATAGCAGATTCCACACCAAATCGAAGCAAATAATAGTCTTCAATCTTCTTCAAATCTTCCCATGCAGTAGGAAGAATCTCTACTTTATAGTGTTCCTGCACGTTCTCTCAATTCCCTTCTTGCTTCGGATATACTTCTTGTCTTTGCCCCGCTTAAGCGTTCCTCTTCTGCCTGTATGATTTTTGCACGAAGTTCCAACGCCTGTTCTCTTTTTTCAAAAGCTTCAATGCTCATAAATACGCCGTCACCCTCCCCATTTTTTGTTATATAGATGGGTTCACTGGTTTTTCTCGCAAGCTTAGAAATGGAAGCATAGTCGTTCCGTAATGTTGCTGAAGCCTTGATAATCATTTTCTTCACCCTTTCATATCATTTTCTTGATATAATTATACTCATTTTTTTATATATCGTCCATACTTTCATCAAATTCTTTACGCCTCTATCACCAGCCCCACCTTAAGCCGATGCACCATATCCCCCAACTCATCTTTCATCACATGATACCCGCGTCCGCCCGTGCAATGTCCGGTATAGATCTCACAAATTCCGGTATCCCGGATATTCCTCGCCAATCCGCGAATCTCCTCCTCCGATTTATCATAAATGTGAAATCCCCCCACCAACGCATAAATTTTCTGTCCCGGATAGGTCTTTTGCACCTCCTGAATAATATGGTCCGCCCCACCGTGAGAGCAACTGTTGAAAATCACCAGCCCCTTTTGAGTCTCAAGGACCAGACTCTGCTCGTGCGAGAAATCGTCTGCCCTCCAGCCATTTTTCGTCTTGACATACATATGATTTTTTCTTCCTACTTTCTCTAAGCCCGCTGTTTTATGCGGAACGAGTGTCACTCCCGGGCAAAGCGTCCGGTCACCGCGCACAAAAACGATCCTCTCTTTATTTTCTTCCAGTATTCCTTTCGGCAGACCTATATATTTGTGGAAGATCCACCTCTTCATATAGCAATTCTCCGCACACCCCTCCCGCAGATAAAAACTGGCTTTTTGATTACAGGAAAAAAAGTCCTGCATTCCATCTGCATGGTCATAATGCGCGTGGGATAGCACTGCAAAGTCCACATTTTCCATATCTTTTCCAAGCATTTTGGCGTTTTTCAGAAACAGCGTCGACGCGCCCGTATCCAGCAGAATATTCTTCCCCTGATACTCGATATAAACGCTAAGGCCCCACTCCCCGCAAAGCTCTCCACTTGAAATATTATCTACCAAAATTGTCGCTCTCATATTCCACTAATCTCCTCTTCTAAAAAATCGCCTATACCCCATTACCTAAGAGTATAGACGATTTCCCGTCATTCCACAACTAATTCATTTTCAGTTCTTCCACAATATTATTCTTCTTGATCACCCGCATGGTATAGAGCATGGTGAGAAATACCACCACGAACACGCCGACCACCGCCACGGCCAGGTATCCCCACGGAATCAGAAACTCCACGTCGGCTCCAGCCCCGATCGACTGGCGTATGCCGAGGCTGATCAGTATGGTAAACACCACTCCGTAAATGATCGCCCGCACGCCATAGATCAGGCATTCATAATTCATCATACGGCGAAATCCCTTCGGGGACATTCCCATCGACCGCATCATGGCGAATTCCTTCCTCCTGAGCATCAGGTTCGTGGAAATCGTGTTAAACACATTTGCCACTGCGATGAGGGAGATCAGAACAATAAATCCATAAGTCAGCACCTTGACCGCTGCCATCGTATTTTTATCCGTCTCATACTGCTCCGTGAGATTCTCCAGATAGCCTGCTTCTTCCAGTCCGCTCTCATTAAGTTTTTTCTCCAGCTTGCTGAAGGTCTCGGCGGCATTTTCACACTGAATACTATATTTTGCGTTCACATTGATTTCCTCAAATACGTCTTCAAATTTATCAAAAAGACTCTTTTTGGTGAGAATCAGCACGCGCCCCTCATAGCCGGCCATCGTTTCCGGAAGGCTCGTCACCGCATCACGCAGCTCCACCGGCTGCCCTTTCACGAATTCAGAATGATCTCCTTCCTCTCCAAAATCTATCACGCCGGAATCCAACGCCCCCTCCGGCTTAACCGGGAAAATGCTGGTCTTTTCATAGCGTTCCGTCTCCGTATTGAACACTTTTCCCTGATCCAGATACAAAAATGGTAAATGCTCCGCCGAATCATATGCCCGCACATTCACGCCCTGCTCTTTTGCAAACTTCTCAAAATCGGAATCTTCCAGAATTATCGCGGTCGTCATTACCGGGACCATTCCCTCTTCCACCGAATCGACGCTCTGTGTATATACAGACAATGTCTCCGACTCCGTCCATTCCTCGGGTATCAATATTTCAAACGATGCAATATAGTATTTATAAACGGACGTCACGTCGTCCACCTGACGGATCACTTCGTCCGCCTTGCCTTCGTTTCCTTTTACATCATCATAAATGACATATTCCAGATCGATCTCGGGCGCCGTGAGCACAAATGCCCCCGTTGCGACCAGATACGTATTAAAGAGAGCCGCCGTCGTGAACAGTACTATGCTCATCGTCAGAGAAACCACGGTCGCCCGGTATTTCCTCCTGTCCCGTTTATAGTTCTTCTGGGCCATCATGCCCTCCATGCCAAACAGCCTCTGTACCCAGGCTCCGGTCTTTATTTCTTTGGTCCTGATCCGGATATCCTGATTCGCGCGGATCGCGTCCATCGGAGAAATTTTCCGTATCCTGCGCGAGGGAATCCAGACCGAGATCATTACCGTCACGAATGCAATAAACGCCGCCGCAAGCACGCTCCACCAGGGCACATAGAGCGGAATCCCCTTTTTGGTGCCCTGAACCCAGTTCGTCAGCGCACTTCCTATATAATGAAGCGTTACGCCGATTCCTCCTACGCCTGACAGAATTCCAAGCGGAATTCCGACCGCACTTACGAAAAAGGCTTCATATCTCATAGAACTGCGGAGCTGCTTCTTCGTCGCTCCGATCGACGCCAAAAGTCCGAACTGCACCGTTCTCTCCCGGAGGGAAATGGAAAACGCATTGTAGATCAGTGTGATCGACCCTGCCATGATGACGCCCACAAGAATCGCCAGAAGGCCCCCCAGCACCGTCGACAGATTGTCGTTATCCGCCACGCCGAGCCATCGTAGCAGGCTGCTATTATACATATAGACATCGCCCGGATTGTTAAGATTCTCTTCTACAAAATCATACACCTTCCGGGGAGTTTTCAGTTTCAGGAAGAGGTCCACATACCCGGTCTCCTCTTCTGTCGGTCCGGCAAGCACGTCATAACCCGCTCCCCAGTAGGAAACGTCCGTCCAGCTGTTATAAATGCCGACTACCTGAAACGTTTTCGTCGTATTTGGGGTAAATGTCTCGGTTCCTTCCTCTGACCCCTCCCCCACATACTCCATGTCCTGACCCAGCCGTTCCCCATTAAGGCTTCGCTCTCCAAGCTCCAGTGTTAAGGCATCTCCTATCTGAAGCCTCTCTTCCTGCTTCAGATTTGCCTGCAAAAAGGAAGGAATTACGATCTCCTCGCCATTTTCCGGCATTCTTCCTGCTTCCAGATCCACCGGGAGCATCGCAAGCCCCTGCTCAGACAAAGAGCGCACATACAAATACGGCATCTCAGGGGAGGCTTCTCTTGCCGGTTCAAACAGGGCAAATCCCAGAATTTTCACTTCGGCGGCGCTTTGCACCTCTTCTCTGCTTTCCAATTCGTCCGCTCTTTTTCCGGCAATCTGTTTTGTCGCCACATACCAGTCGCCGTCACGGGAAATACTAAAGTCCACCAGAAATTTCTGAAAGCTGGTGCCAAAGGTCGCGACTGCCGTGATCATCGCAGTGGAGAGAATCACGCCAATGATCGTCACAATCGTGCGGGTCCTGCTTAGCTTCATTGTTCTTGCAGTAATCTTTGAGAAAATGTTCATCTGCGGATCACCTCATCTTTCACAATCTTGCCGTCCTCAAGGGCAATGACACGATCCGCCTGCAGCGCAATATTTTCATCGTGGGTAATGACGATCACCGTCTGATGGTAAATAGCGTTGGAGTACCTGAGAAGCTCCATGATCTCCTTGCTGTTCTCCGAATCCAGATTTCCAGTAGGCTCGTCAGCGAGAAGGAGCGCCGGGGCGTTGAGAAGAGCCCGCCCGATGGAGACTCTCTGCTGCTGGCCTCCTGAGAGCTGGTTTGGCAGATGCTTCTCCCGCTTTTTCAGCTTCAGAAGTGTGAGCAGTTCTTCCATTCGTTTTTCATTCACTTTTCTTCCGTCCATCAGTACCGGAAGGGACATATTTTCCCGCACATTCAGCACCGGAATCAGGTTGTAGAACTGGTAGATAAGTCCCACCTGCCTTCTTCGGAAAATAGCCAGCTCCTCCTCGTTCTGTGCATATACGTCCACTCCTCCTACCCGCACCTTTCCGGAAGTCGGATAGTCCACCCCTCCGATCAAATGCAAAAGCGTAGATTTTCCGGAGCCGGAGGAGCCTACGATCGCCACAAATTCTCCGCGCTCCACCTCAAATGACACATGATCCAGCGCATGAACCGCATTTTCTCCTTCTCCATAGGTCTTGCAAAGGTCTTCCACCCGTAATATTTCCATATCGAACCTCCTTATTCTTCTCTTTGTTACGGTAAGTATAATCCTTCACCGTGACCCTGCCGTGACTTATTTATAACAATTCTGTCACATTTCTGTTATTTTATAAATAACATGCTTACATAGGTATGGCTGGCAATACAAGGCAGCACACAATATATCGCTGCATAAACAGCTGCCCCATGTTACAAAATGGCAGCCCGCAGGCTGCCACCCATCTTTCTCTATACCTTGTGAAACGGCCGAATGGCCATACGGGGTGCCCTCTGGGTATGATTACAACACCATTTTATAGAACCGGATTCGGAACTGTCCGCCTCCCTCCGGGGCATTCTGCGCCTGAATCACCGCATTCTCCCTGGAAAGGATCATCTGCGCCAGTGCAAGCCCGATTCCAAAGCTGCCCTGCCCCGCATTTTTTCCTCTATAGAACCGCTCAAACAGATGCGGCATATCCTCCGATGGAATTCCTTTCCCGGAATCCGTGATCCGGATTTCCGTATACAGCGGGTTCTCCGCACAGCTCACCACGAGTTTTCCCCCGTCCGGGGTATATTCCAGACCATTTTTCACCACATTCTGCACCGCCTCCAGCGTCCATGCATAATCTCCGCAGAAGGATTTGCCCTCTGCACCTGTGACAAGCCAGCTCTTCTCATGAACGTCCATGGTGATTTCAAATGGTTTCCGGACCTCCTCCAAAAATTCCGGCAGCAAGATCTGTTCCTTGTTAAGCACAATCGCTCCGGCGTCCAATTTGGACATCTTAAGCAGCGCCGTCACCAGCCACTCGATCTTATCAAGCATCTGCCTTGCCTCCCGGATCAGTCTCTTCCTTCCGGCCGCATCTTCCGCCATTTCCATACTCGCAAGCCGCGCCAGCAGGAGGCTTAAAGCTGTCAAGGGCGTGCGAATCTGGTGGGAAATGTCTGCCAGCGCGTCGGCAAGAGCAGTCTTGTCCCTTCGAAGCTGCTCGGTCTGTTCTTTCAATTTCACCGTCATCTTATGTACTTCGTCCCGCAGAATCTCCAGGTCACCCTCCTTAAAATGCTCCAGCTCCAGAATCTCCTCGCCGTGAAGAATCTCATCAATCTGCTCCGCCATCTGCCGCATTCCCCGGTAGCGCACATACTCCTTCCGCAGATAAATCACACACCAGAACAGGCTGCAAAAGAGGGCAAAACCTGCCGCCCAGGCAGCATTTTCCCTCGCGCACAGCGCCCCTGCCACTACGCAAAATGCAGTTCCCAGAGCAAGAATTCCAATCTGGCGTTTTATCTCTCTATTTCTGAATATCCACATCGCGCTACGCCTCCATTCGGTATCTCCGTGATAACACACTGTATTTCCTGTCAGACAGTTCCACCTTGCTACGCCTCCATTCGATATCCCAGTCCGCGCACCGTGCGGATAATCTCAGGATTCTGCGCATCATGCTCAATCTTCTCCCGCAGCCGCTTGATGTAAACAGTCAGCGTATTATCGTTGACGAACTCTCCCGCAATATCCCAGATCTCCTCCAATAACTGCGTCCGGGAGAGGATTCTCCCCCGGTTATTCAGGAACACCAGGAACAGGCGGTATTCCAGGGCCGATAGGAAAATCTCCTGCTCGCCTCTTGTGATCACTCCTTTTTCCACATCTACGCTTAAGTCCCGGATCTGCACGATATGCGTCGCTTTTCCCGTCCTTCTGAGGACTGAGCGCATACGGGACACCAGTTCCCGGGGCCTGAAAGGCTTGCTGACATAATCGTCTGCGCCCATATCCAGTCCCGTCACTACGGAGAATTCATCTCCCAGCGCCGTTAGGAAAATGACCGGAATATCATATTTCAGCTTGATAGCCGTGCAGGTACTGTACCCATTCCCCTCTGCCAGGGTCACGTCCAAAAGTACGAGCTGCACCGGTTCCTCCATAAGCTTCCTAAGCGCCTTCTGCTGCCCGTCCACGGCGGTAACCAAAAAGCCTTCTCCCTTGAGGAATTCCGTCAGGTTCTCCACAATCGCCGCATCGTCTTCTATTAATAATACCTTTGTATCCATTTCCTCCTCCTGATTTTCCTCACTGTATACCTTACGCTGCCCATGTCAGCAAAAATGTCGCTGCAACATTTCGTGCTTTTTATATGTTTCTCTCATTTACCTTTCACATCACATCGCTTCGCGCACATGCTGTACGAACATGCTCCGAATGGCAGGATTTTCACCCAGTCCGCGAATCAATGTCCGGACCTCATACCCGGCATCCTTCATCGTCTGCTTCCAGGAGTTGTCCTCCCCCGCCATATCATTATTGGCGTGGTCGCCTGCCACTACCATGAAGGGGAGCAGCGTTACCTTCTTAAGTCCGGCGATTTCCATTCTCGCAAGCACATCTTGCAGCTCCGGAAAGCCTTCCACCGTTCCCACAAGCACCTGATGGTATCCCAGAAGATGGAAGGTATATTCCAATGTCGGATAGGCGGAATTGGCATGGTGCTCCGTTCCGTGGCCCATCAGGATCAGCGCCTCGTCCGGCTCAAGCTCCACGCTCTCCATCACGGCGTGTACCGCCTGTTTATAATCTCTGACACTGCTCAGAAGCGGTTTCCCTACCCGGATACTCTCGAAATCCTGTTCATATCCGCTGATATCCTGCATCATACCGTCATACTCGATTCCGTTGATCACATGAGTCGGCTGAATGATCACACTCTGAATCCCGTCGGAGCGCATCTGCTCCATAGCCTCCCTCACATTCAGGAAACAAAGCCCGTTTTGTTTTTTCAGTTTATTTAAGATCATCTGGCTGGTAAATGCCCGATAGACCTGATACGTGGGAAATTCCTCTGCAATCTCATGCTCAATCGCCGTAATCGTCTTCTTTAGCGTATCCAGATAACTGGTTCCAAAACTCACCACCAATATCGCCTTTTTCCCCATCTTACACTTCTCCTTTCTGCAATTAAAACTCAATCCCTCTTCTTGCCCGGATCCCCTGATCAAAGGGGTGTTTTCTTTTTTGCACCTCAGAGACATAATCGGCAATCTCTATAAGCTCCGGGGCCGGATTTCTCCCGGTCAGTACGACCTCCAGATTTTCTGGGCGCTGCTTAAAAAAAGTAAGCGCCTCCGCCTGCCCGATCATGCCATAGGAATAGGCCGCGGCAAATTCGTCCAGCACCAGCATATCATAGCCGCCGCTCTGAATCTTCTGAACTACATTTTCCCAAAGCTTTCGATAGACCCGGATACATTCCTCCTGCTCCGCCACGTTTAACGTGCGGAAAAAACCGAAACTCTTTTCCAGATGAATCACTTCAATCTCCGGAATCCGGTCAAGAATACTTAGCTCGCCCGAATTCTCATTTTTCAGGAAACGGGCAAAGAGCACCGTAAGTCCACTCCCCGCCGCCCGGATCGCAAGCCCGGTAGCTGCCGTGGTCTTTCCCTTGCCATCCCCACAGTAAATGTGCAGCAGACCTTTTTCCTTCATACCGCCCTCCTGTAAATAATAAAATATAACTCAATGGTCAAAATAGCTCTCGATCTACTTGAATTTCTGTCATGATTATGTTATGTTGAATGCAAAGGAAGGCATCTGCTGTAACAGATGTCTCTCGAACGGACAGTGTCCACCTCCAAAAGTGAATGCTCCCAAGCGTTGGTATAATGCCCTAAAAGACACCGCCTAGCCTGTTTGCCGACAGGTTAGGCATTTTTTGTTTTCGCTTGTTCTTTCCCAATTCCCCATAATCCATTTTCTCACATACTCATATACTTCATCAAGGCTCATTCCCTCTTCTTTTGGTCTCCCAATCACGACCAGTGTCACCCCCAAAGCCCTCGCCGCCTCCAATTTCTCCTCGAATCCGCCTGCCTTTCCGGATTCCTTCGTGACAAAAAATCCTGCATTTGTATGACGCAGAATAGCCTCATTCATTTCCCGCGAGAAGGGGCCCTGCATGGCGATCAGATGCTTTCCTTCAAATCCAAGCCTCTCGCTTTCCGCTACCGCCTCCATGGTCGAAAGGACCCGGGCAAAACAGCGTTCTTTATAATCGGGAATTTCCGTATATTTCCACAACTCCTTGCTTCCGGTCGTGATCAGAATATTTCCCCCCACCGTTTTCAGATACTTTGCAGCCTGTTCCACCGAATCCACCCGGACAATTCCCGCATTCTCCGCTGTCAGACAATCCATCTTTTCCCTCAGACATCTGAGATACGGGACATCCGCCCTTTGACAGGCAGTTTTGATATTTTTCGTTACTTCCGTTGCAAATGGATGCGTGGCGTCCACCACCAGATCGATTATTTTCTCTTTCAGCAGCGTTTCCATCTCCTGAACATTCAGCCTCCCGGTCAGAATCTGAACGCCCTCCAGGTCGCCAAGGCATACCTTTCCATATTCGGTAGCGGTGCTGACGATTACCTTATTTTCACCAACAGGCATTTCCGGTTTCTTTTCCCTTGGGCCTTCCTGCGGGGGTCTATCGGACGGTTCTTTCACCCCAGAAGGCTTCCCTCCAAAACTTTTACTGAACCATTCCGCTAATTTTCTTCCTTCTGTCGTACCTGCAAAAATTAAAATCTGTTTCCCGTTCATCTCTCTACCACTTCTATCTGTGCCTTTTATACCTTTAATATATTTGACATCTAAAATACCAGACTAATTTTCTTCCTTCCCACCGCGATCGTCATTCCTTTCAGGCAGGTCTTATCAAGCAGCAGCTCTCCTTCCTCGCCGCAAACATACCTGACAGCTCTCTCACACACATTATCCACCCCTGTGATCTTCTCCACAAAGTCGGAACCCTGGCTGACTTCTCCCGTACTTCTAAGGGCTTCCGCCGTAAAGGTCAGAAACGGAACCTGATATTCTTCCGCCGTCTTCCGGATTCCCTGCTCCTCTTTTTTCAGGTCAATACTTGCAAATGCCGCAATCTGCTCTCTGCGAATTCCAAGCCCCGCAAGTGTCATGCCGACTCCCTCCAGAATCCCGGACGCCTCAAGTCCCTTTCTACATCCGATTCCGACCACGATTCCCCCAGGGAGCAGATTTAACCTCCGTCTCATGGAAATGCTCTTTGCCCCGTCTCTTCCCTTTTCAGAGTCAGGAATCACGATTCCATATTCATAGTCGTCCAGCTCTTCCATTTTGCCGCAAATTCTCACGCCCTCCGGCACGTCTCCCGCAATCTTCCACTTGCTGAACAGCCCGACCTCTTTTCCTTCCAGCAGAGCCGCCGATATCTCTTTGGCACACCTGCGGTCCGTGAGAATCAACTGGTTCTTCTTCGCAAACACGTCCACAGCAAAACGCCCCTGTACGTCCGTCGCCGTCGTAAGCACCGCCGTCCCACCCGTACACCCGGCCACAGCTTTTGCGATCTCCACGGCGCCCCCCACATGGCCGGACAAGATTGGGACCACGAACCGACCCATTTCATCTGTCACAACAACCGCAGAATCCGTAAATTTATCCCGGACATACGGCGCGATCATCCGCACTGCGATTCCCGCTGCTCCAATGAAAAGAATCGCAGCTTTTCCCCAGATAGTTCCAATATATTCCCTGATGTTTTCCGGCTGGGGCTGCAGGCCGTATTTTTTGGCGCACCGCTCTATGGTATAGCCTTCACAGGTATATAAAGGCTCCGGAAGATGTTGTTTGAGGAGTGCGCTAAGCGCACTCCCCTTCTCCGTAAAACTAAATATAATTAAATGCATTGCCCTTAATATTTCTCCATCTGCTCTACGTTCATAACAAATACCGTGCTGCCGCCTACCTGAATGTTGATCGGTACAGACGGGGCCGCGTTCATACTTCCGTGGCCTGAGATCAAAGCCGGATTGGCATAGGTGATCGTCTTTCTTTCGCCGGAATTCTTCTTGATGATTTCCATCGCCTGCGGAACCTTTTCCGTATCCGCTACGATCATGATAGTGGTGTTCTTTCCTTTCAGAAACCCTCCTGTTGTGGATAATTTCGTCACAAAGAAACCTGCCTCATTCAATTCCTCGATTGTCTGTATCTCGTCGTCCTTGTGTAAAATTGCCATAATCATCTTCATAACTATGCCCCTCCCTTCTTTTTTCTCTATTCTACCAAATCTTTTCTGTAAATACCAGAAAAAATTTCTTACGCAATCCTATTTGCCAATCAATACCTTTTTACCCCGGAAAGCGAAGCCGTATTTTCTGATTCTTTCGGCCGATATCCCCTTTGCTTCCAGAGCGGCAGCATATTCTCTCCTCTCAATCTGCAGCAGCGCCGCTTTCACAGAATCTTCCAGTTCCTTTTCATCCTCCGTATCCTGCACCTTGAATTCCATAATAATTCCAGGGTCCTGCATATTTCTCGGCTCCAACATCACATCATATCTTCCAAATCCGCTTTCCCGATTCGATGTAATGACATAGCGGTCCTCCAGCGCCACCACAAGCCCCAGTACAAACCCATGATAAAAACGCTCCGGCTCACTTTCCCGAGATGGTTTATCGCCACTGTCAAAATAACTGAATGTTGTTTTTGTCACGCGGTTCATATAAATATTCATCGCCTTCAAGTCATCCTGCAAAAGCGCTTTTATAAAATCGTTATAATTTGAAGCCGATGAGGCGAACCATCCCCGCACCATACTGCGGAACATGACCAGGGTTTCATAATTTGTGATTTCTAATTCATATATCTGTCTCCATTCCCGATATGGCCTCTGTTCCACTTTATGGTCTCTTACTTTAAGATATCCGCTGGCAAGAAGAAGACTCCATATTGCAGCCTCATCCAGATCCAACTGATTATACACGATCTGCTCGTCAATCTCTGACAAAATACTTCCGCCATCCAGCAACTGTCCAAAAGACTCTTTCATCTGCCTTGTGCCTTCCCGAATCACTTTTCCCACAAGATTGTTGCTGCTCGTATTCGCCCAATAAGGCGCGAACTGCTTCTTATCCAGGTAGTTGATAATCGACCATGGATTATAGATGTCTCCCTTGTGTCCAAAGACAAAACCATCATACCAGCCTTTCACTTCTTCTCTCTTATCTGCCAGATGATATTCTTCCAGTGCAGAAAATACTTCTTCTTCCGTAAATCCAAAACTCTCTTCATATTTATCCGAGGTTGTCGTCACCACTTCCAGGTTATTTAAATCCGAAAAAACAGATTCCTTGCTTACACGTGTTATCCCCGTCATGATTGCCCGCTCCAGATGAGGATTCCCTTTCAAAGCCGCACCTAACAGACTACGGGTAAAAGCTGTCAGCTTCTCCCAATAGCCGTTTACATAAGCTTCCTGCATCGGGGTATCATATTCATCCAAAAGAATAATGACCTTTTTTCCGTAATACCGGCACAGATAATCTGACATTCTTCGCAGAGATATGGAAATATCTGCATCATCACTGTCTGAGGATATCCCTGCATAATATTTTTTATCCTTTTCCCCCAGTATGTCCTCTTTTGCTAAAAAATCGTATTTATTATATAAATCCACGATCGTCTCGCATATTTTCTTTCTCGCCTGCTCATAAGACACTTCTTTTATATCTGCAAAGCTTAAGGAAATCACGGGATAAGTGCCTTGCAATTTCTGATATTCCTCTTCTCTCCATATATCTAAATTCTTGAAAAGTTCACTGTCCGCATATTCCACTGAGAAAAAATGTTCAACCATGCTCATTGTCAGTGTTTTTCCGAATCGCCGCGGCCGGGTAATCAGTGTAACGTCGTCCATAGATTCCCACCATTCTTTAATAAATCCCGTTTTATCTACATAAAATATATTCCGGCTGATTATTTTTTGAAAATCCTGAACGCCGATTCCTACTGTTCTTGCCATATTGCTACCTCTCTCTCCGACACAGCCGCTGCTTCATTGATCCTTTTATTCTAATATTATAGCCTTTCCCTTTCTAAATCACAACTGCAACTTCTTCATTTGTGATTTCCTCAACAGCAGAAAGACTCAATCGCCCCTCCCAGCCATCTCAATTACTTTCATATCAGTCAAAGCCATATCACACTCCATAATAAAAACCTGCCCAAAGTCAACGCATAAAAAACAAGGCCAAGTGTTACGACCGGACAGACATCTGCCGTCCTTTTTTTCATCACTTCCTTTTTTCATAATGGACAAAACAAAAGGCACCAACTTTATTACGGTTGACGCCCTTTGGGTTACTCATTATTTATAACTATAGTATGTATCTCCTTTGCATATTCTTTTAATCATCATACATTCTTTCCCATATGATATGCCTGATCCATGATTGGCTGATCTGAAACTAGTCCAGCATCCATAACATCGGTCGCGTAAATCTGGCCTTTTATCTCATATTGCTCTAAATGTTCCACAAATCCATTCAAATCCCCAAGAGAACGTTCTACAATATCTTTTCCAAGACCGGCTGAAATAATATAATAGACTTCTTTCTTCCCCAAATGCTGCCAGATTGGATACGTTCTGTCGATAAACGTCTTCATCTGGGCACTGATTCCATAAAAATATACCGGTGTTGCAAGAACAAGAACATCCGCCTCCTGATATAGCTTCAATATTTCTGCCATATCGTCATGCTGTACACATTCTCCTCCATTACGCATACACGCATCACATGCATAGCAAAAACCAATATTCTTTTCAGACAACCGGATTAAATCTACACTGTGTCCACTTTCCCTCGCGCCTCTGGCAAATTCCTGACAAAGCAATTGTGAATTGCCCTTCTTTCTGGGACTACTTGAAATAATCAAAATCTTTTTCATAAAAATCAGCTCCTCAATAACACTATTTTATGTTTTTAAAAGAATCTCTTAAATTTCTCTGTTTCTTTCTTCAACATACCGATAGCGTTACTATATCACAAATATACAAACTTTTCAATCGTAAGCCGTAAGTAAGCCAGGGTTGTTTCATGATCAAAATTTATTCTCCTTGCCAAATTGCGAATTTGATCAATTCGTATTTTCCGTTTTAATAAATTGAAAGTTATCATTTATCTCGATTAGAACGATATTTCTTAAGATTCACAATAAATGCCCCAATCCACACCACAGCACAAAGCACGTTTAGCACGAACCCAAAAACGGAATAGTTATATGTTTGATAGAAAACTTCAAGTATGGCTCTAACTGTCCAAATTACTGCACATAATCCACAAAGAATCACAGTTAAGTGACTTGCCCTTTTCATATACAGCACCTCCAAATTGCGCTTCTAATTACTAACGTTTAACTTCTACCACTTCGCTTATATTGCAAGTATACCATGATTCTTCCTTTGTGGCTACACGATAAATGAATCCCTCAAAAATGGCAGATACTGTTTCTGCAAAAACTAGAGAATAGAACTCCGAAACTTTCCATCTGCATGGCCCCTCCTCCCTTACAATTTTTTCACAAACAGACAGCGGATTGCATTCAAGACTGCCAGAATCATGACGCCCACATCTGCAAAAATAGCCAGATACATATTGGCAATACCCACAGCACCCAATATCAGGCAGGCAAACTTAACGCCCAAAGCCAGTACGATATTCTGATAAACGATCCGTAGGCATTTTCTGGAAATCCGAATCGCTTTCGATATTTTCATCGGGTCATCATCCATCAGCACAATGTCTGCCGCTTCAATAGCCGCATCAGAACCCATAGCTCCCATAGCAATACCAATGTCTGCACGGGACAGTACAGGGGCATCATTAATCCCATCACCTACAAAGGCCAATTTCGCTTTACCTGTCTTCATCCGCAGAAGTTCTTCCACTTTGGCTACTTTGTCTGCCGGAAGCAGCTCGCTGTATACCTCATCAATACCAAGGGAAGATGCCACCTGGTCAGCCACCTTTTTCGCATCTCCTGTCAACATCACTGTTTTTTCCACACCTGATGTCTTCAATGCAGAAATAGCATCTTTGGAATGAGGCTTTACAATATCAGAGATCACAATATGTCCCGCATACTTTCCATCTATTGCCATATGGATAATCGTTCCGGTCTGATGACAGTCAATGTACCGAATCTTCAAATGTTTCATCAGTTTAGCGTTACCGGCGGCAACCTCCATACCATCCACTTTCGCAATGATACCATTTCCGCTGATCTCCTGAATATCGCTGACACGGGTACGGTCCGGTTCCTTTCCATAAGCCCGCTGCAGACTCTTACTGATTGGATGAGAAGACGCGCTTTCTGCCAGCGCGGCATATTCCACCAGCTTTTTGGCATCCATCTCATTGTGATGGATTCCGTTGACCTCAAAAACGCCCTGTGTCAGAGTTCCGGTCTTATCAAACACAACATACCGGGTCTGTGATAAAATCTCCAGATAATTGGAGCCCTTTACCAGAACACCCTCCTGGCTCGCCCCGCCGATTCCTGCAAAGAAGCTTAAAGGAATACTGATCACAAGCGCACACGGACAGCTGATAACAAGGAAGGTCAATGCCCTGTAAATCCAAACGCTCCAATCCGCAGGAATACCCATAAAGAACATTCGAATCACAGGCGGCAGGATAGCCAGCGCTAAAGCACTGTAACATACTGCCGGCGTATAAATCCTGGCAAATTTCGAGATGAAATCTTCTGATTTGGACTTTCTGGAGCTTGCATTCTCCACCAGATCCAAGATCTTAGATACCGTAGATTCCCCAAATTCTTTTGTAGTCTGAATCTTCAAAACGCCTGTCATATTGATACAGCCGCTGATAATCTCATCACCAGCTTTTACTTCCCGCGGCAGGCTCTCCCCCGTCAGTGCACTGGTATTCAGGCTGGAAGAACCATTTACAACGATGCCGTCAATCGGCACCTTTTCTCCCGGCTGAACCACGATGACACTTCCTATGCCAACTTCGTCAGGGTCAACCTGCTCAAGCCTTCCCTCACGCTCTACATTGGCGTAATCAGGGCGTATGTCCATCAAAGCACTGATATTCCGACGGCTTTTTCCCACCGCATACCCCTGAAACCACTCTCCCACCTGATAAAACAGCATAACGGCAATGGCTTCCAGATATTCGCCATTTTCATAAATGGCAAGTGCCATAGCGCCAATGGTCGCAACTGCCATCAGGAAATTCTCGTCGAACACCTGCTTGTTCAAAATACCCTTTATGGCTTTTCTTAAGATGTCATACCCAATGATAAAGTAATCGACCAGGTAACATACGAGACGTAACAGACGTCCTGCAGAGGGAAACAGATATCCGTCAATTTGATTAAAAGTTTCCGCAGAGATGGATTGAAGCACCAGAAGCAGTGCCGCAGAAACCAGGATGCGAACCAGCATTTTCTTCTGCTTCCTGGTCATCCTGCCGCTCTCGCTCCTTCCCACAATAAAAAGAAATACAGCCGCCGTTGCAATCACAACAACAAGCAACGCATTGATAATAACTTCCTGCATGATTATCTCCTTTCAATAATTAAGTAATTATTTATTTGTTTCTTGTCAGGAAAGGCACCCCCGAAACTGCCGAAATGCATTTTTAGGGATGCCCCTCTCTCATACTATCGTTTTGAAATCAAAGGAAAATTTCGCAATCCGGCTCAACCTTCTTGCAGGCTTTCAGAACATCCTCCATAACCGCTTTCGGCTCTTTTCCTTCGTCAAACTCCACAATCATCTTCTGCGTCATGAAATTCACCGTAGCGTTCTGCACGCCGTTAGTCTTGCGGGCTGCATCCTCCATCAGATTTGCACAGTTTGCACAGTCTACTTCAATTTTGTAAGTCTTTTTCATAAGAATGACTCCTCCTTGTTAAATATATTTTAGAATTTTATGATTAAGCACTTGTTTAATCATTGTGATTGCAGTATAATACAGCCAGAAACAGAAAGTCAATGCTCCCCGGGCATACCCTGCCAAATGGGCGAAAAGCATTTCTAATTGGGCGAAAACGGAGGAAATTACATGATACCGCACCATCATAAAGAAGGAGAAGAAATACCTGCTATAAGGGAACAGCTAAGCAATATTGATGATTTCCAGACAATTGCAGAAATCTTTAAACAGCTTGGAGATACTACCAGAGTCCGTATTTTCTTTCTGCTGTGCCACTGCGAAGAATGCGTGATCAATATTTCCGCTATGCTGGATATGTCCAGCCCTGCAGTATCCCACCATCTCCGGCCGCTACGCAACAGTGGTCTGATCGTCAGCCGCCGGGAGGGGAAAGAGGTCTATTACCGGGCGGCAGATACGCCGCAAAGCCGGCTTCTCCATCAGATGATCGAACAGGTTATGGAGATTGCCTGCCCTAAATAATCAGAAATGAAGGAAGGTATCACAATGATAAATGAATTGGCCGACATCAGAAATTCCTTTACCAAATCCAGGGGCTTCGAGCATATCAAAGCAGTTGAATTATTTCCCGGCATCGAATTATCCTGCTTCACACTGGCAGCAGAGAGCCTCTCTGTGCATCACGCCGCCCTGGACCATATACTTGAGATCAATTACTGCCGCTTTGGGCGCATCGGCTGGAAAATGAGCAATGGAAACAGCGTCTACCTCGGTCAGAACGATTTTTCCCTGCATACCCTGAAGGCCTGCGCTGATTCCGTCATGTCCCTTCCTAACGGATTTTACGAAGGGCTTACCATCAGCATTGATCTGAGAACACTTACAGACAACCCGCCTGAACTTCTCTTAGGAACGGGGATTTCAGGTGAACTTTTGTACGATAAATTCTGCAAAAACGGCTCCATCATCTCTCTTGCCGGTAATGAGCAGACCGAAAAAATTTTTTCCGGATTCTACGATCAACCACAGCAGCTCCGGCTTGCCTATCAGAAAATAAAGGTGCTGGAACTCCTGCTGTATCTTGACACTTTAAAGCTGGATGCTAAGAATCGTTTGACGGAATATCATTCTGAGCAGATAGAAATAATCCGTGAAATCCATGAACAGCTTACAGAGCATATGGAGCAAAGATTCACAATTGAAGCACTTTCAAAACAATATCTGATGAACCCAACCACGTTGAAAACCTTGTTTAAATCTGTCTATGGAACTTCCATTGCGGCCCACATAAAAGAGCACCGCATGGAACAGGCGGCTAAACTACTTCGGGAAACCAGCTTCAGCATTGCCGAAATTGCCAGACGTGTGGGATATGACAGCCAAAGCAGATTTACAGCAGCATTTAAAGAATATAGTGGGAAACTCCCAAAGGACTATCGCAATAAATAAGCAGATAATGGATAAAGCCTACAGTTTCCTCCCCCTTTCGCCTTTGCCATTGCGATTTTCTCCAGATTCCCTCCGCCTGCTGCCGGCCACTCTCCTATATTTTTGTCACTTCGCCATCGTAGTATAACAATTCTTTGTTTCCTCTCTTTCCAGTATTTGTTCTCTGCACCGCCTATAAAATGTCGTATGACTCATGTTCAGCGCACTCGCCGCCTTGCGCGACGAGATTTCCCCCTGCTCCCACATTTCAAAATATTTTCTGAAATTATGAGGAATTTCTTTTTTCTGACAACCAAATCTTACCCCTTTCGCCTTCGCCACTGCGATTCCCTCCGCCTGCCGCTGCTTTATGATACTGTGGACGCTTAAAATTCTTCCCCGACATCTGATCCATATAAATATTTTTTCTCGGAATGTCATACTCCTGCAATGCAATACATTGCCGTTCCGGATTCTGTTCCTTTGTTGACACACGTATATAACCATATCGTTTCATCCGTATCGCCTCCTACATATCTAAAAATAAACAATTTTAATTATATAATAGAAAAAACAGACCATACCAGATATTCTAACCTGATATGGTCTATATTTTCTGAATCCCCATATGTTTTCAAAGCATTACAGCGTTATTATCTTCCCTTAATAATCATAGCCGGGATTATGCATATGCCTTCATGAACTCGGCATACATCTCTGTCTTTTCCGCCAAAGCCTCCTTATGCTGCATATCCAAATGCCTCTCCATAAATGTTACATTTTCCATAGCCGCTTCTACATCAGCAATCATCCTGTTAAACTCTTCTGCCGGATAGATATGTGCATCCGCCACATACTCCCGATTATGAGCTGTTTCCTCAAAAGCAAAAATCAAATGATTATATAAAAACGCCGTCCGGACAGCCGCGACAATTTCCTCCCTGTAATTAATATCAAAATAATAATCACATTTATCAAAAAGCTCATCAAAAATTTCCGGTAAAGCTCCCGGGTATAAGCTTACATTATCATATGTCCCTAAATCCATGAGCACCGACGACATCTCCGTAATCGCCGCAATGTGGAAATGCATCCCGGGAAGTGCCCGGATGATATCCCGGCAATGCTCAATCCTGTCAGAATGGGTACAGATGAGTGCTTCCGGTTTGTGGTTGTTTTCTTTCCTAAACGGATGGATGTAACCCAGTCTATGTATTCTTGCACTGTCCGCGCCAAACTCCTGCAATTTGTCATAAGAAGCTCTTTTCTGCACCATAATATGGTCGGTACGACCGGCTTCGCCTCTTAAGATAATCTGCATATTTCCCGGAATCCCCTCCCCTATCGGCTCCTGCCAGAACAGTATATCCTTCCTTCCCGCGTCTGAAACCGGCAAATGATTGGAAATCAAAAACGGAGTTGATAATGAATTGTAAAAAATCCTTCGCCCTGCAAAATCAATTTTCTCAAAGAAATAATACAGCAAATCCATCTTCCGGCGGAAAAACTTTACAATATCGCCATCATTAAATATAATATCCCCCGTAATATAGTTCTCTACGATACGTTCCTTTCCTTCTGCCGAAAACCAGGATTTATTAATCTGCTGCCCTTCGGCATTATATACCGTCCTGGC
Source organism: Roseburia hominis (assembly GCA_040702975.1). Taxonomy (NCBI): domain Bacteria; kingdom Bacillati; phylum Bacillota; class Clostridia; order Lachnospirales; family Lachnospiraceae; genus Roseburia; species Roseburia hominis. The sequence goes on from CP159990.1 coordinate 3,357,243, forward strand.
ACAGATGACGCCATACCGGTTATAGTGGTCGGTAACCCGGACAACGCCTTTCCGGTCGTACCAGTCCACTGCGTCTACAATATATTTTTTCTTTATAGCTGCATAACGGATTCTTCCTTTTTCCTCGTGCTGGTAGCATATTGTCCCTGATTTCAGATCTCCTTTGTTGATGCTCCAATAATCGGGCACCTCTATCTCATTAAAATATCTCGGCTTTATAGGATGCACTTCATATGAACCATAACCAAGAAGCAGGTCATAGACAGACATAACATCCTCCGGCAGAAAATAATTCTCCTCCAGCGCCATCACAAAGCAGTCATAACCCGCCTGCTTAAAAGATTCGTACAGATATTCGCCGTCCGGCGTTAATCTGTCAAGCAGCAGTACGGTTTCACCTATCCAAGTAAAGCTTCCCATTTCTTCTTTACCTCCTCTGTCAGATACCCATTTGCCTTTTCATAAGAATGCCGGCGAAATGCTTCTATATCCGCTTCTGTGAACAGACGGACAATTCCCCGTGCCAGTGCTTTTACATCCCCATACGGAACTTTGTATCCATTCTCTCCTTCATCAACAAAAACCTGTGCTCCATAACGGATATCATAGCTTACAATAGGGAGGCCTGAACCTACCGCTTCCAACAGAGTGACTCCAAATGTTTCCACAAAAGATGCGGATGCATATGCATCATATGTCTGATATATCTCATCCAACTTCTGAAAACCACAGAGGTGCACATATTCACTGCACTGCCGCCTTTCAATCAGCCCTTGCAATTTCGTCATTTCAGCACCCTCACCATAAATATCCAGTGACAGATCAGGAACGCTCTCCTTAGCCATCACAACCGCCTCTATCAGCTGATCCATATTTTTCTCCGGCGCAAGGCGTCCGACGGAAATAAGAGAATGTTTCCGCCTGCCGCCGGCTTTCGGAACCTTTAACCCGTCCAGCCCTACCACCGGAATTGTAAGTATCTCCGGCCTGACCCCTTTATACTGCTGGAACTGCTGCCTGAGAAGATTGCTCTGTGCTTCTGTAGAAGTAACATAAAAGCTGATTTTTTCAGGATGCGAAAACGCATATTCATAAAAGCCATACCACAAGACATGATCCGCATCACTGTCCAGGTAATGATCCGCGTGGATAACAAAACCAACCCGCGCCGGAAATGCATTCTGTATAAAGGCGGCACGGTCAATCATTCCCGGCTCACCGTCAATAAGGACAACATCGTCTTCTGTCAGCTTCAGGCAGGACATCATATAGCCCACCAGTTCTTCCCGGGAATAGAGAACTCTGTCTGAAAATTTATATAACACAGAATCATCATCCAATATTTCTTCATACGCCACGGTTCCATCTTCATTGTAGAATCTTCTCTGGTATAAGTGCGCCCGATGTTCAAGGGGCGCATAATATTCCGAATAAATGCGGCAGTAAGTATAATAATCCTTTCTGACCAGACACCCATTCGAAACGATTTCTACCCTGTGGACAAGGTCCTCTGAGCCATCCGCCAGATGCACCACATAATAGATGCCCATTGCCGGAAAAGTGTAATTTACCACGTTACCTTCTCTGGAAACAGAATAATCACACCCGTCAAAAGTATCCTCCAATTGTTCCAGAGTATATGTGACAGGAGATAATTTGCAGTCTGTAAAAAAACCATACAGCCATATGACCTCAGAATCCAGAAAACCTAAAAACTCTGTTTCATGCTGGATATTATTTTCCGGGAAGGTAGTTGCAAAAACAAATCTGGCTTCCAGGCCAAGTTCCCGCAAAAGCTTTGCTCTGTAAGCCTGTCCGGATTCTACGCCGCCTTTTAACCAATAATAAAAGTGATGGAAATTGTAAATCACTTCGGTTCCTCCTCTTAATGCCGTTCTGCGCTCTATACTGACGAGCAAAAATTAATTCAGTAGTTTTTCCCATTTTTCTCTTATAATTTCAGTTGAAAAATTTTTTGCGATTTCATAAGAGACACGATGAAATTCCTCTAATCTTTCTTCATCCTCAAAGATTTCAACAATCCTTTCTGCCATACCATCTATTAATTTGTTCTCATCAACATCAATACCAACATGATTATAGTCTACCAAATACCCATTTTGACCAGGTCGTACGAACAAACGATTGCCATATTTTACATCCAGACCAATTACCGCAGCACCAGACCCTATCGCTTCCATTACAGATAAACCCAATGTCTCCATTGTTGATGCCGCAATAAATACTTCGTAGTCTCTGTAGATTTCCGTAACATCCATATGGCCCTTAAAACAGATATAATCCTGCGCATGATTCTCACATACAATATTCTGTAAAAAATAAATATAGTCGTTTTTACCACTTCCATATATGTCGAGTAAAATAGACGGATTAATCTCATGTGCCTTTACTACGCTTCTTATAATCCAATCCACTTTCTTTTGAGGATTAAGACGTGAAACCGACACTAAAGAATATGGCTTTCTTTTCCCTGCCGGATACCGTAGATGCCCAATTCCCCCTGCCGGTATCACTTCGACATTTGGAACATGACATTCATATTCTTGCAGTTTTTCTATCAATTCATCCTTTTGTTCCTGTGTTGATACTACCATCGTATCAATTATTTTTGAATATTTAAACCAATAATAATATTGCCAATTTAAATACAATGTGTTGGACGGCAAATTGAAGGAGACATAAACGGCGAATTATTTTTCTGATTTTTATCCCGTTGACTGCGCAGTGCAACCTGCAAATGCATTCTTCTATCAAAAACGCGGCACGCTGTTGGCAACAGGGAGACTGCTCTGAAATACAAAGAGCTGTGGAATCCATTGTGGGATCCACAGCCCATGTAAAATTCGTAATCTTTCAAATATTATCAGCCAGGGCAGGCAGATACACCAGGGCGGTGGCCACGGTTACTGCGTCTACCTTCCGCATCAGACTGCGGAGCCTTTCTTCGTTCCAGAAGATATCGGAGAAATCAGATAATTCGCACCCGATATCATGGTTGGGGATGCACAGGTAATTCCCATATTTATGCCGCCCGGCAAGGATGTGGAAGTAAGTCCCTCTCCCGCTGATTTCTGCTTCGTACTGGCCGGGAAGTTTCCGCAGCAGCGTAAGTTTTCCAGTCCAGCATTCTTTCCGTGAACCGTGCCTGAGAATACAGGTGTATTCCATAAACAGTACCCCTCCTTCCTTAGCCGAGGTTCTGGCTGCTGACGGAAGCCAGGATGACCTCTGTATCAATGACCTTCTTTTCCATCTGTGCCCCAAGTGTCAGCGCGTTGGTCATCAGGTTATCAACAAGCCTGGGACTGCCCTGGGAGTGGCTGTGGACAGCACACAGGGCTGCATGGTCAATAATGGAGGAAGCTCCGCCAGCACAGGCGATCTTGTGGAGGACATACTGCCCGACTTCCGAATCGGAGAGCCCGGAGAAGTTATAGTGGACGGTAACACGCTGCCGCAGTGCCTCATGGACGGGCTTTTTGAGCGTATTGTTCAGATGGGGCTCCCCACAGAGTATGAGAGTAAAGCAGTTGAGGGAATCATAGCCGTAATTCATGAGCATCTTGATATCCTCCAGAATGCCGGTAGAGAGATACTGTGCCTCATCGATGGCAAGGAGGAGGGGCTGCTTCTTTTCACGGTAGAGATAGAGGACCTGCTCCTGGATCGCCCGGAACATGCCGGGTTTGCCGCCTTTGGGTTCTATACCAAGCGTAGAACAGAACTGGCGGTAGAACTCCATGACACTGACGGTAGAGAGGCAGAGATACTCCATGTGGTAAAGATTCGGGTTCAGGCTTTTGGCAAAACAGCGCAGTGCGAAGGACTTGCCCATGCCGGGGCGTGCGGTGAACAGCCCGATGCCCCTGGTATCCTTGAGGTAGTCCAGCCGTGAGAGCATCTCCGAGATGTCTTTCGAGAGGAAACGGTCCTTCTCAGAGGCCATCTGTTTGTCAAAAGGGTTGAAGGCCAGCCCATAGTAAGTGCGGAACATCAGCAGGCACCTCCTATCTTTGAATAATCAATAGAAGGGGTGTTGTTACGTTTTGTCCTGCAGTTTTCATTTTTATCTGTCGGCCGGATGGGATAATGCTCCCCCTCATAAAGGATGTAGGCAGAGGACATATCGTCGGGAAGGAAGCGGATCTCAACTTTGGATGAGATGAACTGCATGGGGACGTCATAGGAGACCTTGTCGATGGAGACAGTGGAATCCTTATTCACCTTCCTGTTGATGCGGTTTAAGAAACATTCCTCCAGCCATTCCCTGGACTTTGGCATCTGTATGGCACAGCGCGTCTTCTGGTAACGTTCCATGGGGGTACAGCCGATGCCGGAATGCATGGAAGTATTGTAGGTGCGGATATAGTCCCGCAGGAGGGAATTGAACTGTGCCAGGGACGTGATGGAATCCATGTCCAGCGTATAAAGCCAGGTCTCCTTGAATGTCCTGAACTGGCGTTCGATCTTGGCCTTGCTGGCGCCGTCCCGCACTTTTGTATGAAGGAGGACCGTGCCGATGGAGCCGCAGATCAGGGAGAGCTGTTCATTTGAGTAGCTGCAGCCATTGTCGACATAGAGTTTCGCCGGAATGCCGTGGGAGGCAACTGCGTTTTTTAAAACTTTCTGGAAGTTATAGGCGTTATCGTTATAAAAAAGGCCGCCGCCCACCAGGAAACGCGAGTGGTCATCAATGATCATAATGCAGTAAACCCTCCTGCGCTGCCCGCCTTCCGTGATATAAGGGAGGTAACAGGTATCCGCCTGCCACATTTTCCCAAAGGCATCTTCCTCAAAAGCTTTCCTGTCCCTCATAGATGGATTGCGCGCCGACTTCAGGTCATGCTTTTTCACGAAGCGCTGGACGGCGCAGACGCTGACAGAGGCGGGGATAAAAGCTTCCTCCACAAGATGGCGGTGGATCTGGGTTGCGTTTAAGCGTGGGAAAGCCTCTTTCAGCCGGTAGATCTCTTCAATGGCCGTGTCCGGCAAGGCGCGTGTGGAGCCTTTGTCGGAACGTTCCCGGGGCATGAGCGCGTCAATGCCGCCATTCTGGTAAAGAGAGGCCCACTTGCTGAGGGTCTTGGGGCTGTACTGGAATACAGAGCCGTCAGGCAGGGTGAGGGGTTTTTCCGTTACCCGCTGGTAATAGGCGTTTCTGGACGCATCCGGATAAAGGCCATGGATGACCGGTGCAATGAGTGCGAGCCGGAACTGTGCCATAGCAGATGCGTCTGAAAAGTTTTTGGTGTTGTAATGCATAAAAAAATCCTCCTTTACTGTTTTCTATCAGCATATAGGAAGAACAGCCTGGAGACCATCCCTGTGTTATGTGGTGTCTGGGAAACGGTTCAGGGGCCGAACTGCTGTTGGCAGTAAGCCGCCGGATTTCTGTGGGACTGGAGGAAGGAGACAGAGAAGCGGCGGACAAAACCGGATGCAAAGCCGGAATAAGCGGGCATCCGAAAAAGGCCTTTCAGGAAAGAGAGGCCGGAGGACTCCCTGGAAGAGAGAAGGCCCAGCCACTCTTCCTTCTGCTTTTTGAACAGGGAAAGCCAATGGTAGAGCTGGTTTTGGTTAATACAGAAGCGTGCGCAGATTTTTTCTACGGAAGCAAGCCGAAGGAAATATTCCGCCAGGACACGGAGGATAAAGAAAAGGCCGTAGGAGGAATAAGGGATGATGAAATCCGGAAGGATGGCATGGGTATGGCCGCAGGAACAGACAAGGCGCAGGATACAGAGGCTGTGCCAGACAGGCTTTCCACCAACGAAATCAGCCAGGGAACGTTCATAATAGGCATGGACGGAACAAGCTCCCTTTGCCCCACAACAGGGGCAGGTCTGTAGTTCAGGCCGGAAACCGTCCATGAAGGAGTCAAAAAGCTTTTTTGATGAAGATTTTATACGAATTAACTTGCAAAACAGGGAATTATTTCTTATCATAATAAATGTCAGTGATGCCAAAGCCTCATGAGTGGGACATGATCCCGTATATGGCAGGTATGCTGGTGTATGAGAGAAAGAACGAACTGTAGGAGGGGCTGTTCTTTCTCTTTTTTGTTCCATAAAAACTATACTGGAATAGAGCAGGATGGTCAAGATAAAAGTGTGCTGTTTTTTACTGCACGCTGACATAGATAATAATTAAATGTTGAGATTTTAATTTGCTGTATTTGTGCAGGAGACAGGAACTTTAATTTGCTGGCTGACATACAATGCAGAAGGGTCTTCTCCTGTTTCAAAATAATGCCCTGCATGAATCACCGCAATAAACCGCGCTTTATTTCCAAACTGAAACAACGGTTGCATAAAACCAAACAATACGGAACGATCTAATAAAACAATATCCTGTTTTGACAAATTTAATTTTTTAATAAATTCTACTATAAATTGTTGTTTTGTATATACTCTGCCATCAGGGAATACATACCACTCTTTCTCGTCCTCAAATATCTCGTCATACGCACTAGAGCCATCCCTGTTGTAAAATGTACGTCTCACTAATTTTGCATAAGCTCCCTGCTCTGATGTTGCAGTCACATAATAGTCCACATAAGAAATTCCTTCCGTATAGTTTTCCATTCGAATCAAATTCCCATGATTAAAGTAACGAATAGCATAAAAATAATCTTCATCTTCTTCATCTAATAAAATGGAGGCAATAACAAAACCCTCTTTAATCAACCACACTTCTTTCCCGTGATACTCTGCTGTTGTATAGTATAATATCTTTTTCAATTCTTCCAGTTTATCTTTTGTTTTAACTGCCAGATTCAATGTACGATTATCTGTAAAATACTGGTGTATACTGACCATCTGGACTACGGGAATTCCAATTCCTTTATAAATACAAACTTCTCTTCTTCCGGGCAAGTCCATAAAAATATAATAAATAGGCTGAGAAAACCCTCTTAACATTCTCGCTCGATATCCTTGCGCATAATCCATGCCCCCCAATTTATATCCAACTGCCAGACTAAACGTATATATCGCCATTTCACCCCTCCTTGTTTTCTGTTAACCCTACTAGTTTATTCCAAATGTCACGCTTCTTTTTTTGCTGCTTCAACAATAAGTTCTGTATTAATGCACTGTTATTTACCAATTGTTTCATTTTCCGAATCAATGCTCCACAATCTGATTTAAAGAATATACACTCTTCTGTCACTAATTCCCTATCATGCACGGTATCTTCAAATCCCATGATTAATAAATTCTTCTGATGTGCAACATTAACCGCATCATAAATTTCCCGATAGTAATTGATGTCAAAGTAAAAATCACATTCGTCCCATAAAGCATTTAAATTCTGAGAACTTATCTGAGGATATATTTCTACATTTACTTGTTCCGCCAGTTTATAAAGTTTATCAGAAACCTGAGTATTAGCGCCAATGTAGAACATAATCTCCGGCAATTCATGAACGAAATATTCTATCCCCTCTATTTGGTCAGATGCGGTTAGAATCAACACCTTTCCTGCAGCCCTGTTTATTGGATAAATTTCTGGCACCGCATAAAATCTATAACCATCTTTCCCATCCATACTTATATATTTATCCAACAGCTCTTTATTTTGAAACAAAACATATTTCCACATGTTTTTTCCTTTTATCTTTGTATTTAAAAGCCTAAACTCCTCATCGTTTTGTATAAATAAGGCATATTCCCCCTTCAAATTTGCTTTATCGACAAAAAGCTCCATAAATTTATCATAAGACGTACAAAAAGCTTGCATTCTACCATCTTTAGATAAAGTAATTGTTCCATTTTGAGGCTGTTCTACGATCACCTCTTGGTTTATATCTGTAAAAAAAACCTTTGATTCTACCTTCCCCTTCTTATCTAAAAATTCACTGGCATATCTCATTCCATATTTATTATAAAAATCAATTTTACATATCCATCCATTTTCCATGCACCATTCTACACGCTGTACAATTCTCTTTTCAATTGGTTCCTTAAAATAAATCGCTGCCTTTTTACATCCCATGTCGTAAATTACGCCATTTGTACCATCTGCACAAATTTCCCAAAATTCAGGTACTTCTAAAAAATTGTAATGCAGTTCTTTTTTTTCATGGGTTTTCTGATTTGACTGCACTATAAAATACTCATAAGGTGACAATATTTCATCTGGTAAAAAGCCATCATCCTCTAATACCACTATTGTTGTTGATGTGCACTTGACATTATTTATAGTATTCTGCAATTCTCTAGTATTCTCCGTATATTTATTACAAAAAAGAAACACTTTGCACCTCCATAGTATAATAGAGCGGTCTCGGAAACCCCATATTCCCTGAGTTACCGCCGTTTTTTATTACTTCATTTTTCTTTATTACCCCATGTTTTTTCATATTTTTTGCATAAATTTTCAAAATAGGCTTGACAAATATTATGTGAAATTGAATTGTTCTATTTCTTTCTTTAGCTCTTGATATAGCGGAAACGAATACATTCGTATAAAAGCATTTGTTGCTACTAATGCCAGGCTTTTCAACAAATCTCTTCTTTTCGAATTACCATGTTCGAGATAAAACATAATAAACTTTCTGTGATTATTAAATATTTCTTCCATAGGTTTTGCAAATAAATTCATTGACAAAGTAGTTTCATGTCTTCTGTCATATCCGTATAAACCCTTATCTATATAACAAATGTTCTCCGCATATGATAAAATATACGCTGTCCATGCATCGTCCTCATATGCTATCGTTGGAAACAGATGCTCTTTCACAAGTTCTGTTCGATATATTTTATTCCAAACTACAGGATAAGCGTTTCTAATATACAATTTCAGAAATTCATCTGCAGAGACTATGCTATCTTCCTCTAAAGGATACACAAGTATTTTTTCATATCTTTCATTTGTTATCATATATGCCGAGGTTATGGCAATATCACAATTATTTTTTACTATAGTCTCATATAATTTCCCTATCATTTCTGGATGCATCATGTCATCACTGTCCATAAACCCTATATAATCTCCACATGCACGCTCTATTCCTACATTTCGTGCCGAGGCTACCCCGCCATTTGCTTTATATACAGACTTTACTTGTGGATATTTTTCTTTATACCAATCAATAATTTCCTGTGTGCCATCCGTACTTCCATCATTGACAATAATAACTTCCATATTCAGAAATGATTGCGCTAATGCTGTATCAATGCTCCTTGCAATATATTCTGCTGAATTATACGCCGGCATAATCAAACTTATCGAAACTTGCCTGAAATCTTTCTCCTGCCTTGATAATGCAGCCACATCTGATGTTGCAACAACTGCTTTGCCTTTTATTGATTTTATATAGGCTTTCACAATAAAACCTGTTTCTTTCCTGCATTTTCCCAGAAGATAATAATGTTCTAGCCTATTGGTCAAATCGCAGATTACATTGCCAGAATCCGCTTCGCAAATCAGAAATCCATCTGCTTTTCCTGTGAAAGCCCAAGATAAAGCCATTTTATCGCGATACGACTCTCTAAGACAAACATATTCAAACGTACACTCCGACACATCATAAACCATATTCATTGGAGAATAACAAACCATATCGTCCCTCAAAAGCATATGGACAGCTTCTACTAGAAATTTCTTCGTAAAATATCCGCCTCTGATTAAGTCCGCCATTTGTCTCACATGCCACACATACTCCTGATACTCCATTTCCGATATATTCTTTACCATTTCAGCCGCTTCATCCAAACTACTCACAACCAATCCAAGATGATTTTTTTCAATCAAATCCTGATTTGATATTCCCCGTGGAACAATCACTGGAATACCTGTTGCCAAATAATTACTGAGTTTAAATGAGTTATTATACCGCATATACTGATGCCAATCCTCATCGCCATACCACACCAACCCAAAGCCCCCATCAGCCAACTCCCATAATAGTCTCTCTGGATTCATCCTCTCTATCTTTTCCACTTTTTGGCCTATACACGTCTCTGCCGAATAGCATTTCAATGGTATATCATAATCCCACTGATCTAGGAATAAAAATTTAGACGGATTCCCTACAAAATGGATTTCTCTTTTAAGTTTTGGCATTTCCGAAAAAGCAAGATTTGTAGTGTAATCCCAAATTTCTTGTATTACAAACTTCATATTCTCTTTTATACCATTAGACAATAAAAATTCTTTCATCGAAGAGGAAGGTACGACAAGAACCTCTGCCAAATTAAATAATTTTATTACCCTCCCTAACATAAACCGACTCGATTCAACCATAAGAGCTTCCACATCATGAATAACTATTATAATTCTTCCTCCATATGCTTTAATCCGATTGATAAGTCCTTCTTCAAACTTTAAATTGTGCCATGTAGGATGTTGAAAAAACACAATATCTCCCTGCGCGATCCCTGCTATGATGCCATCGTATCTGGCACTCAGGCTATCCCTACTTTCATTTGATGAATCATAGCAGAAAATCCCCATATCTTTAACTCCAAGCCCGTGTGCAATATCAGCGACCATTTTCTGGGCATATTGGGCAGTAGCAGTCAATGCCATTCCATTTATACGTGTTATAAACATATTCATAATGATATTCTCCTTTATTTTCCGCTTAGAATTTCAAATTACGCACTCCAAACTCCTTTTCCTACGGAAGCAGTATATGAATCCTCCCCGCCTCATCCACAAACACACTGCTAAGCAGCACATTCCGAATCGCATTTATTTTCACTGTCTTCTCCATTTTCCCAAAAGACTCAAAAGCCTCATTCTGGTACTCTAATAACGGATTCCTCTGTGCGGTAGCCCTTCCGGACACCACCGCCTGAAGCTGTTGAATATAATCCATCTGTTCCACCCATGCATTATCAACGGCACTCAAGATAACAATACGCATAAACTCATTCATGCGCTGCCTGTTCCCCAGCTTCTCCTCCTGCGCTCTTAACCCTTGCTCAACCTTCCTTATAAGACACTCTTCGATGACGTCATGATCATCCAGCGGAATATCCGCAATATCATCATCCAGGCGGTAGGAAATATTATCCAGAATATACCGGTTAAGCGAGTAAATATCGACCGGCATCTCCGCATCCAGAAAGTCCCTTATATTCTCCCTCGCCGTCTCCAATACCTTTTCTATCGGCACGTCATCCCCGGCAAGGAGATGATCCCTGGTCGTATAAATCAGCGCCCTCTGCTTTTGCACGACCTTATCATAATCCGTAGAACGTTTCCGCCCTATAGTCGCAAATTCCGTTTCCAGTGACTGGGCTTTGTTAATCACTTTTTTCAGCTTACACCTGCCAATGCGCTTCTTACCCTCCAGATATTTATCGAGGTTTGACGGTCCGTTGCCTTCCACGACCCCATCCTCCAAAGACACGAGGAAACGGCTTGTGCCCACATCCCCCTGTCTTCCGGCGCGGCCTCTCACCTGTCTTTCCATCCTGGTATTGGCCATCCGGCCTATTCCGAGCACCGCAAGCCCGCCAAGCTCCTCGACGCCTTCTCCAAGCTTAATATCAGTGCCTCGCCCCGCCATCGACGTCGCGACAGTCACCGCACCCTTCTGCCCGGCTTCTTTGATAATCTGGGCTTCCCACGCCGCATTATTCGCATTCAATACATTATGCGGAATCTCCACCTTCAACAGGCTTTCCGATATCAGCTCCGTGTCCACTATGGAAGATGCCACAACCAGAATCGGCCGGCCCGTTTCATGGAGCTCCGATATCATACGTACCGCCGCTTCAAGCTGCCTGTCCGAATCTCTGAAATACAAATCCCGCAGATCCTTTCTCCTCATCGGACGGTTGGGCGGTATGACCAGAACCTTCACGCCATACACATCCCTCAGCTCTTCGGCCGCATCTGACAGCGTACCGCTCATCCCTGCCATCTTCGGAAACATCAAAAATAAATTCTGGAACGTAATCGCGGCAACAGAACGACTTTCCTGAGAAGGCTTAAAGCCCTCTTTCACTTCGATCGCCTGATGCTGCCCTCCGCGAAGCTTCACGCCCCGCATCATACGTCCGGATTCCCCATCCAGAAGCACAGCCTCTCCGTCAGGAGACACAACATAATCCTTGCCTTCCTCAAGCAATACATGAGCTCTGAGCGCCAGGATCACATGTCGGTTGATCTCAAAATATTCTCTGCTGTAAAAATTATCAATTTGGAAAAATGTCTCAGCATACTGCACTCCCTTGTCTGTAAGCCATACCTTTCCCTCTTCCTGTTCATAGTCCACATCCTCCTGAAGCGTGGTGACAAAAAAATCTGCCATCTCATACAGATTGGACTGCACTCTGGGAGAGGCAGAAATGACAAGAGGCATCTGTGCGCTGTCCAAAAGGACAGAATCCGCCTCATCAATAATCACATAGTAAAATTCCCGCAGAAACCGGTCGCTTGCTTTTGTGACCAGATTGTCCAACAAATAATCAAAACCCAGCGTTCCATGGGTCGTATATACAATATCCGCGGAATAAATCTCCTTTTTTTCCGCATTTGAAAAGCCCTCGCCCCCACTTTCACAGACGCCTGCCGCCACAGACAGCCCCATGAAACGGTATACCTGCCCCATCTCCTGCGCATCTCTGGCTGCAAGGTAATCGTTCACTGTTACCAATATGGTGCTTTTCCCCGTCAGAGCATTCAGGTACAGGGGCATGGTCGCTGCCAGCGTTTTCCCTTCGCCGGTATTCATCTCCGCAAGGTATCCCTTGTGAAGAGCAATACCGCCCAGAACCTGTACATCAAATGGCGCCATTCCCAGAATCCTGTAATCGGCCTCACATACCGCCGCAAATGCTTCCGGCAGGATATCATCCAGCGTCTCCCCGCGAGCCAATCTCTCCTTAAACTCCACGGTCAGATGCGCCAGCTCTTCATCCGAAAGCTCAGCCATATATTCTCCGCATCTTCTTACCTGACGCAGAAGCTTATTCAGTTGCCTCAGTTTTCTTCTCTGTTTCATCTATAATTTCCCATATCTCAATCGAATGAAAGTAAAACTCTGTCATCCCGCCATTAACCAGCTGCATCTTATAGCTATATGTTTTTAAAGGGCACCTGAAATTCATAATCCTGTCTCTGACAGCAACAGAACCGACTTCCTCCCCGTATTTGTCAAAAAACACCAGCCTTACAAGCCATGCTTCCCCTTTCGGACAGTCAATATCCACACGGATCCGATACCTGCCCTCCCCGTCAATCATAGGCAGTACAGGCTCAATCCTCTGTGCTTGGTAATTCGTTTTAGAATACCACTGCTTGATCACTGTCCCCGGCGGCATCAGCTTGTTTCTGAACACAACTTCATCCTTTCTATTGTAGGATATTTCCGACCCATAAAGATAAGTGTCCGAAGAATATTCACTCCAGAAAATCGTCCATCTTTCACCCGTCATTTTTTCTTTATCCCTCTCCCGAAATCCTCGCGCAAGACCTTCCCATATTGGTCAACGAACCAATTTACAATTGCGCTCGTATTATCATTATGCCTGCCATGACTTCCCTTTCCATATACCTGCACGCCGCTTGAGCTAAGGTGGGAAAGCAGTTTGTTATATGCATCCGAATCATAATCATCCTCTATCATATAAGATACGATGAATTTCGTCCTTCCCCAGTCAGAAGCATCAAATTTATCCCAAAACCTGCTATTTAACCTTTCTACTGCATCCGTATCCAGAGAGCCGCACACATACCGCAATACATCCAAAGATGTGGCAAAGCCTCCCGGACGGAGATGCTTCTCATTTGCGGCCACATTTCCTATGCTGGCCAGAGGTTTGCCCAGAATCAATGCATGCGGCCTGATATCACACCCATAATATAAAGCACCGTAGGTTCCCATGGAAAGACCAGATAGTATAACCTGATCCGAAGTAAACCCCAACTCTTCCATATATTTTTCAATAATAGAAATAATCCGTCTCTCATATCTTCGCGACCCCATATAAAAACTCCCGCCCTCAAGCCGCGGCTCGGATAATAGCAGAAAAGGACAGTCCATGTTTTTCATCAGGTGGTAACCTTCAAAACTCTCCTGTGTCTTATATCCGGCAAAATATACATTGAGAGGTGGTTCCATATTGCATGGATCAAAATAATAGAAAAGCTCCTCTCGCCCAGACGATACATAACGCTTCCCTCCTGGTAGGAAATGCCCGCAACCTCCTCTGGAGAATCTCTTATGCAACGCAATAATCTGAAGTTTCCCTTTTCCTCTGGCGCGCAGTGAAAACGACAGACTACTGTCCCCATTCTTTGCCTCAATCCGCATCATCCGGCTTAACTGTGTTTCATCAAACTCACACTGTCCCAGCATCTGATCAACGCTACTATCAACAAACTGATTCACTATAAGGGACAGCTCGACTTCCGGTTCCTTATGATATTCCAGCCACAGATCAACAACCTGCCCCTGAGACACGGGACTGTTATACCTCCAAAGGGCAATCTGGCAGAAATCGTCGCCAAACTCTCCCTGCAGTTCCACACTATAGTTGCCATGCCACTTCACAGTGCCAGAAAAGTCACGGGAAATAGCTACATCTCTTAAGCTGAATTTTTCTCCATAAGGCTTTGAGAAAAAATATCTCGTTTCCTCTAATAAAAACCGCTGCATATCTGAATCCGCAATACGCTTCGCTCTTTTTGATCTGCAAAGCCAGGCTGCCGGTCCACGCATCCTTACGCTTTCCGTAAGAAACAATGTATACGCCTTCACTGCCTGGTATAACAGCTCTATCTCTTCCTCGCTGGGAGCCTTGTCCAAAATACACATATCATAAGGCTTTTCCGGAAGCTCTGTAAAAACCCTTGTATGCTCTAAATTGACCTCTTCCGGGAGTTCGTAAACTTCATTCCAGTCTCTGTCCCCTATTTGCAAAATATGAATCTTATCCAACGAAATCCAGCACCTCTTTCCATGTTTTCAACAGCTTATCTGTGGTGTAATTTCTTCCAAGCTCATAGGAATAGACCCTCGCCTCATTCCAATGTGTCAACCCAACCAGATAATAGTCTAAGGCATCCGGCAGCTGTTCTATCTCTTCTAATATAATTCCATTTCTGCCGCTTTCTACAAACTCCGTCTTTGTACAGACAATCTGCGGTATTCCGAGACTGAGCGCTATGATTTGAGGGAACATCTCCGGATTTTTCCTCACATCGACAATCAGCCTTTGCTGCCGCATACAGGTACTTACATCCAGCTCGCTCACACATTGCTCGGCGAAAAACTTTTGAGTAATCTTTTCTTCCTCATGCAGATTATTCTCTGAGATATTTTCTGCATCCGTCTCCACAGCAAGGCCTTCCTCCAGTCCGGCTTCTCTTAATTCCTCCCGAACCCACTCCAGAAGCTTCTTCCCTCTTCCATACTCTGCCTCCCTGGTGAAGAGATGAACCCTCGCATTCATATTCCGTGAAAGATAGCCCGCCAACACCAGTATCAGCTCATGAAAAACGTCCTCCTTCATACCATCCACCGGCACCAATATTTTCTGAACCTTGATCCTGCCGCTTGTCCCGGAATCCGCGCTCACATTATAAGGGGAGATAACCGTGGTTTTCTTTGATTCCATACCGGGACAATTTTTGATTCTCTTTTCATTTTCCGCGGAATCCGTAATGATGAAATCTGCCCTTTTCATCATTTTCCATTGCTCCGGATTTTCCTGTGGCAGATACCGATTTTCATAAAAAGAAAGTATCGTCCTTCTGTCCGCCAGTGCCTCCTGTAAAAGTCCTGCGTGACGTTCATGCATGGCCGCGCAGAAGATATCCGTATCCGCCGTAAGCTGCAGATAGGACGTCAGAACTTCATAAATGACCTGCTGCATATTTCCATATGAAAGCCTGGAAAATCGTTTCGTCCGCTCCTTGTCCCCGCACAGCAGCAAATACTCCTGCCTACGCGGATTGATTTCCACATGGTCGTCCTCATAAAAGCGCCGGAGCTTCCAATTCCCGTCCCTCATTAAAAACTCCTGATAAATTGGCTTTTCATTCTTATAGAGAACCGTACAGGAAAGAAATCCCCTGTCGTCATATATGTTGCGGCGGCACAGCATGTTATCCTCATACATATCTACCTGAATCGGATTTCCATCTTCCCCGAATTCTATTTTTGCATACCTTTTCCCTTTCAGGAAAGCAAGCACCACGAATTGCGAATAGACGAACTCAATCCCTTTGGGCCAATCTATATTGTGAAAAGACAATACATGAGCCTTCTTCCGCCTGATTTGCTGTATTGCATCGAAGCATGACCAATACGACGCATGGTATACCCCCTGCCGGTGAAGAAAATGCCTGAAGTTCGGTGCAAAGCTAAGAAGCATGATCTGATATGGATAAACCCCGCTGCGATGAAAGAGCTGAATCTGCTTTACAGTCTCATCAAATTCCGAGTGCATCCGCCTTGTATGCCAGCTCTGTTCATTTTCACACCATTCATTCTGCCGGTACCATGCCGGAATAAAATATAACATTCTCCTTAATTCCTCCTAAAATATGGGATGGTATAAATCATATTTCCGAACAGAAACATACTCCCGAATAAAATTGCACCACAAACCGGTCAGCATCATAACTGTTGTCGGAAGCATTACGAGCGTACTGTCAAGACTTCCTCGAAGCTGCAGAACTAACGGCACCGCAACGCATCCGCCCATGACCGTAGCGCTGAAAATGCTTATGCTCCATATTACTTTCCGCAAATACCGCCTGGTGTCGCGCCCTGCATGAATACCTACGATACTGTCCCCGCTCTTTAAGAACTGTTCCGTAATATCCTTCGGGTTGACCGTCATGATAGCCAAAAAAATGGTAAGCAGATACATACATATGATATATACGCCTATCCCAAGCGGCCGCGCCAAAGATAAATTAGCCTGCCACCAGATAATATCCGGCTGTCCTGGAAACAGCTTCTCCAGCAGGGAAACCACCAGCTGCGGAAGCATAAATACTACCGTGGAGAACATCATCGGCATTACCCCGGCAGGGTTCAGTTTGACAGCCATATAGTTTTTGTCCGCATAGACATTGTGTATCGAAATGCGCTGTACCGGAATCCGGAATTCCGCATTTTCCATGATCATCATGATAAGCATACCTGCGGCGGATATTGCCAGAGGAACGATAAGTTCCTGCACCGAATGACCTATTATCGTGGAGCCGATCCGGCTCACAATATTCACCAACCCTATCATCATTCTTCCTCCGATGCCATATCTGCCGATTCGGTCAGACATCCACCAGATCAACATTGCACCTGTGACCATCTCCATCACAGCTACTTCTCTTACGAAAACGCCCTCAGTTCTAAACTGCAGTCCCCGCACTAACGAAAAAGCCTGCAGCATAGCTACCACAAAAGTCACCAGAGCGGTAATGCGTCCAAGCTTTCCGGGGGAAACCTTATCCTTTGAAAATGCGTTAAGGATTGCCATTGCAATCTGTACAAGGAGAGACGATATCATATATGGAAAGATGCCAAGTGCAAAAACAGAAGAACGGTACGCATCTCCGCTGATAGTCTGTATTAATATTTCCTCTGCAGATATGGTATGGATGGAACGCGCCAGAGTCTCTACCTCATATAAGGGGATGCCTTTTCCCAGTTCATATACAAAAAGAATGATGCAGGTATATAAAATTTTGTACTTTATTATGTTTGATTTACTATTGGCCTGTGACAAAATAATCTCCTGTCTTTCTTATACATTTGCTGAATGTACAAGAAATTAGTGCCCACCTTATAAGATCAAGATGGCCACTAATTTCCGTTTTAATTATTCACTCACTCTGTCTTCTAATTCTTTCCGTTCTTTTTTTAATTTGCGCAGCCTTACGGTAAAGCCGGCAATCACTGCAATGATCACAAGCAACGCCGGAATGTCCCATACGCAAAATCCCAGGCATACATGCTCAAATATCTGTGCCATCTTATACATCTCTCCTCTCGTTATCGGAATCGATCTTTTCTTTCAATTCCCGAATCTTCTGTTTCTGCTTAGACGTATCACCGATGTAGAAGATAGCCAGGCCTCCGGCAATGAGCAATTCTATAATATGGAGAATACAATGTTTTACACTCTCCTTGAGATCCATATTTGCCAATGGCGTTTCTTCATCTTCAATCGGAGCCAGTTCCTGTACATCCTCTTCATTTTCTGTATCCACAACCGCAAGCGGTACTTCCTCATCTTCTATTACCTCTACCGGTGTCGCAGGCGTCGGCGTCGGAGCCGGTGTTGCCGCTGCTGCTACAGGTGCCGCCACAGGCGCTGGCACAGGCGTTACCGTAGGTGTCGTAGTACCCGCATCATCGTCCGGTGTTACGACCGCCTGGCTTTCGCTGGTCGATGTGCTTGCTGATGCACTTTCGCTCTCGCTATCGCTGGTTGAAGCACTGTCGCTTGCAGATGCACTGCCGCTTGCGGATGCACTGTCACTTGCTGATGCGCTCTCACTTGTGGATGCACTTTCACTTGTCGACGCGCTCTCACTTGCTGAGGTACTCTCGCTCACGCTTGTCGAGGTGCTTTCACTCGTTGGGGTACTCTCGCTTGCTGACGTGCTTTCGCTTGCACTCGTGCTTTCGCTTGCTGATGTACTCTCACTTGTCGAGGTGCTTTCACTTGCGCTGGTGCTTTCACTTGCTGATGTACTCTCACTTGCACTGGTACTCTCGCTTGCTGACGTACTCTCACTTGCCGACGTGCTCTCGCTTGCACTGGTACTCTCACTTGCACTGGTGTTTTCGCTTGCTGATGTGCTCTCGCTTGCACTCGTGCTTTCACTTGCGGACGTACTCTCGCTTGCTGATGTACTCTCACTTGCACTGGTACTCTCACTTGCGGACGTGCTTTCACTTGCTGATATACTCTCGCTTGCACTGGTGCTCTCACTTGCACTCGTGCTTTCACTTGCGGACATGCTTTCGCTTGCACTGGTGCTCTCGCTCGCCGACGTACTCTCGCTTGCACTGGTACTCTCACTTGCACTCGTACTCTCACTTGCTGATGTACTCTCGCTTACACTGGTACTTTCACTTGCTGATGTACTCTCACTTACACTGGTACTTTCGCTTGCTGATGTGCTTTCGCTTGCACTGGTACTCTCGCTTGCCGATGTACTCTCACTTGCACTCGTACTTTCGCTTACTGATGTGCTTTCGCTTGCACTGGTACTCTCACTTGCTGATGTGCTCTCGCTTGCTGACGTACTCTCGCTTGCGCTGGTGCTTTCACTTGCTGATGTGCTCTCGCTTGCTGACGTACTCTCGCTTACGCTGGTGCTTTCGCTTGCTGACGTACTCTCACTTGCACTGGTGCTTTCACTTGCTGACGTGCTCTCGCTTGCACTGGTACTCTCACTTGTACTCGTGCTTTCACTTGCTGATGTGCTCTCGCTTGCTGACGTACTCTCGCTTACGCTGGTGCTTTCGCTTGCTGATGTGCTCTCGCTTGCACTGGTGCTCTCACTTGCTGACGTACTTTCGCTTGCACTGGTACTTTCACTTGCTGATGTGCTCTCGCTTGCACTGGTACTCTCACTTGCCGATGTACTCTCACTTGCACTGGTGCTTTCACTTGCTGATGTGCTCTCGCTTGCACTCGTGCTTTCGCTTGCTGACGTACTCTCACTTGCTGATGTGCTCTCGCTTGCACTGGTACTCTCACTTGCCGATGTACTCTCACTTGCTGATGTGCTCTCGCTTGCACTGGTACTTTCACTTGCTGATGTGCTCTCGCTCGCCGACGTACTCTCGCTTGCCGATGTACTCTCACTTGCACTGGTGCTTTCACTTGCTGACGTACTTTCGCTCGCACTGGTACTTTCGCTTGCTGACGTACTTTCGCTTGCACTCGTGCTTTCACTTGCCGACGTACTCTCACTTGCACTCGTGCTTTCACTTGCTGACGTGCTTTCGCTTGCTGATGTACTCTCGCTTGCCGACGTACTCTCGCTTGCACTCGTGCTTTCACTTGCGCTGGTACTCTCGCTTGCTGATGTGCTCTCGCTTGCACTGGTACTTTCACTTGCTGATGTGCTCTCGCTTGCACTGGTGCTTTCACTTGCTGATGTGCTCTCGCTTGCTGACGTACTCTCGCTTACGCTGGTGCTTTCGCTTGCTGACGTACTTTCGCTCGCACTGGTACTTTCGCTTGCTGACGTACTTTCGCTTGCTGACGTACTTTCGCTTGCACTCGTGCTTTCACTTGCCGACGTACTCTCACTTGCACTCGTGCTTTCACTTGCTGACGTGCTTTCGCTTGCTGATGTACTCTCGCTTGCCGACGTACTCTCGCTTGCACTCGTGCTTTCACTTGCGCTGGTACTCTCGCTTGCTGATGTGCTCTCGCTTGCACTGGTACTTTCACTTGCTGATGTGCTCTCGCTTGCACTGGTACTTTCACTTGCTGATGTGCTCTCGCTTGCACTGGTGCTTTCACTTGCTGATGTGCTCTCGCTTGCTGACGTACTCTCGCTTACGCTGGTGCTTTCGCTTGCTGACGTACTTTCACTTGCTGATGTACTCTCGCTTGCTGACGTACTCTCACTTGCTGATGTGCTCTCGCTTGCACTGGTACTCTCACTTGCTGATGTGCTCTCGCTTGCTGACGTACTCTCACTTGCCGACGTACTCTCGCTTGCACTGGTACTTTCACTTGCTGATGTGCTCTCGCTTGCACTCGTGCTCTCGCTTGCACTCGTGCTCTCGCTCGCCGACGTACTCTCGCTTGCCGATGTACTCTCACTTGCACTGGTGCTTTCACTTGCTGACGTACTTTCGCTCGCACTGGTACTTTCGCTTGCTGACGTACTTTCGCTTGCTGACGTACTTTCGCTTGCACTGGTGCTTTCACTTGCCGACGTACTCTCACTTGCACTCGTGCTTTCACTTGCTGACGTGCTTTCACTTGCTGACGTGCTTTCGCTTGCCGACGTACTCTCGCTTGCCGACGTACTCTCGCTTGCACTCGTGCTTTCACTTGCGCTGGTACTCTCGCTTGCTGATGTGCTCTCGCTTGCACTGGTACTTTCACTTGCTGATGTGCTCTCGCTTGCACTCGTGCTTTCGCTTGCTGACGTACTCTCGCTTACGCTGGTGCTTTCGCTTGCTGACGTACTTTCACTTGCGCTGGTGCTTTCACTTGCTGATGTACTTTCGCTTGCTGACGTACTCTCGCTTGCACTTGTTGAAGCGCTTTCGCTTGCCGATGTACTCTCACTTGCTGATGTGCTCTCGCTTGCACTCGTGCTTTCGCTTGCTGACGTACTCTCACTTGTTGATGTGCTCTCGCTTGCACTGGTACTCTCACTTGCCGACGTACTCTCGCTTGCACTGGTACTTTCACTTGCTGATGTGCTCTCGCTTGCACTCGTGCTCTCGCTTGCCGATGTACTCTCACTTGCACTGGCGCTTTCACTTGCTGACGTACTTTCGCTTGCACTGGTACTTTCGCTTGCTGACGTACTTTCGCTTGCACTCGTGCTTTCACTTGCCGACGTACTCTCACTTGCACTGGTGCTTTCACTTGCTGATGTACTCTCGCTTGCCGACGTACTCTCACTTGCACTTGTTGAAGCGCTTTCGCTCGCTGAAGCACTCTTTGCATCCTTAACAATATCACTAAAATCAAAGGTCGGATTTCCAGGCACCCACGTATATTTCCATATACCATCCTGACTGATGAGGTTCCATTCCCAATGCCCATATTCTAGTTTATCGTCCTTTCTTTGCCATGCATCAGTCGTTTGTTTCATTTCAACTGGTACACGACCAAGAAAAGGAATCCAAACCCATCTTGTAGCCTCCCACTCTGAATCACCTTCTACAGGTTGCGTAGTTTCATCCAGTTCTTTCCCATATTCATGTACAATATAATTATAAAGCTCTTGAACTTCCTCAGGTGAAGGTTCAACCGTTTCTCCATTCTCGTTCGTTGTAGTCAATTCATTTTTGATTGCCTCTCTTAACGCCTCATCTTCTGGTGACCCTTCGTCACCTATCGCTGTCATATTAACATTTCCGCCAAGGCTTGAAAGAATAGAATCAAGAATGCTCTCTATATCAGCATTACTGCCAGATTCGCTTCCCTCTTCGCTCTCGTAACTTGTGCCATCATCAAGTACATGATATATTTTCCCATCCGCATCTTTATAAGTACGGTCGTTAATATCCAATTCATGCACTGCACCATTTTTATCAACATACCATACTTTACCTTCTTCATCCTGATATGTACGATCCGCTTCTAATGCACGTGTCACACCGCTTTCATCAACATAGCTCAAACTGCCGTCTTCATTTTCGACAACTCTACTAGTCTTATCAGTTTCAGTTAAATTGTTTTCTTCATCCGTTGACGTATCAACAGAATTATTTATCTCCTCTTCAGCCACCTCAGAGTCCAAAACATCCTCTTCCAAAGAATTTGTCTCACTGTCACTGGCACTCGCGGAATCTCCACTTGCGCTGACATCCTCGTTACTATTATCAGATTCCGTAAACTCCGACACCTGCCCACTTTCAGATGTCATCTCGCTCGCCTCGCCACTCTCAGATGACACCCCGCTCATCTCGTCACTCTCTGACGCCGCTGCGCTCACCTCATCACTCTCGGATGCCACTCTGCTTGCCTCTTCGCTCTCAGATGCCACCTTGCTTGCCTGTTCGCTTTCCGACGCTGCTGCGCTCGTCTTCACGCTTTCTGATGCTGCCATGCTCGCCTGTTCACTTTCTGCTGCCGCTACGCTTGCCTGTTCACTCGCCGCAGCATTGTTCACCTGCTCGCTCTCTGAGGTCGTCTCAATAACAATCGAATCACCTGCATTCGAATCCTGCTCTGATTCCATCGCATATACAATCTCGCCTTCCTGGAAAAGACCTGCGCCGCCCAATGCCGCCGCTGCCGTAACCAGACTCCTAGTAAGTTTCTTCTTACCCAATGCTATCACAACCTTTCCAGTCTTGATATTCGACCAAAACAAAAGCTCAGCTTTTGTCAAAACCTATTCTTATCCTTCAACTATATATTTTAATTAAATACTTAGCCCCTATAGTGCCCCTTTTTTTGTTCTCACCTTACTTTTTTCAATTTTCCAAAAATTTATGACAAAACATTTCTAGGGCACCGCATGCTTCAGTTCCTGTGTCATATCCGCATAATACCAAAGTGTTCCCTTGCCCTGGCTTTTTACATATGCCCGCTCAATCCGCTCAAATATAGAACTGCAGAAATCCTTGTTAGAATGTGCCAGCATTAAAATATAATGCCTGTTCCCATATCTTGTATATGCATCCCCTATCCTCAGTGAATCACCAATTACTTTTTTAAGCAATTGCATCTGTTCCTGAAGATCCATCTGTTTCTGGCTGCCCGCCTCTCCCTTCTGGCTCAGTGTCAGGAACATCAACATCGACTCAAATTGACTCCTGTCTTTTGCCCTTGCTACCAGTCGGCAGTAATCTACAAAGCTCGGATAAATGCAGTAATACGCTCCCTTTACTTCCGTCTCTTCAAACATCGCTTTTTTTATTTCGCTCCTCCTCCCCATAAAAGATTTATCCATATCCTTCCATTTATTGATGCCCCCAGGGCTCCTGATATGGTTCCCATCCTTTAACTCGAACTTTTCAAAACACTGCTGCATCTCCTCCGCAGGCGAACTGTCCAGCTCACGCATATACAGTTCCACAGCACTGTTATAAATATTCCGCGCTTCCTCATAGCGATACAGCTCAAGATTACATCGGATCAAACTTGTCTGCCAGTTATCAAAAGGATAGATTGACACTGCCCTGGAATACAGAAGCATCCGGTTTTTATAATCATTCTTTCTGATATACTCTTTTTCAAGTTCCCGGATTGTCTTGACATACAATTTTTTAAAATAGTTGCTTTTTTGCAAAAACCATGCTTCAGACTGATTCTCGGGAAGTATGTCGCCCCGGTACATCTCATTTGCCCTGCTTAGAAGCTCTATCCGCTTTTCTCCCTCCGCGTCTTCCGCCATCCCTATCATTTCTTCAAACTTCTGCGTATCCAGTTCTATGGGAATCCTGCTTTTAAAACGGCATATTCCTTCCTTTATCTCTATGTATCTTCCCGCAGGAAGCCCGCAATCAACAAGCTGTTTCTCTAGGCGATAGATTAGTTTATTCAGGTTTTTATTGCGGTTTACCCTGTCAATTTTTTCATTCCAGCCATAGAAGCAATCTATCAGTTCATTTTTCGGAATCCCACTCTGCAGGGATAAAAGAAGCATCTGCAAGAGGCGGACTGATTTTGAATTCTCGATTTTTTTCAGCATAACCGCTTTATCACCATAATACATAGAAAAGCCGCCAAGCATTTTTACACTCAACATAATATTTCCTCATATGCTTTCACACACTCTGACATGGCAGCTTCCTGCTGCCTTTTCACGTATTCATCCATCAAGTCCGTATCCGACAACACCTTTTTCATATCCTCTATCATATGCCCGGCGTTTTCCGGAGCATAAATGGATTCGCCAGCCACATAATCTGCATTATGGACGGTCTTGTCAAAGGCGTAAATGAGCTGATTATTCAAAAATGCCCTACGTACTGCCGAAACGATTTCCGTTCCATAGTTAATATCCAGATACCAGTCGCATTTTTCAAACAATCTATCCAGAATTTTCATCTTCACGCCCGGGTACAGCGTGACATTATCATAATTTCCCATTGCCAGCAGCTTTGAAGACATTTCCGTAAGTGCCGCAATAGAAAAATGCATCTGCGGAAGAGCCTCCACAATTTCCCTGCATTTTTCAATCTGATCCGAATTCGTGCAGATCAGCGCCTCCGCCCTGTGTCTGTTCTTTCTTTTAAAGGGATACAAGAAGCCTTGTTTGCCTACAATACCCGGATCCGCTCCCAGCTCTATCAGTCTCTCGTAGGAACGCCTTTTCTGCACCAGGATTTTTCCCGCGCGGGGAGCTTCTCCCTTCAGGATTATCCGCATATTACCCGGTATTTCATCTCTGATCGGCTCCTGCCAGAACAACACATCGCTCTTTTTCGAAGCCATAAGTGCATTTGACACAAAAAACGGGGTCGACAGAGAATTAAAGAAAATTCGTCTCTGATCCAGACCCTTTTTCTTCAAAAAGTAAGCTGCAAAATCCGTCTTTGTGCGGAAGAATTTTACCTCATCGCCCTCATTTAAAATGATATCGCCGGTAACAAAATTTTCCACGATCACTTCCTGCCCGGCGGCTGAAAAATAGGATTTATTCACCTTATGTCCCTTTGCATTGAAGGTGGTTCTGGCCCAGACCGCCCCATAACGATTATAGTGATCACTGGAGCGGACGACTCCCCTCTCGTCATACCAATCTACGACCTTCACAAGCCGTTTGTGCAAAGGTTCCGCATAAAATATTCTTCCCCTTAACCGGTTCAGGTCACGTATCTCTCCGCTGTTGTTCGTACCGCGGATCTGCCAGTAGTCCGGAATCTTGACCTGGTTGAAATATTTCGGCCTTGCCCCATCCCCCTTAAAATCACCCAGGAAAGAGCCGTACACTGACATAACGCCATCCGGCAGAAAACCATCGTCCTCAATGACCACTGCCGGACACTCATAACCAGCTATCTGAAAAGAGTCCAAAAGCGCCTGGCTGTCTGTTGAAAAGTTGTCAAAAAGCAATACTACGTTGTTTTGTTTAGCAAGTCTTTCCATCTCTTCTCCACCTTTCCCGTCAGATATGCCTGCGCCTTTTTGTAGGAATGCCGGCTGAATTCTTCTATATCATCCTCCGTAAACAAACGGACGATACACTCTGTTAATTTTTCTATGCGATCTTTATCCTCCATCTTATCATTTACCGGAATCTTATAGCCGTTCTTCCCGTTATCAATAAATGTCTGATTTCCGTAACGCACGTTAAATCCGATGACCGGAAGCCCGGAACCAATCGCCTCCAGAACACTTAAGCCAAAGCCCTCGCTGAGCGAGGCCGACACATACGCCTCATACCTCATATAGACCTCGTCTAACTTCTGCTGCCCGCACATACGCACATAATCGCTGCACTGCAGCCTGCAGATCAGCTCCATCAGCTTCGCATTCTCCCCACCTTTTCCATATATATCCAACGAAAGATCCGGCACACGCCTCTTCGCCTCTACCACCGCCTCGATCAACCAGTCAACATGCTTTTCCGTAGCAAGGCGTGACGCCGTAATCAGGGAATGTTTCCTTCTGGGCTTTGCCGGAATCTTTAGCTCTTCCAGGCTTCCCACCGGAATCGCCACTACATTCGGCGTAACCCCCATGTACTGCTGAAACTGCTTCTTCAAAAGCCTGCTCTGCGCGCTGGTAGCAGTAATGTAAAAACTGACATGCTCATGCTGTGCAAAAGAGTATTCATAAAAATTATTCCAGAGAATATTTTGCTTGTCTGTACCGCTCTCGCTAAAATGATCTGCATGAATGACAATGCCTATTCGTGCCGGAGAGGCATTCTGCATGATTGCCTGCCCAATATCGGTAGTTCTGTCTATAATGACCACGTCGTCTTCATTTAGCTGCAATTGGGATATCATATATCCTACCAACTCTTCTTTCGCGCAGAATAGCCGATCCGAGAACTGGTACATAACTACGCCATTATCTATAATCTCTTCATAGGCCACGGATCCGTCCTCATTAAAAAAGCGGCGCTGATATAAATGCGCTTTCTTATCCAGGGGAGCGTAATATTCAGAGAAAATCCGGCAATACGTGTAATAATCCTTCCGGATGAGACAGTTATGGGAAACCATCTCCACCCTGTGGACACGGTCACTCTTCTCATCTACCATATACACTCTGTAGAAATTACCTTCTCCCGGGAACGTGTATTTCGCTATCTTTCCTTCCCTGGTAAACGTATAGTTCCTGCTCTTAAAGGTCGCTTTTAACTGCCTTAAATTGTAAGTGACCGGTGAGATTCTACAATCCGTAAAAAATGTATACAGCCACATTACCTCCGAATCCAGAAAACCTATATTCTCAGTCATATGCTGGATATTGTCTCTTGGAAACATATCGGTAAAAATGAATTTTGCGTCCTGCCCGATACTCCTGAAAATCTTTGCCCTATATACCTGCGCATACTCCACACCGCTGCTTGCCCAGCCGATACCTAAATTAAAATTATAAATCATACCTGTTTTTCCTTTATCATCTTCCCCTATAAAGAAATTCTTTTAAAAAGAACCTTTAACAGATCTTCCGTAAATTTCTTCATGGACACGCCCACCTTGATACTTCCGTCCTGCTGCTCTATCACATGCACCACGTCAGCATACATAATCGCTGTCTCTGTTATGACAACAATGTCCTTATCCCGGATATCAGGACTGCCTGCCTCCATCCGAAAACCAATCCCCAAAGGGCTCATGTCCTCGATCTGTACATAAAGCATTTCCTCCGTCTCCCGCACAACGATAATTCCATTGGTCCTAAATTGCACTCTTTCTATACTTCTGCGCTCTCTTCCCTTTGTTTCCATATTTTCCCTTTCTGAAAAATCCAACTAAACCGGTAACTAGAGTATTCTTTCTACGTCTTAGCACCTTTCATTTGTCAGCATTTCACAAAGTAGACGCCAAGAAACACTTCAAAAAAACTCTTTATTATCCATCATATAAACTTTTTTATATATATAAACATTATATATTAACTGTTTCGAAAAGTCTACTATTTGTTACAATTCTCAGTGCCAAAGAATTTCTCAATCCTGATTTGCATTTGTGCATATAAAACAACAACAGCATAATTCAGACGTTTTTCTCTCTGCCTCTTGACTTTCACCCAGATTATATTATAATGGTAATATTACTAATAGTAACATTTGGAGGACGACAATGGACAACATCATTCTTGGGCTTTTGCTCTTATGTAACAGAACGATATACCAATTAAGAGAGAGAATTGAAAAGGGATTGAATCTCATGTACAGCAGTAGTATGGGAAGTATACAGGCCGCTGTCAAAAAGCTGTTGCATTGCGGATATATCGATTATGAAGAAACTGTTGAGAACGGGAAATATAAGAAGGTCTACCGTATAACAGACAGTGGAAAACACTATTTTCTTGAGTGGGTAAATGCGCCGCTCGACCAGCAGGGCGTCAGATTCCCGGGATTGGTAAAGGTCTATTTTATGGGTTTCTCAGATAAGGTGAAGCGAGAAGCAAGCCTACAGCATTATTTGTCGTTTTTAAGAGAACAGTATTGTGCTCTGGAAATACTATGTGAGGAAGCAAAAAATACTGATATCCCTGAAAACGCTAAAGAAATCTTTCATTATCAGCTTGCATCCGCTTTTTATGGAAGGGACCTTTATAAATTCAATATCGATTGGTTTGAAAATCTGTTAAATAAAATGAGGAACGGTGAAATATGAAACAGAATAAATTAAAAAACTCTCCTATCGTCTATTATGTCAGCAAAACAGAGCAAAAAGAATGGGTTCTGTTCCTCCACGCTGCCTTTGTCAATCATAAGATGTTCAGAACGCAGATCGAGTATTTCCAGGATAAATACAATGTACTGACTCTCGATGTGATCGGCCACGGGAATTCAATCGACACACAAAAAGACGACACCATAGATAAGATGTCGACATGGATCAGCGAAATCCTGAAAAAAGAAAATATTGATAAAATACATATCGTCGGAGTTTCACTGGGCGCCGTATTAGCACAGGACTTTGCCAATCAGTTTCCCCAAACGGTACAATCCCTCGCCTGTTTTGGCGGATATGATATCAACAATTTTGATGCGGGCATGCAGAAGGAAAATAGCGTGGCCCAGATGCTTATGATGCTGAAAGCGATATTCTCTATCAAATGGTTCGCGAAATCAAACAAAAAAATATCTGCATATACGCAGCAAGCGCAAAAAGACTTTTATGAGATGAATATTGAGTTTCCAAAAAAATCTTTTCAGTATTTAGCATCTCTAAACTCTATGGTAAATGTTCGGCAGACAGCACCAAGAGACTATCCTCTGCTGATTGGCTGTGGAGAGCATGATATTCCATCGGAGTTATCTGCCATAGAGATGTGGAAGAAAAGCGAGCCGGAATGCAGCATGGTTATCTTCCGGGGTGTAGGACATTGTGTGAACATGGATGTTCCTCAACAGTTTAATAAAACACTGGAAGAATTCTGGATTTCCACATTAGTAGACCCCTCCCGGCTTTCTGCGGAAAGGGTCTGCTGAGCCCGAAGATCCAAAATTCATATTCTATACTATGTGAAATATGTAAGTTGACCGATCTCGATATATTACCGTGGCCACCGCAATTCCTTATCCATCAGTTTTTCATACCGGTTATGCGGCTCCTTTTGATACCAGTAAGCCACACTGGACAAATCGTCCTGGCGTTCAAACAATCCGTTGAAACCCACCCCGATTTGCTGTACCGTAACCTTCAGTTCCGTTTCAAAGAAAATCGGATCTGGAATATGCCATCTGTAAAACCCTCTCATTGGAGGGCAGTCGTCATTGTGATATGGATTATGCACCGCCTCGTCATGGTTCGAGTAGTATGGATATCCCAAATACAAGGTACTGTAATTTTGCTCCACAGTCTTTCCGTTTACCTGTGTGGCAAAGCTCCAGGAACCGCCAAAATAATCCTCCATACCAGTTCCACATATAGTGGGATACTCTTCGTCGCCATCAATATAAAACTTGACTTCTCCTTCTCCCCACCAGTATCTCTGTAAGGTCGACAGTGCAAGATATGTTCCGACATACTGCCCTTGTCCCTTAATTCCATCAATTATCACATAATCCTTCCCGATTTCCGTAATTGGTTGACGCCGCCAGCTGGCGTGAAAATACGCTGTTTCGTCAGGCAGATCTTCATACAGGCAGTAATCCACCTGGTAGAAAAATGCCGGAATCTTGTTCACATGCTGATTCTCTATCTCAATCCTCGCCTTTTTTCGAAACGGCATCTGAAAGTACGAATTCAGTCCTCTCGACGGCACTACCGTTATTACACTTGAGTTAACCAGACATTCTCTCCCAAATCCACAACAGAAAAAATCTCCTAACGGCGTTTCCACCGATGGTTCTTTCTCGTCATCCCAATATATGCGAAGCACCAGATCCCTCAGCACGAAGCAGTCTCCTTCTGAAGTCCTGTCATCTACGGTTATCCATATATGGGTGATAATTCCGGGGCCTTCCATCTCTGCCAATACGACCGTATCTCCCGGTTCTATATCCTTAAGACAAGGACTCCCTTTTCTGGACGGTCCCAAAGGGCTTGCTGCCATTCCGCCGCGTCCCTTTTCACCATTTCTGTTTTCTGCATTAATCGCCCTGCTCCGGCCTCTCGTCAGAAAAGGCATGGCCGCAACTCCGGCCGGTAACTGTATTCTCATCATTCACTATCCTTTCGTTGCTCCTGCAGTCATTCCTGCTGTTACCCACTTATTAAGTGAAAAATAAATAAGCAATGGCGGAAGAATGGAAATTACGATTGCAGCAAAGGTCGAACCCCAATCTACATTCCCAAATGCTCCTACATAATCCTTAAGTCCCATGGCAACTGTTTTGGCGGAACTCTCACTAATAAATGTATTGGCAAAAATAAAGTCATTCCATATTAAAATACTGTACATGGACGCAATTGTAATAATTGTATTTCTCGAAAGCGGAAAAACAATCTGAAAGAAGATTCTGTAAGGCGAACACCCGTCCATAACCGCGGCCTCTATCAGCTCATTCGGTACAAAGCTATAGAAATTTACGAACATCATTACGGACAATGGCAGGGCAAACCCCACTTGCGGCAATATCATAGAAAAACTGGTATTCAGGATTCCCATTTTCCCGTAGAATATAAACAGCGGAATCAACGTAATCTGTACCGGAATCATAATTCCAAACGTAAAGAACGTATACAGGTTCTTCGTTCCCCGAACCTTAAATTTGGACAAAGCATATCCTGCCGTTGAACTGAGCGCTATGATCAGGATCAGGGAAATACTGGTCACCTTCAGGCTGTTCCACATGTATGTACCGATTTTTCCATCTGATAATACTTTGATAAAATTATCAAATGTGATGCTTTTTGGCAGAGCGAACGGAGCCGAAGCAAGTTCCACCGTAGGCTTAACACTGGCTAAGAACAGCCATATTACCGGATAAATCTGAATCAGGAGAAAACCCAGTATTACAAGACCAAAAATTATTTTCAAACTCTTCTTTTTCAATTTTTCCGCCCCTTTCTCTGCAATCTTTCTATTTTTCTGGCCTCAGCTTCATCCTTCGACGTAAATAATTTGCGCAATACAAAGACTACCAAAATACTTTCTACAATGATGAATACTGCCAAAGCGCTTCCATATCCGTACTGATTACTTGAAAATGCTTTTTTATACATATATGTGGACATGAGTTCACTTGCATTTCCCGGCCCACCGCTGGTCAAAAGGAATGGAATATCAAATCCTCTGAGCGCTCCTGTCAGACACATTGTCAACGTAAGAAGAAGAATATCTTTAATCAAAGGTATTTTAATCTTAAATAATATCTGCAGTTCTGTTGCTCCATCCACCTTTGCCGCCTCATATACGCTCGGGTCCAGTGAAACCAGCGCCGCATAAAAGATAACCATATACATACCGGTAAATCTCCAGCCCTCCGGCACCGAGACCGCCGCAAGCACCGTATGAATATCAGCAAGCCATGGTTTTACAAACTGATCCATTCCCACAATTTGCAGGATCTGATTCAGAAGTCCCATCGGCTCTGTAGAATACATACTGCGGAACATCTGAGTAACTGCCACGGTCGTAATGATACAAGGTACATAATACAAGGTTTTGACCAGCGTTACTCTTTTCGTCATGTACGTTAAAAGGATTGCGAACAAAAGTCCTATAGACAATTGCATTATAACTACGATCAACAAATAAATCAAGTTGTTAAAGAACGCAGTATAAAATACCTTGTCCTTGAACATGGCTATATAATTTGCAAAGCCCACGAATTCCTTTTCCCCAATTCCGCCCCATTTCATGAAACTGAGCCGAATGGATTCTTCAATTGGATAAAATACCGCAAGAATGTAAAAAAGCAAACCCGGCAGCAGAAACACAAAAAATGCTTTTTTGTTACGTATTACTCCCATAAGTTCCTCCTATTTTATAAAGCTGCGGGTCCGGGAACCGTCTCCCGGACCCACTTTTACCGACTATTGTGTATTCGCTTCAATCGAGTCATCTACCAGTTTACAGAATTCTTCTGCCGAAAGATCTCCGGAAGCAAGCAGTAATAGGTTATCCTGCATGATCGTATTGGTATCTGCATCAAGATATTCCAATACCGGAATTTACACAGAATTCATTTGCCTTAGTCTTGGCTCCTTCCATTGTCGGAAGATAGAAATAATCAATCTTTCCTGCATCATACGCCTCCTGCATAGCGGCAATCTCCCAGTCGCCGATATAATACATGGCAGACTTTCCATCCAGGAACATAGACTGTGCTGTGGCATAGTCTGTAGCGGCAAATCCTTCGTTGAAGTACTGGCCAATCTCCTGTGCGAATTTCACGCCTTCCATTCCTATTTCACTGCTCATCTTTTCCTTGCCGTCACGCAGGCTGATAATATAATCATTGCCCGCCTTTCTGAACGGAACCATAGCCAGATACCTCTGGACCGGCCATCTGTCAACGCCGTCCACGGAAATCGGAGTAACTCCATTATCACTTAATGTCTTACAGATATCCAGCCACTCTTCCATCGTCTCCGGAGGCGTCAGATTGTACTGCTCAAAAATCTCCTTATTATACCATGTCATCTCCACATGATATTCGAGCGGCAATGTATACATACTGCCATCAGTAAATTCCTGATATTTAAGAGCTGTTGGATAAAACGAATCATATTTTCCGTTATCCTGTAAGAATTTTTTCACATCCACCAGCATTCCTGCATCCACCAGCTCTTTACAGTACGGATCAGCGTCAATATCAATGATATCCGGCATATTTCCCCCTGCGATCAGAGTTTTCAGTTTTTGCAGATAGGAAGGACGATCTGCCGTAGTCTCAAACTCGATTTTCCACTTTCCACCCTTTTCTTTACTATACTGATCAGCTATGTCTCTCATTACCTGATCGATTGCCCCGTCTACCGGTCTGGAAGTAAACCATTTGACGGTCGTCACATCACCACTGTCCCCTCCGGCCTTATCGCCTTCAGTTCCCTTTTTGGATCCACATCCTGCTAACAGCCCCGCTACCATGCTGACTGCCAACAATACACTAAGTACTCGTTTTTTCATAGTGTCTTTCCTCCTTCATTGCTCTTGATTGAAAAGTTACTCATTTCTATGCTTCCTTGAACCACGTATACACCTCCATATCCTCCCTTATGGTCATACATACGCGTAGAAAGTGCAATCTCATCATTGATATATACAACACATATATCTTCTTCTCTTAAAATCAATATATGATACTCCTCAGCTGCCGGTAATCGCCTTGATGTCTCTATCTGATACGGCACATCACCGGCAATTTGCCATTGGTATATTCCCCGTTTCGACCTTGGCCACATATCCCACGCAGCCAGCCTGCGGTCCGGATCCATTTTAAGGAAATATCCTTTTTCCATATCAGCATTCGTATGTAATGCAACCCCAAATTCACAAGCCCCTTTTACACGGATATCCATCTCCAGCATAAAGCAGTCTTTGGGAAGCTCATACAAGCCGGCCCCCAAGGTCTCACTGTGTATCCCGACGTTCCCTGCTTTCTCTGATGTGTCTGCATTATAGGATACCAGCCCCGGCAATTCCTGGGTTTGTTTGTAAAACTCTTTCACGGCAGGAATAATTCTTACACTTAATTTTCCTGTCTCCCTATCCTGAATCACTTCATGGAACACCATCGTTCCGCCCCATTCCCAAGGTCCAAAATCGCAATTCCCGTATTTGCTTGCTATCCATCCAAAGGCATATCGTTTTCTGCCGTCTGAGGCAGTTTTAACTGCATAATTAGCTCTGGTATCGAACACATCGTCTTCGGGTATGATCCAGGTGCCATTCAGTTCCTTAGAATATCGATAATGTGTTGTAAACTTATCCGAAAATGTCGAATAAACAAGATACCAGTAATCACCCATTCGGAACACTTCTGGGCACTCCATTGTCACATACATCTTTGGATCATAAAACGGTTCCTCATAAGTCCAGTGATACAAATCCTCTGACCTGCATAATGCGATACAGCCGCCCCGCAGCTCCCCAGCGTCCTTGTTCCTCGCCGCCAGAAGCATATAGTAGCACTGCTCTTCTTCAACCCAAAAAACATATGGATCGCGCCAGTCAAACTCCTCATAACGTTTTCCATCCGCTGCAAAAAGGAAGGTTTCATCCGTAACAAGATGTTCCAAATCATCTCCTACTGCCTGCATGACAGATTGTATGGTCTTACCATTAATCTTAATATCCGCATTAAATGCTGTGTAAAATGCATGATATTTCCCATCTGCATCCTTCACTACAGATCCTGTGTATGCATTTTTGTTTGGTCTGTCATCATTGCCACGCGATATAGCCTCACCCTTATATTCAAGATTAACAAAGTCCTCCGTTGTCACAAGATGCCAGGTCGTTTTCTCAGCATACTCCCCGTCTCTGATCCGCGGATCATGCAGATAAAACCCATAATATCTTCCTCCCTCCCAATACGGAATCAGATCTCCTACCCATGCATTCTCCGGTCTAAAAAATAGCTTTTTCATATTTCACCCGCTTTCAATGCACTATTTGCACTATTGCATTTTGTGCTTTTGTTTGTATAAATAGTAGCATTTATGCACCAAATTTTCAAGTCATTTCACTATTATTACTATATTTCCCTTATTTACACAGTATTTCTAATACTTTATTATACATATTTCACATCTTATATAGTGCATTTCGTGCATTTTACACTTTTTCAAAGTTTCACACAGTTTTTTCTTCCTTTATACAAACTATAATGCTAAAATAGCTTTAGGAGGTAGCCATATGAAATGCACAATCAAACAACTTGCAGAAGAATTACATTTATCAAGGAATACCGTGTCTAAGGCACTCAAAAACAGTAATGATGTATCCCCCCATACAAAGCAGCGTGTGCTAAAAAAGGCAAAAGAACTAAACTATACCGATATCGACCTCATCGATTCTCCACTCCCTGTGCATGGTCATTCGAACACTTTTTATAATGGATCTATTTTATTTTTGACCAAAACCTATGCACAGGATTCTGAATTTTGGACCACTGTTTTAAAGGGAATCGATAAAATTCTCTCCAACGCACACTATCATTTACTTATAGGTATTATGTCAGAAAGCGATCTGAAAAAATTGGAGTTTCCCGCTTCCATAAAGGATCCTTCTGTAAAGGGGATTATCATAGTCGAAATATGTAACGAGGATGTATGCAAGGCCCTGTTGGATTATCATCTTCCCATTGTCTCCATTGATATGCCAAGAGAATATGATAGTTTTATGGGTAAGCTAGATGTAATTACTATGGAAAATAAAATGAATATTCATCAGATTACTGACCGCCTTATCCGCAAAGGCGCTAAGCGTTTCAGTTTTGTAGGAGATCTTTCTTCCCGAAATGTAAGCCGTGGTTTTCAGGAGCGGTATGATGCTCTTTGTGAGGCGCTGGAATATCACCATCTCTCACTGGATCAGGAGTGTTCTCTTTTTCATGAAACAGATGAAGACTTTCATGACTTCCAGTTGATTATAAAAAGCTGCAGGCCATGTCCTCTCTTCCCGATGCTTTTATATGCGGAAATGATTGGACCGCCATACAGCTTATTTATGCTTTACAGTTTTTACAATATCAGATTCCAAGAGATGTCAGTGTTGTTGGATTTGATGATATTTCATCGTCTGAACGCATCAGTCCGGCCTTGACGACAATCCACACTCCTAAACTGCATCTGGGAATCGCTGCTGCGAGACAAATACTGGAGCGGATTCAATATCCGGATACGCCATACGTATATTCTCAGTATGCCACAAGACTAATTTTAAGAGATTCAACTGTATGAAAACGACACTTTTAAAAAAACAGCGTATGCCTTTTCGCTCTTTTCCAGCAAAAAGGATACGCTGTTTCTTATTCCTCTTCAAATAATTTTCAAAATAATGTCCACTGGACGTTTTTATCGTATGCTTGGCAACATTTAGATTAAATTGCACGGAATAAAACAATTTTTCGTATCAATCGGAATAACTTCCTCACACATACAGACAATTCCGCCATCGCCCCGCTCCAGTTTTGCTTTATCAAGCAGTTCATACTTTCGTACCTCACGCCGGTCCGGATTTGCAGATTTTTTGATTTCCAGAGGATGAATTACTCCGTTTTTTTCTACAAATACATCAATCTCTTTTGCATTGGAATCCCGATAATAGGTCAGATTTGCCCTGGAAGGAGCATAAGCAAAATTTTTGAGCAATTCAATTACTACATAATTTTCAAAGTAATGCCCACTGGCTGCCCCATTCATCAATGTATCTCTGGTAAGCCACATGGACAGATAGGCGCACAGACCTGTATCACAAAAATACAGCTTTGGCGTTTTCGTCAGGCGCTTTAATTCATTGTTGGCATAAGGAGGTAACAGGTAAATAATACCGAGACCTTGCAGCAGCCTTACCCATTCTTTTGCCGTTGGCTGAGAAATTTCAGCCGCCTCTGCCAAATGCTTATAATTGACCTGTTCCGCAACCAGAGCGGCACAGGCATTCAAGAATTTTCGAAAACGTACCGTATCGGTAATACCACCTTCCTCAGATACATCCCGCATAAGATAGGTTTCAATATAAGAATTATAGTATTCCTGCCTTTGCTCAACATCTGCCTGTAGCGCATCCGGCATACCCCCGCGCCAGATATATTCAAACACATCCACGATGTCATTCTTCTTTGCAAGATGCTGTCTTTCCAGCAAGCAGGATAAAGAAAAATCCAATTCATTCGGGAAATTCAGCTCTTCTACTTCATTTTTAGACAGACTGTAAAGTTCCAGAATTCCTATTCTCCCCGCCAGTGTTTCGCGGATATTCTGCATCGTCTTATATTGCTGCGAACCGGTAAGCCAGAATAGACCTCGTTCCTCACTTTCATCACACATAATTTTTATCTGCTCAAATAATTCCGGCGCTTTTTGAATCTCATCAATAATAATCGGCGGTTTATACGTCTGGAAAAACAGAACTGGATCCGACTTTGCAAGAGTACGGGCCATCGTGTTATCCATAGAAACATAGGTACGGCTTTGCTCTGCTGCCAGGTGCTTTAGCATAGTCGTTTTTCCGACCTGCCTTGCACCTGTTACAAGTACTGCCTTGAAAAAGGAACTCATGCGTAAAAATTTGCGTTCCAACGTGCGTTTGATATATATCATTGTATAGCCTCCTTGGATTTATGAAAATATAAAGTATACTTTATTTTATCGTAAATTCTTTTTCATGTCAACGCCCCGAAAATCTTTACAGTTGATTGCAAATTAACATTTTCTACTCTTGCTTCTTTTTCATATATTTCCCAGATTTCGCTGCCTCTATAGCCAGACATAGTAAAATAGCAAAAACCGCAATCTGCATAATTTCTTTCCTCCTTCTTAAAAGTAGAATAATTCTTCAAATTTTTTTCCAGAGCTATACAAAGTATCAATGCCAATTTAGCCGTTGGATTGAACTGCCCTATCTCAATCGAATTGATTGATTATTGCCAAGTGTACACACCAATAATTTTTGCAAAGTTTTCTTGGCATTTTGACTTGACAGGCAGAATCTACTATCCAAACACCTTTTTTATTTTTTCAAGCTCTTTCTTCGTTTCCACCCAATTCTCTACATGACCACAGTCACAGCAAACATACCGTATCACAGGAATCTTCCCGATTAAAGTGGCTGTTGTCGTGTAAATATTATTACCGCTGGCATGACGGTACGGGTTGTCCGGGACCCGCACAATATTTTCGGAATGACATTTTGGACATTTTCCAGTATATTTCATTTGCACCTCCTACAAATAACTAACAAATCTGCAATTTTCAGGATTCTATTGTAACCTGTTTTTTGTTCCTGTTTTTCATAAGCTAATTTAAATTACCTAACAGGGCAAGAACTACACCTTCTACAATCAGCAGTCCCATCAACAAATAAATCGCCCATGTCACACTTCCCGTGGCGCCGCTCACAAGCATCATCAAAATCGGAACAACATATTTCCGGGGATGGTGCCACAGGTCGCTTTCGATTTTCCAGTTTCGGATAGGGTGCCGCCATTCTAACAGTACCGATAATATTGCACTCTGAAGGGCAAATAGCATCGCTGTTACCATATCCAGACTGTCGATGCCGCCATTTTGAATCTGCCAGCTGATCAAATAAATGCTGTTTGTCGACATGTTGACGCTAAAAATAAAGAAGCAATAGCGGCTGCAAAAGCGGATGGCTTGCCCAGGCAGCGCCCGGATTGCCTGCTCCAGGGCGGGATCACACGAAAGCAGAATGCAGATCGGCGTATTCAGGCACAGAATGGCAAAACCAAGAGGCATTGCATTTAAGCCCTCAAGCTGCCCCAGCATAAGCGGGAGAAAGCAGGCGATCGCCCAAAGTCCGACAGTATTCACCAGATAGCTTTTATTGGTGAACAGATACCGAAGCAGGTATAGCAAAACATTTCCGCTTCCTCTTGAGCGGCTTATCAGTTTCTTTGCCGGCGCAGGGCGGTAAAATGTATATACGTCCGTTGCCAGCAGATAACAAGTGGCCGCTACTATGCTGGTCAGAATAATTCCGCCAAGGAGCATGAGCGGCTTTACAAAGAAAACAGATAATAACACGCCACAGTTCCAGAAAACACATAAAAAAATGGGAACCATATGTTTCTTTTCCGACATGGCGTACCATGCCGCTGCCAGGGTGCAGCCGTTACAGGCACACAGCACAGCCATCCCAATCTGTGCAATACTCGACGTTCCAATCACCCAGAAAATGGTCAGAACAGGCAATATTTTGGTAATAAAAGCGTAACCTCCAAACGCCAGCAGATAGGAAATAACAAATCTCTTGTTATGAAAGGGAAGTGCAAACAATCCCATCATCCTGTCCGCATTCCCCGCAGAACTGATTCCCTGCCACATCACCTCAAACGAGAGTGCTGTTGCCGTAAGAAAAAGGATAAACGGGGCAATCGTCACCTTGATCTCCGCCGCATAGAGCGCAAGGAAAATAATGAGGCAGACCAACAGGCTTTTTGTAATACGCTCATATCGTGCACCGAACAGTTGCTTAGAAAATGCTTTAAGAGGCTTCATAATCGGTAAGCACCTCCCGTATGTTATCGGTTTTAATCTCCTGCCCGGTAAAGCTGCGCCTGATCCGGCCCTGTTCCAGGACAAGCACCCGATCAGAAGTCAGACAGATACTTTCCAGAATATGAGAAGAAAACAGAACCGTCCCATAATGCCGGTAGTCATTGATCTGCCGATACAGAAATTCGGTACTCTGGAAGTCAAGCCCATTCACAGGTTCATCCAGAAGAAGCAGCCCGGGCCGAAGTGCAAAGGCCGTAATCAAATAGGCTTTTTTCAGATTGCCTGTAGAAAGCTCCTTTAGCAGCACATTTGTATATTCTTCAAAATGGAACCCCTGCACCAGTTCCGTAACATCCGGCAATTTTGCATGGTACGAGGAAGCAACATAGGACAGGTATTCATAAAAGGTGAAATACTGAAAAGAATGATCTTCCGCAAACACGGTATAACGGTTCTGCTTAAAAGTCCTATCCCGAAAAGAGCTCGGCTGCCCGCAAAAGCTAATCTGCTCCGCCCGAAAGCTGCCGATCAGACCGGAAAGTGTTTTCATGAATGTGGTTTTGCCGGCTCCATTAAGTCCGATCAGACCGACGACCTCATTTTCTCCTAAATCAATTGAGAAATCGGAAAGTACCGGCTTTTCCGGCGTGTACCATACCCGCAGGTTTTTGATCGTAAGAAGTTTTCCACCACACATTTCCATTTACCCCCAATTATCTCTGTTTTTCTTCCAAATTGTATACCTTGTAAAACGGCCGAATGGCCATACGGGATGCCCTTGGGTATAGGCAGAATACAGAAACACACCGCCTAAAACAACATACATAAGTGCAAATGGGATGTTAGCCGTAATGAAACTGTAAATAGCACAAATAACAAAGATCACCCCTAAGATAAGACGAAAATAAAAATGACGCATAACCAATTCCTCCTTAAAATTTTAGATTGCTTTTGTTTACAGGTACAACATACCAAAAAAAGTGCATTTCTGCGATTTTGTCCGTAAACTGCAGGATTTTGACCACGAAAATATCACAATCCATCGACTTCTTCCTACCAATTAAATAATCTGCCAGACTTTGCTTAAATAAATATACCAAACCGAGATGCTTGGCAACTAAAAAACTGCAGAGCATTTTTCACTCCACAGTCCTTCTTCCATGTTTTTGTTCTGTTATAATTCTATTTATCATTTTTCACACATCGGATGATAAGATAAAGTGGCGACCGCCCTGAAAATAGCTCCGGCATATGTCGTCTGTACCATACCATCATATTTCTCCGCCGCTGTCCGGGCGCTTTTTAATCCCCATCCATGCAATCCCTCTTCCTTTTTTGTTGTTCTTAAGTTCCCGCCTTCGGCTTTTATCACATCTGCAAACCCATTCTCTACTTTGATCACAAGCATCCGGTTAATGCGGCGGATTGTCAGGGAAACAAATCTCTGCCCCGAATCCGGTACCTTGCGTGCTGCCTCGAGCGCATTGTCCAGAAGATTGCCCACGATCGCACACATGTCTGCGCTCCGTACATTGGTATGGCGCGGGAACTCTGCCTGCACATCCATCCGTATCTGTTCTGCCAGTGCAGACGCCATCTTACTGTTGATCAAAAAGTCCACTGTCTCATCGCCCGTCCACGCCGTATCCGCCATCTCCCTGACCGGCTCCTGCAGTTCATCCAGATACGCCATAGCGCCGCCATAATTTTCATGCAACAGCATCTGCCTTAACGCCCCAATATGATTATGGAAATCATGAAAAAGCTTTGCATTGACTTCATAGGCCTGATTCAGTGCAGTATAATCATGCTCCAGCAGTTCCGCCTGTTCTGATTTCAGCTTTGCCACTTCTTTTTCCACCTCGTACTGACGGCTCAACTGAAACACCAGTATCGACATCATTAGCACCATCGACAGAATGATCCACATAGTAAGGACATCATCCGAAATCGCTAGATATGACTGCTCTGATAAAGTCACAGCGGCAAAAAATCCGGCAATCACGATCACGGTCGTCAGATGGCGCCCCTCCTTCTCGCCCATATCCGGCTTTTTTAAAAGATAAACCATCAAAGCCACTACCAGAAAATGAAGTATCCAGACGGGAATCTGCCCCGGCAGACTGTTACCATCCAGATAAATTTCTGACTGGAATACCATTCCCATACCTGCTGAAAAAAGAAATTGCCAAATGGAAATCGCAATCTCATAAGAGATGCCAACGAACAGGCTCTTCCTCATATCTGATTTTCGCAGCCTGCCGGCGCAAAATGCGATCCAGACTGCTTCCACGCTCATCCGTAAAAAATTGTTTAAAGGAACGTAAGAAACAGCAAGCGTTACTGCAAATGAACCTGCCACGCCTACGAGAACCCCTTTCCTGTCCGGCCTATCTGCTGCCAAAAGTTTGTATATCAAAAACAGTCCGATCAGAAAGCGCAGGCCACCAGCCATCAGCTTGGAAATAAGAAGAAATGTCTCTGTCATATATGCATCCCCCAATAAGTGTTAATCTGCTCCTTTACCTTCTGAAGATGAGACCTGCTGACGGGCAGCGATGCCCCATTCTTCAGCACTGCCAGATTGTCCTTCACCTGCATGATATGAATAATATTGACAATACAGCCCCTGTCTATATAGATAAATTCATCAGACGCAAGTTCCTCATATACCTGTTGCAGACTCCTCCTTACCTTTGATACCCCGCCGGCAGAAATGATACTCGCATTTTTACCATCACGCTCAATATAATAGATCTCCTTATATGGTATCTTTTCCAGTCTGCTGTTCGTGCGGATCGTATAGACCTTTCCTTCCTCCAATTTGATCAGCTTCACAGCGTCCCCGATTGCCGTTTTGAGACGTTTATCTATATCATTTTTTGGCACATAACGAAATATGGATAATTCAAAAGCGTCAATAGCATATTCAATATGCGAAGTGATAAAGATGATTTTCACGTTCGGCAAAAACGGCTTTATCTTTTCTGCAATCTCCATACCGCTGCTCCCCGGCATCTCAATGTCCAGCAAAATCAGATCAAAAAAGAAACCGTCCTCCGTAATGTCGCAAAGCAGGTTATCGCTCCGGGTATAGGTCGTTATTTTCCCTGCACTTTGGCAGTTTTTCAAA
Organism: Roseburia hominis; assembly: GCA_040702975.1. Lineage (NCBI taxonomy): Bacteria > Bacillati > Bacillota > Clostridia > Lachnospirales > Lachnospiraceae > Roseburia > Roseburia hominis. Next base: position 3,399,800 of record CP159990.1, read on the forward strand.
CATTCCTCTGTGATGCCGGTATTCTTTTGCACCATCTTTTCCTCGTCATCGCATATTGCAATCTGCAACATTTTCATCACTCCAAAATATATCTATTCTAATGCATCCATAATTTGCACCACTGTATTACAGGTATCTTGAAGTGCGACATCAGATGCATATTCAAAATTATGCTGATACACACCCCACTGTTCCTGCATCACCCGGCTTTCACTGACTGATTTCATAACATTTCTATAATCTGCGATAATGCCATCCGAACCTCTTTTATGTGCTGTAGCTAATAATGCTTGTTTCAAAGCCTTAGGATTAATATTTGAATACTGCAGTTTTGCCAGTATGTACACATCATAATAATCTCTCAGTCTTGTATTTTGGTCACCTCTTGATATAATGGTTTCAAGTTTCTCAGCTATGACCGTTTCCAGATTATATGCAAGTACCGAAATATTCCTATCTTCTAGCAACAATTTAAAGCTATATTCGATTTCCTTCGGTGTAATTTTATCGCCGATTGTAATATGCAGTTTCAAAGGAACTGCCATCGGCGGATAATTTGCCGTCAAATGTACTCTGTACCCTGTATATTCATCACCTTCACGAATTTCACCAATGCTGCGAAAAGAAAAAATAACATCATCATTTAATTCAATCTGACATATCTCTTCAAACATCTGCCTCACGGTTGTATCGTTTACAGGCAATCCCTTTATAGTCGCATCCATATCCATCGTTGCTCTTGTATCCAATCCTACCATAGCGGCAATCAGAAATCCGCCCTTTAAGATGAAATTAGGCCTATAATTTGATACAGATATTCTTTCCAATAATCTTTCAAGCATAAAATTCTGCATAACAAGTTGGGCAGAAATGTGCTTCTCTTTTGCTAATTTTTTTATAATCGCTTTCAATTGCATTGCATTTTTCATAGTAACATCTCCAAATAGGCTCTCAGTCTCGTTTCCACCTTGAATATTTTCGCATACTCTGATAGAAGTGGTATGTTCTTATTTTTCGAGGCTATATACCTTTTGAAGCTTTCGGATATAATCTGAATATCGGCAGAACTATTCGGGCGCAAAATATCACAGAGTGTCCTTTCTTTATTATATGCCCATACAAAATTCCCACCAGGAGTTTTAACTTCTTCCATGCCCAATCCATACCACTCTGCTTTACACTGGGCACATTTAACTTTCTCCTCTTTCGGCTTTGTCAGATTATAATTTGTCGGAAAAGTCATTGAATAAATATTAGGTGTTCTATCCGTTAATTCCCATAGGAACAATGCAGTTTCACGTGAAAAAACTCCTCGTTTAAAACGGTTTTGCAAATTAAAGATTTCATCCTCCCAAGCTTCCGGCAATATATAAATACCACGTGCGGACTTTTCAAGCATTCCTTTATCCACAAGATACTTCAAATTTCCACGGGAAAATCCAGCAGCAACAACCATTGCTGTTGTAACTGTACTATTATTCTGTTTTGCCATCTTTATTATTTCATCAGTTGCGCCCACTTGGATTACCTCCTGCTTACTTTTATGCTTATTATTTTATATAAAACAAGCGCAAAAGTCAATATCTCACAAAAGTTTGCACCCAGGCCTATATGTCTGAGTGCAGCATATCCGGTAAAGTAAAGTACAATCCGTTACAAACGCTTTATACTACTTTCTGTTCCCGACATAACCTTTTAAGCATTTCATCCCAATCCCGATTCCCAAACCAGCAATGGAAATCATCATTCCAGCCGGAATCATACCAAACTCGGGCAAATTAATTTTGCCAAATGAAACCATATTGGCAGCACTGAATGTTGCATACTCGGCAAGCATATACATAATGCCAAAAGCCAGCGAAGAAATCCATTTCCACTTTCCCCAGTAATTGTTTTTGCCAATTAACACAGAATACACAAATGTTGTCACGGGAAGCACGATCCACAGAAACATGATACTATACCCCATTGCGTCAGAGCCGCTTGTAAAAAACCAAAATACAATCAGTGAGATGGACCAGATTACAAAATAAGAAACAATTAAAATAAGTTTGGAAAGTTTATTCTTGCTTTTTACCACATTCGTACTTTCATCCAAATAATCCAGATAATCAGACATAGACTTTTCCTCCTTTAATAAGTGGTCAAGGCTAATATGATACAAGTCGCTCATCTTAACAACGCTCACAATATCGGGATATGTTTTCTCATTCTCCCAGTTGGATATGGTCTGCCTGCTCACGCCGAGCGCTTCTGCGACCTGCTCTTGTGTGAGATTTTCTTTTATGCGGGCGCTTTTTATTTTGCTGCCTATTTCCATTAGCCTTCTCCCTTCGATTTGTATTTGTATTATAGGCAATAGAAAAGAGTATGTCTATCAAATGCCTTTTACCTTAGCATTTTATCCATGTAAAAATGCTTTTACATCGGCGTTTTTCTGACCTGTCTCTTTTATTTTGTTGTAAGTATAACACAAAACTATAAGAGCTACCACCTCTCCGCCGCCAATTCCTTATGTAAATGTATCGCCATGACAACAGTAATCACCGCAGAAAAAACATCGGCAATTGGTTGTGCATATAAAATACCAGTAATCCCCCAGACCCCAGGAAGGATCAAAATCACAGGGACAAAACAAATTCCCTGCCTACACGCACCGAGAAAAAATCCTGCCGTGCCTTTCCCCAGCGCAAGAAATAAAGAAGAATACACCGTGTAAAATCCAAACAGCATAAATGAAACTCCATTTGCCATAAGGGATTTCGCCCCGACGTCAATCATCTCTACATTCCCTTCTGTAAACTGTGAGATAATCTGCGTAGATAAGGTAACCATCAGAAGACCTGCGACTACACAAAAGATTGTTGACCACAGAATCGAGGTCTTGACCGCTTCCCGAAGACGGTCAAATTTCTTTGCCCCGTAGCTGAATCCTGCAATCGGCTGGAATCCTTTCAAAAATCCGAATACCACCAGGGTTCCCATAGATGTCACTCTAGTAACAGCTCCCATCCCGGCAATTACCGCATCACCATATCCGCCAGATGCGCGGTTAATCAGTGCGATGGACAGACTGGTGAGAACCTGGAATGTCAGAGTCGGAACGCCTATCTTCAAAATCTCCGCCAGCATTTGCTTTGAAGGAGCAAAATCCCTGATGCGAAAAGAAAATGCACTTTTCCCACGAAGGACATAGAACAGATACACAATAGTGGACACAAACTGTGAAATAGCGGTAGCAATGGCTGCACCGGCAACACCCATATCAAACACATAGATAAAAACCGGATCCAGGCCAATATTCAATACCGCTCCCAACAGCAGCGCGCGCATCGTTGTTTTTGCTGCACCTTCACTTGTGACAATATTGTTCATAGTCACATTAAATACGTTGAAAATACAAGAAATCACGTAAATCCTTGCATAGATAAGGGCACTGAAAAACTTCCATTTTTTAAGTGGGAGTTTTTCTTTTATGACGATTTTTTGTGATTTTCAGTTCTTTTTCGATAAGATTACAGAATAATGCTATGGTTTAAGCCATAGCCAATTCCTGTAATCTTACTATCCTTTTTACATTTGCTGTAAATGCGGTAAAATACATTTGAACATGCATAGCAAATAACCCTCTTGAATCTGCTCTGCGCAAACCGTGGGCTTCTTTTAATTCTCCATTCTTTTCTTCTATCCTATGCCGGATTTTCATTCTCTCTTGGAAGTATTCACTTTCTTCAAATTTAAGCCTTTCCATGTTTTTCGCGCTTGCCTGCGTGATACTGTAACTCCGTTCTTTTGAGTTTGATTTTCCTACACGGCAGTTTTCTCTTTGCGGGCATTTCCGGCACTTAACTTTGCTAAATATATATCTTAAATAGGTGTTCCCGTTTTTGGCAGCTCTCTTTTCCACTCGCATGGAAAGCTCTCCGGCAGGACATTGCAGCAACCCTGCATCTTTATTGAAACAGAACCCCTCCGCAAGGTTTCCGTTTGCAGCCGCCGCTACAGCTGTATTCGTTCGGGCAATCAGTGCAATCTCTTTTCCGCATACTTCCAGATTATCATCACTGACATATGCCATATCTCCGATAACTTCTGTTACTTTTATTCCATTTTTCTGTGCTTTTTCTATCAGTTTCGGCAATTCCTGACCATCCGGTGCTCCTCCATCTGTTACACTTATCCCAGCAATCAGACGGCCTTCTGTCATTGCGAGATGATTCTTATACCCATAAAACGTACTGGTCGCCGTTTTGTGCCCAAACCGTGCATCTTTATCATCTTTGGAACGGATCTCTCTGATCTGTTCGTTCTCAAGCAGTTCTTTCATCTCTTTAGAGATTTTCTGTATCTTTTGATTTCCACAGGTTTCTATCCCTTCCTCCAGAACCTGGAGCAGTTCCTTCGTATAGGCGATCTCTTCGTCCAATCCTGCTTCCAAAGATGGTTTCTCTGGAAATCTCTCTGATAATTCAAAAGCATTTTTATAAATCTCTTTCCGAAGTTGTTTACTCATATCCCTCAGGATTTGTGTGGGGGATTTCGCTCGGACGGATGCAGTTGTGTGGGTAGAATCCACGATAATCGTTCCCGATTTGATTAGACCTTTGTCCAGAGCCTGCTGGATTGTTTCTTTCAGCATTTCCTCCAGAATATCTTCCGTGATGCGGGTCTTTCTGAATTTCGTCAGAAGACTGGGATCTATCATTTTTTCTTCTGGTTCCAGATCCAGAAAAAATTTATATGCCATGTCTGTCTGAGCACTGCTGATCAGGGTTTCATCGGACAGATCGTACAGCTTTTTCAGAAAAAGCAGTTTAAACATCATCTCCGGTTCTTTCGCCGGCCGCCCGAAATTTTCACAATACTGTTTACGGAGCATTGGATTTACAAAACTAAAATCTATATTTTCTTTAATTCTACGCAAAAGATGATTTGCTGGAATGATTGCATCATAAATCCCCTGATAGGGTGATAATGAAAGTTTCAACTGTGAATGGTCTTTCAACATGGCAGAACCTCCTTCCTCATGATTCTATTATAATGGATACATTAAAAAAGCCCAATTCTTTTTTAGAATCAGACTTTTTCAGTGCCCTTGCATAGATAAGGGCATACGGCAGAATTGTATCTGTTGCTCCCAATATCGTCAATAAGGGTTTTAGGAAAATTACGGCCAGAATAATCATAACTGCTCCAATCAGAACACTGCTATACAGTGCGGTACTGGCAACCTTATTGGCGGTATCTTTGTCCCCTCGCCCCAACAGTCTCGAGAGATAGGATGCGGCGCCATTTCCAAACATCAAACCTAAACCTACGACTACCTGTCCCAACGGGAATACAATGGAGATTGCCTGCCGGCAGACAAACAGAAAGCCTGCCTTACCGATATTGAAGAGAACGTAAAAGTTCTGAAATCCTATCTGGAGGAAAATATTCTTGCCAAAGAAAACGTTCCGGAAATACCGGAGACCGGAATGGCGGTCCTACAGCAACAGTTTATACTGGCTCAGTCAATTGAAACTTGGATTGCTTCTGTGAAAGAAAATCTGCAAAAATAATGACATAAATTGCCCTTAAGGCAGACATAAAGTAAGCGACGCAGCCGAGTTGTACGATCTCTCTCGTATAACTCGGCTGCGCTCTCTTCTTTCAGCCTTCGTTTTAAACTGCTCCCGTTCCTCTGCCTGGATAAATGCTCATCACTTTCATAAAACTTTTATTCACCTGATCCCTCATGTATAAACCTCTTATTCGCTTGCTCCCTCATGTACCACAGGAAAAGAAATCTGCATTTCAAATCCCTGTTCCCACTCGGAAATGACGTGCAAAGTGATACTCATTTCTTTCGCAAGATACAAGCCCATACCAGTGGCTTTTTCCTGCTGTCGCCGGTATCGCCGGTAAAACCCTTTTCAAATATATAGGGCAAATCACATTTCCGCACGCCAGTACCATTATCCTTGATACAAAGAACATATCGCCCCTCTTTTATAAGGGACTCAAAACACAGCCCCGGCTCATTTCCACTATATTTAACGGAATTACTGATAATCTATTTTTTTAATGATTCAATTTCAAGAATAGGTCTCATTTCGTTACCTCCTTTGCTACTGTCCTTATCATAGCATAAGACCATTCCTGAAAACACTTACACTCAATGAAAGGGTTGCCCTTTAAATTCGTCCTCTGTCACGAATTCAATAATTTTGTAACTCTTGCTTGGTGATGTTTAAAGCTACATTGGAAATACCTTTAAGGTAACTTACCCCTCTTTTTTAAATGAAACGGCTAATTTCCTCTATTTCATTAGCATAACCACCGTAGAATATGTGCACAGTCTAACATAGTTGTAGTTCATTTGCAAATGATTCTTAATTACTATCCATACTACTCATGGGTCGAAAAATGCTCTTGACCTAAAAATAGAGTGATGATATAATTGAAAAATCAAAGAGGCGTTTTGAAGTAACCCCTATGGTACAGCTTGACTGTACGGTAACTTCAGAACGCCTCTAATTTATTTTAGAGGAGGACTTATGAAACAAAATCAACGGAAATCAGCTTTCAGAACGGGAAAAGAATTGGTCCTTTTCAGTGTGCCACTGATTTTGAGTGGAATATTGCAACAACTTTATAATTGGGCAGATGCTTTCATTGTCGGACATTCAGCAGGGGAAGAAGCATTAGCGGCAGTTGGCGCGACATCTACAATCACTAATCTATTCATACTTGTTATAACAGGATTTACACTCGGCTTGTCCATATATGCCGCATATAAAAACGGTGAAAACGAGCAGGAAGAGGTTCGCCGCATTCTTTCTTCTTTTCTTCTTTTAGGTGTGATATTCCTTGTATTGTCCATTGCAGGAATCGGACTTGCCGATTTTATTCTTACGGCCATGAATACCTCAAAAGATATGTTTACTCCGGCAAGCTACTATTTGCGTGTTATCTTATTAGGTATTCCGATTCTTGTGGTTTACAATATTTATTCTGCACTCCTCAGAGCGCTGAATAATAGCAAGGCACCATTCTATTCCGTCTTGCTGTCTTCCGTTTTAAATGTAGTTTTGGACATTATATTTGTAAGCATTTTGCCTTTTGGTGTAATTGGAGCTGCGGCAGCAACCATCCTGTCCCAAATTGCTATGACTGTCTTTATTGTTTTTTATTCCATCAAAAAATATCCTGTGTTAAGATTTACACTCAAAGAAAAGCTAATCCACTGGGAGACAGTGCTAAACGGCGCAAAAATGGGTTGCCCTCCAGCAATCCAATCCTCCATAAATGCCCTCGGCAATATTGCTTTGCAAAGTTTTATGAACGGCTTTGGCACACATACCGTGGCCGCCGTCACAACTGCGTATCGAATTGACAGTATCATATTGCTTCCGATCACCAATCTAAGTTCGGGCATTTCTACAAAAGTTGCAAACAGTATGGGACGGAATGATCAAAAAGAAGCAAACAACTATCTATATACCGGATTTTTAATGATGATAGTCTTTTCAGTTCTGTTGACGGTACTAATGCCAATATGCGGCAGTTCACTGGTTGCATTTTTCGGAGTTGGCCCGGAAGCTACGGAGATCGGCAGACAGTTTTTTATAAATATAGCGAAGTTTTATTTATTCTTTGGCATGACATCTGCGTTGCGGGGATATACTGAAGGAATTGGCAAAGTCTTTGTGTCAAGTATGATTGGGATATTGGCGTTGGCTTCCCGTATCTCTCTTTCCTATCTCCTTGCCCCATCCCTTGGAAATATGTCCATTGCATATTCCGAGGGACTACAGTTTATATTGATGTTCACCCTTTACATGACCTATTTCTTTTACATTCAAAAGAAACTGAAAGGGGACAGATATTGTTTTTGATGCCAAACTGATGTCAAATTCATGTATAATGATTTTGTATGTATTTTGTCAAGAAGGGAGATGACATTTTTGCTGCAGATTTTAGTGGTAGAAGACGACAGACCGATTTCCAAATTAATTTGCCTCAATCTAAAGAAAACAGGATACGCCTGCACCACTGCCTTTGACGGCATGAGCGCTGCCGATCTTCTGGAAAAGAACCGGTACGATCTGATCCTGCTGGACGTAATGCTTCCCTTAGTCGATGGATTTGAATTGATGGATTATATCCGCCCTTTGGAAATACCTGTCATTTTCATCACCGCAAAGGATTCCGTAAAGGACCGGGTCCGGGGGCTGCGTCTGGGGGCGGACGACTATATTGTGAAGCCCTTTGAAATGATCGAACTGCTGGCAAGAATCGACACGGTCCTGCGCCGTTATCATAAAACAGATGTAATCGTCCGAATCGGCGGACTTGAAATCGACACACGCTCCAGACAGGTATGGCGGGATGGTCTGGAAATCAAACTGACGAAAACGGAATACGGCTTGCTGCTTTTGTTTGCACGAAATCCCCGGCGCGCCCTTTCCCGGGAAACAATCTATGAACAGGTGTGGGGCGGCGAATTTCCTTTCGGGAGCAAAGTCGTAGATTTACAGGTACAGCGGCTGAGAAAGAAAGTGGGCTGGGATTCGATGCTTAAGTCCGTCAACCGTGTAGGGTACCGCCTTGAGGCCACAGTATGAAAGTTCGAATGAAAATTACCCTTTGTGTATTGGGACTGCTCTCCCTGCTATTGGGAATCGGCAGCAGTTTCCTGATTTCTTTATCCTTTCAGGATACCCTGGCGAGAGAAAAAGATACTGCCTTTGGCTCCTACAAAATGATTTTGGAAACGCTTCAGCTCGTAGGGGAATTCAATCCTTCTCACGACTACGATACCGTGGATCAGGTAATAAGGCAGCTTGATCAGCAGACCTCGCGTAACTGGCTGGCGCTTTCCCTGTCCTCAGAGAGCGGTTACGCCTATGAATCCGATCAGGCCGGGCATTATTTCACCGAGATGAACGTCCACCGGACGTTCACTCAGGCATGCTTGGCAACTAAAACAGCCGGCACTACCGATTCTGGAACCGTCACTTTTCGATATGAAACAGACCCCACCGGAAACCGGTATCTGCTTCTTGCCGGCACCTTCCCTGCGGTGGGCGACACCCTGACCCTTCGCATGGCCTATGATATTTCCCCGGTCTATCGTATGCGGCAGGTGCAACAGCAAATCTATCTGCGCCTGTTCCTGGTCATGCTCCTTATCGGCAGTGTGCTTTCCTACGCCATGTCCAGACTCATTACCGCTCCCCTCGAAAAGCTCTCCACCGCTTCCCGGGCCATCGCGTCCGGTGATTATTCCAGCCGCGTGGGCCTTTATGCCACAGATGAGATTGGAACGGTCGCCGCAGATTTTGACACGATGGCCGAGCAAATGGAGCAGTATATCCTGAAACTCCAGGAATCCCTCCTTCGGCAGGAACGTTTTATGGGCAGCTTTGCCCATGAACTGAAAACCCCTATGACCTCCATCATAGGCTACGCCGAACTGCTCCGGGAAGAAATATTATCACAGGAAGAACGTGTGGAGGCGGCAGACTACATCGTTTCCGAGGGAAAACGTCTGGAACGGCTTTCCCGGAAACTTTTATCTCTGTTCGGCCTGAAACAGGAAGCCCCCTCTTTCTCTGCTGCCAATCCCGCCGCCATCGTCCATGCAACAGTAGAACAGCTTGGGCCGCTCTATGAAACTTTGAATATCCGCCTTGTCTGCAAATGCCAGGGCGGCGTCTGCTATCTGGAAACTTCCCTGGTTCGTTCCCTGCTGCTCAATCTTCTTGATAACGCAAGGAAATCCATGGATAGCGGCGGCACAATTCTGATTCATCAGGAAATGCTGGCAGACGGATGCCGCATCCGCATTCTGGACGAAGGACGGGGCGTTCCCTCTGAGGCCCTGCCCCATTTGACCGAAGCCTTCTACCGGGTAGATAAAGCACGTTCAAGACAGCAGGGCGGCGTCGGGCTCGGACTGGCCTTATGTAAGGAAATCGTGGAACTACACCACGGAACAATTCGCATAAGAAACCGCAAAAAACGAGGAACCAGCGTTACCGTAGAGTTGAGAGGAGGAAGACCATGCACAAAATAAGAAATAGCCTGCTGATTCTTTTGACGCTCGTACTGCTAACAACCGGGGCATTTCTGCCTCAGGTCTTGGCCATGCTTCAGGACCGGCAGCTGGAAAAAACAAGTGAATCGCGGGAACTTAATCAAGTACAGCTATTGATCCAACAGGAAATGAGCACGGTTCAGCTCCTTGGCCTTCTCGGAAATGAGCACACCAGCCTTGCCTGGGACGCAAGCGCCAGCCTTTCCGAAGAGGAGGCCATGGACTATGCTTTTGAAACCGCACAGTTCATGATCACAAACGGCATTTTGTCTTCCATGGCAATCGACGCTTCCTTTAACTTTACGAATCACTCCTTTAAGTCCGAGCATTTGAAGCTGCCCGACTGGGACGCCGCTGCCGAGCCGTATCTTGTCATTTCCAAGACGGAAAGCCATGCTGCCGTCCTTTGGAAATGCACCTGGAAAAGCACTTTAGGCGAAATTTATACCATGTGGATTGACGACTGCACAAGAATCCTGTGCGGCATGACCAGAACGAAGCCGAAGAACTCCGATACTAAAATATACACTGATTCCAAATCCCCTTACGTTTATGTTGAGGCAGCCGATATAAATGAACTGCTTGGAAATTGGGTCGCTTTTATCAATGATTATTATGGACTTCGGACATACGATTTTGTAGAAACGCATATAGACGATAAGCAAAATAGTATAGCGCTGTCTCTGGTGCTGGCGCCAGAGGAATCTCCCAAGGATACCTGTACGGTACGCCTGCTATACGAAGAAAAAAATATTTCTTTTATTATCTGATGCCGTTTTGATGCAGAACAGATACCGTTTTAAAGCCTTTCCTTTTTATGATGAATCTGTGATAAAAGGAAAGGAGATTTTATACATGTACAGAGAAATTCAAAAGAAATACGGACAGAAAAATCGAAGAAAGGATCTATGGATACTTAAAATGTGTCTTTTGATTATTTTTTGTTTCGTATGTGTGTATCTTGCGCTCCCCTACGTTCAAAAAGCCGGCATTTTCCGCAAATTCCCAAGTAGTAAATCCGCAAATACCAAAACCGCTAACAACAAAGCCACAAACAATAATAGCACAAATAGTAATGCCGCCAATACCGAAAACGGACTGAGCTCCGCTGACAGCCAAGACTCAGAAGATGACTGGAAACTGCTCCTTGTAAACCCCTGGAACGCCCTTCCGGAGAATTATTCGGTGAATTTGACCCGGCTTCAGAACGGCCATTCTGTAGACGAGCGCTGCTATCCGGCTCTGCAGGATATGATGGACGCCTGCCGGGCAGCGGGATATAACCCCCTCATCTGCTCCTCCTACCGTACCTGGGATTATCAGGAAAATTTGTACAATAAGGAAGTCAATGCACAGATTGCACTGGGGTATTCCAAAGAAGAAGCCAAAGAAGTCGCGGCAACGATGGTGGCGATTCCCGGGTACAGTGAACACCAGCTCGGTCTGGCTGTCGACATCGTCGATAGAGACTATCAGCTCCTTGATAAAGCGCAGGAAAATACGGCCGTCCAGAAATGGCTGATGGAGCACTGCTGGGAATATGGTTTTATCCTTCGCTACCCAAACGACAAAAGCGAACTTACCGGCGTCATTTATGAGCCATGGCATTACCGGTATGTCGGCAAAAAGGCAGCGAAGGAAATCATGAAGGCCGGAATTTGCCTGGAGGAATATTTGGGGCAGTAGATCGTATTTATTTTATAAACATCGCATCCCCAAAGCTAAAGAACCGATACCGCTCTTTAATCGCTTCTTCATACGCCGCCAGCACATGCTCCCGGCCTGCGAGGGCCGAAACTAGCATGATCAGTGTGGATTCCGGCAAATGGAAATTCGTGATCAGGCAGTCCAATACTTTGAACCTATACCCCGGGTAAATGAAGATCTCGGTCCAGCCGCTGCACTCTCTTAATCTTCCATTTTCATCGGCGGCCGACTCCACTGTGCGGCAGCTTGTCGTTCCCACGCAGATGACCCTGTGTCCGCTGTCCTTGGCCCGATTGATCTTCTGCGCTTCCTCTGCCTCGATCCGGTAGAATTCCGAATGCATATGGTGTTCCAGAATATTTTCCACCTTGACCGGACGGAAAGTCCCCAGGCCTACGTGCAGGGTAACGTGGGCGATATCCACGCCCTTTTCTTCAATCTCTTTTAGCAGCTCCGGCGTAAAATGAAGTCCCGCCGTGGGCGCCGCCGCACTGCCCAAATGCCTGGCGTACACGGTCTGATAGCGGTTCTTATCCTCGAGCTGGTGCGTGATATAAGGTGGGAGGGGCATCTGCCCCAGCCGATCCAATATTTCCTCAAAAATTCCTTCATAGGAAAACTGAATCAGCCTGTTTCCCTCCTCCACGACCTCCAGAACCTCTGCTTTCAGAATTCCTCCGCCAAAAATAAGCCTCGCCCCCGGTCTCATCTTCCTCCCGGGTTTTACAAGGGTCTCCCAGATATCGTGCTCCTTCCGTTTCAGAAGAAGGACCTCCACTTTGGCGCCGGTTCCTTCTTTTTCTCCGATCAGTCTTGCCGGAATGACCTTGGTGTCATTAATCACCAGACAGTCACCCGGCTCCAGATACTCTGCAATATCCCGGAAAATGTGATGCGAAGTCTCTCCTGTTTCTTTATCCAGCACCAAAAGCCGGGAGCCGGAACGATCCTCAAGCGGATCCTGGGCAATCAGTTCTTCAGGGAGATCAAAATAAAAATCCTCTTTTTTCAACATAGAATATCCTCTTTACTGTCTCAGCTCAATACCCATCTCTTCGAGCGCTTTCAGAATCTTCTTCATTGCGGCAGAGACGTCGGCCTCTTCCAGTGTCTTATCCTTCGCACGGAAGGTGATGGAGTATGCAACAGACTTGAAGCCTGCCTTGATCTGTGCTCCTTCATAAAGGTCGAACAGCTTATAATGCTCCAGATAAGCGCCGCCCTTCTTCTCGATCACCTCTTCGATCTGGCCTACGAGAATTTCTTTCGGCACTACCATACTGATATCGCGGTTCACTGCCGGGTATTTGGCAATTCCCTGATATTTTCTGTCGTAAGTTGCAAGCTCTACGATCTCCGGCATGTCGATCACTGCCACATAAGCTCTCTCGCCGATTCCGTAAGTGTCTGCCACCTCCGGGTGAATCTCGCCCAGATAGCCAACCACTTTTCCATCGTAAATGATGTTTGCCTGACGGCCCGGGTGAAGGAAATTCTTTCCCGCATTCGGATCGTAGGTCTCTTTTTTCAGAAGTCCTACCTTCTCAAAGAATTCTTCTACTACGCCTTTCATGGTGAAGAAATCGCCGTCTCCGTACATTCCCAGTGTGAACTGCATTCTCTCTTCCGGAAGTTCGGTAAGCGGTAGGCTCTTCGGCAGGTAAATATTTCCCAGCTCGTATAAGCGTACATTCTTATTTCTACGGTTGTAATTTGTCGCAAGAGACGTCAGCATTCCGTTCAGGGAAATGGTTCTCATGATACTGTAATCTTCCCCAAGCGGATTCATGATCTGAACGGTTTCGCGTGCTTTATCGTCCGTATCGAGAAGTAATTTATCAAATACCTTCGGACTTTCAAAGGAATAGGTCATTCCCTGGCTGAAACCGCAGAATTCCGCGATATTTCTCGCCGTCTCCTCCACTCTCAGCTTGAAGGACAGCTTACCTGTGGTAGCTTCCCCCTTCGGGAGTGTAGTCGGAATGTTGTCATAGCCATAGAATCTTGCCACTTCCTCCGCCAGATCGGCCAGACGGAACAGGTCGTGACGGAAGGTCGGCGCGATTACTTCTTTTGTCTCTGCGTCATATCCCAGACCAAGTTTCTCAAAATATCCAAGCATCTCTTCCTCCGGGATATCGGTTCCCAGAAGAACGTTGATCTGCTCTGCGTCAAATGGTACTCTTACCGGCTCTTTCTTCTTGCCGTAAACGTCGACCATACCGCCGACAACTTCTCCGGCGCCCATCTCTTCTACAAGCTGGCACGCACGGTCGATGGCGTCCTTCGCATTGTTCGGGTCAAGTCCCTTCTCGAATTTGCCGGAAGCGTCTGTACGCAGACCTACCTTCTTGCTGGATTTACGGATATTTGTTCCGTCAAAGCAGGCAGCCTCAAAGAGCATCGTCTGTACATTATCTGTAATCATGGAATTCTCGCCGCCCATGATTCCCGCGATTCCGACTGCTTTTTCGCCGTCGCAGATCATCAGGACCGTGTCGTCCATCTCACGTTCCTGCCCGTCCAAAGTCACGAATTTCTCGCCTTTTTCTGCTGTGCGCACAATAATCTGATGTCCCGCGATGGTATCCAGATCATACGCATGCATCGGCTGACCGTACTCTTCCATCACGTAGTTGGTGATGTCGACCAGGTTGTTGATTGGACGGATTCCCACGGAACGCAGTCTCTCCTGCATCCATTTCGGTGAAGGTCCGATTTTAATATTCTTAACCACTCTTGCGCAGTAGCGCGGGCAAAGGTCTGTATTATCTACTCTTACTTTGATATAATCATTTACGTCTTCGTCATTTCCGGTAGGCGTCACCACTGGCGGATAGAATTTCTTGCGGAAGGTCGCCGCCGCTTCCCTTGCGATTCCAATCACACTAAAACAGTCTACACGGTTTGAGGTAATCTCATATTCAAATACTACATCGTCAAGTCCCAGAGCTTTGATTGCGCTCTCGCCTACTACTGCGTCTTCTCCGAAGATGTAGATTCCATATTCCGGAGCTTCCGGATACATGTTTCTGTCAGATCCCAATTCCTCGATGGAGCACATCATTCCGCAGCTTTCAACCCCGCGGAGTTTTCCTTTTTTGATCTTAATGCCGCCAGCAACTCTCTGCCCCGGCTCGTGACCTCCTGCCACGCGTCCGCCGTCGAGAACGACCGGAATCTTGTCCCCTTCTTTGACATTCGGGGCACCGGTAACGATCTGTACGGTCTCATTTCCCACGTTTACCTGGCAAATGATCAGTTTGTCCGCGTCCGGGTGTTTCTCTATTTTCTCAATCTGTCCAATTACGATTTTATCTAAATCTGCATCCAATTTCTCGTAGCCTTCTACCTTGGTACCGGAAAGCGTCATCGCATCCGTGTACTCCTGAGCGGTAACGTCAAGCTCTGGAACATATGCTTTAACCCATGATAATGATGTATTCATGCCTTTTTCTCCTATCTATGCTTCTCTTTCTTTCACTTCACCCCGCAGTGCTAAGCTCGATTACGCTTCGCTTCTTCTCGCTTTCCGGGCTTCGCCCTATGCAGAAAGCCTGACAAGAAAATACTTTTATGCAAGCATAACGGGGCTTCTTTTCTTTCACTTCACCCCGCAGTGCTAAGCTCGATTACGCTTCGCTTCTTCTCGCTTTCCGGGCTTCGCCCTATGCAGAAAGCCTGACAAGAAAATACTTTTATGCAAGCATAACGGGGCTTCTTTTCTTTCACTTCACCCCGCAGTGCTAAGCTCGATTACGCTTCGCTTCTTCTCGCTTTTCGGGCTTCGCCCTATGCAGAAAGCCTGACAAGAAAATGCTTTTATGCTAGCATAACGCATTTTCTTGTCATTCTTTCTGCGCACTGCTCATTGCCAACGCTAAAACTGTTTCAAAAACCTTATGTCGTTCTCGTATAACAGTCTCATATCATCAATTTCGTATTTCAGAAGTGCGATTCGCTCGAGGCCTACGCCGAATGCGAAGCCGGTGTATTCTTCGGGATCGATGCCGCACATTTCGAGTACGTGGGGATGTACCATGCCGCAGCCAAGGATCTCGATCCAGCCGGAGCCTTTACAGAAACGGCAGCCTTTTCCGCCGCACTTGAAGCAGGATACGTCTACCTCCGCGCTTGGCTCGGTGAACGGGAAATGGTGCGGACGGAACTTAGTCTTGGTATCCGGTCCGAATAATTCCTTTGCGAATACTTCCAGTGTTCCCTTGAGGTCTGCAAACGAAATATTTTTATCAATTACCAGACCTTCAATCTGATGGAAGGACGGTGAATGTGTTGCGTCCACTTCGTCAGAGCGGAATACACGTCCCGGTGCGATCATACGGATCGGCAGTTTTCCCTGCTCCATCACACGTGCCTGCACCGGAGAGGTCTGGGTACGAAGTACGATATCCTTGTTGATATAGAAGGTATCCTGCTCGTCTTTTGCCGGATGGTCTGCAGGAATATTCAGCTTCTCAAAGTTATACAGATCATACTCCACCTCCGGGCCTTCTACAACTTCATATCCCATGCCGATGAAAATACGCTCTACTTCTTCCAGCGCGATCGTATTCGGGTGACGATGTCCCACGGTGTTCTTTTTGGAAGGAAGGGTCACATCAATCACTTCCTGTTTCAGCTTTTCTGCGCGGATAGCTGCTTCCATCTTCTTTTTGGTATCTTCAAGGATTTCCTCAATGGCAGCTCTGGTCTCATTTACCAGCTGACCTACCTTCGGGCGCTCCTCCGGCGCTACATCCTTCATACCTTTTAATACTGCGGTCAGTTCTCCTTTTTTACCAAGGAACTTCACCCGCACCTCATTCAATTTTTCCGGGACATCAGAAGCCTCGATCTGTCTTAACGCTTCTTGTTTGATGCTCTCAAGTCTCTCTTTCATGGTTTTTATCATTCCTTTCGCTTCGCTCAAGGCACAAACAAGACATGAAAAAGCTTGTTGTGTCTCTCCTCCACTTTGTTTATAATGGTCTTAGGAATAGCAATACACTACAGAGCACGGAAGGAGGAGTGGCGAATTTATTTCGACCCCGTATGGTTATATGTGCCGTCATCCTTTCAAGCACAAACAAGTGGGACTTTGAGCCCGGACTCTTATCATTGGTAATAAACCATGTTTATTCAGTCGCAGGATGACAGTCAATGTTGCTATTCCTTTTTATTAAGGTGGTGATACTTATGATGAAGTTAAAATACTCCATCTGCTGTGGGCTTGATGTCCACAAAAACGTTATCGTTGCAACCATTGTAACTACCAATTCAGACGGAATATCCGAATATAACCAGAAATCCTTTTCCACCATCAATTCGGATATCCGGAAGTTTCACGACTGGCTTATCGGGAATAATTGCTATCATGTCTGTATGGAATCCACTGGAAAGTATTGGATTCCTATTTTTAATTATCTTGAAAATGACATTGACGTGTGCCTTACGCATCCCAAATATGTCAAAGCCATCAAGGGTAAGAAAACGGACAAAAAAGATTCCAAATGGATTGCCGACCTCTACAAATTTGACCTTGTCAGGTGCTCCTTTATCCCTCCAAAAGATTTTCGACAGCTCCGGGAAATCACAAGATACCGTTTTAAGCTGGTCTGCATGAAATCTTCGGAGAAGAACCGCATCCAGAACTGCATGACGGTTTCTAATGTTGGTATTGCCAGCGTACTGTCGGACCCTTTTGGCAAAACGGCAACCGAAATCATGTCTTACCTGCTGGAGCATACCGCTGATAGCATTGATGAAAAAGCCGTCCGCAAACTTATAAAAAAGGGTGCAAAAGCCAAGTCTGATGAAATCATTGAGGCTATTAAAGGCTACCGCATTGAAACAGACCAGGCCAAAAAGCTGGAACTTGCCCGCGGACATCTGGAATATCTGGATGATATGATTACCCAGACCGATGTAGAGCTCTATGTCCGCATAAAACCTTATTATGAATTTGTCGAATTCGTAAACACCATGCCAGGCATGACGGAATTGAGTTCTGCCATTGTACTTGCTGAAACAGGTGTAGACATGGACATCTTTGATGATGCCAAACACCTTTGTTCCTGGTGTGGTCTTTCCCCTGCGAACAATGAATCCGCCGGCAAGAAAAAAACTGTCCGAATTTCTAAAGCGGGCGATTATCTGAAACCAATGATGGTACAGTGTGCCCTTGCTGCAATCAAAAGCAAAAAACAGCCCTATTTTGCAATCAAGTATGGCAGGCTTAAAAAGCGCCGTGGCCACAAGAAAGCAATTATTGCAATCGCAAGAATGATGATGGTCTGTATTTACCATATGGTATCTGAAAAGAAGCCATTTACGCCTACTGACTATGAGGAATTGGTGAATCCCCAAAACCATGTGGAACGCGTTGTTCTAAATGAAAGCAATGTTTTCGCTTACCTTGAAAGCCTTGGTTATGATAGCTCTAAATTAGTAAAACGCAACGATAACTAATTCTTATTCAGTTTTATTGAATATTGTAAAAATGTGGGGATTATGTCCCCTTATTTAAGTGCTGCCAAAATCTACTTTATTTTTCACTCTTTCCTCCTTTTAGTTCTGTTTTTTGAACATAGTGGTATACCTTATGAAACGGCCGAATGGCCATACGGGATGCCCTTTGGGTATACCTTGTGGTATTTCTGTTATGAAACAAAAAAAATCCCGCCCCAAATAGGGACGAGAATCTCTCGCGGTACCACCCTGTTTCCTGCGTCAATACAACACAAGCACTCGGACTGCGTAACGTGCAGAAACGTCGTTTTCTACTCTGATTTCAAAAACGCAGCTCACGTGGGAAATTCGTTTCCTGCCTGAACCTGAGGGAACTTACAGCCGGGGATTCCCTCTCTCTGTCGGAAAACAGTGCACTACTGACACGATCATAGCTTTTTCCATATACCATAATATTCTATCATATGTTGCGAGGTTGTCAAGCTGTTTTGTTTAAAAATCCCCGGCTTTTTTTTGACCTAACTTTTCTGTTTCCGCATCAATTTCCGTGTAACCGCTTTTCATTCTTTGAATTGATGGCTGAATCGCCAGATTATATCGATATTCTTGATAATTACAATCCTCTGAAAAGTACCCTTATTATATAAGATCCCCCTCTCGCATGCAATCCGGCATATTTCACAAAATTGCAAAACCTAAAAAAACCTCATCAAATTTATTACTAAGGAAACAAAAACATAACTCCTTCCTCTTTCTTCTTAATAATCAATTTCAAGTCGCTCTATGTAATAGTCGCAATTGTTCCTTATGTTTAGCATTTTCTCCAAACATATTCAACAGAATTCAACATATTTATACCTTTTTCATGATTTTTTCTTGCAGATTTGCTCATCTTTCGATATAATATTTTCAAGACTTCATTCTATACTAAAGTCTATTTTTAATTCATACGAAAGGAAAACAACAGCGGATAACGGAGATCGTTTCTGTGAGTATGCTGTTGAAGGTGGGGGAAATGGAAAAAAAGAGTAAAGTTATGGTTCTTGATTTCTTTTGTATTGGATTCGGAGCGATTGTCGGAGTCGGCTGGGCTGTGTCAATCAATAGCTGGATGAAAGGAAGCGGCGGACCTCTTCCGGCAGCGACAGGCTATATGCTGGCGCTGGTACTGATGATTCCGGTCGCACTTTGCTATTGCGAGCTCTGTACTATGCTTCCGGTGTCGGGAGGCGGCATGGCGTATGCATTTAGGGCATTCGGAGATGAGATTGCATTCGTATCCGGCTGGGCCGCATTCGGAGCATTTATCACAATTATTCCCTGGGAGGCAATCTATGTCGTTGATATTCTAAGTATCCTGTTCCCGCAATTAAAAACGGGCAGTCCGCTCTACACGCTGGCCGGAGCAGATATTTACATCGGACATATTATCGTTGGAACTATTATTTCAATTATTCTCTTTTTCATCAACAGGAGAGGGGTTGCGGCCTCTGCCTCTCTGCAGCGATTCTTGTGCTTTGCACTGGTTGGTGCTGGCGTTCTGGCCATGATTTGTGCTGCGCTCAAAATTGATATCAACAATTATTATCCTTTATATGAAAATATGGGCTCCGGGTCCCATGATTCTTTTATGGGCGGGGCATTCTCTATTCTGGCCTCCGTTCCGTTCTTCCTGGCAGGATTTGAGACTATTCCCCAGGGAATCGAAAGCGCGGGCGGACAGGCCAAAAATGTCGGAAAGACGGTGGTACTTACCGTCATCCTATCCTGCATTTTTTATGCGCTACTTCTTGCCACTCTTGGCGGTGCACTTCCCTGGCAGGAATTCATCAATTTCGATAATCCTTCTGCCGCACTGTTGTTCCAGAAGCTTTACCCGGGCGCTGTCGGCTCCATACTATATATGCTCATTTTAGTTGGAGCTATCTGTGGCCTGCTTACAACCTGGAATGGATTTATGATGGCTTCCTCACAGATTCTTATGGCGATGGCACGGGTCAGCATCGTTCCCTATTCTCTTGCAAAACAGGATTCAAAATACAAAACGCCAGTTAACGCTCTCAAGGTCAGCCTTGTCGCCTCTCTGATCGGGCCTTTCCTCGGAAGCGGCCTGATTGGTTCTCTTACCAACTTCTCTGCCGCAGGCTACGTCGTAAGCTGGATGATTACGGCATTCTGTCTGATCAGGCTAAGACGTACCGAGCCGGACCTTGAGCGCCCGTATCGCATTCCCGGCGGCACCGCGACTGCATGGTTTGCCGGCATCAGCATGGCCGTACTTCTTGCACTGCTTTTCATACCGAATCAGCCTGTCTTCATGGGGAAAATGACGATTGCCATATTCTTCGGCTGGATGCTGATCGGTGTTGTTCTTTACATTTTAGATTACAGACAACGTCAGCGATATTCTAAACTAAAAAGAGCCACCTTCCTTTTTGCAAGTATGGCTGCATCAGATGTCAATATTCCGGAATTCGCAGGCATTTTCGAGGATGACTATCGAATCATGTCCTTCCTCGTTCCAAATGACGCCGACTATCGAGGGCAAAGCTTGATGGAACTTGGCTGGGGCCAGAGACAGAATATCCTTATAATTAAAATTGAACGTAAAACAGAAATGTTGATTCTCCCAACAGGAAAAACGACTCTCCAGGCCGGCGACAGAGTCTTCGCCGTCGGACTCAGAAAAACGATTCAAAAATTCAGTAATTACTACGATGTCGGTCCTAAATATACCGTCAGCAGCCTGAGAGATTTTATGGGCCTGGGAGATACAGAAAGACAGTCGCCACTGATTTGTGTTGAGATGAAAGTTAGAGGTATAGAGCCCTACTGCGGCAAGCAGCTCAAATACACCGGTATCCAATCAGAAGAGCATTGTATGGTAGTCGGAGTCAAACGAGCTGGCAATACAATCATGATGCCCGATGCAAATACCGTAATTCAAAAAGACGATATCCTCTGGGTCATGGGCGCGGAGGAAGATCTTGAACATCTAAAATCACTCGGTAGTGTAAAATAGTTTGTGTTTTTTGGTAAAAAATGGCTCCTTTTTGGTAAGAATTCAGATATGACAATTCTTATCGAAAAGGAGTATTTTTATGGCAGTAGCAAAGGAACAAATTCGACAGATTATCTCAGAAAATAACATCAACAGCGTTGCAGATGTATATGCACTTCTCAAAGACAGTTTCAAAGACATCCTTCAGGAGCTTATGGAGGCTGAGTTGGATGCAACCCTCGGTTATGAAAAAAATCATAAAGGGGATTTGAGCACCGGCAATAAAAGAAATGGTTATTCTACGAAAAACCTGAAAAGTCAGTATGGTGAATTTCAAATTGATGTCCCGAGAGACCGCAATGGAGAGTTTGAGCCAAAACTGATTCCTAAATATCAACGGGACATTTCCGGGATTGAAGAAAAAGTGATTTCTTTATATGCCCGTGGTATGAGTACACGTGATATTCATGACCAGCTTCAGGATCTTTATGGAATTGAATTATCAGCAGAAATGGTCAGCAAGATTACTGATAAGATCCTCCCACAGGTCAAAGAATGGCAGTCTCGCCCTCTGAATCCGGTTTATCCTTTTGTTTTTATGGACTGCATCCATTACAAGGTCAGGGAAGACGGAAGAATCTTAAGCCGTGCTGCCTATGTGGTCCTTGGGGTTACTGTGGAAGGTTATAAAGATATCCTGAGCATTACAGTAGGTGCCAATGAGACCAGCAAGTTCTGGCTGGGGATGCTGAATGATCTGAAAAATCGTGGGGTAAAAGATGTTCTCTTTTTCTGTGTAGATGGGTTGCCAGGATTTAAAGAAGCAATACAGGCAGTCTATCCTCAGGCAGAGATCCAGAGATGTATCATCCATATGCTGCGTAATTCCTTCAAATATGTAAACTATAATGATTTAAAAAAATTTTCCTCCGATTTCAAAGCAGTATATAATGCCCCAACTGAAGCAGCAGCTTTGTCAGAGCTTGATGCCATTAAAGAAAAATGGGGAAAGAAATATCCCTATGCAATCAGTAACTGGGAAAACAACTGGGAAGATTTGAGTTCCTTTTTCCAGTTTTCAAATGATATCCGACGGATCATGTACACAACGAATATTATAGAGGGATTGAATCGGCAGTATCGGAAAGTCACGAAAACTAAAAGTGTATTCCCGAGCGATACGGCATTGGAAAAGATGTTATATCTTGCCAGTGAAAATGTAGTTAAGAAGTGGACACAGAGATATCGGAACTGGGATCAGGTATTGAATCAGCTGATTGTTTTATATGGAGAAAGGCTTACCGATTATCTGTAAATAGAAAAGGCAGGAATGGCAACGCTCCTGAAGCCCCCATTCCCGCCTCTCCTTTATTCCGTCGGCATTTGTATTATTGCCAAAAAATCCCAATCTTATTCCAGAGGTCGGGTGTGGGCAGAGCCCACAAAAGAGCAATAAGCACAATGCCTTGTTTGCTATGCAAAAAATCAAAAAAGATGTATAAAATCTTGCCAAATGGTTATATTATAAATAGAACAACTAATTCGACAACAGTAAAGGCATGAATTCGACAGCAAAATATTACATATCTAATTCTTATCAGAAAAATTCATTTTTTATAGACACAAGATTTTTTACGCCCTCAATCACTCAGTAACTCTTAGAAAATGATTTTAAAAACGTCGCACTTATAACTTACTTTCATAAGTGCGACGTTTTTTGGCCTCCAAATTAACCCTCTATCCCAGGCTATCTATCTTCCACCAGTTCAACAATCTGCTTCACCTTTTCTACCGTCACATCGCAGCTTGTGGCAATCTCTTCCGGGGTCTTCCCTTGAAGATAAAGTTTGAAAATCTTTATAGTACGCTCTTCACCTCGTTTTTCACCGCGTTTTTCACCACGTTTTTCGCCTAGTTTTTCTCCTCGCTTTTCTCCTCTTGCCAACGCGCTGGACATTTGGGTGTTATAGTCTTTTAAAGCCTTCTCCCTCGCCTCATATTCCAGTCTCTTCACATCGTCCGCACTGAGTTCCTCCAGCATCCGAAAAGCTTCATCCAGATATTCGCTCGTCTTTGCCATATTCACAAACTCCTTTCTGCTCTTCCCACCGAAAAAACGCATCCACTTGATTACTTCGCCTTCATTTTTCACCTGCTTTGACAACTTCGGCAGCTCCAAAATCTGAATCTCCATCAAATCACTATACACCTTACCAGTGTCTTTATCCATGAATACAATCTTTCGATAACACGTTTCGTCGTCAGGTATATGAATAAAATTCAGAATACTCACATGAATACATTTTTGTAGTTTTTCGTAGGATTCCCCTTTCTGAATCTGCTCCGCGTACATCTTGCTCAGATAAAAAATAACACGCTCTGTCCAGAATTCAAAATACGTCACCTGCATTTCCATGTCCATCTGTGTTCCATCCCCCAAAAACACCCGGACATCTAAAATGCCACTCTTATCGTCGACATATTCTTTTTTAAGAATCGTCGGAAAAAGTTCCGTCTTTTCGATTTCCTCCGGTGTCTTACCTAGCAGCGCTGCGATAAATCCTTTACGGACTTTTGGATTCTCCATCAATCCCTTGAAACAAAAATCTACGGTAGGTAACATAATAAAATCGTCTTTGTTCTTATTCATGCCAAACTCCTTTCCTGTCCGCGAAAACCGGCTACTTTCTAAAAGAAGTTGCAATCACAAGTACAGTATAGCATACTCCTTTCAAATCCAAAAGTACCCTCATTTCTTTCTATGCAAATTCTATACAAAACTTTTGGTTTCCGCTTTTAGCCTCCCTGCAACACCTTTTCTTTGAATTGATGGCTGAACCGCCAGATTATATCGACATTTTTTGATAATTACAATCCTATGAAAAGTACCCTTATTATATAGGACTCACCCCTCACATGCAATCCGGCATATTTCACAAAATTGCAAAACCTAAAAAAACCTTATTAAAATAGTTTTCAAAGTCATGAAATCCTATCTAATCCAGCCAAAACAAGGTCCGTCTCACCTTATTTTTCAGATATGCTTGGCAATGAAAAAACGGCTATTAGCCAACAAAAAGCCGCTACATAGCCGTTTTTCTATTTTCTATATATTAACCCATTCTACTACCAGAATTCTTCTACTCTCCTACCGGAACAAGCTGCACGGTTGTTCCTGAAATAGTAAGAGTCGTCCCCTCTGGAAACACGGCATTGGCAAATTCCGTGATGCCAAACCCATCTGCTCCCATAATCTCATTCAATCCACCATCATACATATTGGAGGAAGATACATTTCCTGATGTCCCAGTTGCTACAATTTTATAAGTTCCAGACGAAAAATCTGTTCCTGCCGTATAATTTCCTGCCTGCAAATCTATCGGTTTCCCTTCTCCCGTCGTTCTGCCAGTCACTTCCTGCGTCTGGGCATCCTCGGATACCATGTGAATCACTACCGTACTTCCTAAAGTAAGCACCACTCCTTCTTCCATTTTTAAACCATTAAAGCTTTGCTGACTAAATCCATCATTTTCAACTCCCATGACTTCATTCAATCCGCCATTATACATATTGGAGGAACTTACATTTCCACTCCCTGCTGTTGCAGTCAAATTATATGTACCTACCGGGATATCCTTTCCTGCTATATAATTTCCGGCTCGCAAATCCAGTTCATAATGCTCTTTGACTATTTCCTTCTTTTCTTCTTGCTTCTCTACTTTCTTTTCTTCCTTTTTGTTCTCACTTTTACCGGTTATGCTCGTACTTGTCTTATCTGCTCCCTGCTCCGAGTTTCCTCCTCCGGCAGCGGCTGCTATAATGAACACAGCTATCACACATATAACGATCCACTTCAATTTTCCTCCTTGTTTTTTCTTACAATTCGGACAAACCTTTGCCTTTTTCGGAATCTCCATCTGACAATACTTACACAATTTTGTTTGCTTATTTTCCATAATCTCTCTCCCTTTATTTGGGCGGTTTGAAACCAGCCTTTTAATCCTACTTTATACTGCTTTATCTTATTTAGTGGCATGTGTCAACATATTATCGTATATATTAAATGATAATAATGATAATTATCGCAGAAATTTCCTGTTCCAAAGGGAACAACCATTTTCTAAAAATATACAGCGAGGTCAACCAATGAAACCACTAAAAAACAAAGTCAGCATTACACTTGATTCCAATATCATTGAAGAAATAAAATTACTTGCCGAGCAGGATGATCGTTCCTTTTCGCAATATATTAATATGATTTTAAAAGACTATCTAAATCAGGCCAAAAATGCGAAGGAATAATCCCACCACACATACTGCACCGAGATGAAGGTCCACCGGACCTTCACTTAGGTATGCTTAGCAACAAAAAAGAAGCATATTGGAGTTCTCATGCTTCTTTCATTTTACCAATTTTTAATTTTTCTTTGGTATGCTGGCAGCATACTTTTACAGGCTGAAATAACCAGGCAGTCTTTTTCTATGTTAAAAAAACTCCACCGCTGCGCACACAAATGCCGCCGCCACTAAAAGGACAAAATATACCAACACATACCCAAAACCGCGAACCCACCATCTTTTGCTCTTTACCAATGGCAGGTTCTCACTGCATCCTAAATAATTGCACACAACACCTACAAACAGAATCTGCGAGATCCATATCATGGTCTGTTCGAATCGCAGAAGCCTTCCGGTCATTGCGATTCCATTTTTCTCAATCTCTAAAGAAAAGCAAAACCATGTAATGAATGCATATCCCATCACGGCGATCGCCATTTTCCATACCTTTTTACTCCGGAATCCCGGAAGCAGAAAATCCGAAATGCCCCGGTTCGGCCCTTCATTCCCGTACTGCTTTGACACAGGATATTGCCGATAAAGACGCACAAATTCCCTCTCGATTTCCTCCACCGACTGATAGCGCTCTTTTGGTTCAAGGCTGATGCATTTTCTCACTATCTTTTCCATTTTTCCCCGCACGATCTGCTCAACAGGGAATTTACCCGACAACATATAGTTTATAAGCACACCTAATGCGTAAATATCTGTGCGGTTATCCGTCTGAAAATATCCAAATTGCTCCGGTGCCGCATATTCCGCAGTCCCTAAAAGAACCGTGTCCCGATGCTGCCCTTCCCGAAATATCCTGGCTATATTAAAATCTATCAGCTTTACATGTCCTGTTTTGTCAATGATCACATTTTCCGCCTTCAAGTCGCGGCATATAATCATAGGAGTCGCGTGATGCAGAATCTTAAGCGCGCTGCACAGTTCCAATGCGATCTGCACCGTTTCTTCCTCTTCCATACATCTCTCCGTCAGGAGATCTGCGAGCGTCCTGCCCTCTATGTATTCCTCTATAATAATGATTTCATCTTTATCCGGAATACACTCATATATTTTCGGTATATGAACCGATGAGTTCTCCTTCAGATACTGATATACCGGAAACAATTTCCCAGCAGCTCTCTTTTCCACACAAATAATCCCGCTGATTTTATGTCTCTTCAAACGGATATTCTTTCTGGTATTTAGCGCCCCTAAGTCCTGATATTCTGATAATCGATATTCCTCATCTATACGCATAGCAATTCCACCCTTGCTTTTCTTCTCTCCAAATTATATGATATATGTAGCAGGAAAACAAGAAGGGAAACTTTTTTATGAATTACAAATCTACCAAAGAACTTTTAGACGAACTAAATTCCATTGACACGGTTGCCTCTTTAAATACGTTTACACAAAACGCCTCAAAATACAACTTAAATATTTCCTTTTCAACATACATATTTTATCATCTCGAAAAATCTGGCCTTACACAAGCCCAGTTAATCGAAAAGACACAGATTCAGCGCAACTACGCTTATCAGATTCTAAGCGGAACGAAGAATCCCGGACGGGATAAAGTAATTGCCATCTGTCTTGCCCTGTCACTTTCCCTGGACGAGACACAGCGCGCCCTGACAATCGCAAGAGAGTCCATTCTCTACCCCAAAAACAAACGGGATTCCATATTGATATTCTGTATTAATAAAAATTTATCCGTTTTGGAAACGAATGATTTATTGTATGAAATGCAGGAAAAAATCCTTTAAAGTTCCAGGCGGCCTATCTCCCGCCAATTCCACAACCTGCCCTATCGGCAATTTTTTTCTCATATTCCTGCACCTCTACAAATCATTTTTCTCCTGCCAGACCCGGTTTATAATCCCGCCTAAAAGCATCACATACATACAAAAATACAACCACAGCATCACCAGAATAATCGCCGTCATACTACCGTAAAGTCCGGAAAATCCTTTGAATATCGTTAAATACATCGAAAAAATAAAGGAGATCAGAAGCCATCCAATAGAGGTAAACACCGCTCCTGGAAGCTGGTATTTGATCTTATCCTTACGGTTCGGCAAAAACCGGTAGATCAAAAGTGAAAATCCAAGCATCATAAAGAAGGAAATCACCGTCCTCATCTGCAAAATGTAAGCCATCGTTTCCTCAAAAATTGGAAATTTACTGCTCACAAAAATGCTTATACTATTGCCGAAAACTGACAGCACCAACGCCACCACAATCGCCACAATAAATACAAATGTATAGATGGAAGCACGAATTCGCAGAATAAAATAGTTACGTGTCTCCCGAATCTCATAGACACAATTCAGTCCGGTATTCATCGCAAGAACTCCTTTCCCTGCTGACCAGAGCGCTACCAGAGCAGTGATCGGGATCACGGTCTGCGACTGATTATAGACCTGATTCACGATTCCCACGATAAAGCTCTGCATACTCTCCTCAGGGAAAACGAGGACGGCAGCCGTCATCACATCTGCTTTCGTGACAGGAGTATACTGTACGATCGCAAGCAGCAGCAAAATAATCGGAATCAAACTCAACATAAAGAAATAGGCAGACTGGGCTGCGTAAGCTCCCGTACGATTCTTTGAAACCAAACCGGCAAAATTCATGATTTTGTTTACTATTTTTTTCATGATCACACCTCCCGCCTTCGTCTGAAAAACTCTCATTCTTCCATTCTGTCGCCAATCGACGAAGAATTTTATCTTTATAGTCTACCACGATTTCCTAAAATTGGAAACTGTTTCTTTTCAGGCTGCTCTAAACCTTGTGAAACGGCCGAATGGCCATACGGGATGCCCTTGGGTATAATTTAAAAGACAGTTGCCGAAAGCAACTGTCTTTTTATCTTTGGTAGTCCCCCGGATATGCCGTTTTCCGTTTTTTGACTCCTAGCCACAGCTAGGTGGGCGACCGCATCCGCTTTTCTGCCTTCCCCTGCGCAATGAGGGCCTGACATATTACGGAGATATAGGAATCCCGTTTAAAGTTTTGTAGGTTCAAAAATACGGAATTCTCGTGCATCCCAGGTTTTCCTAACACATATTATAGCCTATTATCTGCAACATTTCAACTATTATTCTCGAAAGAAGTCGATTCCCATCTATTCCCTGATCACTGTCAAACTTACTACCAACAGTCACTTCATGCTACACAAAAATTATACTTATTTCTTAATTCCACACATTATATATCTCAAAATTTCTATACTTATCTGCATAAAACACTTCATGGAATAACATAGGTTTCTCTATCCCAATAACAACAAATCGACATTTTTAAGATAGATTTTATCCGGCAATTTGTTGCCTTGTGCGCCCCACTCTTTTTTTGAAATTTTCCAATCGATTCTCTCTTTCGCTTCCTGAGAAGGCCAAAAGGAAATATTATACTCAAACATATCCTCCGTAATAACCGGATCTATGACCTGAAAAACAAGTTCTTCATTCTCCTGTGTTTTTACTATTTCAAACTCGTGCGCGCGAATTCCAACTGCACGGATTTCCCCTTTCAAGGTATTTTTGACTGGAAGGGTCATTCCCCAATTCTCTACTTGGACCATTCCTCCACCTATCACCTGTACCGCTGCAATATTTTTGCAACCGGTCAGTCTCGCTGTCTCCACATTTCCCGGATTCAGGAACACCTCTTTCGTCGGCCCTTGTCCGACCAGTCGACCTGCTTCAAGGATCAGCACCTCATCACTCATTCGATAGATCTCATCACGGCTGTGAGACACCAGGATTACCGTCCCCGGATAACCTTTAAGCATTTCCATCAGTTCTCGCTGCATTTTGTCCCGCAAATGCACATCCAAAGCGGAAAACGGCTCATCGAGTAATATCATTTCCGGTTCATACGCCATAATGCGCGCCAATGCAACTCTCTGCTGCTGACCGCCTGAGAGCTGTCCGGGAAAATGTTTTTCCAGACCTCTTAACTGAAACTTATCGATCATCTCAGCGACACGCTCCTGCTGCTTCGCCTTGTTGCCCGTAAGCCCCGCCGCAATATTCTGTGCCACCGTCATCGTGGGAAACAATGCATAATTTTGAAAAAGATACCCCACCCGTCTCTTCTGCGGCCTTAAGTTCAAACGTTCTTTGCTGTCGAACAGAACCCGTCCGCCGATGCAGATCCTTCCCGAATCCGGTTCTTCAATCCCAGCGATGCTCTTTAAAGTCAGGCTTTTTCCACACCCGGATGCACCCAGGATTCCCAGCCGCTTCGCATGGCTTGTAAACGCAATATTCAGTTGAAATCGTCCCAAATTTTTCTGTATGCTGACAGAAATTCCATTTTTCTCCGCCATCGTTTCTCCTACCACCGCCTCATCGTTTTCCCGGAGGTTCCCAGAATCAGATTCATAAGCACTACGATTCCAAACGCGATGACAATGACAATGGCGACCCAGACTCCTGCTGTCAGGTAGTCCCCGTCCTGTATCACCATTGCGATCTTCTGCGAGATTGTGCCTGTTTTCCCCGGAATATTTCCCGCCAGCATGGAAGTCGCTCCATACTCGCCCATCGCCCTGGCAAACGCCAGGATCGTTCCGGAAACCACGCCCGGCCTGGCCGTCGGGAGGACCACCTTCCAGAAAATGTCTCTCTCCTTCATTCCCAGCGTCCGCGCCGCATAGACGAGATTCGGGTCTATTTGCTCAAAAGCCGCTCTTGCGTTCCGGTACATCAGCGGAAAGGCGATCACCGTGGCGGCGATCACACACCCTGCCCAGGACTGAACGATCTTAATATCAAAGGTATCATACAGATACATTCCCACCGGACGCCTGGTGCTGAATAAAAGAAGCAGAAAGAATCCGGCCACGGTGGGCGGAAGCACCATCGGAAGCGTCAGAAACCCGTCAAGAAACGCCTTCCCCTTTGGTCCGGCCTTTATCGCCTCTCTGGCCGCAAAAATCCCCAGAAAGAAAGCGATAAAAGTCGCCACAACTCCAGTTTTCAGTGAGATTACAAGCGGGCTCCAATCCAAATTTTCCAAAATTCTCTCGATTTCCTGCATCTCAAATTCCCTCTATGTTCGCATAAATCTCTATATTCGCATATCAATTATACTTGTATCAACCTTCTATGTTTGCATCAACTCTCTGTGCTCACACTAATCCTCTACATTCGTGTCAAAATAATACTGCTCAAATACCTCTTTCGCCTCATCAGACAGAATGTAATTCATGAACTCCTCCGCCGCTTTTTTCTGCGCATCATCTGCCTCCTTATTATTTACCAGGCAGACCGGATAAATCACGTTTCCTGTCAGATCATAGCTTACCGTTTCCAGGATCTTCACCTTATCCTCAAACCCGTAGGTATCGGAATAATAGGTCGTACCCACCTCGCAGGCGCCCTCGGTCACGGCGATCAGCACCTTGCTCACATTATCCTGCTCGCTGATTTCTATTCCTCCCAGAGCCTCAGAAATCTGCTGCGTCGTGATAGTGGAAACATCTTCCACTTTCTCCAGAGTCCCCAGATTCACCAGTGCCTGACGGGTGTATTTGCCGACCGGAACGCTGCCGCCTGCAAGGGCAATGCTTTCGGCCTCACTTAAATTCGCAAGTCCCGTTACTTTGGTCTTGCTATCGTTAAGCGTAAGAACCACAACCTGATTATTCACCACATTGTGCCGTGAGCCGTCCACTACAAATCCGTCTTCCTCAAGCTGATTCATCTGTTTTTGAGCAGCAGAGAAGAACATATCACACTCATAACCCTCCTCGATCTGCGTCAAAAGAGTTCCGGAACTGTCCGCATTATAGGTAATCTTCACCTCCGGGTGATCCTTCTGAAAACGCTCTGCCAGATCCGTCATCACCGTATTTAAACTGGCTGCGATAAATACCTGAATCTCTGTTTCCTCCGGCGTCTCTTCGTTCTGGCTCTCAGTGGATTCTTCCTTCTCCTGTTTTTCTCCTTCTGTCTCTTTCTTGCTTCCGCATGCAACGAGGCTTGCCATCATACATAACGCGAGCAAAACCGTAAGTATTCTTTTTTTCATATTATATTGGCCTCCATTTTTATTTAAGCGCCGTCTTATGACGGCACACAAAGTAAGGAAAGAGTTACTCCCTTTCATACTTTCACACTATTTTTTCTTTTGTTTCCATCTATATCAAAGACAGTCGGCCGCCCTGTCATGATACCTCTATTCGTAAAAATATATGTATAAGCGCACATTCTTTGCGCGGTCAGGCTGCGCAGCAGCGCCTTCCTTCCCACGAACCGCGCATTGTCGCGCGAAACGCACTTCATTTTCTAAAAAATTTCAAAATCTACTTTGACTACTTTGTCATAGGACGGGCGCATTCCCCTTCCGTCCCCCGCAGAATTCCAAGTCCATGTCCCAGCTCCGGGAGAATGAATTCCAATGCTTCCCGCACTGCCTTCGGGCTTCCCGGGAGATTCACGATCAGGGTATTTCCCCGGATTCCCGACTCGCCCCGGCTTAACATCGCACGTTTCGTAATGGTCATGGAATACCCTCTGATCGCCTCGGCAATTCCCCTTGCCATGCGGTCGCAGACTGCGATGGTCGCCTCCGGAGTAATATCACGGCTGGAAAATCCGGTTCCTCCTGTCGTCAGGATCAGGTTCACCTGCCTCTGATCCGCAAGACGCATAAGCTGTCTCTTTAAGCCTGCCACCTCATCCGGAAGAAGCAGAGCCTCCTTCACCTGGTAGCCCGCATCGCTTAGCATTTCCTGAATTAGAGGGCCGCTCTTATCCTCCCGCTCTCCTGCAAATCCTTTATCACTTAACGTAATAACTGCCGCCGTGAACGGCCTGTCCTTGTCCGGTAAGAGTAACTCCACCTCATCGCCCTTTGCAATATGACCGCCCGTCACCACCTGGGTAAATACACCTTCCCTCGGCATGATACAGTCGCCCATTTTCTTATAAATCTCACAATGGCTATGGCATTCCTTTCCAATCTGCGTCAGCTCCAACACCACTTCCCCAATCCGGAAGCGGCAGCCCACCGGAAGCGTGCGGAGGTCAAAACCTTCTATAATGATATTTTCTCCAAATGCTCCGAAATCCACCTCGGCTCCGCGGCTTCGGAAATCTTCAATCTTCTCGTAAGATAAAAGACTGACCTGTCTGTGCCATTTTCCACCGTGCGCATCTCCTACGATTCCCCAATCCACCTGAATATCCGCCTCAGGCACTTCACTTTTCTGCGTTCCTCTTTTTACGCTGATACAGATTGCTTTGATCACGCCAAATTTCTTCTCTTCCATTTCTCCTAACCTCCAATTTTTGCCATTTCCCGTGTTTCCGTCACCGTCTCCCATTTGTCAAACGAGTGGCTGGCCGGCTTGCTTAAAATCGCCTCACGGATCAGCGACCGCACCTCTTCCAAATTTCCCGCTCTCAAACTCTCCTTCAAGGAAATACTGTCCGCATAACACAGACAGGGTTTCAGCTGTCCTGTAGAAGTCAGGCGGATTCGATTGCACTGATCGCAGAATTTCCCGTGAATCGCGCTGATAAATCCAATGCTTCCCTGAAATCCCGGAATCTTATAATAAACAGCCGGGCCATTTCCATGCACCGCCGTCTCCGGCTGCATTTCCCCATATTTGCAGCGCAGATCCTTAAGCAACCTGGTGTTGGAAATAGGCTGAAACTCTTTTCCATGCCCGACCGGCATCATCTCTATGAAACGCACGTCAAGCCGGCGGTCTCTCGCCATCTCTACCAAAGAATAGAGTTCCTGGATTTCTCCCTTCTCCTCATGCATCTGGTGCGGGACCACATTGATCTTGACCGGAACCGCATGCGCTTCCATTGCTTCTATCCCTTTCAGAACCTCGCCAAGTTCCGGCCTCCCCGTGATCCGCTCGTAGCGCGCCGGATCCAGCGTATCCAGACTTACATTTACCGCGTCCAGACCGTTTGCTGCCAATTCCCCGGCATACTTTTCAAGAAGGACGCCGTTGGTGGTAAGCGTCACCTGCTCCACCTGCGGTATACCTTTCAACATTTTGATCAGATCCGGACAGCCCTTTCTCACAAGCGGCTCCCCGCCCGTCACTTTAATTTTGCGGATCCCCATGTCCGCCGCCAGGAGGCAGACCGTTTCAATCTCCTCCAGCGTCAGGATCTCCTCCATCGGAATCCAGGTAACTCCCTCCGGCATACAATATTTGCAGCGCAGGTTACACCTGTCCGTAATGGAGACCCGCATATAGTCAATGACTCTTCCGTAATTATCTTTCATCTCTAATTCCATACCTTTACTTTTTTCTACATCGTTTTTCCAAATCCACAATTCGGGAAAGTGCACACCGGACAGGACAGGCAAAGTCCGCCCTCGCCCATTCGGTCCAGATCCTCTTTTACCAGGATCTCTCCTGTCAGAACCCGCGGTAATACCAGGTCAAATATGGTCCGTTTCGCGTACATCACGCAGCCCGGAAGACCCATGACCGGCACCTTTCCTTCGTAGTACGCCAGCATGAACATGGCTCCCGGAAGCACCGGCGCGCCGTAGGTCACGACCGCAGCTCCTGTGCTGCGGATCGCAAGCGGCGTCTTATCGTCCGGATCCACACTCATTCCACCCGTACAGATGACCATATCCACGCCGGAAGCAATCATTTCCTGAATCGTCTGCGTGATCTTCGCGTTGTCATCTCCCGGATAGGCGTGTTTCGTCATTTTCACGCCATACTCTGCCAGTTTTTCCTCAATTACCGGGGTAAATGTGTCCTGAATCCGCTCTTTCAGCACTTCATTTCCGGTAGTTACCACCCCCGCTGTGCAATATTTGTAAGGGCGAATGTTGAAGATCGGCGCATCTTTTCCTATTTCCCGCGCTTCCTCCATTTTTTCCTTCTCGATAACAAGCGGAATGATTCTGGTGCCGGCAATCTTATCTCCTGCTTTGATCGGAAAATTGCCGTGTCTGGACGCGATCATCATCTGTCCCATGCTATTGACCGCGCGCAGCTTTTCCCTGTCTATCTTGAGAATGCCGTCTATGTCGGCGATCAGCTCGATCTTTCCTTCCTTGACCGGAGAGCCGTGCATATGGTCCCCTTTGCAGATCTCATACAATATCTCTGCCGCCTCATTTTCATGCATCATGCTCTCATCATTTTCCCAGATATAGATGTTCTCCTTCCCCACACTCAAAAGAACCGGAATATCTTCCTCGGTGATTACATGGCCTTTGCGGAAAACGGCGTCTTTCGTCACGCCCCGAATGATCTGGGTAATATCGTGGCACAGAACCTGTCCCACCGCATCTTCTGTTCTTATCAATTTCACAATGATTCCCTCCTGCTTATAATTTCCTCTATCATCTCTTCCAGATGTTCAAAATCTACAATCTTTTCCTGCCCGATTTCCCACTGCCTGATTTCCTCCCCGGAGCAGTCCGTCACGATCAGAAATCTGCCCTCAGGATTAGAAACCGGTTTTTGGGAAATGGCTCTTCTCACCACCTCGATTTTCGGGTAAGCACTATTTTTTAATCCCTCCAGAAAGATCAGGTCTGCCTCGGGAAACTGCCGGATCAGCTCCGTCTCCAAAGCTCCTTCCACTTCCTTATGAAGAAAAATTCTATTCTTCGAAAATACTGCCGTTCCGTAAGCTCCCGCCCTGTGCAGGCGGTCACTGTCTGTTCCCGGCACATCACAGCTAAAATCGTGCCCGTCATGCTTGACCACAGCGACCTTCACGCCTCTTTTGGTCAGTTTCCCGATCAGCCGCGCAAGAAGTGTGGTCTTTCCGGAATTTTTGACTCCGCAGACGGCTACTACCTGTGGGATCTTCCCCTTGTTCTCTATAACAGTATGACGCATACCGTCTCCCCTTCCTTCACCTGCTCATTTCCGGCCGGAACCTCAACCAGGCAGTTACAGCCGCACATGGAACTCAGAATTCCGGAGCTGTTAGCCCGGCTATCCACCATGCTGACTTCCCCGTCCTCGTAATAAGCGCGGATATATCTGGTCACAAAGCTTTTCTTTAAGAAACTGCTTTTTGTCACGGCCTTAGTGCGCCTTAGTTCCAGGTCTCTTCTTCCCGACATCTTCGCCAAAAGCGGGCGAACCAGAAGCTCCAGATTGACCGCTGCTCCGTATGGATTTCCGGAAAGACAGATCAGAAGTTTTCCCTGATAAACGGCACAAAGTGTCGGCATTCCCGGTTTGATCGAGATTCCCCAGAACAGCCTCTCGCAGCCTAACAGATCTAGAACATCATGCATGATATCCTTTTTCCCCACGGACACGCCGCCGGTACTGATGATGATATCCGCCTTTTTCGCCGCCTCCTTCACCTGCTCTGCCACAAGATGCGCATCATCTCCTGCTCTTGTCCGGAGGGCAAGCGGGATACGCCAGTTGATGAGACGGGAACCTAACGTATATAAGTTGGAATCGTAGATCTGCCCTTCTCCAAGGGGCCCTCCGGGAAGAATGATCTCATCTCCTGTTGTAATGAGTGCGGCTAAAGGACTCCGGTACACCCGGACCGTCTCCTTTCCCAGGCTTGCGATCGTTCCCACTTCCGCCGCGCCGAGCAGCGTATCTGCGGGAAGCAGGAGCGCTCCTTTCTTATAATCTTCCCCTTCCAGACAGTAATTCTGTCCGGCCAGGATCTCCTCGTACACCTCTACCGTCTCTTCCCCGTAGTTGGTATCTTCCTGACCTACGATACAATCCGCTCCGGCCGGAATAGGCGCCCCCGTCATGATCCGAACCGCCATGTTCTCTCCTACGACCTTCTTCGTTACATGCCCCGCCGTCACTTCATCGATCACGGTAAGCACGGCCGGCCGTTCCCTGGAAGCTCCTTTTATATCTGCTCCCCTCACGGCATAGCCATCCAGGGGCGATCTGGGAAAGGGGGGCTGGTTTCTTACAGCCGTCACATCCTCTGCCAGAATCCTCCCCACCGCATCCCACAAAGGAATCTCTTCGGTCTCCGTAATTCTTCTGGTCCGGCAAAGTAAACGTCCCATTGCTTCCTCTAATGTCAGTCTGTCCATTCCTTCACTTCTCCTTTATCCTCCTAAAGTCCTGTAAGCTGCTCATATTCTTCTACTGTATTTATATTGCGCAGCATATTCCGATACTTCTCCTCCCGGGTCAAATCCACATATAACACGTCCACTGCGTGAAATGCGTCTCGTATCCGATAGTTCTTCTCCATGATCTGCTCTTTCAGCCGTTCTTTGATCTTTATTCTGTAAATCGCTGCCAGCGGGTGCATTCTTCCTTCAACCACCGGAACCACCGCTATGTACGTAATTCCGCTCCGTTTTTCCTCTTCGGCAAGCCGCCCGCTCAAATACTGAAAAAGCTCTGTCCCGATAAGCGGCATATCGCAGGCCGCCACCATGACCGCCTCGCTTTGACACCTGGTAAGGCATGTATAGATTCCCCCGATCGGTCCCAGGCCGGGATAAATATCCGTGATCACACTGCAGCCCTCATACGTCTTCCCGGGTACCTCCCCGTAGGAAAGCCAGATATGCGCAGCATTTTGCCGAAACTGCTGCACGATTCTTCCCGTAAAGGTCTGGTCCCGGTACAGCAGATCTCCTTTATGTTTTCCTCCCATTCTGGTGCTCTTTCCGCCCGCCAGAATCAGTCCGTCCATCGTCATATATACTCCATTTCCTATGAAATAAAAAAAGCAGAAAGACACAAAGTCTCCCTGCTGCTTTTTACACGCAAATTAGTGCCAGGACATAAACCGCCTCTGGACATCTCGGTAACTTTGTGCTCTTTTTTTCAATCAAAGTACGTCTCTTTCCACTTTGTACTTCGTCCTGTACGCATCACAAAGCAAACGCTTCATCATCTACCATACAAGATAGGAAGGCCTGGGCGTTTCCATCCAAACCCCGGGGACTTGCAGAGCATATATCCTCCACGCATCCCGGCTAAGTCTCATATCTTCCGGTCTCCCGGAAAACTTAGACACTTTCGCTCAAAGAACAACTTCATTTTTCAATTTACTATACATATCATACAATCTGATTCGCAAAATGTCAACACCCTGCGCCATCAATATCCCTGCCATTTTTCCTCAGCAAGACTTCTTATTCATTCTCAAGCCCTTTTTTTACCTTCCAGATCCGGCACACCGACTCAGTAAGCCTCTCTTCTGTCAGTTCTCCGCTTTTCACCGCATCTAAGATACCCTGGTAAGCAGCCTTAAAATCCTCTGGCATGAGTATCATATCCACGCCAGCTTTGACGGCTTCCACAGCCGCCTGCCCGGACGAATACTGCTGTGTGATCGCTCCCATGTTCATGGCATCGGTGATCACCATGCCTTCAAATCCCATTTCCTCGCGAAGAATCTGCTGAAGCAGCATGGGCGAAAGTGTCGCAGGCCTGGTATCCCCCGTAATATTCGGACAGGAGATATGCCCTGCCATGATCACCTGTACGCCTGCATCAATGCCGTCCCTGAACGGCACCATTTCCCGCTCCCTAAGCTCCTCGATCGTGGTCTCAATATATCCATATCCTTCATGCGTATCCGCCGTAGTGCCCCCATGTCCTGGAAAATGCTTGTATGTGCCTACGATTCCCTGGCTCTTAAGTCCCTCGAACTGGGCAAGCGCCATAGCTGATACCAGTTCCGGGTCTGCTCCGAAGGACCGATACCGCACAACTTGATTCTGTGGATTTATAAGAACATCCGCATCCGGCGCAAAATCCATATTGAACCCGTACTCCTTCAGATATGCTCCGATCTGTTCACCGATCTCTCTGACCTTCTGCGGGTCACCCCCTTTTGCAACCTCACTCATATAGGGAAACTCAGGCACATCAAATCCCTGCGTACCGCTGATTCTGGTCACCTGTCCGCCTTCCTCATCAATGGCAAGCAGCATCGGAACACCGATTCTCTCCCTCGTATAAGACTGCACATTTGACAGCATTTCCTCCACCTGCTCCGGTGATTGCAGATTCTGGCGGAAATAAATAATCCCTCCTACCGGGTAGTCGTCCACCGCCTGACGGGTTACATCTCCCGCCGCGACGGCTACGCCCACGCCGGTAAGCTGTTCCGGAGTCACCATAAAAATCTGCGCCGTTTTTTCCTCTAAGGTCAGAGCCTCCACCTCTTCTTTTAGAAGCTCTTCCGGCGTTTTTTCCGGAGTCTTCACCTCATCTGGCGCTTCCTCCTGCCCATCTGACTGAACATTCTCTTTCTGTTCTTTCTTCCCTGCTTCTTCCTCAGAATCCTTCGCCTGCCTTTCTTTTAAGCCCATTCCTACTGCACAGATTCCGGCCATCACAACGCAGACTATAAAAACCAATATGACAATACCTTTTTTCTTTTTACTTCTTTGTCTTTTCTTTCTCTTATTCATATTCCACTATATATCCGACTTTTCCTGCAAGAAGATCCGGATAATCTATTGCCAGGCTTCCCGAAGAATCATTGAGATACCAGGTTCCGGATACACAAAACAGGTTCATGTACGCTTCCTCAATGTTGCGTCCCGCTCCTCCGGAGCCGGTATCCACAAAACTTGGCTCATTTTTAAACCAGTATCCACCGGCAGTCCAGGAATCCACCGCATTCAGACATTCTCCCATAAAAGCGCCTTCGTTATCCACCCAATAATAGTCGACTCCCTGCGGTCCACGTTTACCCCCAAGGTAGAAATGAATCTTACCATAATTCTGCAGTATACCTATAATATGACTGTACTCCTCGGCCGAATTGATGCGAACCAGATATCCGCCCCGGTTTTTGCAGTCTGCATAAGCCTGTTCCCAGGTGCAGTCTGAGACCACTACCTCATAGCTATGGATTGAAAGCTCACGCGCTGCCTTTTCCTGGGCCTCCCGCTCCGCCCGTTCTTTTTCCTCCTGCTCTTTTCTGAGCCGTTCTTCTTCTTTCTTCGCCTTCTCCTGCTCCACTTTCTCCTGCTCCGCTTTCTCCCTTGCGGCTTTCTCTTCCTCACTCTCTTCATAGACCGCCTTGCCGATTCCGTTTCCTTCGGCATTCTCCGCAGAAGAGGCCTGTTGCTTCCCACCGGTCTCCTTCCTATCTCCCAGGAACAGCCAGGCTCCAAAGATCAGCGCTGCCACCAGAACAAGTGCTGCCACTGCTGTCAGAATTTTCTTAGCCCCTTTTCCGGAAGCTTTCCCTGTATCCGGTTCCTTTTGTTCTACACCTGTATTGCCTGAATCCCCCGTTTCTCCGGCTGCATCCCTCCGATTGTTTTCTGCGTTCTTCTCTCCTTCCGTCATCTTAGCGGCTCTCCTAAGCGGATTTCCACAACCGGTACAGAACTTTGCCTCGATCGGCATTTTCTTTCCGCATTTCGTGCAGAACTGGCTGCCTCTGCTCTGCTCCGGTATACGAATCTTCTTGAACTTCTTCTGCCCTGCATTTCCTGCCGTCTTCTGAGCAAACCACGCCTGACACTCCTCACACATCGTTTCACCTGCGCCACACGGTTTCCCGCAGCGCATACATGTATTCTCTCCCATCTTCTCTCACCTCACAAGCCTTTACAACTTATCCATCTCCTCACTAATCCGTTCCTGGTAGACATCATATTCACTGTAGATCTGCCGCATCTTTTCGTACTCGACAAATACTTTATCCATCAAATCTGTCTTTCCTTTTACGTTCAACAGACAATCCTTTTCAATCTGCTTCTTCTGCTTCGCACCGGAAACCAGAACGTAAATTCCCACGGCTGCACCGACCACAGTTCCTGCCAAAAGCGTCAGCACTCCTAAATACAGTGCACCCCCTGCTGCTGCCACTCCAAGCGCAAAAGCCACATAAGCCGGCCAAGCCTTGATCGCTGCCAGTCTTTCCTCCTTTTGTGCCTGATAGAAGGCTTCAATCTTCGCATGCTCTGCCGATTGATTATTAAAATCTGCCGTCGTGCGGTATTCTCCCAGCGTGACAGGGTGCTGATGTACCTCCATCTGCCGATAATCCTGCGCGTATTGTTCTACTGCTTTTTTCTGAAGAGTTCCGGTAAGTGTAAACATATTTTTTCTTACCTGCCCGTTCACCTCTGCGTTTCCCGGCGCATATACCCACTGCACCATCTCCCTGATCAGGTTCAGTTCCTTCTCTCTGCGCTCCTGCTCCGCCGCATACAGTTTCCTTGCGCGTTCCACATCACCGTCACACCGGATCACCATCTCATTATATTCGATTTCATCATACACTTCCCGCTCGACACTGTTCGGTCTTTCAATCTCCTCGTCGATGAACTTGCTAAGATATTCATTTCGTTCCAGTTCACTTACATTTCCTACATCAAGAATGAATTGCAGAATCTGCATATTATTCTGAGCAAGACTGACCATTTCGGCAATCCGCCCGTAATCGTCACAGCATTTTTTCAGCAGGTTCAGTTCCAGGACATCCCCCTGTTTCATCGCAGTCAGATACCCCTGAATCTGCCCTACGACCTGCTCTTCACTGAAGCCCTCTGCCTGCGCATTCAGCGCGATCACACGATTGATAAAGCCGTAGATTTCATACTTGGTATAATCGTCTACCTGCTCGTCCATGGTTTTGCTAAGAAGTGAAAAGAGCATCAAAAATGTACGTTCATCACTCCCCTTCAGATCGCATTCCTGATATATGGTGAACCATTTCAGCGCTGCATCCTCCCTGCCTGACCGGATATTAAAAAGCATATAGAAAATCGAGCTTTCCTTTTTATCCAGTTCAATTGCCTTTGCCATCGCCCGGTCGGCAAGCGGGCGGTCATCATTTTTCCATGCCATTACACTAATCAACACGCAGGTCAGCCAGTAATCCGGCGTCATCAGATGCTGCTTTTCCACGGATTTATAAATAATCTCATCTGAGACCATCTGCACATCCATATTATCCATGATTCCCTGGACCAGCTTGCGCACGGTACGGTAATTTCCAAAATCATAGTATTTCTTATTGTTACATTCCCGAATCTTCTTATTGGCAAGCTCCATATTCTTGAACCGGACATACAACCGGTCAATCTCGCCCTGAATCTCATATGCCTGAATGATCCGCTCATGTGAGTTCACCAGTCTATGTGAACTGTCCGCCAAAGTCCCGGTGACGTGATTGCGAAATCCGGCAAGCTCACTGTCTGCTCTCGAGACTCCGTTCGCCAATTCATATAGCTGGCTTTTCAGTTCTCTATTTATCCTTTCCTGCCTGCTAAGCTCCGCACGCAGAGAACTAATATCACTCATGACCTTCTCCTCCCTCGTTTTCTTCTATCGATGCAGACACCGCGCGCTTTGCTCCCCATCTGCGCAAGGCTTCCACCGCCTCAGGGTTCGTCCTCTCAAACGGTATCACTCTTTGGAACAATTCGCGGATCTGCTCCTCTCCCACTCCATCTGTGCCATACAGAAGTACCTTCTGGGCAGCCTCTTTGATCACGTACTCAATGTCTGCAAAAGAAAATCCCTCTGTCATCTGTACCAGTTCTTCCAGGAACTCTGTCCCGAAATGACAGCGCAGACTCCTCATACCGTATTGGCAGATTGCCTGCCGCCTCTCATTTTCTTTCGGCAGATCAACAAAGAACATTTCAGAAAAACGACCTTTTCTAAAAAGCTCTGGCGGTAATTTCCCAATATCATTGGCCGTCGCTACCAGGAACACCCGGCTTTCCGACTCCTGAAGCCAGAACAGAAACTGTCCGAGCACCCGTTTCCCCGTATCATTACCGGCATTCGATATGGATAGTGCTTTCTCGATCTCATCGATCCACACAACACAGGGAGCCACATTGTCAATGAACCTAAGCGCCTCCCGCATTCTCCGCTCGCTCTCTCCTACCCATTTATCGTACACGCTTCCAATATCAAACCGAAAAAGCGGTAATTCCCACTCCCTGGCCGTCATTTTAGCCGAATAGGATTTCCCGCACCCCGGTACTCCGGCAAGCAGAATGCCTTTTGGCGGCGTAAGATCATATTTTCTCAGGACTTCGTCCGGCACAAAAAAGAGTTTTTTCTTTTCCCGCAGCCAGTCCTTTAATCGGTCAAGTCCCGAGACTTCCAAATCCTCCCTGACCCTGACCTCCTGAATACACGGAACAGCAGCATACATTCTGCTTTTCAGCCGCGTAAGCTCATAAAGCTGCTCTCTTCCCAGCCCACCATGCTCTACCATCACCGAAGACAGGATATTTTCAATCTGAAGCTCCGTAAAACCCCTTAATAATGCCGATGCCCGGGAAATCTCATCCTCCGCCCATTCAATCGGAAAACGGCCGCCAAATCTAGTCTTAAATCTCTGGATCTGCGCCTCTCTTTCTCCGGCATCCGGCAGATCCAAAGAAATCTTAAGTCCAAATGCGGCAACCCTCTGCCACACCATATCCGGTGTAATGATGATCAAGGTACACGCCTGTTCTATCGCAAGATAGAGCAGGTTTACGATTTCTCTGGCAAACATACTTTCCTCACTGATCTTGCGCACATCACCCAGTACAAATGTTACGCCGCGTTTCCTGCGAAACTGATCCGCCACGAACGGAAGAGGATCAAAATCCACATCTCTCGTCACATTGCTGCCCAGATGATAGACCTGCCGGGTATCCGTATAACAGGCAATCTCGATCTTCATCTCCCGACCGGCCTCGGCCAAAAGCCGCTCAGCCCGCTCCCGTTCTTTCGTATCCAGGATAATCAAAGGAATTCTGGCAAATATGTAATTTTCAATCTCATTTTTGGTCTCTATGTAATTTCCCATCGTCTTTGCGGTATCGTATCCTTTCCCTGCGGCATCCGGGCTTTCCCGCAGTCCTCGCCGACATTTTGTCTTTGCATTCTTTTCAGAAAATAGTATAATTCTTCCACATCGCCCTGCAGTGTCTCCTCGCCCAGTCTCCTGAATTCTTTTGCCTCATGCTCCCAAAAAAGTAATATCTGCCTGCTAAGTTCCTGATCCAGCCTTTCCACAAACTCGCTTTCCAGGAACCGTATGTGGCGGTAAAAGTAGCAATGCTCCATCTCTCGTTTTAACCGAATGCACAAAAAGGGAATACTGTCGATCTCACCTGCTTCCAGCGCCTCTTTTCTGGCACGGTCATACCTTTTTACACTCCGCCTTAACATCACATCGACCGTCTCCGTCACATGCGTCTGGAATCTATCTGGCAGATAGGCTTCGGCCATGATTTTCCCCTGCTCCAGATATAGAAGCTCCTCCTGAAATACAGGCTGCTTCTGCATTCTTTTCAACAGATCCAGCCATTCCTGATAAGTGCCTGGTATCCTGCTTTGCATAGATACACCCCCTGCTCCGGTACTTATGAGTCACAAAATTATCCTCTAAATTTATTTCAGAAAACTGTACGGAGGCTCCAGACTCCAGGATGGAAGTTTTTTACTCATCTCACGAAGACGTTCGCTTGAAACGTCCGTTCTGGCCTCGCCAGATGCAAAATTAGACTGAATTCTCTGTTCCATCATTGCTTCAAAATCCATAGCCGCTTCATTGTTATTCTCGTTCGTCATTGCTTTTCTCCTTTGTTCCTAAATCCTAGATGAATTCTGCAGAAGAAAGTACATCATCCTTCTTCCCCGTGTTCTCCTCAAAATATTCTCTGAAATCTGTGATCTCAGCCATCACTGCTGCCAGTGCTTCCAATGCCGCATTCACACGCTGCGGGTATTCCTTCATTGCCTTGATACACCTGAAAGCAAGCACCGCCGCCGCTCCTGCGGTTGCCACCAACGCATATAGTGTCACAAACGCAAGTCCTGCCGACACAATCAGTACCAAAAGTGCCGCAATATTGATCGTATTTACAAACATATTGTGAAATT
Source organism: Roseburia hominis (assembly GCA_040702975.1). Classification (NCBI taxonomy): domain Bacteria; kingdom Bacillati; phylum Bacillota; class Clostridia; order Lachnospirales; family Lachnospiraceae; genus Roseburia; species Roseburia hominis. Next base: position 3,444,230 of record CP159990.1, read on the forward strand.
TATTCGTATCGTAGTAATTCTTCATATTCTCCGTAAGCTCCGCCTGATCCTCGCCATTGCTTACACCCGTCCAGGTATCGATGGCAAGAGAATACTCGATCGGGAATTCCTGCTGCACCTTCATCGCCCAGCGATCCAGTGCGTTCCTGAACCAGGGCTTCGTATTCTGGAACCCGAATTTCCGCACGTACACGTTGGTCGTATCATCATCGTCGTAAATCGCCCATTTGATCATCTGTTTCCCGATATTAAAATGTTCATTCTGCAGGGCCATCTGCGCCTCATACTGTGCTTCGGCCTTCTCTACCTCGCCCTCATTGCGGACCACCATATTAAAATATTCCTGCTGATTCCGAAGTTCCAGCTCCTCCGCGTCATAATTAGAGATCAGGTTTATAAGCACCGCATCCACTCTCTGTGCATAATTCGCGTCATTTTGCGGTCCCGCCTCTACGTCCAGACCTTTCAGCACATCTAAAAGCACCTGGTATTTTGAGACATCACGGTAAGCCTGTGCAAGTTCCTGTGCATTAACACAATATTGCAGAATCGAAACATAGTCAAATTTTACCTGCGGATTCAGATTTCCAATATAAGTCTCGTAAGCGCCAACCAGCTCTTCGCAGATCTGCGCATCTTCATTTATGATGGAGATCCACTGATCGATCACCTGAATGACCTCGTGCTCCAATTCCTTGTCTTTACCAAAAATTCCATTCAAAAATGCCTGGAGCATCACCGCTGTCTCCTGTTGAAGCATCGTCGGGTCCAGCGTCTTAAAATATTCGTAAAACCATTTCTTCGCGGCATCCATTCTATTGAACCTGAGATTCAAAAGACAGAAGAACAAGGTCGTCTTAATGGCATCCTTTCTTCCACTCTCTCCTAGTGCATTCCTTGCGACTTCCGGGTAATTGTTCACCCAGGCCGTGATAGCAATAAGCGCATAGGAGAGCCAATACCGCGAGCTGGTGATCCAAAGTTCTTCGGACAGCTCCTGGATCGTACTGTTGCGCACCAGATTAATGTCAAAATCCCTTACGACTCCCATCACCGTGCGCCGGATCGTCTCATAATTGCTGAACTGTTCTTTGATAATCTGGTCGATTCGGATAATATTCTCATGGGCAAGCTGTTTCTGCTCTCCATGCTCCATATCCTCACGGAACTTCAGAATCTTCTGATAAATGCGCTCCGTCGCCTCATCCACGCTGATGCTGGAGCTGTGAACGCTCTGTACATGGACATCTACTTTGGTTTCAAATGTGTTAATAGTTTGATTTAATTCAGAAATTGCTCCTGATACATTCGACATCTTTCCTGCCCCCTTTACTCAAATTCCCTGTCAAACCCGCGAAGCGCCGCCTCTAAATCTGCCATTTTATCATCTGCCTGGTGGAACAGTTCGCGCCACTGGGAGAGTTCCGTCAGACAGTGCCTAAGCTTCTGCACGCCCAATCTCTTCTTCTCTTTTATGGCGTCGCCTAATTCCACGATCCGCCTCCAGATTAAAAATGTACCTACGATCACCAGCAAAATCCCGATTGTAAGCGCCACTTTCGAAAATTGGAACGCCATAATGACCAGCGTTATAATTCCACAGGCTATAAGCAGCAGGTAAAGAAGTGTAAATTTATCGGATAGAATATGCTTCCATTTGTTACGTTCATAGTATTCTTCCACCTGTTTTTTGCCCTTCTCGAAATCATGCTCCGTACAAACGATCTGACATTCTTCGTCGATCTGGAAAGCATATGCCTGTTTTTCTTTCTTTCGATAGTCCTCAGCATACTTCTGATAACCTTTCAAAATCCAGTCTTTCATAAAAGAAATCGAAAACTTGCGGATCATAAGTGGCGTAAGATTGCTGTCTTCTGCAAAAGCCCAGTCGACGAGGAGATCTCCAAAATTCTTCTTTCCCGCCTCGCCGAACTCCTGGTCGTACTTTTCCTGCGCCTTCGTCACATTTCCCTGTGCAGAAAGAACGGCTTCATTATATCTCATCTTCTTTACCACTTCAAATTCCGCATCATCATAGCTGCCGACAAGAGAATACAGCACATTCTCGATCCGCTGACTGATATCTTTTCCTATCTCCTCGGTTTCCTGAGACAGCTTATCATAAAATGCCGCGATTACTTCATTTTTCTCGGCGTCAGAGAGAAGCTCTGTCATCTCCTGGTAGGAGGTGCAGCATTGCTTCAGATGCGCGAATGCCTGGGTTGTCTGATGCAAATACGTTTCCTCGAACCGATAGGCCCGGTCACTAAATTTCCTGCCCAGATCTACCGTCGTCGCCTCCGCTCTTGCAAGCATGGTCTTTAATTTTTCCGCAACCGCCGCCTGGAACACTTCTTCCTCGCCAAAGGCGCCACTAAGATAGGCCTGAAGCAGATACTTCCATTCTTCTCCCAAATTGGACGCATCGATTCTTTCCATGTAATACACGAACCACTCCTGCGCAGGCTGCGTCCGGTCGAACCTCAGATTCACCAGCATAAAGAATAGTGCTGCTTTTCCCTGATTCATGAACAAGGCCTTATCCAGCGCCCGCTTTGCAGCCTCCTTTTCGTCAGAGGCCCATAGCATGATCGCACTTGCAGCATACGCCAGCCAGTATTCCGTGTTCTGAAGATATGCCTTTTCTACCGTTTTTCTCATGTTCTCGCTGGAAACAAAATTGCTGTCCAGGCCGATAACGTACCCCAATGTGATCCTCCTTAGCATGTGATAATAGGAGAATCTGGTGTAATATTCCTCGGTATACTGGGACAGATTCTTCGAGGCAGAAGACAGCGTTTTAAACGTAAAATACTGCTCGGTCAATTCATTCAGTGCATCGCTCACCATCTTTGCCTTGTCCGCATTCATTCCCATCTCCCCGGACAGAACATGCATGGCTGGCTCCACATCCCGGTGCAGAACGCTGATGTTGCTCTTTAGCACCTGGATATTATGCAGCGCATTTTCAATCTCCTGCGCAAGCATGTTATTTTCAGCAATCAGGGCATTGATCTGATTGATTAGCTGTTCTATTTCCCGTTGCTGCTCCTCGTATTCTTCCTGAGTCATGTGTTATCCCCCTCCTTTTCCCTTTTTTGTCACGCCTTCACTTCTCTGCTTTTCCCGATTGCCGCCATTCATTTTCGGTTCGCCCTGCAGCAAAAAAAGTGTTTCGGCTTCTTAAAATAACAGTGTAAACACTCGATTTTCTGTACATAATTGTTCCGTAAGAACGCTTAATTCCTGTCGATGCTCTACCACATATTTCTTGAATTTCACGCTCTCACCCTCTGCCATTATGGGAAGATTCAGCCTGCTCTTTGCATTTTTCATTGCATTTAACAAAATTCGTGCAGTCTCGGGATCATCCTGTACCGTCAGGATATAGCCCTGCATCAGATTACACCGGATTTCTTTTCCCAAATGTATCACCTTGCACATAGCACTTCCAAAAGGCTGGCTGCATTGCTCGGAAAACACCAATGCATTTTGCGCCTTTATACCGCCTTCATCACGGCAATACAGCACGTAATTGTTCACTGCTTCTGCGCTTAAGATTCCTGATGGCTGATGTAAAAGACGAATGATCTGTGAATGATAGCGGTGCTCTTTTGCCTTCTCCAGATACTGGCTCAGTGCATCATTGCGTAGCCTGACACCGCCGGAAAGCATCGTTTGAATAAATGCCGCTGTCTCCTCAAGATTTCCCTCCTCTATCGCAAGTGCCTTTTCTACTAACACTTGTCCATCCACTTTCAGCCCTTTTTTCGATAACAAAGAAACAATTTCATTTTTTGTTTCTGTCGAATCGCAGTTACTTCTCATATACTCTTTCAGCAGATCCCCGAAGAAGCTAAGATTGATGTTCAACTCCAACAATTTCTTCAGGACTTCTACCTTCTGCTCTTTGTCCGTGCCGGTCTTTAGCACATACTGTGCAAGCGCCGGTGTGGAAATTGTCTCCACATAAGTGATCAGCTTTTCGATCACTGGCATTCTCTTTTCAAAGCTGTCCTGATTCCGATTCAGATATTCTGCAAGAATACTGTCATTTGCCCGTGCGTCCATCTTCCAGTGGTGAGCCAGTTCAAGAAGCGCTGTTTTTTCCTCCCCGTTCAAATCCCCTCTGCTCAACATCGCACTTACATTTTTTACGGAGATCGCCAGGTAGATGCCGCTCTTTTCTATCTCATCAAGCTCTGCGCGCGCCATCGCGCCTGTATGGACCTGAAAGATTCTGTCGACCAAATAATATAACTGCACATCCTGTGGTTTCGACTCGCAAAGAAGAGCGATCACTTCTCTTACAGCCTCTTCCCGCTGCGAGCTCTCTCCAGCAAATGCTCCGTGACATATTCAATAGAAGGAACTACCCCTTTATGCATTCCTTCCCGGTATACGCAGAGCTTTGTCTCCAGAGTATCCTGCGATTCTTTTATGTATGTTTCCAGAAGTTTCCTGTCATCTGGCCCAAGCTGCGCTTTTGGCAGGATTCTCCTGATATGCCCCCGCTTGCCTTCCCCATCCTGGTATCCTTCCAGCACTGCGAGGAGTGCACTTTTACAGGAAAGATTTTCAACATTTTCCAGTATCCGGTCGGTCATATCCTGTTTTTTATTCTTCATCGCATAGCGCAAAAGGCTGTCATTTACAGACACGGAATATACATCGGGTACATGCAGCAGATTTTCCGCAAAATCCCGGTGTAGTGTGTCTCCCAAGGAGTCAAACACAAGAACCAGCACGCCAAATACATCGGCGCTGTTTTCAAAAGACTCATAGAGTGCTTCTTCCTCAGCAGCAATCCCTTCCCCCATTTCCTTCAATTCTTCATAGCCTTTTTTTAGCTGAGCGATCAGCCTTTTCTCATTCCCCGGCGGACATGCACCGGGGGTGATGAGCGTAAACATCTGTACGCAAAGTCTGGCAATCGCTGTCCCTACGTAACGTGACGCCATTTTCTCACATTCAGCAAGATTGTTTCTTGCCGCATCAAGACGGGCATATGCCGTATCCAAAATCGTCTGACGCACGACATTCTTGATCGTATAAAGCCCGTCATACTCTTCTTCTCTGCGAATCTCGTTCCCGCAATACTGACAAATCCAGACTTTTTTCTCTTTATTGTATTCTAATGCCCCTGCACAACAGTCGCATTTTAAACTCTTGTAGCTTACTGCCATACATCTGCCTCTTTTCTTATCAGTTACTTGATCTATTTTGTTGCTTTCAGCAATTTATTCCGCTGCACAAACAAGAGCTCTGTATCACGGCAGGCCTGCATTGCTTCCGCATTCTGCTCATTTTCACATAAAATGCGCAGCTCAGAAATCGCCTGCATGATCTCATCTTCGATTTCCACAACAGCGTCATTTGACATCGGGTCAGAATACCGAATCGTCTCGCTAAGTTTCCTTAAACTTTTCTTTAACGCGGCGTCATTCACATACCCCATGAGCGTGTCCACGTCCACCTGCATACTGCGGATCGCTGTCACAGAGACTTTTACCTGGTCGTTCACATCCTGTACCACATCACGCGACATAAGCGACAAAATAGCTACGACTGTGTACACGGCAAGAATGATGATATGAAGTGCAAGTGCCAGCTTAAGCGGCGCATTCTGGAAAAACATAAATACTACTGCCGTAAATACCGCTGCAAAAAAGTAGAACAAAGACAAAGATGACAGCGGAATCCCGAAAAACACTGCCTCTGCCTCCAAAGCTTTAAACGCCAGAAACATACTGACAATCTGTACTACAAACGCCACACACATAAAACCATAGCTGATCCAAAAAACTGTATTTTTCTCATCAAATATAAAGAAGATCAGCATATTTGCCACGCCAAACGCAATAAGGTAAATCAGCCCCAGCATCACACCGGCTTTTTTCTCCGTCATTCTACTCATCTCACCCGTTCCTCCTTATAGTATATCTCTATTTTCTTAATTTCCTACATCAGTTTCGTTCCACATTCCGGACAGAACTTCATTCCCGGTTTGATCGGACTTTTGCATCCCGGGCAGGTGTCTGCCGCAAGCTTATGTCCGCACTCAGAACAGAATTTGGCACCTTCTGCCACTGGCATTCCACATTCCGGACAAAATTTGGTCTGCTTTGATGCCGTCTCCCCTTCTGCCTGGGTTTCCTGAACCTGTGCGTTCTCCTGATTTTTCAAAACTGCCTGTACGTCGACTTTGCCCGCTGATCCTGCATTTACTCCCATGACAGGCGGCTGACCGGCTACATTCTTCGGCGGCGCTTCTTTGGGAACCCGCTCTGCGGACAGGGCATTTCTCGCCACTTCAGAAATCGTATTTCCCATTACGATTCCTCCTGCGGCCCCTCCTATGACCCCTCCGATCATTCCCATGGATCCTTCGTTGGCCGCAAATTTCTCCGCGATCATCATCTGACGTTCCTCCTGCCAGGTATAACCCTGAATGAGCCTGCTGGATCTGAGTTTCTTCGCCTGTGAGATCTCTGCATAGTCCTTATCCGGTACTTCAATAGCTTCAATGTTGAAAAATTCGATTCTGACGCCATATTCCTCAAAAATCTCGTCAAGCCGCTCTTTTACAACATTACTGATTTCCAACAAGTGCGAGCTGATCATGAAATAGCTGAGCTGCCCTTCGATCATGATTTTGGAAATTGCATCTTTCACATGTGAAGAAATGATTCCCCGGAACTTGGCAACCAGATTATTTGCATCAAAACGATCCCTGAAGCCTACCATTTTCAACATGAATTTTCTGGACTCATCCACAGAAATCGAAATACTTCCGTGAAGCATCACATGCATAAAGATGTCATACAGAGGGTCTTCCAGCGGAATAGAGCTCTGGGTTCCCCATTTCATATCCATCTGGTGTACTTTGTTGATAAAGAACACCTTACAGGGGAATGGAGTCGCTCCACCCGTGGGAATCTCTATGATGTTCCGAAGGAGCGGAATGTTGGATGTGCTTAATGTCCTGCGTCCCGGTCCAAAAAGGTCCGCTGCATTTCCGTTAATCACAAAAAGGGCTTCGTGTGTTTCATCTACAATGAGCTGGGACAGCGTATTGAAATCTTCCGCCGGGTGTTTCCAGACTAATTGATTGGGATCCCCTTCAAACTTAATTACTTCTGCTATTGCCATTATAAATAAACCTCCTATTTCTTTTTTCTGGAGCCTGCTAATTTTTCCACCTTTGAGGTGCGGAATCCTTTGCCTGCCTCTGCCTGTGTACTGGAGCCAAAACTCCTTCTCGGTATATGCGGTGTGGATGTCCCGTTAACATGCGCTGTGTCTTCTTTAACACTTACCTGCTCCTTGCGGCGCTCTTCTTCCTGAATGCTCCGCATCACTTCTACGCTGCGTTCCAGTTGCGTTTCCGCATCTACTCTCCGGAGCCGTTCCTCGTTTAGCTGCTTCATATATTGCTGCTTCTGCTCTTCTGCCAGCTCTTCGATTCGATTTTTTTCTGCAGCTAATTGTTCTTTTATTTCTTTTTCACGCCTCAATATTGTTTCTTCTGTCTGGCGTTTAATCTGGGCCAACTCCTCCTGATGCCGTCGCGCTTCTTCCTCACGCATCTGACGCTCACGCGCCACCTCTTCCTCCGCCCGGCGACGAGCTTCTTCTATACGTGCTTTTTCTTCCGCTCGACGGCATTCTTCCTCTATACGCTCTTCTTCCGCTCGACGTCGTTCTTTCTCCACGCGCTCTTTTTCCGCCCGACGTTGCTCCTCTTCTATACGCGCCTCTTCTTCCGCTCGACGTCGCTCCTCTTCTATACGCGCCTCTTCTTCCGCTCGACATCGCTCTTCTTCACGGCACTCTTCTTCCGCCCGACGACGTTCTTCCTCGCGACGCGCGCTCTCTTCTGCCTGGCGTCGTTCTTCTTCACGGCGCTCTTCTTCCGCCCAACGATGTTCTTCCTCTATACGCTCTTCTTCCGTTCGACAACGCCCTTCCCCTGCATGCGCTTGCTCTTCCTCATTCCCAGTATTCTCTGTACGCGAAGCGAAAATTTCGCGGAACTTTATTTTCCTCTTCTCCAGCTTCCTGAGCGAAGGGTGTATAATATCCTCGCATGGATTCTTCCCATTTAGTAAAAACGGATTCCTGACATTTTCGTCCGCCTTAGACACATTGATTGTTTCCGTCCTCTTCTTTCCCGGGCTCTCCCTCATTCCTGATTCTTCCCGTATTTCCGGCATTTTCCCTATTTCCGGCTCTTCTTCAGCCCCCGAAGCCCCTCTTATTTCCTGCCCCTCCTCTATTCTCGGCTCCTGATCCATCGCCGGATTTTCCTTCACATCCAGGGCTTCCTCTGCCGGCTTCTCCACAACCGCACGAACCGGAGTTCCACACCCGGTACAAAACCTTGCTTCTGGTTTCAACACCTTGCCACAAGCCGTACAAAACCTAACTTTCCTCTCCTCTTCCATCCGTCAATTCCCCTCCGCGAAATCTTCCCGCCAAAAAATAACATCCTCTCTCTATTTATATCCCTTCGACTTCTCATAAGAAAGAATGGTCTCCGCATTCTTCTTCTCATATTCATTTAACATTCCATCTGAAAAATCGTCCGGATTTACGGTTCCACTATACCAGGCCTTTGAATCAAAATAGCTTTGAAGCCCCGCATCCTTGAACTTCCGGCCATGGCGTGCATAAATCTCATTCCGTGCCCGGCTCAGTTCCTCTTTACTTAATCCTTCTAGCTCACTGACGGACACATATCTGGAATTACTATCTGCAATGATGTAATCCGGATTTTCCTTGGGCTCCTCAGGAGTCACTTCCGGCTCTTCCGTCACCTCGTCTGTGCCCTCATCTGTATCCGCCACATCCTCCGGCTCTTCCTCTTGCACTTCTTCAAGCTCTGTCACATCTTCCTGCTGATCCTGCGGTTCATTCTGCTGCGTTGTAACAGAGTTATTTCCATAATTCCCATAAGCGTTGACCTGATTCATATAACTAAACTTAGAAACAATAAATACCACCAGGAGTACGCATACCACGGTAGTTCCAAACGCCGTGAGCAGCTCCTGCATATCACTTTCCTGCTTCGGCGGATAGAGCGGATTATGCTGCATATCTACCTTGACCGATTTTACCGGTACACTTTTCATCTCTTCCTTCTTTGCTTTCTTCGCCTTTTTCTTCTTACCGAATCCCATCAGCTCATCCTCCTACCCTTCAATACTCTGTGTATTCTTCATTTCCTGAAGACGTGCAATCCTGTCCACGCTTGCCGGATGACTGCTGGCAAGGTTCGCAAACAGTCCCTGCGGCTTCTCCCCGCCTCCTAATGCCGACAGCATAGCGCAAAGACCGTCTCCATATCCCAGCTTAAAGGAAAATGCATCTGCCAGATATTCGTTTCCTCTGCTGGTCTTCATACAAAGAGCAACTCCAAGTGCACTCCATACCTTCATGAATCCACGAATCAAAACCAAGGTGATTACTCTTGAAATCGCACTCAAAATAGAAATGAAAAATCCTTCATCATCTCCCGTAAACATCGCTACGATCTGCATGATCACATCGCCAATGATTACGCCGATCTGGAACAGCATCATAATTGCAGTAATAACTGTATTTCCCACGGAGACCACAAGAATCCGGTCCGTATCCTTGTGAGATAAATGTCCAAATTCATGACCTAACGTCGCGCGGATCTGCTCATCGTCCATAGCGAGAAGTCCCCGCGTCACGCAGACAGTCTTCCTTCCTGTTGCAAATGCGTTCGGCGCTTCATCATCATTAATAAAGAGTCTCACATCGCTGGAAATCATCGGATTTGCCTTTTTTGCTTTATAATATACTTCACGGAATATCGGTTCTAAACGATCAATCACGTCCTTATCGTCTATCTTCACACACCCCGTCTGTCTCCTCAGCATCCATTCCCCAATTGGAGAAAGCGCAACAGAAACCGAAGCCAGATACAACAAAAAACCTACCGCAATGCCCCAGCCGATCGGCAGTGCACAAAACAGAGTCGCAATAATACCGATAATCACCACATTGATAATAAGATAAATAAAGAGCGGAATATTGGACTTATCCAACATTCGGATAAAGAAATCTATCACATAAATATTATGTATGCCCTGCGGTTTCTCTGTAGGCAGTTTCTCATAGTCATAATCCTCATGCCCCTTATCTGCTGCCCGATTTTCCATATCATTACTACTTGACACCACCACTTTTTCCTGGCTGCTTTCGGAAAATCCCACCTTCTTCAGAACATTTTCCCCGTCCGGGACCCCATTTTCCTCCTTCTCTTCCCTGAATTCTGCCGTCATTTCCTGCGATTGCAAAGCTTTGCCAATCTCTACACCGCAATTCCAGCAAAATCTGTCGTCACTTTGTACTTCTTTCCCACAATTTTGACAAAACATACTGTCTCTCCTCCTTCATAAATTTCTCTCTTAAAATCCAAAATACTGCTCAATCCCGTTTGCGATTCCCACCGCGATCTTACTCCTGTAATCCTCCGTAGCCATAAGCTGATCTTCCTCAGGATTGGTCATATAGCCCATCTCCACGATGGTCGTCGGAATCTGGGCCCAGTTGATACCGCTCATGGTATCGGTCTCCCAGACTCTCTCATACCTTGCGCCCGTAGAAGCAACTGCTGCATTTAACACGCAGTCCGCAAGTGACCGGCTCTGAGAATAAAGCGCCCCGTTATATGGATTATTGGGAGTCTGGCAGATCGTCATCATGCCGTTTGCACTGCTGGAAGACGCCCCATTCGCATGTACCCGGATAAATGCACTGGCCTCAGCCTCATTTGCCATCTGCGCACGCTCTGCATTGGAAATATTGACATCATTGGTCTCCCGGACCATCAGCACCTCATAGCCCCGGCTTTCCAGTTCATCTCTGAGCTTTAATGAAACAGCCAAGGTCAGCTCATACTCCGGGATCTCCGTCGTCGTTCCGCTGGTCCCACCGGCAACTTTCGCCTTCGTCTGAGAGGCTCCCGGCCCTACCGGCTCCTGCTCACTGTTCCCGTGCTGCTGATGCCCCGCATCGATTGCGATCAGATAGCCGCTCCTGGCATTCTTCGCTTCCTCTTCCGCCTTTTTCGCTGCTTCCTCAGCCTTTCTGGCTTCCTCGGCCTTCTTCTCCTCCTCGGCTTTTTTTGCCTCTTCGGCCTTTCTGGCTTCTTCTTCGGCCTTCTTTTTCTCTTCCTCTTCCTTTTTCTCCTGCTCCTCCTGGGCTTCCTTCTTCGCCGCCTCTTCTGCCTCTTTTCCTCCGCAGCCGCCAAAGCATAAAACGGCGGCAAGCAAAAGCAGTATAAGCCCAATTCCTCTTCTCCTCATAACTTACCTTCTCTCCTTCCTTTTACAATTCTTCCGTCTTAAAGGTTGTATAGCCCTCATAATAGTAGCTGTGATCAATGCCTTTCATATAGACTTCACGGCTGTTGATCTCGTCCGTCAATGCGTTTTTCAACAGATGTTTAATTTCGATATCTCTAATCGGGCTGCGTTCCATTGCGAGCGGGTAGTCCTCTTTATCCACTTTGCTCCAGTCAACAACTTTGTGAAGTTCAGTTTTGAAAATTAAATCCAGCCAGATACGAGTGCTGCGCCCATTTCCCTCCCTAAACGGGTGGGCGATATTCATCTCTACATACTTTTCAACGATTTCATCAAAAGTAGACTGTGGCATCTTATCGATATTCTCAAGTGCTGCTTCAAGATACATCAAAGGAGCAAAGCGGAAGCTCCCCTTTGAAAGATTGACGGTTCTGAGTTCTCCGGCAAAATCGTAGATATCCTCGTAAAGATATTTATGAATTGCTTTAAGTGCAGAAAACTTTCCTGCATCGAGCTTATCAAGCGTTCCGTTTTCGAAAAGCTCCACAGCCTTTTTCTTACTGATGCGTTCTTCCTCACGGGCAAGATCTACAGAACTTGTAAGCCCTAATTTATTTTCGAGCGCCATTGTACACCTCCAAAAATCTGACTCCTATAAAGCCAGACTGTTCCGTTTCTCCTTCAACACTAAAATAATATTTATTAGTTGATTTTCTCTTTGCCATCACTACACCTCTTCTTCTCTCTCCAAAATCTCCTCAAAGATTGGTGTAAAATCAATATCCTTAATCGCACCATACTGGCTGATAAAGTATTTCCCCATATAATCTTCATATTTACGAACGCCCTTGTCGCCCGCCGTTCCAAAATCAGATAATGCATACAGGATGCTCTGATGATTATCGTCATCACGCTCTACAAACTTAATCTCATCCCGTCTAAACAGATTGGAGTTCAAAAAAATCGGATTATGCGTATTAAAAATCAACTGCGCATGATGAATATTGATGTCATCATTATGAAAAGCATTGATAATACTCATCAACGCCATTGGGTGAATAGACGCATCAAATTCATCAACTACCAATGTTCCACCTGTCTGAATTGCTTTTATAACTAACGGAAACATATTAATAAAGCGGATTGTTCCGTAAGATTCAAAAATTTCTGCCGCAATAGCCGCACTTTTTTTATTCTTTGTGTTCCTAAATATAGAATACAATTTTGCATCCGGCTCATCTTCACTTACTACATAGCCTACTGCATTGGAATTGATTCCAAATAATTTTGCCGCTTTATCGGTTGTCTTTTCCACATAAACTGCCTTTTTCTTAGGATCCGCAAATCTTTTAATCAACTGCATAGAATCCGCACGATATATTACCATAAACTTATTCGTAAACCAATCTACAATAAGTTTTGTAAATTTCTGTGAAAAAATGAGTTTAAATCCATTTGTTAAAAACAATTCCTCTTGACTTAAACTGTTCTTTGCAATCTCATTTACACTTTCTGTATTTAGTTTTGCCACGTCAGAGAGGTATCTTTTGATTACTTTCATATTCCCAATATGCAAATCTTCTGCGCGTTTAAAAACCGGCTCTCCATTTACAAAAAGGCTTTCAAATGTTATTTTTCTTGGATATTCTTCATCCAGGAATGTTCCTAAATCAATTGCCAATTCATACAAAATCCTAAATTTATCATCTGCTTCTTCTTCATAAAACTCGGTAGAAAAATAGACCTGCTTTCCTTCCGTTTCATTATTATTAGGAATTAACTCCAATGCCGCCGCTGCCGGATTTGGTGAAGATTTTTCATCAGAATTTCTGACATTCCCTCGTAATACAATTGCGCGAAATACGTCCATTGCGCCTATAATATTCGTCTTTCCTGCAGCATTCGGTCCATAAATTACAGAGGAACTCAATCCTCTAATCTCTTTCCCTTTTATTTTAGTTTTCATCAAACTGTAATCTAGTCCTTTCTGCTTTGGCGCAGCGACCATAGAGAAACTGGCTTCTTCTATAAATGATTTATAATTCTTTGTCTTAAATTCGAGAAGCATATAGCCACCTCCATTCTGCAATTTTTTTGCAAAATCACATTATAATTATATATCTATTATTATCATACGTCAACAATCTTATTCTGGCAGCAAAAAGGAGATTCTCTCCATCCCTCACGATTTCAAGAATCCCCTCTTCCATTTCATACCGCCCGAAAATCCATTTCCCCGGACAGCACCATTTCAATCACAATCCTATTTCCGCTCAATCCTAAGCGCCATGATCAGGAAATTCAGAAGCACAAATCCCACGATCATACTGGTCAGATAGATCTGAATTCCGGAAAGCTGCGCGGTCATCGCCGCCAGAGACTCTTTGCCTGCTCCGGTCAGATAAGCCGTCATCTTATTAGTCGCTACGATCCCGATACACATCGGGAAAGTCATGCCTGCAAATCCCGGTGCAAAGGAAAATGCGAAAAATTTCGGCAGCTTAATAATGATAAATGCAATCGAAGCCAGCACACAGCCATAAAGTACAAATAGCAGAACCTGATTCGGATCCTGTACCAGATTCAGGTAGCTTACCACGCACAGACTACACGGCGCAAGGAGCACTGCCATCGTATGGTAGACCGGCGGTTTTACCTCTACCGTAAAGAGTCGCCACAGCATGAACGGCAGAATCACAAAATAAACGATAATTCCATAGTAAAGCACGTATTTCAAAACATGCGCGATATTCATCGGTCCGCCGATGACACAGCTCACCATGATTCCGTTGTAGGTAACGAACCAGCTCGGCATAAAGGTGTTGATATCCCGTTTTTTAATCACATTGCGATAGGTAAATATCAGAATATGCACCGCATGAATCGCAACGGCCGCCAGTACCATGCCTTTTCCAAGTGCCGGAACATAATCAAAATAATAACTTCCCAGAATCATCATCACCATCGTAAATCCCGCGTACAGGCTGCAGGGAATTACCGTCTCATATTCCTTCTTGCAGGTTCCCGGGAACCTGACGATCTTCACAATGTAAAGCAGCAGCACAATGGTCGCCGTCCACATCGTCAAATGTCTCACCCAGGTATATCCCATTCCCGAATACACATTACTTAAAGTCAAAGCTCCCACAAAAGTCGGCAGCACCGGAACCGGCATTCTCTCTAATCTCTCCATCTATTCTCTCCTTCCTTCTCCCGCAGGCGGGTCTACTCTTCTTCAAAATAATACTCAAAATTCTCCTTCATATGGAAAAAGTCAGAGTAATCAATATCAAATATCGGTTTCTTCACCCTGCGCACATCGATTTTCCGCGCGATCAGCTGCTGCAGGATTCCGCCATAAGCAAGATCCCCCTGAAGAACCGCTCCCACGATTTTCCCATTTTTATGTAAAATCTTCTTGTAGGAGTCTTTCGTCTTCTTCACTTCCACTTCGATATCCTCTCCTTCCAGATTCACATCTCCTAAAGACATACTTGGAATTCCAAGGAAATTCATGGTGGACTTGCTGGCGAAGAAATCCGTCATCTTCCGCGGCACGCCTGCCATGTTGCTTGCAGCCACGATTCCTTCCTTGACTGCCACCGGCCAAATCGGGCTACTTCCCGATACGTCTCCGGCTCCGTAAATATTGTCGTCGCTGGTCTTTCCGGTCTCGTCATACACAAGTCCGAAACGGCTCAGCTCAATTCCTGTTCCCTCGAGGAATTCTACGTTAGAGCGCACGCCCGCAGTCACAACCACAAAGTCGCATGGAAGTCTGGTCCCATCGGTCAGAACTGCCTCCGTAATCCGGTTCTCCTCATCTAAAGTCACTTCTGCAATACCCACGCCATAATATTGTTTCACGCCGCGCCCTGCAAATGCGTCCTGGTAAGCCTCGGCTGCTCTTTTGTCAAGCTGCTTCGATAACAGCCAGCCCGCCATTTCCACCAGCGTCACCTTGACGCCCAGCTCCAGGAAACCGCTGGCACAGTCAAGCCCGACAAGTCCCGCGCCCATGACGATGATATGCTTCGCATGTTTTGCCGCGTCCTTTAATACTTCCATATCCTCAATATTGCGGAAACCAACCACATTTTTTGCTTCTTTCAAATTCTTTACCGGCGGCACAAAGGTGTGGGAGCCGGTGGCAATCAGGAGTTTGTCATAGCTGACGGTCTCGCCATTTTCCAGCACCACTTCTTTTTCTTCCGGCTTAAGATGCGTGCAGCTTCTTTCCTTAAACCAGGTAATGCCATAAAGCGTTTCAAAATCCTTCTCCGCAAAACAGAGCCTCTCCATCGTCCGCTTACCGCCAAGGTACTGATGCAGGATACAACGAGAATAGATCTCTTTATCCTTGGAAATCAGAACGATCTCACTATCCGCATCCAGCCGTCTAAGCTCTCTGACCCCGTTCACGCCGGCTGCCGAGGAGCCCAATACTACATATTTCATGATTCCCGCACCTCCTCAAGAGTGATGGCCTGCATCGGACATTTTTCCACGCACATCGGGTTCGCGCTTCCATCTTCCGTCCGATGTACACACATGTTACATTTCATGATCTCCACGTTGCGGATACTGTCGTACTTCAAAATACCGTATGGACAGGACATGATACACATATAACAGCTTGCGCACTGCTCTTTATCATATTCTACATATCCGGTCTGGGGATTCTTCTTCATCGCGCCGGTCATACAGGTGTATACACATTCCGGTCTCTCACAATGACGGCAGAAAATAGGCGCAGGACGAGTCTCACTGTCGATCACCACACGGTTTCTCGCATCGGTACTCTCTGTCTCATGGCTGACCACACATGCCGTCACACAGGTCAGGCAGCCGATACAGCGGCTGCGGTCAATTTTAATTCGATACATAACGCCCCTCCTATTTCTGACATGACGGACTTAACTCGTCCGCACTCACACCTAATGTAGCCTCTTTTTCACACGTTTCATGTACAATCTTCTCGAACCGGATTGGAGTCGCTTTATAGGACGGCTCTTTGGAATAAGAATCATAAACAGACGGAGTCAGCTTATTACACTCGATATAATGAATCGGTGCATACAATTCATCATGCTGTACATTGTCGGTCACTTTTACGGTAAATACCGCATTCTGTCCATTTACAGAATATACCCGGATCTCGTCCGTCTCCTCGATTCCGTTTTGGGCAGCAAGCTCTGTATTCATATAGAGATATGCCTTTTTCAGTGAAACGTCCTCCACGAACCGCACTTCCTTCGTCCTGCTCTGGGTGTGCCACTGGCCTACGCTGCCGCGTCCTGTATTCAGTACATACGGAAATTCCTCTGTTCTCGGGAGCGGATTTTCCCGCACCTCCTCAAACATGAACTGTGCCTTCTTAGACGGTGTAAAGAACATGCCGTCGCCGTAAAGGCGCCGCTGTTCTTCGGCATTTACCTCTTCCTTACCTTCCGGATACGGCCACTGGATTCCGTGGGAATTCTCAAGGGCCTCCCAGGTCACTCCGGTAATGTCACACGGCATATTCCGCGAGCATTCACGCATCAGGTTAAAGCAGTCTCTTGGAGTCTCCCAGCCTTTGAGGGCATCTCCCATTCCCAGCGCTTTTCCTACCCCGTAAATCGCCTCGTAATCGGAAATCTCGTTCTCTCCCCGCTCAAGTACCGGACGCATCGCCGACAGACGGCGCTCCAGATTAATATACGTTCCCTCTTTCTTAAGTCCGGGAACGACCGGGAAGAATACCGTACAATCCTCTGCACTTTCAATGGTATCGTAAATATCCTGCACGACGAACAGCTCCAGCTTCTTTGCCGCCGAAGCAAAGGTCTCGTTGTTCGTCCAGCTATGCCGCGGGTTGGTACAGAGGATCCAAAGCCCCTTGATCTCGCCGGCGTTGATTCCTTCAATGATCTGGTTGTAGGTCTTCGTCGGCTTCTCGGCCAGCATACTCTCGTCTACGTGCAGCACTTCCGCGATCCGTTTTCTTCTCGCCGGATTGGCGAAATCCCCTCCCCCGAAAAATACCGCCGTATTGCTGTAGGAACGGGAACCCATAGCGTTGCACTGTCCGGTGATGGAGTTAGCTCCGGTTCCCGGTTTTCCGATATTGCCGGTCATCAGCGCCAGGTTGATGATGGCCTGGGCCGTCCGCACCGCCTCATATCCCTGATTGACGCCCATGGTCCACCAGAAGGATACCTTCTTTCCACTGTGAATGAGTTCCACCAGCTCCAGAATCTGCTCAGAGGAAAGTCCGGTGCCGCTTACCGCTCTCTCAAGGGTATAGCTCCTTACGAACTCTTTGAATTCCTCAAATTTCTCTGTATGCTCCTCGATAAAGGCATGATCCAGATAATCTTTCTCGATCAGCAGATTTGCAATCGTATAGAGGAGGAGCAGATCGCTGCGCCATTTCAGACCGTACCAGTAATCTGCATTCATGGCAGTCTCGGATCTTCTCGGGTCGATCACGATGATCTTATGATCCGGCACCTGGTTCTTCCGTACTCTTCCCCAGAGAATCGGGTGCGCCACCACCGGATTGGCTCCGATAAAAATGATCCGGTCGGATAATTCCAGATCCTTAAGTGTAAATCCCGGCGCGTCAAAACCGTAGCTCTGCTTGTGTGCCACCACCGCCGTCGCCATACAAAGACGGGTGTTTCCGTCCACATTTGCTTTCAGGTAATTCCGCATCACATGTCCGAAGATGGCAAATTCCTCCATGGTCAGCTGGCCGGTACTGATTCCCGCCACGCTCTCCTGGCCATACTTTGCCTGAAGCTCTTTTAATTTATCTGCCACATACTGAAATCCTTCGTCCCAGGAAACCTCCTTAAAGGTCCCGTCCTCCTGGCGGATCTTCGGAAGACTGTTCGGTTTTACCGTCGTCTGCTGCTTATCGAGAGACAGGCCCTTGATACAGCAGAATCCGTCGTTTACCGGGTATCCTTTTGTCGGCACCGCCTTCACTACCCGGCCTTTCTCCACATAGAAGTCAATGTTACAGTCTATGGCACAGTAATTACAGGTTGATTGTATTTTTTTCATGCTAATTCTCTCCTATCTCCCAAGGGAGTCCCTGTCAAAATGAATTCCGTCCCAGTAAACACACGCTTTCATGACCGTTTCCGGCATCAGCTCCACGCCGTCCAGCGCCCATTTCTTATATTCCTCAAATCCCACACGGTCAATGATATAGCCGATGTGCTCTTTCCTCGCCGGTGCGTCCGGTGAAATGTGCTGCTCTACAAACTTATAGGTATTCAGGATAATCTTGATAATATTGTCCGCGTCTGCCCATACCAGGAAATCCTGTCCAAGACGCGGGTTCTTTTTACCTGTTCTTCCCATGATCGTCAGCTTATAGTATTTCTTTTTGCTCCTTGTAAGCGCGCGGGTCGGACATTTGGTAATGCAGACTCCGCAGCCGATACATTTTTCCGTATCCCGCACAATCTTATAATTCTCCACACGAAGTGCATTTACCGACAGCTTTTTGCAGCCTTTCACGCAGGCCTGACAGTTCACGCAGCGATCCGGGTCATACTGCGGCATGGTCATACCGATGATGCCGAAATCATGCATTCTTGCCTTGGCGCAGTCATTGGAACAGCCCGTAAGTGCGATCTTAAAATGCAGATCATTTGGAAATACGGCCTTCTCAATCCGTTTTGCCAGCTCGGCCGTATTAAAATTTGCGAAAGGACAGACGTTATTTCCGATACACGCGCTGATATTTCTGGTTCCGGACGCCGGATAGCCCGTTTCGGGATCCGTCTGATTGATTTCCAGCTTTTCAATGATCGGCTGTAATTTCTTATTGATCCCGTCCATATCCTCAAGGCGGATTCCTTCGATCTCAAATCCCTGCCGGGTGGTCAAGTGTACATAACCGTTTCCATAGCTCTGGGCAATCTCCTGTACCATACCCAGCACCTCCGCATTCAGATAACCTCCCGGAACACGGATTCTGGAAGCGCCGATGCCTCTTTCCTTCGACACACGAAATGCATTCTTTTTCAGTTTTTTCGTATTAATATCTAATCCCACTTATTTCACCTCCTAGTCAAGCAACTCTTTGCCGTCTACATAGTTGAATACCGGACCGTCCAGGCAGATATAAGTAGATCCGATCTTGCAGTGTCCACATTTCCCCAGTCCGCAGCACATCTTCCGCTCGTGGGAGATCCAGATATTTTTCTCCGGTACGCCCAACTTTAAGATCTCCATCACCGTAAATTTGATCATAATCGGAGGTCCTACACAGATGAACGCCGTATTTTGGATATCGTTAAATTTCAGATCCGGAATGTATTTGGTCACCATTCCCACAGGGCCCTCGTAGCCTTCCGGCGCCGCATCTACCGTCTGGATTACAGAAATGTGTTCCTTCCAGAAGGCAAAATCCTCCCGGAACAATACGTCTTTCGGCGACTTGAAGCCCGCAATCAAGGTCGTGCTCACCGCCTCGTCGGTATGCCGTGCGAAATAATCCACCACGCCTTTTACGGGCGAAAGGCCGGTTCCACCGGCGATCACTACCAGCTCCTTGCCCTTATAATTCTCAATCTCAAATCCATTTCCGTAGGGTCCGCGGATAAAGAACTGGTCGCCTACATAGTTTTCAAAAATCTCATTCGTCACCTTTCCGACTCTCCGGATCGTGAAATCCACGGTTCCCTCGCTGATGCCGCTCACCGAGATCGGAGCCTCGCCGTATTTAGGTATGGATACTTCAAAAAACTGTCCCGGTTTCACGTCTCCTTCAAATTCCATGAGGAAGGTGTATTCCAGATCCGTATGCCTAATGACTTCCCGGATAGTTGATAACTGAGGAATATATTCGTTTTTCATTACTCGTTTTCCTCCTTTGCCAGACGATTGATACAGTTGGAGTAGGATATGTATTCCGGACAAACATCGTCGCAGCGTCCGCAGCCCACGCACATCGGATAGCCGAAACGTTTCTCATAATCATAGATCTTGTGCATCACTTTGAACCGCATACGCTCTCCCTGGGTCTTTCTGAAGCTTAGGCCGCCTGCCATATCGGTATAACCGTCCACCTGACAGGAAGCCCACACGCGCCGTCTCTCGCCCGCCTTCGGATTGTCTTTATAGAAAATATCCTGCATGGTAAAACAGGTACAGGTAGGACAGACAAAATTGCAGCGCCCACAGCCGATACAACGATCTCCGTACTCTTTCCAGATATCCTTTCCAAAACTCTCGTTGGAGAGCTGTTTCGGAAGGGTCACTTTTTCCTGGTTCTCCGTCACATAATCCGGCGTTACATCACAGACCACCGCTTCCTCGCCGTCTGCTGCCTCCCTTAACATCTGTTCCATGCATTCGCATTTCACATCAAGTAAAACGGTATCACTCTCCACCTTCAGGTAGGCGTCATAATTCTCAGCCCGGTTGGTTCCCATGCTCACACAGAACCCGGACTTGCAAGTCTCCTTGCAGCCCATTAGAATGAATTTCGCCTTCTCGCGCACCCGCGCATAGTAGAAATCCTCAAATCCATTTTTCAGATAAATCTCGTCTAAGCGCTTCACTGCATGAAGATCGCAGGCGCGAAGGAAGATCAGAATATCCTTCTTAGGTCCCTTCGGAACGGTCGTCGTATCCTCCGTAAAATAAAACAAGGTCTCATTGATCGCAAGCAGCGCTTCCTTGAAAGAATAGTCCGATTTTTTGTCCCAAACGATCTCGTCCAGCGAGTGCACCTTTCCATACCGGATAATGTCCGTATCGGAGAAGCAGCCTTCCCCTTCCATCAGCTTTGGAGCAAAGATGTCACATGTGACCGACAGCTTCTGAAACATCTGTTCCGCTTTCGTTTTTGTTAACTGATAGCCCATAACGTCTCCTTTCTTGTACGAAATTTTTATTGATAATATTTTATCAAAAACGAAAAAAAGATTCCGTGATAATCCTCACAGAATCTAAAATTTCCTTATATTGTTGCCTTGTTTTTCCGTCTTGTGTCTACCATTTTTTACTGCTCTTCAGGACCCTTATGCCTTCTTCGCGATCTCCCCTGTTTTGTAGAAATGCGACATTGCCTCCGGATTCGTAATCGTGATTCGCTTCTTGCAAATCCTCATAAGCCCATACTCCGTCAGCGTATTGCAGATCCGCGACGTCGTCTCTCTCGGCGCCCCCAGCATATCCGCCAGAAACGTAATCGACATGTTTATATCGATTTCAATCCCTTCCGGCGTCTCCACCCCAAAATCTCTGGACAATTTCCAGAGCTTGGCTGCCAGCTTTCTCTCCAGATAGATGCTCCCCATCGTGTTCTTAAGCTGATGCCCCAGCCTCCAGATCTTCCGCTCCTGCGCCGCCAGAACTGCTTTCGTCAGACTGAAATCTTCCTCCATGCACTGCATGAACTCCGCCATCGGAATCACCAGAATCCGGCTTTTCTCAATCGTCTCACAGAACTGTGCCGCCGCATGAAAATTGGACACATGCTCATTCAGAAGTGCACCCCGCCCGAAAATGAAGATGATCTTCCGTTTTCCGTTATGCGTCAGATTATAGATCATCGACTTTCCGCTAAGCTGAATATAGACCTGGCCGACCAGCCGTTTTGCGTGCATGATCACCTGTCCCTTGGGGAACTCTTTTACCGCCCCTGCCAGGGAGAGCCGCTTTACTGTCTCCGGATTCACATTCTCAAAAATGCTAAGGCCACATAACTTCTGCCAGCCGTCTATCGCTTCTTTCTGCTTCAGCGATTTGTCCATTCTCCGTCCTTGATATGGGTATTTTGACATTGTCTCACTTCCTTTCACAACTATGACATTTTAAATTGCACGTTAAAGCCCAAATATTCCAAAATACCACTTAAGTATCCACTCGCCCCACAAAAAAGCAACCAGGATTCCAAGGCAAATAAACGCTCCGAATGAAATCTGCGTCTTCCTGCCTCCCTTCCTTATCACAAGAAGGATTCCGCAGTAAATTCCGGCAAGTGCCAGAGCCAGAACAATCGCGAGCAGACTATACTTCCAGCCAAGAAAGACCCCACAGGCCGCCATCAATTTGATATCGCCGCCTCCAAAGGTCCCCGGCACTGCACAGGTAAACGCCAGCATCGGAACGCTGACACATACAATTCCGATTCCCCGATCAAGAATCGGAATCTCCGGGAAGAACAGAATTGAAAGCGCTCCAACCACCTCTGCTATCACTACCAGCCCGTTCGGTATCTCCTTCGTTTCCATGTCCACGAAAGCCACTACCGTAAGCACCGCAAAGAATACGAACGCTGCCAGTGCCCGCAGACTCCAGCCAAACACAAAAACGCAAAGGAATCCGATAGCGCCTCCCAGAAGTTCTATCAAAATGGATTTCCTGGAAATCTTTGCCTTACAGTACCGACATTTTCCCCTGTGAATCAGAAAACTAAGCACGGGTATCATATCTGTTATCGACAATTTCTGTCCACAGACCGGACACCGCATACGCTTCGTAAAATCTATATGAAAAACTAAACGATAAATAATTCTACTAAGAAATGAGAATATACAAATTCCCAAAATCACCGCTGTCAAAAGCTCTATTTGTCTCATCTAACTCGCCTGCCATATTAAAAAATACTCGCTCGATATTTTTATTATATCACAAGGACATAAGTTCTCTCTACTAAAATCAAAAAATTTACATTTCAAGAAATCACCTCCTGGCAGTCAAGATGTCAGGCATACTTGGCGACCGAGATGAAAGTCCACCGGGCGTTCACTCAGATATGCTTAGCGACCGAGATGAAGATCCATTGGATCTTCACTTAGGTATGCTTTGCAACATAAAAAGACAGCAATACGATTCTTTCATCCGTATTACTGTCTTTTCTATCCTATTGCCGCTTATATCAGCCAGGTAAAGACCATTTCAGATCTTTACCTGAATATACCTGACAATCAAAATGTCGTTCAAAATCAGCAGGCAATTAGTACCTTCTTCTTCTCCGTGCAAATCCATATACTACAATTGCACCAAGACTCAATACCAACAGTATCAGGTATCTGCCCGTAAGAGCATTATCTCCGGTCTGCGGATTTTTGGAAGTATTATCCTTCTTATCAGGAGTGGTCGTCTCAGGTTTCTGGTCTGTTGTTTCCGCTTTGGTCCAGCCAACAGAAATCGGTGACAGGCCATTTACCTTGAAGCTGATACCATCTGCCGTCTTTGTAACAGCCGGGTATTCCACCTCTCCTGCCTGATGTCCATTCATATCCATAGCAAACATATGTGCTACCACGAAATCATGTGTTTTCTCGCCTGTTCCCTCCGGATATGGAAGTGTAACTGTCAGTCCGCCCTCCGGGAAATTATCTACATCGGCCTTTTTCCAACCGGTACCATTGATATTTACCAGCAGAGTCACATCATAAACCTGGATATTATCAGATGAAATCTTTGCATCCTTCTTCTGGATATCCAATCTCATCTGCTTATCAATCTTAGCCGGTGTATTCAGACTCTCGATTGCCTTCAAAGCATCCGGTACAATGGAAATGCCGCCTTCAACCTCAACCTTGTACTTCACGTCTTTATTGGATTCCGGAAGCTCCGGAAGGTCTGTTACTACTGCATGGATCTTACCATTGATCACCGGAAGTTCTCCCGGAAGATTGTAGTTCTCTGCCTTCGCTCCCTGCAATGTTACCGGACTTACGGAATCTGCCCATGCCAGACTCACCTTCTGTGTTCCGGCTTTTACGGATTCATAGGTACCAACCAGCTTTTCTGCCGGGCAAGTATAAACTGCTTCCGCTTTATCTGCTTCCAAAATACCCATAACCTTCAGTTCACCATAAAGGGTTGCTTTCGCATCTTCGATGGCTCCCTCTTTATCTACCGCATATAATCCAGTCACATCCCATGCCAGATTCTTCTTATTGATCACTACCTCGCAGGTTGCATTTGCCGCCATATAATCTGCAGTCTCAGCAGCCTCAGCTGTGATCACAGTCGTTCCTGCCTTGAGGATTGTAATCTTTCCTGTCTGATCTACAGTTGCCACGGAAGGATCGCTGCTTACATAAGTCACCTTGCTTCCTTTTGCCACATCTAATGCTTTTACCGTAAAGCTCTCATCGCCATACGTCTTGCTGACCACATCGGATTCAAAATGAAGGTTCTGCGCCAGCTTGTCAGACATCGTAATTGTAAGAGTAAGCTCGAACGGCTTATAGTTCTTGCTCTCCATTACCTTCACGATAATGACTGCCTTATGTCCTACCTTACCTTTTTCAGCCACCAGCTTATACGCCACAACGGAACCATCGACAGACGGTTCACCGTCCAGAATCTGGTTCTCATCTGTCACATCTGTAAGCTCCAGTTTATAGCCTTCCGGAAGCAGTGACGCCAGATTAAAGTTTGCTTCATTTCCATATCTTGCCGTCGTCTCAGCAGCCTTTTCTCCGCTATATTCAGCTTTTGCAATAGTAAAGGTTGCAGATGCCTCTCCGTCCCAGGTATAATTGCTGCCATCTTTTGCAGTGACTACAACTTTTCCTGTACCAGCGTTCACGTTATCACTAACTACTGCTGTATAATCAGAAGCCTCCAGTTCAACATCTCCGTCTTTTACGATGAATGCCGGAGTGATCTCTTTTCCCGTATAAGTATAGGTGCCTGTAATTTCCACTACCGGCTTAATCTTCTTTGGCGTAATCTCACAGGGAACCGCTATCTGATCGGCTTCCAGAACGTAGTTCTCTGCTCCATTGCCTTCAAGCGCCAGCTCCACCTCTACGGTCTTCTGTCCGCCCACATTCGGGTTTGTGTAAGCATCCGGATTGGCTGTTACAGACACATCGGCATCTTCTGAAAGAATACCATTTACGGAAATCTTACCGGTACTCTTTCCTGCTTTGGTTGTACCGTCATATTCTTTGCTGACTTTGTAGCTTCCAGCCGCAACGGTCACCGTTTTCTTAGCTACATCTACAAAGCCGGAACAAACCTCTACATCTTTATAAGTCTTTCCTGCCAAAGTGCCGTTATACAGTACCTTGAATTCCAGGTTCTTTCTGGCATTCGGTTTTCCACTTACACTCAATGTGAAATGACTTGCATCGCTGTCGCTTTCCTCTCCTGCCTTCGCAGTAATGGCATTAATCTTTACGATATCCTTCCATGCATCACCATAAACCGGATTCTCCTTAATGCTTACTGCATTTTCCAAAGTTGCTGTCTCTGTACCGACAACAAATTCTACATCCTTCACAGCAAGCTGAATCTCACCTGTTTTAGCTTCAGCCACATAGTTGGAATCACTGCTCTTGAATGAGTAGGAAACCATCACCTCTGTATCCTTATCGAGCTTAGACAAAATCTCCTTCATCTCTTCGTAAGTTTTTGACTCGCTGTTGTAAGTATAGGTAAGCGTTCCTTTTACCTTCTCGCCGTTTACCCCGGTAAATACCGGCTCAATAAATTTTCCAATTCCCTGCAATACATTCTGTTTTGCCTGAACTGTAACTGTATAGTCGGCCGGAGTAATCGTTAGTACATCGGCGCTGAATGTAATCGCATAGTTCGGATTGTTTTCATTAGTCAATGTACCCTGTCCAATTGCATAACCGCCGGCTTTCACGTCTTCACCCTTCTCGCGTGAAAGCTCACCGTTTAATTTCTCTCCTTCAGCCAATGAAATGCTGGATACAATCTCATAAGTCAGAGCCGGATCCTTTTCTCCATAGGTCTTACTCTTATGATCTACCTGTACAGTAACCGGACGCTTGCTGATCGTAATCGGGCCGCTTTCTGTAGTGGCTGCCTCTCTGTTCTCATTTCCTTTTACAGAAGCTACTAACACATAAGTACCTGCATCCTTCGGTGCACCGGAAAGTACCTCGTCTTTCGCACTATCCTTATGCCATGTGTAAGTTACTTCATCGAAATCTACACCCGTTACCTTAAGCGTATCGGCTGTCGGATTTGAAAGAGCCTTTCCATCATAGACTTTATCCTGCTTGTATCCATTAAAGGTAAGTTTTGGAGAAACCTTCTTGATTGTGAGTTCCAGTTCATTTGTGCTATAGGCGCCTCTGTATTCGTCTGTATCTCCTACGTGAGCCTTTACCATGTAGGTTCCGGCATTTACCGGAAGTCCCTTGACATAGTCGCCGGAAGAACCTTTCACTTTATAATAGTATGTAATGTTCACTCCGGTAATCTCATTTCCGCCGACTGTTACGGTCGGAGCCAATACCTTCGCGCTGCTTCCTGTATAGGTTACGCTCTGAGTGGTCTGCGGGAACTTTACAACTGCTGTAGGTTTCGGTACATAGGATGATTCTGCAAGTGTCAGGACTGTCTTTTCAAAAGAGTCAAAGGTATCTTGGTCGTAGACATACTCTATACCTTCATTCCCATACGCTAGTATATATCCATACTCTACACTTCCAGCTATCGGTGCTTTCAGGAATAAAATATCTGTATATTCCTGACCATATTCTGAAAGTGGATCACAGTTTGTGACATCAACCAGGTAATTTTTTCCCTCTAACGTCACAATATTCCACATATGCGCTCCGCCATCCATTTCTCCGGTAACTGTATAACAACGAGTATCCGGATTCTCGAAATCTGACAGATCACACAAGTACTGGAATGCCTTAGAATATCCTTCACAGACTACATCCGTTGCAGGGTCTCCATCAAACACCCAAATCAACTGCCACGGATCGCCATAAGCTGTAGTCGGATCTTCCACCGCATCAAAATTATATTCTACCAAACCGCATATCTCATCTTTGTAGGCCTTTAGCTTTTCATAATCCGGCAAATCCGCATATTGTTTCACAATGCTCTTCGCCTTACTAATGGCTGCTTTCGCGCTGATTACTTTTGAAGAATCTACATATACCGCCATATCGACGTCTCCATCTTCAGATATGTAATGCTTCTTTCCAGAATCTTCGTATCCTTTTGCAACAGCCATATAAAGCGAACCAGCTTCTATGCTAAAAGAAGTGCCATCGCTCTTCAAATCATTAATTCCATATAACCATCCTATTGTCTTATCAAACCAGTACACTTCATATGGACAGTCCATCAGAGTATACGACATCACAGAATTAATGGATTCCGCATATTTCGCCCAGATCCGATTTACAATTTCATTCTCTGTAGAATCAGCTTGAATACCTAATTCTTTGAAGGTCCATTTAAACCAAATTCCTGACATATCAAACTGCGTATTGCTTCTTGTGCCATTTGCAATCTTCTCAACTTCCGCTCTCAACTTATTGTACAGTGAAAGTTCCGGCCCTTTCAGCCTGTCTTTACCATAATCGGCAAAAAGACTGAATCCACCATTCTGCTCCGCATAGAGAAGGTTCGTCACATACGCATCAAACAATTCGTCATTGTCCGGAAGATCATTCTCCGGAGTCTGCATACGAAGTTCACCTAACTCATTCTCGATCGCAGCTAATTTTGCCTGAAGGTCTTCATCAGCCTCTTTTGTCTCATCGGCCTTCGGCTTCTCGGCATCAGCAGTTTTCGTCTCTTCCTGCTTTTCAGAAAATTTCTCCTGTTCCGGTTCTTTTTTATCATCTGAAGCTTCATCTTCAGTTATACCGATCAGGTCATCTTCTGTCTGCGGAGCTGTCTTGTCCTCTTCCTGGGTGATCTCAGGATCTTTTTCTGATGCTGAAACTCTCAGTGTCGCGCTGCTAAGGCCTGCCGATCATCGCCGCCGTCAACGCAATCACGAGACCTCTTTTCAGCACGTCTCTCCACTTACCCATTACGCTTTCTCTCCTTAACACATATTTTTAACTTGCACCAGCACAGACTGATACAATTATTTATATCATAGCACAATATTCAGAAAAAATCACTAGAAAAAAACAATTATTACCACTAAATTTACAATAATTTTTCAATGATTTTGAAATCAAACTTTTGAAAGCAGTCTCAGCACTCCTGGCAACCGAAACAAGGTCCACTGGACCTTATTTCAGGTATGCATGGCAACAAAAAAGCCGCTGTATCCATAACTTATCATTCATGAATACAGCAGCTCCTCTTATACGTCACCAGCCATAACGGCCATCTGTTTTAATTATAACTGCGGACCAGCCGGTACTAATGCTTTACCAGCGTCATTGCCCTCATACTTAGCAAAGTTCTTGATAAATCTTCCAGCCAGGTCTTTTGCCTTAGCTTCCCACTCAGCAGCATCTGCATACGTATCGCGAGGATCAAGAATCTTCGGATCTACGCCCGGAAGCTCGGTCGGAACTTCAAGGTTGAAGTACGGAATCTTTTTGGTAGGTGCGTTCAGGATATCTCCGTTCAGGATCGCATCGATGATACCACGGGTGTCACGGATAGAGATACGTTTTCCGGTTCCGTTCCAGCCGGTATTTACCAGGTATGCCTTAGCGCCGCTCATCTCCATCTTCTTCACAAGCTCC
Source organism: Roseburia hominis (assembly GCA_040702975.1). Taxonomy (NCBI): domain Bacteria; kingdom Bacillati; phylum Bacillota; class Clostridia; order Lachnospirales; family Lachnospiraceae; genus Roseburia; species Roseburia hominis. Next base: position 3,473,028 of record CP159990.1, read on the forward strand.
TCGGCATATTTGGTCGGGTGAAGCTCAAGGAATGCCTGTCCGAAGCAAGCGGAGAATGTCGGTGTCGGCTCTGTGATACCACGCTCTGTACCTGCAAGCTTAGCGGTAAATCCTGACAGGAAATAATACTGTGTCTGCTCCGGAGTCAGAACGGATACCGGCGGAAGTACGCCGAACGCGTCTGCTGACAGGAAGATGACTTCCTTAGCTGCCGGTGCGGAAGATACCGGACGTACAATATTCTCAATATGATCAATCGGGTAAGATACACGGGTATTCTCTGTTACGCTCTTGTCAGCGAAATCAATCTTGCCTTCTGCATCAAGTGTAACATTCTCAAGAAGAGCGTTACGTTTGATCGCATTGTAGATATCCGGCTCAGACTCTTTGTCAAGGTTGATAACCTTCGCATAGCAGCCACCCTCAAAGTTAAATACGCCGTTGTCGTCCCAACCGTGCTCATCATCACCAATCAGAAGACGTTTCGGGTCTGTGGACAGAGTGGTCTTACCTGTTCCGGAAAGTCCGAAGAAGATGGCGGTATTCTCGCCGTTCATATCTGTGTTCGCAGAGCAGTGCATAGCAGCGATGCCTTTGAGCGGCAGATAGTAGTTCATCATAGAGAACATACCCTTCTTCATCTCTCCGCCGTACCATGTGTTGATGATGACCTGCTCGCGGCTTGTGATATTGAACACTACTGCTGTCTCAGAGTTAAGGCCCAGTTCTTTATAGTTCTCTACTTTTGCCTTAGAAGCATTGTAAACAACGAACTCCGGCTCGAAATCTGCAAGTTCTTCCTCTGTCGGCTGGATAAACATGTTCTTAATAAAATGAGCCTGCCATGCAACTTCCATGATGAAACGGATCGGCATACGGGTGTCCTTGTTAGCGCCGCAGAACGCATCTACTACGAAAAGTCTCTTATCAGAGAGTTCTTTTATTGCGATGTCCTTAACAGCTTCCCAGGTCTCTTCTGAAGCCGGGTGGTTGTCGTTCTTGTACTCATCAGAAGTCCACCAAACAGTGTCCTTGGAATTCTCGTCCATAACGATGAATTTGTCTTTCGGCGAACGACCTGTGTAAATACCGGTCATTACGTTCACTGCACCAAGCTCACTTACCTGACCTTTTTCAAAACCTTCCAGGTCGCCCTTGGTCTCTTCTTCAAATAACATCTCGTAAGAAGGATTGTATACGATCTCTGTGGTTCCGGTAATGCCGTACTTGCTTAAATTAATCTCTGCCATCTTGCATCTTACCTCTTTTCTTAAATAATAAATACCATAGGGTTGCTAATGTATCGAATCACCCCATACCCCTCCGATAACGGGTGATTGTATAATATGATAACCGCCTGCCAGGGCAGGGCTTACGATATCTTTCGGGGAAGCATCAAAAGTACTCCCAATAACATATTATACATACTAGCCCTGGAAAATCAATAAAAATATTCTAAATTGGAGATTTTTTGTTAAATTATTCACCAAGTATTGCCCGAATCCCCGGCATTTTCATTCATAAATACTAGTATTTCTTCTTTCCGTCAAAAGCATACCTGTTTTTTGCTATTTTCTTCACAATCAAAGCGAACGGTCAAAATCCGTTGCACCATCATGCCCGCATACCTTATTTCAGGTATATTTGGCAACTTAAAAATAAGTCTTATTCAACCGGGAAATCGATACCGCAAACCAGATCAGCACCGCCAAAAATATCACGATCGCCGCCCAAAACAGACCGACCGGAATCTTCATATAGCTGCAGCACAAATCTACGGCCCCATAAAAAACTGCTGCCAATCCGAGAGCCAGCATTTTCGGTGACACCGCCTGAATATACGCCGCCTTATTCTTACACTTTTTCGGATTTTCAGACTTAGGCAGCAAAATCGTCGTATTGATTTCTCCTGTCCGTCTCATCTGGAACCATGCATATAAAACATACATTCCGCACGCAAGTCCAATTATTCCAAAAAATCCGCCCATACTGTCATTCATATTCTATCTCCTCACGCTACTATCTATCCTGAAACTACAAATCTCCTGATCCCGGCAGGCTTCCGTGGCTTACTCCCACAGGCGCCTGCATCAGGTACATTCTGTTTTTATTTTCTACTTTACTCCAAGAATCTCTTTCACGGACGCCTCCATCTTGTCCACATCACACTCACGATCATGGAGAATCTTCGCATTTCTGATCTCCTCAATCGCATTCGGAATTTCCATGCCGGACACCTCATGCAGCTTATCGATCAGATCAAATTCTTCCAGCTTGTCGTATCCGGCGTCAATCGCGGTCATCACGCTGCGCGCGAATTTGTACGGGCTTGCGGTAGATGCGATCACCGTCTTGTGCTCGTCCCCCTGTGCCTTCCGATACGACTGATATACGGTAGACGCCACCGCCGTATGGGTATCCATCACATACCCTGTCGCAACATAAACGTCATGAATCGTCTGCTTTACCTGCTCTTCCGTCGCATAGCCTGCTTCAAAATCTGCCAGCTTTTCTCTCATCTCTTCACTGATCGCATACTCGCCCTGAGACTTAAGAGCCGCCATAAGCTCCGCATTTTTTTCAGAATCCTCCCCCGCGATCCGGTAGATCAGTCTTTCCAGATTGCTGGAAATCAGAATGTCCATAGACGGCGAAGTTGTCAAAATAAACTCTCTGTTCCTATCATAGGTTCCGGTCTGGAAGAAATCGTAAAGCACCTTATTCTCGTTGGAAGCACAGATCAATTTTGCGATCGGAAGCCCCATATTTTTTGCGTAATAAGCCGCAAGGATATTGCCAAAGTTACCGGTCGGCACAACTACATTGATCTCCTCTCCCTCGGCGATCTCGCCATTTTGCAGCAGCTTCGCGTAAGCATACACATAATACACGACCTGCGGAACCAGACGTCCGATATTGATGGAATTCGCGGAAGAGAACTGGAAACCGGCTGCGTCCAGCTCCTTTGCCAGCTCCTTATTCTCAAACATTGCTTTTACGCCGCTTTGCGCATTGTCAAAATTTCCGTGAATCGCCACGACCGATGTGTTCGCACCTTTCTGCGTCACCATTTGCAGCTTCTGCACCTCGCTGACCCCGCCCTTCGGGTAGAACACGATGATCCGGGTCCCTTCCACATCTGCAAAGCCTGCAAGCGCTGCTTTTCCGGTATCTCCTGAGGTCGCCGTCAGAATCACGATTTCATTTTTCACCTGATTCTTCTTTGCGGAAGTGGTGAGAAGGTGCGGCAAAATGGAGAGGGCCATATCCTTGAACGCGATCGTTGCCCCATGGTAGAGTTCCAGATAATACGCCTCGTTCACCTTTGCAAGAGGCGCGATTTCCTCCGTGTCGAACTTGCTGTCATAAGCCTTCGCGATACAGTTCTTTAATTCCTCCTCCGTAAAATCCGTGAGGAATTCCTTCATCACCGTATAGGCAGTCTCCTGGTAACTCATATCCTTTAACTCATTAAGAGAAACAGGCAGCTTCGGAATGCTGACCGGAACAAATAATCCTCCGTCGTCCGCAAGTCCTTTCAGAATTGCCTGAGATGCTGTCACTGTCATGTCAGAATTTCTTGTACTTTTGTAAAGTAGATTCATAACCTTCACCCTTCTATTTGTAGTCTCTTCTTTCATTTCTGATAATCATAGCACAACTCTTTCGATTGCGCAATTTAATTCTGCCGGGAAAGTCCTATTCTTCCGCAAAACATTACGGTTTATTCCGCTCTTCGCACCCCTTCTCCATAACGCACTACCCTGAAATGGAGAGTATCGCTTCTTTCATGCCCCGCACATATTCCTCCACATACGGAACGCACTCTTCCCCGTGCTCTGCTATGATCTTCACGATCGCAGAGCCAACGATCACCCCGTCAGAAATCTCTGCCATTTCTTTCGCCTGCTCAGGAGTCGCAATCCCAAATCCTACAGCACAGGGGATATCCGTCACCTTTCTCACCTGCCCGATCATTTTCCCGATATCCGTCGTGATCTTACTGCGCACGCCGGTCACCCCAAGGGAGGATACGCAGTACAAAAATCCTTCCGCCTCTTTTGCGATCATCGCGATTCTCTCATGAGAGGTCGGCGCGATGAGGGATACCAGTTCTACACCGTACTTCCTGCACATTCCCGCAAGCTCCTCTTTTTCTTCATAGGGCATATCCGGCACGATCACGCCGCACATTCCGCACTCCACACAGCGCTTCATGAACCGCTCCACTCCATAGGTATAAATGGCATTGATATAAGTCATGAATACCCTGGGAATTTGCATCTCCTCTTTAATTTCCTTCATAGCGTCAAACAGTTTATCTGTCGTACAGCCCCCGGTAAGCGCTCTCTCATCGGCCTCCTGGATCACCGGCCCTTCTGCAATCGGATCGGAAAATGGAATCCCTACCTCTATTAAATCCGCCCCCGCGTCCTGCATGGCAAGCAGCAGACTCTTTGTCACTTCAAGCGAAGGATCTCCTCCCGTAATAAATGGAATAAATGCTTTTTTCTTATCAAATGCGTCCTTAATCCTACTCATAAATCTCCACTCCTCTATATCTTGCAATAGCCGCCACATCTTTATCTCCGCGGCCCGAAATGTTAATCACGATAATCTGATTCTTTGACATGGTCGGCGCCAGCTTCATCGCGTAAGCCACCGCATGAGAGCTCTCCACCGCCGGAATGATTCCTTCTGTCCGCGACAAATACTCAAATGCTTCTACCGCCTCGCTGTCCGTAATTGGAACGTATTTCGCCCGGTCCTGGGCCGCCAGCATGGCGTGTTCCGGTCCAATTCCCGGATAATCAAGCCCTGCCGAAATCGAATATACCGGTGCGATCTGTCCGTCCTCATTCTGGCAGAACAAGGATTTCATTCCGTGGAAAATACCTTCCGTCCCTCTGGCGATGGTCGCCGCATGTTTTTCCGTATCCACACCCAGGCCTGCCGCCTCGCAGCCGATGAGCTGCACCTCCTTGTGTGGAATGAATTCATAAAATGCTCCCATCGCATTGCTTCCGCCGCCCACACAGGCGATCACGGCGTCCGGAAGTCTTCCTTCTTTTTCCAATAGCTGTTCTTTGATCTCTTTTCCGATGATTTTCTGAAAATCACGGACAATTGTGGGAAATGGATGCGGCCCCATCACAGAGCCCAGCACGTAGAGAGTATCGTCCATTCGGCTTGCCCACTCCCGCATCGTCTCATTTACAGCGTCTTTCAGTGTCATGGTGCCTGTAGTGACCGGGTGCACCTTTGCCCCTAAAAGCTCCATTCGAAATACATTCAAAGCCTGGCGCTCGGTATCTTCTTTTCCCATGTAAATCTCACATTCCATATCCATGAGAGCTGCCGCCGTGGCGGTCGCCACTCCATGCTGCCCTGCTCCTGTTTCCGCAATCACGCGGGTCTTCCCCATTTTCTTTGCCAGGAGCACCTGACCCAATACATTGTTGATCTTATGGGAGCCGGTGTGGTTCAGATCCTCCCGCTTCAGATAAATCTTTGCGCCTCCCAGATCCTTTGACATCTTTTTTGCCTCATAAAGAAGGGAGGGACGCCCTGCATAATTTCGCAAAAGTTCGTCAAGCTCCCTGTTAAATTCCGGATCGTTTTTATACTTCTCGTATGCTTCCTCCAGCTCATTTACCGCGTTCATCAGCGTTTCCGGCACGAACTGCCCTCCATATCTGCCAAATCTACCTTTACTTCCCATAATTCCTGACCCTTTCTATAAACTCTTTCATTTTAATTTCATCTTTTACTCCGTCCGTCTCCACCGCACTGCTTACGTCCACTGCGTAGGGACGGCAGGCCTTTACGTGGCCGCAGACATTTTCCCCCGTCAGCCCGCCCGCAAGAAAATACGGTTTTGTAAGCTTGGGAATAAGGCTCTTGTCAAATTCCTGTCCGCTCCCACCGTACGTTCCTTTTACATAGGTATCCAGAAGAAGATAATCTGCGTCTAAATGCTCCGCCTCCAGAATCTGCTCCCGGCTCCTGACCCGGACCGCCCGGATAATGGGAACTTCAGGCACCGCCTCACGGACACGCCGGATATACGCCGCGTCTTCCTCCCCGTGGAGCTGTATCATCTGGATCGTTCCGCTTTCGCACAGCCTACTGATTATCCCGATATCTTCCTGGACAAACACGCCTACTGCCGGGATTTCCGTGGACAATTCCTTTCGCAGAGCAGACGCTCTCTCCTCGTCTACATGCCGCCGGGTGTGCGCAAATACGAACCCTATATAATCCGGCTTCAGCCGGTTTGCCATCTGTACGTCCTCGCTGCGTTTTAACCCGCATATTTTGATCTTCGTCTCCAAACTCTTTGTCTCCAACTTTCCTGATACTCCTTAAGGTCTTGATATCTATGATTTTTTCCCGCCATATTAGGAACAGAAAAGCTCGCCGCCATTCAATTCTTCGAGCATTGCTTTTTTGTCAGCGCTTCTCATCAGTGTCTCTCCGATCAGCACTCCATTTACCCGGGCCTTACGCAATCTTTCGATGTCTGCCGCCGTTTTAATCCCGCTTTCCGCAACAAACAGAACTGTCTCAGGAGCCAGGCTGCGCAGGCGAATACTATTTTCGATATCCACGGTAAAATCCTTAAGATTCCGGTTATTTACACCGATGATCCTCGCTCCCGCCCGGATTGCGGACTGCATTTGGGCCTCATCGTGGACCTCCACCAGCGCGGACAGCCCCAGCCGGTCGCAAATGCGAAGATACCGCTTCACCGTCTCCGTATCCAAAAGTGCGCAGATCAGGAGCACCACCTTTGCGCCGAGGACCTTCGCCTCATAAATCATATACTCGTCTATCACAAAATCTTTTCTCAGAACCGGAATATTTACATTTTCTGCAATCTCTTTCAGATATTCGTTCTTTCCCTGAAAGTGTTTCGGCTCCGTCAGGCAGGAAATCGCCGCCGCTCCCGCCATCTCGTACTCCTTCGCAATTTCCAGATAAGGGAACTCTTCTGCGATGATCCCCTTGGAAGGGGAAGCCTTTTTCACTTCGCAGATATAATGAATCCCCTCTTCCCTTAATTTCTTTTCAAAGGGGAATCCGGTATCTCCCTCTAATTCTAATGCCCGCCTGCACATTTCCGAATACGGGACCTTCCGTTTTGCCTTCTCCACACGAAGCTTCGTGTCCGCAGCTATTTTATCCAAAATCATACCATTCTCTCCTCGTATAATAAGTTTGTAAACAAGTAAAAGCTTACAGACCTTGGGGAAACACACTGATTGCCCGCTTTCCCTTTCCTTCCATATACTCGCGACTTTGTCGGCGCTAAAACGCCCCTCACTTAGGTGCATTAAGCTTTATTCGACTGCCTGGGTCGCCGCCTTAAATTCCTCATATTTTGCAAGTGCCTTGCCGCTATCGATCAGTTCTTTGGCCATCTCAATTCCTTCGGCCAGGGAAATGCCGTCGATTCCCAGATACAGGCTCATACCGGCGTTTAAGAGCACCACGTCACGTTTCGCGCCCTTTTCTTTTCCATTCAGAATGTCCAGGGTAATCTGCGCATTCTCTTCCGGCGTCCCCCCGATCAGATCCTGAAGCGGACATCTGACAAGCCCGAACTGCTCCGGCGTGATTGTATAAGAGGTAATCTCGCCGAACCGGATCTCATGCACCTGCGTCTCTCCCGTCAGTGTGATCTCGTCAAGTCCGTCCTCCCCGCACACTGCCACACCGCGGGTCACTCCCAGATTGGCCAGCACGCGCGCCAGAGGCTCAGCCAGCTTCTTATCGTACACGCCCAGGAGCTGCATCGTAGCCGCTGCCGGATTGGAAAGGGGCCCCAGAATATTGAATACGGTGCGTACTCCAAGCTCTTTTCTCACCGGAGCCGCATATTTCATGGAAGAATGATATACCGGAGCAAACATAAAACAGATTCCCGTATCATTCAATACCTTTTCATTTTGCTCTGCCGAAAGCGCCACCTTGATTCCCAGCTTTTCAAGCACATCTGCCGCACCGCTTCTGCTCGACACGCTGCGGTTTCCATGCTTTGCCACCGGCACCCCTCCTGCTGCCACCACAAACGCGGATGTCGTGGAAATATTAAAGGTACCCACCTGGTCACCGCCCGTCCCTACGATGTCGATCACTTCTCTTTGCGGCTGGATCTTTATGCCCTTTTCCCTCATGACTGTGGCAAATGCCGTAATCTCATCTATGGTCTCTCCCTGCATACTGAGCGCCATCAGGAAACCTCCCATCTGCGCCTGCGTCGCGGTGCCGTCCATCATTTCTTCCATGACACCCCTCGCCTCGTCGTATGTCAAATCCTCTTTTTTCGCCAGTTTTGCAATTGCTTCTCTAATCATGTCTGTTACCTCCTGTTGTATTGTAAAATATATTTTCTCCGGTATTCCCGGTTTATTGCCTCGTGTATGTTGTTCACTCACTACTTTACAGCGAGAGGAAATTCCCAAGTATTTTTCTTCCGTCCGGTGTCAAAATGGATTCGGGGTGAAATTGAAGTCCATAGATCTCATAATTCTTATGCCGGACTGCCATCACCTCCCCGTCCTTTGAGCGGGCCGTCACCTGGAGCACCTCCGGTATCGTTCCTTCTTCTGCCACCAGAGAATGATACCGGGCCGCGTCTATTTCCGGCTCCATATTCCTAAAGACCGGGCACGCCGTATCAATGGATATCCGGCTTTTCTTTCCGTGCATCAGTTCCTTCGCATGGATGATTCTCCCTCCGAATGCCTCACAAATCGCCTGATGTCCCAGACAGACACCCAGAATAGGAATCTTCCCGCCAATCCCTTTTACCACCGCTTCACAGACCCCCGCGTCCTTCGGGTATCCCGGCCCCGGCGACAGTATTATGTGGCTTGGGTTCATTTTGAAAACCTCTTCTACAGTGACCGCATCATTTCTCACCACCTGGATATCCTGACGGATACTGCCCGCAAGCTGTACCAGATTGTAAGAAAAACTGTCATAATTATCTATCAAAAGCACCATTATTCCAGCACCTCCTTTGCCGAGCGGATCGCATTCATGACAGCCGCCGCCTTATTTGCCGATTCTTCGTACTCCATTTCCGGAATGCTATCCGCCACAATGCCGCCTCCGGCCTGCACATAGACCTTTCCGTTCTTCTTGACCGCCATTCGAATCGCAATACAGGTATCCATATTTCCCGTAAAATCCAGATATCCCAAAGCACCTCCGTAAATGCCTCTCTCTTCGCTTTCCATTTTCTCTATGATCTCACACGCCCGAATCTTCGGCGCCCCGGAAAGTGTTCCGGCGGGCAGGACCGCTTCCATGGCATGCAGGGCGTCTTGGTCCTTCCGGATATTTCCCTCTACCTGCGAGCAAATATGCATGATCTTGGAATAGCGATGGATCATCATATACTCCGTCACCTCCACCGAATTAAATTCGCAGACCCTTCCCAGGTCGTTTCTTCCCAGATCCACCAGCATATTGTGTTCGGAAAGCTCCTTCTCATCTGCCAAAAGTTCCCTCTCCAGGCGCTTATCTTCCTCATCGTTCCTTCCCCTTGGCCTTGAGCCTGCCACAGGAAATGTCGTCAGCCTGCCATTTTGCAGCCGCACCAGGGTTTCCGGCGAGGTGCTCATGATTTCCTCGTCGTCAATATGGAAATACACCATATAGGGCGACGGATTCGTCGTTCTGAGTACCCGGTAAGGGTGAATCAGGCTTCCCTCATAGGGACTTGTGAACTGTCTGGAAATAACCGCCTGGAAAATGTCTCCGTCCACGATATACTCCTTTGTCCGTTCCACCAGTTTGCAATACTCTTCCTTGCTGACATTACAGGTAAATTTAATCTTGCTGTCGGACACGGGAATCTCCGGGACCTCCCTGCTGCGGATCATTCCCACGATTTCCTGAATCTGCGCCATGGCCCTGCCGTAATTCTCCATGACCTTATCTGTTTTCATATTTACAATAATACTGATCTTCTGTTTCAGGTGATCGTAGGCAATGATTTTATCGAACATCATCAAATCATAATCATTGAATGTTCCCTTTTTTATGTTCAGGACCGGCTCCGCATACCCAATCATGGCATAGGAAAAATATCCGGCAAATCCTCCGGCAAACGGCGGAAGTCCCTCAAGTCTCGGCGCTTTATACCTCTTCATAATCTCACGGATCACTTCCATCGGTTTCCCGGTAACGCTGACCTTCTCCTCGGCATTCTCTTCTATCGTCACCTTCCCGCAACTGCAGGATACCCGTATGACCGGATCATACCCCAGGAAGGAATACCTTCCCCACTTTTCTCCGCCTTCCACACTTTCCAGCAGAAAATAGCGTTTGCTTGTGGCTGCGATTTTCCGAAGCAGCGTGATCGGCGTAATCACATCTGCATAAATCTCGCGGCAGACCGGTATGATGTCGTAATCAGGTGCTAGTCTTAAAATCTCTTCACAATCCGGATGCATTATTGTTTTTTTCCTCCTTTTTCACTTGGGTATGCCGGGCAACAAAAAAAAGCTCCTGTCCCTCATAATTAAATAAGGGACAAAAGCTCTATAACTCATAAACTTCTGCGGTACCACCCAATTTGCCGAACAAATTCGACCACTCTATAAATGTACTAACATACATCTCTCCTTGGTAACGGGCGAGAATCCCGTCAGCGTCTACTCCCGATATACGGTTTCAAGCTGCCCTCACAAGTCCATTCAGCAAAAACTCTTACTGCTGCCTTTCCACCATGCGGCAACTCTCTGGAAGTAAATATCCTTGCTTACTCCTCTTGTTCAGCGGTTTGTCATTTGATTTTTATAGTATATGCCTGATTTATGAATTTGTCAATCTTTTTTTGAATCCTTGGGTATATCCCAAGTTCTCCGCAAACTGGGGGATATGATGGAACTTGTACATATATTTGGCCAATAATTTTTCTATCATTTTAATAAATATAGGATTACGGGAATAGGAAGTAATCCGTATATCATAGGGGAAAGTTTTTGCGCACTAATCCAGCATATTCTACATTCTATTACATATATTTAACTACAATCCTATACTTATCGGAGTGTTCTATGATACCCAAAGGTAAACTTAAAAAATCTCTCACCGTCGCCTTCCTCTTTGCCATCTGCTTCCTCGCCGGCAATGCCATAGGCCGCCTGAAGGAACATTTCTTTCCGGCCACAGTCACAACATCCACCGAAAACTGGGGCCTGAGCTTCCAGGAAGAAGGCGCCGCTCCTATTGGAAATGCCACCTTTGATGAGCTCAAACAATTTGATGCCTATTACGCAGAGGATACCGATGAAAAAATTCTGTATCTTACATTCGACGCAGGCTACGAAAATGGAAATACGCCTGCGATTTTAGACGCCCTGAAAAAGCATAAAGTCCCGGCTACCTTCTTCGTAGTAGGGACCTACCTGGACGATAATGCGGATTTGATAAAACGGATGTTACAGGAAGGCCACACGGTGGGGAACCATACCTGGCACCACAAAGATATGTCACAGATTTCCACTCTGGATTCTTTTTCAGAAGAGGTCGTTACTGTGGAGGATAAATTCAAAGAGATCACCGGGCAGTCCATGACCAAATATTACCGTCCGCCTCAGGGAAAATATGATGAAAATAATTTGAAAATGGCTCAGGAACTGGGATATAAAACATTCTTCTGGAGTCTCGCCTATGTAGATTGGTACCAGGATAACCAGCCTTCCAAAGAGGAAGCCTTTGAGAAATTACTGGGCCGCATTCATCCGGGCGCGATCGTACTTCTTCACAGCACCTCTTCTACTAATGCCGCAATCCTCGACGAATTACTCACAAAATGGGAGGAAATGGGCTACAAATTTGGCGCACTGTCTGATCTATCCTGACCAAAATATTACAATGCCCCACAAACCTTATTGGTCGTGGGGCACTCTTCTTCTCTACTCAAGAATCATGGTACAATCGAATAATGCCTCAAAGCATATTCGATTCCATCCTCTTCCACCGTTTTCGTAATAAATTCCGTGTAGGGCTCCAGAACCGGACTATGCTCCCCCATCGCGACCGTATGCACCGCATACTGAAACATAGGTAGATCATTAGAGCTGTCTCCAAATACATAAGCCTGCTCTTTATCCAGTCCGAATTTTTTCAGGACCGCCTCGATTGCCGTAGCCTTGGAATACCCCGCAGGCACACATTCATAAGTACCGCACCCACGGTCAATCACCTGCATTTTCCGGGAAATTTCACGAAGAAACCTGTCCTTATCGCTCTGCTCGTCCATTACCAGAAACATTTTATCATAAGGGCAGACTACCTGGTCGACATAGCTTGTCACGCCAAGCCCCACAAGAGCCATCTGAGCCTTCATGGTCTCCATCTGCTCAAACCGGGAGTTTCCGGAAAAGAAATATACGTCGTCTGTCCCTTCAAACACGCCATCGATCCGACACTTCCGGACAAAAGCTACGATTTCTTTTCTGTCCTCCTCCGTCAAATGCATTTCAAAAAACACCTGTTCATGAAAGGTCAAATAGATTCCACAGCCACACAGAAACCCATCAAAAGGCTGTTCCAGGATTTCATGTGGCAATCTGCAGGTCGTTCTTCCCGTATTTACAAAAAGCAGATGTCCACACTCTTTTGCCTCTTTTAGCGCACACTTTGTGCTTTCCGGAATCTGCTTTGTATGGTCACTTAAAACCGTTCCGTCTATATCAAAAAATAGTGCTGCTCGCTTACGCATCGTATCCTGCTATCCTCCCGTAATACCTTTCTGTGCAAAACACAATCTGATTGAAAATAAAAAATGAAAGTAAAAAACATCCTCTCAGAGCGATTTTGCTTCATAGGACCCACTTTTCTATAAAACAAAAAACCACAAATTCAATCTATAGAATTTGCGGCTTTTATTCTAATGTACCTTCAAAACAGCATACAAAGAATCATCTTCCATCCACTACTACCTATCCTACCTCTTGGTTATGCCCTCGACCGATTAGTAACAGTCAGCTCCGTACATTGCTGCACTTCCACCTCTGTCCTATCTACCTTGTCGTCTTCAAGGGGTCTTACAACTTGCGTTGGGATATCTCATCTTGAGGGGGGCTTCACGCTTAGATGCCTTCAGCGTTTATCCCTTCCTGACTTGGCTACTCTGCCATGCCTTTGGCAAGACAACAGATACACCAGCGGTCAGTCCAGCCCGGTCCTCTCGTACTAAGGCCAGCTCCTCTCAAATATCCTACGCCCACGCCGGATAGGGACCGAACTGTCTCACGACGTTCTGAACCCAGCTCGCGTACCGCTTTAATGGGCGAACAGCCCAACCCTTGGGACCTACTTCAGCCCCAGGATGCGATGAGCCGACATCGAGGTGCCAAACCACTCCGTCGATGTGAACTCTTGGGAGTGATAAGCCTGTTATCCCCAGGGTAGCTTTTATCCGTTGAGCGATGGCAATCCCACTTTATACCACCGGATCACTAAGTCCTACTTTCGTACCTGCTCCACCCGTCGGTGTCGCAGTCAAGCTCCCTTCTGCCTTTGCACTCTTCGAATGGTTTCCAACCATTCTGAGGGAACCTTTGAGCGCCTCCGATACCCTTTCGGAGGCGACCGCCCCAGTCAAACTCCCCACCTGACATTGTCCCCCAGCCGGATCACGGCTGCTGGTTAGAAATCCAATACTGCAAGGGTGGTATCCCAACAGCGGCTCCATGGCAACTGGCGTCACCACTTCACGGCCTCCCACCTATCCTGTACATACAATATCGAATCCCAGTATCAAGCTGGAGTAAAGCTCCATGGGGTCTTTCCGTCCTGGCGCAGGTAACCAGCATCTTCACTGGTACTTCAATTTCACCGGGTGCATTGTTGAGACAGTGCCCAAATCATTACGCCTTTCGTGCGGGTCGGAACTTACCCGACAAGGAATTTCGCTACCTTAGGACCGTTATAGTTACGGCCGCCGTTTACTGGGGCTTAAGTTCAAAGCTTCGCCTTTCGACTAACCTCTCCCCTTAACCTTCCAGCACCGGGCAGGCGTCAGCCCATATACTTCACCTTACGGTTTTGCATAGACCTGTGTTTTTGCTAAACAGTTGCTTGGGCCAATTCTCTGCGGCCTGTCGCCAGGCACTCCTTCTCCCGAAGTTACGGAGTCATTTTGCCGAGTTCCTTAACAATGCTTCTCCCGTCGGCCTTAGGATTCTCTCCTCACCTACCTGTGTCGGTTTACGGTACGGGTGCAGTATGAACGATAGCGGCTTTTCTTGGCAGCTGGCTCACACACTTCCCTACTTATAGTTCGGTACGCTTAACGTCTTCGGATTGCATGGCGGATTTGCCAGCCACGCTCCTACCTCGCTTGCCCCGGGATTCCATTCCCGGTAGTGCTCTCCCTCTGCGTCCCCACAGTTCTGTCATACTGCAGTACAGGAATCTCAACCTGTTGTCCATCGGCTACGTCTCCCGACCTCGCCTTAGGTCCCGACTTACCCAGAGCAGATCAGCTTTACTCTGGAAACCTTGGGTATTCGGCCGGAAGGATTCCCACCTTCCTCTCGCTACTCATTCCGGCATTCTCTCTTCTTAAAGATCCACAGCTCCTTCCGGTACTGCTTCGTCTCTCTAAGAATGCTCCTCTACCAATCTACTTTGTAGATTCCTGAGCTTCGGTAGTGTGTTTCAGCCCCGGACATTTTCGGCGCAGGACCTCTCGACCAGTGAGCTATTACGCACTCTTTTAATGTATGGCTGCTTCTAAGCCAACATCCTGGTTGTCTTTGAAATCCCACATCCTTTTCCACTTAACACACATTTTGGGACCTTAGCTGCAGGTCTGGGCTCTTTCCCTTTTGACTGCCCAACTTATCTCGTGCAGTCTGACTCCCATGAATCATCTTACTGGCATTCGGAGTTTGATATCCTTTGGTAAGCTTTGACGCCCCCGCGGGAATTCAGTGCTCTACCTCCAAAAGACTCTCATGAGGCTAGCCCTAAAGCTATTTCGAGGAGAACCAGCTATCTCCGGGTTCGATTGGAATTTCTCCCCTATCCACACCTCATCCCCACCCTTTTCAACGGATGTGGGTTCGGACCTCCATTGCCTTTTACGGCAACTTCATCCTGGACATGGATAGATCACCCGGTTTCGGGTCTACTCCGACTGACTTCACGCCCTCTTAAGACTTGGTTTCCCTTCGGCTCCACACCTTGAGTGCTTAACCTCGCCAGCCAGCGTAACTCGCCGGACCGTTCTACAAAAAGTACGCGGTTCATCATATATAGATGTTCCACAGCTTGTAAACACAGGGTTTCAGGTTCTCTTTCACTCCCCTCCCGGGGTCCTTTTCACCTTTCCTTCACAGTACTATGCGCTATCGGTCACTAAGGAGTATTTAGCCTTACGGGGTGGTCCCCGCGTATTCCTACAAGGTTTCACGTGTCTCGTAGTACTCTGGATACCGCCATGCTGGTTCATCTTTCGCTTACGGGGCTTTCACCCTCTTTGGCTGGCTTTCCCAAAACCATTCTGCTAAACTCACCAGATCATTTATGCGGTCCGAACCCCGTGGTGCACGCACCACGGTTTGGGCTCTTTCCATTTCGCTCGCCGCTACTTTGGAAATCGATGTTTCTTTCTCTTCCTCCGGCTACTTAGATGTTTCAGTTCACCGGGTTCCCCTCCATACGTTATGGATTGGCGTATGGATACTGGAGGTCTGCTCCAGTGGGTTTCCCCATTCAGATATCTCCGGATCGTCGGATATTTGCTCCTCCCCGAAGCTTTTCGCAGCTTATCACGTCTTTCATCGGCTCTTAGTGCCAAGGCATCCACCCTGCGCTCTTTCTAGCATAACCAAACGCTTCCTCTCATGGGAATGAGAGTCGGCTACACATACTAGCGTGTATGTGTTGGTATTCAGGTTCGTTTTTTTACTTCGTTGTCTCGAAGTGTCAGTTAATTGTTATCCTTAAGAACAACAATCACCTCGGATGTCTTTCTCTTTTATTTGAGAATTGATTTATCTTTGTATGCAGTTTTCAAGGTACATGTGTGACTGAAATCTTTATCAGTCATTAAAGAACAAAACTCTTTGTTTTACTCTTTAATCACTGGTAAAACCAGCTGACTTTTTTTTGAAATCTGGCGGCCACCTGCTCTCCCACACCGTCTCCAGTGCAGTACCATCGGCCGCTTAGGTCTTAACCATCGTGTTCGGGATGGGAACGGGTGTTGCCCCTAAGCGCATCGCCACCAGATATATTCCGTCAATCAACACCGTGAGTGCCGGCTCTCATCTAGCTCAATTCCGCTCCGCTCCATTTCGCTAGATTCAATCCTTCTTATGCATCTTAGCTGCCATGTGCGCTCCTGAAAGCAAGCTTTCGTCGCACCCCTGCCAGCTAATCTGCGCACTCACTCCTTGATGACTAAATAACAGACAACAACTCTCCCTACTTCTTCTTCCTTAGAAAGGAGGTGATCCAGCCGCACCTTCCGATACGGCTACCTTGTTACGACTTCACCCCAGTTATCGGTCCCACCTTCGGCAGCTCCCTCCTTTATGGTTGGGTCACTGACTTCGGGCGTTACCAACTCCCATGGTGTGACGGGCGGTGTGTACAAGACCCGGGAACGTATTCACCGCGACATGCTGATTCGCGATTACTAGCGATTCCAGCTTCATGTAGTCGAGTTGCAGACTACAATCCGAACTGAGACGTTATTTTTGAGATTTGCTTGGCCTCGCGGCTTCGCTTCCCTTTGTTTACGCCATTGTAGCACGTGTGTAGCCCTGGTCATAAGGGGCATGATGATTTGACGTCATCCCCACCTTCCTCCAGGTTATCCCTGGCAGTCTCTCTAGAGTGCCCGGCCTTACCGCTGGCTACTAAAGATAAGGGTTGCGCTCGTTGCGGGACTTAACCCAACATCTCACGACACGAGCTGACGACAACCATGCACCACCTGTCTCCAGTGTCCCGAAGGAAAGCAGACATTACTCTGCCGGCACCGGGATGTCAAGACCAGGTAAGGTTCTTCGCGTTGCTTCGAATTAAACCACATGCTCCACCGCTTGTGCGGGTCCCCGTCAATTCCTTTGAGTTTCATTCTTGCGAACGTACTCCCCAGGTGGACTACTTATTGCGTTGGCTGCGGCACCGAATAGCTCTGCTACCCGACACCTAGTAGTCATCGTTTACGGCGTGGACTACCAGGGTATCTAATCCTGTTTGCTCCCCACGCTTTCGAGCCTCAACGTCAGTCATCGTCCAGCAAGCCGCCTTCGCCACTGGTGTTCCTCCCAATATCTACGCATTTCACCGCTACACTGGGAATTCCACTTGCCTCTCCGACACTCTAGCTGTATAGTTTCCAAAGCAGTCCGGGAGTTGAGCCCCCGCCTTTCACTTCAGACTTACACAGCCGTCTACGCTCCCTTTACACCCAGTAAATCCGGATAACGCTTGCACCATACGTATTACCGCGGCTGCTGGCACGTATTTAGCCGGTGCTTCTTAGTCAGGTACCGTCATTTTCTTCCCTGCTGATAGAGCTTTACATACCGAAATACTTCTTCGCTCACGCGGCGTCGCTGCATCAGGGTTTCCCCCATTGTGCAATATTCCCCACTGCTGCCTCCCGTAGGAGTTTGGGCCGTGTCTCAGTCCCAATGTGGCCGTTCACCCTCTCAGGCCGGCTACTGATCGTCGCCTTGGTGGGCCGTTACCCCGCCAACAAGCTAATCAGACGCGGGTCCATCTCATACCACCGGAGTTTTTCCCACTGAGCCATGCGGCTCCGTGGTCTTATGCGGTATTAGCAGTCATTTCTAACTGTTATCCCCCTGTATGAGGCAGGTTACCCACGCGTTACTCACCCGTCCGCCACTCAGTCACAAAAGGCTTCTTCCGAAGAATCCGTCTTAAGTGCTTCGTTCGACTTGCATGTGTTAGGCACGCCGCCAGCGTTCATCCTGAGCCAGGATCAAACTCTCGTTAAAAGTGTTTGTATCCAGTCCAGAATCGCTTGGCAATTCTGTTCCTGTTTACTGTTCTTAGGTTTCGAATCTTGTCGATTCAACGTTCTTGAAAATCTCTTTAAAGAATTTTCAGGGTTGTTGTCTATTATTTAATTATCAAAGTTCTTCGTGCTGACTGCCGTTCCTCGCGACAGCCATTATAGCTTATCACATTCCTTCGTGCTTGTCAACACTTTTTTATTCTTTTTGTTTGTCGCTTTTGATCAGCGTTTGCATCTCTCTTTGCGACAGCTTATTTAGATTACCACATCTTTCGACGTGTGTCAACCACTTTTTTCATTTATTTTCCAGCATTTTGTCACTGCATGCCGTCCCTGACCTCTGTCTCGACAATCGCTGAATCTTAATATGTATCAAATGATTGATTGCCTTGCCTGGATCACTTTTGGGTGTTTCCCGCTCAGCAAAACTTATAATATCACCTTATCTTCCAATTGTCAATATTGTTTTTTCTTTTTATTTATTTCAGACAATTCGCACAATTCTGACATCTTCGCATTATCGATAGCCGCAATACCTCCAATATTTCCGCGCATAAAAACAACGCATTAAAAGGCTCTCCACATAACTACTCTTAAAGCCTCAAAATAACAACCATTACCGTGCCTAATCACACAATATACCTTTTATCATACAAAACGGACATCGTCCCCTTTATATGATAAAAAGCAAATTTGGTAGAAATATGGAGTTTTACGCCTTTTAATGCTATCTGTTCTTCATTATATATCATGCATCTATTATAAATATTTGCAATATTCCTCACGGATTGCTGACATTTCGCTTACGATGTCATCGATATCCAGCACCAGTTCCATCATACTGATCTGCTCATCATAAACATCTTCGTCGAACTCTGCCTTAAGTTCCGGTTCGCATGCGTGATATACCGTAAGTCCAAGCTGGACTCCTGTCAATGGACCTGCGAATGTCGGGTCACCTGCTGTTACGGTTTCTGCCGCAAGACCTGCAGCTTCACCTTCTGCCGCGCCCACGATAACGACTACGTTCTCCGGGCCGTACTCCTCAGCAAATTCCTTTACCCTTTTCTGATTCTCAAGATCCATCGCGCCTGCGCTCGTTCAGACGAAGCATTCCGTCGAAGAAAATACAATCTCTCCGCCCGCCGTCTGCACGCATTCTGCAATAGCCGGTCCCGGAATTCCGTCACGATCGCCAATGATCACGACTTTTTTTCCATTTAAGATTGACATACTGTCTGCTCCTTTCTCATTTGAGGTGGCAGGAACCGACAAACCTGCCGATTCCTGCCCCCATAAGTTCCATTCTAAATAATAGTTTCCCCCAAGATACCTGCAGCTTTTCCCAGCTTACCAGCTCCTACAATTCTATACACGGAATACCGTCTGTTCCTCAATATCTGTTGCAAGGCTCTCAAGAGCAACCTTGGTTCTGTGATAACGCAATTTCCACTGATCTTCTTTTGATGTTCCCGGATCGCCAAGCGGATACGGAATGGAAATTGTCGGAACGATTCTGTTTGAACCAACCGTCTTTGCAACAGGAATCAGGTTACACATCTGAACAATCGGGAAACCTGCTTTTTCAACTTCTTTTACCATCGTTGCACCGCAACGTGTACAGGTACCTCATGTAGAAACCATGATAACGCCATCTACGTTGTCTTCCTTGAGATATGGAATAATCTCCTGTGCCATTCTCTGTGCCTCTGCCTGTGTTGTACCGGTACCAACAGTACTGTAGAAATACGGATGAAGGCTTCCATAGAATCCTTCTTTTTCCAATACTTTCAGTGCATCTACCGGAGTGATAACATTTGGATTCGCATCCGCTGCCGCCGGGTCAAATCCAGCATGAATCGTCTTGTATTCTCCGCCTTTTAATGCGTCTGTGTTGGAAATGTCGTAACGTCCCCAGCGTGTAGCTGACGCGGACTGAATTCTGTCCGGATTATCAACCGGAACGATTCCTCCGGTCGTTAACAGTGCGATTCTCGCCTTCTTCAGATCCTTAATTGCCGGAGCGATCGGAACACGGTCCATCTTCGGAATCGGGAGCTCTGTCTCAAACGGCTGTCCATTCAGCTTCTTGATCAGCATATCGATCATACGCTCGGATGCCGGAGTACCGTCTGCCAGCCATGTCTGACGGCGGATACCTCTTGCGAAATAGCCTTCCTCGTCAGCGCTGCCTACTTCTTCGCCATTTAAGAGCTTATTCGCAACGGCTACCATTGCTTTTACGTCTTCTCTCATCTTTGCGGCAATATTTCCGCCCTTCAGGATATACATATCTTTCTTGAACATCTCTACGCCCGGATTCTCTACATTCATAGAAGTAACTACCGGAACGCCGAATTTCGCTTTTACAGCCTTACAGATCGTGCCGCAGGCTACGCCGTAACGTCCTGCCTGGAATGCCGGTCCTGCCAGGAAGATATCCATCTCTTTTCCTTCCAGCATGCCTATGATCTCTGCGATAGCTGCATCCGTATTCGTTCCCATGTAGTTGTCGCCACAGATGATCGTATGTGTAATCTCTGCGTCCAGCTCTTTTGCAAACTGCATTGCCGGTCCTACCTGTCCTTCATGGATCTGCGGTGCCACATCCGCTTTATCCTCTCCACCAATCTGTCCAAAAAACTGATTAATATATAATATAGCCTTTTTCATGCTCTTTCACCTCCACTAGAATTCCTTCATAGTCTTCGGAGACCAGCCACAAACCTGATCGCCGCAGAACATTGAGTTGTTTTCCATGATAATAGAACCGTCTTCTCTTACAGAAGGTCCTAATAACTCGTCGTCTGCCCATCCTCCTGACAAGCCGTCACGTTTTAATGACTCAAGTTCTCCGAGTACCGTCTCCATCGGAGGAAGTTCGATAAGCTCTGAAACATTACCACAGGATACGATCGCATCACATTTCTCATCCAATGTAACGAGCGGCTGTGACTGTCCGTCACGCCCGGTACACTCATTTGTAACGCCTACCGTCTTCACGCCTACGTCCTCAAGTGCAACGATACATCCGACAAAGTCTGCATCCGGATTGCCGTATCCTTCTTCTGCTACAACTGCTCCGTCTGCCCCAAGGCTCTTAGCGATCTGAGCTACGAACAAAGCAGAACGTTCTTTCTGTTCCAACGCCACATTCAGGTTGGACATGATTACGCCAAGGAAATTGATTGTCTTTCCATGTTCTCTGTAAAGCGCCTTAATATTCGGGCAGTTCTGGAAATCATAGGTAGACCATTTTGAAGATACCGGCATAAAGCTTCCTGATACCAAAGCTCCGTCCAGAACTTCATTGGGATGCATTACGGTCGGAACCATATGGTTCATATCCCAGCCATATACCAGGTCATTGTATCCCATCTCTTCCATCTGTGACTGCGGCTGCATTACATATACGACTGAAGGCAGTTTCTCTGTCTCTTCGTCACGTTTGATCATAGAACCAAGCTCGTATACTTCCGTATCTTCCGGTGTAAGTTCTTTTACGCACGCAGCGATATATTCTGCCAGCTTATGTCCTGCACGGCGGAGTGCATCATTCTTCTTCTGCTGCTCTCTCTTCTCAAAATCCTCGTTCGTGTCTGCTACAAGAACGATATTATTGAGCTGGCCAAAATATGTATACTTCTGTCCCTCACCGCTCATGTCGATGATACCATCCTGGAATCCGCCCCAGTGTCTGCCTACTACAAGAACACTACAGTTCTTAAGTGCGTGAACCGTTCCTTCTCCTGCAGGCGCCAGATCTCCTGTGTATCCCGGGAAAACACCTCTTCCGTCCGGACGTACTCTCGGCTCGATCGCTTCTTTTACCGGACACATACGGATCTTATCTCCCGGCTTCGCTATGTAAAGCTCAGCCTCTGTGATTCTGTCATCCTCACGAATATAAGCAAGTGCTTCATCCTTATTAATCGTCAGCACTCCGTCTTTATATGATAATTCTTCTCCAAAAATAATATCATTCACATAGAAATTTCCAATCTCCAGTTTCATGATTTCCCTCCTTACTTTTCATCTAAACTACTATCTGATTACTCCTGCTTCATCTTCGGAATCTTAAGCGTACCCTTTTTTTCCGATTTCATGACCTTGACCGTACTTACCATCGTACCGATCATGACCAGTGCAAACGGCAAGGCCGCAACAATCGAGATCGCCTGCAGCATCTCCAGACCATTTACTGTTCCAAGAAGAAGTGCCAGTGCCAGAAGAGACTGAATAACGCCCCAAACCACTTTTCTGCTTGTCTTCGGATTCAGATCACCGTAAGAGCTGAGCATACCTAATACGAACGTAGCGGAGTCCGCTGAGGTAACGAAGAATGTACAAAGGAGTACAACTACGATCAATGAAATTGCTGCTCCCATCGGATATTCTTTTAATACTACGAACAGCGCCGTAGAGGTATTCTGAATGGCTTCAGATGCAACTTCTGTTCCTGTATTGATTCCCAGTGTACCGAAAATAGCGAACCATACAAAGGATACCAGTGCCGGTACAAGTGTCACGCCCATGATAAATTCTTTGACTGTACGTCCTTTGGAAATACGTGCGATAAATGTTCCGGTAAACGGTGCCCATGCAATCCACCATGACCAGTAGAAAATAGTCCAGCCACCGTACCAGCCACTGTCGCTGTACGCACCCACTGCAAATGAATTATGCGGGAGCTCCTGAATGTAATCGCCAATACCTTCAATCAGTGTATTGAAGATCTGTCTTGTCGGTCCTACGATCAGGCAGGCAAGTGCGAGCAGACAGCAAAGCGCCACATTCGCGTTGGAAAGGAACTTAATTCCTTTATCCACACCGGTAATCGCAGATGTCATGAACATCGCCGTTACGATTACTACGATAATAATAAGAACAACATTATTCTCCGGTATATCGAACAGGAAATTCAGACCACTGTTAATCTGCATCGCGCCAAGTCCCAATGAAGTGGCAACTCCGGCAACTGTTGCGAAAATAGCGAGAATATCAATCGTTTTTCCGATAGGGCCTTTGACTCTTTCTTCGCCGATCAGAGGAATAAAGATGGAGCTGATAAGTCCCGGCTTATTCTTTCTGAACTGCATATAAGCAAGTGCCAAAGCAAGTACAGCGTAGTTAGCCCACGGATGCAGTCCCCAGTGAAGAAATGCCTTCGTTATGGCAAACTGTGCTGCTGCAGGCGTTCCTGCTTCCGCTCCGATCGGAGCCATGTAAAAGTTCAGAGGCTCTGCCACGCCCCAGAACACCAGGCCGATTCCCATACCTGCCGAGAACAGCATCGCGAACCATGAAATATTACTGTACTCCGGTTTTGAATCGTCCGGTCCTAACCGGATGTCTTTATATTTGCTGAAGAATCCCAGCCATACTACAAAGGCCACAAATCCCGTCATTACCGCCGCATAGAACCAGCTAAAATTGTCTGTAATAAAGCCCTTTGTCACCGTTGCTACCGTCTCAAAGCTTCCCGGGAAGCCTAACCCCCATACTACGATAATAGCAACAATAATCAAAGAAATCACAAATGTCGGGTTCATTTTCTTTTTATTCATCGTATCCCTCACTTTCCTATTCATGTCCTTCAGTCTGCAGCCTCATTCACCTTTCTGCAGAATCTAAGTTCCTTTAAAACTATGCTTTTTTACACCCGTTTTTCTCTCCGCACTTCCCATTACGGGTACCTCCTTTCTACATTTTACTGATTGTTTATATCTTAACATAATCTTGATTTTTAGTAAACACGTTTAAAAAATAAACGCGTTTAATAGTTACCAAATTTTTCACCTCATTTTTGGTTAATATAGACAAATTCTATTCTCATATTTATTTTATCTATACATAATGCACATAAATAACAGTATATTTTTTCCTTCCATAATGCGCCATCTTATGATATACTTGGAATATTGTAAGCAAAATGTTACATCAATGTAAGGTTTCAGGATATAAAGATGGATTGTTCTAAAATACACAAAGATTAGGAGGATAACTTCTATGAGAAACAGCCAGCAATACAATCGAATGGTACGCTATTTTGTTGAAGCTGCCCGCTCTATCATCGACACAGAAGGGGAGGAAGCCGTTACGGCAAGAAAAGTCGCGGATGCTGCGGGCTATAATGTAGCTACGCTCTACCACTATTTTGAGAATCTGGATCACCTGCTTTTTTTCACTTCTCTGCGGCATTTAAAGGATTATGCACTTGATCTTCCTGAATATACCAAGGGAGTCTATGATCCGATTCAATTATATTTGATGACATGGGAATGCTTTAATCAACATGCTTTTCGGTTACCGCAGATATATGCGAGACTTTTTTTGCCGGAATATCAGACCAAATACAACCATTCTCTGCGGTTTTACTATGAGATTTTCCCGGAGGAACTCCCCAAAAACGGACTTCGGTTTTTCCCCATGTTTCAGCAGGGGGGCCTCTATGAAAGAGACTACGTCCTTCTTATTGATGCTGCCCGAAGAGGGCTTCTTCGCAAAGAGGACGTAGCAGATATTTCGATTATGAATACAATGATTTTTAAGGGAATGATCAACAAATTCCTCGGCAGCTCCCCTCGCCCCTCCATCGAACAGGCGATGCGCGATACCATGCGCTACCAGTCCCGCACTTTGATCGGGTTCGGCGTGTCCAGGGAATATGTAAAAGACTATTTATAGGGAATGTTCACCGCAGAGCCATTCCTTTCTCAGTACCCATGCGGCGCCCTGCGTGTACAGTTCTTCCTGGCTGGTGTCCTCGAAAAGGAGGTCCCAGCTTTTTATGATTCTATTTTTCAAAAGCGGATAATATGGCTTTTCAAACACGTCGGAATACGCCATGATTCCCTGTCGCTTTAATTCCTGTTCAAATTCTTTCTGTCGTTTTTCGTCTCCAAGCGGTGACAAATTGAGAATTCGGTTCCATTTCCGCAGATCGAACAGAATCACTTCCTCCCGCGGAATCTGAAATTTAAGCAGCTTAGCATCCGGGCCGGTAACCGCCCATTTGGGATCTCTATATAACCAGAAGGGGGATTCTGCTCCCTCAGGTCTGGCTATTTTTTCTGCGGCTCTTTTTGCAAAGTAAGAGTAGGCAATAGAAAAACTCCATGTTGTTTCCTGATATTTTTTACTGATATACTCCTTTTTCACGAGGCAATGCCCATCTCGCTCCAGCACATCAATGACCTGCCGGCTCTGCGACGTCCACAATGTGATATGATCCTTCACTTCCATAAAAGCGCACCTCCTTGATCCATTCCCTGCGCAGCTCCCACATGGTAGCGGTAAATCCTTCCCTTTTCTCCGGCAGAAGCGTAAACACTCTGCTCCAGCTATCTGTAATCTTCTTTTTCAGTAACGGATAAAAATTCCCCTTATCCGTGGAAATCAAAGTGTCTTCCTCCCCAATCCCATACTTCTGAAATTCCAGGCGGTGGCGTTTTTCATCTTCCTTCTCCAGCGGGATATACCAGTAATTAACACGATATCCCCACGCATCCATATTGCAGATGATTACGTTTTCCCTCGGTACCTCAACCTTGAGTATCACCGTATCTTCCGTTGGCTGCAGCATATTCTCCTCATCCACACACAGCCAAATCGGATACTCCAGTTCTTCCGACAGCTCCAGATATTTTCGCGCTTCTTTCGTATACCAGCGGTATAGGTCCAAATAATACTCTGCCATCGAATCATTCTTTTTCCGAATATATTCCGGTTTTACCCGATAAATCCCCGTACTTTTAAGTTCTTCCCAAACCTCCGGCACCTGCCTGGTCCACAGGATTACCGTTTCGCCTGACCCATTGTCACCGTCTCCATTTGAGAACGCTCTGTTTTTTAATTCCTCCTGTTTTATGGCATCCATCCTGCGATTTTCCATTTTTTCACTCCATTCCCGTAACTTCTGCCAATTGCAGACTACTCCTATAAGGAAAAACTACAAACTCTGTCCTCAAAGCTTGTAGTCCTCTCTTAGTTTACACTAAATCGCCAACTTTTCGTCCTATTCTTCTTGCTATATTACAATAATTGTATCGCGTCATTGATGGTCTTCACCCCAATGATCTTAATCCCCTTGATATTCTTTACACTTTCCAGGGAAACCGCCGGCATAATGCAGGCGGAAAAGCCAAGTTTTTTCGCTTCCGCCACTCTCTGTTCGGGCATACTCACCGCCCGCACTTCTCCGCTCAAACCAACCTCGCCAAAGACGATTGTCTTCTCATCAATCGGGCGATTCTTATAGCTGGACACGATCGCCATCACAATACCCAAATCGATCGCCGGCTCATTGATCTTCATTCCTCCCGCGATATTTACATAAGCATCATGATTGCCGAGTCGGTAACCGATTCGTTTCTCCAATACCGCCATCAGCAGATTCACGCGATTATAATCTGTTCCCGCAGCAGTTCTTCTTGGCATACCAAAATTGCTCTCACATACAAGAGCCTGAATCTCAAGCAAAATCGGCCGTGTCCCTTCCATAGAACACGCCACGACAGAACCGGAGGCATTCTCCGGACGTCCATCAAGCATAAACTCTGAAGGATTCTTCACTTCCCTGAGCCCGTCCTGCCGCATCTCGAACACTCCGATCTCATTCGTTGACCCGAAACGATTCTTGACGCCTCGCAGGATACGATAGGAGGCGTGCCGGTCGCCCTCAAAATACAGAACGGTATCCACCATATGCTCCAATACCCTGGGGCCTGCTACCGTCCCTTCTTTGGTCACATGCCCCACAATAAATATGGTAATACAAAGGCCCTTTGCAAGCTGCATCAACGTATTGGTAGCCTCCCTTACCTGGGAGACACTCCCGGGCGCCGAGGCGACCTCCTCACTGTACATGGTCTGTATGGAATCAATGATCACGGTCTCCGGACTCTCTTTTTCGATCACACTCTTGATCACTTCCAGATTCGTCTCGCAAAACAGAAGCAGATGATCCGTAAAATCACCCATTCTCTGTGCGCGCAGCTTAATCTGCCTAAGCGACTCCTCTCCGGAAATGTAGAGGACTTTCCTCTCGGTCTGCGCCAGCTGTCTGCACACCTGTAAAAGCAGAGTCGACTTCCCGATTCCCGGATCTCCGCCTACCAAAATCAAAGATCCCGGAACGATTCCGCCGCCAAGCACCCTGTCCAGTTCTTCCATATTTGTACTGATCCGTTCCTCAGCTTCCGTCTTTACTTTAGACAGAGGAACCAGAACGGTCTCGCTTCTTTCCCGGGCTGCTGCCGATCTTGATACCGTTACCCGCTCTTCCACAAAGGTATTCCATTCCCTGCATGCGGGGCATTGTCCCAGCCATTTCGATTCCTCATGCCCGCAGTTCTGACAGAAGTACGTGGTCTTTTTTACTTTTGCCATTCTCTATACTGCCTTACTTTCTTACGACCCTGATCTTAGCTGCACCATTTGAAAGCTCCGCGCTCAAGCTGAGTTTTGCGCTCAAGTTCGTGGTCATATCTCCAACATTCACATCATTCATATAAACGGTATACTCGCTGTCCGCCTCCATCTCCAGCGTGATCTGTGCATCGCCTGCACCTGACACCTTGAAGGAAACCATATCTTCCGACACCTTAAAATCTTCTACGTTTGTTCCCGGTACGGACTCATATACCATCATACCGTTCTTCTCCAGCTTCGTGATCTCTTTAAACGTCTTTACTTTATATAAATCTCCCTGAAACTCAAATCCATCCTGCTTGGTCTTTGCCTCTAAAGTATAATCGCCAAAGCTGATCGTTCCATTCTCCCCTGTTCTAATAAGTTCTTTGAACTCTGCCATCTTTGTACTCCTCCTGGTAAGTATTCTCTTTTGGATACAGACCGGCAGACCCGGTCTGTATAGTAATCTCATTATAAACGAAAGTCCTCTTGTTTTCCAGTATTACCTTGCAGAAAATAGTTTCCAAATCCGCCTCAGGCAACCCTGCTTTTTGCAGCTATGCTTCTGTCTCTGAGACAGTGAACCGAATCTCATTTTTAGAAATTCCCGCAGTCACTTTCTGTCCCCTTCTTATCTCTCCTGCCAGCAAAGCCTCTGCCAGTTTATCCTCCAACTGGCTCTGCACTGCACGTCGGAGTGGTCTTGCCCCATACTTCTTGTCGCTTCCGGTCTCTGCAATATGCTTTTTAACCGAATCACGGATGACAAGCGTGATATCAAGCTGCTCTTTTGCCCTCTTTACTACCTCGCCGCACATCAGTCCCACGATCCGTTTCATGTCCGCTTCGCCCAGTGGGTGGAATACGATGATCTCATCGATACGATTCAAAAATTCCGGACGGAAGAGCTGCTTCACCTCATCCATCACATTGCTCTTCATACGCTTATAGTCCCCCGCCGCATCTTCCTGATAGTTAAAGCCTAACTTCTTCGGCTCAACGATCGCTTTTGCTCCCGCATTAGACGTCATAATAATCACCGTGTTGCGGAAATCCACCTTTCTTCCCTGGGAATCCGTGATATGTCCATCGTCGAGGACCTGCAAAAGAATATTGAACACATCCGGGTGTGCCTTCTCTATCTCATCAAACAAGATCACCGAATATGGATTGCGGCGCACTTTCTCGCTGAGCTGTCCTCCCTCTTCATGTCCCACATATCCCGGAGGAGAGCCGATCATCTTCGCCACACTGTGCTTCTCCATATATTCCGACATATCCACACGGATCATGTCTTCCTCGTTGCCAAACAGCGCCTCCGCAAGCGCCTTGGAAAGTTCGGTCTTTCCCACACCTGTGGGGCCAAGGAATAAGAAGGAACCGATTGGACGTGACGGGTCTTTAAGACCCACTCTTCCACGTTTTACAGCCCGTGCAAGTGCATGGACCGCCTCACTTTGACCGATCACGCGCTTCTCCAGAATCTTCTCCAGCTTCTGAAGACGCGTACTCTCAGATTCGTTCAGGCGGCTGAGCGGAATCCGGGTCCATGCAGAGATTACTTCCGCAATGTCCTCTTCCGTCACATTTACTTTGCGGTTCTCATTCTGCTTATCGAACCGCTTTTTCGCCTGTTCCAGCTTGGTGCGAAGCTCCTTCTGCTCCTTGTGGATCAGGGACGCCTCCTCCATATTGCCGGATTTGATACATTCTTCCTTTTCTATTCCCAGTGTCTTTAAAAGCTCTTCCATCTTCTGGATATTGGCCGGAATCTTAAAACCACGTAATTTTACCTTGGAACAGCTCTCATCAAGCACATCGATCGCCTTATCCGGCAGAAATCTGTCATTAATATAGCGGCATGACAAATGTACGGCCGCCACAAGGGCTGCCTCCTCTACCTCTACATTATGATGTGCCTCGTATTTTGGCTTTAAGCCGGTGAGGATGTGAAGACACTGCTCCTCGTCCGGTTCCTCCACCGTGACAGGCTGGAATCTTCTCTCCAGCGCCGCATCTTTTTCAATATACTTGCGGTACTCCGTCAGGGTGGTCGCGCCGATGAGCTGCATCTCTCCCCGTGCAAGCGCCGGTTTCAGAATATTGGAGGCATCGATCGCGCC
This sequence comes from Roseburia hominis, assembly GCA_040702975.1. Lineage (NCBI taxonomy): Bacteria > Bacillati > Bacillota > Clostridia > Lachnospirales > Lachnospiraceae > Roseburia > Roseburia hominis. Next base: position 3,502,596 of record CP159990.1, read on the forward strand.
TTCCGCACCGCCCGCTCCGATAATCGTATGGAGTTCATCGAGGAACAAGATCACATTCCCCGAAGATGTCACCTCACGAATCAACCGCTTCATTCTCTCTTCAAATTCCCCACGGTACTTGGAACCTGCGATCATACCCGGAAGATCCAGTACAAGTATCCTCTTATCTTTCATGCTGTCCGGTACGATCCCGTCTGCAATCTGCATGGCAAGTCCTTCTACGATCGCGGTCTTTCCAACTCCCGGCTCTCCTACAAGACAGGGGTTATTCTTTGTCCTGCGGCTCAGGATCTGCATGATTCGCGTGATCTCGTCCTGTCGGCCGATCACCGGGTCCAGCCTGCCGTCACGGGCTTCCATAGTCAGATCGGTGCTGTATTGCTCCAGCATCCCGCCCTGTCCTTCACTTTCTTTTTGCATCTGCATGTATTCCTTGGGGTCCACTCCCATGGATACCAGAAGATCCTGGAACAATTTCTGCATATTGATTCCCAGAGTCATAAGCATTCTTGTACCCACGCAATCCGAATCTTTCAGCATGGCCAGAAGCATATGCTCGGTTCCGATCTTTTTGGAATGAAAACGCGCCGCTTCATTCCTGCTTTCTTCCAAAATGTAAGCAAGTCTCGGGCTCTGCTCCAGCTTCCGTCTGGAAAAAGTCCCTCCCGCCGGAGTGGATACCAGCATATCCATCGCTTTTGCCATCGGCTCTTCCTCGACCTTGTTCTTATCCAGAACCTGTCCGGCAACCCCTGTATAAATCTTTTTGAGTCCCAGAAGAAGATGCTCTGTCCCTATATACGGATGCTGCAGCTCCTCCGCTATTTTCTTCGCCGTATTCAAGGCTTCCTGTGCCTGTCTGGTATATTGATTGTCTGTCATAATATATCTGGCTTCTCCTTATATCTAGTTTTCATTTTCACAAAATGCTTTTGTAAAATCAGCAGCCGTATTCGGCATAAATCTCATCCACCAAAGCATGTACTTCCTCTTTCGTGATGCGCTTACAGCTTCCCTTCGCCAGCAGAATGCGAAGTTGTTCCTTCATATCCTCAAGCGCCTGCAATTTGTTCACATCAATGCAGATCACGGCGCCTTTTCGGCGGTCTAATTGAATAAAACCTTCCTGCCGCAATACATTGTATGCCTTATTGACCGTGTGCATGTTGATTCCGATGTTGTCGGCTAACTGACGCACGGAAGGAAGGGGATCGCCTTCATGAATCATGGAGGTAGCTATTCCCATAATGATCTGATTGCGGAGCTGCATATAAATGGCTTCGTCACTGTTAAAATCAATTTCTATCAGCATGATTATTACCTCTTTTTCTTTTGGTGGGAATATTGTTATATTTATGTTAGCACAAGTGGCAGGGAAATTCAAATGGTTTTTTTGAAATAGGTGGTGGACGCTGAGGAGGGCGGGAGGAGGATTGCTCAGACGTTTCATGGGCTTCGGCTAGTTCACGCATATGTAAGTGTCCGGCGTAGTCGGTCATTGGACCTCCTGCGCCGGGCACTAACATCTGCGGAACGGATCCTGCGCCCATTCCACTTAACCTTCGCAATCCTCCTCCCGCCCTCCTCGGCTTCTCAACGTATTTCAAGACGGGACGGAGGTGTGTGGGGAACGGTGTTGGGTGGCCATAGAGTTATTTCTTGTCTTTTGTGAGGCTTTACTGCTGTACATTGAAGGGGTACTCTGTTCCGTTTATCCAGATTTTTTGGATTTGGGCGGTGTCCAGGGCCTGGACGAAGGGGTAAATGGCCTGGTATCTGGCGGTGTTGGAATCTGGAATCTTGCTGCCATGATTGCTTTCTGCCAGGTTGATTCTCTGAAATTCGTCGGCTTCGGCGGCCCGGGGGCTTAGGGGGGTGGTGGCTTCATAGAGAAGGCAGATTGTTTTGCCGTCTTTGGTCTCTGCCAGGATTTCGGGTTTTTGTTTTTTCTTGTTTTCCTGTATGGCAAGTTCATTTTCTGCTGTGCCGCTCAATGTTATGGCAAGAGGGGTGATTTCTATGGTTTCCAGAGGTATGTCCCATAAAAACCGGGTGTTTTCGGGATATATTAAAATACTTCTTTCGGATTTTGGAGCAACCTGGACCGGGAGGAGCAGGCAATTGCTTTTTTCAAAGTATTCTACACTTTCTTCTGTATTTTCCTTCCATATTGTATTCCATTCTCCTACTACCGCTGTGCACTCATTGAGGTCATTTTGGAGTTTACATAGATAGTATTTTGTGTAGCTTCCTTTTTCAGCTTCCTTTTCTGTACACTCCTCCGTAGAAGTGGCTCCGATCATATGAAAAACATTTTCTCCCGAATTCAGGCGCAGCCAGCTTTCATCATTTAATGCGGTTACGGATATCAGGACTCGTTTCACCTGTTGATCTGCCATGATGGCCTCTACCGCTATATTGTAATTCCCATTTTTTGCCTGTTCTTTTCCGATCTGTATCAACTCCTGGGACAGTTCTTCTGTCTCTTTTCCGAAATAGCGGCTGAAAATTTCAGGATAAGCAAGTACCGCATATCCGGTACAGCCTGCAAGAATGCAGATAACACTGAAAATGGCGGCAATATGCCAATAACGGCGGCGATGCGGTGATGCTGTCTGGTGACGTTTTTCTGCTTTTTTGTTTATCATATTTTCCAGTTCTTCAACGGGAATATCTGTCATTATATCTGTCATGCTCATTTTCATAATTCTTCTCTCCTTTCCTTTAACTGTTTTTCCAGCTTTTTTCTTCCTCTGCGGAGTTTTGATTTGACCGTATTGACCCTCATATTCAAAAGCTCCGCAATTTCTTTGGTATCCTGATAGAAAAAATAATACCTGATCAGAATTTCTCTTTCTTCTTCCTTTAGTGTTCTTAGGGCCTGTCCGATGATCGCGGCTCGTTCTTTTTGTACCATTTTCTCAAACAGCTCGTCGACTTCTACGGTATCCTGCTCCCGAAGCGGCACTTCCCGGGGAGATTCGCGAAATTTATTTCTTGCACGATTCCTGGCGATTGCTGTCAGATAGGTTTTCAAACTGCCTCTACTTAAATCTATATTTTCACTGTGTATCCACAGACTGTAAAATGTATCATTTACGACCTCCTGGACGTCTTCCTGACACATATAGGGCAACAAAATTTTTGAGGCGACTCCGGTGATATAACCTCCATATGATTCCAGTAGCTCCTCCAATGCCGCCTCTTCTTTATTTTTAATACGTGCGAGTATCATACCTTCGTCCATTTTCTTCCCCCCTTACGTCATTCTACTTAATAACAGGCTTTTCCTGCCAAATATATTTGGTTTTTGTCCTCAACAGAAACGTTTCTAATTAGTATACACATATTTGTTGAAGTAGGGTGCAAAAAAGACTCCCCGAGATCATCTCACTCAGGAAGTCTTTTTTCAAAAGTCACTTTTTGATTTACAAATTGCTATTTTTTCTTCTTAATACAACAAATCAATTTGTTTACAATGAATAACGATATCGGGAATATGACTGCAGCCATCACTACTACGATTCCGACTGCCCCCATTCCCGTCGTGACGAATATATGTCCGAGCAATAGCTTTGACAGAAAATAGGTAAGTGCGACGGATGCCGCAATCCATATGATCATCTTTAATGTGCCAAATGTTTTCGGTTCCATCGCTACGCCTCCTCTGTCTGAATCTACCGTTCTATGCTACCACCAAACCTTCGGCCTCCATCACCTGGATTACCTGGTTTACGTATTTTTCACAGAGTTCGTCGGTTGTAGCCTCTACCATGACGCGGATTACCGGCTCGGTTCCGCTCTCGCGTACCAGAATGCGGCCGTCGTCGCCGAGGGCTGATGCTACTTCCTCTACGGCTTTTACTACCTGCGGGTTCTCGCGAGCGGTCTTTTTGTCGGATACGCGCACATTTTTAAGAAGCTGCGGGTAGATTGTGACCGGCTCAGCGAGTTTGCTAAGACTCATCTTCGTCTCCATAATAACCTCCATGATCATAAGAGAGGTCAGGATACCGTCGCCGGTTCTTGCGTGTTTGCTGAAAATGATGTGACCGGACTGCTCGCCGCCGAGAACATAACCGTTCGTCATCATATTTTCGTAAACATATTTGTCGCCTACGCGGGTTTTTTCATAGCGAAGTCCTACTTTATCGCAGGCCTTGTACAGACCGATATTGGACATAACTGTCGTTACGATGGTATTGTCGTTTAACTGTCCGTGATCTTTTAAGTACTTTCCGCAAATGTAAAGGATCAGATCTCCGTCGACTACATTGCCATTCTCATCGACTGCGATACAGCGGTCTGCATCTCCGTCGTAAGCGAAACCTACGTCCAGCTTTTTCTCTTTCACGAAATTCTGTAGCACCTCAATGTGCGTGGAACCGCAGTTTGTATTGATATTGGTTCCATCCGGCTCATTATTGATCACATAAGTCTTTGCTCCAAGTGCATCGTAAACGCTCTTGGCGATTGCAAAAGCACTTCCGTTCGCACAGTCCAGTCCGATCCGCATATCCTTGAAGGAACGTGTGGCAAGAGAGATCAGATGACCAATATAACGGTTTCTTCCTGCCGCATGGTCGATCGTCTTTCCGATATTTTCTTTCTGCGCAAGTGGAATCTCGCCGGTAACACCGTCGATGTATGCCTCGATCTTCTCCTCGACCTCAGCCTCCAGCTTGTGCCCCTTGCCGTTGATCACTTTGATACCGTTGTCATAGTACGGATTGTGGCTGGCAGAGATCATGATTCCGCAATCGAAATCCTCTGTTCTGGTCACATAGGATACACTTGGGGTTGTTGTAACATGAAGAAGATAAGCGTCGGCTCCGGAAGCGGTAAGTCCTGCAGCGAGGGCGTACTCAAACATATAACTGCTTCTTCTGGTATCTTTTCCGATCACGACTCTCGCCTTGTGATCCTGTCCGTAATACCAGCCCAGGAAACGACCCACCTTAAACGCATGTTCTACAGTAAGTACTGCATTTGCTTCGCCACGAAAACCATCTGTTCCAAAATATTTTCCCATAATATCTATCTCCTTTTCTTTTACGCACTTCGCTGAATGTATCCTTGCAGACGGCGAAATGCTGATTATCTTATTCCATTACAGAAATGATGATTATTTCTCTTCGCCGTACTTCTTCGCCTGCTCGTTAATCAGTTCCATGTCGTCAAAATAGTTGATCTTCATGGCTTCTTTGACCTCTCGAAGCGTCTCGGCAGCGACCTTTTCTGCTTCTATACTTCCCTTTCGCAGAATCTCGTAAATCTCAGGAATTCGTTTTTCCAATTCTTTTCTTCTGGCGCGGATTGGTGCAAGCTCCTCCTGCATCACAGAATTCAGGAAACGTTTTACTTTCACATCGCCCAGGCCACCTCTGCGGTAATGTGCTTTCAGTTCGTCCAGATTCTGATAATCCGGCAGATATTTTGCAAAATGTTCGTCCCGGCAAAATGCGTCCAGATAGATAAATACCGGATTCCCTTCTACCTCTCCCGGATCGGAAACCTTCAGATGATTCGGGTCCGTGAACATGCTCATGATCTTTTTCTGTACTTCCTCTTCGGTGTCCGCAAGGTAAATGCAGTTTCCGAGAGACTTGCTCATCTTGGCTTTTCCGTCGATACCCGGAAGCCGGCAGCAGCTCTCGTTTTCCGGGATCAATGCTTTTGGCATCACTAAGGTCTCACCGTACACACTGTTGAACTTATGCACGATCTCCCTGCACTGCTCGATCATCGGAAGCTGATCGTCCCCTACCGGTACGGTAGTCGCTTTAAATGCAGTGATATCAGAGGCCTGGCTGATCGGGTAAGTAAAGAACCCGACCGGGATACTTGCCTCAAAATTCCGCATCTGGATCTCGGATTTCACCGTTGGGTTTCTCTGAAGACGGGACACTGTCACCAGATTCATATAATAAAATGTGAGTTCCGTCAGCTCCGGTACCTGAGACTGGATAAATAAGGTAGATTTCTCCGGATCCAGCCCGCACGCCAGATAATCCAGCGCTACTTCGATGATATTCTGACGTACCTTCTCGGGATTATCTGCATTATCCGTAAGTGCCTGCGCATCTGCGATCATAATAAAGATTTTATCATACTCACCGGAATTCTGTAATTCCACCCTGCGCCTTAAGGACCCCACATAATGTCCCACATGAAGACGTCCTGTTGGTCTGTCGCCTGTTAAAATAATATTTTCCATAATGCTATTCCTCTCTACTATCATTCTGCATCTCTGCAGAATCTACGAAAAATTCTTTATCTGCCCAAATTCTCCGTATTTTTTCTCTTAAATAGTATAGCAGAATACCGATAGCTGTCAACAAAAACAAACATTTCCTTACCGGTATCTACACTTTTTCATTATAGTAGTTTTATTTCTCTTTGGCAACAGAAAATGACCTGCAGGCACATTTGTCCAGCTATCATTAATTCAGGCATTTATTCTCTCGTGATACGAATCTAATATTTCCTTTAAATTAATCGATTTCATGCTATGGATTAAATCACAACGGATTTTGTCATAGGAATCATACAGGACTGCCTGGATATTACTTCCGACCGGGCACATCGGTGATGGGTTTTGATGAATTCCTATCAATTTGTCCAGCATATTCGGCTCTACGCACATACATATCCGATACAGCATTTGAACCTGTCAGTTTTGCCGCAGGTAACGAAGAGATTGCCGTTATTGCGCTTCCCTCCTATGGCGGACGGGTTCCCGCATTGGCGGCTGAGCGCTTAAAAAAAGTGCAGGGAAACGGTATGCCCTGTGTATTACTTTGCGTTTATGGAAACCGTGCCTACGAGGACACTCTGGTCGAAATGGAAGATTTGGCAAAGGCCTGCGGCTTTTCTGTAGTGGCCGCAGTTGCGGCAGTAGCAGAGCATTCTATCATGCATCAATATGCGGCAGGGCGCCCTGATGCAACAGATGAAAAGAATATGAAAGAAATCGGTGCAAAAATCCTTGAAAAGTTATCCGGATCTCTTGTAAGCGACAGTTTTGTTATTCCCGGGAATCGTCCGTACAAAAAAGCCGGCGGCGTAGGGCTTGTGCCAAAAGCAGATTCTGCTTGTGTAAACTGTGGATTGTGCGCCAATCAATGTCCTGCAGACGCCATTGACAATACAAATCTCAAAACAGCGGATAAAACGAAATGCATCTCCTGCATGCGCTGTGTAGTCAAATGTCCAAAAAATGCAAGAAATGTCAACAGTGCAATGGTAGCCGCCGCTTCGCTTGCACTCAAAAAAGCCTGTTCTGTCCGCAAGGAATGTGAGTACTATCTCTAAACCTCCTCTTCTGCGAAGTAAGGCAGTAAAAAAGGATCCTGCTCCGCAGGATTCTCCGCCTGCGGCGGGTCGCTTTAGCGACATAATTCCTCTCCGCCGCAGTGCGTCTCCTCTCCGTTCCAGTCGGTGTTAACCGGGTGTCACTGGCACCAGGCACCCTCGCGAAGCGTTTTTATTTCATAGGACGCACTTTCCTATGAAATAAAAAATGTCCCATTCACTTTCATCAAAATGTGAACGGGACATTCTACTTTCTTCATTCCTTCTACTCTGTAAGTTCAGAAGTACAATGTGCGCATCTTACTGCGTCGATCGGAATCTCGGATTTGCAATAGGGACAAATCTTTGTTGTCGGAGCCGCTGCTTCTTCCTGATGGTGTGACATCTTAGCCGCTGCCTGATTCATCGCATTGATTGCTTTCATGATAAGGAAAATGACGAGCGCCATAATCAGGAAATTCACTATCGCCGTAATGAATTTACCATAGTTAAGCGTCACCTCTCCCATAATATTCACGGAAAGCTTATCAAAGTTCATTCCTCCGAAAAGTCCAAGAATTGGAGAAATAATATCCTCCGTCAGTGAGCTGACAATCGCGGAAAAGGCACCTCCAATAATAACACCAACTGCCATATCCATCACGTTTCCGCGACTGATAAATTCTTTGAACTCTCCAATAAAACCTTTTGCTGCCATATGAGTTTCCTCTCCTCCTTTGTATTTTGTCGTAATTTATCTCTCTTCTATATCTTACATAATAGAAACGCAAGTGGCAAGTTCTAATTTTAAATTTTTATTCATTTTGCTAATATTTAGCTCAAAGGACATTTTTCTCCCCCTGATATTCGGATTATTCCTCATTTCATGTTTCTGCTTTCCAAAAGCTGCTTAAATTTTTTCACCGGATCACAAATTCCACCAAAATCCCACAGACTACACTGATTACATAAAGACACCCCATGATTTGCAAGTTCACTTTCCAGTTTCTATGTGTACGAAACAAAACCAACAGTCCGATCCCTGCACAGGACAAAAGGCCTGCGAACATACTTCCGGCAGATAACACTCCTTCCAGATAGAAGGTTGTGATGGCAACGGAAGCCGCGCAGTTGGGAATCAGCCCCACGAGGGCTGTAAGGAAAATGCTGACAAACGGATAACTGGAAATCATTCTGACGATCCGTTCCATTCCGATCCATTCCACCAGCCCATTTAATGCCAACGTGATTACAAAAATGAACAGAACGATCTGTACCGAATGAGTAAATGCTGATTTCAAAATGCTTCCCTCTTCGCAATGGCAGTGGTCTCTCTCGCAGATTTCGTGGATATGAAGTCCTCTTTGCTCCCCTTTGTGCCGCATCCGCACCACAAAATCCACTATGATACCGGCTACGACCCCCGCGGTCATTTTGCCTCCCAGAATCAGAAGAATAGCGGATACCTTCGTTCGCTCTGAGAGCAGAATCGGGAGCATCTCATCTGAGGTAGACAAAAATACTGCGATCAGCGTTCCCACCGTGATCACGCCGCCGGAATAGAGATTCGCGGCGGCGGCAGAAAAACCGCACTGTGGGACTACTCCCAGAATTCCGCCAATCAACGGCCCTTTCTTTCCTGCACCAAGAAGGAATTCCACCGTCTTCTCCCCTGCCTTATTTTCCAGATATTCCATTGCAAGATAGGTCAGGAATAAAAAAGGTATTAGCTTCGCCGTATCCAAAGCCGCATCCATGATAATGTCTATTAGTAATTCCATAAGATTCATCCTTTCCCGAATGGAGTCTATTCTACCTGTTTTGTATGGAAAAATCAAGGAGTTTATTATTTAAAAAAGAATGTGCACTCGCACATTCTTTTTTCTCTCTATTTCACCTTAAGCGTCCGCATCGAATTCAGGATCGCAATTACGGATACACCAACATCCGCAAACACCGCTTCCCACATATTTGCCATGCCAAGTGCGCCCAGGAGCAGGACTGCCGCTTTAACAAGAAGTGCAAATACGATATTCTGCTTTACGATCTTCAAGGTCTGTCTAGCAATACGCATTACCGCAGAGATCTTCATGATATCGTCATCCATCAGCACGATATCTGCCGCTTCGATCGCGGCGTCAGAACCCATGCTTCCCATGGCGATTCCTATATCTGCACGGCCAAGGACCGGAGCATCATTGATTCCATCTCCCACGAAACCGAGACGTTCCTTCTCTCCAAGTTCCGAAAGCAGGCTTTCCACTTTGTCAACCTTATCTCCGGGGAGCAGATCCGTATAAACCTGATCAATACCAAGCTCATGAGCTACGGCCTCGCCGACCTCCCTGCGGTCTCCGGTGAGCATGACCGTTTTTGCGACTCCGCTTCGCCTCAATTGGGAAATTGCCTGCCTTGCTTCCGGTTTTACGGTGTCGGATATCACGATGGACCCCATATAGATTCCATCTTTTGCAAGGTACACCACGGTTCCCGGCTCCGGATTCGCCTCGTACCAGACGCCCTCTTTTTCCATCAATTTGGCGTTGCCGGCACAGACGAGATTTCCATCGATTCTGGCCATGATACCGTGTCCCGGGATTTCTCTGGCATCTGCGACACGTTCCATGGAAAGCGCAGATGACACACGCTCCACATAGGCGTTTTTCAGCGCGCCCGCCACCGGATGGTCAGAAAATCCTTCCGCCAGCGCCGCCATTTCCAAAAGCTCCTCCTCCTTACATTCCTCGCCTGGAAGGATCTTTGAGACAGCGAATTCGCCTTTGGTCAGCGTCCCTGTCTTGTCAAATACGATGGTCTTCATCTCGGACAACACTTCCAGGTAGTTACTTCCCTTGACCAGAACGCCCTGTCTCGACGCCGCTCCGATTCCCCCAAAGAAGCCCAGCGGCACAGAAATCACCAACGCACACGGGCAGGAAATTACAAGGAAAATGCATGCTCTCTTCAGCCATTCCCCAAAAGGCTGGGAAAGCACAAGCGGCGGAAAAATGGCAAGCACCACAGCCGCACATACGACAAACGGCGTATAATATTTTGCAAATTTGGTGATAAAATTCTCCACCTTTGCCTTTTTGCTGCTCGCATTCTCCACCAGTTCCAGGATCTTTGCCACCGTGGAATCGTCGAATTCTTTCGTCGTTTTTACCTTCAGAAGTCCGCTTCCGTTCACGCAGCCGCTGATAATCTCGGAGCCCTCGCCCACCTTGCGCGGTACGGACTCACCCGTGAGGGCAGAGGTATCCACAAAGGAGGTTCCCGACACCACAACGCCATCGAGCGGGATCCGTTCACCGGCTTTGACTACGATGATATCGCCCACACTGACATCATCGGGATCTACCTGCTTTAGCTGTCCGTCCACTTCGATATTGGCGTACTCCGGGCAAATGTCCATCATCTCGCTGATCGACTGGCGGGATTTGCCGACTGCATACCCCTGGAACAGTTCGCCGATCTGATAGAATAGCATCACGGCCACCGCCTCAGAATATTCCTGCACGCCCAGCGCCCCGAATGTGGCAATGCACATGAGGAAATTCTCGTCAAATACCTGGCCGTGGCTGATATTTCTCACTGCCCGGTATACGATATCCCACCCAACGATCACGTATGGAACCATAAACAGAAGGAAGCTTATCGGAAATGTTGTCTCAAATTCCAGCTTCCCCATATGCTCCATCACAAAAAGTGGAATGTAGATCACGGCTGCTATTATAATACGATAAAGCATGTTTTTCTGTTTTTTTGTCATATTGCACCTCTCCACCAAATACCTGTCATAAAACTTTGATTCTCTTCACGTACTTGCTCATTACATCTGGATCTGGCAATCCGGCTCCACCTTCTTGCAGACCCTTACTACTTCCTGCATGATCTCGTCAAATCTGGCGTCGTCGGCTTCAATCGTCATCTTCTGCATCATGAAGCTCACATTCGCGTCGGTCACACCATCTATTTTCTTGATGGCATTCTCCATCTTTGCAGCGCAGTTCGCACAGTCTAAATCTACCAGTTTGAATTTTTTCTTCATTTGAATGTCCTCCTGATTGTGATAAGTAATTTTTGTTTTTGAACATATGAGCAACCGTTCATGTGTTCATAATAATACTATCAATTCAATTAGTCAATAAGATACGTGCTTTTTTTGCATTTCTTTTTGCCCTGCCTGATACAGAATTCTATACTGTCTTGAAAAACAGGCCGTTTCACGATATACTTTATCTTAATAAAACGGAGAATTACAAATGATGGGGGTGGAATTATATGAGTTGGAAGGATCAGTGCCTTGCGGCGCTCAGCGAGGCAAAGCTATTTGAAAATTCAGAACACAGAACACGTTTTAAAGAATTGATGGACTGCTATTCCGGCCAGCCTTTTTTCACAAAGGGGCTGTGTAAATGCATGTACCTCTCGGCCTGGGACGATGAGCATTTTTTCATCATGCTGGAAACGTTAAGTAACATGAGCCTCGGCAAGGAGCAGAATACCGGAGAGATGCGGGTGATTGGGGACGCGCTGGCCGAGGAACAGGTGACGGACGAATATTACGTATATATGCTTTCCATTGCATTTCTGGACAATATTCCTTATCCGGTTCCGGATGCGGCAGATATAAGGCCGGAGACGGTTTACATTATCCAGCAGGCATTAAAGGCGGCGGCAGTCATTGATGCATTGATCTAAAAGGACCGAGATGAACGTCCACCAGACGTTCACTCAGGTATGCTTGGCAAATAAAAATAGCTCTGTCGGAAGTAATCTCCTTACTTCCGCAGAGTTATTTTCTTTACCACCATATAATATAGACAAGCGTCAGACAAAGTCCAATACAGAACAGCAAAAGTCCGAATGACAGACTCCTCTGAATAATCATATTACTTTCCTTGATAATCTCATTATGCATCGCCGCAATATGCACATAATCCTTGTGGGAAGGCTTTTTCCGTCCCCAGGTCAGATTCCGGATCATTTGTAGGAAATTCAGCACCTTTCCCAGCGCCTCGGTAAACACATTTCCCTCCGTCCGCTCATATGGCAGCGGACTGTCGCGGTATATACTTTTTCGAAGCGCCACCACGATCCAGTCCACCAGGCTATCCACGATTCTACATACAATTCCAAATACCAACGGCAGAACCGTAAGAAGAAGCGGCCGGTAAATCAAATTTTCCAGATCCAGCCAGACCGGCCATGCATCAATATAACTGCGCCTGCCGTCCTCTCCCTTTTTCATCAGCAGCGGGCGAATGATTCCCATATACACTGCCCCGCCAATCACGATGGAAATGAGCGCGCCTGAAAGGTTCTTAAGGCTGAAATAAGACACTACATGCTCACTTTCATTTAACTGGAAGATTCCCTGGCTAAGCTCTGCCGCCCGGTCCATGATTCCGTGGGGAAACAGTCCCCACACCAGAAGAACAGCCGCCGCGCCGGATAGCGAGGTGGTGCTCGCTTTATTCATGTAAACGGTCTGCCCGTCGTACTCCTCCTGCAGGGCCTCGTCCTCATTTTCTTCCACAAATACAGCTACAAAAAGTTTCGTCATATAGGCCAGGGTCAGTCCTCCCGAGATCAGGAACACATACTCAATCGCCCGGATCACCCAGCCGCCGCCGTATGTTGCGATACTCTCATGGATCAGCGTCTTACTGATATATCCTCCGAAAAGCGGAATTCCGGCAATCGCCAGCGCTCCGACCAGAAAGATTCCTTTCAGAAGCGGTTTCTTTCTTCCGTATCCGCGAATCCGGTTCAAATTCAGCGCATGCGCATTCATAAAGATCACTCCGGCCGCCATGAACAGCACCAGCTTGATCAGGGAATGATTCACCATATGAAGCAGGCTTCCGTGCACGGCCATTTCATACCCTTCCCGGAATTTAAGCGCCATTTCGCCTTCAGACGCCGCCATCTGACTTCCAAGCATTCCCTGCATGCCAAGTCCGACCAGGATAAATCCGACCTGCGACATGGAAGAACACGCCAGCGTCCGTTTTAAGTCTACCGAAAATACGGCCAAAAGTGCGCCGCCGAACATAGTCAGCACGCCAATTACCAGAACCAGACGTCCCCATGCGCCATCGTACTGGAAAATACTTGCCGAAATCACCAGGATTCCGAAAAGTCCCGTCTTCGTCAAAATACCGGAAAGCAGCGCCGACGCAGGAGCCGGTGCCACCGGGTGAGCCTTCGGCAGCCAGATATGAAGCGGAACCGCGCCTGCCTTTGCTCCAAAGCCCACGAAAAGACAGGCTCCCGCCGCATACAGAACCCTTTTGTTTTCACACCCGGCCGCGGCCGAAAGTAATTCTGTCATCGTCAGGGTTCCCAGCTCATGATACAGAAGGAATAAGCCCATCAGCATCACCAGCCCCCCTATGACCGCGACCGCCAGATACGTTTCCGCAGCCTTAAGGGACGGCTCATTTTCCTCCTGCGCCACCCACACATAGGAAGTAAACGACATAATCTCAAAGAAAATAAAGGTCGTAAACAAATCTGCCGACAGGAAGACTCCCATCACCGCTCCCAAAGTCCAGAGCAGGAACAGATAAAACCGGTCTTTATTCTTATGATGCAAAAAATATTCTCCGGACAGAACGGTCGTCATCGTCCACATCAGGCCCGCGATCAATCCGTAGATCACCCGGAATCCGTCCAGTGTAAATGTCATTCCAAAACCGCAGATTTCCGGAATCTCAAGGCTCATATACAGGCCGTCCTCCGAAGGCCCCGCTCCGCTAAGCGCCAGAACTGCCAGGATCAGCATCAGGACAAACTCACTGACTGCCACAAAATCCGCCAGATACTCTCTATATTTCTCCTGTTTCCTCCCGACAGCATAGACGAGGAGTCCTCCGATAAACGGATAGAATACAAGCACTGCTAAAAGTAAACTCTCTTTCATTTTGCCCCTCCTCCCCTATTTCAGAACTGCCACGACCTGATCCAGCATACCGAGCACCGGACCGGAATGCAGGCCGAATACAAACATCAGAACAACAAATATTACCAGCGGGAGCAGCATCAGCCAGTTCGGATCTTCAACCCCGCGCGAGGCGGTGTAATCGAAGTCTTTCCCCGGGAAAAACGCCCGCACGGAAATCGTCATCATATAAATTGCCGTCAAAAGTGCCGAGATCAGAAGTGCGCCGACTCCCACATACGCCAGAGGGTTGCCGCTTTCTGCGGCCGCCTTTGCCAGATTCCATTTGCTGACGAATCCGCAGAGCCCCGGCACTCCCATCAGCGCCAGGCCGGAGATCGTGAAGATCAGGAATACCTTCGGCATACGCCTTCCCAGTCCGTCCAGCTCATGAACATAATGCTTCCCGGCCTTGTACATGATCGCGCCGGCACAGAAGAAGGAGCAGATCTTCATCACCGCATGGAACAGCATGTGGCTTAAAGCCCCTTTAAGCCCCAACGGAGTCATGATCACCACGCCGAACAAAATGTAAGACAGATTGCTCACCGTCGACCACGCCAGCCTTCGTTTGATGTGCGTCTCCTTGAGCGCCCGGCTGCAGCCATATACGATCGTAATGATCACCAGCGTCATCACCAGGTACTGCGCCCAGGTTCCCCTAAGGATCTCGGTCCCAAAACTGTAATAGGTGACCCGCATCACGGTGAACGCGCCGGTCTTCACCACTGCGACCGCATGCAGAAGAGCCGTCACCGGAGTGGGCGCCACGCCTGCCTTGGGAAGCCAGGAAGAAAACGGCCACATCGCGGTTTTCACACTGAATCCACAGAAACAAAGTACATATATTAATAAAATCACATTCATCTTATCGCCGATTCTGGCCAGATCAAACACGCCGCCCGGCACAAAATCAAGCGTTGTTCCGTAGATCAAGACAAAGATCATTCCGATAAAGGCGAAGGCCGCGCCGCCTATCATATAGTAAAAATAGGTCCGGCTCGCCAGAATCGCCTCACGGCTTAAGGTATGCATGATGAGCGGCAGCGTCACAAGACTCAGCATCTCAAAGAAGAAATACATCGTCAGGATATCCTCTGCCAAAGCAATACCAAGTGTTACTCCAAACGTAATCGTATAGAACATAAAGAAATATTTCTCATGCCCTTCGTGCTTCATATATTCAAAGGCGTAGAGCGTCGCGAGGGGCCAAAGCACGGAGACCATTCCCGCGAACACCGAGCCCAATCCATCGAGCTTAAAGCTGACACTTAGATTTCCGGTGAACCGAAACAGGGTAAACGCCTCCTGCGGACGATTCATCAGCATCGCAAAGACCAAAATGGAGTTAAGAAGCACCATAATTTCTATATAAATCGTCATGTGTCTTCTGTTCCTGAACGGGATCAGGGGAACAAGCACGCCCGACAGCATCGGCAGGAGAACCACGATCATCATAATCATTGCATTCATCTTATCTCCCCCTTTCTACATACAGGCGGAAGCAATCTGCTCCGCATATCTAAGAAGAGCGCCCGGCAGAATTCCCAGAACTACCGCTAAAACGGCCAACACTGCGATCGGAAGTAACATCAGAAGAGGCGGTTCCTTCTTCCCTTCCACAGTCACTGCCTTCTCACCCGGGAAAAAGCCGTGCATCGTGATCGGAAGCAGATAACCCGCCGTCAAAAGTGCGCTCACCAAAAGAACGGCAGGCCCGAACCAGCCAAACGTCCCCACGCCCGCCTCCAGAGCGCCCTTTGCCAAATACCACTTACTCACAAAACCGCTCGCCGGCGGAATTCCAATCAGCGCCAGGGACGAGAAGGTATAACACCACAAAAGAACCGGCATCTGTTTTCCAATCCCCGCCAGCTCGTCGGCACGCCGACATTTACATTTTACCAGAAATACGCCGGCAATCAGGAACAGGCTGCATTTGATAAACGCATGAAATACCGTGTGCAGGATCGCGCCCGTCATCGCCGTCTGAGTCATAAGCGCCAGACCGAACAGGATATAGGATACCTGGCTCACGGTGGAATACGCCAGCCGTTTCTTGAGCACCGGCTCCCGGTACGCCAAAAGCGAACCCATGAACACAGTCAAAAGGGTCAAAACGATCCATGCAGTCTGTACCCAGGTACCGCGCAAAAACTCTGTTCCTACCATATAGTAGACCGTCCGGATCACAGACAGCACTCCGGCTTTTACGATCACGCCGGAAAGCACTGCTGACGCCGGAGACGGTGCCACAGGGTGTGCCGCCGGAAGCCAGGCGTGCAGGGGGAACATACCCGCCTTCGCGCCAAATCCGATCAGCATACAGAAGATGGCAATCAGCAGGATCCCCTTATTTTCCTGGGCAAGATACGGATTTAAACTCCCTCCCGGAAGGAAGTTGAGCGTACTGCAATAGCGGTACAAAAAGAAAATACCGAATAAGCCCATATATGCGCCGCACATCGAATAAAACAAATACTTAAGTCCCGCCATGATGGCTTCCCTGGAACCGTTGTGCAGGACCAGCGGCATTGATGTCAGAGTGAGCAGCTCGTAAAACAGGTACATCGTCACCAGATTTCCGGAAAAATCCAGCCCAATGAGGACCGAATAGACCAGGAGATAAAATCCAAAAAAACGTTTTTCTTCGCCCTCATGCTTCATATACTCAAAAGAATAAAAACCAGCCGCCACCCAGACGATACTTACCATTGTCACGAACAGCCTTCCCAGCTTATCTATGTTAAAATAGACCGGGACCTTCTCCATCAGGTAAAATAAAACCAGCTCTCTCTCACCGCTCCACGCCGCAGCGATGCCGAGCGCCGCGGTGACCACCAAAACGACTCCCACCAGAATGTGCAGCGTCCGCAGGTCACCTTCTTCTATTATTTGCACCGGTGCATGCTCCTTGATTCTCTTCGTCATTCTCAGATGTGTGAGGAACGAAGACACCAAAAGCGCGATTCCGACGACTGCCGGCAAAAGCATCGGCAATATGATCCATCTATCCATGAAATCTTCCTCCTATGCAAACATCTCAAGCCCATTTTGAATCAACCGGATCAGCGGTTCCGAGCTAAGTCCCAGGGCCAGGTTCAATATGATAAAAAGTATCAGCGCCACCGATTTAAACGGCTGCTGCCCCATCGTTATTTCGCAGAATTCCTCCGGCTTACGGCTCATTTTTTCCGTAGATACATACCGGATCGGCGTGTAAAGACGGATCACCGTTTTGATGAAGTAGAACGCATTGAGCACCGTACTGATGGCAAGAGCGATTAAAGTCGGCAGCATCTTATGTGTACTTCCCACCGCCGCCTGCGCGAAGAGCAGCTTGGAAATGAACCCGGAAAACATCGGGAATCCCACCATGGAGAGGGAGCCGACGGTAAACGCCACCCCGGCCAGCTTATTCCGGTACCCGCTTCCGGTCAGATCGAAGAATCTGGTGCTCTTTGCAGACGCATCAGTAATCCCGGACGCCGCCACGAACAGCAAAGACTTGGTCGCCGCGTGGGAGATCACATGATAAATGCTGGCGATCACGCCCGCAGCCGTTCCCAAGCCAAATCCCATATAAATATATCCGATCTGGGCCACAGAGGAATACGCGATCATTCTCCTGATATTGTTCTCCTTGATCGCGTTGACGGAACCCATGATCATGCCCGCCACGCCAAATGCGAACAATACATTGATGACCTTGCTGTCTCTTACGATGTCAAATCCGATCACCCGGAAGAAAATCTTGATGAGCAGGAAAATATATCCCTTTGACACCAGAGAGGACAGGATCGCCGCAGAGGATAAGGTCGAATATCCATAAGCGTCCGGAAGCCACGCGTGGAAGGGATACAGCGCACTCTTGATGGCAAGTCCCACCGACATCAGCCCCAGAGAGACCATCAGCGGAATGTGGTAACTGCCCGTGTCGTGAAGCACCCGCACGGCTTCCTGGATATTGCTCATGAGAAGATGCCCGGTCAGATCATATAAAAAGCAGATGCCCAGAAGCAAAAGTCCCGACCCAAGAAGGCTCATGATCATATAACGTGTCGCCGCCTCAATGGTACGCCCGTTCTGCCGGATCATAATCAGTCCACATGCGGAAATCGTATTGATTTCCACGAATACATAGGCTGTGAATAAGTCGTTAGTATAAATAAGCGCCAGCAGAGAACTGAGCAGAAGATTTACCATAATATAGTAAAGATTCTGTTTGGTGTCTTCTATCTCCGCCTCCCTCTCCTTTTGACCGCCAATCATACTGAGGAGCATGATCACGCAGAAAAACAGAGCCATAAATGCTTCCAGAGGACCCACCCGAATCTCATTTCCCCAGGGCGCCGGAAAATGGCCCATGGTATAAATATACTCCTGACCGGTTCCCAGCACATAGACCAGCACTGCCGCAGACATGGCTCCGATCACGGAGATGACCGCCGCATTAAGAAGCCTCGCCTTCTTTCCACTTAGCACCGAGGAGAGCGGACCCGAAAAAAGGGACAGGATAATGGAAATAAAGGGAAAATTCTGCACAAAATCCATTTACAATCCCTCCTTCTTAAGCCGCGTGGTAATCTCATCCAGATCCAGAGTATGATATCTCCGATACAGACGGATCGTAAGAGAAAGCATAAGCGCCGTCACCGACACCGACACCACAATACCGGTCAGTACAAGACCGCTGGGGATCGGGTTGATATAGGCCTCAACGCTTCGAACCCCGTCCACCACGATAGGTGCCTTCCGCCCGGCAATATAGCCTTTCAATGCAAGAAACAAATAAGTTGCTGTGTCCATAATATTAAGTCCTATAATCTTCTTAATCAGGTTCTTTTGCAGAAGAAGATTGGAGAATCCGATACCAAAAAGAATCATGGCCACAGCCTCTTCATAATTATTCAGCAAATTTGCAAGATTCATTCTAGTATCCTCCTTTCCTGAAAATAGCATAAAATGTATACATCGTTCCGGCTACCACCACACCGACGCAGATGTTCAGAATCAGGATCAGGCCGCTGCTCAAAATGGCTCCCGGCGTTCCCAGTGGGATCATACTCTCGATATGATTGGCTCCGGTATAGAACGAATAGCTCTTTGCCAGCGCATAGCACGCCAGCGCACAAAAGCTCATTCTCTTGTAAATCTTCTCGGTAAAGAACCGCTCCGTCTTTGCAAATCCAAACGCATTCAGATACAGGATCAGTCCCGCACCGATCACCGCACCCCCGGAGAAGCCTCCCCCCGGTCCTAAGTGCCCGCATAAGATCACATAAATTCCAAAAATAAAAATCGGCGGAACCAGGATTCTTGCAACCGTCTGCAGGATAATGTCGTTCTTCGGCTCATGTATCCGGTCATTCGCTTCCATATAATCCTTGCTGTTTTTCTTATCGATCCGAAGCAGGATCAGGACCGTGCAGGTCGCAATGAACAACACATGTGATTCGCCCAGCGTATCAAAGGCCCTGTAATCCAGAATCATACCGGTCACAATATTGACGGCTCCCGTTTCCTCCAGACCGTCCTCAATGTAGCGCCCGGCCACCTCATTATTTACCGGCCTTTCGGCGGCTCCCAGCGTCGGCAGATTGGACACTGCAATGAGCAGCATCAGGACCAGGCTGACGCAGAATATCACGCTGAACACCCGGTAAATTCTCTGGAAAATCCGCATTTCCGCATTGTGTTCCAGATCGTAGACCTTCTCCAGCCGCTGTTCCTTCTCCCTGCTGCGCTGCCGCGCCTTCTCCGGGTCCTCCACAAATTCCTCCTGCGGCTTCATTTCCACCGTGTCGAGGAAGGGGTCCTTCGTTCCGTCAAGCCATTGTTTCAAACGAAAGGATTTCGTTTTCTCATACTGCTCTTTGGACAATTTCCTACTCATGACTCTCCCCCTCCTCTTCCTCATTTTTCATGATCGCATGGATCTTCTTGAGGGTCACAAAAAACAACACAGAGGTCACTCCGGCGCCCACCGCAGCCTCTGTGATTGCCAGATCCGGTGACTCCAGAAGAATCCAGATGATCGACATGATCAAACTATAAGACATAAAAATCAAAATGGAATTCAACAGATTTTTGGAAAGACTCACCGACACGGCGCAAACTACCAGAAATCCTAACAATATACAGGTAAAAAACTGCATCGTCTACGCCTCCTCCTTTTCAAACTGCCCGACTTGCTCTTCCTGCCGGGCGCTCTCTCGCATATCCATTTCCTGCTCTTCCCGCCAGGCGCTCTCTCGCAGGCTCATCTCCTGCTCTTTTCTCTCAGCGTCTCTTTCTTCTCTTAGTTCCTGCTCGAGATCATCAAGCATCACCATTCGATAATGCTTTTCCCTCTCTTCGTCTGTCGTCGCCTCAAGACGGGCGATCAGATGAGACGATGCCGGGGAAGAGAACCACAGGAACACGACCACCAGAAATAATTTCAGCGATGTAAAATTGAATCCGCTCATGATAATAAGCCCCATAAGAGAGAACCCGATTCCCAGAGTATCCCCCATGGCTGCCGCATGCATACGGTTCAGCACATATTTAAACCGAAACACGCCGATCATTTCTATGGCAAATATGGCAAGACCGCAAAGCAGAAGAAATGCGCCTGCCAGAAAACGAACCCACTCAATTACTGCCATTCTTTTTCTCCTCCTCTTCCTTCTTCTCCAAGTACACTCCCATGTATACCTTCGTCAGCACGATAACTGCAAGAAAACTGATCATCGCATAGATCAGACAGATATCCACCAGATACCCTTCCTCCAGCATAAGCGCCAGAATCGCAATGATGACCATGACCATCGTTCCCATCATGTTGACGGACACAATGCGGTCCGCAATCCTCGGCCCGATGATCGCACGAATCAGGCAGAGCACCACCATGACCGCAAGAAAAACCAGCGCTCCCACAAATATTCCGTGATACAGCATTTCCAGTCTCGGAATTCCTCTTCCCATATTTTCGCCTCCTAATCCTCTTCCAATTCCTTAATCTTCTTTACGAACACCGAATCCGCCATTCCCTCTGCCAGACTCTCATCAAGACAGTGGACCACATACTGCGAATCCTTGAGAAGCACGGTGATTGTCCCCGGCGTCAGGGTAATCGCATTGGCCAAAAGAGCCTGTCCCGCCGGCGTCTTCATATCGGATTCAAAACTGACCAGTGTAGGTTCGATCTCTTCTTTTTCAGAAAGGATCATATGAATCACCGCAGCATTAGCTTTTACAATCTCAATCACAAGAACCACGATATACTTCAAAAACTGAAAAGTCTTCTTCAGATTGTGTTTCTCCTTCTCAACACTATAATCCATAAATTTACAGGTAAACGCAAAAATGACTCCTGCAATAATAAGGCCAAAAATACAAATCTCCAAAGTGAAATTTCCATTAAAAATAATCCATAGTAAAAAGTATAGAAGATACATGATTCATTCCTCCATTTTCTCCAAAGTTTTTACCCACAAAGCCAATATCCGGAATTCTTCCTTCCATAGCGCCTGGTTTCTTTAAAAAAATCGGTTATATTGTAACTCTTTCTTTTTATAAAGTCCAGCATTAAAAGAAAAAAATACCCCTTGGGTCCTGTGATACCAGTTCCCAAAGGGTATTCTGCACTTCTATTCAAATTTCTATTAGTGGTGGAACAGTCTGAGCCCTGTAAATGCCATCGCCATTCCATATTTGTTGCAGGTCGCAATTACATTGTCATCTCTCACGGATCCGCCCGGCTGAGCCACATATTTAACACCACTCTTATGTGCACGCTCAATGTTATCTCCAAACGGGAAGAATGCATCTGAGCCCAGTGCTACGTCCGTCATCTGATCCAGCCATTCTCTCTTTTCTTCTCTTGTAAATACGTCCGGTTTAACCGTGAAAATGTTCTCCCAGGCGCCGTCTGCCAAAACGTCCATATACTCATCACCGATGTAGAGATCGATCGCATTATCCCGGTCCGCTCTTCTGATGCCCTCTTTAAATGGAA
The DNA here is from genome assembly GCA_040702975.1 of Roseburia hominis. NCBI lineage: Bacteria > Bacillati > Bacillota > Clostridia > Lachnospirales > Lachnospiraceae > Roseburia > Roseburia hominis. The sequence continues at coordinate 3,524,840 of CP159990.1, forward strand.
GATTTAGAACCTTCGGGCACTGTCTCAGCCACCAGTTATCTGCCTTCTGACCAGCCAGACGTGTACAGTGGATTCTGGACTGCTGGCCTGCACCGATACCGATCGCCTGTCCACCCTTCACATAGCATACAGAGTTGGACTGCGTATATTTCAGCGTGATCATAGAAATCGCCAAATCAATCTTCGCCGACTCCGGAAGCTCTTTATTCTCCGTAACCACATTTGCAAAGAATTCATCGTTAATCACCAGCTCATTTCTTCCCTGCTCGAAGGTGATTCCGAATACATCTTTATGCTCGGTCGGCGCCGGTACATAATTCGGATCGATCTCGATCACATTGTAATTCCCGTTTTTCTTCTGCTTCAGGATCTCGAGTGCTTCCGGCTCATATCCCGGAGCGATCACGCCGTCAGAGACCTCCCGTTTGATCAGTCTTGCGGTATCCACGTCGCAGACATCAGACAGGGAGATAAAATCACCAAAGGAAGACATTCTGTCTGCACCTCTCGCACGTGCATATGCACTTGCAAGCGGAGAAAGCTCACCGAGATCGTCCACCCAGTAAATCTTAGCCAATGTCTCAGTAAGCGGAAGCCCTACTGCCGCTCCTGCCGGTGATACATGCTTGAAGGACGTCGCTGCCGGAAGCCCGGTCGCCTTCTTTAGCTCCTTCACAAGCTGCCAGCCATTGAAAGCATCAAGGAAATTGATGTATCCCGGACGTCCACAGAGAACCTTGATCGGAAGCTCGCTTCCATCTTTCATATATATGCGGGACGGCTTCTGGTTCGGGTTACAACCGTACTTTAATTCTAATTCGTTCATAATATTCTGCACCTCATTTTCCAAAAATTGATTATTGATTCTTATTCACGATGCGGCTCTCATATTTTCCGGTCGCAATATCAATGTATCTGACGAACAAAGATACCTTGTTATCAGCATTTAAGCTATTCCAAAGTTTCTCAGTAAACTCGTTCATGTCGTCTGGAATACTGATCAGTTTCGGTTCGCCCTCAAAACTCGGAAGCGGATTCCCATCGCACATATAAGTATGAATGAAATGCCCCTCGCCTGCTGCCGGATTCTCGTACGCAAAGGTATAGCGGTTGCAGCTTTCCGGATTTCCATTGTTACTCTTTAAAATAGACATTGCATAGTTATATTTTCCGTTTTCAATATGCATGATGCCGGAAATACGAGGCGTATAGTTCGGTCCGTCCGGCTCGAACTCACGACTTCTAAGGGACTGCTCAAACGTCAGCTGCTTGTCCATTCCTTCATAGATCGTGTCGGTCTGATCGCCATTTGTAACGATCGTCTTGTTGCCAAGTACCCGCACCGGGGCGTAAATAATAAGGCTCGGGTCCGTCAGCTTGGACTCATCAAATGCCTGTGTACGGATTCCTTCTCCTTCTTCCACAAAAATACGGTTACGGCTGTTCTCGCTTCTTCCCATAATGAAATAAGCGGTCACTGCCTTACTTCCGTCGGCTGACTTGCCGATGATGATTCCTCTTCCCGGATAAGAATTGTTCTGCAGTTCTTTTTCAATACATAACATTTCCATGCCTGATTCTCCTTCTAAATATGTAATAAGGGTATTTAAAAAATTTAACAATACGATTATAACCCGAACATAGGTCAGATTTCCACCCTTTTAGTAGAAAATTTGAAAATCTTGTCCTGATCTTTTTATTATGCCCGCAATCAGGGGACTTGCACAGCCACACTTCCCTTATATATCCCCAAAGGCAGCCAAACACAAATACCTGTCAAAGCCGCCAAAATGCCTCCCATGGCCGCATACGGAAACAGAAAAACAAAGTACGCTGCCTGTGCTTTAAGATAAATGGATAGTAAATACAAAATCCCCGTCCCCAAAGAACATACCAGGCCGGCGGTAGTAAGCGCATATCCCAATCCTTCCGCCAGAAGCATCACCTTTAGCTGCCGGGCCGTCATTCCGATGCTGCGAAGGGCAGAAAATTCCAGTTCCCTGGCAGTAAGGGAGGTCGCCATGATGTTAAAATAATTCATGATTCCCATGAATATAAGCGCCGCACTCAAAGCGCCCATAATGATCCGATTTGTCTGAATCGTCCCCTTCGCTTCGGACATAAGCTCAGATTTTGCAGTCATATGGACTCCCTTTTCATTTCCCGTAAGCAAAAAGGAACTGTTCTCCTCTTTGATCAGCTTTTGCAGAGCCTGCTTCACAATTGGCTCTTTCCCTTTCCTGGCATCAAAAGAAACGGAAAATGTCTTCACACTCTCACCAAGTTTCTCAAAACCTTTCCCGCTCACAAGCAGATAAATCGGAAGACGTTCTTCATCATAATAGCATTCTTCCACGGTTAGCGGTGGGAAATCCTTCCTGCGCGTATCCAGATACCCCGCCACCTTCATCGTCACCGCATTTTCCCACGCCTCCTTTTCTTCAGCTTCCCACTCGTCCTGGTGCCGGTTATCCCAGTCTGCCAACTCCCCCGGCGTCAACCGCTCGATCAGCTCCCGCCGCTCGTCCGCTTCCTCCTTAGACCTGAGCGGGCGAAAGGATAATGGTAGCCCCACCGCCTGATTCCCCAGCTTCTGTGCCTCGGGCGAGAGCCTGTGATCGTGAATCAGAAGGAATCCTTCCCCATCACGCAGCAGATCCATTTCTATATGAAGAGAATGCTTCTTTACAAATTTTTCTAATTTCTCTAAATACGCCTCGTCCGCAATCTGCACGGTCACTCCGTTTCCCCAAATTCCTTTTTCTTTATATTCCTGATAGGCCTTTTCGTCCAAATTTTCAGCACTTGCAAATGGATATAGCGCTGTCCCAAAATCTCTTATCTGAAAATATGCTCCCTGTGTTAATTTTATTGTTTCTTTATTCACTCCATTCATACTTTCAATACTATTTAGCAGATTTTCAGAAATAGGAGAAAACTGATTATGACTACACAAGGTCCAATCCACTCTTGTCTGCGACATTTCATTTGCACTCACCGAGCTGGCAAGTGCGAAGTCCGGCTTTGCCTGAATCTCGTTCGTTTGATCCAGTCCATTTCCGATCACACTTGTGCCAAGAGCCGTAGTAATTCCAAGGAACAGAGAAAAAATGGTAAAGGCAAAACGCCACGGATACCGCAGGAGATTCCTCCCGGCCATGCGCAGGACCTCGCCATATGCTGCTATATGTTTCTTCCTGTTCCTTTTCCCGGCACCGGGAAATGCTCTGCGACGATATGCTTTTTTGCGCGCCCGTCCTGCCTCGCCGATGTAGTGCATCGCCTCCACCGGCGCCAGATGCAAAAGCCTGCGCAGTGTCCACCCGGCGGCGATCCAGATCGTCACTGCCACAAAGAGAATCGATGCGGCCAGGATTTCCGGCCGAAAAATGTAAAGTTCTTTCGCCTTTCCAAAAAACTGCAGATACAGCGCCCCCAAAATCTTTGTAAGCGCCGTCTGAATCAGGAATATCGAAATCATTCCACCCAGCGTTCCCGCGATGACCACGACCCGAAGGACCTGCCGCATAAATATGACCCTTAGCTGCCTTGGCGTCGTGCCGATCGTCTGCAATAATCCATACTGGCGTATTTCCTTCTGCATGGAAAAATGCATGACATTCTGAATCAGCAAAAATACACTCACCAAAATCAATATACCGCAAACAATCGCTATTTTCCAGCCTCCGGTAAATTTTTCCATTGCTTTGTAAGTGAATGTATTTCCTCCAACAAACCGCTGTCCCTTGTCCTGAGTATCAATATCCGCATACAGGCGCTGTTCAATCGTTTCACCGCTGATTCCGTCTTTCTGCAGAATCTGCAGATAATCCGGCCTGTCAAAATCTCCACCCAATTCTTCGGCAAATACCTGCGACACATACCCCAGAGGCTGGCTGGTATCCGGATTCAAATAGTCCGTAAAATATCCCGAAAGCGTAAAGACCTCCTTCTTTTCATAAAACAAACGGTACTCAATCTTAAGCGGGATCTCCATTCCTAGGGCAGGCTCCTCAATCCCTATGGCAGCCAGCGCACGCCTTGAGAGCATAATCTCCTTCCCCTTTTTGGGATATTCCCCCTGTATTTCGGTATAAGCCGGAACCGTCAGCTTTTCCCAGGCCGTCTGATCCAGCGCCCTGATCTCGCCGCAAAACGTTTCCTCAAAATAGGCCCCTCCCACGTCAATTTCTTTTCCCACCTCACGGATATAATCCAGATTTTTAAGCGCACAATACTGCTCCTTACTTCCCCGCTCCAGATATGTCGTTGCGAGACCGCCATTTTCCCGGGCGGCTTTCAGGTATTCTGCCTCCACCTTACCGAATGCTATGGTGAATACGGTGCACAGAACCACGATTCCGCATATGGCAGCCCCGGTAAGAATACGGTTTCTCCCACGATTTGCCTGGTAATATGCCTTTGCCAGTTCTTTTATAATCTCCGTATTTTTATTTGAAATATTTCTGCCTCCAAACATTTTTCCTGCTCACCTTCTATCCATGAAACTGGCAGACCTCTCCGTCCTCGATCCGAATGATTCTGTCGGCCATCTGGGCAACTTCCTCCTCGTGCGTTACCACGATAATGGTCTGATGAAATCTTCTGGCGCTGCTTTTTAACAGAGCCACCACCTCCAGCGTCGTATGCGAATCCAGGTTCCCCGTCGGTTCATCAGCAAGAAGAAGGGCCGGTTTGGTCATAAGTGCCCTGGCAATCGCCGTCCTCTGCTGCTGCCCGCCGGAAAGCGTTCCCGGCATCTTGTCCAGCTTTTCCCGGATTCCAAGCATCTTCACCACTTCCTCAAAAAAATCCTCATCTATCACAGTTCCGTCCAGCTTAAGTGGAAGTAAAATATTCTCGCGCACGCTTAAGACCGGAACCAGGTTGAATTGCTGGAATACGAAGCCGATATTCCTCCTTCGAAAAATGGTAAGTTCTTCACTGTTCATATCTTTTAGGCTGTACCCCCGAATCCATACGCCGCCTGCCGTCGGTACGTCAAGGCCGCCCAGAAGATTCATCAGCGTTGTCTTCCCACTGCCGGAGCTTCCCACCACGGCTACAAATTCTCCTTCCTCTACTGAAAGCGTCACCTTCTTCAGCGCACATACCTGATTTTCTCCACTTCCGTATATTTTTTGCAGAGCTGCCGCTTTTACTATTTCCATGAAAACACCTTCCTTCTTTCCACTATTATACAGGGCAAATCTAACAAACCTCTAACAAATATAAAAATGGCAGCACTCACGCGCTGCCATTCTCATACCTTATGAAACGGCCGAATGGCCATACGGGATGCCCTTTGGGTATACCTTATGAAACGGCCGAATGGCCATACGGGATGCCCTTGGGTATTATAACTGAAACTCTTTAAGCAACTGTTTTTGATACTCCGGTTCATTTGTTGCCCTCACCATATCCTCTATCCGCCCTTGCCTGATCAGTAATGCATTCAAATCATTGATTCTGCTTAAGCCTTCTTTTCTACCTTCTTTTCTACCTTCTTTTCTACCTTCCTCACGTCCCTCTTCTCTCGTCTGGAGCATATGCCGTTCTTCATCATACTCATAAATACTCATATTCTTCGCCTCCGTTCGATATTTTCTCAGAAACTCTCCCAAAATCCCTTCGTTTATACACTCAGTGATTGCCTTTTCCACAGCCTCGGCAAGCGGGATATCCTCCGCGTATCTTCGCACCCGTGCGGTATACTCCGCATAATCTGCCAACGTTTTACACGTTTCCATAATCCCACGATTATAACCCGGATTGATATTCAACATCACCACCCTCACTTCCAACGCCGGGTTTTCTTCCGCTATCGTAAAAGCATCTGATAATTTCAGCTCCACCCTCTCCGGCTGCTCCTCTTCACCATTATAAAATATTACAAACTTTGGAGTAGCTAACCGAATCAACTTTCTTCCATACAGATTATCGTCCCTCGTCAGACCGGAATACAGATCCGACACATACATCAAAAATCGCAACGGCAAATTAGGATTATATGTCGATTGATGCTCGTAAAGTGACAATCTGGAGTCAATAATGAACGAAATGTCGTTGTGCATGGACATATATATTGCATTTTTCAAAGTATTGATTTCTAATAATTCCGGGTCTTTATAAGAGGTCTGATTAATTGCATTATATAGTCCCAACAATTCTCTTTTCTCGCTGAATATCATCTCAAACAGGCGAGATTTATATGTACGGTTTACTGTTATCTCTTTTTCATCTAAATGTTCAGCCATAACGTATCCTCCTGCTCTCTGTGGTATATGCATTCGGATCTCATGGACTTAAGCTAAACCGAATAGCTGAACTTTGTATCACAAACTACTATATCTTGATTTTAACACACTTTCCAAACGCATTCCACAAAAATGTAAATCTAAAATGTCATCAAAAGGAAATCTACGACAGAAAATGTCTTAGAACTCCGAAACTCCCGAAATAGGGTTACCTCAATATACAGCCAGAATTGTGCGAGCAGGCTGTTTTGAAATTGGGGTAGTTCCAGTATACCGCGGAATATCGAAGTATTCAATGTGAAAATACATTTTTTAATCAATTCTTGTAAAGCTTTTATCCATTGACTTTGCCATATCCATGAAGTAATATTTTATATGGACGATTTAAGATAGCTGGATTACCCGGTAATATAAGATAATCCACCATTATCATTAGAATACAGAAATTAAAATGGAGGTACTCCTATGCAAAAGGATTTGACACAGGGCAGTGTGATCCGTAACCTGCTCTATTTTTCTCTGCCCTATCTTCTTTCCTGTTTTTTACAGACTTTTTACGGGCTCGCAGACTTGTTTATTACGGGCCAATTTAACGGGGCAAATGTCATCTCGGCGGTTTCCATCGGAAGCCAGGTGACACATATGCTGACGGTCATTATCGTCGGGCTTGCCATGGGGACAACGGTGACCATCAGCCACGCCATCGGCGCAAAAAAACCGGAGCAGGCGGCAAAAGGAATCGGAAATACCGTCTCCCTTTTCGCAGTATTTTCTCTGCTCCTTACCGTAATCCTGATTCTTTCGCTGGATCAGATCATCGCGGTGATCTCCACCCCGCCGGAAGCGGTTTCCCAGGCGAGAGATTATCTGCTGATCTGCTTTGTCGGCGTTCCGTTCATCACCGCATACAATGTGATCAGCAGTATTTTCCGGGGTCTCGGCGACAGCAAAAGCCCTATGTATTTCGTAGCGATTGCCGGCATCATCAATGTCGTACTGGATTTTTTATTCATCGGTCCTATGAAAATGGGGGCTGCGGGCGCTGCTTATGCGACAGTGATCGCCCAGGCGCTCAGCGTCGTCTTCGCACTTTTGGCCCTGACGCGCCGTAAGCTTGGAATCCCCTTAAAAAAACAGGATTTTCACTTTGACCGCAGTGCGCTTTCTTCTATATTAAGAGTAGGTGTCCCGATTTCCGTCCAGGATGGATTCATTCAGGTATCCTTCCTCGTCATTACCGCCATTGCCAATAGCCGGGGCGTTGTCGCGGCGGCAAGTGTGGGAATCGTGGAAAAGATCATCAGCTTCCTTTTCCTTGTTCCCTCTGCCATGCTCTCCTCCGTATCGGCGATCGCGGCGCAGAATGCCGGGGCCGGGCTGCATGCTCAGGGGCGGAAGGTGCTCAGATACGCTGTTGAAATCTGCGTGGTATTCGGCGGGATCGTAGCAATCATCTGCCAGTTTTGGTCTGAACCGATTCTTGGCCTCTTTGTCCATGACAATCCTGACGTCATCATCATGGGCGGCCAATACCTGAGGGCCTATGTATTTGACTGTATTGTTGCCGGAATCCATTTTTGCTTCAGCGGGTATTTCTGCGCATACAACAAGGCATACCTCTCCTTTATACATAACCTGGTCTCTATTTTGCTGATCCGGATACCGGGGGCTTACCTGGCTTCCGTACATTTTCCGCACACCCTGTATCCTATGGGTCTTGCGGCGCCGCTGGGTTCCCTGCTCTCCGCACTCATCTGTATCAGCGTATTTTTCATACTCAGAAAAAAGGGGCAAATGAAGTGATCCGCTTCATTTGCCTGGCTATTTGGCGCCTGCCGGGAGAACGATTTCAAACATACTTCCAGGGTTCATCATCTTCACTCTTACCAGCCCGCCGTGCCTGCTGACGATTTCCCTCGTCAAATAAAGCCCCAGACCAAATCCCTCCTGATTCGTCACATTTTTGCCGCGATAAAATCTTTTAAATATCTCATTTACTTCCTCTTTAGCAATTCCAATCCCATAATCCCGAATACCAATTCGATAGGACAACTCATTTTTGTCTGTACAGATCTCTATCACACTACCCATTTGACTATATTTCACTGCATTGTCAAGCAGATTGTAAATGGCCTCGCCCAGCCAGTTCTCATCATGGGGAAGTTCTGTCTTTGCTCCCTCGGAATGCCAAATACGAAACTCAATGTCCTTTTCCTTTGCGCGTGTCCGGATACGATCCGCTGCTGCAGACAGCGTACCCTGGATATCATCGCTATTCTTCCGGATCTGAATGATCCTCCCCTCCAGGCGCGCCATTTTCAGGAAACTTTCCGTCAAAAACTGCAACTTCTTCCCGGAATCCGCCACGGCGTTCAGATATTCTCTCTGCTCGTCCTCAAGAGAAGTATCCTCCAAAAGCTCCAGGTAGGTCTGCACATTTGCAAGCGGATTCCTCATCTGATGTGCGATTTCGGCAATCAGTTTCCGAATCTCGTCATAGTCTTTCTGAGATTGCTGCTCAATTCCCTCATACATTTCCTTAAGTCTGGCAAACTGATACCGAATTTTTGACAGCTCTGTATCTGAAAATTCCGCCGGAAAATTCTCCCACTTCGCCTTTGCGCTTTCTGGATTCACAGTACATTTTTTCTTTTGCGCATCATTTTGCCCACTCTTCCATTCTTCTGCAGGGGTACCTTCCCGGTACTTTTTTCTATTCAACATTTCACCCAATATCTGCGAGACAGCCTCCAGCTCACTCTGGCGACGCCGATGTTGAAAGGCCCAAACTATTGCATCATTTATAATCAGTAAAACTGCTCCCGCTATAATCCACTTCAACATACTTTATCTACTCCCCAAAACGATACCCGATTCCAAATATATTCTGAATCAATTTTTCTCCCTCGGGCGCCAGTTTTTTGCGCAGGCGGTTGACCGTCACGCTCACTGTATTTTCTACTACGAACACTCCCTTTTGATCCCAAATATGGTCAAGAATCTGTTCTTTCGTCAAAATCTGTCCGGCATTTTCCACAAAATAGGAAAGAAGGGCGTATTCCTTTGGGCTAAGGCTGATCAGACCGCCCTGGCAGGTCACTTTCCCTGCCTGTAGATTCACTTCAACTTCGCCATATTTGCGGATATCCGATTCCTTCCCGCCTGCCGCCCGGTATCTTCCCAGAACCGCTTCGATCCGCTTAATCAGCACCTTCATGGAAAATGGTTTCACCACATAGTCATCCGCCCCGGCCTCAAAAGCTGACATCATCTCTTCCTCTTCATCCAACGCCGTCAAAAAGATGGCAGGGATTTTCCTCTCTCTCGCAATTCTTGTAAGCAGTTCCCTCCCGTCGCCGCCGGGCAGGTTAATATCTATAAGCAGAAGATCCGCCATTTCCATTCTCCCGTCACAGGCCTCACTGCAGGAAAAAGCGGAGACTGTTTCATAGCCGGATTTACCAAGTGCTGTTTCGAGGGCTTTATTTAATAGTCTGTCGTCTTCTATCAGTCCTATTCTGGCCATAAATCAATCACCCCTTTCGTCTGTTAGCTAACATATATCTCTTTTAAATGTTTTGACAAACCAAAATCTCCTTTTACGCTACACTGCTCAACTACCAGTATACCGTACTATCTATAAAAAGCAATCTTATAGAGATAATCACCAAGAACAAATAAAAAAATCCGTCTGTTCCAACGTCAATCGCCTCATATCTTCCCACCTCACTTCATATTTCCTCTTCCCGCCGCCAAAATTTCATGTTAAAATAATAGCTGGTAGATAAAGCCATAAGGAATGAATCAGAGCATATCCCATCAAATGAAGGATTCTCTATCAAATTTTTCAAACATAAGACAAGAAAGAAGTGACCCGTCTATGAGATCGCAACAGGTAGATTTCGGAGGTGCGAATGTACGGCGCAATATTCTCGCCGTAGCGGCTCCCATGCTTACCGCACAGATTCTGAATCTACTCTACAATATTATTGATCGTATTTATATAGGAAAGATTCCCGGTGAGGGGACCATCGCTCTGGCCGGACTCGGCCTTTGTTTCCCGGTGATCACCATGGTAACGGCATTCGCCAATTTATTCGGAAGCGGAGGGGCTCCGCTATGCTCCATCGCGCGCGGGAAGAAGGATATGGCCGGGGCGCAGAAGATCATGACTAATGCATTTTTTATGCTGATTGTGACCGGACTTGTTCTCACCGTGTTCGGAATGCTGTTTCACCGCCCGATCCTCTATCTGTTCGGCGCGAGCGATACCACCTATCCTTATGCTTCAGGGTATATGATGATTTATCTGATAGGAACCGTCTTCGTCATGATCTCCCTGGGCTTAAATCCGTACATTAACAGCCAGGGATTCGCAAAGACCGGTATGAAGACGGTCATATTGGGAGCCGTAAGCAATATCATTCTGGACCCGATCTTCATTTTCGGGCTGCACATGGGCGTGCAGGGGGCGGCGATCGCGACCGTTATCTCCCAGCTTTTATCCGCTATGTGGGCGCTTCTTTTTCTGACCGGAAAAAAGGCGGAGCTTACTTTATGTTTCAAAGGATTCCGCCCGGATTTTTCCTGTATCGGTCAGATTGTCCGGCTCGGTATTTCCACCTTCGTGATGTCCTTTACCAACGGGCTGGTCCAGGTGGCCTGCAACAGTATGCTGCAGACCTTCGGAGGGGACCTGTACATCAGCGTCATGACGGTCATTAACTCCGTCAGAGAGATTGCAAGCGCGCCGGTCATGGCAATCTCTGACGGCTCTACTCCAATCATCAGCTACAATTATGGAGCGGCCAAATATGATCTGATGAAAAAGGCGATCCGCTTTATGACGCAGCTTGGATTTACATATACCGTAATCATCTGGGGACTGATTTCAGCCTTTCCGGAATTCTTTATCCGGATATTCAACCACGATGCCAAACTGATTCAGACAGCGGTACCGTCCATGCATATTTACTTTTTTGGTTTTTTCATGATGGCGTTTCAGTTTACCGGACAGAGCGTGTTCAAAGCACTGAACAAGGCAAAACAGGCCGTATTTTTCTCCATACTGCGCAAAGCCGTCATCGTGGCGCCGCTTACTTTTATTCTGCCACATATCGGCGGCCTCGGAGTCACAGGCGTCTTTCTGGCAGAACCAATCTCCAATTTTATCGGCGGACTGGCGTGCTACATCACCATGCGGCGGACTGTACTTTCCAAACTATAAAAATGGTTGCTGCAGATATACATTGACACAAATGAACATGGTAAACGAAATCATTTCTTACATACTATGATTCACGTAAAATAAACATATACGAAAGAGGTTTAACACTATGAAACGACGTGATTATTTGAAAGCCGGGCTGCGGGACGGATTCCCGATCGGCCTGGGATACCTGGCGGTTTCTTTTACGTTCGGCATTATGGGAAAAAACGCCGGCATTTCCGCGTGGGAAGCGGTACTCATTTCCGCCACGAACGTGACAAGTGCAGGGCAGTTTGCCGGCCTGTCACTCATGACGGCCCAGGCTTCCTATCTGGAAGTCGCGGTGACACAGTTCATCATTAATCTGCGGTACTGCCTGATGTCCTGTGCCCTGTCGCAAAAACTGGACGCGAAGATGCCCTTCTTCCATCGGTTCCTCATCTCATATGGCGTCACCGATGAGATCTTCGGTGTGACCGTATCCACGGAGGGGAAGCTAAGCCCCTTCTATTCCTACGGCGTCATCGGAATCGCGGTGCCCGGCTGGGTACTCGGTACGTTTCTTGGAATCATTTCCGGAAACATTCTGCCGGCACGGGTGATCAGCGCTTTAAGCGTGGCGCTCTACGGTATGTTCATCGCCATCATCATTCCGCCATCAAGGGATAATAAAGTAGTTGCCGGAATCGTACTGAGCTCCATGGCGCTTAGCTTTGTATTTACCTTTGCGCCTCTGCTTAAGGAGATTTCTTCCGGATTTCGGATCATCATTCTGACGCTTCTGATCGCAGGTGCGGCGGCCGCCCTTTTCCCGATCAAAGATGAAGCAAAGGAGGGACCATCTTATGGAGCATAATATTTACATCTACATTCTGATCATGGCCGGGGTGACCTACCTGATCCGTATGCTTCCGCTGACTCTGATCCGAAAAGAGATCAAGAGCACCTATATCAAATCCTTCCTATATTATGTGCCATACGCGACGCTGGCAGTGATGACCTTTCCCGCGATTCTTAGTGCGACCGCAAATATCTGGTCAGCCGCAGTGGGATTCGCCGTAGCCCTGATTCTGGCTTATCAGAAAAAGAGTCTTATTAGCGTTTCCCTGATTTCCTGCGCCAGCGTATTTCTGGTGGAACTGATCACAGGAATATAAGGGAGTATTCTATATGAGAGAAAAACATGACAATGACCCCAGTCAGATTTTGCTGATCAGTGTCTGTGTTATCATCGGCGCCCAGATTAACATGAATCTTTTTATTGACGATTTTGTGATTTCCATCGGTATCCTTGTGATTCCGGTGACGTTCATTCTGACCGGAAAATATCCTGTGCTGCCCGTTACCTTTCTGTCGGCTGCCGGTGTACTCGCATCGCGAGTACTGGCGCATTGGTTTCGTTATGAAACATTGAATGTGCGCGGCTATTTTCCGGAAATGATCTTCTATCTGGTCTACGGACTTTTGTTTTATTTGTATTGCAAAAGAAGGGAAAACGTAGTAAATGGGCAGGCAATTCCCTTCCTCTTTTTCTTTGATTATTTTTCCAACCTGACGGAATTGCTCCTTCGCCTACACGCGGACGCATTTACCTCGAAAACACAGATCAGCATTCTCCTGATAGCGTTTTCCAGGGCACTGATTCTCTGGGGCACGTTCACAGTGCTCGACCACTACAAATTCAGTCTGTTAAATCGCGCCCACGCTCAGCGTTACCAGCGTCTTCTGCTGCTCATTACCAAACTGAACGGCGAGGTTCTATGGATGAAGAAGAATACCGGGCTTATCGAGGAAACCATGAATTCCTCCTACCGTCTCTATCGGGAGCTTGACGGATATGAACTCCCGCCGGAGCTTTCCAGGGACGCCCTGAGGGTCACCAGAGACATTCACGAGATCAAAAAGGAATATGCCCTGATCCTCCGCGGCCTTTCCGATGCATTAGACCTGAATATGAACGACGAAGGAATGTATTTGGAAGACATTTTAACTGTTTTAAAGAACAGCCTGACGCGCTCATGCCCCGAGGGCAAACAGCTTGAAGTGCATACTGACATCGAGGAAAATCTGTATACCAGAGATCACTATTTTCTCATGTCCATTCTGCGCAACTTGTTCAATAACGCCCTGGAGGCCGCCGACGAGCCGCTTATTTCCCTGATTTTTCGTCAGCGGCAGACTGACGAGCGATATCTCTTTGAGGTGGAAGATCACGGGCCGGGAATTGATCCGGAAGACTTAAGCGAAATCTTCTCTCCCGGCTTTTCCACGAAGATCAACTATGAGACCGGAGAGGTAAATCGCGGTCTGGGACTTGGCATCGTTCAGGATATGGTGGAGAATCAGTGGCACGGCGAGATTTCCGTCACTTCCCACCCGGGACAGACGATTTTCAGGATTCAGATACCCAAAAAATATTGGAGAGGACACAGCGAATGAAATTCTATTTGATTGACGATGACAGAAATGTATTAAACCTTTTAAAAAGAATCATACGTGACCGCGGGTTAGGGGAAATCTGCGGCACCGCGCTAAACGGGCAGGACGCGCTGGAAGACATCGCCACCTTGCGCCCCGACATCATAATCGTGGATCTTTTGATGCCGGAAATGGACGGAATTACCTTTGTCAAAAAAGCGCGCACCCTTCTTCCGGATACCGCCTGCATCATGCTCTCTCAGGTCGTTTCTAAGGATATGATCGGAAATGCCTACGAATGCGGCGTGGAATTCTACATTCAAAAACCGGTGAACAGCATTGAGGTGGAATCCGTGATCAAACGAGTCAGCCAGTCCCTTACAGCAAAGCGCACGCTGGAAAAAGTACAGAATATTTTTATGGAACAAAAGCCAGTTTCCTCCCCCTTATCCCCACCGGAGCCGACGGAGAAACCGCATGTGATCCGCCTCAGGGGTATTCTTCAAAAGCTGGGGATCATCGGAGAAAAAGGGAGCAAGGATATCATAACTCTCGTCGATTATCTGATCGAGCACGGCGAGAAAATGCAGGACGCGACCCTTGAGGAATTGTGCAGGCGTTTCAGCGACAGCCCGAAGACCATGGAACAGCGTATCCGCCGCACCGCCATAAGCGGTATGGTCAATCTGGCAAACCTGGGACTTGAGGACTATTCGAACGATATTTTTGTCACATATGCGAACAGCCTGTATAATTTCGAGCAGGTCCGCCGGGAAATGGACTATATTCGCGGAAAAAGCGAAAAGCATGGCAATGTAAAGATTAAGAATTTTCTAAATTCACTGATGCTTGCCTGCATGGATTCATAATTATTGATATTTTCTATAACAGGTGGTAATTCATTGGCACTTTCGCACAATAGACCACTTGTTTTTTTGTAACTTTTATAGAATAAATTTTCTATTTTGAAACGATTCGTATTTTTTTGAAACCTGCTTCTTATGATATTGTCATCAAAAAAAGAACATGTGATAACAATATTATCGAAGGAGGTTTTTTCTATGATGACTATTCTTTCCGGAGTCGGACTATTACTCGCTACACTCGCAGGGTTCTCCCTGTTCAGTATGAAGATGCCTAAAGGTCAAGAAGCCATGGGTGGTATGGCAAATGCCGCCATCGCTACTTTTCTGATCGAGGCAGTGCATCGCTATATTACTGGCGACCTGCTTGGTCTTGAATTTTTCCAGACACTTGGCACTACTTCCGGCAGCCTTGGCGGCGTCGCAGCGGCAATCACGGTTCCCATCAGCATGGGCGCCAATCCGATATTCGCAGTAGTCGCCGGAGTTGCTGTTGGGGGTTACGGCATACTCCCCGGCTTCATCGCAGGATATCTGGTAGGACTGATTTCTCCGATCCTCGAGCGCAGGCTGCCGGAAGGGTTAAATATCATCGCAGGTGCGCTGATCATTGCCCCCTACGCCAGAATCATCGCTATTTTAGTTGACCCCGTTGTAAATTCTACACTTTTAAAGATTGGCGGAACCATTTCCGCAGCCGCAGAGCAGTCTCCGCTTGTCATGGGCTTCCTGCTTGGCGGTATTATTAAAATGATCTGTACCTCTCCGCTTAGTTCTATGGCGCTCACTGCCATGCTGGGACTTGACGGACTGGCGATGGGAATCGCAGCCATCGCATGTGTGGGCGGCTCCTTTACGAATGGACTTATCTTCGCACGCCTGAAACTCGGCGCCAGAAGTAACGTGATCGCGGTCATGCTGGAGCCTCTGACCCAGGCAGATATTATCACCTCCAACCCGATTCCGATTTACTGCTCCAACTTCTTCGGCGGAGGGCTGGCAGGAATCGCAGCAGCCACACTTGGGATCGTAAATAATGCGCCGGGAACTGCATCCCCGATTCCGGGACTTCTGGCCCCCTTCGCATTCAATCCGCCGCTTACCGTACTTCTGGCTCTGGCACTCGCGATCCTGGGCGGAACCACGGCAGGTCTTGTGGGCTCCATCATTTTCAAAAAGCGATTCACCAGACAAACAGCAGAAGCAGCCTTATCCATTCCGGCCGATGCCGTTCTGGAATAATTCCATAACTTCTTGTCATATGCATGACGCCAGGCTGAATGTTCACCGGACCTTCAGCCTGGTTTTCTCTCTCTACTTAATTGCATAAAAAAAGAACATCACCCTCGATGTCCTCTTTTTTCTTCCTTCTATTCTTTACTTCCCGACTCCGATCCGCTCCCCCATCTTCACATAGGTCTCAAATCCCCGGCGTGTATTTTCCAGAAGATCCGCATCGATCTGTACCGCGTCTTTCTGCAGCATCAACACGACAGTCGAACCGCCGAACTCAAATCTTCCCTTCTCCTGCCCCCTTTTCACCTCACATGCACCGTGGTAGTTCGTGATCTTTCCCACCATAAGCGCACCGACCTCCATCATAAGTATTGTCTTAAAATGGTCGCTTTTAAGCAGGGAATATTCTCTCGTATTCTCTTTATAAATCGGATATACCGCGTTCGCTGCCGGATTCACCGTATGGAAAAATCCCTGAATACGCCGGTTTCTTGATTTCCGGCCGTTGGCCGCATAACAATAACGATGATAGTCGTCCACCGTCAGCCGAAATACGCATACATATCCTCCCTCAAACCTGTCGGCAAGGTATTTAGAGCGCAACAGGGACCGGACCGTATATTCCGTATGCTTAATACAAAATCTGCCCTTTTCCGTCCCGCTACCAATCGGATACACGCTCAGCTTGCCGTCACACGGACTGACCAGCACCCGCTCATCTGCCGGAAGACAGCGCTTCCCTTCCTTTAATTTTCTTGTAAAAAACGCATTATAGGAAGGATATATTTTCTTTTCATAACAACTCATATTAATATGGTTTCTTTTGATAAACGGGCTGATCAGACAGGTGGACCAGCGCTGACCAAGCAGGCGTCCCGCCAGCTTCGACACGCCCGGCCTAATCAAAATACGAATAATCCCCCGTCCCGCGTGATGCGTATACAACCATTTCAGCAATCTGTCCTGCCCGGAATCCTCTATCGTAATATTTCCCTCTCTGTCAATATACTTCATCGGCCTATCCTTCCATACTCTTTCTTCATTTCTGTTATACACCCTTATCTGCCAAATTTTCTGA
This sequence comes from Roseburia hominis, assembly GCA_040702975.1. Classification (NCBI taxonomy): domain Bacteria; kingdom Bacillati; phylum Bacillota; class Clostridia; order Lachnospirales; family Lachnospiraceae; genus Roseburia; species Roseburia hominis. The sequence continues at coordinate 3,541,901 of CP159990.1, forward strand.
CTTTCCCCATTACACGACCAGCTTTTTCATTCCAAGCCACGGCCACCCCGGATGGAAGCTGATGCGGTAACGGCTGAACATAAAGATCACCATCACTGCCGCCCCTACGATCACAACAAGAAGCGCCAAAGTAGAGTTCTTCGGTTTTTTCAATTTAAAATCAAGGATAAACAGCATACCCACGATCAAAAGCGCCAAATGCAGCAAAACGCGAAATACAAAATCCGGCACAACAAATTGCAAAAGAAACGTCATCGGAAGGACGATTGCCATGGACGTGATCGGAAGTCCCCGGTAGAATTTCTCGCCAGTCTCCGACACAAGCGCATTCTTCGCCTCCATCACATTAAAGAATGCCAGCCGGATCACCGAATTGACACAATACAGCGCGATCACTGCGATTCCGATTGGTCCGCGCACTCCGAGAAGGTAGCAGATCAGAGCCGGAAACGCTCCAAAACATACCACATCACACAAGGAGTCGATCTGAATTCCGAACGCCTTCTCGTCCTCCGTCCGGTTCTTTTTCGTTCTGGCGATCTTTCCGTCAAACATATCACACAGTCCCGAAAGCGCCAGACAGAAAATTGCTGTCCTGAAATAGCCGTGAACTGCCTGCGTCATCCCAAACATGGAAATCGCAAGGCTGATATAGGTCAAAACCACTGTATAATCATAAAATCCTATCATAATCCTTCTCTTCCTTCCAACTGTACTTCCTACTGAACCTCCACCATCATCCTCTATCTTCTGCAACACCTCTCATCCGCCGTTTCCTTTATCGTCAAATGCAGGAAAGCCGTCATCACAGCACTGAATAAAAGCTGCACATAATATGCAATTCCTCTGCTCAGGACCATTCCCGGAAGAAGGAGTCCCCCGGCAAAGACGGTACGGAAAATAATCAGAAACAGATTCTCACTGATTCCCATTCCGCCCGGAAGCGGCAGCATATCAACCGAGACCGATACAATAGCCTGGAGCATCACCACATCATACATACTGGTTCCGTGAAGCCCGAACGCCAGATACACGAACCAGGTCACAAAAAACAGCGCGAACCTCTGAAAAAAGGTAATCAGCATCACGTGGAAAATCACCCTTCCGTGGCTGCCAAGATAGGCCGCGGTGGCATTATACTGATCCATGGATGCCGCAAGCCTTCGCCCTCTCTCCGGCTTTTTCTTCAAAATATGAAAGTGTTCTAATAACGCAAGCCCTTTCAGCATGATCCATTTCGCCAGGGACGAGTGAAATACCAATACCGACATCGATATACAGCACGCCACATTGAGCCCCACCCCCAGGTAGAAGATCGGCAGGATCCCTTCCAGATACCGATGCACAAATCCCCTCTGGAACAAGACCACAAACAATCCGATAAACACAAGGACCATTTTATATGTAATCGTAACGATCATCAACACCAGCGTCGCCACCGGCACCGGTATTTTTTTCTTTCTCATATAGTAGATCTGCATCGGCTGCCCGCCGCTGGCAGAAGGTGTGATCGCACTAAAGAAAAATCCCACACACGAATACTGGAAGCAGGTCCATTTCCTCGTATAAATATCCAGCGTTCCAAGCATATAGTGGATAATGATCGACTCACCCCAGATGAAAACGATCACTCCCGCCACTGCCGGGAGCAGATACCATGGATTCACCCGCGTGATTGCCCGAAGGACACCCCGCAGATCCTCTCCTCTGAATACACTGTACAAGGTAAGAACGAATACGATCGCCAAAAACACGGCATTTAAGATTCTCTTCTTCCTGTCCGGGTAACGATTGGCCGTCTCTTCCTGCTCTTCCCGACTGCTTACCGCATCTGCCACCTCAAGTTCACCCGGTACAGTCAACCTTTCTTTTTCCTGCGCCCTCTTTTTTGCAACACCAGATACGCTCTCACTAAACTTCTGAATTCCATTTAGAATCCCGTCAAACACTCTCTCAAAATAGCGGTACACTCCCGTATGATTGGCCAGATAGTACATCGCTTCCGCCAGGAACACCCCGCCAAACGTATCCACCAGGTAATGCTGCTTCGTCACCAAAGTTGAGATGCAGACCAGAAGCGCGAACACGCAGGAAAACCAGCGATACGCCTTCGGGACATTCTTCCGCCCGCGGATTCCGATATAGCAGAACCAGCTCACCAGACAGTGAATCGAAGGGAACAGTCTGGTCGGCGCGTCCATTTGATAGACAAAATCCAGCATCCGGGTCCAGACATCCGTTCCCGCAAGTGCCGGACGCACATTCGTCGTAGGCAGCACCAGAAAAAATACCGCACACACGATCCGCGACAAAATGTCCGCCGTAATAAAACGCATACAGTGCTCTCTTCCCTGTCTCGCAATCAGAATATAATTCGCGATCCAGAACAAATAGCACCCCAAATAAATAATAGTGAATACCGGTATCACCGGTATCATTCGATCTATCGATAACGTGAGATCGTAATGCCTCCACGTCTCCGTCATTTTCTCAGTTCCAATATAAACTCCGAAATTTACGACCACACACGCCAAAAGCGGTATAATCGCATAAACGGGGATCAAATTCCCTGCTGCTCTCTTCCGTCTCTCCATGAAGCCCTGCTCCTCGTTTGATACATATTTCACACAAGTCTATTATAACAGGGTTTTAGAGACTTGTATCAATTCTTAGCATTTCTTTAGAATTATTAAGAAATTATTTAACAATCTGCTATGAAACCAGGTTTTTCCTGCTCCATCTGCCAGTCAGGTACCAGACGAAAGAAATCATGTAGTTCGCCGCCCATCCCATCGGGATCGCATACCATACTGCCTGCACGCCCCAGATCGGCGCACACACATTTGCCACCACCACACGGATCAACAGATTCACCAGATTGGCAATCATATAGACTCCCACATCACCGGCGCCCCGCAGTACTCCGTCCGTAATGGCCTTCAGTCCGATCAACACAAAAAACCAACAGATAAATGTAGCATACGCATTTCCCACATCAAACGCTTCCCCGCCGCCGGACTCGATAAATGCAGATATGATTTCGTTGTGGAACAGCTTCACCACAAGAAAAATCAGTACATCAAATCCAATGATGATCCCATACGCCGCACGATATCCCTGTTTGGCCCGCTCAGGCTTTCCGGCACCCAGGTTCTGCGCCGTAAATGTGGAAACCGCATTTCCCACAGCGATCATAGGCACGATACAGATCGATTCCACCCGGGTTCCTGCAGAATATCCTGCCAGCACGGAAGAACCGAATCCGTTGACTACCGACTGCACCAGCAGCATACCGATACTCACGATCGACTGCTGCATAATAGAAGGAATCGCGATTCTGGTGCCGCTTTGAAGCATCTTCATATCATACAGCCGCACCTTCTCCGCTTCCTCCACCACATAATTTTTCAGTTATTTTCGGCATCCTGTATAAAAAATACCTATACGATATCATACCCTTTTTTTCGTAAAAAATCAAACTATAGCAACAAAAAAAGCTGAAAGCCATAACACACTCCGCCTCTGGCTTCCAGCTTCCCTTTTTAATTCTTATGAATACTTTCTAACGATCGCCTGCATCTGGTCCCATTTCTGCTCCATGTCTTCCACGAGCCTTAACTGCGTCCGGCAGCGATCCAGATTATGACCTTCTCTGTGAACCTTAAAATAGGTATCCCCCTGCAGATAATCCGTCAGGAAACGCATTCCACATTCATAAGTCATACACTTCGCTCCCATAGGAAGAAGCTCAATCTCCTTCTCGGTCAGCCGTCCCTTACAGCCTTCCAGGAAACCTTTCGTGTAAAGTTCGAACAACTCCATGCTGCACGATACCTTACTCAAATCCTTCTCGTCCTCAGCCGCGGTACTTGCCCCAAACCGAATGGAATCCCCAAAATCATGTACAGCAAGCCCTGGCATAACCGTATCCAAATCAATAACACAGATGCCCTTTCCGGTCTCATTGTCGATCATGATATTATTCAACTTCGTATCATTATGCGTTACTCGAAGAGGAATCTCTCCAGCCGCCTGCAGATCGGAAAAATAATTTGCAATATCTTCCCTGTCGAGAACAAATTGAATCTCTTTCTGCACGGACGCTGCTCTGCCCGCCACATCTTCCTCTACAGCCTTCTTAAATACCGCAAATCTTGCCTTCGTGTCATGGAATCCCTTGATCGTCTCATGCAGCGTCTCCGCCGGATAATCCGCCAGAAGACACTGGAAATTACCAAAGGTTACTGCACTCTGATAAAAATGCTCCGGCTTCTCCACCTGGTCATAACTGGTCGCATCCGTGATGAACTTATAAGAACGCCAGTAATCTCCTTGTGAATCACGATAATAAGATTTTCCGTCCAACGCCTGAATCACATTCAGCGTCTCTCTCTCCGAGTCCCCGCCATTTTCTTTAATCTTATCACGGAGATACGTCGTGACCCCCATAATATTCTCCATAAGTTCCACCGGCTTCTGGAAAATACTTTTATTCATCCTCTGCAAAATGACCTTAATCCTACCCATATCGGCAATCTCAAATATCAGAAGATAGGTGTCGTTGATATGACCGCTTCCATAAACGCCGCCTTTTACCAATCTTCCTTCATAACGAAAATTCGCAATTACCTCAGCAATCTGAATTGGTGATGCCTGATCCATTCCTGTCCCTCCTTAACCCTTGATACCGCCGGTTACGCCACCGATAATCTTCTCGGACAAGAAGAGATATAAGATAAATGTCGGAAGAAATACGATGATAACTGCCGCAAACATTCCGGCCCAGTTGCCTGTGTACTGCATAGACTGCAGCATTCCGTAAAGACCTACCGCTACCGGTCTAAGCTCATTGCTGTTCGCAAAAATAAGTGACAGGAAATACTCATTCCAAATATTAATGAAATTGAAAATGGTTACCGTGACCAGTCCGGACTGTGCCATCGGGAACATGATCTTCCAGAATGTCTTCGTCGGAGGACAGCCGTCAATCGCCGCAGCCTCCTCATAGGTACGAGACAGGTTCGAGAAGAATGTCAAAAGGAAAATCGTCGTATACGGAATGTTGATTCCGATATACAGGAAAATCAAAGTGACCTTACTTGCCGCTACATTGTTCAGAATTCCCATGTTCGCCACAACGCAGAAAAGCGGAAGAACGATCATGGTGATCGGGATACCCATTGCAGATACAAAGCTTGTCTGAATCACTTTATTTCCCAGGAACGTAAATCTGGCAAGTACATATGCTGCCGGCGCACAGATTATGATCAAAAGTGCACATGACGTCAGGGAATACAGAAGTGAATTCATAAAGAATGTTGCAACACCGCCGGAGCCCCATGCCTGAGCATAATTCTCAAAGTGCAGTCCCGTAGGGAATTTCAACGCTTTTCCTGCAAAAATATCTGCCGTTGTAGAAAAGCTCGCCGCAACGATCCACCCCAATAACATAAAGGTAAAGATAATCCATAAAATAATGATGATATATCCAGGAGCCAGTTTCAGTTCTCGTTTCCAGTTAATTTTATCCTTTACTTTGTTTTCTTTTTCTTTCGCCATAACTGTTCCTCCTTTCTAGAATTCCAAATCATCATCTCTGATCAACTTGTTACAAATCGTGAATATAAGGACCACGCACAGGCAAAGAATCAGACCGATTGCCGCGCCGTATCCTGCATTACGCTCTGTTACCGCATTACCTGCGCCGAACGTATGCATATACATGTACTGCACCGGAACGATCGTCGCCTCGTTCGCCGTAACGCTCGAGAACAACTGCGACCAGACGAAGAACGCTGCCGAACTAACAGACCACATGGTAATATTGGTCTTAAATACGCCCTTCAAAAGCGGAAGAGTCATATAACGGAACTGCTGCGGAAGGTTCGCTCCGTCAATGGTAGCCGCTTCGTAAAGCTCCGGGCTGATTCTCTCGATTCCGCTCATCCAGATCAGCATATGATATCCGACCATACCAAAACAATATGCAAATAACAATGCCCAGAACTTATGATCCGTATCCAGCCACGGCGTATCCGCCAAAGAATGAAGTCCCAGAGCATCAAAAAATGTTTTCAGAAGTCCAAACTTCGGGCTATATACATATTGCAGCCACATCGTTGCAAGAGCTACCGCACTTACAATATTCGGCAGATAGATGATAGCACGGAAGAATTTCTTTCCTCTGATTCCGCTTGTAAGAATAACTGCAAAAAGCAGTGATAACACCATTACGACCGCCCCACCGATCGACCATATTCTGAAGATGTTAAACATTGCTTTCCTAAAAATTGCCGTTGTGAACAATTTCTGATAGTTGCCAAGACCAATAAATGTCCAATTCTCCATTGCGTCAGTTACTGAATCAATCTTGAAAAGACTCATCATAATTGTACGGACAATCGGATATAAAAATACGATGAGGAAGATGATGACTGCAGGCGCCAAAAAGCCAACGATCATTTTCTTATTCTTCTTCATGATTTGCCCTCCTTTTCTTTCCGTGAGAAGTGCCTCTCTTAATGCACCGTCCTACGCACCATGAATACCGGGATGAACGTCCACTGGACGTTCACTTAGGCATGCCTGGCAATTAAAAATATGGCGGCAGCGTTTTCATACCGTCCTGCCGCCATATTCATAATTCTTCTACTTGGCAGTGCCGGTTACTATTATTGACCTGCTGCCTTCTTCATTGCTGCAACGAATCCTGCTGCGTCAAGCTTGCCGCCTGCAAGTTCAAGTGTGCTCTCTGACAATGTCGGTGTAAGGTCGTTGTTGCTCTCAACGCCTGCTGCCCAATCATAATAGGTAGTTGTTGAATTGAACGGTCCACTAACTTCCTTCAATTCTGCCGGCCAGTCGGTGTTTGACTTATCAGTCGGGATACACAGAGCCTGCTCTGTCATCTTCTTATCGAACTCGCCTGTTGTAATGTAAGTAATCAGTTCAAACGCCTGCTCAGCCATCTTGGAATCTTTGTTGATACCAAATACCTGGTTTGCAATGTTGTTTGCAGTGTTGTCATCGGTTCCGTTCGGAACTGACGGATAGTTGAAGTATCCCCATTCAAGATCTGATGCTACAGACTCTTTTGCTTCGTTCGGAAGCCAAGAACCACAGATTACCATTGCTGCATCGCCAGGAGCGAATTCCTGATTCTGTCCTGTCGGATATGCGTTAGTAGCGATATTTGCTGAGAAATATCCTTTAGAAGCGAAATCTGCAAAGCTCTCTGCTGCTGCAAGTACTCTCTCATCATCCCAGGTAACTGTTACGCCGTTAACTTCCTTGCCTGTAACAAGAGACTTAACGCCATCCTGTCCGATGTACCTTGCAAGATGATATCCGATGAAGGATGTCATATAAGCGTCATCTGCGGTAATCGGTGTGATGCCTGCTTTTTTTAATTTAGCACAAGCCGCATCAAGCTCTTCCCATGTCTGCGGAGCTGCTTCAACGCCGGCCTTAGCAAATAAGGTCTTGTTGTAGAAGAAACCAAAGATAGACGGCTGATACGGAATAGTATGTAAGGTTGCATCTCCGTCATGAGTCTGGCCATATGCATTACGAGCAATTGCAAACAGGATTTCATTACCATACTTGCTCTCGTAATCTTTTGCAAGTTCTTCCAGATCCAACAGGTAAGCGCCCCATGTACCATTTACACGGTTAACATCTTCATCGAAAAGGTCGATCTGCTGTTTTGCATCAAGTGCCGGCTGAAGACCTTCTCTCTGTCCATTACGTCCCTTGAACTGTAAGTCAACCTCAACGCCGGTGTCTTCCGTATACTTGGCAACTGCTTCTTTGATAACGTTGGCCTGCGGCTCGTTCTCACTCCACATAGCCCAGTACACCAGCTTGTCGCCGCCCTTGCTGTCTCCATCACCGGATTTTCCACCGCATCCAACCAGTGTGGCAGCAATCATTGCTACGCATAATAATGCGCACATGAACTTCTTTTTCATAACTTTTTACCTCCTTAATGTAATTTAACTTTATAGTTATTCTAGTACAAAGTTGCACAAAAATCTTTATCATATCCTCCCCTTAATTTGCACTATATTCGTAAAAATATTGCTTTTTAACAAAAATCAGGTTATAATATTGTATAATATAACCAAAAGCCATTTTTACCATATTTACCGTCTGAAAAAGGAGGGCGCCTAGTGGGTTATAAAGGAACGCTTTTTAAGAATTCTATATCCGTAGGAAAAATATACAGTATCCACTATTTTGAATATATGAGTGACTTTTCTTTTGAGGGAGAATCTCATAATTTCTGGGAGTTTATTTTCGTAGACAAAGGAGAAGTGAAAGTAACTGCCGGTATGAACCAGCTCGTGCTGAAAAAGGGCGAGATTGCTTTCCATCAGCCCAATGAGTTCCACGATGTCAATGCGAACGGAACCGTCGCGCCGAATCTGGTCGTCATCTCGTTCGACTGCAATGACAAGGCAATGGATTTCTTCCGGAAACGCGTCCTTCACATTGACGAGACCGGACGGGAGCTTCTGGCAAATATCATCATAGAGGCACGGCGCTGTTTCGACTGCCGGCTTGACGATCCCTATTTGCAGAATATGCCGCAGAAGGAGCCGGATATGTTCGGAGCTGAGCAGCTGATCCTCATCTACCTGGAACATTTTCTGATTCATATGTTCCGCAAATATTCGACCCCTCTTCCTCAGCATAAATACCCTCCCAAGTACGAGAATTCCAAATCCATCAAGAGAAAAAGCGACACGGAGATTTTCAACCGGGTAACCAATTATCTGGAAAGGCGACTGGATTCTTCCGTCACCATCGATCAGATTTGCCGGGATAACCTGGTCGGGCGCTCCCAGCTCCAGAAAATATTTAAAGAGCGCTCCGATCAGGGGATCATCGAATATTTTTCTGCTATGAAGATCAGTGCCGCCAAGGAAATGATCCGGACGAAACACCTGAACTTTACTCAGATTTCCGAACAGCTTGGCTACTCCTCGATCCATTATTTTTCCCGTCAATTCAAGAGTGTGACGGGTATGACGCCTTCCGAGTATGCGTCCTCCGTGAAGGCAATGGCGGAAAGAGTCCGCGAATGACCGAGATGCCCTATTTACACTTTATACCAGATAATTTCATTCGCTTTCAGATCTACATCAAATTTTGTTCCGTCGCCTTTATATATGGTGGTCTTCTGCGGTTCATAGGTGTTGTTTACCACGCAGTATTTTCCATTTTCCACATATGCGTGAACTTCCACATTATAATTCGTGCTGTACCAGCGATACAGCTCTTCCTCCGAACTGGAAGCCCAGAGTATCGCACGATACAGGAGCCGGCTGTTCTCAAAGCTGTACGGAAGTCCGCTGATGTAGACGCTGCGGCCTTCTCCGAATTCATTGACGGCAAGCTGTACCTCCTGATCGATCTGCCCCAGGATCGTAGCGTCCGCCAGTGCAAAAATATTCTTCTTACCCTCGCCGAAATCGATCTCTCCCTTGCAATCCTCAGTGATAAAATGCTCATGCTCTTCCCAGTTATACTTATCCACATTCAAAGTGAAGCCGGTCTCTTTTTCCACGCCCAGCACATTTGCGAGCTGGAAAAATCTACCCTGCCACTGATATGCCGTCGGCTCACCCACGCCGATAAAGCCGCCGCCCTGGTAGATGAAACGCTTGATCGCCGTCAGTACCGCCTCGTCCTTCCAGTTCTCTCCTCCGGTATATGCAGTGTAGGCATCTCCCACATTCAGAATCACATCTATATCGTCCAGAACTTTCGGATTCTCTCTGATATCGTCAAAGGAGATGTATACCACGTCGAAGGGAGCTCCGCTCAGCGCTTCTATAATCCCGGCGTAGGAATAATTCTGTTTATGGTAAATCGCATGGTGCACCATATGATTCCCCCATGCACGCATCTTGCCCCAGCTATTAAGAACTGCCACCTTCTTGACGCAGTAGGGAACGGTTCCCTTGATATTGTCGTACAGGGTGCGGAATTCCTCACACACCTCTTCCACATAATCGATGAACTCCGGAAATTCCATTGCCAGCTTCAGGTAGCCGCCGTAGCCGATCCGGTCGATCGGTTTTCTAAGAATCGCTCTTCTTGCCGTCACCCAATTCACCTTCGCCTCCCTCACGGGATCGCCGCCCTCGTGGAAGGTATCCGGGAAGAAATACGGAAGGAAACGGCCCTCGATGTATTTTACTCCTTCAATATCACTGAGCAGCCGAAGGGTCGCACCATTTCCCACACTACCCACAACTGCGTCAAGGCCGATCGTCTTGAATTCATCCATGAAAGGCTCCATACCGATCCAGTGGTCACCCAGGAACATCATCGCCTCTTTCCCGCACTCATGGGTAAGATTCACCATCTCTTTGGCGAGCTTTGCCACCTCCCGTCTCTGGAACGCCTGGAAATCACGGAATTCTTTTGTCGGTACACGATAGGTATTGTTCATATAGCCCTGGTCGATAATGTATTCAGGGCGGAACTTATATCCGGCTTCCTTCTCAAACTGCTCCAGAATATAAGGGCTTACCGATGCGGAATACCCATACCAGTCCACGTATTTTTCTCTGGCAAACTCGTCAAAGATCAAAGTAAACTGGTGGAAAAATGTCGTATAACGGATCACATCTATATGCGGATTATCCTGAATATAATTTTTCAAACGCTCCATGGAATACGCCTTCGTCTTCGGCTGGCGCACATCAAAGGTGATCTGCTTCTCCACGTCCTTCCAGCCGTTGGTCACTGCGTTATACATATGTACCGGGTCCCACATGATATAGGCCAGAAAGCTTACCGTGTAATCATGAAACGGCTTCACGCCCGGAATCGTCACGTTGCCCGTCTCCTCGTTATATTCCCAGTCCTCGGCAGGCAGCGGCTCCCCTGTCGTGCGGTCCATGACCTCCCACCATCTTTTGATGTCATCACGGGAATTCACCGCCAGCATATCCGGATACAGATGATTCATCAAATGAATCTCAAGCGGTTCGTCCTTAGCAGTATAAAACGGAGTCATGACGTACATCTGCTGAATCTCGTCCGGATTCGCCTTCGCCCATGCATTGTCTTTTCTCGTCGTATAGTAGGTCGAATATACCTTCGCATCTACCTTTCGCAATGCCTCCGGATACTCCGTTCCGTCACAATCACGGATTGCATCTGCTCCCCAGCGTTCCATCAGTTCCAGAGTTTCCGGAACCACATCTACATCCGTTGGAATCGTTACACGTCCTTTTCTGTGTTCGTTCATCTTTTTCTCCCTTTCTTTTCTCTATTCATTCTTAAACCTCGCAGAACTGTGCTTCGGCAAAAAATTCCGGCCTGTGGAAATCCGGCGTATCCGTGTCTACCAAAGCATAGGAGGCATAATGCTCTATTTCCTTCGTCTCGGATATCTTATAAAAATTGCACCGAAAAAAAGTGCCCGGGCCAAACTTTAATGGTCCATACACATTTTCCAGAATCACAAACGGAATACACAGGCTGACGCTCCACCTTTCTTCCTCGATCCGCGCCTTACATGCGAACTTCCTGCATTCCTCTTCTGTAAAATAAACCCGGTCCGTTCGCCCCTTCCCGTAAGCTGCCAGCAGCGCTCCATTCGCATTCATCTCAAAATTCAGATATATCTGCTCCCCTGCTTCCTTCCGGCCGCCAAACTGGAAAAAAGCTTCTACTGCGCTGTCCCGATACACCGGCTCCTGGTCATTCTGATAGCGTCTCAGCGGATCTTTCTCCTCACACACCAGTTCAAGATAAAGAGCTTTCCCCGGTACATATCCAAGATATCCATAGGTCCTGGGAATCTCTTTGGTCCCCCACAGCAAATGACCGATCCGAAATGCCGCGGCAGCTTCCAGCTCCCAGGGCCCCTTGATCTTCTGCACTTGCAGCCCCATGATCCGTCCCTCCTCCTTTCCTCTTCCGTTCCACATCGGATCCATGTTCATTGACTTTCCTCTGAGTATATCAATTTCGCAAATGGTTGTAAAGCGGTTAATTTGCCCTGCGGCCCTGTTTTGTCTAAAATTCTATTCTGAATTCCGCCCCTATTCCGAATGTACTTTCCTGACGCTGTAAAAACATTTTCAAAAAAAAGAAATGATATCTTGATTTTTAACACTCTTCATGCTATACTGATTCAAGTGTTTTGGATAAGATATAGATTTTCACGTATTTTTGTAAATCATCAATATCCACTGGGCTGATGATTTACAAAAATACGTGATTTTTTCTTTTTTTACCCGTATCACAATCTATATGAAGGAGGTAATCCTTATGAACAAAGGTACTGTAAAATGGTTCAACGCTCAGAAGGGCTATGGATTCATCACAAACGCAGAGACCAATGAAGATATCTTCGTACATTTCTCCGGAATTTCCGGCGAAGGTTTCAAGACTCTTGAGGAAGGTCAGAACGTGACTTTCGACATCACAGAGGGTAATCGTGGTCTTCAGGCAGTGAATGTAACTGTAGCATAATTGACCAAAGACAGCGAGAGGCGGCTTATGCTAACCTCTTATAAGATAAGACGGGTAGGAATGAGGGCGTTCAGCTTTTCATTCAGATATGCTTAAGCACCTAAAAGGGCAGATGCGTTCATCGCACCTGCCCTTTTTTCAATATATCCACTGTATGCGCTCCTGCCCCCATCAGCTCCGGGCGTTCGCAGGTAGTAAAATGATACTGCATGAAAGTCCGGAAGGTTTCCTCGTCCATGGCATTTAACACCGGCCGCATATAATTTGCCGGGCCGTCTGCCGAAATGATCTGTATACGTGACAGTCCCGCCGCCTGATTGTACGCCTCGATGTCCTCCATTCTGACATAATCGTACAGATCCTCCGGCTCCGATAAGACATGAAAATTCTCCGTCAGCTTCCCCTTTTCTATAGATTCCAGCATATGATCTTCCTTAAAGCCATAGGTGAGCACGCTGTATTCGTTCATACAATACGCCACAAAGATAACTCCTTCCGGCCTTGCGACCCGCTTCGCCTCACAGAGGGCTTTTACTTTATCCTCAAAGGTGTACAGGTGGTACATCGGTCCGAAAAGCAGGACCACATCAAAGGTATCCTCCGGGAATCGGCTAAGATCCAGCGCATTCCCCTGGTAAGCCTTCACGCTGCTGTGCTTGGTCTTTAAAATTCCCAGATTATATTTTACCAGTTCCACCGCCGTCACATCATGCCCTTCCCCAGAGAGCGACACGGAATACCTTCCGGTCCCTGCCCCGATATCAAGGATCTGCGCCGGGCGATCCTCTGGCAGATATCGGTGGATATACCGCATGGACGTCAGGAATTCCACCTGACCGTGACGACTGTTCAGGCGTTTTTCCTCATTAAATTTGTTGTAGTATTTTTCCAATTCTGTCTGCTGTTTTGCCATAATCTCTACCTGTTAATGATGCTCCTCATGAAATTCCTGCAGAAAATTATCCAAGATTTCTGCCGCATCGCGGACTGCGCTGATGCATGGGCGGCTGCGATAATACTCCTCCGTGCGGACAGCCGGCTCCGGCAGATCCTCTCCCTGCTTTAATTTCAGCATATCGCGGCAAATGATCGTTCCCTGCCTTCTCTCGAATTCCGCCGCCAGTTCCTGAACGATGTGGTAGAGGGCGATCTTCCCCTCTCTGTCAGTCGGTTCGCCGTAGCCTGCCACATATCCAACTACCATAGTCATACCACTGACCGCGCCGCACACCTCGCGGAGCTTGCCAAATCCTGCCCCAAAGGGACTGGCATGGCGCATGGCCGTCTTAAGCTCCAGTCCCGTCACATCGGTAAATGCTCCGAAAACGGACTGGCAACAGTTGTATCCTTCCCGAAATAGTTGTTCTGCTCTATCTGCTCTTGTCATATTGTACTCCTCTAAATGTATTCAAAGCTTCTTATCTGATATTATACATTATACTCATTTCCAGTCAATGATCCAATGGCCTTTTACAGAAATACAATTTCTTTTGCACCTGTACATGCTCTGATATCCCGTTCCGTCTTTTTATAGAAATCTCGGAATTGTATGTGGGATTCTTCGCCTACGGCGAATCGCTTCAGCGACAAAAAACGCCCTAAGCAAAATGCCCAGGGCGAACTATACATATCCCAACACTCCTTTATCTCAATAATTCCAGCGCAACCTGCAAGGAATCCTCCCCGTAAGGCACTTCCACATCCGGCCGCAGTTGTTTCTGGTCCGCCTCCGCATCAGGCCGTGTCCAACGTCTGCAGGACACATACCCGCTTAGCTCTGTATTGGGTAGTTTAAATGGAAGAATGTCGCCATAGGCACTTGGGCTGTTGCTGCTCCCCTGTCCAACGACGCGTCCCAGTTTTCCGTCCTGCACCCATACGCAGAGCATATTCGCGGAACTATACGTCCACTCATCTGATAGCACAATAAGGTCCACATCTGGATTTGCTACCGCGTCTGATGCATTACCGTCAAATTCCTCCACTTGTGAAACGCTATAGTCTTCATAGTACTCAGGGTACGTTTGCTTTGCAAGCTCTGACACGCGAACCACCATACCAAAACTCGGCGGGGTCATCTGCATGGCCTGCAAGATCTGCCCACAGGCTGCGGAATTTCCTCCTGGATTCCCCCGTACATCGTAGATGACTTTCACCGTTCCCTTCGCGACCGCCTCATTAAGAGCCTCACAGACCTCTTCCAAATTCGGATCCTCGACATCGCACTGGTCCTGATCAATATAAAAGACATCACCTATCATCTTCCAGGAAAGATTTTCCGTCTCTTCTGCGCCTTCATTGGAATCCTTTCTCTTCACCCACTCCACTTTTCTGTCGCTTCCGTCATCTAATGACAGGATAAGCTTACTGTCAAAATCGCACTTTACGCCCGCGCGCTCCAGATAATACACTAATCGTGATCGCGATCGATACATGAGATTCACCGCGGATTCATTTTCCATCGTACAGTACTCTTCAATCGTCCGAAAAACATCCTGAACGTCAACGCCGCCGATTTTCTGCACCTTTCTTTCCGTCGGTTTTCCATTTTCATCGCACAAATACAGGGCCTTTCCATCGGAATACCACTCTACTTTGAGCACATAATCCCCCAATACCTCCGATTCGTCCAAAAATATGTGCCCGTCTTTCAGAGAACAGCAGTATTTTAAACAGATTTCATAAAATTCCTCTTGGTTCTTGACCACTTTCGCCGCTTTCAAATATGCGGCTTTTGCCTCCTTATATCCTTCCGGTATATCATCCAGAACGAAACACGGGTGGGTATTCTCCATAGTCTCAACCAGATACTTGGCGTCCTGCTCATAAATACTCGGCTTATTGTCAAAACTACAACCTGCAAGCAATATCATAGCCACTATGAGTGGCAGGCTTCTTTTCACTATATTCTTTCTCATAAAAACCTCGTTGGTCCCTTCATTTTCGGTTCCCCGATTCGTTCCCGTGCCTTCATTGTCTGTTCCGGGAATATTCCAATACTCCCATCCGGTTTAACGGCCAGACAAGGAAAAATATTTTGCCTATAATTTGTTCCTGGGCTATACATCCCACAGCAGTATTTCGGGAATCCACTGATGTGGCCCGATGGTCCCCCATAACAAAATATCTGTCATCCGGAACCTGATAAGGTAATCTAATATTACAGTCGCCCAACGCTTTTTCTGTGAGGTATGGTTCCTCCAGCCGGGTCTCGTTAACATAGACCGTACCGTTCTCGTCAATATCGATCCAGTCCCCGGGACCGCAAATGATCCGCTTTACCAAAACCTTGTTGTTATGGTAAAAGGCGGCAACGTCACCAGGTCCAAGCTCCGAGGTCTTTAACGTAAGAACAATCTCCCCGTCCTGTAATGTGGGAGTCATGGAAGTGCCGCTGATCTGCAGCACCGGTAACCATAGTGTCGCTATCAGAATGGCGATAGCCGCCACGACAATCAGGGCGTAGACCGTGCTGCGCAGTGCAGAACGATAGCGGCGCTTATATTTCACCCGTTTCAGTTCGGCCCTCAATTGAGAGGCAGTCGGCATCTCCTGAATCCTGTTTTTCTTCATGCTGTCCTCCCCCTTCACCGCTGAGCCGCTGAATATTTTCCAGATATTGCGCGGCAGCGGCCTCTGCCGCCTGAAACACACCGTTTAACTGCATAGCCGCTTCCGCAATGGAGCCGGCCTTGTCAATCATGATCTGTCTGTTGTCAAGCTGCGTCTGCATCTCCTCAATCTGTAGTTTCAGTTTTTCATTTTCCTCCACCTGCACAAGAAGCATTTCCAATAGCTCTGCGCGGCTTAAACGCCTTAATTCTTTATCCGTCATACTAATCTCCCTGCCGCAACTGTATATTCGTTACAGCTATACATCTATTAATAGGAAAAAACAAGATTCGCATATTAAAAAAACCAGTACTTCTGCTGGTCCTAAATCTCAACGCTCCTGCCGACATCCACGGATCTTCTTATATACATTGTTTCAATATTCGCCGCCCTTTGACAGGTTCGTATATTCCTATCCTTTTGTAAATTTGCTACATGATTTGTGTTATGTAATACCTTATAAACAAAACATTATAAATTTTGTTCTGGTTATATTAATATCATATGAGTAACTGCCTGGTTTGTCAAGGAAATGGCCATGAATTGGCCATGAATTTTGGGGCTTTTCTCGAATTGGCGCATAAAATTAAAACCTTGTTGGTTGTTTTCCCAAAAGGTTTTGTTTCATATTGTTCAAATGCGCGTTATCAGTTGCATATTTATCGTTTTCTTCTATGATTTTTCGTGGTATTTGTTGTTTCCATCGTAATCTCCTCCTGAAAGTTCATTTGCCTGTTTTTTTAAACTATCGGCATATATTTATACTATTCAATCTTTCAGGAGGAAATCAAAAAATTTTTTAAAAACATATTCTCATTCTTATGCGGTATGAGTTTTCACCTTGCAGCTGCTTTATACCGGCCCTGCGTCCGTTTTTCTCCTTTGAGATAAACGTCGTAATACCACTTCAGAAATTCACCATATATACGCTCTTCCGCCTCTTTTCGGGCTTTTACGGCATCCTTGATTTCTGTATAGGAACCAAGATAGTACGTTTTCCCTTTAAATGTGATCTGTGCCGCCCATTTTCCGCTTTCTCTTTTCCTGTAAACACCGCTATAACCGCTTGAATTGGTACTGATCAGACGATGGCTGCAACTGGCTTCCAGCATCGTAACGGACGTGCCATCGACCAGCTTCAGGTTCTCTCTAAATACGGTTTTCTGACGACAGCCACAGCTTTTCGTATGCCCTAGAAGCAGATTGTTCTGCCGGACCACCGTTTCGTTTCCGCATTTGCACCGGCAGCGCCAGAAATAGGTTCCCTCCCGGTTGCCATCGTAGGCCACGACTGTCAGATCCCCGAACTGTCTTCCTAAAATATCCTTCGCCGGTGGATTTCCCAGACAGCCGCAGCTTTTCGTCTTTCCGCTCTGCAAAGCGGTCTGACCTACAACTGTCTGATTTCCACAATCACAAATACACAGCCAACGATGAAGTCCTCCCCATTTTCCCGCATACTTCTGCACTACGAGTTTTCCAAACCGTTTCCCGACAAAGTCTTTCAGAGGTGGTCTGCTCAGGCAGCCACAGCTTTTCCGGTAGCCGGCTCTGAGCTGGTGGAGGGGTGTATCCACCTCTCCTCCGCAGTCGCACCTGCAATGCCAGATCAGACTTCCGTCTCTTCCCCGCCCTCCGGTGGGATAGAGCGCCGTCAGTTTTCCGAACTTCTGGCCGGTAATGTCCCGCTGACCGGGCTTTACCGCTGTTTCACAGCCACAGTCCCGGACTGTGCCACGCTGGAGTGTTCTGGTATCCAGGCAGATACTCCCACCGCATTCACAGGTGCAGCGCCATACCTTATATCCGTTTTTCCGCTCCGGGGTCGCCTCTTTGACAGTCAACTTGCCAATGCAGAACCCTGGTTCGATCTGAGATTTTTTGCTTCCTTTCATTTCTTCTATCCCTTCATATCAGAGAGATTTTCTTTTCTTTATCAGCAATCCGATCAGCACGAGGAGTAGTATGGCTGCCGCTCCCCCAACTCCTACAAAAACGGGCAAACGACTCGCCTCTGCTGTACCTTCCTTGCTATTCTTCTCGGAATCGCTCAGATCCAGATTACTCATCGGAGTTTCCTCGTCATCCAGATCATGAAGACTGGCTGGCACCTCTTCATCTTCAATGGTCGTGGTACCACCTTCATCGGTTCCTTCGTTTTCTGTTCCCGTACCCTCATTATTTGTTTCAGGAGTCGTTCCTGTTCCCCCATCACCGGTCGTTCCCGGAGTCGTTGTTCCGGTCTGGTTCTCGCCCTGTTGCGGGGTCTGAGGCGCCACCGGCTCGGTCGTAGTCTGTTCCACATTTCTCGTATATTCAAATACCCAGGCGTTCTCCTGCCCGCGTCTTAGTGTACCCGTTATTGCTTTGTAAACCGGCGTATACCCTTCAAAATACGGCGCGGACACCACCGGTTTTTCTCCGGCTACCCCATAGAAGGTCTGTGCTTCGCTCCCCGGCACCGGATTTGCCGTCCCTGCCAGCACATAGCTGACCGTATACGGGACCATCTTCCCCGGAACTCCATAGGTCACGACGAAGGTCCGGTCGCTCGTCACTGTATAGATCCGGCTCGGGCTGGTCGTGTTCTCCTTGTCAAACGCCTCACTGTTGTCACGTCCGCTCCGCCTGGTTCCCGTTGGCTGGTATTTTCCGCCGTCCTCCGGGTTCAGGTTAATCGCCCCGTTCGTGCTGGACACGTTGATGCTGATCGTGTCCCCGTAATGCAGGCCGGACACCACAATCGTATCCGCTCCCTGAAGCGACGCCTTTCCGGCTCCGGATACACAGCCGGTCCCGTTGAAGGTTCCTTTGTCTCCAGAATAGATCATTACTTTATAGGTAGTCTCATAATCATCTGCCGCTTTGGTCTCCATAGGCCCAAACTGGGTCACTGCAAGAACTACCGCGCAGACCGCTGCAAAGCCTTTCGCAAATCCTTTCCCCGGAGCCCCTTTCAGAAGACCTTTCCGCAGTTGTCCTCCTGCTCTCTGGTCGAGACGGCCTTTTTGTAATACTTCCTTACTCATACGTTCTTCGGCCTCCCTTCCTGTTCGCTCCCCTTTTCCTCTTCTTTTCCTCTTCACCGCGCTTCTTCAGACGCAGGAACACCAGCACGATGCATACGATCCCTGCAACGAGCGCCATGATGGAGAACAACATCACATGGGACGTGTCTCCCGTCTTCGGCGTTGTGACCACATTCCGGTTGGTGTTCGGCGTTGCCGGCGTATTGACAAGCTCCGCTGCAAACCCGAGCTCCACTCTCGCCAGGGTATCCTGGTAGTTATTTCCCTGGGTCTCCCCGTCCAGTCCGATCTTCAGTGTCAGCTGCGCCTTCGCACCTGCCTCCAATGTATCCAGATAAATATATTCCTCATCATCCAGCGCCACGGTCGCCTGCTCAAGACCCTTATTTCCGTCTACTACAGAGCCTTCACCACTCTCCTCGCTTCCGCCGACTGCCTCGCTGTCATATAGCACCCGCGTCTCCTTCGGGCCGATGTAAGTCAGCACGTAGGTGTACGCTCCGCCTTCCGCGATGGACTGCTGGCTCTCCAGCGTCTGCAGCACCTCATTCCTCATGTACCATGCTGTTGTATCTGAAGAACTGTTCCGAAGACTCACCTGAAAAGCCATGGTGTCCCCCGGCTGCAGGTCATTCCTTGCCTCATCCGTGATTCCCCTGGCCGTAAAGCTGTCGGTCATCTTATGGTTCTTCGTGAACTCCACCCAGTTGTCCTGGCTGCTGGTCATATCCTCCGCGCACACACTCCACGGAATCATCAGGAAGATCAGCAGCATGGCGGTCAGACATCTCATACATTTTCTCATACCCTATCCTCCTAATCGATATAGCCCGGATCCACGCCCCAGGCACTGCGGATCGCATCCTTCGCATTATGGTTCTGCACCGCATCCGCATCCACTTCCAGGACGAACTTCCTGCCTTCATAGTCATACGTCGTCTTCACGACTCCATTCCCGACTTCCGTCTTCGTCACCTTCGCCACCGCATCGTCGATGGTGATGCTCTTACAGAAGGTGGCCGCTTTGCCTGTCGGCAGCTCCGAGCGGTAGTACAGCACCGTACACTCATCCGTGCACTCTGCCTCATTTTTCCACCAGCCGCTCTCCTCTAATTCCAGCTTGATCCACTCGGGATCCATGGTGGTCACCTTCACCTCGTTACCGTCCTCATCCTTCCCGGACTCCGGGTCCACCCAGTAGCGGTAGATCCGGACACGCACATACTCCGGGATGGAGCCGGAATTTACTACGGACAATTCCTCCTGATACTTCCGCTCCGGGACCAGGTGTCCATCCGATTCATCCAGCATATGTTCCAATAACGCGCCTTCCTTCGTCGTCCAACCGGTGCTTTTCTCGCCCTGAGCCATCTGGTTCGCATAATCACGGACTGCGATCTCCTTTCCGTTCTCCATCAGGGTGATACCGATATCGTACATACCGATACGCGCTTCGTAGTATTCACTGTAGATCTGCAGCGCCGCACGGGTGCTTCCGATTCCGCTCCCCAGCAGGCATGCCGCCGCGAGCCCTAACAAAAGGAACGTTCCTGTTCTTCCTTTCAGGGCTTTTCTGATCTTCCTCATCATTCATCAGCCCCCTCTCCGCTCACGTCTTTCACTGCCATCGTCCAGTCAACCTCCGGGCTGGTCGGCTCCAGAGAATTTCCGTCCGCATCCGCCTGCACCGGCACACACTCCTGAACGACTACTACATCAAAATCATAGGCATAGCTGTACTCGCCATCTACGCCGAACATATCCTTCGTACCATCCTTTGCCACGATCTGCATCCCCAGCCTGCTGGTCAGGTCCGCGCCGTCCGCCGTTCCTTTGGGCTGCAGGACTTTGGTGTAATACCAGTAATCATCCTCTCCCTGCACCCAGCCGTCTGTCTGGGTCGGCGCCAGGGCAAACAGCTCCGTCCCGGCAAAATACTTCACCCTCACATAACAGGGGTTCTCTCCCGTATTCTGCACCTGCACCTGCTTGATGCGGTTCACCACCTTCTCCTCCTCGATGGTGGTCGTCGTGTCAAAGGATATCTCATAGCCTCCCTTTGCCGTCACATAGGTCGTAAAATACGCCATCGCACTCTTGATGGAAAGGCTTCCCACCAGTACCAGCGCAGCCCCGGACAGCACGAGCGTTTTCTTATTAATTCTGTTCTTCATTCTCCTGCTCCTCCTTTACTGCGCACTCTGCTCTTCTTCCTCCGGCACAGAGCCCTTTCCCGTGGGCCCGCTCTCCGACTCCGCCTCCACGGAATCCGGGAAACATTTCTCCCACTCGTAATGCCCCTTCACTACCAGGTTGCCATCCTCATCCGTATAGGCCTCATCGCCCACAAAATCAAAATGGTTCACAATGCCGTAACCTTTTTTCAGCTTATCGTCATAATCATTTACAAAACTCACCGGCTTCGTCTGGGAGACCCCGTCCTTCGTCGGCTCGATTGTGGTCGTATAGTTTCCGGACACCTCCGTATAGCTCCCGCCGTTATAGATCTCCTTCACCGTCACAATGGTCCCCACCGGGAGCCCCGTGATCTTCACAGTCTGGGTGCCGTTAGGAGTCCCATCGTCGAAATTCATCGAAACAACATTGCTATACACCACTTCTCCGGTGACCGGGTCTGTCCCTGTCACTTCAAAGACAAAGGTCACTTCCCCGAGAGATTCGTTATACGTATTTAAGGTTTTCCGAATCTCCATATCTCCTTCCAGCGGCTCCCTCGAAGGCTTCAGTCCCACCGTCACATCGTAAAGCCACTTGTCGTCTCCACTCCCCTCACCCATGCGGTATTCACTGGTAGGAACAGAGATAAGATAGGGGCTGAACGTGTATTCATAACCGTCATGCCGTACCTTCTCCGCCTTTACCAGATACAGGCCCGGCTCTAAATTCTCTGCCGTTCCACTGCTATGTGCTTCGCCTGCACCGGTAACCGGATGCATTGCTACGGTTGCATTCTCCTTGATGCTGCTTCCCTCTGCCTCAATCTTCTCCGTGATCTTCTGTGCCAGGTCCTTCCACTGCTGGGTCCATGCGGCCCGGTCCTGACCCTTATCTTCGATCACAATATCACTGCCGTAGTTTTTCGTGTCCACCATATAATTTGCCGTCTCATCTATAGAAGCCACCTTATACAGCTTCACCGGAATCTCCCTTACTTTAGACAGCTCCTTTGCGAACTCAATCCCCGTCGTCTCCAGGGTAAGTGAGCAGGTATGATTTTCCAAATCCAGAGCACCTGCCGCTCTCGCCGCCGCAAGATGCATTCCCGACACGGCAAGAATGAGCGCCAGCACTCCGGCTACATATCCTTTCTTTATCCTAGTCCTATTCATCCTTCTCCCTCCTTGATGGGTCTGCTATTTTCTCATGTTTCCTTGTGTCTGATGTTTTCTTCTATCGGATACTTCTTCATATTCCTTTATATCTGATGCCTTCTCATGGTTTCCTGCACCTATCATTACTTGCCATGTTTCCTGTTATATAATGCGATCCGTATCTTCGACAGGAGCAGAATCATCAGTATGATGAACGCCGCCATCATCAGATACAGCATATAGTAGCTCTTTACCGATTCCACCATGCTGTCCACCGGCGCCAGCACTCTCTCATCATCCTCGCCGTTATAGGGAACCCGGGTTCCCCAGCAGCATGCGGTGGCTGTTAATCCCGTAAGGCGTACATGTGAGAAGTGTCATGTAATCCTTCCCTTCCACGATCTGCATCGCATCCGTAAGCGCATCCAGGTCATCCTTATCCACCATCGGAAGGATCTGATCGATCTGGTACGCCAGCACCTCATCCAACACATGGATATAAAATTTATCTCCCACCACCATCTGATCCGCATCCGATAGGAGTTTCGCTGATGGCAGCCCCCGGTGGGCCGCTATGACGCTATGGCAGTTTTCCCCGCCAATGGGGAGCTTCGTCCCCGGAAGGTGTCCTCCCGCAATCTGCAGCACTCCTTCAGAAGTGCCATGGTAGATGGGAAACTTCTGATTAATCTTCGGTATAGATAAATAACCCATGATTCCAGTCTCATCGACATTCAGGACCTTCCAGTATTCGGTGTCTTCCAGCCTGATCTCATCCTTCCGGCTATCTTCGGAAATTTCCTTTTCAGCTGTATTACCTGCCTGATTGCCCCCGGCAGTCTCTATTCCAAAGGTATCTCCGTGAAATGTATTTTCAGTTATCTTAGCGTTATAGGTCCTCGCATCCTCCCAGATCCGGCTGTAATCCTCCTCATTCAGATCCTGTACCGCATCATCATAGGTCGATATCGCCCGGCTTTGGTGCAGCGTATTCCATTGATCCGCTACCTTCGGGTAAGCAAAAATTGCAAGCCCCGCCAGAAATACCAGGGCGCACAGGATACCCGGCAGTCTTTTCTTCATCGAAATCCTCCCTTATTTTTCCATTCCTCCGGCCCTGATCCGCTCCACCACTTCTGCGGCGTCCGGTTTTTCCTTCGCCTTTTTCTCACTCTTTCGCTGATCGATCAGCAGGATGATGAGCAGGATAAATACCATCGGGATCGCCAGTGCGATGGAAACAAGAGTGGAACTGACCCGAGTCGCATCAGCAGGAATGTAAGCTGTCACCTGGCCTTCCGTCCGTATACCCCGGACCAACAGGCGGTGCGAGTTGATGCCATAGGGCGTACACGTCATCAGGGTACAGTAATCCTTGCCGGCATCAATCTCAAGCTCCTTCACCTCTTCCGGAAGAACAATCCTGATCTGGTCTACCTCATAGGTGACCGTCTGGTTCAGAACGGTAATGGAAAATGTATCACCCTCCATCATTTCGTCCAGGTCACTGAAAAGCTTCGCTGAGGGCAGTCCTCTGTGGGCGGAGATCACTGCATGGGTACCGGTGCCTCCCACCGGGAAGCTGGACCCCGCCAGATGTCCGACTGCAACCTGCAGCACCCCTTCATCTGTTCCGTGGTAAATCGGAAGCTCCACACCCAGAATCGGTATCGTCACATACCCCATGATTCCGGTCCCGCTGATGTCCAGTATTTCTTCATAATTCCCGAGGCTCTCATATTCCGTAAAGGGGAAATCCAAATCCAGAAGCGCCCTGTTAAATGCATTCGCTTCCTCAAGCAATGTCTCACAATCTGCTTCGTCCATCTGCGCGACCATGTCACTGTACGTAGCGATAGCCCGGGACTGTGTCCTGGAGTTCCAGTAATCGCTGATAAACGGATACAGCACCACGGAGAGACCAATGAAAAAAATAAAGACTAAAATGGTAGATCCTCTGTCTTTTTTCATCTGTTTTATTAGTTTCATAAGCATCTCCCTAAAGCTGTATTATCGCGGTCTCACGCTTTTTAAACGGGACTTGGCGGTCCAAAGACCGCCCCGTCCGCTTCTTTTATAACAGCATGCCGTTATTCAGACATTCTTTTTCTTGTAACAAGCATCACACCTGCACCAATCATCAGAACTGCACCAACGATATAGAAGATCGTGGTACCGATACCACCGGTGGAAGGAAGAAGAACTCCTGCCTTGTTGACAATTTCTACAGCCTCTGCAGCCAAATCAGTGTAGTTTTTAACAACCGTCTCAGTCTTAGCTGCAGCAGAGGACTCACTTACAAGATTACCGTCGGCATCATAATATCTTGTGCCAGATGTCTCATAGATGGTTTCACCAAGTTTCTGAGGCGTAAGGTCTGTGGTTCCAGTAAGCTTATTATATCCATCAGGAGCCTTAGACTCAGTTACCTTCAGTGTGACACCCTCTTTAAGACCGATAATGTAAAGCTGGCCATCACTGTTAGTGCTCATAGCAGTACTTGGAGTTTCACTGTTTTTATCGTAGGAAACAACTCTATATACACCCGCTTCACCTGCAATGGGCTCTACGCTAAGCCCTGCAACAGTGAATTCCGCACCAGCCAGAGCCTTGGTTCCATCAGTTTTCTTCAACGCTGCACCGTAAGTCTTAACCACCGCTTTATCAGAGTAACTATCCTTAAAAGGCTCACCACCGTTTTTATCCTTATTAGGTGTGATAGTGACTGTATTGGTGTTTCCATTACCATCAATATTAACTGTAGAAGTAATCTTAGCTGTATATTTCATAGTAATCGTGGAACCATTTTTATAAAGGTTTGCACCATTATCGTCAACCCACGGTATAGTGATCTTCTTGTTTGTAAATTCCTCGTAAGAATCTGAGAGATTAACATCCGGATAATGGGGTTTGTCAGTTGTACTTTGAACAATCTTTACTTCTGTAATTACAACTTCTGTTAAAAACTCAGGCAAAGTATCAGAAATTGTATAAGATTTCACCTGCTCCTCGCCAATATAGTTCGCCGTCGTAAACGTCGCTGTATAGGTTACTGTCTCACCAATGCTGGCAGAGCTCACCTTCTCTCCATTGACTTCCTTTTTAGCAGTAGGTGTGGTAACGTTTTTATCAGTGATTTCGACATTAGGCATGGTTGTGTCCACAGAAATCACCTGCTCGCCCTGGCTTGTAGTCACCACATAATAACCGAGATCAAGGTTTGTAAACTTCAAAACCGAGCCGTCACTTACAGCCGTAACAATTGGGGTTTGCGACCCTTTCCATGTAGTAAGAGCGCTCCTCAGACCGTCACTCATACCTTCGCCAGTCCAGTAGTCAGTTGGACCTGTTACCACATTCGTTTTTGCTTCCTCCCCATAATACGTAATTGTTTTGAATGCATCTTTAGTTGCCTGAACATATCCAGAGCCTGTAGATGTCTCTACAAAATATGTTTCAAGTCCTTCCGGCACAGGTCCTTTGTAGGCAACTTTACCGCCTCCCACAGTTGCATCAAAGAGCCTGTAAGCCGAATAAGTCTCACCCTTTGCAGCGTTCTTAATAGTGATTGAACCGGTTCCGCCTTCTTTAGAATCCACATCCTGTGCGAAAGCAGTCATGCTGACCATAGCCAATGCCATGACCATAGCAAGCACCAAAGCCATCATCTTTTTGATTGTTTTCATGGTTTCTCTTTCCTTTCTTAGTTAGATTTGAGTTTTGAAATTAAAACTAATGTTTCTACGCATCAGGAGGATTCGCTCCCCTCCTGATGCATTTATAATATCTTCCCGAAACCCCATTCCTTAAGATTTCGAAAAGTTATATTTTCTATTGATCCAGAACAGGAGCAAGCCTGCACAGATAATCAACAGTCCTCCCACGGTATACGGGATTGTACCGATTCCACCGGTCATAGGCAACTCGTACGTAGCAATAATCACTCCAAGATCCTGATTAGTGTACATCTCCACACCATTGACCAGGCTAACAGTTCCCATTTCGTCAATACTGTGAAGCTTCATGTCAATAGACTCTTTCGAATACTGGATGTAGCAAGCATACTCATTGGGATCAAATGTATCTGCCTCGTTTTTGGCGATTGCCTTGCCGTCGTTGGTGTTGGCATCATTTTGCCCGTTCTGCTGGTAAGTTGTAACGTCAGTGAATTCCTTCAGGGGCTCTCCTTTGAATGCCACGACGTAATCTCCTGCCTCCAGCTTTTCGAAGGAATATGCGCCCGTCTTGTCGGTCGTAACCGTAGAAATTTCCCCTCCTGTCACGTCCTCCTTGCATAGCTCATATTGATCATTCTTGACTTTCTTGAAAAGCGTAGCTGTAACCCCTTCCAGAAGTTCCTCGTCATCGTCTCGGATGCCGTCGAGATTGCGGTCATACCATACGACACCTGATATGCTGCGGGAGATTACCTGCGTTTCCACCTTATTGGAGGTGAGCGGGAGAGTCGCGCTGCCTACAATCCAGCAATTGGCAACGTTTTTGTACCAGTCGTCGGCTTTGTTCCCTTTTGTTTTCACCGTAATCTGCATCTTGATGGTCTGACCCTTTTTCAGATTTTCCACCTTTGCGTACAAGCCGGTGATCTCACTCAGTTCCTTATCCTTGGTCCCATCCAACATCGCCTTAAAAGCTTTGTCATATTCAAACTTACCGTCTGTTACCTTTCCCAGAGGCTGGAAAAGCTTCTCTTCGTTGAGCATATTCTCCACGTTACTCTCATTCATGCCACTTATCTTTCCATTGGCATCCGCAGACCCGCCAAATACCTTCACCTTATCGTAAAGTACCCTATAGTCAGCGGTACTGTAATACACAGTGGCATCTGCCGGAGACGCACCTTCTTCCTCGCTGGATGTAACTTTAACCTCACGGAGCACGACATCCCCATCAAACTTCGAACCACGAATATCATCATTACGGGGAATCATGTCGTAAAAATAGATCTTATCAATCTTGTCGCTACCGCTGTTGGTATATGTGACGTCATAGGTAATTTCATCGTCCAGCTCAATATACCGCGTACTCACGGCCTTGGTCAGATTGGTGCCGCTTCGCATGACAATACCAACAGTGACATTGTCAGTATTGCCCTTTGCCGAATCATACGCTCTGTTATCCCCCGCGCCGCTGATATAAGCGCTGGCTTTGATAGTATCGTTGTTTTTCAGGACAGTTACAGCGGCGAAATTGGCCTGGAAGGTAATATCAGGCAGATGCAGCCCCACCGGAGCGCCCTTGATTTCAAAGGTAACCGACTGGTTATTTTTCTCCGTCCGTGCATAGATTTCGATAGGATACCGCTTGCCATCCGAGGCCACAAATTCAAGCTTAGTAGGATTATTCGGATCAGTGCCAATGGCAATACTTGTTTCCTCGCTCGCCACTTTTCCGTCCGCATCCACTGCATAGCCCATGATTCGATAGGAACCGCCGGAAACAAAGATGCGCTGGGCGTCACCGGTGTAGCCCTCGTCCAGAACCGTCTTGATGGTCAGGGTAGTTGTCGGACTTTTCGACTGACCGGTCAGATCGGAAATTTCTGTTCTGATGTTCTTCAACCGATAGTCCACCACCGTCTCGCCATCGCCCAGGTTGTAGGAACTCATGCCCACCGTATCTTTGTTGTCCACGCCAATGTTGATTCCCGCTTTGTAACTCAAGATCAACAGGCTGTTGCCCGCCAGCGTGCCGCCAGCGTGAGTCCCCTTCACCTGAAGACCATCCTTATACTCGGTCTTTACATAATAGGGAGGGCTATTCTTATTTGAATTAGCAAGTTCGCCGCTATACTGGTCATCCTTAACAGTATTTGTCGGTTCTGGAAATCCTTCCAGTTCATTCTTCCCTGTGCTGGAATTCCATTCGCCATTCTTCCAGCTTATGGCATCCAGATCATAGGACCAGACTCGGAATGTGTTGACTGTAGCGACAGTCTTGCTGACCAACTCCTTATCATTCCCGTTCACCGTGACAGGGATGCGCATGTACTGGTACTTACCGCCCAGCAGATCGCAGCCACGCAGTTCCATCAGTACGCCGACACAGGTATAACCAGCACTTTTCAGTGCCTCTAAACTGGTATAGTAGCACAGATCCTCCTCACGGACGGAATTCATATAAGCCAGTACACCCTCCCTGTTAGTGTCATATCCCCCCGGATACTCCGGGTCCGCGGCATAAAGGAATTTCGCCGTTCCCGGTTTGTCATACTTCTCATCCCAATTCTGATAGACACCGGGCTTCCCTCGAATGCTCAACGCCCTGCTGTCGAACAATTGGAGCAGGTTCATGGAGCGGGTACGATAATCGCCGCCGGAACTCACCATGCCATAGCTGGTGATCCAGATCTCATCCCCGGCAAAGGTACTGCAGTCATAGGATGTGGTCCAATACTCTGTGCCCAGGAAGCCCTCGCTCGTAGTTTTGGGGTCATTTTCCTTATATTTCCCGTTAAACGCGCTGCCCTTAGTCAGGCTTCCGGGTTTGTATAGAACGATCTGGTCACTCAGGGTATTGTCTTTACTGTACACTTCATGATTGATTTTGGTCGTATCATCATCCAATGCCTTCAACTCCTGCCCGGCACGGGTATTCAGATGTAAATTGCTGACCGTCGTGTTCAGGAAGACTTCCACTTCGCTTACCTCCTGCACCATCGGGAACACGCTGAGCACCTGTACGCACCCGGCGGAGAAACACCTGGCATAGGTGTCATAGCCTTCTATATTTCCGGAATTACCTGCATCCCTGGTGGGAAAATGTTGTTTGTCAAAGTCAAAATCATAATCTCTGATCGAGAAGTGATAGGTCGTATCCGCACCAGTTCCCGTCACAACGGTGGGATTTGCAATCTCGTTGAGTTTCTCAAGTGAATCAACTTTCACGCCTTCTCCATTCACCATGGACCAGTCACCGCCATAATAGCAGCCGTCGTGATAAGCAATATAGTTGCTGGGGCCGCCACCCTTGGCGTAGGGTGAACGGGTTTCACCGTCCCAGTAGATGTTGCGCCCGCCGTTACCCTTGCCATCCTTTAGCGTTGTCACCGTCCCTCTGCCTGGATCGGCATAGTTATAGGTATAAGCGGTATTCGCGGGTATATTCTCGTTGTAATCCCACAGGATTGCCGTGTATTCGTCCGGATCAATTTTCTGTCCTTTCACATCGGATTTGGTCTCGGAGGAGAAATTCAGATCGAAGGTGATATCCCCCACCGGCAAGGACAGACCCCTGAGCCCCTTGGCTTCCCGGTTCTTTTCCGGCTCATTGTCCGTATCGTTATAGAGCTGCAGTGTAATACCGTAGCAGGTGAGCCGGCCATAGCGGTAATTGGCGTACTGCTTCTGTAACTCCTCTGATAGTTTCTCGCCATTCCGTGTGAACTCGGCAGGGTTGGATTTGCCATGGTTTTCCTCAAGGCTGGCAAGCCGCACCAGCTCGTCGCGAACATTCCCCGTGACTGCCTGACCGGTGGAGAAGTCAAACCAGTCCTTATAACTCATGTCGTTGTTTTTCTTTACCTGGACATTGAAATTTGTTCCCGCAGAAACTTTGACATCTGAAGCCTTTATTACGTTATCCTCGTCAGGCCGGACAGGGGATATTTGGCCTACTCCTTTTCCTTCAGAACCATAGTTATCCGCATTCCCCTCCACCCACATTTTGAAAGTAGGAGCAAAAATCTCTCCGTTGTCAGCATTACGTACCTCCACTGCTGTTGAAAAGCCTTGCGTACCACTCAGGATACTTTCACCGGGATTGGCTTTAAGTTTGGTCCAGCCAACAAGCCTTTGCTTGACAACGCCTCCGCTGGTAACCCTGTAACTGTTCTCTCCATCAGTGCTTCCGTTTACCTGGGCGTTCATCGAAACCGGGTTCTTTGTATCAGCAGACGCAAAACCGTGTTCATCGCGGCAGACGTTTCCACTACCGTCTGTCTGGGGCAAATAGTACTTCCCGTCGCGATCCATGATCATAATGACATTACCACTATTGTCCAAGTATTCTATACTATAGTTCTGACCCAGCCAAAGCATCTTGCTGACGTCAAACCGAGCAGCGGTGGCGGACTTTTCCAATGTCAGTTCAAAATACACATTGACTTCAGTCTCCGTAATACCCTCCTGCCGCGCCCCGAAGGTTGCCTCCAGATTGTATTGAATGGTGTCATAGGAGCGGACGACCTTATTGCTGTCACCGCTGTCATTGCCCGGATTATCCGTCTTGTCAAAGGGAGCGGAGCCGTCAATGATTTTTTTAATATTCAGCGCATCAACATAGCCCTTCGCCAGCTTCTTACTCACAAATACATAAGGGCCGGCCTGACTTGTTTTAAAGGTGAAGCTTGTGTAGCCCTTATTCTCCACCTTCATATCCTCCACCGAATCTGCACCCAATTCCGTCAGGGAGCCGTCTTCGATGTTGAAAACCAGCAGCTTCCTCTCGCCTGCAAGACCAGGCAGTCTTGCGTCTTCTTTCAAATATTCGATTTTGACCTTAACGTTTCCACTCTCGCTCAGAGGCATCGTTTCCGAATCGGTACCATCCTGTTTAATCCAACAGATGGTATAACACTGCCAACCGTTAACCTCGCCTGCTTTCGCTTGAACCGCCTTCTCATCGGGATAGCCATCCTCGCCCGCTTCCATCTCGCGGATGGAAAGTTTATAACCCTCCGGCGCGGATTGTCCCTCCGGCAGAGTGACGGTAGCCTTTACTCTGGCATCGTTTTCATTTTCAGCGTCGTAGGCAACCAAATCTCCGTTATCCTGCGTTCCGTTATCCTGCGCTTCGTCAGTTGGAACTTCCGTCTCCTCCGGCGCGGCAGGACTCGCATCAACAGCTTCCTGCTGCCAGGCAAAGTCACGCAGCCATTCCAGCGCAGTCAGCCTGTCGACATTCGTCACCTTCGCCTGTTCCTCTTCCGTCAGCGCGTCATAAGCCTCATAGGCTTTTTCAATCTGTGTTTTCAACTCGGCCAGGTAAGCGTCACCGCCTGCCTCGTCTCCGTCTTCCTCAAAGGCCGCTATGCGCTCTTCTACGCTCTGCCGGGTGGGCAGTGCTTCAATCAGTTCGATCACGCTGCATGCGGCGCTATGGGTGTGTTCTTCCAAATTGCAGGAGAGCACAGATTCCTTCGCGGTCCGAAAGCACGCTTCTGTATGCTTATGCTCCAACACCTGCGTTTTACCGCAGATTAAATTGTCGTTTTCATCAAAACATTTGGGACTATGTTCGTGCAGAATAATTTCTTCCTTATCGCAGATCAGTTCCGGCTCGGCAGACTTTGCCGGCTCGGTGGACAGCTTGCAGGTCAGGACCTTATTCCAGGCATAACAATCGTCTGTATGCTGGTGGCCGGAAGTTTCCTCTTTCTGACAGATCAGGCTGTCGTCTTCGTCATAGCATCCCAAATCCTCACTATGTGCGTGGGCTCCTTCCCCTTCCGGAATGGCGCAGGCCAATTCACCCCGCTCCGTGGTATAGCACTCGTCTGTGTGTGTATGCGACGGCTTCGCTTCTACCTGGGTGTAACAACTCTGATCATGAGTGTGGGCTTTCACCTCGGTAAGGGAGCACCATAGTTTCCCATCCGAATCAAAGCAGGCACTGTTATGCTCATGAACGACAAAATCGGAATAGCCACAGCAATATTCCCCGTTTTTATCCAGACAGTCCTTCGTGTGTTCATGCAAATCAAGAGTCTTCGGCGTACATACCGGAACGTTCTCGCTCTCATTAGCGGCCTGGACATAACATGCCTCACTGTGCGTATGTTCTGTTTTTTCGCATTTCTGCGTTTTCTCCAAAGTAAGCGCCGGCAGAATCAATGTATATACGGTGCCAAGCACCACAATGCAAGCCAAAGCGCCGATGATCTTCTTCCTTGTCCGCCGACGGCGATTTCGGGCAAGATATCCCGCCGCTTCCTGCTTCCTTTCTCCCTGCATTTAGCATACCTCCTTCCTTAATGCAACATTCCCATCCGGCTAAGCGGCCAGATGCGAAAAAATAATTTTCCTACAATTTGTTCCTGGGATACACATCCCACCGCAGTGTTCCGGGAATCCACCGATGTGGACCGGTGATCCCCCATAACAAAGTATCTTCCATCCGGAACCTGATAGGGTAATTTAATATTACAGTCGCCCAGTGCCTTTTCCACAAGGTATGGTTCCTCCAGCGGAGTCCTGTTAACGTATACCGTACCGTCCTCATCAATATCGATCCAGTCCCCGGGGCCGCAGATTACCCTCTTTACCAAAACCTTATTATTGTAATAGAAAGCGACGATGTCTCCAGGTCCAAAATCCGCGTTCTTAAGAGAAAGAACGATTTCTCCATCCTGTAATGTGGGGGTCATGGAATGACCGCTGATCTGCAGCACTGGTAACCATAGTGTCGCTATCAGGACAGCGATTGCAGCCACAACAATCAGAGCATAGACTGTGCTGTGCAATACAGAACGATAGAGGCTTTTATATTTCAGCCGTTTCAATTCAGACTCTAATTGTTCGGCAGTCGGTATCTCATGAATCCTTTTTTCCATCATGCCGCCTGCCCCTCTTTGCAGCTTGATCGCTTCAACTCTTTATCCGTCATAATCATCTCCCTGGCGTAGCTGTATATGATAGGAAAGGACAGGGCTTTATTCTCCTATCCTTTTGTAAATTTGATACATAATTCGCATTATGTGGTATTTATAAACAGGACATTACATAATCAGCCCTTTCTATAATATTATAATATGGCCAAATGTCCGATTTGTCAAGACGACAATCCCAGGATTTGTTTGGAATCGGACATAGAGATAAAGCCTTACTGACGATTTTTTCAGAAAGGTTTATTTTTAGTGCCTATTTATGTGACAGCACCTCTGCATTTCTGTTTTTTGCAAGTTTTCTTTGTATAATTTCCATATTTCATACCACATAATGCGAATTATGAGGTAAATTCGCCAGGCTGGTGCAGATGTCATAGAAAGGCGTCCGCGCTCTTTTTTTTGCCTCTTTTTACGCTCAAACCACAAGTCCCAGCACATCCAGCCGGCGACGGTGCTCCGCCCCACTGGAAATGATATAAATACGGGTGGTATTGATGCTGCTGTGTCCCAGAATATCCGCCAGTTTGGCGATATCCTTATCAGCCGAATAGAAACACCGTGCAAACAGGTGACGCAGGTTGTGGGGAAATACTTTTTTTTCGTCCACCTCCGCATCCTTGCAGAGCGCTTTCATCATCTTCCAGATATTGCTCCGGTCCAATGGCCTTCCGGTCCGTGTGATAAAAATCGATCCTGTAGCAATTTTCTCCCGGCGTATATAACCTTTCAATATCTTTTGCAGCTTTTTCGGCAGCAAAATCGCGCGGGTCTTCCCCTTTAGCCGGATCACCGCTTCTCCCCGGCAGACCGCCTCCACGGTGATATATTTCACCTCGGATACCCGGATTCCCGTACCGCAGATGGTCTGCAAAAGGAGTGCCAGCTTTTCATTTTTCTTATTCTTTGCCGCCCTGACCAGTCGCAGATACTCTTCCTTGCTAAGCTCCTTTTCGGCAGAACAATAGACACTTCCCTGAATTTTCAAAAATTTCAGTTTCAAATCACTCCGCCCAATAAAAGAAAAGAAGCTGTTCAGGGCTGACAGCTTCGCGTTCACACTGACGGGCTGATATTCCCGCTCCAATTTTTCCTTATAAGAAAGGACCGCCTGTCTGGTCAGTTCTTCAGTATCCAAAAAT
This sequence comes from Roseburia hominis, assembly GCA_040702975.1. Taxonomy (NCBI): domain Bacteria; kingdom Bacillati; phylum Bacillota; class Clostridia; order Lachnospirales; family Lachnospiraceae; genus Roseburia; species Roseburia hominis. The sequence continues at coordinate 3,576,135 of CP159990.1, forward strand.
GAGAAAAAGCAAAGAATATCCCGACGATACTGACTGATCGTGGCAGGGCTGTGCTCCTCATTTCGCAAATTTTCCAGATAATCTTCTAGCTGTACTATATAATTTGTTGTTCTCATCGCAATCTCCTCCTGATGGTCAGTTTTCCCACTTCTTCTCAAAATATCGGAATATCTCCATATTTTCCACCTTTTTATGGGAATATCAGGAAATTTTTCTAAAATGAATCTTCTTTCGTAGGCAATAAAAAAGGTATCGCAAAATTAAATTAAGCGATACCCTTGAAATACTTACCTCCAAGTTATTTATTTGCCGCCCGCCGGGTGGCGAAAAGTAATTCTTTAAAATATCAATAGCTTTCAACGGAAGGAATTGCATCCGTTTTTTCCTCTTCAAGATAAACTTCGTAATACCACTTTAAAAATTCACCATATATGCTTTCTTCCGCCTCTTTTCGGGCTTTTACAGCATCCTCGATTTTTATGAATGAGCCAAGGTAATAGGTTTTCCCTTTAAATGTGATCTGCGCCGCCCACTTTCCGCTTTTTCTTTTCCTGTAGACCCCGCCATAGCCGCTCGAATTGGTACTGATCAGGCGATGCTGACGGCTGGCTTCCAGCATTGTAACGGACGTGCCATCAATTAGCTTCAGGTTCTCTTTGTATACGGTTTTCTGGCGGCAGCCGCAGCTTTTCGTATGTCCCAGAAGCAGATTATTCTGTTGAACGACCGTTTCATTTCCACACTTGCACTGACAGCGCCAGAAATACGTACCCTCCCGTTTACCGTCATAGGCTATGACTGTCAGATCCCCGAACTGCCTTCCCAAAATGTCCTTTGCAGGTGGATTCCCCAGACAGCCGCAGCTTTTCGTCTTTCCACTCTGCAAAGCGGTCTGGCCCGCAATAGTCTCATTTCCACAGTCACAGATACACTGCCAGTGATGCAGACCCTTCCATTTCCCCGCGTACTTTTGCACCACGAGCTTTCCAAACCGTTTCCCGACAAAATCCTTCAGGGGCGGTCTGCTCAGGCACCCGCAACTTTTCCGATAACCGGCACTGAGCTGGTGGAGAGGTGCATCCACTTCACCGCCACAATCACACCTGCAATGCCAGATTAGACTTCCGTCTCTTCCCCTCTTTTCGGTTGGATAAAGTGCTGTCAGCTTTCCAAATCGCTGGCCGGTAATGTCCCGCTGACCGGGCTTTACCACCGTTTCACAGCCGCAGTCCCTCACGATACCACGCTTAAGTGTTCTGGTATCCAGGCAGATGCTCCTGCCGCATTCACAGGTGCAGCGCCATATCGTATATCCGTTTTTTCGCTCCGGGGTCGCTTCTGTGACGGTCAGCTTCCCGACACAGAACCCGGGTCTGATTTGAATGGATCTTTTCTCTTTCATTTTTCTTTCGGATCTCCTTTCAGCGGTGCTGCAATACCGTGCGGAAGAACCGCAATGTCAATCAGACATAGCTGCTTTTACAGAGATTTCCTTCTCTTAATCAGCACTCCAATCAGTGCAAGGAGCAAAATTACTGCCGCTATCCCAATCCCTACAAATACCGGAAAATGGCTCGCTTCCGCTGCATCTTCCTTGTTGTCCTTCTCGGAATCGCTCAGATTCAGGTTACCAGCCGGGACTTCCTCGTCGTCCAAATCCAGAAGTCCTCCCGGTGTCTCCTCCTCCTCTAAGGCTGTGGTATCACCTTCATTAGTTCCTTCCTCATTGGTTTCCGGGTTAGTTCCCGTACCTTCATTATCGGTTCCGGGAGTCGTACCCGTTGCCTCATTATCGGTCGTTCCCGGGGTGGTCGTCGTTCCGGTCTGGTCCTCACCCTGCTGCGGGGCTTGAGGCGTTGCCGGCTCGGTCGTAGTCTGTTCCACATTTCTCGTATATTCAAATACCCAGGCGTTCTCCTGCCCGCGTTTCAGCGTACCCGTTATTGCTTTGTAAACCGGCGTATACCCTTCAAAATACGGCGCTGACACCACCGGTTTTTCTCCGGCCACCCCGTAGAAGGTCTGTGCTTTGCTTCCCGGCACCGGATTTGTCGTTCCTGCCAGCACGTAGCTGACTGTATATGGGACCATCTTCCCCGGAACCCCATAGGTCACAACGAAGGTCCGGTCACTCGTCACCGTATAGATCCGGCTTGGACTGGTCATGTTCTCCTTGTCAAACGCCTCGCTGTTGTCGCGGCCGCTCCGCCTGGTTCCCGTTGGCTGGTATTTTCCGCCGTCCTCCGGGTTCAGATTGATCGCCCCGTTCGTGCTGGACACGTTGATGCTGATCGTGTCCCCGTAATGCAGGCCGGACACCACGATTGTGTCTGCCCCCGAAAGCGACGCCTCTCCGGCACCGGACACACAGCCGGTCCCGTTGAAGGTTCCTTTGTCTCCAGAATAGATCATTACTTTATAGGTAGTCTCATAATCATCTGCTGCTTTTGCCTCCATAGGTCCAAACTGAGTCACCGCAAGAACTGCTGTGCAGATAGCCGCAAGGCCCTTTGCAAACCTTTTCCGTAGTTTTCTGCCACTTATATTTAGAAGGCTTTTTCGCAGTAGTCTTCCCACTTTCCAGCCTGGAATATCTCTTCTAAACTGTTTCTTTGTTTCTTCATTCAGAAGGCCTTTTTGTAATAATTCCTTACTCATACTTTTGCTGGCCTCCTTTCCTGTTCGCTCCCCTTTTCCTCTTCTTCTCATCATTTCTCTTCTTCAGACGCAGGAACACCAGCACAATACATACGATCCCTGCAATAAGCGCCATGATGGAAAAAAGCATCACATTGGACGTGTCTCCTGTCCTCGGCGTCTTGATCACATCCCGATTCGGGTTCGGTGTGTCCGGTTTATTCGGCGTCGTTGACGTACCGGCTGGTGTATCAACAAGCTCCACCGCAAACCCAAGCTTCACTCTCGCCAGGGTATCCTGGTAATCATTTCCCTGGGTCTCCCCGTCCAGTCCGATCTTCAGTGTCATCTGCGCCTTCGCGCCTGCTTCCAATGTATCCAGATAGATATATTCCTCATCATCCAGCGCTACCGTCGCCTGCTCCAGTCCCTTGTTCCCATCTACCACAGATCCTTCCCCGCTCTCCTCGCTTCCGCCGACTGCCTCGCTGTCATACAGCACCCTCGTCTCCTTCGGACCGATATAGGTCAGCACGTAGGTGTACGCTCCGCCTTCCGCGATGGACTGCTGGCTCTCCAGCGTCTGGAGTACCTCATTCCTCATATACCATGCCGTTGTATCCGCCGAGGTATTCCTGATATTCACCCGAAAAGTCATCGTATCTCCCGGCTGCAGGTCATTCTTTGCCTCACCCGTGATCCCGCCCGCCGCAAAGTTATCCGCCATCTTATGGTTCTTCGTAAACTCCACCCAGTTATCCCGGGTACTGACAATGTCTTCCGCAGATACGCTGGCCGGGAATATCAGGAAGGCCAGCAACATGGCAATCAGGCATCTCATTGATCTTCTCATAGCTCTCATAGCCTACCTCCTACTCCATATAACCCGGGTCAACGCCCCATGCGCTGCGGATTGCACCCGCGGCATTATGGTTCTGTACCGCATCTGCATCCACTTCCAGGACGAACTTCTTACCTTCATAATCATACGTTGTCTTTACGACCCCGTCCTCGACTTCCGTCTTCGTCACCTTAGCAACTGCATCATCGATGGTGATGCTCTTACAGAAGGTGGCCGCTCCGCCTGTCGACAGCTCTGAGCGGTAGTACAGCACCGTACACTCATCTGTGCACTCTGCCTCATTCCTCCACCAGCCGCTCTCCTCTAATTCCAGCTTGATCCACTCAGGATCCATGGTGGTCACCTTCACCTCGTTACCGTCCTCATCCTTCCCGGCCTCCGGATCTACCCAGTAGCGGTAGATCCGGACACGCACATACTCCGGGATGGAGCCGGAATTCACTACGGACAGTTCCTCCTGATACTTCCGTCCCGGAATCAGGCATCCGTCGGATTCCTCCAGCATAGTTTCCAATAGCGCGCCGTTCTTCGTTGTCCAGCCGGCGCTCTCCTCTCCCTGGGCCATCTGGTTCGCATAGTCGCGGACTGCGATCTCCTTTCCGTTCTCCGTCAGGGTGATACCGATATCGTACATACCGATACGCGCTTCGTAGTATTCACTGTAGATCTGCAGCGCCGCACGGGTGCTTCCGATCCCGCTCCCCAGCAGACACATTGCCGCGAGTCCTAGCAGAAGGAACGTTCCTGCTCTTCCTTTCAGGACTTTTCTGATCTTATGCAGGGCTTTTCTGTTGTTATTCAAGGCTTTCCCGTTCTTATTCAGGGCTTTTCTGTTCTTATTCATCACTCATCAGCCCCCTCTCCGCTCACGTCTTTCACTGCCATCGTCCAGTCGACCTCCGGGCTTGTCGGGTCCAGAGGATTCCCCTCTGCATCTGCCTGTACCGGCACATACTCCTGAACGACTACTACATCAAAATCATAGGCATAGCTGTACTCTCCATCTACGCCGAACATATCCTTTGTACCGTCCTTTGCCACGATCTGCATTCCCAGCTTGCTGGTAAGGTCCTCACCATTTTCGGAACCTTTCGGCTGCAGGACTTTGGTATAATACCAGTAGCCGTCCTCCCCCTGCACCCAGCCATCCGTCTGGGTCGGCGCCAGATGAAACAGCTCTGTCCCGACAAAATACTTCACCCTCACATAGCAAGGGTTCTCTCCCGTATTCTGCACCTGCACCTGTTTGATGCGGTTCACAACCCCCTCTTCCTCAATGGTGGTTGTCGTGCCAAAGGATATCTCACAGCCTCCCTTTGCCGTCACATACGTGGTAAAATACGCCATCGCACTCTTGATGGAAAGGCTTCCCACCAGCACCAGCGCAGCCCCGGACAGCCAAAGTGTTTTCCTACTAATTTTCTTCTTCATTCGCCTGCCCCTCCTTTACTGCGCACTCTGCTTAGCTTCCTCCGGCACGAAGCCCTTTCCTGTAGGCCCGGCCTCAGCCTCCGCCTCCACGGAATCCGTGAACCATTTCTCCCATTCATAATGGCCCCTTACCACCAGGTTTCCATCTTCATCCATATAGGCCTCATCGCCCACAAAATCAAAATGGTTCACGATACCGTAGCCCTTTTTCAGCTTATCGTCATAGTCATTGACAAAGGTCACCGGTTTCGTCTGGGAGATTGGATTTCCGCTGTCATCATTTATCGACGGCTCTATCGTTGTCGTATAATCACCAGACACCTCCGTATAGCCGGCGCCGTTATAGATCTCCTTCACAGTCACAACGGTCCCCACCGGAAGCCCTGTAATCTTCACAGTCTGAGTGCCGATAGGCGTCCCATCGTCGAAATTCATCGAAACAACATTGTTATACACCACTTCCCCGGTCACCGGGTCAGTTCCCGTCACCTCAAAGACGAAGGTCACTTCCCCGAGGGACTCGTTATACGTATTTAAGGTCTTTTGAATCTCCATCTCGCCTTCCAATGGCTTCCTGGCAGGCTTCAGCCCCACCGTCACATCGTACAGCCATTCGTCATCGCCAGTCCCCTCGCCCATGCGGTATTCGCTGGTGGGAACTGAGATAAGATACGGACTGAACGAATATTCATACCCGTCATGCTGCACCTTCTCTGCCTTCACCAGATACAGCCCCGGATCTAAGTTCTCTGCCGTTCCCCGGCTGTAGGACGTATCAGTTTCTGCCACCGGATGCATCATGACGGTCGCATCCTCTTTAATGGCGCTTCCTTCCGCTTCAATCTTCTCTGTGACCTTCTGCGCCAGATCTTTCCACTGCTGTGCCCATGCCGCACGGTCATCCCTTTTATCTTCAATCACGATATCGCTGCCATACCGCTCTGTGTCTACGGTATAGCCTGCTGTTCTATCCATGGTAGCCACCTGGTACAGCTTTACCGGAATCTCCGGCACGCCGGACAGCTCCTTTGCGAACTCGATTCCCGTCGTCTCCAGGGTCAGTGAACAGGTATGACTGTCAAAGTCCAGGGTGCCTGCCGCCCTTGCCGCCATAAGATGCATCCCTGATACGGCAAGCACCAGAGCCAGCACTCCGGCTATGTATCCTTTCTTTCTCCTAATCCGATTCATCCTTCTCCCTCCTTGATGGGTCTGCCATTTCCTCTTGTTTCCTTGTATCTGCTATTTTCTCTTGTTTCCTAATGTCCGCTATTTCCTCATGTTTCTTTATATCTGCTATCTTCTCTTGTTTCCTTATGTCCGCTATTTCCTCATGTTCCTTTATATCTGCTATCTTCTCACGCTTCCTGCATCTGTTATTTCCTTTTATGTCTTCTGTTATATAACGCGATTCTGAGCTTTGACAGGAGCAGGATCATCAGTATGATAAATGCCGCCATCATCAGGTACAGCATATAATAGCTCTTTACAGACTCGACCATGCTGTCCATCGGCGCCAGCGCTCTCTCATCTTCCTCGCCGTTATAGGAAACCCGGATTCCCCGCAGCAGCATGCGGTGGCTGTTGATCCCATAGGGCGTACACGTAAGCAGGGTCACATAATCCTTCCCCTCCACGATCTGCATCGCATCCGTAAGTGCATCCAGATCATCCTTATCCACCATTGGAAGAATCTGATCGATCTGGTATGCCAGCACTTCATCCAGCACATGGATGTAGAATTTATCTCCCACCCTGAGCTGGTCCGCATCCGACAAAAGCTTCGCCGACGGCAGTCCTCTATGCGCCGCTATGACACTGTGGCAGCTCTCTCCGCCGATAGGAAGCTTCGTCCCCGGGAGGTGACCCGCTGCGACCTGCAGCACCCCCTCAGAGGTCCCGTGGTAAATGGGGAACTTCTGCTTGATCCTGGGAACAGAGAGATACCCCATGATCCCGGTCTCACCCACATTCAGGACCTTCCAGTACTCCGTTTCTTTCAGCTCGATCTCCTCACCCTTCGGGTCCCCCTTTGCAGCCTCCTGACTGTCTCCGGCACCCACCGCTGTAAAAATATCTCCGCCAAATGTATTGCGTATTATCTTATCATTATAGTTTCGGGCATCCTCCCAGATTCGGCTGTAATCCTTTTCATCCAGATTCTGTACCTCGTCATCGTAGTCCGCTATCGCCCGGCTCTGGTGCAGCGTATTCCACTGGTCTGCCACCTTCGGATATACAAAAATCCCCAGCCCTATCAGAAATATCAGGGCACACAGGATGCTCGGCAGTCGTTTCTTCATTAATATCCTCCCTATTTCTCTGCGGCATCCGGCTTTTCCTTCGTCTTCTTCTCACATCTCCGCTGATCGATCAGCAGGATGATGAGCAGGATAAATACCATCGGAATCGCCAGTACGATGGAAACTGCAGTAGGATTGATCTGCGTCGCGTCCGCCGGTACATAGGCTGTCGTTATCCCCGCCGCATCCGTCCGAATCCCCCGGATCAGCAGGCGGTGCGAGTTGATGCCATAAGGCGTACACGTCATCAGGGTACAGTAATCCTTATCGGCATCAATCTTAAGCTCCTCCACCTCTTCCGGAAGAACGATCCGGATCTGGTCCACCTCATAGGTAATCATCTGATTCAGAACGGTGATATTGAAAATGTCGCCCTCCATCATTTCATCCAGATCACTGAAAAGCTTCGCCGAGGGCAGCCCCCTGTGGGCGGAGATCACGGCATGGGTACCGATGCCTCCCACAGGAAAGCCGGAACCCGCCAAATGCACTGCCGCGACCTGCAGCGCCCTTTCGTCCGTCCCGTGGTAGATTGGGAGCTCCACGCCCAGAACCGGTATCGTCACGTAACCCATGATTCCGGTTCCGCTGATATCCAGAATATCCTCATACTTTCCAAGGCTCTCATACTCCACAAAGGGAAAGGATAACCCCAGAAGTTCTTTATTGTACGCATGCGCTTCCTCAAGCATCGCCTCATAATCTGCCTCATCCATCTGTGCGACCGTGTCGCTGTATGTCGCTATCGCCCGGGACTGATTCCTGGAGTTCCAATAGTCGCTGATAAACGGATACAGCACCACGGAGAGGCCGATGAAAAAAACAAAGACTAAAATGGTAGACCCGCGGTCTCTTTTCATTCGTTTCATAAGCATCTCCCTAAAGCTGTATTATTGCAGTCTCCCGCTTTTTTAACCGGACCTGGCGGTCCAAAGACCGCCTATCCGATTCTTTTTTATTTTTTACATGATCCTGTTATTTGGACATTCTCTTTCTGGTAACCAGCATCACGCCTGCACCGATCATCAGGATTGCACCGATTACGTAGAAGATCGTAGTACCGATACCGCCGGTAGCGGGAAGAAGGGCTCCGGTCTTATTGACAACAACGCCCAGGTCTGTAATGGAGATATTTCCCTCTTCATAGGTGACTCTGATATCGCTCTCTACGTCTGTTACATTTCCATCCTCATCCAGATATCTGGTGATCACAGTTGTAGTAGTAGAGGAACCCGTCCGTGCGGCAGGAACAGTAAACGGTCCATCCAGCTTGTTATAGCCGTCGGGCGCCTTGATTTCCGAGAATTCATAGTCGCCAGGCTCTACGCCTTTGATAACGATCAATCCGGTATCTGTAGTGGTCAGCGTGTTAGTGAGGCCTTCCCCTTCCTCAATTCCGGCGTAGATGTAAGCGCCATCAGCGGCTGGGGCTTCCTTCACATAGAAAGGCAGCTGGAATTTTGCACCGGCAAGTGCAGTTCCCTCGTCGCTCACCTTCTTAAAGCCCAAAGCGTAGGTGTAAACCTTCGCGGAGTCTTCCTCGGTTTCTTTGCCAGGGGTAGGATCATCCGGATTCTCCGGGTTATAGTAGCCATAGGTGAAGGTCGCGGTATTCTCATTACCGTCTCCGTCGATTACAGCATTGTCATTAAGTCTGGCGGTGTAATTGACCACCAGATTTGCGTCCGTATTATAGAGACTGTTGCCATTTTCATCAGCCCACTTGATCGTGATGGGGAATCCATTGCCGGTGGGGGTATAATCAACAGGAGTTCTGTCAACCGTCACACTGTTGATCGCAATGAGATCCAGACCGTCGGGGAAGTTATCACCGATGGTATAGTAGGCAATAGGATTATCATTCTCTTTAGTAAAGTTCTGGGTGATGATGGACAGGCGGAAGTTAACAGTATCACCAATGTTGGCTTCATCGATATCCGCAGTGGTGCTTCCGTCAGTCACAATCGTTTTACCACCTTCGGGATCCCAGAAAGGAACCTCGTAGTTTTTATCGTTCATGACCGCATCAGGCTGGGTGCTGTTGACAGCGACCAATGTGCCATGGGTGCTGGTAACCAGATAGTAGCCGTACTCCAGGCCCGTAAAGGTCAGCTTTGAGCCATCCGCTTCAGCGCTGGCAACCGGATCTCCCTTCAAATTATTCATGACCCAATCAGTTGCAGCTTTGTTCAGGAAGCCCTCACTATCCTTCGCAGCATCGGTAGCTGTGATGGCGCCAGTATTGGCATCCTGTACAAAATATGAATTTGCAGGCAAGGTGCCATTATAGGTATAGGCAATGGCTCCCGTATCGTTGTTATAAGTAGCGTCAAAAATCTTATATACTTCGTATGTTTCGCCTTTCGATGCATTATTAATTGTGATGGTAGCGCTTCCGCCCTTTTCGGCATCCACTTTCTGTGCAAAAGCGGTAATGCCCATACTCAAAACCATAACCAGTGTCAGCAAAAGACTTGCTAATTTCTTCGTATGTTTCATGATTCTTATCATTCCTTTCTTAATTTGATTTTATAAAACTTATGAATTGTGTTACTATGCGCCAGAAGGACGCAAAATCCTCCTTTCTGCGTTTTTTATTGCTATACAATAGGAGTAAGCTGCCGCTATGAACAGCAGTCCTCCAATGGTATACGGGGGTACCTGACCGCCGGTTTCAGGCAGCCTGTAGTCTTGCGGCCTTACCCTACCCTCCTTTTCCGCCTGCGTTGTAAGTAAGAGCTACACATAAGCGCACCGGCTATCAGGCAAAGCCCGCTTAATGTAAACAGGGTAGTCCCTGGGCCACCGGTTGCGGGCAAGACATATCCTGCCTGATTAATGACCTGTATTTTCAAAATAGGACCGTCAGCATCTTCCGAAAGAGTAAGTGTAACCAGATGATTCAATTGATCTGCATTCACAAGTTCAACTGTTTGCGTGTCTGTCTCCTCCTCATCCTTCAATATGAAGTGAATATCTGCAGGAAGCAGATTGTATCCGGCAGGCGCAGCAAGCTCTGAAAGAGTATACTCAATGTTTGGATGAAAAACGCCCGGGAAAACAATACATCCGGATTCATCTGTCGTTCCTGTCAGCGTTTCTGTCGGCTCTTCCGGATTTGTGATAGAAAACTGCGCATCCTTTAGCACGGTCTCGTTTGCATCTGTTTTTACCACTTTTACCCGATAGGTATACTCACCTCTATGATTCACAATGACCCACCGACCAGAGCCGTTGTCATTCCCTGTATAACGAAGATTATGAGGGTCTGCCTGATCCTGCCCCAGCAGGCGGTCCCGATCCTTCGTGTAGCATAATGGAACCGTCCACGTGTTGATCTCAGGCACGCTGTAGTGGGCTGGAGGGTTCAACTCCTTTATCACATAGGTGCCATACGGCAGATTCCGGAATCGGCTGATTTCTCCAGCAACTGTTGTTATGGTACAAGGGGTGCCGTCCGGATTCTCCACAGGCGTTGTCCCATCTGATTGATAGATTCCGAAAACAGCTCCCTCAAGGCTTTGCCCCTTCTCGTTTTCCTTGCTGAATGTGATGTTGTACAGCATACCACGCACTTCTGGAACAGGATATGCTACAGTAAAAGTTTCACTTCTTTCACCGCCAACACTCTCCAAAGGCTCTGTATGATAGGAAAGGATCGCCTCGTTGTTAACTTTGTAGCTTTCGTCTTCTTGAATAGAACTCTCTTTGGAATCCAGCGTGTCTGCGCAGCTTATGAAACCCTCTTTTTCAACATTCAGCTTGACACGATAGACCAGCTGGGTGATATTCTCTTCCCATACGCTGCTCATGGAACCCGGATTTACCTGAGAAATGACATCCTCATTGTCGGCCGGTTTCCATATAATTTGCCTTTGGTCGTCATCATAAGTGAAATCGCCATCTGCACTGACCAATTCCATAAATTCCACATAATCCCCAAGTTGATCAGTGACACTTTCAAACACGGTATTGTACATAACAAGTTCGCTGCTTAAAGGAAAAGAGTCCAGGTAGATTTTCAACTCAAATGGATTGCCGGATCCACCTCCGGTATACTTATAATTCACTTCATGTTGAGCAACCATATATCCCAATCCGGGCACATTCAGAAATACTGTACCGTTAGAGCAGTTCGGTGTCTCTCCATAACGCCAGTCATAGTATGTGTAAAGCGGGGCTACGGAATCCTGGTTCTGATAAACCTGGATATTGACGTAATACTTTCGATCAGCTACTCCCTGCTGGTAGTGCGACATCAGTTCAGATGACATTCCTGCAACAGATTGAACTACCGTCCCAACCGGCTCCTTCGCATACTTATTGGTCGACGTAATCAAAACCGATGATTCGTGTAAAAACTGTTCCCACGTCATTTTTTTATCCATACTTAGATAAACCAGGAATTCATTTTCCACATCTGTCGGAACGGCATTCTTTTGAAGATATACATCCATTTCACCATCGTGATTGTCATCAAAACCGGTCTTATTCTCCTGTCCGCGCCCTGCATACGGCTCTTTTGTAATCTGCCATTCGGTGCTGACCGAAGAATCAGGAATCGTTCCGATATAGTCCGGCGCCGGAGTTGGCGACACCTCAACGTTCAATGTGCTTGCATTATTTTCCGCTTCAACCGGCATTCCGAACAGAGAAGAATTTTGCACGGCTTTCTCTTCAGACTGTACAAGCTTCGGATTCTCCGGGAGTTTTCCGTATCCCAAAATATTGGGATCATCGATATTATGTGTAACATACTGGACACAGTTTGGATTATCTCCCTCAATCGTTCTAATCTGCGCCGTTTCTTCCATTCCTTGTGAAACGGTCGACTGGCCATCCTGGGTGCCCTTAGGTATACTCTCTACAACAATGCCGATGTGGTCTGCTCCATCCTTATCGTCATCGTCAGTCTGAAAGAAAACTAAATCTCCCGGCTGAGGTTCATAGGTTCCACGTGAGAAATACTCATAATATGGTTCCCGGTTCAGCGTCTCGATCCATTTCTGACAGCTTGAATCCACCGGATATCCCTCAACATCTGCATAATGCAGGCAGAAGGAGACGAACATGGCGTCCCAGCCGCCGTAAGGCTCACCATACCAGGCTCCGTAGCGAGTGTAGCCGTTTTTGTTCCCTTTTTCGTCTACCGTATAATTCTTTTCGCTTTCCCGATAGCCCAGCTGGCTTTCCGCCACAGCAACCACATCTTTCCGCCAGTCTCCTGTCAGCTTCATATCGGCCATACTGCTCTCCCATTCCTTCGCAGTCTCCAAATCCGCCTCCGGGTCGGAATAGCACTCCAGTTCATGTGTATGCTCCTCCTTCTCACAAATCAGGGCCTTTGTATAGCACTCATCCGTATGTGTATGTCCGGGTATCTTTTCTCCCTCTTTTTTACCGCACTGCAGCACCTCCTCGGCGCTATAACATTTATCCGTATGAATATGTCCTTCTGTCTCTCCTTCTTTAAAACCACAGATATAAGATTCAACCGTCTCATAGCATTCTTCTGCGTGATGGTGCTCCGGATCCATATCCTGGCATACCAGCTGCTGCTCCCTGACAATACAATTCTCCACATGAGTATGGACAGTCGAGTTCTCTTCCTGCCCACAAGTCAATTTCTGCTGTCTGCCATAGCATGCCGAACTATGTTCATGGACAGTATCCTTCGTCTCCTCCTGCCCACAGGTCAGCTTCTCTTCATAGCATTCTTCGCCATGTTTATGCTCTTCAAACCCGCAATAAGCGGTATTTTCCTTAGTAACAGCAGGCAGAATCAGCGCGTAAGTGGTACAAAATACCACAACACAGGCTAAAACCCCGACCATCCTCTTCCATACCTGTCGGCGGCAGTTCCGGGCAAGATACCCCGCTGCTTCCTGCTTCCTCTCTTCCTGCATTTTGCATACCTCCTTTCTCAATCCAATATTCCCATCCGGTTCAGCGGCCAGATGCGAAAGAATATTTTCCCTACAATCTGCTCACGAGATACGCATCCCACAGCAGTATTCCGGGAGTCCACCGATGTGGACCGGTGATCCCCCATGACAAAATATCTGCCATCCGGAACCTGATAAGGTAACTTGATATTACAATCGCCCAGTGCCTTTTCCACAAGGTACGGTTCCTCCAGCTGAATCCCGTTAATGTATACCGTACCGTTCCCGTCAATATCGACCCAATCCCCGGGGCCACAGATAATTCGCTTAACTAACACCTCGTTGTTATAGCGGAAAGCTGCAATGTCCCCCGGCCCGAAGTCCGATGTCTTGGACGAAAGGACGATCTCATCGTTCTTTAAGGTAGGGGTCATGGAGCTGCCGCTGATCCGCAGCACCGGCAGCCATAAAATCTCTATCAGGACGGCAACAGCGGCCACAACCAGCAGAGTATAGGCCGTGCTGTACAGTACAGAACGGTAGAACTTCTTATATTTCAAACGCTTCAGTTCAGACCTTACTTGTCTGTCCGTCGGCATTTCATGAATTCTTTTTTCGCTCATACCGTCTGACCTTCTTTGCCACCGGGCCCTTTTAACTCTTTATCTGGCATAATAAGCTCCCTACTATAGCTGTATATTCGTCGTAATTGTATATGATCAGGGAAAAATCGAATTGCATATTTCTATGCCTTTACAAGTTAGATACATAATTGACATTATGTAGTGTGAAACGCGTAAACCATATGGAGGGACCATATAAAAAAGCGAAATCTATAAATACCCGCACATGTATATGCGTGTGAATCAAGCCTTTCCGGAAAATAACCAGCAAGGCTTTGTTGTCATGCCCAAAGCCACAAAAAAATCCGAAAATTTCAGATATATGTCCTTGACAAATCAAGTATTCAGCAATACTATATAAATATATCAGGGGCTAATTATGTAATATCCTGTTTGCAAGCACCACATAATGTCAATTATGTGGTAAAGCCCGTCAGGCGGTGTGGATTCCAAAAAGAATGGTATCCGCACTCTTTTTTTGCCCCCTTTTTGTTCAGACTACAAGTCCCAACGCATCCAGACGGCGTCGATGCTCCGCCCCGCTGGAAATAATATAAATGCGTGTGGTATTGATACTGCTGTGTCCCAGAATATCCGCCAGTCTGGCGATATCCTTATCTACCGAATAGAAGCACCGGGCAAACAGGTGACGCAGATTATGGGGGAATACCTTTTTCTCGTCCACATCCGCTTCCCGGCAGAGAGTCTTCATCATTTTCCAGATGTTGCTCCGATCCAGCGGCCGCCCGGTCCGTGTGATAAAGACCGGCCCGACAGATATCTTCTCTCGGCGCAGATAACTCTTCAGCGCTCTTTGCAGCCTCTTCGGCAACAGAATCGTTCGGGTCTTCCCCTTTAACCGGATTATAGCTTCCCCCTGGCAGACTGCCTCCGCGGTGATATATTTCACCTCGGATACCCGAATCCCGGTACCGCTGATCGTCTGCAAAAGAAGAGCCAGCTTTTCATTTCTCTTATCCTGTGCCGCCCTGACCAGGCGCAAATACTCCGCCTTACTTATTTCCTTTTCAGCAGAGCAGTAGGCATTTCTCTGAATTTTCAGAAATTTCAGTTTCAGATCACTCCGCCCAACAAAGGTTAAGAAACTGTTCAGAGCGGACAGTTTCGCGTTCACGCTGACAGGCTGATATTCCTGCTCCAGCTTTTCCTTGTAGAAAAGAACCGCGTCTCTGGTCAGTTCTCCGGTACCCAAAAATGAGAAAAAACATAGAATATCCCGACGATACTGACTGATCGTTGCATGACTGTGTTCCTCATTTCGTAAATTTTCCAGATAGTCTTCTATCTTTACCGCATAATTTGTTGTTTTCATCACAACCTCCTCCTGATGCTCAATTTTCACATTTCTTCTCGAAATTTGAAAATGCACCTGATTTTTTTCGGTATAATTATATAATAGCAGAAATTTTTCTAAAATACAGTCTAAATATCTTTTTTTTCATATATAGCCGTCTGCGTTAACAGACTGACCCGGAGGGTGCTTCCTTGCAGGTCAGCAATATGGTCCGGGATGCAATCAAACCGGACTTAACCATGTTTCTCCATTATGAGACCTTGACGGTAGACGGAAAGAAAATCGTCGCGGTTGATATTCAGCAGGGAATGGAGCGGCCTTATTATATTGCGAAAAAAGGGCTGCGTCCCGAAGGGGTCTATGTCCGTCAGGGATATTCCTCCGTGCCGTCAACCAATACGGCGATCCGGCACATGATTAAGGAAACGGATGGCGACCACTTTGAGGAAAGGCGGTCTTTGGAGCAGAATTTGACCTTTGAGAAAGCCGGAAAAGAATTTGCGGACCGGAAAGAATTTGCCGGATCCCTGTTCCAGCAGATGGATGATGTTTATGATTTTATTGATTTCTGCAATCAGACCCATTCGACTTTTGATAAACTGCGCCGTATCGACAGGCGGGACTACCCGGAGGTCGCTGTCAGGGAGGCTCTTTTGAACCTTCTGGTGCACCGTGAATATTCTTTCCGGGCCAGTATCTTTATCAGCATTTATACAGACAGGATCGAATTTACCTCTATAGGCGGCCTGGTAAGCGGAGTGACCTTAAAGGATTTGACGATGGGAATTTCCGTCTGCCGGAATGCGAAACTGGCAAATGTATTTTACCGTCTGGAGCTGATTGAAGCCTCTGGCACCGGAATACTGAAAATCAT
Source organism: Roseburia hominis (assembly GCA_040702975.1). Taxonomy (NCBI): domain Bacteria; kingdom Bacillati; phylum Bacillota; class Clostridia; order Lachnospirales; family Lachnospiraceae; genus Roseburia; species Roseburia hominis. The sequence goes on from CP159990.1 coordinate 3,592,065, forward strand.
GGATGCCTACGAAGGAACCGGGATGACGCCGCAGATTGAAACGTCCGATAATGCGTTTAAGATCATTCTTCCCAACCTGAACGCAAAGACTGAACAGAAAGAAGTGAAAAATGCTGGTTCCGTTGTGATCTGCTCCACGTTTCTCGTATATTCAAATACCCCGGTATTCTCCTGCCCGCGTCTCAGTGTTCCCGTTATCGCTTTGTAAACCGGCGTGTAGCCTTCAAAATACGGTGCGGACACCACCGGCTTCTCCCCGGCCACCCCGTAGAAGGTCTGGGCTTCGCTTCCCGGCACCGGCGTCGTCGTATCTGCCAGCACATAGCTGACCGTGTACGGGACCATCTTCCCCGGAACCCCATAGGTCACCACGAAGGTCCGGTCGCTCGTTACTGTATAGATCCGGCTCGGGCTGGTCGTGTTCTCCTTGTCAAATGCCTCGCTGTTGTCACGACCGCTCCGCCTCGTCCCTGTCGGCTGGTACTTCCCGCCGTCCTCCGGATTCAGGCTGATCGCCCCGTTCGTGCTGGACACGTTGATGCTGATCGTGTCCCCATAATGCAGGCCGGACACCACGATCGTGTCTGCCCCCGCAAGCGACGCCTCTCCGGCCCCGGACACACAGCCGGTCCCGTTGAAGATCCCTTTGTCTCCGGAATAGATGATTACTTTATAGGTGGTCTCATAGGAATCCGCCGCTTTAGCCTCCATAGGTCCAAGCTGGGTCACCGCAAGAACTGCTGTACAGACCGCCGCAAGGCCCTTTGCAAACCTTCTCCGCAGTTTTTGGCCATTTATATTTAATAGACTTTTTCGCAGTAATTTTGTCGTTTTACAGCCTGGAATCTCTCTTCTAAACTGTTTCCATGGAGCCACTCCTGCCCTCTGGTCGAGATAGCCTTTTTGTAACAATTCTTTACTCATACGTTCTTCGGCCTCCCTTCCGGTTCGCTCCTCTTCTTCTCCTCTTCATTTCGTTTCTTCAGACGCAGGAACACCAGGGTGATGCCGATATCGTACATGCCGACACGCGCTTCGTAGTATTCACTGTAGATCTGCAAGCGCTGCACGGGTGCTTCCAATCCCGCTCCCAAGTAAGCATGCTACTGCAAGACCCAGCAGAAGGAACGTCCCTGTTCTTCCTTTCAGGACTTTTCTGATCTTATACAGGGATTTTCTGTTGTTATTCAAATCATTTTCATTCTTATTCAGGGCTTTTCCGTTCTTATTCATCACTCATCAGCCCCCTCTCCGCTCACGTCTTTCACTGCCATCGTCCAGTCAACCTCCGAGCTGGTCGGATCCAGAGGATTCCCGTCCGCATCCGCCTGCACCGGCACATACTCCTGAACAACGACTACATCAAAATCATAGGCATAGCTGTACCCGCCATCTATACCGAACATATCCTTCGTACCGTCCTTTGCCACGATCTGCATCCCCAGCCTGCTGGTCAGATCCGCGCCGTCCGCTGTTCCTTTGGGCTGCAGGACCTTAGTATAATACCAGTACTCATCCTCTCCCTGCACCCAGCCGTCTGTCTGGGTCGGTGCCAGGGCAAACAGCTCTGCCCCGGCAAAATACTTTACCCTCACATAACAGGGGTTCTCTCCCGTATTCTGCACCTGCACCTGTTTGATCCGGTTCACTACCTTCTCCTCCTCGATGGTGGTCGTCGTGTCAAAGGAGATCTCACAGCCTCCCTTTGCCGTCACATAGGTCGTAAAATACGCCATCGCGCTCTTGATGGAAACGCTCCCCACCAAGGCCAGCGCAGCAGCAGACAGAAGGAGCGTTCTCTTATTGAACGTTTTTCTATTGAGCATTCTCTTATTGATCATTTTCTTACTGATCCTGTTCTTCATTCTCCTGCCCCTCCTTTACTGCGCACCCTGCTCTTCTTCCTCCGGCACGGTGCCCTTTCCCGTGGGTCCGCTCTCCGATTCTGCTTCTACGAAATCCGGGAACCATTTCTCCCACTCGTAATGGCCCTTTACCACCAGGTTGCCATCCTCATCCGTATGGGCCTCATCACCCACAAAATCAAAATGGTTCACGATGCCGCAGCCTTTTTTCAGCTTATCATCATAATCATTGACAAACGTCACCGGCTTCGTCTGGGAGACCCCGTCCTTCGTCGGCTCGATCGTCGTCGTATAGTCGGCGGACACTTCCTTATAGCTCCCACCGTTATAGATCTCCTTCACCGTCACCACAGTCCCCACCGGAAGTCCCGTGATCTTCACTGTCTGGGTGCCGGTCGGCGTCCCATCGTCGAAATTCATCGAAACAACATTGTTATATACAACCTCTCCCGTCACTGGGTCCTTCCCCGTCACCTCAAAGACAAAGGTCACTTCCCCGAGGGACTCATTGTAAGTATTCAGAGTCTTCCGGATCTTCATATCGCCTTCCAGCGGCTCCCTCGAAGGCTTCAGGCCCACCGTCACATCATACAGCCACTCATCGTCGCCCTTTCCCTCGCCCATACGGTACTCGCTGGTGGGAACTGAGATAAGATACGGCTGAACGAATACTCATAGCCGTCATGCTGCACCTTCTCCGCCTTCACCAGATACAGGCCCGGCTCTAATTTCTCTGCCGTTCCCCGGCTGTAGGAGGTAGACGCTCCCGCCGCAATCTGCAGCACTCCTTCAGAGGTGCCATGGTAGATGGGAAACCTCTGATTAATCTTCGGTATGGATATATAACCCATGATCCCGGTCCCATCGACATTCACGACCTTCCAGTATTCGGTGTCCTCCAGCCTGATCTCACCCTCCCGGCCATCTCCGGAGGTTTCCGGTTCATTCGTATTACCTGTCTGACTGTCCCCGGCATCCACCGTCCCAAAGGCATCGCCATGAAAGGTATTTTCCGTTATCTTAGCGTTATAGGCCCTCGCTTCCTCCCAGATCCGGCTGTAATCCTCTTCATCCAATTCCTGTACTGCATCATCGTAGGTCGATATCGCCCGGCTCTGGTGCAGCGTGTTCCACTGATCCGCCACCTTCGGATAGGCAAAGATCGCAAGTCCCGCCAGAAATACCAGGGCGCACAGGATACCCGGCAGTCTCTTCTTCATAGGAATCCTCCCTTATTTTTTTATCTCCCCGGTTCCGGTCTGTCCCGCCTTCTCTGTAGAATCCTAGAAGCATCGGGCGAACAGGTGGCGCAGGTTGTGGGGAAATACTTTCGTCGCGTCCACTTCCGCATCCCGGCAGAGTGCCTTCATCATCTTCCAGATATTGCTTCGGTCCAATGGACTCCCGGTCCGTGTGATGAAGATTGGCCCGGCAGATATCTTCTCCCGGCGCATATACCCCTTCAGTACCTTTTGCAGCTTCTTCGGGAACAGGACCATGCGGGTCTTTCCCTTTAGCCGAATCACTGCCTCCCCCTGGCAGACCGCCTCTGCCGTGACATATTTCACCTCGGATACCCGGATCCCAGTACCGCAGATGGTCTGCAAAATCAAAGCCAGCTTTTCATTTTTCCTGACCAGTGCCGCCCTGACCAGGCGCAGATACTCCCCTTTACTAAGTTCCTTCTCGGCCGGACAATAGGGGCTTTCCTGAATTTTCAGACATTTCAGCTTCAAATCACTCCGCCCGATAAAAGAAAAGAAACTGTTCAGGGCGGACAGCTTCACATTCACACTGACTGGCCGATATTTCCGCTCCAACTTTTCCTTGTAGGAAAGGGTCGCCTCTCTGGTCAGTTCTCCGGTATCCAAAAACGAGAAAAACAGAGAATGTCCCGCTGGTACTGCCGGATTGTAGTGGGGCTGTGTTCCTCATTTCGTAAATTTTCCAGATAATCTTCTATCTGTATTGCATAGTTTGTTATTTTCATCATAATCTCCTCCTAAAAGTTAGCTTTCCCATTTCTTCTCAAAATATCGGTATACCTCTATATTATCCAGCCTTTCAGAAGGATGTCAGGTAGTTTTTTAATATATGAAATTTTCACTCTTTTCAATAAATAGAAAAGGCAGCAAAAGCTCTTGCTTTCTTCGGGCGCCCTCTGTTATGCCCGGCTCTGTGTGAGCTATTTTAATTCAAGAGTTTGATAAAAATCGAATTTTCCTATTATATAAATAAAAGATGCCACCCATGAAGGGCAACATCTTTTTAATATGCTGGTATAGCTATTGCAGGATTCCCACATCCATCAGGATATCCACGGGTGCGGCATACCCTCTTTTCTTACAAAGCTAAGGGCGTTTCTTTGATTTTTCACCTTATTCCCACTCAATGGTTCCGCACGGCTTCGGTGTCAGATCATAAAGCACACGGTTCACTCCCGGCACTTCGTGAGTGATACGTTCCGTAATATGCTCAAGCAATTCAAAAGGAACATTTTCCACTGTTGCAGTCATTGCATCAACTGTGTTTACGGCTCTTAAAATGACCGGATATGCAAATGTCCTTGCACCTTCCTTTACACCTACAGAACGGAAATCCGGAACGGCTGTAAAATACTGCCATACCTTGCCTTCCAGTCCATTTTTTGCAAATTCTTCACGCAGAATGGCATCCGATTCACGCACAATCTCCAGACGCTCACGGGTAATTGCTCCAAGGCAGCGAACGCCAAGTCCCGGTCCCGGGAACGGCTGACGGTAAACCATTCCGTCCGGAAGTCCAAGCGCTTTTCCTACGACACGAACCTCGTCTTTAAACAGGAACTTAAGCGGCTCTACAAGCTCAAATTGTAAATCCTCCGGCAGACCACCGACATTGTGATGTGCCTTCACGCCATCACTTTCAATGATGTCAGGATAAATCGTTCCCTGTGCCAGGAATTCAATTCCCTCCTGTTTTCTTGCCTCTTCCTCGAATACACGGATAAATTCTGCTCCGATAATCTTGCGCTTCTTCTCTGGCTCAGCAACACCTGCAAGCTTATCGAGGAAACGGTCAACTGCATCTACATAGATAAGATTTGCATCCATCTGGTTACGGAATACGTCAACGACCTGCTCCGGCTCACCCTTACGCAGCAGACCATGATTTACATGTACACAGACTAACTGCTTTCCAACTGCTTTGATTAATAACGCTGCCACAACGGAGGAATCTACGCCGCCTGAAAGGGCAAGTAATACCTTTTTATCTCCCACCTGCGCGCGAATCGCTTCCACCTGTTCTTCGATAAATGCATCTGCCAGCGCTGCTGTTGTAATACGCTCCATACTGTCTGGTCTTTTATTATTTTCCATAACAACCTGTACCTCCAAAAGAATATTGTTTTCTATCATCTTAGCAAATTCGGAAAATTTCGTCAATGTATTAAAGATAATGCGGCGCATTTATATGTTTGATCGATTCCATATCGTTCTCCTCACTACGGGATTTTGTATATTGTTGCAATTTCCCGTAATTAAGTTCTATCGGCATCTTTTTGGGAAGTCAATCCTCATACTTCTATTATACTCCGGGATATATATAAATACGCTATTTTTAAGCTGTTTGTCAGTTACGTGTTAGTTACTAACATACTTCCACACATTCTCAAACCGTTTTATTTCTAAAATTTCCATTGAATCAAATATGCTCTTATGCTATATTATAGATATAAAAGGAACAACCGCCCAAAGTGGTTTGACCAATGTAGAATGTAGAAAAACCACCCTGTCACTCGCCAAAGTTTCAAGGGTGGTTTTTCTATGCGTAACTAATGACTAATCAAATAAATGAATGTCAGTAGTGCCATCAAAAATATTCCGAACTGCATCAAGTCATTAAAACTAAACTTGTTCTTCATGAGCACCACCCCCATCCTATGTAGAATGAAGGTCAAGCCACCCTGTAACACGATTGTTCCGTATTAGAATTTTATCACATTATCTGTATTCATACAATTTTTTATTTTTGTTATAAACATCATTATATCCGCTGCGTACTGTCTTACATAAGATATAACAAAAACTTTTACTATTTATTAGTTACCGTGAAAATTTTGTGTATTTTGAGGCTGTTTCTCATCGTTCTTAATTTAAGAAAACCCCGAAAACAAAGGGCACTGAAAAAGTCTGATTCTAAAAAAGAATTGGGCTTTTTTAATGTATCCATTATAATAGAATCATGAGGAAGGAGGTTCTGCCATGTTGAAAGACCATTCACAGTTGAAACTTTCATTATCACCCTATCAGGGGATTTATGATGCAATCATTCCAGCAAATCATCTTTTGCGTAGAATTAAAGAAAATATAGATTTTAGTTTTGTAAATCCAATGCTCCGTAAACAGTATTGTGAAAATTTCGGGCGGCCGGCGAAAGAACCGGAGATGATGTTTAAACTGCTTTTTCTGAAAAAGCTGTACGATCTGTCCGATGAAACCCTGATCAGTAGTGCTCAGACAGACATGGCATATAAATTTTTTCTGGATCTGGAACCAGAAGAAAAAATGATAGATCCCAGTCTTCTGACGAAATTCAGAAAGACCCGCATCACGGAAGATATTCTGAAGGAAATGCTGAAAGAAACAATCCAGCAGGCTCTGGACAAAGGTCTAATCAAATCGGGAACGATTATCGTGGATTCTACCCACACAACTGCATCCGTCCGAGCGAAATCCCCCACACAAATCCTGAGGGATATGAGTAAACAACTTCGGAAAGAGATTTATAAAAATGCTTTTGAATTATCAGAAAGATTTCCAGAGAAACCATCTTTGGAAGCAGGATTGGACGAAGAGATCGCCTATACGAAGGAACTGCTCCAGGTTCTGGAGGAAGGGATAGAAACCTGTGGAAATCAAAAGATACAGAAAATCTCTAAAGAGATGAAAGAACTGCTTGAGAACGAACAGATCAGAGAGATCCGTTCCAAAGATGATAAAGATGCACGGTTTGGGCACAAAACGGCGACCAGTACGTTTTATGGGTATAAGAATCATCTCGCAATGACAGAAGGCCGTCTGATTGCTGGGATAAGTGTAACAGATGGAGGAGCACCGGATGGTCAGGAATTGCCGAAACTGATAGAAAAAGCACAGAAAAATGGAATAAAAGTAACAGAAGTTATCGGAGATATGGCATATGTCAGTGATGATAATCTGGAAGTATGCGGAAAAGAGATTGCACTGATTGCCCGAACGAATACAGCTGTAGCGGCGGCTGCAAACGGAAACCTTGCGGAGGGGTTCTGTTTCAATAAAGATGCAGGGTTGCTGCAATGTCCTGCCGGAGAGCTTTCCATGCGAGTGGAAAAGAGAGCTGCCAAAAACGGGAACACCTATTTAAGATATATATTTAGCAAAGTTAAGTGCCGGAAATGCCCACAAAGAGAAAACTGCCGTGTAGGAAAATCAAACTCAAAAGAACGAAGTTACAGTATCACGCAGGCAAGCGCGAAAAACATGGAAAGGCTTAAATTTGAAGAAAGTGAATACTTCCAAGAGAGAATGAAAATCCGGCATAGGATAGAAGAAAAGAATGGAGAATTAAAAGAAGCCCACGGTTTGCGCAGAGCAGATTCAAGAGGGTTATTTGCTATGCATGTTCAAATGTATTTTACCGCATTTACAGCAAATGTAAAAAGGATAGTAAGATTACAGGAATTGGCTATGGCTTAAACCATAGCATTATTCTGTAATCTTATCGAAAAAGAACTGAAAATCACGAAAAATTGTCATAAAAGAAAAACTCCCACTTAAAAAATGGAAGTTTTTCAGTGCCCTTAAAACACAAGGTTTTCGGGGTCTGTCGCTCTTTTGAAATTTTCGCTTGAATTAACGTTTGCTGAACTGCGGTGCTCTACGAGCTGCTTTGAGACCGTATTTCTTACGCTCTTTCATACGCGGATCACGTGTCAGGTATCCTGCTGCTTTCAGAACCGGTCTGTAATCAGCGTCTGCCTGAAGGAGTGCTCTGGCGATACCGTGGCGGATTGCTCCTGCCTGTCCGGTGTATCCACCACCGCGAACATTTACAAGTACATCGAATTTGTCAACAGTCTCTGTTGCTACCAGCGGCTGGCGAACAACGACCTTCAGGGTCTCAAGTCCTAAATACTCATCGATGTCTCTTTTATTGATTGTGATCTTACCTGTACCCGGTACAAGGTAAACTCTTGCGATTGATTTTTTTCTTCTTCCTGTTCCGTAGAATTTTGCGTTAGCCACTTTGATTTCCTCCTTTCAAACCTCTGCCTAAAATGTTAAAACTTCCGGTTTCTGTGCCTGCTGTTCGTGTTCCGGTCCAGCATATACATGAAGTTTCTTGATCATGGTTCTTCCCAAAGGTCCTTTCGGGAGCATGCCTTTTACAGCGATCTCTACTACTGCTTCCGGCTTCTTAGCCATCATCTCTCTTAAGGTAGTCTCTTTCATTCCTCCTACATAGTCGGAATGATGATAATATACTTTCTGATCTAATTTCTTACCGGTCACTTTTACTTTTGCAGCATTTACAACGATTACATAATCACCAGTGTCAATGTGCGGTGTGAATTCCGGTTTATTCTTTCCTCTTAAAACCTTAGCAACTTCTGCGCAGAGACGTCCTAATGTCTGTCCCTCAGCGTCAACTACATACCATTTTCTCTCGATCTTATCTGGATTAGCCATGTAAGTTTTCATTGGTTGACCTCCTATGAATATCCTTTTTACTAATTATTTTCATTGTAGATTCTATGGGAAACCAGCTTACTCCGGGGCTTTGGTTTAAACCGGTTCTTCCTCTTGTCATACTTTATCATTATATTATGGCTATTCTAGTCTGTCAACCATTTTTTCAACTTTTGGGAACATTTTTAGGGGCGTTTTTTGTCGTATTCTCCGCTGACTTTTACCACTGTGCCTGTGAGCGCCAGAAGGGCGATAAGGTTCGGAATCACCATCATTCCATTAAACGCATCCGCCATATTCCAGACCAGCTCCACCTTCAGCGCAGACCCCACAACGATCATCACGCATACGATAATCGCATATACCTTTACCGCTTTGGGTCCGAAGAGATATTTCACATTCGTCTCCCCAAAGAAATACCAGCCGATCACGGTAGAAAATGCAAAGAAAAACATACAGACGGCGATAAAAATATTTCCGAAATGCCCGAACACACTGGAAAATGCGGCCTGCGTCAGCGCCGTCCCGATCAGGGAGCCATCCGGCCGCATTACGCCGGTCGTGATTACCACAAGCGCCGTGAGTGACAACACCACGAAAGTGTCGATGAACACGCTGATGATTGCCACACACCCCTGGTCTCCGGGATGCTCCACATTTGCGATCGCATGTGCATGCGGGGTGGAGCCCATACCTGCCTCATTGGAAAAAAGTCCCCTTGCCACGCCATAGCGCATCGCTTTCTGCACCGTCACGCCAATCACGCCGCCTGCAAGAGCCTGCGGCTGAAACGCGCCCACGATGATGCTGTAAAATGCATGCGGGATCTCACGGAAATGAATTCCGATCACGATCAGTGCACCTATAATATAGAAGAAAGCCATAAGCGGCACCATTTTTTCCGTCACCTTTGCGATCCTGGTAATTCCTCCCGCAAAAATGAAAAATGCGATCGCCGCAACACAGACGCCGACCACCACCGGTTGAATTCCAAATGCCGTTGCAAATGCATCTCCGATCGAATTGGCCTGCACTGCATTTCCCATGAACCCGAGTGCAAATATAATGAGGACTGAAAAAATTGCGGCAAGTATTTTTCCAAACCGCCCCTGAAACGCGCCCCGTATATAATAGACCGGGCCTCCGGTCACTTCTCCGTCTTTTACCACCTTATATTTTTGCGCCATCAAGGCTTCCGCGTAAATGGTCGCCATGCCCAAAAACGCACTTAACCACATCCAGAAGATCGCTCCCGGACCGCCCGCCGCAATGGCCGTCGCAGCTCCGGCAAGATTTCCCGTTCCGACCTGTGCCGCAATGGCCGTCGTCAGCGCCTGGAAAGAAGAGATTCCACCCTTTCCCGCCTTATCCCCTTTTCCAATTAATCCGCCAAAGGTCTTATTCCAGCCATCCTTGAATCTCCTCACCTGCACGAAACGCAGCCGTACCGTAAACCAGATCCCGGTTCCACATAGCAGGAACAAAAGTGCATAATCCCACAAAACCTTATTCATCATCTGCACAACGTTAGAAATCCATTCCATATCATGTATTTCCTCTCTATTCCTTCTATGAAAGATATTCAAAATCGCTGGAAAAAATGCAAATATTCTGGTCATACGCCACTTTCTCTGGTACAATAAGGTGTACTGAGCACAAATTTTCAAATGCAGACAAATTTTACAGAAAGCAGGTACTAATCTATGTGGGCATATGAAGGAATTTTTTATCAGATCTATCCGATTGGATTTTGCGGCGCGCCTACTGCCAATGATGGTGTGACCGTTCCGCGAATTCTTAAATTAAAGAAATGGAGCAGTTATCTAGAAAATTTAGGCGTTTCTTCTATTTTATTAAATCCGATTTTTGAATCAGACAATCACGGCTATGACACCCGGGATTTTAAGATCATCGACTGTCGTCTCGGAACGAACGCCGATTTCGCGGAAGTATGCCGCGATCTACATGCACATAACGTAAAGATCGTCCTCGACGGTGTGTTCAACCACGTGGGGCGCGGCTTCTGGGCGTTCAGGGATGTTCAGGAGAAAAAGTGGGATTCGCCGTACAAGGACTGGTTCTGTATTAATTTCGACGGGAATTCCGCATATAACGACGGATTCTGGTATGAGGGCTGGGAAGGTCATTATGAGCTTGTCAAATTAAATCTCTATAACCCGGCAGTTGTCGACTACCTTCTGGACTGCGTGCGCGGCTGGGTGGAAGAATTTGATATAGACGGTCTCCGCCTGGACGTGGCTTACAGCCTGGAGCGCAATTTTATGAAACGTCTGCGCAGCTTCTGCCAGGAACTAAAACCGGATTTCGCGCTGATCGGCGAGGTGCTTTTCGGCGATTACAATTTGATCGTAAATGACGAGATGCTGCATAGCTGCACCAATTACGAATGCTACAAGGGACTCTTCTCCAGCTTTAACAGCATGAACCTGTTCGAGATCGCGCACTCCCTGAACCGTCAGTACGGTCCGGAGCAGTGGTGTCTCTACCGCGGCAAGCACCTGATGTCCTTCGCGGATAATCACGACGTGACCAGACTTGCCAGCATTCTGACGAACAAGAATCACATTCCGCTGGCCTATGGTCTTCTCATGGGCATGCCGGGAGTTCCGTGCATTTATTATGGAAGTGAGTGGGGCGAGGAAGGCGTAAAAGCCCCGAACAATGACTATGCTCTTCGCCCATGCTTTGAAGAGCCAAAGCCGAACGAACTTACAGAGTTTATAAAGAAACTTATTCATGTACGAACCAACAGTGATGCGCTCAGCTACGGCGGTTATCACAATGTGGTCATCACGAACCATCAGTTGATCTTTGAGCGCAGGACAGATACCGAGCGGATCCTGGTGGCGGTCAATGCTTCCGATGCGCCTTTCACCGCACATAACGGGGAACTAGGCGGCTGCGGAACGGATCTTCTGACCGGAGAGGCCGTGGAAATGAACGGGCAGCTTGAGATGCCGGCATATAGTGTGCAATATATCAAATAGTAAAAACTTATGGCATAGGGAGAATCTTTCGCCTTCCCCTATGCCATAAAATTCTATACCTCCAACACCAGGAATTGATATCCCTTCATCGGAATCACGCTGCCATTCCCGGTCTTCATAACATTTCTTTCGATTGCATTCTCATCATAATTGTCGATGACCACCTTCTTCACGGTATCGGAAATCGCAATATCTCTTGCCTCGCTCTGATAATTTGCCAGAACCAGAAGATTCTTCTCCTTCCCCTGACGATAGAAACCAGTGAAATTGGTAAGTTCTGTAAGGGCAGGAGTCTGTTCTCCATACACCACCGCTTCGGTCTTTCAGGGCCTTTTGGAACCATTCGTGCTGATTGGAACAGTGATTGACCACTAGATCCATCACGATGTACATCTCTCTTTTTTTCGCCTCGCGAAGCAGCTCCTCCATATCCTCCATACTTCCAAACGCATCATCAAGTGCGTAATAATCGAAAATATCGTACCCCTGATCCACAAAGGGCGACTTATAAATAGGAGAGATCCAGATGATATCTACGCCCAGATTCTTGAGATAATCTAACTTTTCTATGATTCCCCGCAAATCTCCGATACCGTCTCCGTTGCTGTCCTTATAGCTTTTTGGATAAATCTGATAGGCCACCTTGTCATGCCACCATTTTTTTGTCATAGCTCGTCACTACCGCTTTTCTTTTTTCTATTATTGTGTTATTATACGGCTAAATATTTGCTTTATCTTCCACTAAAACGAGGATTTATTATATTATTCTGCTATCGTGACTGATATCCGCACAGACGTCATGCGAAAATAGTAAAAAACAGGAGGAAGACTGATATGAAACATTCTGACACCACTCTTCTGCGGGAAAAGACACAGCACGGGGACGCACTGTTTCCGTTTCAGCACTATGACACATCCTTCCACGCGCTTGTGCCAGAGCTTACCATACACTGGCATCCGGAAATGGAATTCACCAAAATCACTGCCGGAAGTGCCATTTATTCTGTCAACCTGCAAGAATTCAATGTATCCGAAGGGGATTTTCTTTTCATATCCCCCGGTCTTTTGCACGCTGCCCGGATTTATCCCCGCGGAAGCATGAGCTCTGAAACCTTTGTCTTCCATGCAGATCTTCTGGGAAATTCTTCTGCTGACATCTGTACGTTGCGCTATTTTTCACCACTTGCAGACGGCACACTGAATTTGTCTCCGTTAATTTCCAGGGAGCACTCCTTTTACCAGAAGACCAGTCAGATTTTTGACCGGTTATGTGAGGTCTCCCACGAAAAAGCATTTGGCTATGAACTTAAAGTCAAGGCTCTGCTATTTACACTTTTGCATGGACTTCTCACCCACGAGACCAGCCGTCCGGCAGACCAGCCTGCTGCGTACAGCCAGAGACTAAAACTGATCTTCGACTACATTCATGCCCATTATGCAGAGGACATTTCTGTGGAAAAGCTGGCGCAGCTCTGCTGTATCAGCCCTTCCCATTTTATGCATTTTTTCAAAGAAAAAAGCGGTACCTCCTTTAGCCAGTACTTGACTCAGTACCGCCTCAGGCAGTCCGCCCTTTTTCTCAGACAAAATATGGAGATTGCAGATGCCGCCTTTTCCTGCGGCTTTAACAATCTGCCTTATTATTACAAACGATTCCGGGAGTATTACCACATGACCCCCAGGGAATTCCAGAAGGCCAGTGTCGGATCTCTCCCTACTTCTTAATTAGTCCAGCTTTTGCCCTTCAAGCGGCATTTTCGGACAACCGAATTTTTTCGCCCATAAACTGGTCAAAAATGGTGCCAGAATACAGCTCACTACTACTGAAGCTGCTACTTGTACCGTTGCGGTTGCCACATAGGGCTCCCACGCGGTATCGACAAGAGCGATTGCTGCCGGAACCGCTACAGCATTGCCGGCAGTTGTTGCAACTGCCCACGCAGCATATCCTGGTCTTCTTGTGATAAATCTGTCGCAAAGTAAAATGAATCCACCACCGACAAATACAGTAATAAGTCCTAAGAGGATTCCCGGGAAACCACCCTTAACTACATTTGACAGGTTGATTCCGGTTCCTAAAGCAAAACCAATAAGCGGAATGATCGCAGTGCCCATCGGTGCGAACAATTCTCTGATTCCCTTATCCAGATTGCCCAGAATCATACCTGCAACTACCGGAATAATCGCCGCCAAAAGAGACTGGAACGGAATATCAGCAAGACCAGATGCTCCTAATGCGACCAATGTAAAAAATGGGCCGTCATTTAAAGCAAGAAGAGGGAAGCATCCACAATCTGCCTCATCGCCATAGTTTCCCATAAGTGTTAAGTACACGCTTCCGTTACTATTGGTAACTGCACTGATAATGGCAAGCGTAGTAAGCCCAAAGATACCTTCCGTACCCCAGATCTTTCCCACCAGAATACCAAGTCCTGCCCCGATTACAAACTTGGCAACAAGCAATACTCCGCCTCGTTTTAAGACTTTTGGCATATCTTTGACCTGCAGCGCTGTTCCCATACAGAATAACTGCGCACCTAATAAAGTATTCGTACCTGCGCTGGAAAATACTGCTGCGGTAAGACCGCCGATGTTAAATATGTTCGGGAAAATCGTTGTTATAAGACTTCCAACCAGCAACGGGATTACCATCATACCTGCCGGAACTTTTTTCATAAAATTTAAAATCATATTTCATTTCTCCTTCCTATCTCATACCTTCAACATGTAGCCGTTTCACAATGTCAACACCAATCTCATCATATCCACAGAAACCGCCTTTCACGATTACTGGCATTCCTTCATATTTTCCAAGGATTCTTCCTACATCTACCTGCGCCACGATATTATCGATAGCTTTGATACAGGAAACCCCAATTTTCCTGCATACGCATTCCATTGTGTCTCCTCCGGTCAACATAAGGCCTACAATTGCAGTTCTTCCATACTCTTCCAGAATCTGATCTGTAATGAGTGCCAAACCTTCATTGATCATTGCCGAGCTTGTCCCAGGCAAATAACCATATTTCTTGTCTTCTTCTTTTAGATCCACTACCGATCCGTGTAGTGCTGTTTCCACGATCACCGACTTCGGCCGCTTTACCTGATCCAACAAGTCTTTGATTCTGCCGACCACTTCCGCAACTTCAGCCTGCATCTGACTGCCGCCCGCAATCAATTTATGAGGTGAAACACTGACACAGACATTTTCCCTATCGGACTTGTAAAGGATTTCCATCTGCGTCTTTGTCGAAGGATTAGCACTGCCTGCAATGATCAGCGCAGTTCGGTTGTCCTCCGGCATACTCTTCTCTTCGGTCTGCAGCTCTCCTCTTTGTGCAATGCCTCTGCTGCACGCCAGCTGCATCGTAAATGGTCCCGGGTCAACCGCAAGAATCTTCCACCCCAACGCCGTACACGCTTCAGCGATTGTGCGCACGTGCTCCATGGTAATCGCATCTACAATTAAGATCTTTCCTCCCTGTTCCCGGCTTTTCTTCAGACTCTCCATCAAACCGGCCTGTCCTTTTTTCACTTCCCGTATCGAAAGAAATTTCACCGGTCTTTTTGACTGACACCCGATCAGATCCGGGACATAGCACTCCGACACCGGAGTCTTTACATCCTGAGCGACCGAAGTCTCTGTGAGAATAACACCATCTATCACAGAATACCCGCCCACACAGACCCGTTTTGACTGTGGCATTGCCGTTACCATCACTGCAACAGTCTCTTCTCCTAAATTATCCAGCATCGCATCAATCTCGTAACCAATTCCACCTCGTAAAGTGGTATCAATTTTTTTAGAAAAGTACTGTACCCCGATCTTTTCCAGTACTTTTACTGCTTTCTCTACTTCCGCATATGCACTGTCCGGCGGCAGGCATCTGCTATTTGAACTAACATAAACTGCCTGAAGCTGATCTGTACCATTAAATTCTTCTACCTTCTGCGCATCAAAGAACAGTCCTGTCTCGACCTGGGCCTTTGCCATTAGCATTCCCGAACTGGCTGTTCCGGTAAAATCATCTGCAACCACACCGATTACCGCCATATTTTCGCCTCCTATTCCTCTGCCTGATGCATTGCACTTGCGTATTTTACAGTAGAGCGTATTGCCGCAATCATGCTCTTATTTGTCGCAATACCCTTTCCAGCCTTGTCAAATGCCGTGCCATGATCCACAGAACCTCTGACAAACGGAAGTCCCAGTGTAATAGAGACCGATTCTTCCAAATCCAATGTTTTACATGGGATATGCCCTTGGTCATGGAACAAAGCTAAAATCGCATCAAACTCTCCTGCCTTTCCTCTGGCAAACAGCGTATCCGGCGAAATTGGGCCGACCACGCGAATTCCCATCTCTTTCGCCGATTCTATTGCCGGATTAATTTCCTTAATCTCTTCATCTCCAAACAAACCACCCTCTCCACAGTGCGGATTCAGCCCGGCCACTGCGATCAGAGGCTTTTTGATTCCTGCCCTCTCAAGCTCCTGATGGATACGAATCACATCATTTAATACATGCTCTTTCGTCACGTAATCGATGGCATTACGAAGTGACATATGCCTGCTTAAATGGAATACCCGCATCTTAAAACAATCGAACATCGTCAGCACAAAAGGCGATTTGGTCAGATCTCTGTAGATTTCTGTATGTCCTTCCTGCCGGATTCCCGCCATTTTAATCGCAACTTTGTTGATAGGGGCAGTCGTAACCGCGTCAATCTTCCCTTCCATTCCCAGGGAAATAGATTTGTAAATTGCATCAATCGCAATTTGTCCTGCCAGCTTTTGCTCCTTTCCCCACACAAGCTGGCTAATATCATAGTCTCCGGTCTCAACTAAGTCTACACTTCCTGCCTGATACACCCCTTCCGAAGGTTCATTGATGACATGAATCACCGGACTTGTCATACCGATTGCTTCCGCCGCACGCTCAAGCACCTTTCGACTTCCGATAACCAGCGGTCGGCAAATATCATAAATCTGTTCTTCCTGCAATGCTTTCAGAACAATCTCCGGCCCAATTCCTGACGGATCTCCGATCGTGATTCCCAGTAGCGGCTTATACTCTCTTTCAATCACAACTTTTCTCCTTTCTTTTTTCTTTCAATCGATGTATTTGTATTGTATAATACTTTTCGACAAAAATCAACATTGTTTTCGATTGAATATTTTACAATTTTCAATCGAAAATTTTGTCAGATTTGCATAAAAATAACTTTTCTTCACAAATTATTGACTCATCGTTCTATTTTAGCCTTCCCCGTACTATACCAGTCAAAGTGCTTCCAAGAAGTATTTTTTTCGAGTGAAAAGGCTCTTTTTATATACAAAATTTTAAAAACATATTATAATGAATATAGAATCTATTTTGAGAAACTTATGAGGAACACATATGAAACAAAGCGAGCGTTTAGAAATTATCATAGACATGTTGCAGAAAAATGGCAACGTTAAAGTGGCCGAACTAAGCCGGCTGATGGATTGTTCCGAAGTCACTATTCGTACTGATATCCGAAAATTAGACGAACAGGGAGTTCTGAAAAAAACCTATGGCGGCGCTGTACAAAAAGAAGAAGGCCTGACTGTATCTTTTTCTCCCGGTGAGTTCTTTTTAAATGGCACTGAAAAGCAACGAATTGTCCAAAAGGCATACGAGTATATTGACAATCGTAATTCCATCATTATTGATGATTCCACCACCGGCTGCTATCTGGCAAAATATATCAAAGAACACCCGGAAAAGCATTTAATCGTAGTTACGAATTCCTTATATGCGGCTGCCATTCTGTCTTCCGCTAAACATGTTGAACTTTTTATAGTAGGAGGTCAGCCCGTAGGCACGCCTCCTTCCACATTAGACAGCTTTGCAATACAGGCTTTCCAGAATTTTAACGTGGATAAGGCTTTTGTCGGTGTAAATGGAATTAATCTTAAAGCCGGACTCACCTCCATCGGAACTCCGCAGATGGAAACCAAACGAGCAATGATTAAGAGTGCCGCACAGACTTATGTGATTGCCGACAGCAGTAAATTTGGAAGCAGCAATCTTTTTACTGTTTGCCCGATGAGTGATATCCATCTCATCATCACTGACAACCGGATTTCCAAAGAACTGCTTCAGACAGCACAGAAAAATCAGATTTCCATTGTTACTGTATAGGGACAAAATTGTATAGGAACCAATAAAAAAGAAGCTCCCTTTCATCAGTCTAAGGTATGGGCCTTTTTCTGAAAAAGAGAGCTTCTTCGCTTACCTTTCTTTTTTTAACTCCTGATAAATCCTGGCGATTGGGAGACCGACAATCGTATTATAATCTCCTTCGATTGCCCGGATATGCACTGCAAATCTTCCCTGAATACCGTATGCTCCCGCCTTGTCCATGGGTTCTCCGGTAGCGATATAGCGGCAGATTTCCTCCACGGACATCGGGCAGACCTGCACATTACTGCACTCGTAAAAGGTGTTCTCCTCCATTTTGCCATCCTGGTAAGACAAGAGTGTAACGCCTGTATATACCTGATGCACCGCATCTTGAAGCATGGAAAGCATGTGATATGCTTCCTCTTCATCTTTGGGTTTTCCCAAAATCTCCTCTCCTACTGATACGACCGTATCGGAACCAATAATCAGGAAATCCTCTGCCGGGTGGGCCTTTTGATATTTCGCATATACGTCTAAGGCCTTCTGCCTGGAAAGATCCATCACCACCATGCGGGGCGAGGAGGAGGTAATCTTTTCCTCACAGGTCGAGGGAATCACGATATGTGCGATCCCCGCCTGTGCAAGAAGCTCTGTTCTCCGTGGAGAGGCCGACGCCAGAATCACTGTTCTGTCTTCAAACATTTCTTAATCCTCTTTGACCAGCACTTTTACAATCTCGCCCATGTACATGGTGTGAAAATCTTTATCTGCATACCATTTATCCACATTTTCCTTGCAATCAAAATTTTCTTCTCCCATGTACTGATGATACACTTTCCGGCATACCAGAACAAGCCGTGCCTCCTCAAATGCTGTTGTGCCGTCTGTGTAGTATGGGGTCAGTCCGGCGTCTTTGATCTTATCCGTGTCCCGTCCGGAAACGGTTCCGCACAGGCTCAAGGCTTTGCGGTAGGTTTCGTCGAATATGGAAAGGGTGAAGTATTCGCTGTTGTCCACAAATTCTTTTGTGTATCTGGATTGTCTGATATAGGCTGTGGCCGTGGGTTTGCTCCACATGATGCCGACTCCGCCCCAACTTGCGGTCATGGTGTTGCATTTCTTTTCATCTCCTGCAGTGATCAGCATCCACTGTTTGCCGATGAGATTGAAAGGGTTGTCTTTTAGTTCCTCTGGGTTGATTTCTTTAAAACTCATTTTATTTGCCTCCTGGGTTTCTTGTTGAATGATTTACTCCGCTGTGCGCAAGCTAACGGACTTTCGTCCGTTCGCTCGCGGGCATTCGCCCTATGAAAACAGATAATAGCAAAGGGTTCTGCAAGCAGCCCCCTTTGTTATTATTCTGTTTTCGCACAGCTCATTACCTTCCGAAAGTTTTTCTTCCCCCGTCTCACCACTTTGCCTTCGCCTTCGAAGTCCTCTTTAGCATAGACAGTAGCGATGTCGCTGACTTTTTCGCCGTCTACGGCTGCTCCGCCCTGCTGTACGGTACGTCTTGCTTCTGATTTCGAAGCAACGAGACCGCTTTTTACGAGGAGGTTCAGGATATCGATTTTTCCATCGACGAAATCTTCTTCTGCCAGCTCTGCGGTCGGCATGTTTGCGGCATTGCCTGCGCTGAATAGTTCTTTAGCGCTTTTCTGGGCTTTTTCGGCCTCTTCTTCGCCGTGAACCAGTTTTGTAAGTTCGTATGCAAGAATTTCTTTTGCCTTGTTAAGCTGCGCGCCTTCCCATGAATCCATCTTGTCGATTTCCTCTAACGGGAGGAAGGTCAGCATACGGATGCATTTTAATACGTCCGCGTCGGCTACATTTCTCCAGTACTGGTAGAACTCAAACGGAGAGGTCTTCTTGGGATCGAGCCATACTGCTCCGGACTGGGTCTTGCCCATCTTTTTCCCTTCTGAATTGAGCAGAAGGGTGATGGTCATGGCGCTTGCGTCTTTGCCCAGTTTCCGGCGGATCAGTTCGGTTCCGCCAAGCATATTGCTCCACTGGTCATCGCCGCCGAACTGCAGGTTACAGCCGTATTTCTGGTATAACATGTAGAAATCGTAGCTCTGCATGATCATGTAATTGAATTCCAGGAAACTAAGTCCTTTCTCCATACGCTGCTTGTAGCATTCTGCCGTCAGCATCCGGTTTACGCTGAAATGTGCGCCGACTTCGCGCAATACTTCAATATAGTTAAGGCCCAGTAACCAGTCCGCATTATTTACCATCAGAGCTTTTCCCTCTGAGAAATCAATAAAGCGGCTCATCTGCTTTTTGAAGCAGTCGCAGTTGTGCTGAATGGTCTCCGTTGTCATCATCTGACGCATATCGCTTCTGCCTGAAGGATCGCCGATCATAGCAGTTCCACCGCCGATCAGTGCGATCGGTTTATTCCCCGCTTCCTGAAGACGTTTCATCAGACATAATGCCATGAAATGTCCTACGTGAAGGCTGTCCGCCGTCGGGTCAAAACCAATATAAAATGTTGCTTTTCCATTGTTTACCAAATCACGAATCAATGGTTCGTCTGTTACCTGAGCGATCAGGCCTCTCGCCTGAAGTTCTTCATAAATTCCCATTCTTTCTTCCTCCTTAATTTCGCGTAAAAAGCCCCGTCCTTACCGTTTGTTATTCGATAAGGACGGGGCGTAATCCCGTGATACCACCTTAATTCACAGCCGGCTCACGCCGTCTGCCTCAGTCAGTAACTCCGTCTCCTTCATTACTGCGGCAGGATAACGTCTGCCACTCCGTCACAGCCTACTCGCCCGCGATGCTTTCGGTGTGAAGCTCCGGGATGTATTCGCAGCCGACTCTTCTTGCACCTCTCATCAACCGGTCACTTTCTGTCTGAGCCTTGTCAGTTGCTACTTCTTCCTTTCACAGCTTTTCCTGATTCAGTTTTAAGCTATGCTGTCATACTAGACTATATTTGAATTTTTGTCAAGTATGCATTTGAATTTTTCCCAATAGGTCAAATACCTCTAGCACTCCCCGATCTCTATTTCATCTTCCCCCTTGAAGCGTGAACGATAGAACACCTCCATCACCCGTTCCATATAAAGCGTATCCTTGATACCTGCCGTCTCATAGGCCGAATGCATCGCAAGCTGGGGAAGCCCGATATCTACCGCCTTTAAAGAAACATGTGCTGAAGAAAGATTTCCCAGCGTACTTCCTCCCGCTTCATCTGAACGATTGGCAAAAAACTGAACCGGAACCCCGGCGCGCTCGCATATTTCTCTGAAAATTCCGATGCTTACGCCGTCGCTGGTATATTTCTGCCCTGCATGAGATTTTACCACTACGCCTTCATTCATATAAGCACAGTTCTCCACATCCGTTTTTTCCGGGTGATTCGGATGAACCGCATGTGCATTGTCCGCACTTAACATAAAACTGGATGCTACTGCCCGATAATAATCCTCTTCTGTCTTGCCAAGCCCCGCGTTGATCCGGTGCAGCACATCATACAAAAAGGTAGAGTCTGCTCCCTGTTTTGAGGCCGAGCCGACCTCCTCATTGTCAAAACATGCATATACGTTCACCGTCTGCGGATGGCCTCCCTCCAGAAATCCTTGCAAAGAGGTGTATGCACACTGTAAATCATCGAGATGCGGTGCGGAAATAAATTCTTCCTTTTCTCCCCATATGGAGGGTTCCATGCGATTGTAGAGATACAGGTCATTGCCATAAATATTTTCCTCGGCAACCCCTAATTTCCCGGCAATCATTTTTTTCAAATCCCCTTTGTGGGTATCCTGTCCTCCAAACAGGGGCAGGGTATCGACCTGCTTATTAATAGCATACCCTTCATTGATTTTCCGGTTCATGTGTATCGCCATACTGGGAATCAGAACCAGATCTCTTTCCATATCCACAAGCCTTACATGAAATTTATTTCCCTCTTTTACAAGGACCCGTCCGGCAACGGAAAGCGGCCTGTCGAACCACGTCGAACAAATCATCCCGCCATAGCCTTCTGTGTTGAGCTGGGTATACTTTCCCCTGATCTCCAGCTCGGCATTTTCCTTGACCTTGAACGTCGGCGAATCACTGTGGGAAGCCGCAA
Source organism: Roseburia hominis (assembly GCA_040702975.1). Taxonomy (NCBI): domain Bacteria; kingdom Bacillati; phylum Bacillota; class Clostridia; order Lachnospirales; family Lachnospiraceae; genus Roseburia; species Roseburia hominis. Next base: position 3,613,883 of record CP159990.1, read on the forward strand.
TGTTAAAACCATACTCACTCAAATCCGTTCCTATGTGAAACGCGATCACGCTGGAGCCATTGCGTGTTACATAGTATTTACCGCCCGGCTCGATCTGCCACTTGCTTTCTTCCTTTAATTCATGGAACTCTGCTTTTTCCAACTCATCACAAATATTACTTACAGCATGAAATGCTGTCGGACTCTTCTTAAGAAAGTCCAGTAATTCCTTCGTAATTTCCTTGTACATCTCGTTTCTCCTCTTCTTTTGGTTACTATGCATACCTAAATAAAAATCCGGCGAACCTTATCACATCTTTGCTCTCTACAGCTCAAGTATGGCCTAACCACTCCCACTGTCATTAGCGCTATAGGCGGCATACTATTTACCACCTCTGTAAATCAATCCGCTGAATACATCCCCATTATACAACAAATGGCATCAACAGTAAAATACCATATCCAAAAACTTTGTAATTAATAATTTGAGCATAAACATTTATTTTCGACATTTCCGGAGATAAACTAAATAGCTAAGCTGTATGAGCGGATACTGTTTTACTATTTTACAGATTCAGATGAGGCTTTCATTCTATACTCTATATTTTTGGACCAAATCATGCTATACTAATCCAGGACGGAGGATATAGAAAATGCCTAAGAAAAAAGAGATTTTGTTAAAACTATTTACCTCGACCTTTTACCTCAGCATGTTCACATTCGGCGGGGGCTATGTAATCGTGTCTCTGATGAAGAAGAAATTCGTAGATGAACTGCACTGGATTGACGAGCAGGAAATGCTGGACATGGTCGCGATCGCCCAGTCCTCTCCCGGCCCGATCGCAGTAAACGGAGCGATCGTCGTAGGTTATAAATTATGCGGAGCATTAGGAGCACTATCGGCTGTGATCGGCGCTGTACTGCCGCCTTTTTTGATCCTGTCGGCCATTTCCGGCATCTATACACTTGTGAAGGATAACCAGATCGTCAGCGCTATGCTGCTGGGAATGCAGTCCGGCGTAGGGGCGGTCATCGCCTCCGTGACCTACGACATGGCCGCATCTGAGATGAAAGAGAAAAATATCCTGTCAGTCCTCATTATGGTCGGAGCTTTTCTGGCAAATTGGGTCTGGAAGGTAAATGTTGTTTTGATTATTCTTATTTGTGCCGGAATCGGCGTCATACGAACTCTTATCGGTGAGAGGAGGGAGCGTAACGTATGATTTATTTACAATTATTCTTAAGCTTTCTGCAAATCGGAGCATTCAGCTTTGGCGGCGGATACGCTGCGATGCCGCTGATCCAGCATCAGGTCGTGGAACTTCACGGCTGGCTTTCCATGAACCAGTTCACAGATCTGGTGACAATCTCCCAGATGACGCCGGGACCGATCGCCATCAATGCAGCTACCTTTGTCGGGACACAGATCGCAGGGGTGCCCGGTGCGCTTGCCGCTACGGCCGGCTGCGTTCTCCCTTCCTGCATCATCGCGGCAATCCTCGCAAACCTGTACATAAGATACCGGAACCTCAAGGTCATGCAGGGGATTCTGGGAAGCCTGCGCCCGGCTGTCGTCTCCATGATCGCTGCGGCAGGACTGTCCATCTTAATTTCCGCATTCTGGGTGTCCGGTGCATTTAGCCTCGCCGCCTCTAATATCAGGATTCGCTCCGTGATTTATTTTGCAACCGCGCTTTTACTGCTCAGAAAGACCAAACTAAATCCCATCTGGGTGATGCTGCTCTGCGGAGTCGCGGAGGTACTATTTACGCTGGTCGCTACATAATTATCGTATAATTATTTTTCTTTAGGGGTGCAAGAAAATATTTTCATATTTTATAAATCCCCCACAATAATTTGATTGATATAATGGTATAACTTGCCCACAGAGAGGAGGGATACAAAATGCCACAGATCATACCTATTAAAGATTTAAAGAATACATCTGAAATTTCTGATATGTGCCACAAAGCAGATGAGCCCATTTATATTACCAAAAACGGATGTGTCGATATGGTAATTATGAGTATGGAAATATATGAAAGCACTATGCAGCGACTTTCTATATATCGAGATATAGAAATATCGGAAAATCAAATTAAAAACGGGCAGATTAAAAATGCCAGGACTGCCCTGGCAAACATGAGGACAAAATATGGGCTATGATCATTCGGAAAGATACGCAATCCCCACCAGACACAGCCCCCTCGCAGGGGCTGTAACTGCCTCTTTTTTCCGCTCCTTCCCTTCCAGAAGCTCTTTCACCTTCTCAGGCTCATAAAAACCTCGTCCCACACGAATCAACACTCCGGCGATAATCCGGACCATATTATACAAAAATCCATTTCCGGTGACGCGAAGCACGATCTCCTGCCCATCAAACTGCGGCGAAGCAGTAATCTGAATATCCGTGATCGTCCGAACCGTAGTCTTTGCATTCGTCCTGATACAGCAAAATGCCGCGAAATCATGTTCCCCGAGCAAATACTTAGCCCCTTCCCGCATTTTTTCCAAATCCAGATCAAAATTTACAAAACTGGTATAAAGCCGCCTGGTCGGAACCGGCGTTTTGGTATTTAGAATATGATACTCATAGGTCTTCAGGCTGTTCTGATATCTGGGGTGCCAGTCAGTTGGAACCTCCTCTGATGACATCACGATGATATCCTCCGGCAGCCGCTGATTCAGTGCATAGGAAAAACGCTCTGCAGGAATCCGGCTTTCTGTATCGAAAACAGCCACATTTCCCAGAGCGTGTACGCCGGAATCCGTCCGGCTGGCCCCTATGACCGCCGTCCTTGTTCCGGTCAATTTGCTGATGGCGCTATTAAGCACCTCTTCCACCGTGATGCCGTTGGGCTGAATCTGCCAGCCACAGTAATTCGTACCGTCGTATGCGACAATTAATTTGATTCGTCTCATTTTGTTCTCCACTTCGTTGCAATCCTTCTCCGCCCTTATCAACCCTGCAACACTATTTCCCCAAACTAAAATATCCAGATTTTAAACGGTATATATCTCCCCAGAACAAAAGCACCGACAACATAGATTGCCGTGATCAGATACGCGGCGTAATCCCGGCCGCGATACACCAGCGGTTTCATCTTTGTTCTTCCGTCTCCGCCCCGGTAACATCTCGACTCCATCGCCATTGCCAGGTCATTTGCCCGCCGGAACGCCGACACAAAAAGCGGTACCAGAATCGGAATCATAGCCTTGGCCTTCTGAATCAGATTGCCGCTCTCCAGGTCTGCGCCTCTTGCGATCTGCGCTTTCATGATCTTATCCGTCTCTTCCAGAAGGATTGGAATAAAACGCAGTGCGATGGACATCATCATCGCGATCTCATGTACCGGAACACGCAGCTTACTAAGCGGCCGGAGCAGACTTTCCAGCCCGTCCGTCAGTGCATTCGGCGTCGTGGTCAGCGTCATGAGCGAGGAGCCCATGATCAGATAGATGAGCCGTATCGCCATATACACTGCCGTATTCAGTCCCCGCTCCGTCACCTTAAACACCCAGAAATGAAGCAGTAACTTCCCCCCGGGAGTCAGAAAAAGATTGAAGATCACCGTGATCATAAGCAGCATAATGACCGGTTTTAACCCTCTTACAATGTACTTGAACGGTACCTTGGAGAGCCGCACACAGGCTGCCAGAAACAAAGTCGCCAGTGCATATCCGATAATACTTTTAAATGTAAATAATGAAATTAAATACAATAAGGTGCAAACAATCTTCACCCGCGGGTCCAGCCGGTGAATCCTGCTCTCGGCGGGATAGTATTGTCCTATGGTAATGTCTCGAATCATTGTTTTTTACTCTCCTTCGGGCTCTGTGTGAAATGCGCCATGATGGCGTCTGCCGCTTCCTCCACCGTAGTCGCGTCCGTCGCCACATCAAATCCTTTTCCTTTTAATTCGTGCATGATATACGTGACCTGCGGCGCCGCAAGCCCTACTTTTTCCAATTCTTTGTAATGCGCAAATACCTTCTTCGGATCATCGTCAAACATCACTTCCCCGTGATTCATCACGATAATCCGATCCACATATTTTGCGATATCTTCCATACTGTGCGACACCAGAATGACCGTCATATCGCTTTCCTTGTGCAGATAAGCGATCTGATCCAGTATCTCATCTCTCCCCTTGGGGTCCAGCCCTGCGGTCGGCTCGTCAAGCACCAGCACCTTGGGGCGCATGGCAAGAACGCCGGCGATCGCCGCACGACGCTTCTGTCCCCCCGAAAGATCAAACGGAGAATGGTCATAATATTTCTCTTTCAGCCCCACCAGACGCAGCGCCTCTCTTGCCCTCTTCTTGCATTCCTCCGGAGAAAGTCCCTGGTTCTTCGGCCCAAAACAAACGTCCTCAAGGACATTCACCTCAAAAAGCTGATGCTCCGGATACTGAAATACCAGCCCCACCTGATTGCGAAGCTCTTTCATATTATATCCGTCTGCATAAACATTTTCCCCATTGAAATAAATCGCCCCGTCCGTGGCCCTGATAAGCCCGTTCAAATGCTGAATCAGGGTAGATTTCCCGGAACCGGTATGGCCAATCACTCCGATAAACTGCCCATCCAAAATCTCCAGACTCACATCTTTCAGGGCCCTCTTCTCGTATGCCGTTCCCTGGCTGTATACGTAATTTACATGTTCTAACTTAATCGACATAACAACTCCACCAATTCTTCTTTTCTCAAAATCCCCGCCGGTATGTTAAGCCCCCGCTTTCTAAGCTCATCGGCCAGTATCGTCACCTGTGGAACGTCCAGACGGTATGCCTTAAGTTCCTCCACTCGCGAAAAAATCTCCCGGGGAGTTCCCTGCATGACCACATGCCCGTGATCCATCACAATGACTTTATCCGCATCTACCACTTCTTCCATATAATGTGTGATCAGAATAATGGTGATATGCTCTCTTTTCTGAAGCTCCATAACGCTGCGCAGTACTTCCTTCCGCCCGTTGGGGTCCAGCATGGCTGTCGGCTCGTCCAGCACGATACACTTTGGCCGCATGGCCATCACGCCGGCAATCGCCACCCTCTGCTTCTGCCCGCCGGACAGCTTATTCGGCGAATGGTGGCGGTACTCGATCATTCCGACTGACTTAAGGCTCTCCTCCACGCGTTCCCAGATCTTCTCTGTCGGAACGCCCAGATTCTCAGGCCCAAATCCTACGTCCTCTTCCACCACCGTTCCGATGATCTGATTGTCCGGATTCTGAAACACCATTCCGGCGCTCTGGCGTATATCCCACAAATATTCATCTTCCCGGGTGTCTTTTCCGTCTACCCACATGGTCCCTTCCGTCGGCACCAATATAGCATTCATATGCTTGGCAAGCGTCGATTTCCCGGAGCCGTTATGCCCCAGGATCGCGATGAACTGCCCCGGCTCAATATCCAGATCCACCTCGTCGATGGCGCGGCTCTTACCAATCACATTTCCTTCCTCGTCACGCTTCGCATATTCAAATATCAATTTATCTGTTTTTATCATTTTCATGACTGTTCCTCACATTTTCAAAGCACTATTCCAAGTATACAACAAGAAACGGTACATGTCTAACATTAAAATTCATTTACCGGGATAAAGGTCCACCTTTTCCTATTTTGTAGGTTGTTAAGAATCTGGTTTTTCTATCCTTTTTTCTTGATTATAGTGCATTTTCTTCACAATTTCATCACTTATTTGCAGGAATCCCGTGCGTTCTATCCTTTTATTTTCCCGCAGAAACATTCCCTTGGCCTGCAATAACATGAAAGAATCTTAAGTCGTACAAAACAGGAACCCCAGAGGTATACATGCTCCTACTACGCATGCATGCCCCTGAGGTTCCCAAAATCGACTCTCCACTACCGAATCACAATGTCCCCATTTTCACATTTCACACTAATTTGATATGCACCGGCATTCTGTGACTGGAATTTCATGCCGTCGCCGGCGCTTTCCTCGATCGCTCCGTCCGGCAGCACGATCCTGCCATACTCCGTCCCGAGATTGAAGCTATATTCCTCCATTCCTTTTGCCAAGCCCAGCTTCACATCTCCGTACTCGCATTCCGCCATGACCTGGGATGCCTCCACTTCCCCGATCGAAAAATTGCCATTTTCCATCTCCACCGCAAGTTTTTCGCCTGACGCCCGGGAAATCTGAATATCCCCATATTCATTTATGATCTCCGACCGGCCCATCTTGAGCTCTTCGACCCGGAAGTCGCCGTTCGCTGACTCCGCCTGAAGCTGCCCGCCTTCCAGCATTTCAACCTCTGTCCTTCCATATTCATTCTCAAGCTCCACTTTATCCACATGTACCTGCTTCGCACTCACGATTCCATTATCTGTCTTGATCTTAAGCCGCTTTCCACTTAAATTTTCCAGAGAAATGTCGCCGTACTCATTTTCCAGACTGACTCTCTCTGCTTCAAGCGAAGCCAGCTTCACGGTTCCGTTTGATGATTCGACCTTCAGATCTTCAAGTGCAGTCCCCTTCGGCACCTCTATTTTTACAAAATACGACCTGTCCATCTTGCTCCCGATTCTGCCAAAGCCTCCAAAGACTACCCAATAGCGCACGTCCTCTCTTTCCTTAAATGTCAGCTTTCCATTCTCCACCCTGACAACGGGCCTTCCAAACGTTCCGTCCACGCAATACGAAATCGCAAATCGGTCCGACACCGCGATCTCCAGATCTGCACTCTCTAATTCAAGCTCCATACTGGTAAAAGGATCAAGCTCCTTCGCTTCTTCCTCTATGACTGTATCTTCTAACGCTTCATTCGCAGAATGAAAACCATTCCTGTCAAAATAGAATCCCGGCGTACCGCCCAAAAGCCATGCGGCAACCATAAATGCGACTCCCAAACCAACACTAATAAAAGAAAGTATCCAGATCAGTCTCTTATTTTTCACGTTTCTTTCCTCCTACCAGTTTGCCAAACATACGGGTAACTACATTTAAAAACCATTTACTGAGCGCCATGCTGCCGAACACTACCCAGACCCCTACACCCAGACTCACAAGCCCGGCCCCCAGGGTGCCGATTCCGTCTGCAAACGCAACAGTCATCTGGTAAAAGCTCAGCAAAATGCAGGGCACCGAGCATACCATCAGCGCAAATGCCGTGATCCACACGCTGAAGATCAAAGCCCCCACTACGATTACCAGCGCCAAAAGAAGAACGACAACGGCCAGAGCCAGCGGCACCCCGACCGGCACCGCAAACACGGCGAGAACGCCCACCCATACCGCCGAGAGCCCTTTCTTCACACTTGCCGGCGGCTCCTTTGCATTCTCCAGTGCAAATTCCCGGATCAACTGGTCTGCCGCCATCTCCGGCGTCCCAAGATCTTCGATCGCCTGCTGCTCATTCTCCGGTCCGGCATCATCAAAATACTCTTCGTAATATGCCATCGCCTTCTCAAAGTCCTCTTTCGGAAGGCGCTTGAGCCTCCGGGAAAGGCTCTTCATATATTCTTCTCTATTCATTCTGACCTTCTCCTTTCACGATCTCGTCTACGGAAGCCTTATAAGCACTCCACTCCTGTGCCAGCATCTTATAATGCTCGCGCCCGCTGTCCGTAATTCTATAATATCGCCTGTTTCTTCCCTGGAATGGCTGATCGTAAACCGACAGGAACCCTTGCTCCTGCAAACGCTTCAGCACGGGATAGAGCGTAGAATCTTTGGTACTTGCCACCGTCTTGACCACCTGACTGATCTGGTAACCGTAGGCATCTTCCTTAGCCGCAATAGCCAGCACCAGGAGGTCGAACATAGGGGCATTCATAGGAAAAATCATAGCCCATAACTCCTCTCTTATGTTTTTTATGAGTATATTATATTGTATATAGTATACTTTGTCAATACATATATTTCAATTATATATATGAGAACAACCAAAATAAGGTCCACTGGACGTTCACTCAGGTATGCTTGGCAACAAAAAAACTGTCCACCGGCACTATATTTCCGAATGAACAGTTCTTCTATAATTCAACAGTTTCCCCCATCTTACACTATGCTTCCACTGTCTGCCCGATCCGCATCCTTTCTTCCTTCAGAAATACCGATGCATACTGCTCCAGCCCGAATCGTTGAACAAACAATTCACATTTACATAGGAATAAATAATAGGGATTCATACCTTCCCCGTACAAACTTTCAAAATTCCCCTGTCCTTTTGCGAGGACCACATCAGCCGCAAGTAGGGCCTGTCTCGCCTCTTCACTTAAATATTCCAGAACAGTTCCCGGTGCGGCGTTTCCGTTTCCTATACAGGGAACAAGCTCGTCAAGCCCCACCTCCCGGGCGTCCACAAGGGTCGCATCGTTCAGAACACTTTCCCCCCTGACGATCACGGTAATCTGGAGCTTTGGATACCTCTCTTTAATACATTTAATAAACAACTTGTCCAAAACGATTTCTCCACAGTTATCCGTCAAATAGACCAACCGTTCCGCCTTTTCCAAGTCCTGCAGAAAACAGGCATATTCCTCCTCCGAAATTTTCTCCTGCCCTGCTTTTTCCAATAATTGTTCAAACGTATGCTCATTGACATTTTCCACGGCTGAAAAGTCAATGTAGTTTCCCGCACACACATATTTAATACATTCTTTCATCGATTTCTGTATCTGCTTCTCGATTTCCTCTTCCTTTTCCAGCAACAGCCGATTGTATTTTCGTTTCATCTCTGTATAATCGTTAAGCTCTCCCCAAAAATCCCTCTGCAAACAATCAATCTTCTCGGCAAGCTGCGGAGATGACTCACTTTGACCATATTTATATAAAATTTCCAGTACCTGATGCATGTACTCTGATTTTTTATTTTCATCTGAAAAATCTCTTATCATTTTCTCCTGTTTTGCTACAATACAAGAGATACACCTTGCACTTGCACGCATGCACATTTCCCCTCTTTCGTTCAAATTTTTGTTTTCTTACTCTTTACTTGACATATCAGTCTATTTTTCCCTTAGCCTATCAGTCTGTTTTCCTCTGAGTGCGTCAGCCCGTTTTCACTTTAGCCTATCAGCCCATTTCACCTTAACGCGTCAACCCATTTTCACGCATATATAGTCCTACTTTTTTGTAATGGAGCCCGCTGCGGACAAGTTCCGCCTTCTCCTCCTCTGTAAGCTCTCTCTTTACCTTCGCCGGACTTCCCAGCACCAGACTGCCGTCCGGGACTATCGTATGCTTCGTCAAAAGACTCCCCGCGGCTATCAGGCAATTCCTACCAATCTGCACGCCGTCCATGAGAATAGCCCCCATTCCGATCAGACTGTGATCTCCGATACGGCAGCCATGCAGTATCACATTGTGCCCTACCGTAACGCCCTCCCCGATGATGACCGGGTAATCGTCCGCCACATGAATCGTACAATTTTCCTGAATATTGCTGCCTCTGCCGACCACAATCCGATTATGATCTCCACGAAGCGCACTGTAACATAATACCGTGGCCTCCTCCTCTATGGTCACGTCCCCAAGAAGGACTGCCTCTTTCACTACATTTGCCGTTTCGGCAATCTTTATATTATTCTTGCAAAACATACTTAACTCTCCATTCTAAGCACCTGCTCCGCTCCAAAAAGTGCGATCTCTTCCGAATCATGTGTCACAACGATAAGCGTTCTCCCCGCCGTTTTCTCCCTGATATATCCTGCGGTCAGCCGCCTCGTCTCCTCGTCCAGGCCCTTCAAAGGCTCGTCCATCACAATACACTCTTTTCCTGCCAGGACTGCCCGCAGAACCGCTACCCTCCGGCGCATACCGCCGCTCAGCTCCCGCACCGGCTTATGCCCTGCCTCCTTCAGATTCACTGCCCGAAAGGCGTCGCTCAAATCCCGGTCAGATATCTTCTTTTCCGCCGTCAGACGAATATTTGCCGCAGCGCTTAAATTCTCGCAGAGCCGGTCCTCCTGAAATACGACCGCTATGTTTCCCTTCGGTACGCCCTCCACCGTCCCCGCATCGGGCGTACATAATCCAAGCAGAATATTCAGCAGCGTTGTTTTTCCGCAGCCGGACTCCCCCATGATACAGGTAGTCCTTCCCGCCGGAAAACAACAGGAAAAATCCTGCATGACCTGCTGATCACCAAATGCTTTATAAATTGCATTCATTCGGATATCCATCTTTCAAATCTCCTGTATTCTTTCCATTTTTTATCACTTCCGTGAAGCCGCTTCCCGCGTATCTACCGCCGCTCCACGCACTTCACCAGCCAGGTAAGCCCCGCCAGAAAACATTTTTCAAACAAAAAGCTGATCACAATGATCACGATCGTCCATGCAAACAGATCCGGCGTATTCAGATAAATCTTGGCATGATATAATTTCTCCCCGATAGACCCTGACGGAACCCCGATCACCTCGGCTGCTACTCCGGCTTTCCAACAAAGTCCCAGCGCCAGGCGGCAGGCGGTCAGAAGATAGGGCAGAATCTGAGAAAGGTAAATATAGCATATCTTTTTCGCCGGTCCCACGCCAAACACGTCTGCCATTTCCAGAAGTTTCCTGTCAGTTTGCCCGATTCCTTCCAACAAATTGGTATACACCACCGGAAGAACCATAAGAAATGAAATAAACACGGACAGATTCCGGGAGGGAATCCAGATCAGGCACAAAATGATAAAGGACGCTACCGGAGTGGATTTGATCACCGTGATTAAAGGCGCAAGCAAGATCCTCACCACCTTCAGACAACTGGAGAGAACCGCCGCCCCTGCTCCCAAAATAAGGGCCAGCAAAAATCCCAACACGATCCGCGCAAAGCTGAACCAGATCGATTTCCAAAAATCGACTATCATCACCAGATTCCCCAGTTTTTGCATAACAGAAACAGGAGACGCCAAAAGGATCTCCTGTCCCAGCCACTTACTTGCGATCTGCCAGATTCCGATCCAGAATACAGCCGCAAATATCCGCATTCCATATTTTTTTATTCTATCGTTTGTAATAGAATCCTTCATCTGGCTTACTTCCTCCGATTGTCTGCGGGTTCTGTTCCAGCAGCGTGCCCAGATATCCGGAAAGCATGGTCTGCATTTCCTCTCCGTCTATGAACACAATGCTGCACGCAGGAATCGCCTTCACTGCAACTTCCTTTGCCACAATATCATGCGCTCCGATGATCTCAGAAGCCGCCTCCACGTCTTTATTTACGAACTCCACGGACTTCTCATACGCCGTAAGGAAAATCTCCACATCTTCTCCGCGCTCCTCAAGAAATTCCTTTCTCGCAATGACGACGCCTGTCACAAGACGACTGCCATCGTCATTTCCACTCTCCCAAAGCTCATTTAAGTCGAGCGCCACCCGAAGGTTCTCATTCTTCGTCAGCGCCGTCGTCACAAAAGGCTGCGGCAAAAGTCCCACTGCACTCTGATCCGCTGCCAGCGCTGCCACTACCTCTGCGTGTTCTGACTTATACTCAATCGTCACGTCTGATGCCGGATCGATTCCATGTGCCTTAAGCACAGAATTCAGCGCATACTCCGGCGTGGCGCCCTTACCGCTGGCATAAATCGTTTTCCCCTTTAAGTCCTCCACAGACTGAATCGTCTCACCATTCTCGACCAGATACAATACTCCCAGCGTATTGACAGCCAGCACACTTACCTGTTTTTCTGTTTTCTGATACAAAACAGACGCCAGATTTGCCGGAACCGCTGCAATATCCACCTGTCCCTGAACGATCATCGGCACGATCTCGTCAGGCGACGCCACAATAGAAACTTGATAGTTCTCATCATCTAAGATCTGAGCCATTCCCATGGATGTCGGTCCCTTCATGGCGCCGATATTTATCACCTCAGACGGCTTCTTTTCTTCTTCCTTCTCCTCCGAAACCGTCCCGGTCTGCTCTGTCTGCTCTTTCGTATCCTTCTTCTCTTCCCCTGCGCCGCAGCCTGCCAGAAGACTGACACACATACATGCGGCAAGAAGAGATGCCACTAATTTTCTCTTTTTCATAAATCCTTGCTCCCTTTCTGTCTCACTTTGCTGTAAATTCGCCAGAATATCCCGGTCCACTCACCTTTCACCCTGGTTCATCTGCCAAACCCAAGTATAGCACATTTTTCTGCCTTATAAAAGTAGAGAAACTATCGCTCCCACGATAGCAAAGAAATCCAGCATAGAAACAGTAACATGAAAAACCTTTACACTGTCCCCAAATCATGCCATAATGTTCTCGTTAAATCATACGCTGGGTCCAAAAGAACGTACCCCGCAATTTTTATACGCCCGATACGCTGGGCTGCCTCTGGCATGCCTAACAAGCAAAAATTATAAAAATGGAGATTACAATGAGAAAGAAATTATTGAAACCCTTATCTTTCCTTCCCGCCCTCCTCATGCTGGCGCTCATTTTCGGTTTCTCCTCCCAAAATGGAGAAACCTCAGGAAATTTAAGTTCTAAGATCAGCTATAAAATCGTCCAGATCGGCGATGGGCTCCTTGGTGCTCACCTGTCTGAAACAGAACTTGATATCTATGCAGAGAAAATAGAATTCCCCGTCCGCAAACTGGCGCACATGACCGAATACTTCCTGCTCGCCCTCTCCATAGCCCTTCCCTGCCATGTTCACGATTTGAAAGGACGCTCCCTGTTCCTTACCACATTCGCCCTCTGCGTCCTCTTCGCCGCCGGAGATGAGTATCACCAATCCTTCGTTGCCGGCCGCGGCCCCTCCGTCCGCGATGTCCTCATCGACAGCACCGGAGCCGCCCTTGCGCTCATCTGCCTCCATCTGCTCCGGCACCACATACATTTTGGAATATCCAGACCAGGTAAGTCCTAACGTTCAGGGCTTCCTGCTTTTTTCTGGGCGAAGCAGACCCTGATGTTCAGCTTCGCCTACGCCTTAACCAAGAGAAATCTCTTCTATAACACACTGGTGCTTCTTCGTCTTTTTACCGTAATTGCAGAAACGTCAGCCGCCGTGCAGATGGTTGCCAAGCATCTGCACGGCGGCATCCCTTCTCCAATATTCCTTTTTTACACAGTCTCCGGCTCCGGATACTCCTCCCCAAAAGTCTCAACCGTAACCTTCTTCATCCTCTGATCCTCAAGCGGCCTGTCCCTGAAATCTGTGGCCGTCTCTGCGATCTTATTTACCACATCCATTCCCTCAGTCACCTGTCCGAACGCAGCATATGCTCCATCCAGATGAGGAGAAGTCTCATGCATGATAAAGAACTGGGATCCCGCGGAATCCGGGTGCATCGCCCGTGCCATAGAAAGCACGCCCGGCTCATGCTTAAGCTGATTTGCGAACCCATTCTGACGGAATTCCCCTTTGATCGAATATCCCGGTCCACCCATTCCGGTTCCGTCAGGGCAGCCTCCCTGAATCATGAACCCACGAATAACGCGATGGAAAATGAGTCCATCATAAAATCCTTTCTTCACCAAAGAAATAAAATTATTTACTGTGTTCGGTGCAATTTCCGGATACAGCTCTGCTTTCATCACATCGCCGTTTTCCATTTCAAATGTTACAATTGGATTTGCCATATTAAAATCTCCTTTTCTGCCATAATTTCAATACCACTATTGTAACGGAACTTGTCCATTTCGTAAATATATTTCGCAAAATTTCTTGCGCCTTGTTTGCTGATGTGCTATATTTTAAGTAGAAAAGGGAAAACCAGAGAAGCGGCTACCCTAAATAACTTACAACTTTACATCTTTATGATGTCAGCCGTCAGCTACTGCGAATAGTTGGCGGCTACTTTCTATCCTTAAGAATCTGATAAAACAGACTAATAAGGGCAACAATGAATGTACAAAACAAGAAAAAATCCTCATATGTAATCACTGGCAATCCCTCCTTTCTTTCGTCTGGAGGGCAGGCCCTCCAATAAATGAAGGGTAAGCCGCCTGGCTCTCTGGTTTTCCATGCGCCTATCATAGCATAACTTCTCATATCCGGCAATATTTTCTTTTAGGTATTTCTCACCCCGGCCGTTCTATCTACAACATCAAATCAGAAACCCCACAAATTGCAACAGCAATGTTTTACTTCTCTCCATTCTTCACCGTAGAGAGAAACGCCACCCCCAGGATTACGATCCCTCCTATCATCTCGCGCCTCCCCGGTATCTCCCCCAGGAACAGAAACGCGCTCACGATTCCATACACCGATTCCAGACCGGAAATGATCCCGGCAGTCTGCACCCTCACTGTCTTAAGTCCATTAATAAACAGCGAATGCGCCAGAGCCGTAAATACCACACCCAAAACCATCAGCACCGCCAAGTCCTTCCCTGTCATTACCGGTCTCAGCAGAAACATGGTCGGCAACAGTACGACAGAGGCGCTGATCTGCTCATAAAATGAAACCACTGCCGCCTGATAAGTCTTGGTAAATCCCCGATTCATCAGCGACAATACCGCATAGGTAAATGCACTCAGAACGCCCCACAGCACTCCCTGTGTCATCGAATTTCCAAGTTCAAATTCAGGCACGATAAGAACCACTCCCAAAAGCATTCCCACCGCACACGCAAGGTCAAAGCCCCGCAATTTCTCATGGAACACCAAAGGCTCCATAAAAGTAACAAATAGCGGGAAGGTCGAAAATGCCAGGATTCCCACCGCTACCGTCGAGCTCTGGATCGCCTGCATATAACTGGTCCAATGAACCGCCAGGATCACCCCGGCTCCTATCATCAGATAATAATCCTTCCTGTAGCAAAGCCGGATCTTCTGTTTCCTGAAAAACAGAAAACACCACAAAAACGCGGAGGAAAATATCACCCTCCACAATACGATAATGACCGCCGGCAAGTCCACTAATTTGGCAAACAGACCGACTACCCCAAATAATAGTACCGCTAAATGTACGGATATCAGTCCTTTATTCTCACTTTTCTCCATAATATACATTTCTCTCCTGTTTCCTTCAGAAAGCGGCCGCCTACTCCTGCAAACTACTTTCTTGCATCGTCTTTTTGTACGCGCAAAGGCTGGTATTTACGCCTCTTTCCCGACCCGAAAATGCTCCATCAGAATCGGCATATATTCCCTGCTGTACTCCGCCAGCGAATACTCTCCCCGATTCAAACACCAATCCGAGACCAGTGCCCGCTCACAAATAGAATAATACCTGGTGATCTCCCACACCGATTTTTCCCTGCCGATCTGGCCGCGTCTCTGTCCCTCTTCCACGATCCGGTTCACCAGTTTGTAGTAGGTCCGGTTCTGATCCAGCAGATTTCTCGCTCCCTTCGCAATCAACTGGGTAGAATATAAGGAGGCCAGAAGTGACATATCGATCTTCGTCTCCATGAACAAATGTGAATGATAATTCAGATACATCAACTTATCAAAACTATCCATCTCCGGCTGTTTTTCAAGCTCCTTCTCCATCTCGACATACTTCTCATCCAAAATCGTGGCAAGCGTATCAAGCAGAGCATCCTTGCTGCCGAAATAATAATAAAAAGACCCCTTTGACGTATCAGACAGTTTGATAATATCCTCCACCGTCGTATCATCATATCCTTTTTCGTAAAACAATTTCCATGCTGCATCTACAATTCTATTCTTCACACTTGGTTTCCCAGCCATCACTACCTCCTGCTGTAAAAAATACGGCCGCGTGCAAAACGCACCCGGCCGCATAACATTCTCTATCATTTCAAAAGCCTTACCAAGTAGTATACCTTAATTACATTCCTTTTGCAACCCTGGTGCATGCTTCCATCGCCTCAAATACCGCACTTCTAAGTCCTCTGTCTTCCAGCACCCGCACAGCCTCGATCGTCGTTCCGCCCGGTGAACATACCATATCCTTCAGCTCACCCGGATGCTTCCTGGTAGCCAGTACCATCTTCGCACTTCCCAGAACCGCCTGCGCTGCAAACTCATATGCCAGATTACGAGGCATTCCTTCCGCAACCGCCGCATCAGCCATAGCCTCGATAAAAATGAATACATAGGCCGGAGAGCTTCCACTTACAGATACTACCACATCCATAAGCTGCTCCGTAATAATCTCTACCCGTCCAAAACCGGAAAGAATGCGGCATACATAATCAACCTCATCCTTCGTCATGTACTCATTCGGCACTGCTCCGGTCATACCTTCACTCACCATAGCCGGTGTATTCGGCATCGTGCGCACGATCTTTACCTCTTTTGCGAACTGTCCTTTAAGCCAGCTAAGGGTCTTGCCCGGCGCAATCGTGATGATAATCTGCTCCGGTCTTACTACGTCTCTGATATCGGCAATAACAGTCTCATAAAACTGCGGCTTCACAGAAAGTACCACGACCTCCGCTTTTTCTACAACTTCTTTATTACTCTCAGTCACATGGATCCCATAAGTTTTCTGAACATGTTCTCTTCCCTGCGGAAATACATCTGATCCGATGATCTCCTCCGGCTTAAAAATACCATTTGCAATGATACCGCCCATCATTGCGCCTGCCATATTACCACATCCGATAAATCCCAACTTCATACCCTTGTCCTCCTGAAAATATCTTTTCTCGCGCTTTCGATTCGTCTTTAAATTCCATCTTACGACCATCCGAAGAGCCATTTCTATTGTATACAATTTTAAAATTTGTATACAATTCTTTCTGTCTTCAATGTAACACTCCCGCGCTATAAAGTCAACATTTCCAACACAAAAACCTGGGCATTTCTGTCGATAATCCACGTATAATTGTATACAATTTGTCACTGTTAAAATTTCTCAATTTATGATATACTGTTCGCAAAGACGATGTGCCACCACCAATTTTTACAGTAACAAATATATGGAGGAATACCGATGGAACCAAAAAAGACCTCTCTCGCCGACCAGGCATACGCGATTATCAAACAGAATATTCTGAATCTGACCTATCCGCCCGGAATGCCGCTTACCGAAGCCAAGCTCACTCAGGAGCTGGGCATGAGCCGTAATCCGGTGCGCACTGCTCTTAAGATGCTTCAGGCCGAGGGACTGATCGTCAGTGATTTTTACCGTTCTATGAGAGTAAAAGAAATCTCCGACAAAGATATCCGGAACATCTATCAGTTACGCGAACTTTTAGAAGGAGCCGCCTTCAAACAAATCTTTGACAGCGGCAGAGCCGAAGAATACTCCTATCGTATCGAGGAAAAGCTCGTTCACATGTGTGCGGTATCCGGCGACCCCTACGCCTGGGAGATGGCAGATACTAACATGCATCTGGAAATCGTAAGCATTTTCGATAACGAGCGGATCACCAGATTTTACGAATCCAATTTATCCGAACTGATTCGAATCGGACTTTATTCCATAAAGGGCGGCATGCATATCGATTCCACGAATGCCAACCTGAAAAAAATGGTCAAATACATGCGCAAAAATGATTTTGAACATGCATTTGACATTTTAGTAGAAGATCATTTTATGATAGGAAAGGACAGCGCTCTGAAAGAAGAGCGCACCTAAAAAGAACACCTTCAGATTCTTTTCCTGAAAGTGTTCTTCAAATCAACTATTTTTCTATCTCAAACTAAAATAGGAAATTAACAATAAGCGACGCCATCGGAATCGCAATAATCGTTCTCTCTAAGAAGCATACAATAATCTCCCAGAATTTAATCGGTGATTTTGTCGCCATCATAACTGTCGCTGTCTCAGAGAAGAAAATAATCTGACACATAGATACCAGACATACGAACGCTCTTGCCTGCATACCAATCGTCACTGTTGCCGCTGTACTGTTCATAACCAGAACCGGCAGGAACATTTCCGCAATACCAACCGGCATAGACGGAGCGATCGCTGCTGCATCCGGAACCTGACATACCATCAAAATCGGCTGGAAAATATAACCAAGCCACTTAAATACCGGAGTATACTCTGCCAGAATCATAGCAGACACACCGACTGCGGACAACATCGTAAGCACCTGAGGAAGCACCAGAACGCTATCTTTCAGGCTGAGCCCTACATTTTTCGGCACACTGTTGGCAACTGCCGCACGTTTAATGGATCTCTGAATACCTAACGGAATTGTCTTTACAGAATAGCGGGAACCTTCCTTACGTTCCTCTTCTGTCTGTACTTTTCCATTATGATAAACATCTTTCTTCTTAGAAATCGGCGGGATACGCACCGTAACCATCTCAATCAGGAATACCATCACAAAACTAAGTGCATAAATCTTGAAGAAATGACTTCCCATGCCCGCCGTATCAATAACGAGCTGTGCAAATCCAATCGACACTGCGGAGAATCCGGTCATGATTGCTACCATTTCCTTCTCCGTGTATACATTGTTCTTCCACAGACGGTTCGTGATCAGAACTCCAAGTGATGACGAGCTTACAAATGAAGCAGTCGCATCAAGAGCAGACTTTCCAGGAACCTTAAAGAGCGGTCTCATAAGTGGTTCGAGCAATGCTCCGATAATTTCCAGAATACCATAATTCAGCAAAAACGGCATAAATACCGCGCCTGCCAGAAGAATACCAAACACACCTTTTACAATCGGCGGAATTACATTGCCGCCTGTCGCGTCACTTACAATAATCTCCGGCATATTCATACCATGCACTACCCACAGAGTGTAGATCACGATATAAACAACACCTAAACCATATAACACCGTGTGAACTACGGTATCATTTCCATACACATCTGCAAAAGCATTCTTTGTCTTGCCCTTATCGATGTATTTAAAATAGATGTGACAGACAAAATTCCCAACGATTACTGCGGTCAATATCCAGTAGATTGCCTGTCCGAACAAATCTACAAATCCGTTATAAATAAGTCCAAAAATGGTACTTCCATTCACCTGTCCAAAAAAGACTGCAATACCGATGATGGAGCATATCAGGAACAGGATAATCCCCTTCGTCCTGCTGCCACTGTCAAGCTCCACATAGTCAAGCTCGGGCGATGTCATATCCGGATCTGTTACTTCTGCTACGCTAATCATTTTTTTCTTTTCTTCCATTCCACCCTCCATTTCCACACGGCAAAAATGTCATAGTCCGGCACCTTTGCCGTGTCATTCCCCAATACAACCGAATCAAAGGTACCGGGCTTAGTGCTCCTTAAAACCCTCTCTTAAGTACATCTGGCACCAGTCGAAGGCTCATCCGCCCTTCGCTTATGTATGGTGCCAGACAATTATCTTCTCCGGCATATTAACCTACGAAACATGACTGCAAAAGTTTATTTTTTCTTCTTTGCAGCAAGAATGGAAAGATACTCAAATACAATATTTGCAGCAAGGTAAGCTGTCACTTCTCCTGAATCGTAAGAAGGCAGAACCTCAACAATATCAAATCCTACAAAGTTCATATCTTTGATTGCTCTAACTAAAGACAGAGACTCATAAGATGTAAATCCGCCAACCTCTGGTGTACCAGTTCCCGGTGCGTAAGCCGGATCAACAAAGTCAATATCAAAGGTCAGGAATACCGGTTTGTCGCCTACACGCTCCAGAGCCGTCTTAATAAGTGCCTCAAATCCCATCTCACGAACTTTGTGTGCCGGAATCAGGAGCATACCAAGCTCTGCTGCCATCTTGTGCTCGTTCGGATCATAGAGAGATCCACGCATACCAATCTGGATTGAGTGTGCCGGATCGATAAGTCCTTCTTCGATTGCACGTCTGAACGGAGTTCCATGATTGTATTTCTGTCCGAATACTTCATCACACAGGTCAGAATGAGAATCAAAGTGTACCAGAGCTACCGGACCATATTTTTTAGCAACAGCACGAAGCTCTGCCAGTGTAATCGAATGGTCGCCGCCAAGAACGATCGGCACTGCATTCTCTTTCAGAATTCCTGCAACACCTTCTTCAATCGCATCATAAGTCGGATGAATGTAACCCGGAGTTACATTGAAATCACCAATGTCGCCACCTTTCAGATTCTCCATGATGTTTACCTGCAAAATAACATTGTTCGGTTTCATCATCGCAGAGATGTTACGGATTGCATTCGGGCCGAAACGTGAACCGGAACGGAATGAGCTTGCGGTGTCAAAAGGTGCACCTGCGATTGCAAAGTCAAGTCCTTCTGCGGAATCCACCTTCGTCATACGCATAAATGTTCCCATGTTACAAAATCTTGGTGATGATAAAGCACTTGCGGGCTGTTTTACTTCTGCCATATTCAATTACCTCCATTATTCATTTTGGAGAGTCGACTCTTTTGTTAAACCTATTGTAACATGTCTGACAGTTTTGTGGTTATACAGAAAATAGCGGGGGTATGAATGAAATTGTATATATCTATTGCTATGCCTCATTTATTGAAAAAATATATAATTGCTTTTTTATTTATGTCGTATCACTTTCCGCATATTTAGTGACATTTATAAATTTCCTTGATTTTCAGCCAACTACAAAAGAGCAGAAAATTCAAAAAAAATACAGGCTTTATGCAGCCTGTAACGATTATTTTCTCTATTAACCAGTTAAACTCTTAAAGTTTATTTTATCATGTCGAAAAAAGACGTAGTTATACAGGAATTAGCGGGGATATGAATGAAAACACATATGCTTATTCTCTTGATATACTTATTGAAAAAATATATAATAATAAATGGGAAATAGAGAAACGCTATCCTCCATGAAGGAGATGATTACATGAATTTTCACAATCTACAATGTGTTCTGGAAATCTGGAAATGTGGCTCGATCAATAAAGCAGCTAAGAATCTGTTTACCTCACAATCGAATCTTAGCCACTCGATTCGCGCCCTTGAAACGGAACTTGGCTTTCCTCTTTTCGCCCGTAGCAGTAAGGGAATCGAACTTACACAAGAAGGTGAATTGTTCATTCAGTCTGCCCAGATTATCTTGTCGGAACATAACAAGATCAAGAAGATTCCCAGTCAGTTTAAGCATCATGAAAATATTTCCATATCCTGCACAAACTCTGCTCTTTTTATGCAGACCTTCATTCAGTTTTTGAATCAGTCCCCTGCCATCGGATGCCGGGATTCCTTCAAGGAGACAGGACTTATCCAAGTCATACAGGACGTGGTAGAACAACGCTACCGCATGGCTATTTTTTATTGTTTTGAGGACCGTGAGCCTTTTCATCGGCTTACCGCCAACCGCTACCATATGGATTTGGTACCGCTCAGACTACACATTCCGCTGGAAGTCCTTCTGAGCACCTCTCATCCTCTGGCACAGCTTGATTCTGTGTCCTACCAGGATCTTCCGAATCAAAATATTGTCACCTATGAAAACTTTGATCCGGCTGACTGGCTGGAAGTCCTGGGGTTGAACGACGAAGAAAAGATTACTTACATTTTCGACCGCGGCGGACTATTTGACACTGTCAAGACCGGTCAATATATCTCCGTTGTCGTGAAGAATTCCATCTCGATTCCGGAAGGCTCCAAAGTGACCACTCTCCCTTTGGATTTTGACAAATATATTGGGATTTATCTGATGAAATCCCAGTCTTATCAAGTGAGTGTGCGTGAGAAAAAATTCATTCATTATTTGAAAAATCAGCTGAAGATCTGAGCTGATTTCTGGATTTGACGTTATAGTACTACTCTCATATTTGAGTTATAGGCGCTGACACACCTAATACAGATGTCAGCGCCTATAGCATTTTTACAGCCTATTTCCTTTTAAGCAAATACTTCTCCAGCACCTGCCTTGCTCCATCTTCTTCCACCGAAGCCGTGCGGTATTTCGCCGCGGCAAGCGCTGCGTAAGATGCATTTTCCATGGCAAATGAGATGCCCGCGGCCTGCAGCATTTCCACATCGTTATCCCCGTCGCCGATCGCCAGGACCTCCGACATCGGAATTCCCATCTGCCCTGCAATTTCCTTGAGGCCCTCCCCTTTGCATACGCCCTTCTGTGTAAGTTCCAGACAGAACCAAAAAGACCGCGACAAAGATACCAGATCCTTCAGACTTCCCTCCGTCCAAAACTTTGTGACTTCCTCCGCTTTTTCCTTCGTATCGACGACAATCGTAATCTTACTGATAGAATCCCGTCTGATCTTTTCAAAATCAACCTGCGAATACTCCATCTCATCCAGATATTCATCTTCCCCGACTTTGGGGAATGTAGGGCCGGTATAGCCGGGAACCACACAGGTGTGCATGACATTTCTTCCGGAAAACTCAACATAGCATTTAAGGCTCCTGACCTGCGCCCACGCAGCCTCGATGACCGTATCCGGAAGGAGTCTTTCCCGGTACACCTCGTCTTCCCATACAATATAAGCCCCGTTGTTGCAGATAAACGGCCCGGTAAAACCACTTCCGCGTATCAGAGACATCACATGTCCATAATTGCGCCCTGACGCCAGCCCCACGTAGATTCCGTTTTCCACGACCTGCCAGATAACCTCACACAGCTCTGCCGTCATAGTCCTGGATTTGGAAGAATTGACGATCGTACCGTCTATATCCAGCATGACCATTCTGATTCTACGATCCTCTATGTTCATAACGTTTCTCCTAACATACCATCTGCATAACGGCTAAGAATCTCCTTTATCTCCTGCACGGATTCCATCTGAATTACCTGATCCGCCATCTTTATGCAGTCTGCCTCATTCAGGCGCCTTACCAAATACTTAAGACGCGGCAGCGCGGAAGCTGCAACACTCAGTTTCCCCACGCCGCAGCCAATCAAAAACGGCACCATCGGAAGCATTGAAGCCGTCTCGCCGCACACGCTGACAGGAACGCCCGATTTCTTAGCCGTGCGACCGATATGATGCAGCGCGCGCAGTACAGAAGGCTGATATGGATCATACAAATTCTGCACATTTGTATTTCCCCTGTCTGCCGCCATGGTATACTGCACCAGGTCATTCGTACCTACGCTGAAAAAATCAGAATACCTGGCCAGTTGGTCGAGGACCATGACCGCAGACGGGGTCTCCACCATGGTTCCGGCCTTTATATCCTTGTCAAATGAAATCTGCTCTTTAGCAAGCTCCCTCTTGCATTCCTCCAGAACCGCAAGACACGCGCGCAGTTCCTCTGCACCGGTGATCATGGGAAACATGATTTTTACATTTCCAAACGCAGAAGCACGCAGAATGGCACGAAGCTGTGTAGAAAAAAGCTCCGGCCTGTCCAGGCAGATACGAACGGCACGATAGCCTAAAAATGGATTCTCCTCCTCAGGGAGCTCCATATATCCAAGCGCCTTATCCCCTCCGATATCCAGCGTGCGAAATACGACCTCTTTTCCTTTCATCCGCTCTGTCACATCGCGGTACGCTTCAAACAGAGTCTCCTCGTCCGGATAATCATTCTGCTTCATATACAAGAATTCCGTGCGAAACAGCCCTACTCCGTCGCATATGTCCGGATCGAGCGTCTCCGCCGAATCAGAATCACCCGAATTTACTGCGAGATAGACATGGCAGCCGTCCTTCGTACGCGCCTCTCCTTTCGGCTCCCGGTCATAACGCGCTGCCAGCTCTGTCTGTGCTCTTCTTTTTCTTTCAAATTCTTCTTTTTCGCCTGCATCCGCCTGCAAAATGACTGTCCCGTCCGAACCGTCTATGATAAGCTCCATGCCGTTTTCCACACACTTCGTAATTCCCTTCACACCCACGATCGCAGGAATTCCAAGTGTACGCGCCAGAATCACAGCGTGCGAGGTCGTCCCGCCGCTTTCCGTCACAAAGCCTTTCAAATACTTTTTATCCAGTTTCACGGTATCGACCGGAGTCAGGGTATCCGCCACGACAATCGTCGGCCCGGTAAGCTGTACGGCACTTAAGTCTCCTTCCATATGGCCGGCCAGCCGTACCAGCTCCCGGCAGACTTTCTCAATATCCTGATACCTCTCCTTCATATAGGCGTCTTCCATTGCCTCAAATTCAAGACGGCAATTCTCGCATGTTTGAAGAACCGCATGAACGCAGGACAGCTTCTCCTGCCGGATCATCTCTTTGGTTTTACCCCAGAAATGTCTGTCGCACAAGATCATCTGGTAGGATTCTATCAGCTCTGCCGCCTCTTCCCCCGATTCCTCCAGCGTTTTCTCATAAAGCGTCTCCAGCTGCCCCTCCAGCTTCTCCATGCTTTCCTCCAGCAGGGCGACTTCCCCCTCCGGATCTTCTACATGTGCGCCATCTGCTTCCGTGGAAACATTTGAAAAAACGATGTCGTCATCCTTTTTTACGAATGCCACACCCCCTGCGCAGCCTTCCGCACAGCCTGTTCCCTGCATTTTCTTCATAAAATGCTCCTTTCCCGACCTAGTATTCTATGCAAAATACTGTTCCTTTCCCGGCCTGGTATTCTATGCAAAATACTGCTCCATGGCCAGAATTGCCTGCTCCTCATCTTCCCCCTGGGCGCGCACGGTAATCTCATCACCGCACACAATACAAGCCCCCAGCACAGCCATAATGCTGTCTGCGGGAACAATTTTTCCGTTTTTTTCCAACGTCACGTCAGAAGCAAAAGAAGAAGCAAGCTTAATCATTTTCACCGCCGGTCTGGCGTGAAGGCCTTCCTTAAATTTCACTGTAACCTTTACTTCTTTCATACGTTTTCTTCCTTTCTGCTTAATCTTGCATTTACGATGCTTCGAAGCAGATCATGCTCGGAGGTTGCGACCATCGACATGTCCATTGCATGCAAAAGCAGCATAGAAAATGGAATCTCTACGCCGTTATTCTGCGGAGCCATCAGTTTTTCAAATTGAATTCTATGCGCCTCGGCAAGAAATTCCTGCGCCTGGGTCAGCTTTTTATCAGCCATGGCATAATTTTCCGCATTTATCTCATCAAGTGCCTCAAATACGATCGCTCTTCCTTCCCCTGCGCTTGCGATCATCTCCATACAGGCACTGTTTAGTTCTTCCATCGTCATCTTCATATGCATTTCCCCTTTCGTCTGCCATTTAGAGTTTTCCGGCCTCTTCCAATGTTTTCAGCATCATATCCAGAACCGCTTCCCCTTTGGCCAGCCCGTATTCTCTCATGGGAATCAGCATGAACGGCAGATCCTGATACCCTTTTTCTGCCGCAAATTTTTTGATGTCCTGCATCTGTCCCTTGATCTGCGGTGCGATCAGGACGATATCCAGCCCGCCGAAATCAAAGGTTCTATAACGAAGACTCGCCGAACAGCTGACTGTAAGATTAACGCCCTTCTTCGGCGCCACCTTCTTGAGGGCCTCCACGATCATACTTGATGACATAGCCGATGCACAAAGAATCACTGCATGTAGTTCTCTCATAACGATTTCCTCCTTTTCACGGGCTTAAGGCCGGACAACCTCCGGCCACAGCCCTGTTTGGTCTTTTTTCTATTATTCCCACACCTGAAACGAATATGTGAGCAGACTATTTATCGCCTTCAGCTTCAAGATTTGCCTTTTCTTCCTCCACACAACGCTTCTCATATAGTTTTGCAAACGGATACCAGATAATTCCCATAAGCACGATCAAAATTGCCTGTGCAACCACATTTCTCCAGTCGCCGCCGGTGGACAGGTACGGCTGCAGAAGCGGCGGCGTCGTCCATGGAATCTGCACATAGGCAGGACTGATCCAGCCGATTGCTGTCAAAATGTAACCATACATTGTTCCTAATAATGAAGTTAAAAATACAAACGGAACAAACATCAGCGGATTTAATACGATCGGAACACCGAACATTACCGGCTCATTTACACAAAAGATACCCGGAAGGAAGGATAATCTTGCCACTTCACGCAGATGAGATGACTTTGATTTCATCCAGAGAACAACCAGTGATAACGTCATTCCAACGCCGCCGATCATCGTCCAGCTATAGAAAAACGGCTCGGTCAGGATATGCGGCATCGCTTCCCCTGCAGCTACCGCAGCGGCATTGTCCGCGATATTTGCCAGAAGGAACGGATACATCACTCCCCATACGGTAAAGGAACCGCCGTGAATTCCCACGAACCAGAGCAGCTGCAGAAGCAATGCACAGATAAATGCAGCGTACCATGTATCGGTGACCGCCAGAAGCGGGGATACGATCGTATTCAAAAGAGCATTAAGATCAAATCCGATTACAACTCTCAGCAGCCAGAATGCCACCAGCAGAATCGCCATCGGAAGGAGAGACGCAAAGCTCTGGGCAATTCCGGACGGCACCGACTTCGGCAGTCTGATAATAATATTGTGCTTATATGCAAAATGCATGAACTCCGTTACAACGATGGCAACTACAAATAAAGTAAACATTCCCTTTGCCGAGAAACCGGTAACATTTAACGTACCATCCGCCAGATTGACCGGCGCCACCGTGATAATGTAGCATGCCACAGTCACGATACTGACGATCGTAGAGTCCAATTCCTCATACATACGCGCCAGCTCAGACCCCAGCGAGATTGCCAGATACAGAGTCATAAAATTCATCGTCATCGTATAAAGAATGTTCAGCTTCTCTGCATACGGCGCCATCGCATTCGCCCATGACTCCACCGGCAGACTCGTCAGGATCAGCGGCAGAGAACCGATAATGATCAGTGGAATGGTACGAATAAGTGCTGCCCTGATTGCCGCAAAATGTCTCTGATTTCCCATTTTCACCAGAGGCGGCGCGATATAACGCTCTATCCAGCCACTGAATTTGTCCATTGTTGCTTCAAATTTGTTTGTCTTCATAGACTTACCTCCTCACTTTTAAAGTGAAATTCCTTGTTTTTCCTCTCAGTCCCAATCATACACGGGTATGCACTACCTCGGTAAAATCGTTATGTGCATCCCGGTTAGGATCTTCCCCGATCTGTTCCGGCGCGAACACCGAAAGCACCTGCACGGCCAGCGTCATAAGAAGAAGCGACTGCGTCAGGGGCCATGCGGGAATCAGAATCCTGTTTTCCTCTTCCGGAGAATCTCCGGCTGCATCCAGCATGAGAACCTCTTTTGTAACCGTCTGTAAATACCTGAAGGTTTCCTCTGTCAGTTCCTTAAGCGGATGATACGTCCGAAAGAGCAGTACGCTGCTGTTCTCATTTAACGCACGATGCATGCCATGCGAAAATTCCCCGATATCGTTGAACATGGTCGGAATACACATGGTCTCCATCAATTTTAACTGCCCTTCCATAGCAGTGCCGAAATTCATGCCATAGCCAAGAACATAAAGCTCCTTCAGCTGGTTTCCGTAATGCTTCCTCTCACACCAGCTGCAGATTTTCGTGGTCAGCGACGGAAATTGTGCAATCTGACCTCTCAGTTCTCCCAGTACCTCCAGTTCATACGCTTCATCTATGATGCCTTTTTCGCGCCCCAGACTCAGCGCCAGCCTCATAAGCAGCACCAGTGTGGCGCTATACCCCTTCGTCTTGGCATTGCTGTCCTCCGGTCCGCATCCAAGGCTCAGCATATAATCCGCCCCGCTTCCCACGGGAGACGCCCCTGCAGCGGTAATTCCCAGCGTCTTAAGGCCCTGCTTTTTTGCGCTCTCCATCGCTTCGATCACGCCGCTGCTGGTTCCGGTCTGACTGATTGCCGCCACCAGTACCCGTTCTCTTATTTCCTGCGCAATGGAGCCCTCATGATAGCAGAAATTGGCCGGGGTATAGGTATACACTCTGACCCCTCCATACTTCGCCATGAAATCTGACACAGCGACAGAAGCATTGTAGGAACTCCCATGAGCGACGAAATAGACCGCTTCCAGCTTTTTCCCCACATCGGCGGCGAATCTTACGACCTCGTCTGTTTCCAGAAGTTTTTCAAGCACTTCCGGTTCCTCGGCAATATAGTCCCACATAATGCTCTTACCCATCATAGCGTCCTCCCTTCCTTACAGTCCCAGAAGTTTCTCGGCATTTTTCCCCAGCATCAGTTCCAGATGTTCCTCGTTATCGCAGATATACCGGATTTTCTCTATCTCCTGTGCCTCGTCTCCGAACGGTGCGTCCGAAGAATAGAGAACTTTCTCAGGTCCTGCGATTTCATATGCCATCCGAATCACCGGCACATACGCCCCGCAGGTGCTAAGATAGAAATTCGGGATCTCCTTTGCCAACTGGCATGCTCTTTCATACATCATCGGCACGCCGATATGATATAAGATCACCGGCACATCCGGGAATGCCTTTGCCATCTCGGCCCATTTGTCCGGAATGGAAAACATATCTGACTGTCCGTGAACCACCACACATTTGTGATATTTGCGGCAAAGTTCAAAATACGGGTCCAGCACACTGTGCCGGTCTGCACTGTATCCAAACCGGATCGCATTCAGCTTTAATCCATAAAAATGGTAATCTCTAAAGCATCTCTCCAGCTGTTCCTCGCCATCCACATCCCACGGGTTGATCACCGCAAAGCCAATCGTCCTATCAGGGTATTTCACACAGCACTCATGGATATACTCATTATTAATCGTCTCCAGCTGGGAACATATCATACAGCGATCGACTCCCGACTGCTCCATAATCTCCAGTAGAGACTCCACTTTATAATCTTCTCCCTTTTTGACTCCGATATGAGCCAGCATATCAATGATCATTCCCTCACCTCCCGGTCAAGTCCAAAAATTCTGGCTGCATTTTTCCAGAGAACCTTTTCTTCTCCATCTTCAAAATTCTTTGCCGCATTTCTTACCTTTAAGAGTTCCAATGGATAATATCCGGCATCCGGTGTCCCGGTTCCCAGAAGCACCTGATCGATCCCGGCCGTCTTCATCGCACGGTGCGTATTAAAATCCATACTGGATGATGTCTCAAGATAGATATTTTTATGATCTTTCGCCACGCTTACCGCACTTGCGTTATCATATTGAAGTCCCATGCGGCCCATGATAATGTTCACATCCGGATAATCTTCCGCGATTCCTCCGAAAAATACGGGACTTGAGAATACTTCCGCCGCGCCGTAGCACCACACCACTGCGTGATACTTTCTGCAGACGTCCAAAAGCGGATAGAATACCTCATGCTCACAAAGCATATATCCATGCCGCAGCGGATTCATATAAAGCCCTTTGAACCCTTTATTGGCTAACGCATCCTCCAGCTCCTTCGCGCTGCCCTCCTTCCACGGATTCACAGTATAAAGCCCGATAAATCTGTCAGGATACTTTTTGATCGCCTGATATACCGATTCATTATCCTCACTTTCTGCGTAGCAGCTTATGACCGCGACATCGATTCTGGCCTCGTCCATTTTTTCCAGAAGCTCCTCCGCCCTGATTTCTTCTTTAAACCTGTGCTTTCCAATCGTATTTGATACATCAATAATCACATGAACACCTCCTAATGATCCTTTACCCAATCAGGACCAAACAGCATACCCAGCATTGTTTCCGCCGCAACACTCTCGATCAACGGCATCAGTGAATCCCGCACTCTGGGAAGTCTGACCACAAAGACTCTTTCTTCCTCGGGAATATCGGACGTAGTATACAGCATGACCTTCCCACCATGATCAAGAATAAAATGAAACATCTTCATCTCTTTTGTGCCTTCCTCAAACACCGGGAAAAACATCTGCGCCAGGTATTCTTCTCCCATCTTCGCACTGTGATACTGCCCATGAGCATAATCTGCACATTCCCATACTGCCGTACAGTTATGCAGGCCCTCGCGGTATGCCAGGGAAAGCTGCCTTGCTGTTGCCAATGATGTATTGTTCGCCAACAGATCGAAAAGTGTGATTCCCTGAGCAAACTCAAACATGGGACGCGAATTTTCCTCCCAATGCGCCAGCCAGTCATCCGCCCACGCCGCTGCCTGGCCTACCTCTTCCCAGAATCCATCGTCCAGTTCGCCGACGAGCCGATGAGCCAGGATATTTAAGATCAGCATCGTAAGCTCATAGGTTTTACTCGTAATGGAAACCTCTTTCTCAGCGCAGATTGGCAACGTAATATCCGCGATTTGGCTCAAAGCACTTCCTTCATTATTATAGATTCCGACTACGGTCGTAACCTCTTTTGCTTTTTCCACCAGTTCCACTACTTCTGCGGAATTTCCGGACTGGGAAACTGCGATTACCAGAGTCCTGTCGTCCAGTTGTCCAAATTGAAAACGTGATAGTTCAAATGAACTGAACGCAAGCGTCGGAATCCCCTTTCCCGTCAAATAACTGCGCACGGAATCCATAGCATAAAGGGAGCTCCCCATGCCGGTCAAAACGATTCTGTTCATCTTCCTGTCGTCAAATAAACCGGCGATGTGCTCAATCTTCCCGGCACCTTCCCCCCGGTAATACTCGGCAGTCTTATGCAGCAGCTTACCCTGCGTACAGACTTCGTCAATGAATCCGTTCATTCTCTCATGCCTCCTTTTCTTTTATATGTTTGTTTTTGTTCGTTTATGTTTTATTTATACCATTTTGCATCGGATTAGTCAAGATAATTTCACTAATTTATCATTTTTGTCTGTCATTTTTCTTAATTTTTCTACAAAAGTGAACTTTTAAAGTTCGATATAATACATATTTGTTCTTTTTTGTCTCAAACAGATTGTATTCTGCCAAAAGCTATGCTATAATTTTAATAAAAAATAACCAAAAAGTGCCTGATGCAAATACATACAGGCATAATGGGGTATCTCAAAGGAGAATAGTTATGATTCAAAACAAACGTCTGGAATTAATTATGGATATTTTGCAGCAGGAAAAAAGTGTAGACGTGAACCAACTAAGTGAAATGCTCCATGTAACTCCCAAAACCATACGTCTGGATTTAAAGAAACTGGAAAATGCAAATGCCCTGCAGCGTGTACATGGAGGAGCTGTTCTTGCCAATTACCAGGTCTCCTCTTTTCCCATTCTTTCCCACCGGCAAAGATATGCCACAGAGAAAGCTATGATCGCCAAAAAGGCCTTTTCCCTCCTGAAGGAAAATGATGTCATTCTGCTCGATGACGGAAGCACAACGCTGGAGCTGGCAAAACTACTGGGGGATTTCAAAATCACGGTGCTGACAAACGATATCTTCATCATGAACGAACTCATGTACAAAACAAACGTACACCTGTATGTCATTGGCGGGCTTCTGAAAAGAGACGGGGAGTCCTTCGTGATCAATGGAGAAGATTCTATTCAGTTCATAAAAAAATACCGCGTCAATAAGATGTTCCTCGGCGTAAGCACCATCGATATTGAAAACGGATTAATGATCTTCTATTATGGAGACCGTTCTACCAAGCGGGCTTTTATGGCCGCAGCCGATGAGGTAATCTGTATGGCCGATTATACCAAATTCAACCACTCTGCATTTACCCGGATTGCTGATGTGAAAGAGGTCGACACCATCATTACCGACCCCGCCCTCCCGCAGGAGGAAGCAGACAAATACCGTGCCTTAGGCATCAATGTGATTTATGCGGAGGCTTAAATGACAGTTATACCCAAGGGCATCCCGTATGGCCATTCGGCCGTTTCACAAGGTATACCCAAGGGCATCCCGTATGGCCATTCGGCCGTTTCACAAGGTATGCTTGGTAAAAGAAAACGAGATGGCTTTTTGCTCATCTCGTTTTCCATGTATAGTACTTTCTTTATACTACTTGCTTCTATGCAGTTCTTCTGTTCCCGTTCTCATCAATCTTATATTCTTTCCGGTTCTTGAACTCCTCCGTCTTACCATCATTCCAGTTCTGCACCGGTCTGTAGTATCCGGTAATCCTGCTGTAGACCTCCGTCGGCGCTCCGCAGATTGGACAGGTATACTGCTCACCTGTGATATAGCCGTGCTCCTTACAGATCGAATATGTCGGCGACATCGTATAATACGGAAGCTTATAATTCTCCGCGATCTTTCTTACCAGGTTCGCCGCTGCCTTCCAGGACGGCAGTTT
This sequence comes from Roseburia hominis, assembly GCA_040702975.1. Classification (NCBI taxonomy): domain Bacteria; kingdom Bacillati; phylum Bacillota; class Clostridia; order Lachnospirales; family Lachnospiraceae; genus Roseburia; species Roseburia hominis. The sequence continues at coordinate 3,645,634 of CP159990.1, forward strand.
CTCGCCCAGGAATGCGTGGAATACCGTGCCTGACGTGTACAGGGTCTGCAGGTTGTCCTGAATATCCAGCGCCTCAAAAATATCATCGGTAAAGCCGACCGGCAGATGTGAACTGTTGGTATAATACGGCGTTCCGCACTCTCCTGCCGCCGTAATGATATCCGGGTACTGCTCCACGTCGTGTTTTGCCAGGCGGTAAGCCGTGGACTCTGCCGGAGTCGCCTCTAAGTTAAACAGATCCTCGTACTCCTCCTGATAGTCAGAAAGCCGCTCACGCATATGATTCAGAACTCTCTTGGAGAATTCCTGGGTCTCCTTGTGCGTCATATCCTTGCCGATCCATTTTGCATTCAGACCTGCTTCGTTCATTCCCACCAGTCCGATGGTAGAGAAATGATTTCCGAATCCGCCAAGGTATCTCTTGGTGTACGGATACAATCCCTCATCCAGGAGCTTGCTGATGATCTTTCTCTTGATGTCCAGAGATCTTGCCGCGATATCCATCATGCGGTCCAAGCGACGCATGAACTCTTCCTCATTTGCAGAAAGATATGCGATTCTCGGCATATTGATCGTAACAACGCCCACCGATCCGGTACTCTCTCCACTTCCAAAGAATCCGCCGGATTTCTTGCGGAGCTCCCGAAGGTCCAGTCTCAGACGGCAGCACATACTGCGCACATCGCTCGGCTCCATGTCACTGTTAATATAGTTTGAGAAATACGGCGTACCGTATTTGGCTGTCATCTCAAAAAGCAGACGATTATTCTCTGTATCAAACCAGTCAAAATCACTGGTAATGGAGTAGGTCGGAATCGGATACTGGAATCCGCGTCCGTTCGCATCGCCCTCGATCATGATCTCGATGAATGCTTTGTTGACCATGTCCATCTCTTTTTTACAGTCCCCGTAAGTGAAGTCCATCTCTTTTCCGCCTACGATAGCCGGCTTATCCTTCAGGTCGTTCGGCACCGTCCAGTCCAGAGTAATGTTGGAAAACGGCGCCTGTGTTCCCCAGCGGGAAGGCGTGTTGACGCCATAGATGAACGCTTCAATGCACTTCTTCACTTCCGGATAGGTCAGATGGTCCGTCTTCACGAACGGCGCAAGGTAGGTGTCAAATGAGGAAAATGCCTGTGCACCTGCCCACTCATTCTGCATGATTCCAAGGAAGTTCACCATCTGGTTGCAGAGCACACTCAAATGCTTAGCCGGAGCAGAAGTGATCTTGCCCGAAATTCCTCCAAGTCCCTCCACAATAAGCTGTCTTAAGGACCAGCCTGCACAATATCCGGTCAACATAGACAGGTCGTGAATATGAATATCCGCATTCTTATGCGCGTTCGCGATCTCATTATCGTAAATCTCGGAAAGCCAGTAATTTGCAGTGACTGCACCGGAATTACTTAAGATCAGTCCCCCGACTGAATAAGTAACCGTAGAGTTCTCCTTCACACGCCAGTCGCTGACCTTCACATAACTGTTCACAATGTCTTTATAATCCAAAAGAGTCGATTTCATGTTACGAATCTTCTCCCTCTGTTTTCTATATAAAATATAGCCCTTAGCTACATCTGCATACCCTGCCTTAATCAGAACCTCTTCCACGCTGTCCTGAATATCTTCTACCTCAATAAGTCCGCCTTTGATCTTGGATTCAAAGTCAGAAGTAACATTGAGCGCCAAAAGATCGATCACCGTCGGGTGATATTCCTTCTCCTGCGCCTCAAATGCTTTCCTGATGGCCTCTGTAATTTTGGAAATATCAAATTCTGCTACTTTTCCGTCACGCTTTGCTACCTGATACATTTATTTATCTTCCCCTTTCTGTCATAGTACTGTTAACGCTGTTCTTTAATGATATCACTGCTTTTCTTCCTTGTCAACACAAAACAACAACATGTAGTGTGCGGTTTTTCAATGCAGAACTACATGTTGTTTCGTTTTTACTGATATTAACTATATTTTTGTAAATTTATCTGACACATTCCCGCTGGCGCCTCTCGGGAAATCCGCCTGTTTTTCCCAGAATTCAGCCATATTCCAGACAAATTTTATATAGCATGCTTCACGGAAAATACTTCAAACTATCTGACAATTTGAAAATATATCCTTTACGCTATATCCACACCCCGCACCGATACCTGCCCCACAAAGGGCCTCAGCATTTCTCTCCATCTGGCAAGATCCTCCGTCTTGCATGCATGGAGCCCTGAACGGATCACATCGCCGGAATCCACGAACTGCTGCAAATAATAGTTCTCTGCCCCCGCGATCCATTCTCCGATCGCCAGCATCGCCTCCTCGTCGTGAAATTCTTCTACCACCGTAGTCCGAAATTCATAGGGAAGGCTCCCTTCCATCAGGAAACTAACGCTTTCCTCCACCGGAGCCGTATCATATCCTTCGATTCCAATTGTCCGGCCATATCTTTTGCGGCTGTTCTTAATGTCCATCGCCACGTAGTCAAGCAGTCCCTTTCCCGCCAGATCCTTCAGCCGCTCGGGAAAACTTCCGTTGGTATCCAGCTTGACCAAAAGCCCCAGCTCTTTGATCTTAGAAATAAATCCTTCCAGGTCTTTTTGCAAAAGAGGCTCTCCGCCCGTGATACAGACCCCATCTAAGACTCCCTTTCGTTTTTTTAGAAATTCCAGGATTTCTTCCTCCGTATATTGGCCATTTTTGCGTGACACAATCGGCTGGATATTTCCCCGGTCAATTACCAGCGAAGCGTTGTGACAAAACGGACACCTGAAATTGCAGCCCCCGGTGAACACCGTACACGCCACCTTTTCCGGATAATCCAAAAGTGTTAATTTCTGCAAACCTTGTATAAGCATCTTCTTTCCTCTTTTCCCAAATTACGATTTTCTAATCTATCATTTTCTGTGCTTTCTCCATCATACACCATTTCCCTTAACATTTAAATTTTATTTTCTTAAAAATATCATTGATTTTCCCTCCGTTATTCTCTATACTCTATTATAGTTGCGCCAAAATGCTGATCTGGCACCCCGGCGCTATATTCTGAAATGTCAAACGGACCTTCAGACTACATAGAAAATTTTGAAAATACAAGGAGGTTTTATTATGCCATCGAATTTACCATTTACAGCCGAGCAGAAAAAGCAGATCTCCGCGCTGGGAATCGCCTGCTTCGGTGCAGTGATGTTTGCCTTCGGGCTTAATGTTCTGATCACACCGCTCTCCCTTTACAACGGGGGCTTTATGGGAATTGCCCAGTTGATCCGTACATTTATCGTAAGTACCTTTCATCTGTCATTAGGGCAGACCGATATTTCCGGTCTTGTGTACCTTCTGATCAATATCCCACTCATTTATCTGGCGTGGTCCAAGATGGGAAAGGCGTTCTTTTTCCGTTCCATCGTCGTGATCATCGTCCAGACAGCGGCACTTACCTTTATTCCGATTCCCAAGACGCCGCTGATCGAAGATTATCTGACAGCCTGTGTCATCGGCGGAATCATTGCAGGCGCCGGTTCCGGTCTGATCCTTCGCGGCGGAAGCTCCGGAGGCGGACAGGACATTCTGGGAATCTATATGACCAAACGTTTCCCCGGCTTCAGCGTCGGCAAGGTCGGACTAATGATCAACATCGTTGTATATAGTATCTGTCTGATGCTGTACAACATCGAGGTCGCGATCTACTGTCTGATTTACGGAGTAGTCTACTCACTGGCCTGTGACCATGTACATATCCAGAATATTAACGTCAGCGTTATGATTTTCACCAAGAAACCGGGCGTGGCACAGGAGATCATGCAGCAGACCGGACGTGGTGTAACGAACTGGGACGGTGCCGGTGCTTATACCAACCAGTCTTCCAACATTTTGATCAGCGTCATTTCCAAATATGAAGTGAACCAGATCAAACGAATCGTCCGTGAAATTGATCCGCAGGCATTTATGATCTTCACCGAAGGATGCCATGTAGACGGAAACTTTGAGAAACGATTGACCTAGTGCGCTGCAAGGCGTACCAAGCTTGGTAATCTCTAAAAAACGCCAACCGCTTATGCGGCTGACGTTTTTTGTTTTACTCAAAACATTCCCAGGGTCTCAGATTTTTTACCCTTTCTCCGGAACATTTCCACCTGTTTTCTATTTTATACCCAAGGGCACCCCGTATGGCCATTCGGCCGTTTCATAAGGTATTATCTTCCCATAAACGCTTCAATATCTTCCAGTTTTTTCGGCACCCCGGAAGTAATACATTGACAGCCATTTTCCGTGATCAGGCAGTTATCCTCCACACGGAAACCGATTCCCCACTCTTCATGGTAAATTCCGATATCCACGCAGAATACCATGCCCGGCTCAGTCATGCGTCCCTTAACGTCCACCACATCGTGTACATCAAATCCCACATGATGCGCGCCGCCATGCCACATATAGGTTCCGATCTCATCATAGCTCTTGCATACACCGGCCGCCTTTAACTGTTCAAAATTATACCTTCTGGCGATCTGATCCACCTCGGCCATCGGAATTCCCGGCTTTAAGATACTGAACATATGCTCAGAGGTATTATATGCACACTGATACAAAAGCTTCTGACGCTCTGTGAATTTTCCGTTACACGGCCAGCCTCTGGAAACGTCATTGATCTCATAATCCCATATTGCTCCCACGTCGTTGAGGATCATATCCCCGTCCTTAGCCTGCCCGCGGTATCCATTATAGTGAATACAGAAGTTATTGTCTCCCGCCGAGATAATGGACGGGAATCCCGGAGCAAGAACTCCGTACTGTGCCAGCGTATAATCAAACTCTGCCTTATACTGATACTCATACATACCCGGCTTTGACGCACGCATCATCGCCTCGATACCGGCCTTGGTGATGGTCGCCGCCTTCTTCATCGCCTCGATCTCACAAGGTTTCTTGATGGTGCGCTGTCTTCTGAGCTGCATATGGATATCTTTAAGCTGAATATACGGCCAATTCTCCTGAATCTTTGCAGCCATGCGAAATGCATCGCTTCCATCCTGACGGAAAGCTTCATCAAAATCCAGATAAACCTGCTTCACATTCCCCGAACGAAGAAGCACGCCCAGCTCCTCCTCGAACTGTTCCACATTACCATATTCCGTAATGCCGGAAATGTCCTGTGCCTCCTGCTCTTTGATCCTTCTCCCCGTCCAGCGCTCTTTTAAAAAATCCGGCGGCAGAATATACAGCTTTTCCTGACACTCGTCATCACCGACCAGAGCGGTAAATACCGTATTAGCCTGTTCAATTCCTGTCAAATATAAGAAGTTGCGGTTCGTAAAATACGGATAATCTTCATCGCTGGTCTTTCGCGGCGCACGCCCGCTGAATAAGATCACCAAAGATCCCGGCTCCACACTCCTATACAATGTTTTTCTGTTTTCTGCATAAAACTCTCTGTTCATACCCTTTTCCTCCATTGTAAAGGGGACAGCCCCCTTTTCTGAACTATCCCCTGTATTTTTTAGTTAAAGCTCTGCTCTGTACGGTTGATGATCTCGTCCTGGAGAGCCTTGCTTAAATTCCGGAAATGATCACTGTATCCGGCAACACGCACGATCAGATCCTTGTACTCTTCCGGATTCTTCTGTGCCGCGATCAGCGTCTCACGGTCGATGACATTGAACTGAATATGATGTCCGTCCATGTTAAAGTAGGAACGAACCAGGTTCGCCATCTGATCCAGCCCCTCCTCGCCTGCTACGACGCTCGGCGTAAATTTCTGATTCAAAAGGGTTCCGCCTGTCATCAGGTGATCCATCTTCGCACAGGACTTGATGACCGCAGTCGGTCCATTTACATCGGCCCCCTTCTCCGGTGAAATACCTTCGGAAACCGGAACGTGAGCCAGACGACCGTTCGCACTTGCCATCATCACGTCGCCAAAGTATACATGACAGGTGGTCGGAAGCATATTTACGCGGTAGGTTCCGCCCAGCATATTCTTTCTGCCGGTCACTTCGCTCTGGAAATACCCAAATACACTCTTCATGATATCATCTGCATAATCATCGTCATTTCCATATTTCGGAGTATGGTTCTTCACCAGGTTCAGGATCCGCTCATGACCCTCGAAGTTGTCATTTAAGGCAGCCATCAGTTCTTCCATGGTGAACTTCTTCTCGTCATAAACGTTATATTTTACAGCAGCCAGACAGTCGGTGATGGTTCCGATTCCTACGCCCTGCAAATACTTGGTGTTATATCTTGCACCACCTGCATTGTAATCCTTTCCTTTGGAAATACAATCGTTTGTAATGATAGAAAGGAACGGAGACGGCATGTATTCAGCAAAAATCTTCTCGATCACATTGCTTCCTTCTACTTTGATATCGATCAGATATTTCATCTGCTTCTTAAACGCGTCGAACAATTCCTCATATGTTGCGAAATCCGTCGCATATCCCAGCTTTAACCCGAGCTGCTTTCCGGTCATCTTGTCAAAACCATTATTCAGCGTCAACTCAAATACCTTCGGGATATTGAAATATCCTGTCAAAATGTATGCTTCATTTCCGAATGCACCGGTCTCCACACAGCCGCTGGTACCGCCGCGTCTTGCGTCCTCCAGGCTCTTTCCTGCATTTAACAGTTCCTGAATGATCGCTTCGGTATTGTAAAATGCCGGCTGTCCCCAGCCCTTCCTTGAAATCTCACAGGCTCTCTTTAAGAACTTCTGCGGAGTCTTGCGGCTGATCTGTACATTGGAGCTTGGCTGAAGCAGTTTCATCTCATCCATACAATCCAGGATCAGATAACTTACATCATTCACGCCATTTTCGCCGTCCGGCGTGATGCCTCCGGTGTTGAGGTTTGCAAAATCCGTGTAGGTACTGCTCTCTTTCAAGGTGATACCTACCTTCGGCGGTGCCGGCTGATTGTTGAATTTCACCCACAGACACTCCAGAAGCTCCAGCGCCTTCTTCTCATCTAAGATTCCCTCTTCCGTATCCTTCACATAGAACGGATTCAGATGCTGGTCAAAACGTCCCGGTGAGTAGGCGTCCCACGGATTCAGCTCCGTCGTTACTCCCAGATGTACGAACCAGTACATCTGAATAGCCTGCCAGAAGGTCTCCGGTTTGTGAGCCGGTACCACATCACAGTTAACCGCAATCTGAAGTAACTCTTCTTTCCGTTTCGGATCCGCCTCTTTTTCCGCCAGTTCTCTTGCATAGGCTGCATATCTCTCGCCCAGCTTCATCACAGCGTCACAGGCTTTCGCCATTGCGCGGAGCTGATTTCTTTTATCAAATGCTTCCACATCGTTCTTGAAATCCAGTGCGTCAATGGCTTTCTGAATCTCTTCCTTATAATCCAGAAAACCTTTCTCATAAATCTTAACAGATCCAACCGTATGTCCCGGCCCTCTCTGCTCCATGAACTCGGTAAAGATACCTGCCTCATAGCAGTCCTTCCATTCCTTGGTCATATTTGCAAGGATCTTGGAACGCGTGGAGCGTTTATCCCAGTACGGGATCACAACCTCTTCCTGATAGCTGTAATCCTCCTCTTTTACGGTAAAGTTAATCAGGTCACGATCATTCATAACATGCATATCTTCCACAGTGTGGCAGCAAAGCTCCGGGAAGGTAGGCGCCGCCTGCGGACTGTCGCCTTTTTCTCCGACAATCAGTTCCCCGTCGCCAAAGTAAAGCGTCTTTGCCGAGAAATAGTCGTAAAGAACCTGGGCACGAAGTTCGGGAATCGATAACTGTCCCTCATACTTCTTGTATGTCTCGGTCTCAATCTTTGCTCTCTCCAGGTCAATATGCGGCTGGGTCGTAAGACTTGTCTCGCGAAGTGCCTGAACTCTTGCATTCATTCCTCTTTTTTCCATTGTACTAACCTCCTATTTTTGTATTATGAAATCCTGCCTGCTTGAATAAATCGGCAAAATGTTCCATTTCTTCCTGATCCGGCGTTCTTAATTCTTCTCCGCCGTATGCTTTCTCCAAACGCCCGTATTTGCTGCTTCCGGTGTTGTGATAGGGAAGCAGATTCACCTGAGCCACCCGGATCTGGTGTTCCTTCAGCCAGTCGATCACAAGCTGCATACTTCTATCGTCCGCATTCACTCCTCCAATGGTAGGAATACGGATATAGATTCTTGCCCCATCGCGGGAGAGTTTTTCCAGATTCTCCAGAATCAAAGTGTTGTCTACTCCAATATATTTCTTATGTACCTCGTTGTCAATCGCTTTTACATCATAAAGGAAAGTATTTGTATAAGGCAGGATTCGTTCAAAACGCTCATAAGGCACATAACCGCTGGTATCGATCGCGACCGTGATTCCCTGCCGGTCCAGCTCTTTCATTAAGGCTTCAATAAAATCTATATCCGAGCACATGACTTCTCCGCCGGATAACGTCACCCCGCCGCCGGACTGTTCATAGAACATCTCATCTTTTTTCAATTCCTTGACCAGCTCTTTCACCGTGTACTCTTTACCCGCCACCTCACGGATATTCATCAGACAATAGTCTACACAGGTGCCGCAGCCGTCACAAAGCCCGTGGTCAGTCACTGCCTTCCCATCTATAATCTGAATCGCCTTCTTCGGACAGGCGCCTGCGCAGGCTCCGCAGCCGGTACATTTCTCACGATTGGTAAGAATCTGGCTTGCAAATAGCTGCGTCTCCGGATTGTGACACCATACACATCTCAAAGGACAGCCCTTGAAAAATACGCTGGTCCGTATCCCGTCGCCATCGTGAATGGAGTATTTCTGTATATTTGTAACTAACGCCATACCGTCGTCTCCTTTTTCTTCTTTAGACCATAGTTTGAACTTTGGTCTAATTATAACATCGTCCCCTATTTACTGTCAATAATATGGGTTGTACTTCATCACAATTTTTGACGGATTTCAGAGAATTTTTTAGAGGGACGGATACCGATCCGTCCCTCTACTGCTTAGCGCCAAGACAAGGTTCCACCATGCCTTCGCTCATGCATGCTTGGCAACCAAATGACAGGCCACCTTGTGTCCCGGCTCTACCTCTATGAACGCAGGCGCCTCTTTTCTACACTTTTCTGTCGCGTAAGGACAACGTGTACAAAACGCGCAGCCTACAAATTTCTCCGTCCTCACCGGCTGCTCGCCGCTCAGTGCTGCGAACTCCTTCCGCTTGATATATGGATCGGGTGCTGATGCGAACAGCGCTTTTGTGTACGGGTGCAACGGCTTTTCAAATAAGCGCTCCGTATCCGTTTCTTCCACCAAAGACCCAAGATACATAACGCCCACTCTGTCAGAAATAAAACGCACCACACCAATATCGTGTGAAATAAAAAGAAGGCTAAGTCCAAGCTCTTTTTTGAGTTTCATCAACATATTCAGGATCTGCGCCTGAACCGAAACATCAAGCGCGGATACCGGTTCATCACAGACGATCAGCTTCGGCTGGATAATGAGTGCACTTGCGATTCCCAAACGCTGCACCTGACCGCCGGATAATTCATGCGGAAACCGGAAATAATGCTCTTCCGACAGGCCTACCCTCTGAAGTGTCATGATTACCTGTTCCCGCCTCTTTGCCGCATCGTGCATTCCATGAATCAACAGGATATCTTCTAAAATATCACCGATACGCTGGCGCGGGTTCAGTGCAGAAAGTGTATTTTGGAACACCATCTGTAATTCCTGTCTAAGAGGACGGAATTCCTTCTCACTTAATTTGCAGATATCTTTTCCACCGTAAAAAATGGAGCCGCTGTCAACCTTTGTAAGTCCAACAATCGCACGACCTGTGGTAGATTTCCCACAGCCGGATTCCCCTACCAGTCCATAGGTCTCTCCTTCTTCAATAAAAAGCGACATATTGTCTACCGCATACATATGCTCTTTCGGCGTAAACAATTTTCCCATCTTCCCATAAATCGGATACGTTTTCTTCAAATTCTGAATCTCAAGCAAATGATTCCCCATGTTTACACCTCCTTTTCCTGCTGACATTCTTTCGCATATTTCCAGCATTTTACGAAATGGCCCGGAACGGCTTCCACAAGTGGCGGCTGGCACTCCCTACATCTTTCATCTGCCTCGCTGCACCTGGTACAGAAATGACATCCCTTGGGGATCTTAGACAGCGATGGTACCGAACCGGAAATCGTCGGCAAGTCCTGCCCTCTTTTTACCCCCAGATGCGGAATACATGCCAATAATCCTTTTGTGTACGGGTGAAGAGGCCTGGCGAACAACTCTTCTGTTTCAGCGTCCTCCACGACCTGCCCGAGGTACATGACTTTTACACTGTGACATAACTGGGACACTGCGCCCATATCATGAGTAATAAATAATACCGACATTCCCAAGCGTTCATTCAGATCACGGATCAAATGTAAAATCTGCTCCTGTATCGTCACATCCAAGGCAGTTGTCGGCTCGTCGGCGATCAACAGCCTGGGTTCACAGGCTAAAGCCATGGCGATCATGACACGCTGCTGCATACCACCGGACAATTCAAACGGATATTTTTTCATGCAGTTTTCAGGATTGGGAATCCCTGTCAGCTTCAACATCTCTATCGCACGTTCTTTTGCCTGCTGCCGAGAAACTTTTTTATGAAGAATCAATATTTCACTTAATTGCTTCTCCACTGTATGCACCGGGCTTAAAGAATTTAGCGGGTCCTGGAATATAATAGAAATCCTGTCTCCGCGGATGTCACGCATTTCAGATAACGGACGTTTCAGCAAATCCTGATTCTCAAAAAGAATTTCCCCCTCATAGCGCACTGCTGTATCATGGTCTCTTAGCCGGAGAATCGATTGTGACATAACACTTTTTCCGGAGCCTGACTCTCCGACCACGCCCGTGATCTCCCCCTGTCTGATGCTGAGGCTGACCCCGTCTACCGCCGGAAGCCATTTCTTATGGACAGGAAATAATACTCTGAGGTTCTTGATTTCCAGCATTGCTTCCTGCAAATGATTCTTACTATTTTCTGCCATTACTTTTTCGCTCCTCCCTTTACTCTCGGATCCATAAAATCTCTAAGTCCGTCACCTAAAAGATTCAGACTCAGCACGCAAAGAATAACTGCAATACCCGGACAGAGCATCGTCCAAGGAGCTTTGGAAAATACCAGTTTGCTGGCCTGAAGCATATTTCCCCAGCTTGCCGCCGGTGCCGGAATACCCGCTCCAAGAAAGCTAAGCGACGCTTCCGAAATAATCGCCTGCGCAAAAATAAACGAAGCCTGAACGGTCAAAGGAGAGATGACTCCGGGAAGAATCAATTTCCACAAAATACGGAAGTTACTAAATCCCTGCACCTTTGCAGCTTCCACATATGCCTGTTCCCGAATTACCATCGCGCTTGCCCGGACAGTCCGCGCGACACTTGGGGTATATACGATCGTAAGCGCTATAATGACATTCCAACTGGACGCGCCAAGCGCTGCGATCAGGGCAATTGCCAGAAGGATGCCCGGTATTGCGATAAGTCCATCACAAATCCGCATCAGAATATGATCCAGAATTTTAAAATAGCTTGCATAAATTCCTATGATAATTCCAAGGACGCACGAGAAAACGGCAACGCATCCGCCAACTCCCAGCGAAACTCTGGCGCCATACATCACTCTTACAAACAGGTCTCGTCCAAATTCATCTGTTCCAAATAAATATTTCCCGCCCGGCGCCTGAAACCGTTCAGTTACAACCATGGCATTCGGGTCCGCCTTGCTTATCATCGGTACCAGAATGGCAGACAACAAAATAACAGCGAATATCGCACCGCCAATAATCAATGCCGGGCTCGCCAATAACCGTTCTTTTCTGATCTCGCGCTGCTCCTTGAAAATCGCCTCACTGACTTCAGAAGTATATTTATGTTTGAATCCCATATCTCCACCTCCTACTTACGTCCCGGCTGTAATCTTGGATCTACAATACCATATAGAATATCAACAGCCAGATTGACTAGAACATACAGTAAGGTAACAAAAAGAACGACTCCTTGAATGACAAACACATCTCTTCGATTAATAGCGCTGATCGTTAACATACCAATGCCCGGAATATTAAACAATGTCTCCGTTACGATTGTTCCTGTAATCAGACTTCCGAAGGACTGCCCTACTGCGGTGAGAATGACAGGAGCTGCATTCTTTAGTCCATAGACCAGAATCACTTTACGCTCCTTTAGCCCTTTTGCTCTCGCAGTATGAATAAAGCTCTTATACAGCACGTCCAGCAGGGACGAACGGGTCATTCTCGTAATGTAAGCAGCCTGCACAATTCCCAGTGATAATGCCGGTACAAACAAATATTTCAGATGTTCGCCTATCCCTTGTTCCAATCCTGCATAGCCGGCCACCGGGAACCAGTGATGAGAAACGCTGAAGAACAACATCAAAAACATACTTAATAAAAATCCAGGTAAAGCGGTTCCGACAAGAGATGCGGTCACCGCTGCCACGTCAACTGCAGTTCCTCTTTTATAAGCTGCTATGATTCCAAGCGGAATCGATAAGACAAGAGAAAACACCTGAGCTAATACCGCAAGACTTAAGGTAGGTGGGAAATATTCACCGATTGCCGCAAGAACAGACTGGTGCAAAAAATAGGAATCTCCCCAGTCCCCATGAAGAACATTTACAATCCAATCTGCATACTGAACCAAAAATGGTCTGTCAAATCCCAACTCTGCGTTCAAAGCATTGATCTGCTCCGTAGTCGCTTCCATACCAAGAAGTGCCGTCGCCGGACCGCCCGGAATCATGTAGACGATCAGGAAGGCCACGCATGACACCACGAACATGACCGGTATCAAGGATAAAATACGTTTAAAAATATAAGACAACATATAAGTTGTACTCCCTTCTCGCAAAAAACGGCGGACTGCTTATGCACTCCGCCGCCATTTATGGTATTATTCTGAAACACTTGTATTCCAGTAAATCTGGAATCTCAAATATTCCATTCCCTCTACATTGGCACCTGTTGCTACTACACCTGTATAATGTCCAAGAACGGTAGCTGCTCCATATTCATATAAGAAAGTCTGTAAGTCTTCCCATGCCTTGGCAGCCTCTTCCTCAGAAGCAGCAGAACGAATTGCAGTGATTCCGTCTGTTACTTCCTGACGGTCTAAGCCAGCCCAGCCCTTATCCAGTACAGACAACTGAATCGGAAGCATGTTGTAGCTGTTGCTCGTTATAAACATAGAGAACTGTTTCGGATCCGCACGGTGTTCCATGAAGGTACTGAAATCATATTGTTCTACTTCTGCGTTAAATCCAGCCTGCTTTAACTGCTCCTGTACAACTAAGGTAGCATTGTACATTTCCGGGTAATCCGGAGTTGTTACAAGGACGATTTTTTCATTATTGTATCCTGCCTCTTCGAGCAGTTTTTTCGCTTTTTCTGTATCCTTCTGATTGTAATATTCCTTTCCTGCATCTGTTCCCCACTGGGCATCTGTCGGATTGCACCAGCCTGCATTTACCTGGTAAAGGTCTTCATTTCCATAGATGGCAAGAAGGATCTCTTCACAATTCAGTGAAGCGAGAGCAGCCTGTCTTACTTTTTCGTTCGCCATGATACCCTCTGTCGTGTTCAGGAACAGGTTGATCGTACCACCCGGCTCTACATTCAATTTAACTGCCGAATTATCTGCTAATTCTGCATAATTATCAAGCGGGATTTCCTCTGCAACATCATACTGACCACTCTGTACACCAGCAATGCGGGTCGCCGCATCTGTAACAACATCAAAATAGATTACATCTGTAACAGCATTTTTCTTACCTGCGAGACCGCTTGATGCATTCTCTGATGCCTGATAGTCTTCATAGCGCTCTAATTTCACATACTGATCCTGTTTCCACTCAGCAACCTTATACGGGCCTGTACCAATATACTCGCTGATTCCTTCCGCGGTAGCTGCTTCTACCACTTCAGACGGATAAATCGCTGCAAACTGGATCGGGCCTGCCAGAATCATAATAATGTCTGAAGATGCCTGATTTACTTTTAATGTTACGGTATAGTCATCTGCCTTCTCAAATACGGAGCCTCCGATCAACGTGTTGGCTTTTGCTGAATTTTCAAGCCAGCGGTTCATAGAAGCCACCACATCATCTGCTTTCATTTCTTTTCCGTTATGGAATTTCACGCCCTGGCGAAGTTTGATGGTATAGACCATTCCATCATCACTTACTTCGTAAGATTCAGCTAAAACAGGTGTCGGCTCATAATTCTCGTTCATTGCAAATAATGACTCATACACATGAGCACCGATGCCGCCTACGATATTGGAATTCACGGTCGGCGGATCAAGTGATGGCGGATTTGCTGCAATCGCAACATGCAATTCTTCCGCTTTCGCTTCTGTTTTCGTGGCTGTGTCCTTAGAATCAGATTTGGTTTCGGATTTCGTGTTTCCACAGCCGGAAAGCACTAATCCTGCACACATAGTAATAGCAACTATGCATGACACTAATTTTCGTCTCATAATAGAACTCCTCCTTTGCTATTATAAGTATTATTTTATGAAAAGAGCATAAATATGTCTAATTGATTTATATCATGAAAAAAAAGATTTATTGATTTTATAAATAATATTTTTTACGATTAATATAAAAGTAGATTAGTTAATGTGATAGACTTTCATCGGATTTATGATAACAGTCTTCTCTGCTGACGTTGCAGCAGGGAAGCTGATAGCTGAACATAACAAAAACGACCGCCATTAGTCCCTCAGAAAGATTAGGCGATCGTTTTGTTTAATCATCTTATTAGGGTAACCATCTATCGGTAACACCTTTTTGTATATTCAATATAGCATAATCTCGTATTGCTTTCAAGTAAGTTTTACGGTAAAATATTCATTTTCTCTTATCTAAAAACATGACACTTTTTCCATTATAATCACACATTTTCCAGCATTCCATTCACCAGCAGCCAATTTGCCCGAAACGGCCTCATCAGATTCCAATACCCAAACCCACGAAATCCGTATTCCGACACCGTCTCTAATTTCGTGCGGATACTCCGCACATCTTCAAACCACACCTCATGCTCCGCCCCCTGGCGCCAGTAGTTATAATACGGACTTTGCGCAGTCTCATCAAACTCAATCTGCGCCCCATTTTCCGACGCAATACGCACTGCCTCCACATTGCCGATCAAATCGGCCCGGCTGACTCCCCGGTTGTATGGCAAAGCCCAGTCATAGCCGTAATTGGGAATTCCCATGATAATCTTCTCGCGCGGAATCGCTGTCACGGCATAATCCAGTACCTGTCTTACCTTGTTGATTGGGGCGACGGCCATCGGCGGGCCGTATGTGTATCCCCATTCGTAAGTCATCAAGAAGACAGAATCTGCGGCTTCCCCCAGAAGCGGATAATCCATTCCCTCATAGAGCAGCCCCCTTTGATCAGCCGAAGTTTTCGGAGCAAGTGCCACCGACACTGTATACCCGTTCGCGCTCATCACTCCCCTGAGCGCCGCCACAAATTCGGCATAGCCCGCCCTGTCCTCCGGCAAAATATATTCAAAATCCACATCTACTCCTGCATACCCCTTCTCACGCACCGTTTGAAGAAGCGCCGCTATCAGATTTTGCTGTACCTGTGAATTTTCGGTCACTAATTTTACCAGGTTATTGTCAAATACTCCTGCCCCCGAAAAGGGAGTAAGCACCAATATGGGACGCACATCAAACTGCACCGCCTCCCGCAGAAGCCAATCCTCCGGAATCTGAGGCGGGATCAGTGCGCCCTGGGCAGTAAATCCGTAAGAGAAAATCAACAAATCGTCCACGTAAAGTAGCGCTTCCCTCAAAATGTATCCTGCCACAAAAGGATACACATAGCCTGTCACCTCTCTTTTTTGCCGCACCGCATCGCCCTCATATGTAATCACAATCTGCTGCCCTGCCGCCAGGTACATCCGGTCCAGCAGAAACGGATTATTCCGATAAATCTGCTTCGCACTCACCTGGTACTCGCCCGCAATCTCCTCCACCGTTTCCCCGGGCTTCACCACATGGACGAGCTCCGGATAAAGGATCAAAAGCGCCTGGCCGGGAACCAGATATTCTTCCGATGCGACCTGATTATCATAGGCAAGTCTGACCGGCGATACCCCAAATGCCCGCGCAATATTATAAAGAGTGTCCCCCGTCCTCACCACATATATTTCCATAAATAACCTCTTTTTTCTTTGATTTTATGCACGACATGTGGTATATTATGAATACGTACTGATTACAAAGGGTCATACCTAAGTAAAAAGGCGCCGGATACAAGAATCTATATCAGAAGACTTGCTTTTTCCAAAAGGCAGCAGTCAAAGCCAGAAGATTATTTATCCTCTTTAGGCTGAGATTTTTGCTTTATAAAACAGAATGTACTATCGCACATTTTTCGTATGCGAGCGGACTGCGTAGCTGATATTTCCTTACCGCGGGCTGTGCATTACCGCACGAAGTGCATTTTATTTCATAGGACGTATTTTCCTATGAAACAGGGAACAGTGTCTTTTTTCATGGTCTGCGCTATCAGTGCAGGCTTTTTTCATTTTATGAACAAGGAGGGAACAAATGACAGAGCAAAATACCAGGATCGCTTTGATCGGAATTATCGTGAGCAGCCACGAGTCCATCGAACGCCTGAATCATCTTTTAAGTGAACATAGCGCCTACATCATCGGACGTATGGGTATTCCTTACCGCGAAAAAGGAATCTCCATCATCAGCATTTCCATTGATGCTCCCGGCGATGTGATCAGCGCATTATCCGGCAAGATCGGTATGCTGCCCGGCATCAGCACGAAAACCATTTATGCCAAAAATGTTTAAGAGGACTACCCATGAAAGATCTTATTCTACAATTAGAAGAAACCCAGACTCTTTCCAGGCAGGAATGGGTCGCCCTGATAGAAGGACGCACCCCACAGCTTGCGGATTTTCTCTTTGAGCGGGCGAGGAAAGTCAGACAACAGTATTATGGAAGAGATGTCTACATACGGGGACTCATCGAATTTACAAATTATTGCAGGAATGACTGCTATTACTGCGGGATACGCAAAAGCAACCGAAACGCCAGACGCTACCGTTTATCGAAGGAAACGATCCTCTCCTGCTGCAGGCATGGGTACGGGCTGGGCTTTCGTACCTTTGTGCTGCAGGGCGGAGAAGACAGCTGGTACACTGATGACCGAATGGCGGAGACCATTCGTGAAATCAAATCGCAGTTTCCCGACTGCGCCATCACTTTGTCCATCGGCGAGAAATCTATTGCATGCTATGATTTATTTCGCAGATGCGGGGCAGATCGCTATCTTCTGCGTCACGAGACTTTTCATGCAGAGCATTATCGACACCTGCACCCGGAAGGCCTTTCCCCCGCCAACAGGCAGAAATGTCTCTATGCCCTTCGCTCGCTCGGCTATCAGGTGGGAAGCGGTTTCATGGTCGGTTCGCCCGGTCAGACGGCCGAATATCTGGCGGAGGATATGCTGTTTCTAAAGAGACTCGATCCGCATATGGTTGGTATCGGTCCCTTTATTCCGCATCATGATACTCCCTTTGCAGACCAAAAAGCCGGAACGCTGGAGCTGACTCTGTATCTTCTGGGGCTCCTTAGGCTTATGCTTCCCAAAGTGCTCCTTCCTTCCACGACAGCGCTTGGAACAATCCACCCGCATGGCCGCGAAATGGGAATCCTCGCCGGGGCAAATGTCGTAATGCCAAATTTATCTCCGCCGGAAAACCGTAAGGATTACAGCCTGTATGACAACAAACGGTGCATGGGAGATGAGGCGGCGGAAGGACTGGAACTTTTGAAAAAGGAAATGAAAGGAATCGGATATCAGGTGGTGACAGACCGCGGGGACTCCCTTGTAGACTGACCCGAGTCCAAAACAAATCAGGAGGAATTGAAAAATGTACAATCCATCATCAAAAAAGGCAGATGAATTTATCAGCCATGAAGAAATATTATCTACTCTCGCCTATGCAGACGAGAACAAGGACAATCTGGAACTGATCGACCAGATCATCGAAAAGGCACGGCTTCGCAAAGGCCTTACCCACCGGGAGGCCTCCGTTCTTCTTGCCTGTGAAAATGAAGAGAAAAATGAAGAGATTTACCATCTTGCGGAGCAGATCAAAAAGGATTTCTACGGAAACCGTATTGTAATGTTCGCGCCCCTTTATCTCTCCAACTACTGTATCAACGGCTGTACCTACTGCCCCTATCATATGAAAAATAAGCATATCCCGCGCAAGAAACTGACCCAGGACGAAATCCGCCAGGAGGTCATTGCTCTGCAGGATATGGGACACAAGCGTTTGGCGCTGGAGGCAGGAGAAGACCCGAAGAATAACCCGATTGAATATATTCTGGAAAGCATCAAGACCATTTACAGTATCAAACATAAGAACGGGGCGATCCGCCGTGTAAATGTGAACATCGCTGCAACTACGGTAGAAAATTACCGGAAATTAAAGGAAGCCGGAATCGGCACCTATATCCTGTTCCAGGAGACTTACCATAAGGAAAGTTACCTTGAGCTGCACCCGACAGGACCGAAGCATGATTATGATTACCATACCGAGGCCATGGACCGTGCGATGGAAGGCGGCATTGATGACGTAGGGCTCGGCGTATTGTTCGGACTGGATAAATACCGCTACGAATTTGCCGGACTTCTGATGCATGCAGAACATCTGGAAGCCGTTTTCGGCGTGGGACCGCATACGATCAGTGTGCCGAGACTTCGGAATGCGGACGACATTGACGCCTCTGCATTTACCAATGGAATTGACGATGATACCTTTGCAAAAATTGTTGCCTGTATCCGGATCGCAGTACCGTATACCGGAATGATCGTTTCTACTCGTGAGAGCCAGAAATGCCGGGAGCGGGTACTTCATCTGGGAATTTCGCAGATCAGTGGCGGGTCTAAAACCAGCGTCGGCGGTTATGCAGAGCCGGAACCGGACGAGGAATCCTCTGCTCAGTTCGATGTGAGTGATACCCGAACACTTGATGAGGTCGTGAAATGGCTGATGGATATGGATTATATCCCGAGTTTTTGTACGGCCTGCTATCGGGAAGGACGTACCGGGGATCGGTTCATGGCGCTTTGCAAGAGCCAGCAGATCCAGAATTGCTGCCATCCGAATGCACTGATGACGCTGAAGGAGTATTTGGTGGATTATGCGTCGCCGGAGACAAAGGCTGTGGGGGATGCGATTATTGAGAAGGAGTTGCGGAATATTCCGAATGAGAAGGTTCGGGCTAAGGTGATGGAACATCTGGAGGAGATTGAGAAGGGAGTGGGGAATGATTTTAGGTTTTAAGGTCGACGCAGAAGGGAGGAATTGGTTTGGGTTTGAATAGTACGCCTTCGGGGGATCGGGTGCATGTTGGGATTTTTGGGCGTCGGAATGCTGGAAAGTCCAGTGTGATTAATGCGGTGACGGGTCAGGAGCTGGCGATTGTTTCGGATGTGCTGGGGACGACTACGGATCCGGTGCTTAAGGCAATGGAGCTTTTGCCGCTGGGACCGGTGGTGATGATTGATACGCCGGGGCTTGATGATGTGGGGGAGCTCGGGGAGCTTCGTGTGAGGAAGGCTTATCAGATTTTGAATAAGACGGATATTGCGGTGCTGGTGGTGGATGCTTCGGTTGGGCTTACACGGGAGGATTTTGAGATTTTGTCCCGGATCAGGGAGAAACGGATTCCTTATGTTGTTATTCGGAATAAGGTGGATCTTTGTAGGAATCTACAGGAGCATTTGATTGAAAATGGAGGGCAGAGGGGGGCTCTCTCAGTAGGTACAAATTCAAAGTATTTGTTATGTGGCGAGGACAGTTTTGAAATTCCTGAGGGATGGCTGACTTCTGAGAATTGTATTGATGTCAGTACGGTGACTGGGCAAAATATTTATGAATTGAAGGAAATGATTGCCAGACAGGTGCCGCATGAAGATATTACTTTGAGGCTTGTCGGTGATCTGCTTGCGCCGGGAGATTTCGTGGTGCTTGTGGTTCCGATCGACTCTGCGGCGCCTAAGGGGAGGCTTATCTTGCCACAACAGCAGACCATACGTGATATTCTGGAGGCCGGTGCTGTTTCTGTTGTCGTCCGTGATACGGAGCTGGCCGAAACCTTGCAGGCTTTGAGCGTAAAGGGGATAAAGCCTAAGCTGGTCATCACCGATAGTCAGGCTTTTAAGCAGGTATCTGCTGTCACGCCAAATGACATTCTGCTGACTTCCTTTTCCATTTTGATGGCGAGATATAAGGGGAACCTGAAAACGAATGTGAATGGGGCCAGAATGCTGGAGCGTCTGAAAGATGGGGACAAGGTTTTGATTTCCGAAGGTTGTACACACCACCGGCAGTGTGAGGATATCGGAACGGTTAAGCTTCCCCGCTGGATTCGAAATTATACCGGGAAAGAATTGGAATTTGTTTTTACCAGTGGAACGGAATTTCCTTTTGACCTGTCCTCTTATGCCCTGATCGTACACTGCGGCGGTTGTACGCTGAATGAGCGCGAAATGAAATACCGCTTGAAATGTGCCGAGGACCAGAAGGTACCGATGACTAACTACGGCATTTCCATCGCCTACATGAACGGGATATTGGAGCGGAGTCTGGAACCCTTTCCTGAGTTCAGATAGCTCATGACCGCTGTGTGAGTCTCTTTATGCAGGTCAATCGCCATATAAATAATGTTTTCTTTTCTCTCTGTTCTGTCTCCATCTACAGGTTAAAAACAGGGTGGCCTAGTGCCACCCTAACCGTGGGGCATTACCTGGAAAATCCGGGCACCCAAAAATATTTCGCCTGCGCATTCCACAGCTCGTAATACTTCCCATTCTGGTCTTCCACCAATTCTTCATGCGTACCGCATTGCACCAATTTTCCTTCCGACAAGACAAGAATCCGGTCACAGAAACGGCAGGAGGAGAGCCTATGTGAAATGTAGATTGCCGCCTTTCCTTTCACTAAACCATCAAACGTCGTATATAACTCCATTTCGGAAAAAGGATCCATAGCCGAGGTAGGCTCATCTAATATGACAAACGCCGCCTCCCGACGGTAAAGCGCCCTGGCCAGGGCCAGCTTCTGCCCTTCTCCGCCTGAAATCTCCACACCAGCGGGATCCCGATCCTGGTACAGCACTGTATGCAGCCCGTACCGTTGCGGGAAACCTACCTGCTCCAAAAGCCGCTCCACTTCGCCTTGTTCATACGCTTCTGCCACTGCCACATTCTCCCCGACAGGCAGGGAATACAGCTTATAATCCTGAAATACCATAGCAAATAATTTCCGATATTCTTCCACGGCATAATGCTGGATATTCTGGCCATCCAACAGGATTTCCCCTGCCGTAGGCTGGTACAGACCGCAAAGTAATTTCACCAGCGTGGTCTTGCCAGAACCATTTTCTCCGACAATAGCCACCTTTTCTCCCGGCCTCAAGGTCAGGGAGATGTCTTGCAAGACAGGTGGATTTTCCCCGTACTGGAAGCTCAGATTCTTCACTTCAAGCGTATGCGATACGCCTTTTACCGCCTTTCCCCCTATCGTGTCCTCCTCAGGGACATCCATAATGGTATAGTATAGCTTTGCTCTGGGCCGCAGATCTCCTACGGTTCCCAGCTCAGCAGATAACATGCGCAGTGCATCCAGCAAAGATACCAGCGCGCCCACATAGATTACAAAATCTCCCACACTAAACAGGCCGCTTAGTGCCTTAACTCCTACCAGAAGATAACAGCAGAAGTTCAAAACCGCAAAAAGAATCACGCCGGTTCCTTCCCCTAACACCTCACGACCGGCAATCTTTCGCTGCATCCGGATTCCTTGATCCAGCAGCTTCTGCGTGGCTTCTTTCTTTATAAAATCCTGCATCCGGAAAATGCGGATCTCCTTTCCCGTCTGATAGCGTGAAATCTCATCGCGGTAATATTCATAAATTCGTTCCAGATCGGCATACTGGTCGCGCAGCCGTCTGCTTCCCCGATTTATCCAATTCTTAAACAAAATCAACGCAACACAGGCGCAAAATGCTCCTGCAATGACGCACATACCAAACCAGCCCGACCCTATAAATCCCGAACCCGTCGTCATAAAAAAACCAAGCCAGAAAGGCCACAAAGCGGCGATGGCTGCCGTCACCCGAAAGACTGCCGTCACAATCGACTCCCAAAAAGCCAGGCACTGACAAAACACGCCTCCCCGCACGGTGGTCTCACCTCTGTGCCGCGCTACATTCCCGGCATATGTACCATTTTCCAAAAAGGAAAATGGCACCCGCATTAACTTTTCTGTAATACTATTTTTCTCCTGCATATCACAGGCATCCGCGTTTTCCATATTGATGTTGTCAAGCCAGCCCAGCAGCAGACGCATAACTGCATTTAGCAGGACCCCCACTCCAACCAGCCAGCCAATCTGCCCAAGACGTTTGCTGCCTGCCAATTCATCCAAAATCCAGGCCGGAAATACCAGATAGACGTAGGGCTGCACAGCGTGAAGCAGGTCGCCCAGGAACTGAAAGAGCAGGATGGAATGTTTCCGTTTCCAAATATCCTGACCGATTCGTAGAATATATGATTCCTTTTTCAAAATTCCACCCCCTCATGATAGTAACGCCCCTGCACATCAAACATCTTTTTATATGCCCCACCCCTGGCCAGAAGCTGCTCATGGCTTCCCTCCTCCAGAACCTGTCCGTGCGACAGGTAGAGGATTCGGTCACAAAAACGGGTGGAGTTCAGCCGATGTGAGATAAAGACGGAGAGCCTTTCTTCTGTCAGATCCCGATAGTTCAGGTAAAGCTGCTCTTCCGCGATCGAATCCAACGCCGCCGCAGGTTCGTCCAGAATCAGAAGCGGTGCTTTCTTAAAGAGTGCCCGGGCAAGAAGAAGCCGTTGCGTCTCGCCGCCGGACAGAGCCAGCGCTTCCGTATCCAGCCTCTTTCCCAACTTAGTGTCAAACCCGATCTGTCCAAGCTTTTCTTCCAGCCCCACCTGTCTTAACACACCTTCCACCTCTTCTTTCGAAGTCTCGGCACCCAAAGTGATGTTCTCCCAGATGCTGGCCGGAAGCACCATATAATCCTGGAAAATAGCGGAGGTCAGGCAAAAATACTGCTCCATATCCAAATCTTTTAAGTCTGTTCCGTTAATCAGAATGGTTCCCTCTGTAGGCCGGTACAGACCGCAGAGCAGCTTAATCAGCGTGGTCTTACCCGCTCCGTTCTCTCCTACAATAGCAATATTCTCTCCCGCGTGAAAGACAAGGTTGATATCCCGAAGCACCGCCTCCCCGGAAGGATAGGCAAAAGACACATGCCGGAACTCAATCCTCTCAATATCCGTGACCCGCGTCTTCCCGGCGCCGCTTTCCGATTCAGGCAGCTCCATGAATACCCGGTAGTGATCACATTCCCATGCGATTCGTGACAAGCTGACGATGTGCCCCGAAATATCGTTGAGCCAGTCAGAAAATCCCACTGTCAAAGTAAAATAGAACAGAAAATCCCCCATTTGCAGGCTGCCCTGAAGAACCGCTGCGATGATAAATGCAAAACTCGCCCCGTCCCGCAGAATCGTACATAGCATCTGTAAAACCGTCAGCTTCGAGACCTTCTTCGTATACCAGTGCATAATTTCCAAATATTCCCGCACAGCCCCTTCTAAATGTCTGAGCAGCCAGCCTGCCGCGCCGCCAAGCCGGATATCCTTTCCTGCCTCTGGGTCTGTTGCCAGACGGTAAAAGTAGAAAAATTGCATTTCCCCTTTCGCCATCTCATTCTCTGTCCGATTTCCATACTGTATGGCCTTATAATACGAATAATATTCCAGAACACAGGAGGCAAAGATAATCACCAACAGCCACGGACTAACCCGGCTAAACAGCGCAGAATAGGTCACGATTCCCACCACACTGGTCAAAAGTCCCACAAGCCGCACCGCCGCCCAGGCGCCGTCGGCGTTGGCTCCCTCAAATGCAAATTTTTTGCAGCGCTGATAGAGGGTCCTGCCCTCGTAACTCTCAAGCGTCTCATACTGCAGATGCAGGAGCTTTTCCATCATCTCTACCGCATAATGCATACTGATGCCCGCCTGGAATGCCTGCAAGTGCGCCTCCAACACCTTATCAAACAGCGCCAAAGCCAAAACCCCCAGGGACAACACTGCCAGAATCTGCACGAACGCCCTCACATCCGTCCCTGACTGGATGGAATCTACCATCGTCTTAGGAACCAATGCCGTTACAACCGGCAGCGCAACCGTCACCGGTATCCGCAAAAATACCAGAAGCGTCCCCCACATATCCCAGCGAATCCAATTACGGGTAATATATCTCATATTTTGCCACTTTGAATAACGTACATCGGTTCCTTCCATTACACGCTCAAACCTCCTACTTTTTCACCACCGGAACCCAGATTTCACTGCGGTAATCCGCCGCTGACATATCTCCGTCCGCATACGCCTCAATATCCATCTCGTAAGTGGGCTGATAAGCCGCCGTCGGGAAAAACTCCGCGCAGATATTGTGCCACAGCTTCTGTATCGCATCCGGCATTGCTCCCTGCGTTTCAAATACCGCCCAGGTCCTCTGCGGAATTTCCGCGATCCCGAAACCTTCCGGCACTTCGGACTTACCATCCCAGACTGCGCCAATACTATAGTCGAAGGTCTTCTGATCGGTCAGATCATTTCCATAGCAAATACCAAAGATGTATTCTTTGTTCGATGTAATCTGCAGAAGTTTCTCAATTGTGCCATCTTCGTGCGCTCTTGTCCAAAATTCCGGTATGGTATTCTTGTTCTGTTCATCAACAATCGTATGCGTTTCTCTTTTTTCAACCACCTTAAACGCCTGTTTTTCAACAATTCTGTAGTTCATTGCATGTCCGCCTTTCAATATAATCTGCACAGAAAAAGGGGAAAATGATTTCAGTTTTGTCCCATCCTTTTTGGCCGCGGATGGCGTAATTCCATGAAATTTCACAAATGCTCTTGCAAAGCTCTCCGGACTTTCATAACCATATTTCAGCGCCGCATCAATTACAGATATGTCCGTACCGGAAAGCTCACTGCCGGCAAGTGACAGCCTTCTGTTCCGGATATACTCTCCCATTGAAATGCCACAGAGAATTCCAAAAATACGCTGGAAATAGAATTCGGAGCACGCTGCTTCCTTCGCAATTTCCCTGTAATCCATCTTCTCCGTGATGTGTGCCTCAATGTAATCCAACGCCCGCTGTATACCGGTCGCCCAGTCCATATTCCTCTCTCCTTTCTGTGTGACTTTATCATAGCACTCCGTAGTCTCTTATTTCCTGATATTTTCTGTTCCTCTGTGCAAGATTTCTCTTTCCAGCTTTCTTCTATAACCTCTTTATAGAATACCTCATTTTGTGATTTGAGTAAACATTTGATATTGTTCTAAAATCAGATTATAATGATTACTTATCATAATTTGGTCACGTTTCAGGAAATCACAAAGTATTTCCATTTTTTTGCACATTTGGTGTGCATCAGTTGTTAATCATATTAGCGGGAGGTGAAAAAGTGGCAAACAGGGGAAAACTTTCTAATTTAACTGCCGGCGAAGTAGAAGCGATCATCCTGAATTCCTATGATGACATCTACAAATATTGCTATTGGAAGATAAAAGATTGCGCAGAGGCCGAGGATTTGACGCAGGAAACATTTTTACGGTTCGTGCAGGCACTTTCCGACTATAAAGAACAGGGAAAGCCCAAAGCTTTGCTGTACACCATAGCAAGAAATTTATGCCTGAACTGGTACAAACAGAGGAAACCTCTTGCATTATCAGAAGCTCCGGATATAGTACCTACAGAGGCAGACACGGAGCATCTGGAAAACCAGATCGTTTTGGAACAATGTATTCAATTGCTGCCACCGGATCAGCAAGAGATACTCCTGCTTCGCTATGGGCAGGAACTGCAGGTGAATGAAATTGCAGAAGTGATGGGGATGAGCCGTTTTGCGGTGATGTACCGTATACGGAATGCGCTTGATGCACTAAACAAAGAATTAAGAAAAGGAGGCGTTTTCATTTGAAAAAAGATATATCGAAAAATAGATTAGAACATACGCTGCGAAACTATTATTCCACCCCGGTAAAATCGCCTTCCCCTGAACGCATGCAACAGACTCTGTCTCAGGCAAGGCGACAAATGCTGAAGCTGGAGGATTTCCATGCGGAGATTTCCTTTTGGACTTTTTTTCTGGAGCAGCTGCATTTTATAAAAAAAGGGGTCTGGTTCAAACAATTTCTCGTCGTTTTGTTATTCGGACTTTATTTATTTCACAATTCCAATATGACAAATACCATCGGCACACTTTCCGCACTGCTGCCGCTGTGCTTCCTGGCCGGGACACGGGAACTGTCGCGCGCTTTTGTGAATCGCACAGTTGAAATGGAGCTATCCACAAAATTTACCCTACAGCAGGTTCTCCTATCGAAAATCACCCTGCTCGGACTATCTGATGTGCTGGTGCTGACCTTGACCAGCATAACGACATCGCTTTATCTGTCCGCCAATTTGCTTCACACCTTTATGTACTTTGGCGTACCGCTTCTCCTCACTTCCTTTGGCTGCCTGTGTATCCTGAATCACACCTGTTCAAAGGACTGTAACTATTACTGCTGGGCGTGGGGCGCTGCCATGATTTTCATCACATTTTGCCTGCCTCTGCGATTCCCTGCCTTATACGAGGCAGCCCTGATCTGGTGTTGGTGTCTGTTATTTACCTTCGCACTCTTCGGAGTGCTGCTGGAATGCCGGTCGCTGATCAAAAATTGCCCCGAAAATATCTTTAAAAACCTTACCTACGAATATCAGGAGGAGCTGAAATGGAACTTACACTGAATAGACTGACTAAAAAATATGGAACAAATGTGGCCGTCGATCAGATACAGGCCACATTTTCCCCCGGCGTATATGGCCTGCTTGGCGCAAATGGCGCGGGGAAAACGACACTTATGCGGATGATCTGCGATGTACTTTCGCCGACGGATGGTGAAATCCTGCTGAACGGGAAAAATATAAATACTTTACGCGAGAATTACCGCAAGGTTCTGGGGTATCTTCCTCAGAATTTCGGATATTACCCCGACTACACGGCTCAGGAATTTATGTATTATATCGCAGTGCTGAAAGGACTTCCCCGGATGCAGGCAAAAAAGCAGACCCGGCAGCTATTAGAGATTGTGTCACTCACTTCTGTGGCAAATAAAAAGATCAAGACCTTCTCCGGAGGAATGAAACAGCGCCTCGGGATTGCCCAGGCGGTATTAGGAAGTCCCCGGATTCTGATACTTGACGAACCCACAGCTGGATTGGACCCCAAAGAGAGAGTCCGGTTCCGCAATCTAATCTCTGATTTTGCCCGAAATAAAATCGTGATTCTGTCAACCCACATTGTATCAGATGTGGAATATATCGCCGACCATATTTTACTGATGAAGCATGGCAGACTGATCATGTCAAAACCCGCAAAGGACAGCGCCCGCGAGATGGACGGCAAGGTATGGGAATGCAGTATTTCACAGGAAAAAATCGACGAATGGAGTTCCCGGTACTGCATCGCAAATCTCCATCACACGGATAATAACAGGATTCTTGTACGCCTAATCAGCGAACACCGACCATCGCCAAATGCCGTCCCCGCAGAACCGACGCTGGAAGATTTATATTTATACCATTTCCAAAACAACCACGCCTAAAATGAAAGAGGTAAAAATATGTACGAATTAATCAAACTGGAACTTAAAAAACTTTGCCGGAAAAGACTTACCATCCTCGTCACCTCCGGCTGCTTCCTGGCAACCGCATTTTTCTTTTTCCTGCCGTTCCTACAGTTCAAAGCCTGGGACGAGACCGGAACCGAACTTACCGGTACCAAAGCACTCTCCTACAAACAGAGCTGTTTCGAGAAACTCTCAGGAACACTCACGGATACACGTATTGAAAAAGACATAAAAGAATATCAGACAATTTATAGCACTCCCGGCAATCTGACCACAGAACGCGGCGGAGAAATTTCCTTTAAAGATGAAATCTTCTACGGTTATCTGACCCCCAGGAGCAATTACCTGAACATGCTCGGAAATACCTATATACATAACCATATGGGACACCTGAACATTCCTGCTATCTCACCGGAAGAGGCCAAAAGTTTTTACCAGACACGAAACAAAAATGTTAATTTATTCCTTGAAACCAATCCTTCTCTTTCCAATGCGGAAAAGAAATACTGGAAAAACAAAAATGCAACAATCACCGAGCCCTACGAATACGGCTACCCTCTGGGCTGGTCCACCTTCGGCGACACCGCCCAAATGCTGGTTCTATGCATGCTGGGAATCTGCATCGCCATAGCCCCCACATTTTCAAACGAATACCAGTCCGGAGCCGACGCCGTAATCCTCTCGACCAGATACGGAAAAAATAAACTGATCCACGCCAAAATTATTTCCGCCCTCCTGTTCGGAACCGTCGTCTACGCCATAAACGCCGCCACAGCCCTCGCCATCCCCCTGATCACCGTCGGCACCCAAGGCGGAAATCTACCCTTACAGATCATGGACAGCTATTGCCCCTACCCCCTCACCTTCTCCCAGGCCACCCTGATCCTGATTGGCACGGGCTACCTCATCATGCTGGGCCTGCTTTCCATAACCCTCCTGTGTTCCTCCCGGCTCAGATCCTCCTTCACCGTCCTGCTCATCGACATCATCCTCATATTTTTACCCGTATTTCTCAGCCCCGGAACCAACAACCTATGGCGCCACATTTGCTCCCTGCTCCCCTACCAGGCAAACTCCGGCCTAGCCGAATTCAAAGAATACCTCTCCTACCAATTCGGCCCCCTGATCCTCACCCGCTTCGAAGCCACCGCCCTATTATACCTAACGCTAACCCTCCTCACCCTCCCCCTGGCCCACAGAAATTTCAAAAAACACCAGGTACAATAATAGAAAAGCCCCCTGCGCCGCGCCTCTATCAACCACCCGAAAACCACCAACAACAAACCACCAAAAAACACTCAAACAACGACTTCCACAAACCAACACCACATCTTCCCCCAGCGACACTCACAAAGGCCTTTGAAGAAAGCCAGCTGCCATGCTGTGATATTGTGCTGCGGGACCGTAAAAAACGACGGCACTTAGATGGCAGGAGTCGCCCATCAAGGCGACAACCTGGCATCTTAGTACCGCTTCGTTTTTTTCCGAGCGAGAGCGAGTCCCGCAACACAATATCACAGCATGGCAGCGTATGTCTTCAACCTTACCTTACCCAACTTCCCCTCTAACACACTCAAGCGCCACTGCCACCACATGATGCATATCAAAATACTTGTACATCCCAAGGCGTCCGCCAAATATCACATTCTTCTCCTTCTTTGCCAACTCCTGATATTTCGCATAAAGCGCATTGTTCTTCTCATCATTCATCGGATAATACGGCTCGTCCCCCTTCTTCCAGGTAGCCGGATATTCCCTCGTGATCACCGTCTTCGGATTTACTTCCCCGCTCTGACAGCCAAATTCAAAATGTTTATGTTCAATAATTCTGGTATATGGCACTTCATACTCCGTATAATTCACGACTGCATTGCCCTGATAATTCTCCTGATCCAATTCCTCCGTCTCAAACCGAAGACTCCTGTACTCCAGTTCACCATAACAATAATTAAAATATTCATCAATCATACCGGTAAACACGATTTTCTCCGCCTGCGCAGTAAGTTTTTCCCTATGCTCAAAGAAATCTGTATTCAGGCGGACCTCGATACCCTCCAGCATCTTCTCTACAATCTGCGTGTAACCACCGATCGGAATTCCCTGATACTTGTCGTTAAAATAATTATTATCATACACAAACCGTACCGGGAGACGCTTGATGATAAAGGACGGAAGCTCTGTCGCTCTTCTTCCCCACTGCTTCTCCGTATATCCTTTCACCAGTTTTTCGTAAATATCGCGTCCAACCAGAGAAATTGCCTGCTCCTCCAGATTCTTCGGCTCCGTGATCCCTGCCTCCCTGATCTGCTCTGCAATCTTTTCCTTTGCTTCCTCAGGCGTTACTATGCCCCACATCCGGCTAAATGTGTTCATATTGAACGGCATATTATACAGCTCGTCTTTGTAGCGCGCGACCGGCGCGTTCGTATACCGGTTGAACTCCGCGAACTGCTGTACATAATCCCATACTTCCTTATTACTGGTATGGAAAATGTGCGCTCCATATTGATGTACCTGAATTCCATCTACCTCTTTTGTGTAAATATTTCCTGCAACATGGTCACGTTTATCAATGACCAGCACCTGCTTTCCCGCTTTTTTCGCTTCATGTGCAAATATTGCTCCGAATAATCCTGCTCCGACTACCAGATAATCATACATGTTCATTTTCCTCCTATATAAACTTACGGCATTTACCTGCTTCTCTTGCATAGTATAACAAATTTCTTGTGTGATTGCTATCTTAAACTGTGAATTCGATTCCTTCTATCGAATCAATAATCTGTTTCATAATGGCAGGCTGCAAATAATTAGGATTCAGCTTTTTCTTATTATATCTCAGGTAACTTTCCCCGGAAACCTGTACCAAAAGTTCTGTAAAATACTGCTCCCAACTAAAATATTTTTCACTTTCTACATATTCTGCCGTATTATCAAGAATCTTCTTAATCTCTGAATTTCTTAAAATCCCAGACTTCAGTAACAGCCATTCAAATGATTCCGGCAGGTATAAATGCAAGAATTGATTCCTCTTCACAAACCTTTCTATTCGATTCATCTGCGAACCGAAGGCTGCTCCGTCTGCGACGATTAAAGTAGGCTGATTTACTTTTCTCTCACATAGGATTTGAAAAATATTAGATTTCCCCTTTGCAGAAATACAAGTCACATTTTCTGAAACGGCAGAAAAAAATTCGTATCCTGAGTTACTATCCTCTATAATCATGTCATTGGGCCGAAGTGGGTAAACTTCTTGTTTGTCAAAATCATAGATGCGATAAAACTGATGATACACTGGTGTCAGACCACCATATTTACCCGAACTTCTAATCCCATAAATCTCATCTACACTAATCGGCAACATTTCTAGATTTTCTCTGGTTACGATTACATAATAATTACTGGTTTTTTTGATTGCCTCTGCAAACTCCAAAGATTTTACAAAACGATTTCCCTCATCAATAAACACAATGGTCTGGTCTGCCTCTGCCAATTGTTCCTTCCACAAATTCCCGGTCAGGACACGACATGCTACATCGCAGGACAAATTCACCCCGCTATCCATACCATTAATCAAATATTCCTGAATCATTTCTACCAAAGTGGTTTTTCCAGTGGCACTATCCCCTTTTAAAACAGTAATGTTTCTTTTTATATCAAATTCATATTTAAGACTTTCGTTTTGCACTATAATATGATGGATTCCGCGCATCTCTTACACATACCTCCCCGCAATTACCGCCAATTCGTCCATATTATGAACAACTGCATCTGTATTGACTACATAGATTTCAAACTCATCTTCTCCAAAATCCATAATATGCCTCAAATTGACCGTAACATCTTTTTCACTTCCCAATTTCAACAACCATTTGGCACAATTATCGCCGCAATTAGATGCATTAAACATCATATCCGGAACATTATCAATCAGAATCAGTGTCTTTACTCCGCCAGACAAACTAGTTGGCGGAATGATTCCCATAACCGGACTGTTGATTGCCCCACTTCCGAGTACTTCTGAAGAATCTATATCATGAATCATAGCAACCGCTTTCGGGCTAACAATCCATTCTTTTTTATACCTGTTTTTAAAATATACCGATGTATTATATATGACATCCTGGGCATCACCAAAATAAACTCTTAACATAGTTATCTTAAATCTCCTTTTACTTGCATGAACTGTTCGGTCTCATTTTTACCCGATTTCCCTTCCAGTATAACATACCGAAAGCTTTTCCTCCATCTGTTCTTTCCAAAGATGTACATATTAATATACATTCCGAAATTTTTCTTGCATTTGGAATACACTAATGCTATGATGTCAAGATAGTCGTCCGCCAGACCTTCATTCTGGCCTGCCCAGCAGCCGGATCCGGAAGGTTGCACATTTTCATGTCGACAAAAACTTTGACTATATTAACGCAGGAAAGGAGCACCCCATGGATACCCAGCTATTAATGACAACCGCTATGCTCGCCGGGAAACTCATGCTTTTAAGTGGAGCTGAGACCTACCGGGTGGAAGATACCATACACCATATTCTGGGGACAGCGGAAAATCTGGAATACGCGGAGGTCCTCGTGATCATGACCGGAATCAGCGCCACGCTGAAAATAAAGGACGAACCCGCTATTTCCCTAATCAAGCGCGTGAACAGCATCGGCACGAACTTAAGCCGAATAGTATCTGTAAATGACATTTCCAGACGTTACTGCGGTGGAGAGATTTCTTTGGAAGACGCCTACACGGAGCTGGATTCCCTGCAAAAAAAAGTTTACCGCCGTTCCCAGTACAGTCTGGCCGTGGTAGGAATCTGCGTCGGCTTCTCCCTTCTGTTCGGCGGAAGCATTTGCGAGATCATTGCCTCCTTTGCCGTGGGCGCTTTTCTGGCAATCTGTATCGCGGCCGGAAAACTACTGAAATTCCACGCCTTCCTGCTGGATATATTTGCCGCTATCGGCGTCGCATTTGCCACGATCATCATGAAATTTATATTCGGCCGGCACATGAGCATGGACGTCGTGATGATTTCGTGCATCATGCCCCTGGTGCCGGGAGTTGCCATCACCAATGCGGTGCGCGATACCCTTCAGGGGGATTACCTCTCAGGGGCTGCCCGGCTTTTGGAAGCCTTTCTGAAAGCGGCCGGCATTGCACTGGGCATCGGTATCGGCCTGGCCCTGTTCAGCGGATTCATTTTAAACGGAGGTGCTATGTCATAATGATCATCAAATTCATTGCCGGAGTGATCGGTGCATTTATCGCCATCTACTCCTTCGCCGTATATATTGAAGTACCAAAAAATTATTTACTGCGCGCAGGGCTTGTCGGCGGCATCGGCGGATTTACCTACCTTTTGAGCATGGAGTTTCAACTGGGAGACGTAGGCGCCTCCTTCCTTTCCGCTCTGGTCGCCGCAATCGTCGCCCACATCTTCGCCCGGCTTTTTAAAGCGCCCGTGACCCTGTTCCTGATTCCCGGAATCCTTCCTACAGTACCGGGCGCAGGTATGTATCGGACCGTATACTACGTGATTACAGGAAATGAAACACTGGCCGGTTACTACCTGATTCAGACCCTTGAGATCGCCGGAGGAATTGCTCTTGCCATCTTCGTCGTGGACAGCTTATTCCGGGCACTGCAAAAAGGTGACTGGAAGCAGAATTCCCTGACATATATCAAGGGGAAATCTGATACACCTAAGCAATAAATTTTGCAAAAGAAGGGCTTAAGATTCTTCCGTGAATCCCAAGCCCTTCTCCAATTTTTCTCATTTATTCCTTTCGATTCTGCTCCGCAATCCGTTCCGCCAGATCATTCAAGTAGACCCATCGCTCCATCTTCTCTTCCAGAAGTTTTTCCGCATCCGCCTTTTCCTCAAGCAGCTCCTTCAGCTTCACAGAATTGGTAGCGTTCTTCATCATATCTGCATCTAAACTCTCCAGCTTTTCCTCAAGGGCGGCGATATCGTCATCTATGGTCTCAAATTCCCTCTGCTCCTTGAATGAAAACTTTAATTTTGCAGGTCTGTTCTGCTTCCATTCCTTTGCGCCGGATTTTGCCGCATCGTCCTTGCCTCCCACATTCCTGTCAGAACCCGCATTCCCCTTTTGTGCAACATTTCCACCTCCAGAAGAAATGTTTTGCTTTCTGTTTTCGCTTAAATCTTGTCTTTCTCTGTTTTTAACTTCCAGATACTCCGTGTAGCCGCCCTCGTACTGGCGGACATCTCCCATCCCATCAAGCTCCAGGATCCGGTCTGCGATATTATCCAGGAAATAGCGGTCGTGAGATACCGTGATCACGATCCCGGAAAAGGAATTCAGGTAATCCTCCAATATCGTCACCGTCGGAATATCCAGATTATTTCCCGCCTCGTCAAGAATCAGTACGTTACTGTTCTGACACAGGACTCCCAGAAGATATAGTCGCCTCTTCTCTCCGCCCGACAGCTTCCCGATCGGGGCATACTGCATCTCCGGCGTAAAGAGGAAACGTTCCAGCATCTGCGAAGCACTGATCCTTCCTTCTTTTGTCGTAATATATTCCCCGATCTCCTTGACATAGTCAATCACATTCTGCCGGTCGTCCATGTGCTGCTCTTCCTGCGCAAAATATCCGATTCTGACCGTCTCGCCAGACTCAATTTCCCCTGTATCCGGCGCTATGATGCCTGCGATCATTTTCACAAGCGTCGATTTCCCACAGCCATTGGGGCCGATGATCCCTACCTTCTGATTCTTCAGGAAAATATAGCTGTAATCTGTTACAATCTTCTTATCCCCAAACGCCTTGCTCACATGTGAAAGCTCTATGGTCTTCTTTCCCATTCTGGTCTCTATGGAATCCAGCTCCACCGTCTGATCACGCACCGGGGCTGCGCCATTTTTAAGTGCCTCCAGCCTTTCCAGACGCGCCTTCTGCTTGGTGCTTCTCGCCCGGCAGCCGCGTTTTGCCCACTCTACCTCCATGCGCAGAATACTCTGGCGTTTTCTTTCCGATGCCAGCTCCATTTCCTCCCGCTCCGCCTTCAGCTCCAGGAAACGGGAGTAATTCGCTTCATAGCTATAAATGCTTCCATGGCTGATTTCCAGAATCTTATTCGTCACCTGATCCAGGAAATAACGGTCATGTGTGACCATAATGATCGTTCCCCTGTACTCCCGCAGATATCCCTCCAGCCAGGAAATCATAGCCGCATCCAGATGATTCGTGGGCTCATCTAACAAAAGTACGTCGAATTCCGACGCCAACACCTTCGCCAGAGCCACCTTACGCCTCTGGCCGCCGGATAAATGCTCGATCTGCGTATCGTACTCCAGAATCCCGAGCTGGCTTAGATTGCTGTATACCTTCCACTGGGTCTC
The DNA here is from genome assembly GCA_040702975.1 of Roseburia hominis. Lineage (NCBI taxonomy): Bacteria > Bacillati > Bacillota > Clostridia > Lachnospirales > Lachnospiraceae > Roseburia > Roseburia hominis. The sequence goes on from CP159990.1 coordinate 3,680,798, forward strand.
GCCCTCCTGCGCATAGGAGGCTATGGTCGCATGAGGCGGAAATACAGGATTTTGCGGAAGATATGCAATCTTCAGGTTATTCTGCCGCACGATCTGCCCCTGGTCCGGCACCTCACCTCCTGCGATCATCTTAAGCAACGTGGTTTTTCCCGTACCATTGATCCCGATGATTCCGATCTTATCACCCTCCTGAATTCCCACTGAGGCATCTTCAAAAATCGTCTTCTCGCCAAATATTTTACTGATATGTTCTATATTAATGATGTTCATCAGAAGCGCTCCTTTCTTCTCAATCCTTTACTTTATACTGATCCATTTATATTGCCAAATAACATTCTCACTCTTATAAGCGTTGACTTATTTGCCGGGAAATGCTATATTATAAGCAGATAAAGGGGAGACCGGAAGCGGCTCACCTTGGTTAACAACTTACATATGTTTTAAGTCGTCACTATGGCAGTAGTGGCGGCTACTTTTTATCCTTGAAAATCTTATAACAAAGACCTACAAGGGCTACAATGAAGATACCAATCTGAATTAATTCAGTGTATGTAACGTACATTGGAAACCCTCCTTTCTTTCGTACCCATAGGGCATGATATCTGGAGGGTAAGACCCTCCGAATACGGAAGGTGAGCCGCCTCGCTCTGGTTTCCCCACACAAAATATACCACATTCTTCTTTCATAATCAACGAGAAGTTGGCAGCCGAGATGAAGGTCCACAAGGCGTTCACCCAGGCATGCCCGGACATCGAGATAAACCTCCACCAGACGTTCCCTTAGACTTGCCTGGCAATCAAAAGAAGGAACTGCATCTTAGAACAGTTCCTCCCCTTTCCTATTCAAATCCTGCTCCCGGTCGGCTATTACGAAAACCGTGCGAACGGGTTCTCATATTTTGCAATGCCTCCCAGACGGTCCTCAATCCTGAGAAGCTGGTTGTATTTTGCCACCCTCTCGGACCGGCAGGGCGCTCCGGTCTTGATCTGCCCTGTGTTAAACGCCACGGCCAGATCGGCAATAATGGAATCCTCCGTCTCGCCGGAGCGGTGGGAAATAATCGCACTATATCCCGCGCTCTTTGCCATCTCTATGGCGTCGAAGGCCTCCGTCAATGTTCCAATCTGGTTCACCTTGATCAGAATAGCATTTGCGATCTCCTTGATAATTCCGGCATTCAAACGCTTGACGTTCGTCACGAACAGATCATCTCCCACAAGCTGTACCTGAAGCCCCATACGTGTCGTGATCAGCTCCCAGCCTTCCCAGTCCTCCTCGTCCAGCGCGTCCTCAATAGACATGATCGGGAATTCTTCAATCAGTTCTTCATAGTAATCAATCATTTCCTCGGTAGAACGCACCACGCGGTGGCCATGCATTTTCCCTTCTCCCTCAAATACATATTCTCCGGTCTCCTTATTGTACAACTCACTCGCCGCCGCATCTAACGCGATCACGACCTGCTCCTTCGGTTTGTAGCTGGCTTTTTCGATTGCCCGCACGATGAAGCGCAGGGCTTCCTTTGCGTCCGGCAGATCCGGTGCAAAACCGCCCTCGTCGCCTACCGCAGTCTGATACCCGCTGTCGGCAAGCAGGGAACGAAGCGCTTTGTAGATCTCCGCGCACATCTGCAGCCCCTGTTCAAAGCAGCAGGCTCCCACCGGCATGATCATAAATTCCTGGATATCAATGGTGTTATCGGCGTGGCGTCCTCCATTTAAAATGTTCATCATCGGAACCGGCATCTGCTTGGCGTTCACACCGCCCAGATACTGGTACAAAGGAAGATGAACCGCCTTTGCCGCAGCCCTCGCCGCAGCCATGGACACTCCCAACATAGCGTTGGCCCCCAGATTGATCTTGTTGTCGGTTCCGTCAAGCTTCACCAGCAGGTGATCGATCTTTGCCTGTTCAAATACATTCATTCCGATGATTTCCCTGGCAATGCGGTCATTTACATGCTCCACCGCTTTTTTCACTCCAAGTCCCTGATACCTGTGCTGCCCGTCGCGCAGCTCGATCGCCTCATATTTTCCTGTCGAGGCCCCCGAAGGCACCGCCGCCCTTCCCAGGTGCTTTTCCCCCGCGAGCACCTCCACCTCTACCGTCGGATTCCCTCTGGAATCCAGAATTTCTCTTGCGTATATGTCCGTGATCGGCAAATATTTATACATGATGATGTTCCTCCTTTTTCCTACTGCGTTTCCAAACTAATCGCCTCCAAATCAGCCTTATTCTCTGCTTTTGGGTGAAGTGATTACCTTTGAAAAATAAATTAGTTACTATTTTAGTATGTCCCGGGAATTTAATATCATGCCGCTGTCATAATTTACCGCTGCTGCCTGATTCTTTCATCTGAGCTTTCATAACTTTACTATCCGGCCTGCTTGCCAGCCAGCTGTTTTTCCTGCTATTCGATCATTTTCTTTTAAAATATACCCTCTTTTTACAATGTATTTTTGTATCATCGTATACATTAAAAACTTGCTCTCAAACGGTTGACTTTCCTTTTCCCCCGCGTTACAATGCGTGTAGAAATGAGGCTAAACATCAGTATTTATCTGTTATGATATCCTTCATTTTTAAATAAAGGAAACTGGGGAGTATACAAATGAAATCCAAATTAAACAACTTTCTTGTAATGACGGGTGCCACTTTGATTATGTCTGTTGGTGTCTATTTTTTTAAGTTTACAAACAATTTTACGTTTGGCGGTATCACCGGTCTTGCCGTACTCGTTGCACATACCGAACTGCTTTCCGCCTCTGACTTTTCCTTCGTTGCCAACATGGCATTACTCGCGATTGGCGGCCTTTTGCTAGGCAAGACTTTCATTGCCAAAACCGCCTACTGCAGTATTTTGCTATCTATTTCGCTTTCCGTATTAGAACGCTTGTGGCCGATGACTCAGCCGTTCACGGACCAGCCTATGATGGAACTCCTATTTGCCATCGTCCTTCCGGCATTTGGCTCTGCGGTACTTTTCAATATTGGCGCTTCCAGTGGCGGAACGGATATCATAGCCATGATCTTTAAGAAATACACCAGTGTCAATATCGGATACGCATTGATTCTTTCCGATGTTGCCGTCACGATTGCAGGTTTCTTTATCTTTGACATCAAGACCGGACTTTATTCCTGCTGCGGACTTGCGCTTCGTTCTCTCATGGTGGACAACTTCATCGAGAGTTTGAACCTGTCCAAGTACTTTAACGTGGTATGTTCGAATCCGGAACCGATCTGTGACTTCATCGTTCATAAACTGGGGCGAGGCGCCACCGTGTGCGATGCACATGGCGCATTCTCCGGCGCCGAGAAACACATTATTTTTACGGCTCTGAACCGCCATCAGGCGATCCGGCTTCGTAACTTTATCAAGACAGAAGACCCCAGTGCATTCATCCTGATTTCAAACACCAGTGAGATCATTGGAAAGGGCTTCCACAGTGTTTAGTTCTCAAATCCAATTTTCACAAAACAGGGCGATATGCCCTGTTTTTGTTTCATAGGAAAGAGTATCTTATGAAACATAACCAATTCTTTTCATATTTCTTATTTTCTTATTCCACAAAATGTGCTATTATATGAGTAAGAACTTCGGTGGGGGAAACTATTCCTAGTATTTATAGACAAAGAGGGCTAAGTAATGGATCATACAAAACAAAGCGTTCCCTCCGCCGCTCATCTAACGGCTCTGGAGACGCAATGGCTGAACGCGGTCAGTCCGGAAGATTTTGTACAAAATAATAAAGCTTTTAATATGCTAATGATGAAATACCGCTGTGCGATTCGGGAAATTCAGACCAAGCTCGAAGTTCTGAATGATGAATTTTCCGTGACCAATCAGCGAAACCCTATTTCTTCTATCAAGACACGTATTAAGACTCCTGCCAGCATCTACGAAAAACTCAAGCGCAAGAACTTTCCTTTTACGGAGGAAAGCATCATTAAGAACTTAGATGATGTGGCAGGAATCCGCATGATTTGTCCATTTATCAGTGATATTTACACGATGGCAGATCTGATCGGTTCCCAGGACGACCTTACCGTCCTGAAAGTAAAGGATTATATCCAGAATCCTAAAGAGAATGGTTACCGCAGCTATCACATGATCATAGAAGTGCCGGTATTCTTTTCAGAGGGAAAGACACAGATGAAAGCAGAGCTGCAGATTCGTACCATCGGAATGGATTTCTGGGCAAGCCTTGACCACCAGCTCCATTATAAGAAGGACTACGGAGATCAGGATATCTCGTCCATTGAACGGGAACTGCGCCGCTGCGCAGAGACAGTTAACATCACAGATCGGCATATGGAAGAAATCAAAGCAATTATAGGTACATTTACGAACAGCGAGCCGGACTTACAATAACAGTGCCGAGATGAACGTCCACTGGACGTTCACTTAGGCATGCTTGGCAGCCGAGATGAACGTCTACTGGACGTTCACTTAGGCATGCTTGACAGCCGAGATGAACGTCTACCGGACGTTCACTTAGGCATGCTTGGCAGCCGAGATGAACGTCTACCGGACGTTCACTTAGGCATGCTTGGCAACCAAGATGAAGGTTTGTTTAGCAATGAAAAGGCTGCTGTATGGTGACCGAGAACATCGGTATCATACAGCAGCTATATTTTTTCTATATTTCTTCCATCATTCTTTTCGTAAATAAAATGTCATGGTTGATCGTCTTATAGAAGCCTTTTCGGATCTCATCCTCCGACAGATTCTCCCGTCCCATCAGCCACATCAGCTTCGTGATGACCGCTTCCAGCGTCATATCGTATGCCTCAATCAGATTAAAATCCTGTTTGACACGCTTGCCCACCTCGTAAACAGTCATATTGCTGCCCTCGTTGGCCACCTGGGTCGTCATCACCACGAATTTGCCCTGCTCCGCCCATTTTTCCATCTCCTGATAGAACGCTTTTTCCAGCGTCTGCGGGATGCCGCCCACTCCAAAGCTCTCGATTACCAGACAGTCATAATGTTCAAACAGATAGGGCAAAATGTCTGGTTTCATTCCCGGAATCAGCTTCAACACGCACACGCTGTCTTTCATGTCGTAGTAAAAACGTACACGCCCCCGGCACGGAATCTCCGGAATATAGCGCACCAGCATCCCGTCCTGGATCACCGCCGGATACGGGAAATTGATACTGGAAAATGCATTGTAGCTCTTCGCCCTCTCCTTTTTCGCACGGGTCCCCACGATTACTTTCCCGTCAAATACGATATTTACATTCTGTGACTCATCGTCTGCCGCGTAGATAAAGCTGTCCAGAAGGTTCGTCTTCGCATCTGTCACATCCATATTGATCGGCTTCTGCGCCCCTGTGATCACGATCGGTTTCCTGGAATCCTGAATCATATAGGACAGAGCCGCCGCTGTATAGGCCAGCGTATCCGTTCCATGGCAAATAACAAAACCATCATATCTGTCATATTTTTCTTCCAGAACTTCCACGATCCTCTTCCAATTCTCCGGCCCCATGTTGGTGCTGTCCAGATTGCAGACTTGGAGCGTATCCACCTCGCACACGTCCTTCACCGCCGGAATGTACGACAAAATATCTTCCGGTGAAAGTCCCGGCGCCAGCCCATGACCGGTCTGTTTGGACGCGATCGTACCGCCGGTTCCTAACATCAGTATCTTCTTCAACTTTCTTCCTCCTTACTGCCTCTCATTCCCGGCGCCTCTCTTCGTGCGCCGCCTTCTTTCGGATATCCTTCTATTCACCGAAATTCTTCTCAATTAATCTACAATACTCCTGATAAGCGGGAAGCTCTTCAAATGCGTCTTCCAGCGCATCTCTGACCCCCTTATAATACCAGCCGATGGTATTCTTATCCTTCATGCGGAAACGATTCCAGAGTTCTTCGCCTAACACCGGATAGTCCCTGTCGATATCCCGTATGTTGGAGAGCTTGTCCGCAAGTCCGATCATCTGCACCTCGCGGGGCGCATGCTTAATAAATTCTATCGTCGCACTTTTGCGTTCGAGCCAGGTCTTAGACTTATCCTCACTGTCCTGCACAACAAACGATGCTACTCTCGGGGAAAATTTTTCTGCAAGCACTTCTGCAGTCACACCTTCGCAGTCTTCGATGGTGTCATGTAAAATTGCCGCACTGATGATTTCCTCATCCTGGGTCATGGAAGAGACGATGTCCCCCACCTCTACCGGGTGCACAATATACGGGCGTTTCGTCCCCTTACGAAACTGCCCGTCATGTACTTTGGTTGCAAACTCAATGGCCCTGTTTACCATGTCATTTCTCCTCATATTCAGTGTATTGTTTTCCCTGCCGCAGCCTGATCCCCTATCAGACTATAGCTACTTTTTCTCTTTATTTATCATATCACCTGACCTTCCAAATCACAAGAATTTACATGTATTTTTCCTACATTTTTCTAAAAGAAATGAATTTTATTTTACTATGCCGGATTCTCAGAAAAATTTATTGTGTCCCCCTGGTTTCCACTCCTTTTGTTATGTTGCTTTCCCGAAATATGGCGTGTATAATAAGGGATAGAATTAAAATTTCTGTTCCTATTTTATTATGCAAAAGGAGATTTCTGTTATGCATTTCCATAAGAAAACTGTGTTAGTTACCGGAGCTTCCCGCGGAATCGGGAAAGCCTGTGCATTACTATTTGCCGAAAAAGGCTATCATGTATTTCTGAACTGCCGCACTTCCCGCAAAGAGGTGGAAGCGGTAAAAGCAAAAATTGAAAACAATATACCTTATGGTTCCTGTGAAATCGTTATGGGAGATATAGGTAATCCCAATGATGTGCGAAAGATATTCGGGACAATCCATCTGACCTGCCAAGGTCTTGACGTGCTGATAAACAATGCCGGAATTGCTTATATGGGGCTTCTGTCAGATATGACGGACGAGGAATGGAACCGAATGCTTCAGACGAACCTCTCCTCCGTTTTCTACTGCTGCCGCGAGGCAATTCCGCATATGGTCTCGGTAAAACGCGGACGGATCATCAATATCTCCTCCATGTGGGGCACGGTGGGCGCCTCCTGCGAAGCCGCCTACTCTGCCGCCAAATCCGGCATCCACGGCCTGACCCGCGCGCTCGCAAAGGAACTGGCACCCAGCAATATTCAGGTGAATGCCGTCGCCTGCGGGGTAATCGATACCACCATGAACGACCTGCTTGACGCCGAAGAAAAGGCCGCTCTCGCAGACGAGATTCCCGCCGGACGTTTTGGAACTCCAGAGGAGGTCGCCCATCTGGTGTGGGATATGGCAAATGCTCCTGCCTATGTGACAGGGCAAATTGTGGGGATCGATGGGGGGTATATTTAAGATAGGCCGAGAAAATCCAGCCTTTACAAAACACAAATTTCTGTAAAAGCTGGATTTCTATTTTCTCCATCCGCCCGCAAACGCCTCGCTAAGTGTTCATACTATAGTCCCGGATGCCATACAAAGTGACATGACCGCCGCGCATAGCAGGATCAATACCAAATATTTCCTCACCTTATCCCCTCCACTTCCCGGCTTGTCCTCCTGCCGGCACCCGAAATTCTACTTTCAGCCACCGATAGAATCCGCCCATTTCTATTCCCCTTATATCAATAATATATGTGGAAGGTCATGATAAAATGACTATTATCTGAAAAATGTAATTTTTCTTTTGCCATCTATGGTTTACTTAATTCCAGTTCGACATCAAAGCAATATTTACTTGCCTCATAAGTAAGTATCATGTATTCAATCAACTTTCCCTGGTTGTCATATGCCCTACGCTCTATCTGCAAAACAGGCGCATTGACCGGAATATTTAATATCTCTGCCAGCTCCTCCGTAGCGCCTGCCGCCCGGATAATCTGTCTTCCATGTCCAAGAGTAATCCCAAGTTTATTCTGGTAGACCCAATATACAGTCTTTTTCTCAACTTCATCTTTTGAGATCGAACCATAATACTTTCCGGGCAGATACATATCGGCACAGGCAACCGCAACTCCATTGACCGCTACCGCCCTTCGGATAAACAGAACCTGCTCTCCCAACTGCTCCCTCGTCTTTTCGTCCAGCCATTCCGGCGTATCCTGCAGCTCAAATATCGGCACGTACACTTCATTCCCCATATTCAAGCTGCTCATGATATTACTGATTCCGGTCAGATTCTGCAATGGATCTGCGATTGGAGCTCTGCGGACATACGTACCCTTCCCCCTGCGGCTCTCCACCAGTTCCTCTTCCTCTAACATCTCCATCGCTTTTCTGATCGTAATCAGACTGACGGAAAATCTCTCTGCCAGTTGAGACTGAGTCTCCATACAGCCATTCGTGCCATAGCGGTTAGATAGTATGTCTCTTTTCAGTTCATTAGCAATCTGGACGTATAACGGCGTAGACACATTTTTATCAACCATTTATTTTATTCTCCCAATTCTTTTGTTATTATTGCAAAATTCTCCAGGAAACCCTGTATCTGCTCTTCCATAATAACATACGGAGGTTTAAAATACAAAATTTTTCCAGTATGTCCTACTAAATATCCCTTCTTTTTTAATGCCTGAAATACCTGGCGGCAATACTCTTCCTCATAGAATTCAATGGCCGCAACAAGCCCGATTCCCCGACATTCCCGAATCCTAGCATGATCCCGGAATCTTCGAATCCCCGTCTGCAAACATGCTCCCGCCTTCTGAATGTGTGTCAGAAGACCCTGTTCTAACTGTCTGTATACTTCGCACGCCGCCGCACACGCCACCGGGTCGTCTCCCGCACCTCCCGAAAGCGCCGGAAGTGCTTCTTCAGGCGGTCTTTCCTTCACTAAAACAGCCGCAATATGCATTCCATTTCCCAATGCTTTTCCAAGAAGCAGAATATCCGGTTCCAGCTTTTCCTTTTGGTAACAGTACATTTCGCCGGTGCGCCCCATACCGGTCTGGATCTCATCTACAATAAAAAGCATTCCCTTCTCATGCGCCCAGTCCTGGAGGCGTTTCAGATACCCCACAGGCGGAATCCGGATCTCCGCCCCCTGATATGGCTCCACGATCACCGCCGCTGCGTCCTGAGCAGAGGCCATTTTATAGATGCCCTCTGCCATCTGCATGCACTCCTGCGTACACTCACCGTTTACCTTCCTCGCTTTGCATGCCGCACAATCCGGATATGGTAAATGAATCACACCGGAAGCTAACGGGCCATACCCCTTTTTCCGCTTGGGAAGCCCGGACATGGACCCACTCAAATACGTCCTTCCATGAATGCTATTCCAAAAAGAAAATACTTCCGTACTTCCGGTCATCTTTTTTGCCAAACGCACAGCACACTCTACCGCCTCAGACCCCGATGCCGTCAGATGGGCCGCTTCAAAATATCCATCTGTCGTCTCATCAAAATACTGATATAACCTCTCTTTATAGCAAGTCATATTGCCCGTCAGTGAGGTACACCCCTGGAACGCCTCCGCCATCGCTGCTTCAAATTCTTTATTTCCCTGCCCCAGCACTAAGCGCATCTCATTCATGTCAACAAAACAGTTTTCATCTTTGTCGTAAAATGCCGCCCCTTCGGCACGGACATACTGATCAGCCTCTGTCAATTTCAGAGGACTTAACAGATCATATTCCTTATAAGACTTCATGTTTTCCCCCTTCACAGCCTTTCTCTTTCTTCATCGGGATAAATGTCTCCAGAAAATTACAGATATCCTGAACCTGCGCATTCAGAATCTTTTCTCCTTTTTCCTTCGTCGCCAAACAGCTGTTCCCATTAGTGCCGCAAGGCGTGTCCATACGATTCGGCACAAATGCGATACGCCTTCCATTAGAGATACTTCCCGGATACGCACTCGTATACTCCTCCGTCGTATACTCCATATGCACCAGATTCTCCCGCACATACAGCATGGTAGAAGTCTCCTCCTCATCACCATGGCCGCCTTTTTTCTGCTCGCAGATCACATCTGAAACCGATCTTCCAAGCTGAGTAACGTCCGTGACTGCCACAGTAACATCATACCTGTTCAGCATGTCTCTTGCCATATAGCAAAGAGGCGGGTGGGTAGATACTCCACCATCGATAATCAAAAACTTCCAGACTCCGAATCGGATAAAATTCTTCAGAATCTCTTCTACAAAATCCGTAAACTCTCTCTGGCCGACACTGATTGAGCCTTTCCACTCTACAAATGCCGGAAAATACGCATAAGGCAGAGTCGGAAGCGTGATCACATCACATTTTTCCGTAATCTGTTTTGCCGTCCAGTCTACCGTATAGTAATCCGTTCCCATCGGAAGATGATTTCCATGCTCCTTAGAACCTCCCCCGATTGGCAATACCACGACCGTATCTTCCGTAAGCAAAGGCTGCACCTGCCCATATGTCAATTCCTGTATAAAATGTCCCATTTTGTTCCTCCCTTATACCAACCTCATTAAACTCTATGTTCCTCAAACCATTTAATAGCTTCTGCTACCGCCGGCGTCTCTATCTCATTGGCCCGGATCATCTCCGGATTTTCTCTTAACATCGCAAGCATGACCGCACCTCCTATTCCAGTTCGTTCAGTTCTTTGACCCGGTGACATGCCACAAAATGTCCCGGACATACCTCTTCTAACTGCGGCGCACGATTTCTGCATTCTTCTGTTGCATACAGACATCTGGGCGCGAAACGACAGCCCGGCTTCGGGTCGATTGGTGAAACAATTTCACCTTTCAGCACGATACGTTTTGGGCGGTTATCAATATTGATCGTCGGAATCGCAGAAAGCAGCGCTTTAGTATACGGGTGAAGCTGCCTGCTAAACAATTCTTTTCGATCGCACATCTCCACCATATTTCCCAGATACATAACACCGATATCATTTGCAATATGCTTTACCACACTTAAATCATGCGTGATAAAAATATAGGTCAATTTCTTTTCTTCCTGAAGATCCATCATCAGATTCAGAATCTGCGCCTGAATGGATACGTCAAGTGCGGAAACCGGCTCATCACAAACTACAAATCTGGGCTCCAAAGCCAGCGCTCTTGCAATACCAATCCTCTGCCTTCTTCCTCCGTCCAGCTCATGGGGATAAGAATTGGCAAGGCGTTTTGCAAGTCCCACGGTTTCCATGATTTTATCCACCCTCTGATTAAGCTCCGCTCTTTTCATTCCTTTCTCGTAATTCCGGAGAGGCTCCAGAATCGCCTCGGATACCGTCATACGTGGATTCAGCGAGGAAAACGGGTCCTGGAAAATCATCTGCACATTTTTGCGAAACTGCTTTACCTCCGAATGCTTCAGATTCGTTACGTCTTTTCCTTCAAACAGTACCTGTCCGCCGGTGGCACTTAAAAGCTGCACCACAACGCGCCCCAGCGTGGATTTACCGCAGCCACTTTCCCCTACAATTCCAAGAGTTTTTCCTTCCTCGACAGCAAAATTCACTCCGTCCACAGCATGTAACATACCTTTTGGAGTTTTGAAATATTTTTTCAAGTCCTTTACTTCCAGTATCGTGCTCATCTAACGGCTTCCCTCCTTTGCGGTATGATGGCACCGGACAGAATGCTCCCCGGACACCACCTCTAATTGCGGTAGTTCCATGCGGCACTGATCCGTTGCATGGCTGCACCTGTTCGCGAACGGACAGCCTGTAATTTCCACGGTAGCATCCGGAACCATCCCCGGAATCGGCGTCAGACGCTCCACATCATTTTCCAGATCAGGAATCGAACCAAACAGCCCGATCGTATATGGGTGCATCGGACTCTTGTAAATATCCCGCAGCGTCCCATACTCCATGATCATGCCGGAATACATGATGGCCACCTTATCACACATCTCAGACACCACACCCAGGTCATGTGTGATCAAAATCGTAGATGTTCCCATCTCCGATTTGAGCTTCTTCATAAGTTCCAGAATCTGCGCCTGAATGGTCACATCCAGCGCCGTGGTCGGTTCGTCCGCAATCAGCAGCTCCGGATTACAGGCAAGTGCAATAGCGATCACGACCCTCTGCTTCATTCCACCTGAGAACTGGTGCGGATACTCTCCACTCCTCTCGGCTGGGATTCCCACCGTCTCCAGCGTCGCTTTGGCCTTCTCCATCGCTTCTTTGCGGCTGCATTTTTCATGCAATTTGATAACTTCTGCAATCTGCTCCCCCACGGTAAGAATCGGATTCAAAGAAGTCATAGGATCCTGAAAGATCATCGAAATCGCCTTGCCGCGGATTTCCCGCATGGCCGCCTCCCCAATCTTCAGAAGATTGATCTCGTTAAATGTAATCTCCCCCGCCTCAATCCTTCCCTGCGGATTCGGAAGCAGGCGAAGGATTCCAAGTGCTGTCGTCGTCTTTCCTGCCCCAGTCTCTCCCACAAGTCCCAGACATTCGCCCTTTTCCATACTGATATCCACCCCGTTCACTGCATGAACCAGCGCATCATCAGTCTTATATTTAATCACCAGATTTTTAATCTCTAATTGTTTTCCCATATGCTCACCTCTTATCTCTTCATACGCGGGTCAAGGGCATCTCTGAGTCCGTCGCCGATCATATTCAGCGCCAGCACCAAAAGTACAATCGCAATACCCGGGAATACGACCAGATGCCAGTATTGCTGCATATATCCACGCCCGGCGGCAAGCATAGAGCCCCATTCCGGCTGCGGTGCCTGCACACCAAGCCCCAGGAAGCTAAGAGAAGCCGCATTTAAAATTGCAAGCCCCATACTTAAGGTCACCTGCACGATGATATTCGGCAAAATATTAGGCAGAATATGCCTAAGTATGATTCGCACATCGGAGCACCCGGAAAGTCTTGCCGCCTCAATATATTCCTGATCCCGAATTGAAAGAATGGAGGCACGGACAATTCTCGCAAAAGACGGCACGGACGAGATACCGATTGCAATCATCAGATTCCGCATACCGGTTCCCAGAACAGACGCGATCACGATTGCAAGCAGTACGCTGGGGATTGCCATCATAACGTCCACCAGTCTCATGATAATCGTGTCCACCTTGCCTCCGTAGAAGCCGGAAATACAGCCCAGAATACTTCCCAGGATCACAGAGATTCCTACCGAAACGAAGCCGATCTGAAGCGAAATCCTGGCCCCATATATGATTCTGCTGAAAATATCCCTCCCCAGATTATCCGTTCCTAAGATGTGCTCCCTGCATGGAAACAGGAAAATCTGATCCAAATGCTGTTCTGCGTATCCGTAGGGTGCGATCACCTTTGCAAAGACCGCCGACAAAATGAACAGTGCCATGATAACAAGCCCCAGAATAGCAAGCCGGTTCTTTCGGAGACGATGCCAGGCATCTCCAAACATTCCTCTGTTTTTCACTGTTTTTTCCACTACGCCTCACCCCTCTTCTCTTTCTTTTTCCCCTTATACATAGAAGAAATACGAGGATCAATAAAACCATAAATAATATCAATGAGAAGATTGACAACTCCATAGATCACTGCAATAAAAATAACGCCGCCCTGAACGACCGGTATATTTTTGATCGAGCAGGCATCTACCAGGAGCTTGCCCATTCCCGGAATCGCAAAAATCGTCTCTATTACAAATACTCCGCCAAGCATCTTCCCAAACTGCATTCCCATCAAGGTAACAACCGGAATCAACGCATTGCGCAGTGCATGTTTTCCTATAATAATGTTTTCTTTCAGTCCTTTTGCTCTGGCTGTACGGATATAATCCTGACGGATCACTTCCAGCATATTGGAACGTGTCGTTCTCATAATCCCGGCAATACAGCCCATTCCTGTGGCAAGAATCGGAAGAATCATATATTCCACCCCATACCAGCCGGATGCCGGAAGCCAGCCTAATTTCTGCGTAAATACAATGATCAACATCAGTGCAAACCAGAATTCCGGCATGGCCAGGAAAATCAAGGCCAGCACACTGGACGCATTATCTAATAATCCGTATTGATGGCACGCAGATACCATCCCCAATGGAATCCCGATCAGTGCCGCCAGCAGCGTACTGAATATGGCAAGCTGCAGCGTGATCGGAAAACGATCTTTAATCTCTGTCAGGACTGGACGACGGTTGACATAAGATACGCCAAAATCAAACTTTGTAACTATTTTTCCTATGTAGCTGACAAACTGAGTTGGCAGCGGATCATTCAGCCCCATCTCATCCCGCATTTCATCGACTTCTTCCTGGGTAGCCATATCCCCCAGGACCGTTCGGATCGGGTCATTGGGCGACAATCGCAGAATCATAAATACTACGAAAACCACACAAATGATTACGGGAATCATCATCAATATTCTTCGTAAAATATACTTTCCCATACATTTTCCCCTTTTTCGTCTATCATCTGTATTTGCTTTTTTAATAGTCAAAGGGCCCTTGACTGAGAGTATGATATCCAAAAGCCCTTTGTTCTTAAGTATGCCTATTCTGTAAATTTAACTTTCGTAAAATCCGGGCTCTGCGTCGGTAAAATTACAAGACCAGAAACATTGTTCCTGTACGCGTAGAATCTGGAGCCCACATTCAGACCAACCGTTACACACTCATCTGCCAGTAATTTCTGAAGATCCTCTCCGGCTTTATTACGCGCATCCTTGTCCATTTCGGAATTGATCACTTCAATCAGCGCGTCCGCTTCTTCGTTTGCATAGAACGAACGGTTGCCGCCTGAACCGAATTCATTGGAATCAAATGCGCCAAATGCTTCACTCATATCACCTGACGGAATGGTCCAGCCTCCGATATACATCTCCTGCTTTCCATTTACCAATGCATCCAGCCAGTTCGAAAAATCGGTAATATTCAACTTCACTTCAATCCCAATCTCACTTAAGTACGCCTGAATCATCTCCGCCTCTGCCTGACGTGCATTGGAGATCAGCGTGCAGGAGAAACCATCCGGATAACCAGCCTCAGCCAGCAGCTTCTTCGCTTTTTCCACATCGTAGCCCTGATATTCACTTTCTGCTTCGTAATAACCTTCTACCATTGGCGGCAGGAAAGATTTGGCAGTCTCAGCCAGCCCATAATTGGCAGCTTCTACGATTGCATCACTGTCAATGGCAAGTGAAATCGCCTGACGAACCTTAACATTATTAAATGGCTCTACACTACAATTATAAGAAATAAAGCTGGTATTCAGGATTGGCTGCGTCAAAACAGTCACATCTTTTTCCTTCTCAACAGTCTCAATCTCTGCAACCGTGATCTGTGCCACGTCTACTCCACCGGACTGCACCTCCACGGCTCTTGTAGTTGCTTCCGGAATGTAACGAAGCATCAAAGTTTTAAAGTTCAAGCTTCCGCCCCACCATTTCTCATTGGCTTCCATCTTGATATAATCTCCGCTCTTCCACTCTACGAACTTAAACGGCCCTGTTCCAATCGGCTTTTCTGCATATCCCTCCGGGTCTGCTTCCATTGCTGATTTACACACGATACCGGAAATATCGATGGCGCAACAGTTAAGAAATGCCGGATATGGACTGCTAAGTGCCAGCACGACCGTGTTCTCGTCTTCCACTTTGGAATTTGCGATATCGACCGGTCCGATTGTACTTGATGTAGCGGAGGACTCCACACATTTTTCAAATGTATAAAGCACATCGTCCGCTGTCAGTTTCTCACCATTATGGAAATACACATCGTCCCGCAGTTTAAAGCGGTAATGTGTATCATCAATCACTTCCCAGGACTCGGCTAATCCCGGCTGAAGATTCATATCACTGTCCGCTGTGAGCAGCTTTTCATAAATCTGGGAACAGATGTAAGAGGTACCGGTATCGTTCGATTCATACGGAATCAAAGCAGCCGGTTCCATACTGACTGCAACGGTCAGCGTATCCTGACCTGCCTCTTTGCTGCTGTCTGTTTCTGATTTTTCCTTCCCTCCACAGGCAGCCAACGACAATACCATTGCCATTGCTGTCAAAATACATACAAGTTTCTTTTTCATCGTTTTGCCTCCTTTTTAAATATGATTGTTATCTACAACATTATAATATTATATAATGTTATATTCATGTTTTTTGAAAAACGCGCCTGAGCGCGATATTTCCTGCTTATAGCAGAAGGGCGCTTAAAAGAACTCATTCTCTGTAAGCACCCTTGCTTCTTTTTCTTTATTCTCAAGCAATCATCAAGCACTTTTATGTTCCATAAGTCACAAACCTGCAAAAATTCTCATAAAAAATTGCATCTCTTTCCCGCTCAGTCAGATTCGCCTTGAAAACCTGTTCAATCTGTTCCTCCATAATATCTTCTTTGCCTTCCGCATCCATAAAAAATGGAAAGTCTGAACCATACAGAATCCGCTCCGCCCCTACAAGCTCCACCGCCGCTTTGAGCACCTCCGGCTCTCGAATCGTCGACGTATCAAAAACAATATTGGCATATGACCGAAACTCCTGGAATACTGTGCGGCACATTGCCGTGTCCCGCCCTGCGCCACGCCCCATGTGGGCAATCTGGATCTTCAGTTTCGGAAACTGCTTTAAAATACTTTTCACATATTCAACTCGCCTGTCCTTCTGAGAATGCAAAAGAAGGATCAAACCATGCTCTTCCATAAGTTTGAAAATCTCACATTTTTCTTTCGTCAAAATGCTTTCATGAAGTACGATGTGTTCCTTCACTCCCACAATCTCTTTTACATGCTCTTCCAAAAATTCCAGCTGTTTTTCGTCTAACAATATGTATGGAAAATATTTTTCGGGATCTCTTTTTGCGTACTCGATGCACCTCATACTTTCCTGCTTTCGTTCATGTTCACGGAAAACCGAAGGAACCAGCACGGTTTTATCAATGTTATGTTTTTTTAACTGCGCCTCATAGTCCCCCATTTCCTGAAATTGCACGGTTTGGTAACATGGAACCCTATTTCTAAGAGAAGATGATGCCACGATACACTCCATCTCAACAGGATCTCCATAATGTAAATGCGAATCACATATCATAACACACCCTCCTGTTTATGTCACTTTTACACGTTAATATAATCACTTATAAAGTTTATAACATTATATAATATTATATTCTGCATTTCAACATTTTTTTACATTTTTCTGCAAAATTCCAGATATTATCAAGAACTTCCCCGAATTATCACTCAGATATTTCCGAAATCCCTCACAAACTGTACTTTTCCTCAGAATTTGATGCTCCTATAGTGGTCATTGCCTGTTCTGCCGACATTCCTGGTTTTCTATTAAATTTTTAATCTCTTCTGACAATGTAAGAAAAATGTATGGCAGCCACTTTTGACTGCCATACATTTTCCTATCACCGAACCCGAATCCTCTGTCCGGCATATATTTTATTTGGATCTTTAATCCCGTTCAGCTCTGCCAGATATTTTACCGTAGTTCCATACCTAAGAGCGATCCCGCTCAAAGTATCGCCATATTTTATCGTATAATACACAGCCGTATTCCGGCTGCTTTTCGCGTAAGCGTCCCAGGCCTCAGGCGTTCCATAGAAAATATTAAGGTCCAGGTTACCATTGTACCCCGGAAGTCTTCCTGTCGATGAATACTGGTGTATTGCCATCACCGGAAAGGGGCTGACCCCGCCCGCTGCAAACCACGGATTTTCCTGATAGCCGGTCGGGTTGTTATCGGCATACTGTGCCACCCACAATCCATAATTCCCCGCGGCCACCGTCGTCCAGTTAAATGACCTTAGAGTCCTCCGACTCATATAAATCAAAGGACGCACGCTGGTCTTCTCATAGACCCGGTCCAGGAACCTGCGCGCCGGCACCGCTCCCTGGTCATAGATTGGATTCTGCGTCTGCTCCCAATCCAGAACCAGGATTGCCTCTCCGATATATCCCTCAATATTTCTCACAAAATAATCCGCTTCCGCTACCGGGCTTCTTCCGCTGAAATAATGGTAAACTCCTAATTTCTTTCCGAGACGTTTCGCCTGCTGATAGGCACGGTCGCAATCCGGATTGACGTACCCGGTCCCCTGCGTCGCCTTTATGATCACAAAACTACACGGCACCCTGCTTAAATCAATGCCACTCTGCCAGCCGGAAATATCGATTCCATTCATGCTCATATTCTTTCACTTCCTCACGTTCCACGATTCTTCTGTCCGTCGGGGCAGACGCCCCGATTTAATCCCCAGCATATGTTCTGCCATGAGATGTCCCGCACAAAATACAGTGCGCGCAGGATACCTCATGACTTATTTTACTATATGCTTCCGGTCAGAATTCGTTCGCGAAAACAAAGCAAGCCGAAAACATGTCAGATCACGAAGCTGTAGGAGTGAATACCATAAATACAGTTAAGCAGTAAAGATTCACACAGACATTTCCCCTGCCATCCTACCTCAAATCCAACTCAATCGGACAGTGATCCGAGCCCAATACCTCTGTCAGGATCTTTGCGTCTACGAGCCGGTCCTTGAGCGCCTCCGATACGCAGAAATAGTCGATGCGCCACCCCGCGTTCTTCTCTCTTGCCTTAAACTGATAAGACCACCAGGAATAGATTCCCTCCTGATCCGGGTAAAAGTAACGATACGTATCACTAAACCCATTTTCCAGAAGAACCGAGAACTTCTCCCTCTCCTCGTCCGTAAAACCGGCATTCTTGCGGTTTGTCTTCGGATTCTTCAGATCGATCTCCTTGTGCGCCACATTCAGATCTCCACAGAAAACCACCGGTTTCCTCTCCTCCAGTTTTTTCAGATATGCCAGGAACGCCTCTTCCCACTCCATACGGTACGGCAGTCTTGCCAGTTCGTTCTGCGAATTCGGCGTATACACCGTGACAAAATAGAAATCTTCAAATTCCAGCGTGATCACACGTCCTTCCTGATCATGTTCCTTTACACCGATTCCGTATGCCACGCTAAGCGGCTCTTTCTTCGTAAATACCGCCGTCCCGGAATATCCCTTCTTCACCGCATAATTCCAATACTGATGGTAGCCCGGAAGCTTAAGGTCAAGCTGGCCCGCCTGCATCTTCGTCTCCTGAAGGCAGAAAATATCCGCATCTGCTTCCCTGAAAAAATCCAAAAATCCTTTCTGCACACAGGCGCGGATTCCGTTCACATTCCATGATATAAATTTCATTGTCTCTTTCCTCCCTGTAATATCTACAAATAATCATTGTCTTCCTGCTCTGGAAGCCAGGCAGGGAGGCCCTTACCAGAACCTCCCCTGCACGATTTCTATCTGTTCTTATTATAAATAACCCGAAGTCCCTTTAGTAGCAGATCATCGTCCTGAATAATATGCTTCCGGCAATGCGGCACGATCACCTTCGCCAGCCCTCCGGTAGCGATCGAAGTCGCCGGTCTCCTAAGCTCGCTCTCGATCCGCTCGATAATTCCGTCAAGGCATGCAGCATTTCCGTAAATCACGCCACTCTTCATACACTCCACCGTGTTCTTCCCGATGATCCGTTTCGGCGCTTCCAGACTGATTCCCTGAAGCTGGGAAGCATTCGCCGTAAGCGCATTCAGAGAGGTGTTGATCCCCGGGAAAATCATTCCGCCTATATAATTCTTCTTCTCATCTACCACGCAGACCGTAGTCGCCGTCCCCAGATCAAAGATAATCAGCGGCGGCTCATACTCCGCAATTCCCGCGACAGCGTCCGCCACCAGGTCACTTCCTAATTGCGCCGGGTTGTCCATCAGGATATTCAGTCCCGTCTTCACTCCCGGTCCGACCACCACCGTTTCTTTCTTGATGATCTTTTCCGTGGCAATTTTTACCACATTTGTAATCTGCGGCACAACCGAACTAATAATCGCTCCTTCCAGCTTTGCCGGATTGATTCCATGAATGTCCAGCACCATCTTGATGTCAATGGCATATTCCAGCTCCATCTTTGTTTTGATCGTGGAAAGCCGCTCTATAAAATAACTTTTTTTATCGTCCACACAGCCAAGGACAATATTCGTATTTCCAATGTCAATCGCTAAAATCATTTCAAACCTACACTCCTAATCTTTCCTGTACGCCTCTGCGCATCAGTGTTTTCCCCAAAATCAGCGTGATGATCGCTGCCACGACCGCCTCCGGCACCCCGTTGATTCCGATGATGCCCATAATAAATCCATAAACCGCCTTTACGCTCACGCCATTCGCAGCCGCATAGGATTCGCGGAAAAACAGGAAAATCAGGTTCATGACCAGCAAGGTATTGGTAAGCGCTCCTGAAAGTCCCGCCGCGACAAGGCCTGCAGAGGAAACGCCGTCATTCTTACTCAGCTTCTTAACCAGATGATATACATAGAACGGCACGACTCCGATCAGAATACGCGGCACGAAACAGATGATCACACTACCGATTCCTCCGCTGTACTCACCCAGACTATAAAATGGCGTAAATACAAAAGAGGTCAGCGTGGGATTCATCGTGTTATTAATGAAACTGGTCAGGCCAAACACGCCGCCTAACACTGCACCTTTCTTCGGTCCCAGCATCAGCGCTCCGATGATGACCGGTATATGGATAATCGTTGCTCTTGTAAATCCCAGCGGTATATACCCGATAAACGGGGTAAATGCCAGTACGATGATCAGTGCCGAAAAAATAGCCATCTGCACTAACCCCTTTGTTTTTGACATAGATGTAGTTCGTTCACTCATATTTCTTCCTCCTGTTACTATTCTCTCATGAGATACAATACATTTGGTCTCAATATTTTTTCTCTAAATATCTGTTCCTACACAGCCCACACTGCGTCTCTCGGATTTCATTTTTCACGTAGCTTCTTTTCTTTACATCAACTCTAAGATCTTGTCCAGAATTCTTGCCGCCGTCTCTTCCTTGCTGATCAGCGGAAGGCTTGTCTCCTCCGTCTTCGTGATCAGCGTCATGCGGTTGGTGTCTCCCTGGAATCCGGCGCCCTCGTCTTTGAGATTATTTGCCGCGATCATATCCAGATTCTTTTTCATAAGCTTCGCCCTGGAATTTTCCACCATGTTCTCGGTTTCCATGGAAAATCCACACAGGAACTGACCGGGTCTTCTGTTTTCGCCCAGATATTTCAGTATATCATCAGTCCTCTCCATCTCAAGGATCAGCTCCCCGTCCGCTTTCTTCACCTTCTCGTCACTTACGAACTTCGGACGGTAATCAGCTACTGCCGCCGCCTTGCAGATAATATCTGCCTGACCGGCCTCGCGTTTCACCGCTTCAAACATATCCTTTGCCGTGATGACGGGAACGATCTTAACAAAAAGCGGCTTTGGAATCTCCGTCGGTCCCGTGATCAGCGTCACTTCGGCTCCTCTGGCCGCACACACGCGGGCAAGCGCGTATCCCATCTTCCCGGAGGAATGGTTGGTAATGTACCGCACCGGATCCATGGGCTCTCTTGTCGGACCCGCAGTGACAAGGACCCGCTTGCCGGTCATATCCTTCTCATAGGCAATCTGGTGATAAATGTGCTCATACAGGACCTCCGGTTCCGGCATCTTGCCGGCTCCAATATCGCCGCAGGCCAGATAGCCCTCCGCCGGCCGAATCACTTCATATCCATACTTCTCCAGCACCGAAAGGTTATCCTGCACCACCGGATTCAAATACATCTCCGTATTCATGGCCGGCGCAATAATCTTCGGACATTTCCGGCACGCCATCACCGTCGTGGTCAGCATATCATCTGCGATTCCATGCGCCAGCTTGCCGATCACATTCGCCGTAGCAGGCGCGATCATCACGACCTGGGCCCATTTCGACAGTGCGACATGCTCCACACTGAATTCAAAATTCCGGTCAAACGTGTCGACCAGACATTTGTGTTTCGTCAAAGTTTCAAATACAATAGGATTGATAAAATTCGTAGCATTCTGTGTCATAAGGACCTGTACGTCGTGGCCTTTTTTGACCAACATACTGGCAAGGGACGCTATCTTGTATGCCGCGATTCCGCCGGTCACCCCCAGCAATACCCTTTTTTTCTCGCTCACTTGTGTATCCTCCCAAATTTCTATTTTCCTGTCCTTCCCGGCCTTTCTCTGGCTTCAAAGCGGCCGGCCTGACTAAGCCTTCGCTTATCCGAGAATTTTCTTAAGCTCTGCCATGAAGGTCTCCACATCTTTGAACTCCCGGTAAACGGACGCAAATCTGACATAGGCGACCGGATCGAGGGCTTTGAGCCGTTCCATTACGATCTCCCCGATATCGCTGCTGGAGATTTCCTTTTCCTCCCGGCTGAAAATATCCGCCTCAATAGAATCAATTGTCTTCTGAATGTCTGCCGCAGAGACCGGTCTCTTATAGCATGCGCGCAATACGCCTCCCTCAATCTTGGCCCGGTCATACTGCTCTCGATTGTTATCCTTCTTAATAATAATCAGCGGAATCGTCTCCACCTTCTCATAAGTAGTAAAACGCTTGCTGCACGCATCGCAGGAACGTCTTCTTCTAATGGATGCCCCATCATCCGCCGGTCTGGAATCAATGACTCTGGTGTCAATATTCCCACAATATGGACATTTCATCTCGTATCCTCCTCATGTGACTTCTCAATTTTAATATCGTATTTTTGCCCTTTACCAATAGTTATGCCCAAAGGGCATCCCGTATGGCCATTCGGCCGTTTCATAAGGTATACCCATAGGGCACCCCGTATGGCCATTCGGCCGTTTCATAAGGTATAGTATAAATGACGGCTCATACCTTGTCAAATGAAATCCCGCTGACTTTTCTGTTTTATTATGTCTGCAGCTGCGGTTCCCCGGCACGCTTCCCGTTGCGCAGAAATGCCTTATTTGCAAGATTTCAAACATTTTTCCTCATTGATTTCTACTAAAATAATATCCGGCCCTACTTTTTTAATACATTCAAACGGAATCACATATTCGGAATCATACCCCAGAAAGCCGCAGATCTTTCCCGGCCCCGGAATAATGATCGCCTCCACACAGCCGCTACACAGATCCAGCAGCACATCGGTCACGCAGCCTAATCTTTTACAGTTACAGGTGTTAATGACCTCCCTCTCTCTCAGTTCGCAAAAACGAATCCATTCATTTTTCATCGCACATTTTCCTGCAGGTTCTTCTTATTTATACTATATGATACCGGGCACAAAAGGAATACAATGAACTCCTGACCATACCGCAAAAATAGCAGAACAGTAAGAGTTACATGAAACCCCTCCCGATATTTAGAAATAGTTTCGGTTTCTTAAGAAATTTCTTCGGTATTTTTCTTTGAAAACTCAGGTATCTATGCTATGATTGTGTGTGGAAATCCGGAAGATGTAATTGCGCAAAACCTTTTTCATTACTTCCGTTTTTCCCACTTCAAAAATAAGGAGTTACTCTCATGATTGCGTTGATACTTTCACCACTTTACCTGCTTTTGAATTTTTATCTTCTGCGCTGGCTGAACCACTGGATGGACGCCTGTCATTCTTTTCTGCGAAAAAAATGGGTACATATTCTGGTCGATATCATTTACCTCTTTATCTGTACCTCTCTGCTGAGCGCGTTTCTTCTACCCGCAGGGTCACTCAAGCGATTCCTGAAACTGCTGAGCAATTACTGGCTTGGCGTCTTATTATATACGATCCTGACGGTGGTCATTGCTGATCTGATTCGCCTGATTTTTAAGCACAGCAAAAAGATTTCACCGGAAAAGCTGCATTCCCGCAAAGTCTTCGTGACGGGCGGCGGAATCTGTCTGGCCGTGATCCTGACATTCAGTACATGGGGAATCATAAATGCCCGCCATATTCACACGACCCGCTATGATGTGACGATCGACAAACGGGCCGGCTCTTTGGATTCTCTTCGCGTGGTCCTGGTCGCCGACCTTCACCTGGGCTACAATATCGGCTGTTCACACATGGAAAGTATGGTAAATAAGATCAATGCCGAGAATCCGGATATTGTACTGATTGCCGGAGATATTTTCGATAACGAATACGAGGCCCTGGAGGACCCTGACAGGCTTTCTTCGATTTTGCGGGGAATCCAAAGTAAATACGGAGTATACGCCTGCTACGGGAATCATGATATTTCCGAGAAAATTCTGGCCGGCTTTACCTTTGGCGGAAAAAAGAAGAAAATGAGCGACCCGCGCATGGACACCTTCCTCGCCGATTCCGGAATCGCGCTGCTTCAGGACGAGGGTGTCCTGATCGACCAGGCATTCTATGTCTATGGCAGACCGGATTACCAGAGGCCGGGGCGCGGAATTACCTCGCGCAAGACACCGGAGGAAATCACATCTGATATGGACCATTCCAAGCCGATTCTTGTCATGGACCACCAGCCACGCGAGCTTCAGGAACTCTCCCAGGCCGGGGTGGATCTGGATCTGTGTGGGCACACCCATGACGGTCAGCTATTTCCGGGAAATCTGACCATAAAGCTGATGTGGGAAAATGCCTGCGGGTACCTGAAAAAGGGGGATATGCACAATATCGTCACTTCCGGAGTCGGACTGTTCGGACCGAATATGCGGGTCGGCACGAAAAGTGAGATCTGTTCGATTCAGGTGAACTTTGCTCCATAGGGAAATTTCGCTCCATATGTAAACCTCGCTTCATAGGGAGCCTATGCCCAAACCTCTTTCCGGACCATGTCCTCCAGCAACTGTATAGCTTCGGACTGCACAGTATAATGTCCATGATTTCCCCTAAGTTATAATTGCATTTTCCAGAGAAAAATACTATAATTTTTATATCTTAGCAAAATATCTTGCCGAGATGAAGGTCCACCGGACCTTCACTTAGGCATGCTTGGCAACCAAGATGACCTTAAAGGTCATTTTGCTTTTGGGGACGCTTTGTTGTAAGTGCCTCAAATTAGATCCTGACATGACAATATTCTGAGAAACCGAGGTAATGGATATGAAGAAAAAAGTTGTTGTTGCACTTGGGCACCGTGCTCTGGGAACGACTCTTCCGGAACAGAAGGTAGCCGTAAAGAAAACAGCGGCAGTCATCGCTAACCTGGTCGAGGCCGGCTATCAGGTCGTGATCTCGCATAGTAACGCGCCGCAGGTCGGCATGATCCACACCGCTATGAATGAATTTGGAAAAACTCATGATAATTATACAGCCGCTCCTATGTCGGTCTGCTCTGCTATGTCCCAGGGATATATCGGATATGATTTGCAGAACGGGATACGGGAGGCACTTCTTGACCGGGGTATTTTCCGTACCGTCTGCACAGTGATCACACAGGTCACCGTAGACCCGTATGACGAGGCATTCTATTCTCCCACCAAGGTTCTGGGGCGTGTGATGAATGTAGAGGATGCAGCTGCGGAACGCAAAAAAGGTAATTACGTCGTGGAGGTCCCGGGACAGGGCTTCAGGCGCGTCATCGCTTCTCCGAATCCGGTGGACATCATTGAGGTAGATGCGATCCGTACTCTCGTGGAGGCAGACCATGTCGTAATCGCAGGCGGTGGCGGCGGTATTCCGGTACTTGCGCAGAATCATCGCCTGAAAGGTGCAAGCGCCGTAATCGAGAAGGACTTAGTCGCAGGAAAGCTGGCTGAGGCCATCGACGCGGACGAGCTGATTATTCTGACCAGCGTGGAGAAGGTGGGAATCAACCGCGGGGCTGCCAATGAGGAGGAACTTGGGGAGATTTCCGTTGAGGACGCAAAGCGTTATATGGACGAAGGACATTTTGGAGCTTATAATATGCTTCCTAAGTTCCAGGCTTCCGTGGCATTTATCGAGAAGGGAGAAGGACGGAGGGCACTGATCACTTCGTTTGATAAGCTGGGAGATGCTATGAAGGGGAAAACTGGGACGGTTATTTGTTAGATAGTTTTTTTGGAGAAAGGGACGCCGCCGAGGGAGAAGATAGGTATGCGGGACACGCTCTCGCTCGGAAAAAAATGCAGCGGTACTAAGATGCCAGGGCGCCGCCTGGATGGGCGGCTGCTGCCATCTAAGTGCCGGCATTTTTTACGGCCCCGCATACCTATCTTCTCCCTCGGCGGCTGACTTTTCCAAAGGGGGGAAACTTTTGAAGTTGCAATGGGGAGTTTGTTGGAGATGGGTAAAAATGACGTGGTTTTTACTGTTTTACTATTTTTATAGTATCTTCTTTTATAGTTTAACTGTTTGAACGGATATTGGGGGTTACCTATTGTTGCTAAGAGATATGTGGTAAGTAATGAATTTAAATTGAGTGATTGAGTGGACTATTCTGAAGGGCGTTATTTGTTATTGGTCTTTTCTTATATTAATATTAATGAAGATTTTTTATTAATATCAAGGTATTTTCGATGATTTGTAATTTTTATTTCTGCTTTTATTCCCGAAAAATGGTTATGTATTTAATAATAGCATGGAGATTTTTGGCGTTGCTTTTGTCCGAATTGGATTTAGTGCGAGATATAATAGATATTATAAATTTTGATGAGCAGATTAAGAAAAGTGAATATGTCTTTAGAGATGTAATATGATTTTTGATAGTTAATTATTTCCTCTTGATATTGAACGTATGTTCTTGTATAATGTTCTTACAAGGAGGAACATATGTTTGGATTGTTTGATTTTTCATGTTGATGTGAATAGTGCTTTTTTGTCGTGGGAGGCCTGTTATCGGTTGCATCATTTGGGTGGGAGTTTGGATTTGCGGGAGATTCCTTCGGCGATTTGTGGGGATGTTACTTTGCGGCATGGGATTATTCTGGCGAAGAGTCTGCCGGCGAAGCGTTATGGGGTTTATACGGGGATGACGGTCGCGGAGGCCCGGAAGTGTTGTCCGCAGCTTTATATGGCTCCGCCTAATTATTCGCTTTATCAGCGATGTTCTGAAGCGTTTTTGGATATACTAAGGGAGTATACGCCTGATGTGGAAGTGTATAGTATCGATGAGGCGTTTATGGATATGAGTGCTACGATTCATCTGTTTGGCGATGCGGTGGAGACGGCGGAGGTGATCAGGGGCAGGATCTGGGAAGAGTTGGGATTTACGGTGAATATCGGGGTCTCTACGAATAAGCTGCTGGCTAAGATGGCGGGGGAGCTTAAGAAACCGAATCTGGTCCATACGTTGTTTCCGGAAGAGATTCCGGTCAAGATGTGGCCGCTTCCGGTGGAGGAATTGTTTTTCTGCGGCCGGGCTACGACCCGGAAGTTAAAGGCATTGGGGATTCATACCATTGGAGAGTTGGCTGCCTCTGATCCGAAGTTGCTGGCTCTCCACCTGAAATCGCAGGGGGAGATTGTATGGAGCTTTGCAAATGGAATTGATTGTTCCAGGGTGGTCTCTGCGCCACCTCCGCAAAAGGGGTATGGGAATTCTACTACGATTCCGTTTGACGTTGCAGATGCCGGGACGGCGCACCGGGTCCTTCTGGCTCTCTCGGAGACGGTGGCTACGCGGCTTCGCAAGAATCATGTCCGCGCCGAGCTTGTGTCGGTCGGCATCAAAAGCTTTGATCTTCGGTATGCCAGCCATCAGATGCCTCTCGATCATGCGACCGATATCACTCTTGAATTATATCATGCTGCCTGTCTTCTGTTCGACCAGCTCTGGGACCATAGGACTCCGATCCGTCACCTGGGGATTTACACGGGAAGGCTTCGGGAGGGGGAAACGTTGCGGCAGATGAACCTATTTGACCTGACGGATTACAGCCGGCTTGAGAAGCTAGATCAGATGGTCGACGCCATCCGCAAACGCTATGGTATCGATGCGATAAAACGTGCTTCTTTTGTGCAGAGCCGACTGGACCATATGGAAGGCGGTATTTCCAGAGAGAAAAGGACTTTGGATTACTCTACATTACAAATTGATTAAGACAGACCAGGGAGGTGTCATCTATGGGGTTAGGAATCGGAATTAACGCGCAGCAGCCGGATGCGGGAAAGCTGCGGGGACATCAGGAGGCGATTGCCTGCGGCGTCTGGTTTACGAGCACCGGTCAGGCCATGCCTAAGCTGTTAAAATTTCAGGACAAGGATGGGGAGATCCGTACCATTTCTCCCATTCATACTATGAGCTGCGAAAAGAAGAACTACTGTGGGATTCCCACATTGGAGTACCGCTGCAGTGCAGATTTTGAGGGGTGCAGATATTCCTTTTACCTGCTATACTATATAGAGCGACAGGAATGGAAAGTATTATGGAAGGACGTGAAAGCATGTGCGGACGGTATTATGTAGCTTCAGATTTATATGATGAGATCAGAGAATTCATACGAAAAGCCAATGGGAAAGGACCGTCTTCCTACGACGCGGGTTCTTCCTTCCATACCGAATTCTCCGAGGAGCTGGCCGGCCATAACATCGTCCCTGCCACATCCTCTGTAATTATCTCCAGCCAGAAGAATAGCAAAAGTCTCACCGCAGAACCGATGATCTTTGGCTTTCCCGGCTTTCAGGGAAGTAAACGTCTGATCAACGCCCGCGCTGAGACGGTGCTTACGCGCCCTGCCTTCAGTCAAAGTATGCTCTCGCAGAGATGTCTGGTCCCGGCAAGCCGCTATTATGAATGGAATCACCAAAAGGAAAAAGTGACCTTCCATCGGGAAGGTCACTCGATATTCTATATGGCCGGTATCTACCGGATTGATAACGGACAGAAATATTTCGCGATTCTTACCACCGAGGCGAATGCTTCTGTCCGCCCGGTCCATCACCGTATGCCGCTAATCCTTGAGGAAAGTGAAGCAAGAAACTGGCTTTTCGATCAGGAAGCTGCCATCCGTCTGCTGCATAAAGTGCCATTTTCCATGGCTCGCGACCAGGAATATGAGCAGCTTGAGTTATTTCCTCTCGGTTAATCCCTGACGTTTGGCCGCCTTTCCAATGGGAAAATATCCGGCAGTCTTATGCAAAAGTCAACGATACACCGAGATGAACGTCCACTGGACGTTCACTCAGGTATGCTTGGCAACCAAAATAAGGTCCACTGGACCTTATTTCAGGTATGCATGGCAACTAAGCGCGGATCTGCAACAGCTTATTCTTAAGCTCTGATTCCATACGCTGCATCTCTCGCTCTGCTTCCTGACGTTTCTGACGGCCTTCCTGCTGGATGCGCATCACTTCATCCAAAGTGGAGATCAGGGACTCATTGGTGTTCTTAAGTGTCTCCATATCAACAATTCCACGCTCGGATTCCTGTGCCGTCTCAATCGTTGCAATCTTCAGCTTTTCCGCATTCTTTCTGAGCAGTTCATTCGTCATATCCGTCACTTCACGCTGCGCTTTTGCTGCCTGAGCTGAGTGCTCTACGCCAAGCGCCAGTACCATCTGGCTCTTCCAGAGCGGAATGGTATTCACCAGAGTGGACTGGATCTTCTCCACCATCTGCGTATCATTGCCCTGAACGAGACGAATCTGCGGTGCAGTCTGCATCGAGATGGTCCTGGTCAGTTCCAGATCATGAAGCTTCTTCTCAAACCGGGTGCACATACCATCCAGATCTCTTGCTGCCTGCGCATCTTCTGCCAGGCCGCTCACCTGTGCCTTCTGAACAAGCTGTGCCAGCGTAGTCTCCCGTACTTCTTTTAATTTCTTCTTTCCTGCCAGAATGTACATCGTGAGCTCCTTAAAATAAGTCAAATTAAGCTCATACATCTTGTCCAGAATTGCCACATCTTTGAGAAGCTGTACCTGATGCGACTCCAGAACCTTGCTGATCTGGCTCACATTCGTCTCAGCCTTGGCATATTTTGCCTTCATCGCCTGCAATTTATTGGAGGTTTTTTTGAAAATTCCAAGGAAGCCTTTCTCCTCTTCCTCATCAAAATCCTTCAGTTCTTTTACCACATCTGCCAGCAGATCGCCTACTTCTCCCAAATCCTTCGTCTTCACATTTTCAAGGGCGCTTTCAGAGAAATCCGCCATTTTCTTCTGCGTTCCCGCACCATACTGCATGATCATGGTAGAGTTAGTCAGATCGATCTGAGATGCAAATTTCTCCACCGCCGCACGTTCTTCGGGAGATAAGATATTCTCTCCTTGTACCTCTTCCTCCTGTGGCTTAGGTGTGCTCTGAATCTCCTGCTTCGTGTCCATCGCAAACGGCTCCAAAGTCAGTTCCGGTGCTTGTGCAAATGTTTCAAATTCGTTGTTCATTCTTTACCTCCCATTTTCTTCTCCCTGCCGCTTGCCCTGCGTCGGAAGTCATCTTTTTTATTTCTTTAAACCGTCCTCCATCAGACCTTCCTGTGCCAGCATCGTATGCAATACAGAAATATCTGAGGACAGATCCCATGCCGTATCCTGGAACAGATCATCCAGCAATTTTTCAAACGCCATATTCAGCGTATCCAATGTAGCTTCGATTTCCTTTTTGGAGTTCTGGATATTCTCACCACCCACCGGCTGTGCGTCCAGATCCTCATATGCCTCCAACAGCTTAATCGTCGTCGGCAGATAGTAATCCATCAGACGGTGAATATCCGTCACCGACTCCGGACTTTGCTCCACCCGGTCAAAAATACGGTCTACCAGCATCTCCATATGCGAGATTTTGTCTGAAATCTCTTTCCCCGGAATAGCATCGTTACATTTACGAATCTTTTCCACATAAAGATCGCCCTGCTCGATAATCTTCTGCACTTCGGGAGACAGCCTCGACGCGCTGCCGTTTTTCTCCTTCTCGGCCGCTGCCTTCTGTTCATTCTCCCGGCGCAGCTCCTCTTCCTTTTTCTTCTGCTCCATCTGATCTTCCAACTGAAGATATTGATCATATGCCTGGTTCGTCACCATAAGACAGGTATTCTGCCGGTCCAGATGCCCTTGCCTGAACCAGCCTTTCCCTATCATTTTCTGCAGATCCTTCACAATAAATTTTGTGGATTTTTTCTGCTTATCTGCAAGCTCTTTGATATTACAGAATTCTCTTCCATTCAGTTCCCGCACATAGGACCGGAAACGTCCTATTCGTTTTAACATAGAAGTTCCGGTTACTGCCATGGCTGCACAGCCTGCGGTCAGTACTCCCAAAATAGACGAAGAAACCTGAAACGCTATACTGGAAAATTCATGTGCTGCCCCAAAGTAAGCTAACACACTGATAAGTCCCAAAAGCAGCCCGCCTCCGATACCATATCCTGCGATAGCTAAAATGAGTCCGCCCGCCTTCACCGCTGTTCCCGGCTCATAAAGCGGATTCTTCTTCTGGCTGGCACGATAGGTCTGCGTCCGTTTTGCCGCCTCTTCCCAATATGCACCGGAAGAGGCGCCATTCATTCCGCCGCCAAAATGCGTCCCATTCTGTGCAGTCCCCCGCCTATCGGTACCCTGCTGACCGGTGCCCTGTCTATACTCTCCATGGCTGCTTTCTCCATTATATTGTCCAAAGTTTCCATAAGGGCCGCCGTATCGTTCGTTATTTCTATTTCTTCCGGCGTTCTGCCCATAGTTCACAAAACGATCCACATTCTTCGCGGTGCGGTCGATCGTCCGTGCAGCGCTGTTCATCGCCTGATTGATCGTATTTGTAATGGTCTGATTCAAACTCGCAAAATTCCGGGAATCCACCGCGTCCTGTACAGTTCTGCGGATCTCCTCCCCGAAATGTTCAAAATCCTGGCTTCCCATGATATCCTCCTGTTTTTCTGATAAAGTGAGCCTTACAAATCTACTTTTTTACTTCATTATTTCGTAAAACGAATCCTGCTGTCGATTCGGTGTGAAACTATGTACTCATATACACTCTTGGGGACCAGATCACTCCACGGTTCCCCCGCAAGGATCCTCTGGCGAATCTGCGTTCCTGTAACCCCCTTGTCCTTCGTCTCTCTCCTCCAGAGCACCTCCGTCGTAAGTCCCAGTTCCTCAAAAAGCCGCTCATTCGCCCTGGTCCACTCATCGCAGATACTCATAAAATACACTGCTCTTTTCGGAGCATACTGCCTGAGATACTTCGGCCTGTCAATCGGAAAGGGAACAATGTCAAAGGCTTCCCTCGGCACTCCAAAATCAAGAAGAGCCTCCTCTATCATCTCGAAACGTTCAAAATAAGTCATCGGATTGGCGCCCTTCTTCGTCCGGTAATTCAGTTCCTCATCTTCCGGTTTATAGATGTCATCAGGAAATGTAATTCCGATATATAATTTTCTGCACCTCATCTTCGCCGCCAAAATATATTCCATGTGTTTCAAATGAAGTACCTGAAACCTGCCGTATACAACCCCTGTCTCAATCATTCGGTCATTCTCCTCTCTTGTTTCGCCGATTCCCCTGAAATCCCGTTCCTCTACTCTTACTAAAATATTATACTTCATTACCGATAAATTGGAAATAGTTTTATTTGCAAAAATAACACGGATATAAATGATGTTGGGGTCAAAAGGTATTTTGCGGGTCCCAAAGTCATGTATTGACATGCGAGCATGTCATACATGACCTTTTGACCCTGATATCATATAAATTATAGTAGCAGTTTTACTCCACTGATGATACAATAGATAATACCAATGTCAGAACAAATACTATCAATTACTTTAGGAGGACTTTGCAATGCAAAAAGAAAATGGAAAGGCACTGCTTCCGATCGGCGTTTTTCTCGTCATGTACCTGGGGCTGGGAATCCTGTTTGAGTATATCATGAAAATTCCCATGGGCTTCTACAATATCCCCATCGTCGTATCGTTCCTTACCGCGCTCTTGGTCGCCTGTCTCCAGAACCGGAGCCTTAGCTTTGACGATAAGCTGGAGCTGATGGCAAAAGGCGTGGGAGACAAGAATATTATCACCATGATTTTGATTTTCATGGTTGCCGGAATCTTCGTCGGAGTCGTAGGACGCAGCAGCGCGGAGAGCGTAGCCTATTTCCTCCTCTCCATTATCCCGGCGCGGTTCGCCGTACTGGTTCTGTTCCTGGTGAGCTGCTTTGTCTCCCTTGCGATGGGAACCTCTGTCGGGACAATCACCCTGATCACCCCGATCGCTGCCGCCGTATCCGCCGGATCCGGATTTTCCACGCCGCTGTGCGTAGGTGCCGTGATGAGCGGCGCTATGTTCGGGGACAACCTTTCTTTTATCTCTGACACCACCATCGCCGCCTGCAACGGCCAGGGCTGTGCGATGAAAGATAAATTCCGGGAGAATTTCTGGATCGCCCTGCCTGCCGCCATCGCCACTTTGGTCATTATATTCGTAAGAACGCTCGGCCTGGATTCCGGCGCGGCTATCGTCAAAGACTACAACCTGATTCAGATCATCCCTTACGTGCTGGTCCTGATCGGCGGTATCATCGGAATCAATGTATTCGTCGTACTGCTGATCGGTATTGCCTCCGGCTCCGCTATCATGCTGATCACCGGCGCAACCGAAGCAACCGCTCTTCTTGGAAATATGGGTTCCGGCGTCGCCGGAATGTTTGAGACTGCCATGGTAGCGATCCTGGTGTCCGCCCTCTGCGCACTGATCCACGAGTATGGTGGTTTTGCCGCTCTCCTTAGCTTTATCAAGCGCATTTTCAAGGGATACAGCGGCGGGCAGCTCGGAATCGGTCTTCTGGTCGGCGCCATGGACATTGCCACCGCCAACAATACCGTTGCGATCGTTATGGCAAACCCGATCGCGAAAGAAATGGCGGAAGAGTACGATATCTCACCGCGCAAGACTGCCTCCATTCTGGACACCTTCTCCTGTATTTTCCAGGGCGTGATTCCCTACGGTGCACAGATGCTGGTAGCAATATCGACCGTAAATGAACTGGGTTATGAGATATCCGCATTTGATATCATGCCTAATCTGCTGTATCCTTATATGTTACTGCTCAGTTCTTTGGTGTTTATTTTTATAGTTCCGGGGAAAAAACGAAAAAATAACTAATTTGACCAATGTACGCAATTGTTATTTATCCTACTACCGTACACTGTAAGAAATGAAAGAAGCCTGGCACCAAAAAGCAGAAAACAACTTTTCTGTGTTATCCCCCTCCAGACAAGTGCAATAGCAAAAACTTGTCGCTTGGAAGGAAGCATATCACTGACTTTTGTTTCCTGCTTTTTGTAAAATATT
The DNA here is from genome assembly GCA_040702975.1 of Roseburia hominis. NCBI lineage: Bacteria > Bacillati > Bacillota > Clostridia > Lachnospirales > Lachnospiraceae > Roseburia > Roseburia hominis. The sequence continues at coordinate 3,714,726 of CP159990.1, forward strand.
CTTTTTATTCAAACTTAAAATATTTATCCTCGCCGGTCACCTTAAATGTTCATCCCAGCGCTTGAAATGTGTTTCAGTTCTTCAAGTCTTCTAAAAAACATATCTTTCCATTCTGTCATATCTTCAAAAATACTACCATCTACCTCTTTCACCTGATGAAGCCCGATACGGTGAACTGCCTCAATCGCGGCCTCGCGCTGTGTCTTTCTCTCAGGATACACGGTCTGGCAGGGCGCACCCTCCAACGTATCATAGCTTCCAAAGCTCTGATTGAAATCCATGATAGGGTACAAAGAAACATATTCATTCGTCTGATTATCGACCAGGAATCCCCAGTTCTCCGGATGCCGGTCTATGTTCCCGACCAGATAATCCAGAATATTCATTCCATAATATGTTTTTTCATCTACTCTTATACACTCTTCCAGTACATTCAGATCATGATTCAGTGCATATATTTCAAACGCCATTTTCGAAATGATAGAATACTGTTTTGAGGTTATAATCCTGCTCTCTGTCACTCTTTCCCCGTCATAAAAACCTTCTTTATACACTACCTGGGGAAAATCAAAACACTGGCACACTCTACTTGCGATCAATTCTCTTTTTACTGCATCATCTCCGCCATCTTTCAACAGAATAAAATCATTCTCTCTTCTAATCCAGGCTTTAGGGAAACAGCCCTTGGTAGACAGATCCGGCGCCAGCTCCTGGTTCGTAACTGTCATAGATTTTCCACGCAACGGCAGTGCCACAAGCGCTTCATTCAATGAATGATCATATAGATTCAGACTATCAAATGAAACTGCTTCATTCTTCTCTCTCACCCAATAAATGTCTGTTAATGACACACAGTGATACGACAAGGATATCTTTGCACGGTCTAAGTCAGTCGTTGCCTGCGCCATACCGATACTATTCAAAATCTCTTTTGCATATTTTCTATCCAGAGATAGCACTCTCGAAGCACACCAATGGTAAAAATTATTCATATTATTGATCAAAGTGTCAAAATCCCTTTCTTCTTCCAGATAAAGATCATAAGGGAAAAATTTTTCTTCCAGAATCGCGGCCTCTCCTCTTGTATTAATCTCTGCCACTTTTTTGTTTCCATGCATGAGCTCATAGCATGTCAGTTTCTTTTGCATTTTCTGGCTTGAAATATTTTCATTCGAATCCACTTTTTTACTGTTCAACAGCAAACCATTTTTCACAACAGCACCTCCAGCAATCAAAACTCTGTCAGCATTTCTTACGGATATCCAAAAGATGATGCTGGCTTCTGGCCTTTTTCTTTTCAAGCGCATATTTCTCCCACCAGGCTCGGCTTTCCTCCGAAAATACCTTAAGGTCTGCATCAATCTTTTCTATCTTCTTTTCCAAAAGTTCTTCTATATAATCCAGAAGTTTATCAGAAAACAGCCCATTAAAATCGTTCAAATTAATCTCATGGCACATTTCATTGTCCAGAACTTCCAGGAGCTTTCCGGCAAACTCCGGACTTTCATCCTCGTTATCTAAGAGCAATGCCTCTACCCAGTCATGGCCTATTTCAGACATGCACATAGACAGTTTCCGCTCCTTTTCAGCATCAGCAACCGTAAATGGAGAATCATCTCCGATATCTTCTGAATCCTCTGCATCAATGACCTGAAACTCCAACCGGCAAACTTTATCCAATATTTCCCTGGCAAGTCCGGATTCTCCCAAACGAAGCAAATCGCGGCATCCTCTGAACGTCCTATCTAAAAAAGGAAATGCTCCCTTGGGGTCATTGTGCCATACCTTCCAGTCATCTATATATCTTCCGTCCGAGTCAAATTCATAATAGTGGGTCTCATATTCTACATAGATTTCTCCAGCCTGTACCTTCTTACAGAATTCGTGAACTACCCATTGTCTAAAGCCAATGGGCTTCCTGCTTCACAGACCTCGTAACCTACTATCTCCACAGGCGTTGATTCGGGCAGTCCCTTCCCTATATATGCTTCTTTTATGCTATCTGCCGTAATCCTTCCGCTAAAATATTCTTTGCCGCATTGATATCCCTGTCATGTTTCGCTCCACATACAGAACATGTCCATTCTCTCACTGACAAATTTTTTGTATCTGTATTCTGATATCCACAGACAAAACACAACTGACTGCTGGCATAAAATGTATCTATTTTGATATATTCCCTGCCATTCCATTTTGACTTATATTCCAGTTGCCTTGTCAGCTCATACCATGATACATCACTTATGGACTTTGCCAGATGATGGTTTTTAACCATGTTTTTTATCTGCAAATTTTCTGAAACTATCACTTGGTTTTCGCTGACAATTTCGTGTGTAATCTTATGCAGATAATCTTTTCTGGTGTTTGTTATCTTCTCATGGCATATTGTGAGTTGTTTCTTTGCTTTATAATAATTCTTGCTGCCTTTTTCCTTATGTGCCAGCTTCCTTTGCTGCCTTGCCAGTTTCCTCTCATATTTCTTTATTGTCCTTGGATTTTCGTACTTTCTCCCATTCGATGTAATGCATAAATCCTTAATCCCCAAGTCCAAACCTATACTTTGATTTGTGTGCGCTAATTCTTCATGCTCTGTTTCTACCAGTATTGACACATAGTATTTCCCACTTGGACCTTGGCTGACTGTAGCTGATTTTATCTGGCCACGGAACTCTCTATGTAGCTTTGCCCTTACCTCTTTTAATTTTGGAAGTTTTATTCTTCCTGTCTCGAAATTTACAGTTATATTCCCATTCGTAAAATTCGTTGTATATGATTTATAATTATCGTGTTTACTCTTAAACTTTGGATAGCCCGAATGTTCCTTAAAAAATTTCTGATAGGCAGAATCCATGTTGTAAATTGCATTCGTCAGGGCAAACTTATCCGCTTCCTTTAGCCATTCATATGATTTCTTTAATTCCCTGTTACAGTAATTGTTACAGTCTGTTTTACTAAAAGACTTTTTCTCTTGCTCATAAGCCTCTTTTCGATATGCAAGTGTCCGGTTATATACAAAACGGCAGCAACCGAATGTTTTTGCAATCTGGGTTTTCTGCCCGTTATCCGGATAAATCCTGTATTTATATGCTTTCAGCATCCGCTTCCACTGCCTTTCTAACCTTGGTTTTCTATGTATTTCCGAAGCATTTCTTCCGAAACATTTCCCACACTGCAAGCAAAATACCCATCTGTCCAAAATGTATGTTCTTTCCAGGAATGCTTTTTGAGATCGTTTGGATATCTCTCCCAAATATGATATGTCGTATAACTCTTTATCAGATTTACGATTTTACTAATAAACATCGTTGGTTCTGTTTCTATCATGTAATGGATATGGTCTTTGTCCGTTTCCATATATCTGATAATGACATTATGTTTTGACATATCTCATAAGAGAACTGTTTTATATCATCTGATATTTGTTTTGATATTAGCAACTTCTTTCTGTATTTGCATACAAAAATAATATGGTACGGTAATAAATATTTGTGTCTGTTTTTCGATTTCCATGTTCCCATAGCGTAAGTATAGCACAAACCACTACTTTTGGCTACCTTAACCCACCGTCTAAAGCCAGTGAGATTGCGGTAGCCCTATTTCAAATCAATTGCTTTATTCTAAGCAATTCCGCGTATTTCAATAATCGTTTATATTGCCGTTCATTATTTCTTACACCATCTATGATTTCCAGCGTGGTTTGTGGCTCCAAACGCCGTACATCACAGATACTGCGCTCAATATCATAAATTTGGTAACATCCAAATTCTGTCTCCTGTCTTCTTATACCAATCTGAAAATTACTATCCGAGAAATAATGTCGCTTTGTCGGAAAATTCATCTTCAACATACTGCGATCTGTTCGCTTTGTAGCCACTGATAAATATTCAGGTTCCGTCTCAATCGCCCTCTGATAGTAAAGCGCACTATCCATACAAATAACAGCCTTCGGATTGCTCAGACATACCTCAACGCACTTGTAGTCCTGTGGTTTCTCATATTGCCCTCCAGCCAGCCAATAATATCCATGAGCGATCTTCTCAAAATAGCCTTCTTCAACCAGAACCGCTATCTGGCGATTTGAAAACCCTTCATCAAGAAGTACCTTTGTCGCCACATAGCCTCTATACCTTTTATATATAGTTTCTAATTTAGCATATGTATTAATTCTCATAAACAGCCTTTCCTTATAATACGTTATATCTCTCAACTTCGCCACTTTCTGTGCATATACATTTCCTCTTAAAGCATTTTTCATTACACATATTATTGCATTTTTTATATCACATGTCAACCCTGTTTTTAAACCGGAAACCTCTCCCGGACAAATTTTTGTATTCATCCATAAATATCTCTTATGGTCCTCTCCGCAATAAAAAACCTCCAAACTGAGTCATTTTAAGTTACATCAGTTTAGAGGTTTGTAAATCCTTCGGGATAATCCCGTCCTAAATCCTATTATTCACTTTTTTCCTTAATAATACCACAAGTACCACAGCTGCAAATGCTAACAATGAAACATAAAGTGTAACAGAAGCCAGATCCCCTGTCTTAGGTACATTATTTTCATTTGATGTATTACTTTTTTCATCAATGACTGCAACATAGTCAGATGCATGTTCAAAAGTCCGGATTCACAAGTGATGTATCCGGTTCCGGCTCTTCCGTGAGATCCGATATAAAATTCCAGCCTTTCACAAATGCCAGACATCTCCAATATAACGGAGTAGCAGAATTCCCCTTTTCAAAGATATTTATCATCCAATTCTGCCGGACAAAGGTCTAATTTTGCAATTTCAAACTAATCTGAGCCATAAAGTTTTCTTTTTCATACATAGTCTGAAAGTCACCGCCGTATTTCCTGGCGATATCCGCCAGAATCTTATGGCCATAGCCGGTTCCCCATATTTTATTCTTATGGTTTTCCAAAGCGGTGTTCTTACATTTTATAATCAGATATTCCTGTGCTATACCGCCATTTAAAGTAATCGCACACTCTTTCCCCTGTTCTCTTACTTCCTTACAGGCTCTGATGGCATTATCCATCAGATTTCCAAAAATCATGCAAAGATCCAGCTCTGCAATTCCTGTCATGTCGGGAATCATCAGATTCAGATCCTGTGAAATGCCTTCCTCTTCGCATACTTTTTGTTTCTCCGTCAAAATGGCATTGACAATCGGAACTGCGCAGAACGGGTATTCCCTTGTGGCGCTTATACGCACGGATAAATCCTGAATCACCGTTTCCGCCTCATCCTTTTTCCCATGTTCCAGCAAATCCAGTATGGATGTAAGAATGTTTCCGTAATCGCAGCGCAGCTTTGCCATCTCCTGACGGCGGACTTCGATCTGTTCATAATGAGCCTTTTTAAGTTCCCCTTCCTGCTGAAGCTTCCTGACCTTCTCCTGTGTTTCACGCTTTTCCAACTGACCGACATAAAGCATAACTAAAGCAAACTCCAAAACAGTATAACAACAAAAATAACTGAAATACAGTTTAAAATCATCACCGCCAGCCTGCGACCATTTTATGGCACATATCATCATAAAGACAAACAGCATCTGAAGCATCACGGCAAGCCATATCGGGCTTATGGTGTGTCTTCTCTTCTTCTGCAGTCTCAGCACAACCACCATATAGGCGATATTCAAAAAAATTGTCAGCGCCGCAACCATGGTACCTCTTTCTGCCATGTAGGGATTGGCGAAGCTTGCATACCGAAGATTCAGCTTTTTCACTTCTCCGAAAACAATATAAAGAATCACATCTGCCAAAACACTTTGCATAATCAGCATACTGACATGCGTAAACTTTATCCACGCCTTATCGCTATAAAAATAAGTCAGCACAAAAACATAAGATAAAGTAATGAGAATAGGATTGATCACATTATAATAATGAGGCGGCATCGCAAACAGGCATTTGATGATTACCCAAACACTGCACAAAATACTCCAGATGGCAATCCTTTTTCTTTTGCCGCCTCTGTCCTCCCTCCCTGTCAACAATCCTTCCATACAGATTCCGCTCACAATAACCGACATAATCTGCACTACTGCACTAATAATCTGATAAATAAAACCACTTTCGCTCATACGGCTCCCTCCCCTGTAAATACAAATTTCATTCCTCCTCCGCAGCACGGATACGCTCCAGCAACTCTTTGATTGCCGCCCCGGCCTCATCGGTTCTTTCATTTTTCACGAGAAACAATACCGATGTCAGGATATTATTGTAATCGTGGCGCAGCTTTGCCATCTCCTCACGGCGGGCCTCGATCTGCTCGTAGTGAACCCTTTCCAACGCCATGGCCTGCGCAAGTCTGGCTTCCTCCGCCTGCATTTCACGCTTTTCCATCTGGCTTAAGTAGAGCATCACCAACGCAAATTCCAGAACCGACCAAATACACAGCAAAATGAAATACCAATTAGAATCCCCGGTTACCACCTGCGGTCCTCTGCTGCCCCATATCATCAAAAGAATAAGAAACATCGGAAGCAGAGCTGCAATCCATAGCGGACTTGCCTGGCCCTTCCCCTTTTTCCTTATTTTGAGTACGATAGCTGTATAAATAACGTTCAACAAAAGACTCAATGACGCAATAATCGCAGACCTCTCTGCCATATATGGATTTGCAAAGTCCAAATGAAAAAGCTCCATTTCCTTTACTTCGCCCAAAACCACAAGAAGGAAAGCATCCGAAAATACATTTTGCAAAATCAGCACACTGGCATGAGCTATCTTAATCCATGGTTTATCACGATAGAAATAAGTCAGCATAAAAATGTAGTACAGCGTCATGCAGATCGGGTTGCCTACAGGAATCCAGGCTCCCCGAGGCGGGAACAGACATTTGGCACACGTCAGGAAGCTTGTAATGGCAACCCAGAATGTAATTCTTTTCCCCCGGGAAGCTCTGTCCTCTCGCCCCGTAAGCAGGTTTTCAAGACAGACGCCTATCGTAACAGCAGCTATGCTCTGCACTACTGCATTTATTATCTGATAAATAAAACCTTGTTCCATCATATTTTTTTACCTAAATGCAGGAAATAACTTTTTCGCACTCTTTCCCGCTGTATTTTACTGACCGGCACCCTCTGCCCATTTTGAAAGCAGATTTCATTTCCTTCCATATATTGAATCCGGTTCATATTCACAAGAAAGCTTTTGTGGCACTGAATAAAACTGGAAGGAAGCTTCTCATGAATGTTGCTGAGTTTATCATAAACAGTGTAGGAACCTTCTTCCGTATGAATGAAAACTCTGTGATTGTCACTTTCCAGATACAGAACATGGTCCGCTGCTATAATATAGGATTTCCCCCTGACGGAAAATGTGAGCACATTCTTCGGAGTCTTCCTCTCACGAATCTTATCCAAATATTGGCTGAGAAGCTCTTTATCAAGAGGCTTCATCAGATAACCGGTAAGATTGGTGTCCGTCAAAAAAATCTGCTGTATGTATTTGTCATGATACCCTGTCACATAAATCAATTGAATGTGAGGTGCTTCCCGGAAAATCTCTCTCACATACTGTATTCCGTTTTCTTCTCTGTCAAATTCTATATCCATGAAAATAGCGTCAAACTCCTTTTCCCCTTTTTCAATCTCCTCCAACAACTTTTCCGGCTTCTCATAAACAACAACTTCTTCTACCCCTTGATCCGCTTCCAATAATTCTCTCATCTCTTGTAAAAATAATAAACTGTCATCGCATACTGCAAGTTTTAACATGTCTCCACCTCATATGTACAATACGTTTTATTATACCATATTCTACATATGTACACAATTTCAACGACAATCCAATTTTGCTGAAAACTGATATATTTTCGTCTTTTTAACTTTATTATGGTAAACTATCCTGCACATACAGTGCTCCCGAGGATGTCAAGTCATTGCCACAAAAATATGCGGCTTTTTTACCAATAAACATTGCTCTCTGTTATAGCTTTCTTTGACTTTTTCTGCCTCCACATTTGCATTTCCTGCATCAATAATATATTTTACCGTAGCAAATCCCATATCGTCATCTCTTCTCCTCGAACTTTCGAAATTCTTCGATACTCATGTAAAGCCTCGACTAAAACTTGTATATCAGAAAAGTATTCTTTAACAAAATTATATTTTTTTACATCTTTATACTTTAAATTTGATTTGCAATAACTACTAGGTTTTAATCTTGGATTTTTTCTCACTTCTTTTTCATAATCCTTGTACTTTCCCTCATTACAAATAATAATTTTTTCAATTTCTGGAGCCGTTATCACATTTTTTACATCAACCTTATCCTGATATGCTTTACTTAAATTAAATTTTTCACCTCTTGAATCCAAAATTCTATATATTGTAATCTTATCTTCAAATTCTTTTCTTAAATATCTTTCTTCAAATACCTTACCACTTCTACATCTTAGTACTTCCTCTTCAAGCAGATCTTCTCGTTCAAAAATCAATTTATGACTATCAAGTAATAAATCCAAAATTGCCCGTTCAGCGCCGCCTTCACAAATACAAGCCGTATATTTAGACATATTACTTTTCATCCTCCCTTATTTCCACACTAGAAAGGACTTTCTTTAATGCCATATACGCCTCATATACTGGTACAGTACCTTCTAGATATCCACTTTCATACGCCTCACTTTTTTTAATATCATTTCTTTTTAAGATAAACGATAAATTTTCTGCATTGATTCCGCCTCGATTTCTAACTATATAAATACAATCATTTCTCTCAAATTCATCTAATAATTCTGCATAATGCGTAGAATAAATCAAAGTAGAACCTTGTCTATTAACCTTTGGATCCATAAAAAATCGTACAAGTGTAGCAACAATTTCCTCATTAAAATGATTCTCTAATTCATCGACAATCAAATAACCACCTTCCACAAAGCAGAATAAGGCATTCATAAATACACTAATTCCTTTTATAGTCCCTGAAGAAAGATATTTTTCAATTTCACTAGGACTTCTCAAAATTATCTCCTCAGAACCGTGAAATTTCAGTCTCAGATCAGTGGATTTTTTCTCAATACTACATTTAAAATACTCTATGCTTGGATCCAAAAAAGTTAAAAGTTCTTTTGGAAATTTACCTAGGACATTCAACATATTATGATTTGTCCACATCGACATGTCTCTTAAAAGAAAACCCGATTGTTTTTCCCTATTTATAGCAATCATAACACTTACATCATCCGACAAAAATTGTTCCTTTTGATTTCTTTCAATCTTTATATCTGAATCTTTAAAATCAAATAAACTTTTCTTTGTTTTAACTTTCTCAGCCTCTTTTTCCCATAGTTTTTCATCCGAAATTACTAATTTCTCGCTTTCATCTATCAAATTAATTTTTTTAGTAATAACTGTCTGAAGCTTATAAACTTTTTTTTGTTCATAAAAGAAACTTGTAATTTTAACATTTTCTCCTTCTAATAAATCATTCAGTATTTCTTTTACCTCAATACTATTAATAGATTCATTGTTTAGCAAATTAATTACAAATGAAATTGTTTTTAATATTGTTGTTTTCCCAGATGCATTAATCCCAATAAACGAAAGAACTGGATTAATATATATATTTGAAAAAACACAATAAAGCCTCTCCTTGTCATCTTCATCAACTCTCTGTCTTGCGATGAAATCTATATCTATATCCCCTTTAAAACGTGGCATATCTTGTATATTAATTTTTAAAAGTTTCATATGGCTACCTCCATTCACGTAATTTATGTTTTTATAATTATATTATGCCACAATCTTATCTTATATTCAATATTATTTACGCCTTTTTTGTTTTTATTTATTTTTTCATCCTTCCATCATCTGTTCCACTGAATTCGGCACATAAGGGTCCTTTACAATATCTCCTGATTTTTCTATAATCTGCCCTTTTTGCGAAGTCGCTAAGATTTTATCTTTGTCTTTTCCAATCAGTAGTCTCTCATACAGAGAACTACCATATTGTCGACCAAGCTCCCTTCTCCCCCAGCCTTCTTTCCATGCCGAGCTCTGGTAAATTCCTTTGCACTGTCAAGTAAGGGCTAATAAAATTTTATACTTTTTTAATATTTTCATCATTCTTCAACGTAATCTCCAACAATTCTGCTGCAACCTCGGCTGATTTTATCCGCATTAGATTATCCCATGCATCCTCCTCGCCAAGCAGATTCATACCTCCATGCCACACCAATTCATCATCCAGAATCGCATAATGCTCTGCCACCTCATCTCTTACAATTACATGAATACTATTCTCTTGCATCTCACAGACCATCTGCTGATAAAAATCGGGATTCCCAAACCGTGTATTCTGCGGTTCTGTCGTTATGACCGTAACCTTCACTCCGGCTTCCTGCCGCGTCTTTATAAGATAAATAAAACGCTCCACTTTATTTTGTGTCAGCCCCGGACTGGAAACAAGGATATTCTTTTCCGCCTCAACAATGTCTCGTTCAAATGCATCTGCATAATTTCCGGAATCGTAAATTGCGTTCGTTGTCTGTTTTGAAAGAACACTATTAGTGATTAACTGAAATCCTGTCCGTTTATAAGTACGCAATCTATTTACATACATCTTGTCAAAGTCTCGAATATGCGAATCTATATAATCATAGACAACTACTTCTTTTTTTCCCTCGTAATCACGGTTCAACCTTCCTATGTACTGTTCCAGCCGTCCGCTAAAAGATACCGGTGCTGCCAGCATGAGTGTATCCAGCCTAGGATAGTCGAACCCCTCTCCAATCTTCTGCCCGGTTGCAACCAGAATCAGGGTTTGTTCCCTTGGTACTTCTTTTAACTTCCTTCTCACATCGGAATTTTTTTTGTCACTGTTATCTCCATATAGAAGGAATACCCTGTCAGCATCCTTTTGCAGATTATCATAAAGATATTTTGCCTGCTTCTTGTATCTCGTCAGAATTACCGGGGTTCTGCCCATCTTTACACAGGCTCTTGTATCTTCAAGAATCATTTCATTTCTGACCAGACTTGTGCTGATCAAAGAATATGCCTCATTAATATTATTTTTACTCTCATTTGTATCAATTACTCTTGTATATCTTGGATATACATAGTGACCGATTCCTTGCTCTGCGGCACGCTCTTTCGCCGTAAACTTATGTCTGATTGGTCCCAAAAGCATATAAATAATCTTTTCCAGATTATCCCCACGTTTCGGTGTTGCTGATACACCATAGACATATCTGGCATTCACTTTCTGCATAACTTCAATAGACGTACTTGAACCGCAATGATGACATTCATCCATAATCACCATACCATACGAATTGATAAATTCATTGAACTTCCCCTTACTGTACATGGAGCCCACCATAGCAACATCAACAATCCCTGTCAGAGTATTTTTACTGCCATGCAGGATGCCAATGACACTGTCTCTGCGCTTTTCTCTTCCGCTTTTGGTTTTGTAAGTGGGAGGCTTTTCATCTATAATCAAAAATTTATTCAGTTCCTCTACCCACTGCTCCAGCAAATCTTTACTTTGAAGCAAAATAAGCGTATTAACCTTACGCTCTGCGATAAGATAACTGCAGACAACCGTTTTCCCAAATGCGGTGGCAGCACTGAGAATGCCATGATCATATGCAAGCAAACGCTCTGCCGCCAGATTCTGCTGAGTTCTCAAATCTCCCTGGAAAACAACTCTTATAGGTCGCCCCTTTTCCCTGTAATCCTCTATCTCAAAATTAATATCAGCCTCTTTACAGGCGCAAACCAGGTTATCACGAAGGCCCCGTGGAATACGAATATAACCATCTATATCCTTTCCCATATAGACAGCGCTGAAATTATAATAGTTGGAATATCCAAGCCTTTTGTTTTTATAAAATACAGGATTGTCAAAGGCTGCCATGCTTCTGATCTGATTCTGCAGGCGCGGCATTAAATTCAACGTATCCACATAGATGGCATCTCCAAGGGCAATATGCATTTTACCGACTACATCTGATTTTACAAAGCCATCTTTTTTCTTCCATGGCTTCGGACGGTTTTGAACATTGGGCAACGCCAGCATTCCCTTTTCATTGGAGAGCTCTGCCTGCCATTTTGTCATACACTTTTCTATCTCATCCAACGTCAGCTTTTCCGTCTGATTCAGCAGGATATCCCACTGATCTGGATACGCATTCCAGTTTTTATCAACAAATGCGCTGTTTCCTTTTTTCAGCGCCTGTCCCTGCAACGGCAATGCGATCAGATTCCCGATACTGCTGGCAACATCCTGAGAGGGATACATCCGGTCATAATAATGAAAAGATTTCAGATTAATCGAAGCAGAACCTTTATCCAGTAGAAGAAATCCGAATTTTCTTGCAAGAGTTGCGTCCACCGGTCTTTTAAAGAAAACCCATACATGCGCACCCCTGCCAGACCTTGAACGTTCCACTAGCGGTGTTATCCCATTACTTTCACAAATGATTCGCAAAGCATCAACTTCTTCATGCCATTCATCATCCACATTTGCAAAATCAGTCTTCTCAGCGCCTTTTTCATGATTGTCAAAATCAAAGACAAGGAAACGGCAAGTACCATCCGGAAGCAGAGGATACACGCCCAATACATCTGCTCCGTCCTCTCTGTATCCAAGAAGATGTTCTACAATTTTCTTCGGATCAAGCCTTGTCCATTCCCTGTGTTCACAGGCTTCACAATTAATTTTTATACCCTGCTGTTTCGGACAGATACGATTATTCCACCTGTTGTTGCACTGCGGAAAATAGCCGCCCTTCGTGCCTCTTTTCGCATATACATCTGTTCTTCCCCAGAACATCGCGAAGTATTTATTAGCTAGATCTTCTGTAATATATTTACTTTGGATTCGTCCGCCTTGATCTGGATCATATTCCTCAATATTTTCGATTTTCTCTTCAAATATATTTTCAGACTCATAGGGAATATCCGCCTTTTCCAATTGAATTTTTAATCTTCTGTTTTCATCTTGAAGACTTCGCACCAACTTGCGAAGAGAATCAAGATTATATGCTTCTATATTCATTTATAATTTCCTCATCATTTCTCCCTGCCACTCCATATTTACTTCTTAATAGACCATTTCCCTTTCTTGGTAGCCCCCTCTCGCACAAGAATCCCTCTGTTTTTCAATTTATTCATGGCATATCTGATTCCATTTTTTGACATCCCTATAATTTCTGCCATTTTATCCTGCGTAATTTCCGGATTCTTTAAAATCAGGCTTACTACTTTTTTCTCTGTATCTGATAAAGAAAAAGACAATTGATTTTCCACCATTTCTATGCCAGTTTCTGTGCCAATCATTCTATTTTCTGTGTTAGCATTTGCTATTTCTATGCCAGTTTCTGCAACTATTTCTGTATTTTCTGTGCCAGTCTTTACATTTGAACGATAAAAATTTACCCGAAACGCATCACCCATGTCAATAAACTCCGGTTCACGAACTCCGTATTCTCTACAGCCCCGAATCATTCTCTGGAGACCTGTTCCCCACTGCTCAATAATACCCATTCGGCTGAATACTTCTGCAATGCAAACATTACGGATTTTTGAACGCCCTGATATAGCCTGTTCCACTGTCAGTCCGCCATACAGCATCCCCGGAGAGGTGATTTCCACTCTGTTATCATAAATCGCAATCTGAACACAAGAATGATCCAAGTAACACCTGTGACAAACAGAATTGATAATTGCTTCCCGAATGCTCTCCGGCGGCAATTCATATTTGTCTTTCCGAACAATCCCCTCAATCGTCGCACCAAGATTAATATGCTTTAATACAAACTGGTAAGCTTCCTCAATCTGATTATAAATCGGCCCGCCAAATTCTCTTCTATCAATAAATACCGCCCTATCCTCTCCTTTAAACAATGCACACTGTATTTTTGCAAATCGAAAAACATTATTTGTACATAATATAAATGCATTTGTTGGAAGATAGTTTTGTCCACTTTTCTTTAAAATCCCCCAGTTTTCCAGATTAGTGACTGTTATCTCCCTCACTTTATTTATTGGAAGTTCACTTGATTCAGCAATATGCATTCGAATATCATTGCACAATTTCAAAGCTTGCTCCTCATCGTAGTCTATTTCAACGTTAACAATTTCGTCGTACGATTTGCCTGTTCCCTGATATTCCAAATCTTTTAATATTGCTTCGTCAACTGGTCTACTGGTTCCCGCCACACGAATATAGGTCCCGTTTTCTTTTCCCATACTTTTGATATAATATGGTCTGTTCTGTCCCGGATATATTTCTATCTGGACGATACATTTCCCTTCTATTGTCTGAAACGTAACGTCAGGAACGATTTGAGGCACACACATGTCAGAAACCGCATTGGCGATTTTATCCATAATCCTAAAAACAGAACTTGGTTCAACACAAACAATATTTCTTGTGACATCATCTATTCCGATGATTATTTTCCCGCCTGCTGTATTTGCATAAGCAACTATCGTTTTCATATACTTTTTGCTGTCATCCGGAAGCATAATTTTAAATTCAACATTTTTTGATTCACCATTTTTGATTTCTTCAAGTGTCATTTTACTTTCCCCCATTCAACTTAAATCACTCTTTAAGCCTTTCAAAAAATCTTCCATTGGATGATCTTCCTTATCATTTCTTTCTTCCATTATCCAATCAATTTCCTTTAATGATATGTAATTTCCCAAATTCCAGATTTCTATATTCATTAAATAAATAATTTTTTCTAAAGATACTCCTTGAGCAAGTAAATACCTCACAAGTGCCCCTCTTATGCTGGCAGGTGTCAATGATTTATAATATTCATCATTCGGATCTATTTTTGTCAGTTTACTAAACACATCATTAATTACATCTTCTCGTATTGGTTCTCCCCCGTTATCTTTAGTGCGGTAAAAAATATAATCACCCCTTACATTAAGAGCCTTCAATTTTTTTAAAGCCCCTATGAGTTCTGCTGGCATATGTATCTCTTTTCCATCCAATTTTAATTTATCCTTTATACTCCCATCTTTACTGTAATCGACATTTTCTTTCCATTTTAAAAAGCGTAATTTTCTCCGTTCCAGGCCAAAAGATAATTCCATCAAGAGCATTGCAACATCTCTTTCCTTGTTTCTACCAGTATCTAAATATTGTATCGCTTTTTTTATTTTATCCAGATTAATAACATTCCGCTTTTCATCCCGTTTTAAAGTTTTAGAAAACCCCTCCAACATTACTTTTGTACTGATATCAAAAGCACTCTTTTCAGACATAAGGCACATAAAATCTTTAATATAGAAAAATACATTTTTTAGAGTATTCTCTTTCTCCAACTTTGTCTTTTTCTCTATATACCTGTAAAAATCTGTTATCTCTATTTTATCATAAACGCTTTCCACCTCATTTTTAAAATAGCATAGTTCCAAATCTATAGAACAGTATTTTAAAAAGCGTTTTAACGATGATGAGTAAGCAGGCCAACTCTTTTCACCGCCTTTATAATAACTATTTCTATATTCCGCAATATCTTTAAAAAAATATGTATTTGGCTCAATGCCACATATATTATCATAAGATAAGAAATCAAAATAATGCTGATCTGAATTTTTACCATAAACAATCTCTAAAACTGTCTTTTTCGTTTGAAAATCCGATATTCCTTTGCCAATACTATTGTTAAACAGCCAAATTCCTTTAGGGCTTATTACCATTCCCCATTCAACTGTACTGTCCTTTACTCCTTTATTTGTATAATCTCTGAATAAACGGTTTACTATACTTCTTTCATCTACTTCATCAAATGTTATTTTGATTTTTAAATTTTCATCTATTATATATACCTGTTGTTCCTTGTCCCAAATAGTTGAAGAGCGATTATATCCCAATTTTTTTCGGAAAATTTCCTCAAACACGCATTGGCGAAATTCCTCTATAGCACTCTCTTTTTCAATCCCCAGAAATCTCTTTGACTCCGCCTCTATACTTTTTAATTCATTTGTATTTCTTCGCATATTCGCCTGCCCCTTTTTCATAAACTATTAATAGAATATCATATACAAGAAGAAATTAAAATACTTGAAATTAACTTTAAAAAGGTTTTGAATGCATAATAATATCTATCCAATTATTTAATAAGCATTTTATTCGACACCACACTTGGCGAATAAAATGCTTATTATCTCCCAAAACTCTGCCACACACAGCAATCTACGCGCCCCAGCTCCACTTTACCCCGGTATACTATCCCTCACACACAGCGCCCCATACCCCACCTGCGGATTGGGATATTCTGTGAACCCCGGAAGTGGCCTCGCCCCGCGTCTTAAGTATGCCTTCACCTTCTCCCCATACAAAAACGAATCATTCCCCCGTACAATCCCCCATTCCATAAGAAGCGCCGCTCCTCCCGTCACAAACGGTGTGGCAAATGAGGTACCGCTCGCTGTCACCGTGCCGCCTCCGGCTGCGGTAGTCGTGACGTTCACCCCCGGAGCCACAAGATCCGGTTTGACCCTCTCCTCCACGCGTGTATACCCCCTCCCGGAAAATTCTGCATAGCTAAGTGTTCGGGCGTCATAGGCCCCCACGGAGATCACCCGGTCCGCGGTAGACGGAATGGTGAGCGTCAGCGTCTCGTTTGGCAGCAGGAAGCCCGTTCCACGATTCAGTACATTCTCGCTCGGCAGCCACATTTCATAAATACCTTCCACGATCCTGACAGGATTTAAAGCAATTTCCCACACACCTTCTGTAACATAGCTTCCCGTCGGCAGAAAATCCAGATAAATTTCCTGAGCAGTATTATAGGGACTCGGCTCGCCGTAATATAGGAGGATCTCTGTTCCTCCAATCCGGAACCTCTGCGGGCCAAGTATCTCCTGAATCGGCCCTACCCGCGTGCCGGAGGGGGAAATCAGGGAAATATCGACCTGATCCACATAAGATTTCCATATCTGCACGTTGAGCGTGGTCTGGCCTTCCTGCACCGCAAGCTGCACCCGCCTTTCTTCTCCCTCAATCAGAATCCCCGAAGTATGCCCCGCCGCAGCCGCCTCGTTTCCGGTACCGATGCAGATTACACTTTTCCAAAAATTAGAAATATCGTCAATAAACCTCTCGAGAAGCGATTTCCCATCATGTGAGCCATACGTCATGCCAATACTGATATTGACCGCCACCGGCATCTGCAGTGCCAGCGCCTGCTCCACCACATAATTCAGTGCCTGCATCAGCTCCGTAGTTCTCGGAAACCCGTCTTCCCTAGCGCGGCCGAGCTTCACGATCAAAAGTCCGGCGCCACTCGCCACTCCGCGGCCAAGCGGTCCGCTTCCCCGTCCGTTCCCCGCCGCAATCCCGGCAACTGCAGTTCCATGTCCCGACGTATCCTCACTGGGGACAATCTGCCTTCTTTCCTCCCGCGTAGACCTTAAAAGCGCCTCATTGATCATTTCCTCGGTGTATTCTGTTCCAAGCGCATACCCCAGGGGCGGATTTCCCGCGATGGTCTGGTCCCACAGACGATAGATTCGGGTACTCCCATCCTCCCACCTGAAATCGTCATTTGCATAATCAATTCCGGAATCCAGAACCGCCACCAGAGTCCCGCGCCCAAACAGATCCGTTACCGCCCCGCCATCTCTTTCTTCCGTATTTCCATTATATTGTACCTGCCCGGGCACTTGCATATCGGGAACCGCCAAAAAACGGGCTGTCTGCACTGAATTAATGCAGGAAGCCCGTCTTCCGTTTTCCACCTGAAAATATAATCGCTTCGGTTTTTCCACATACTCTACCTGAGGAATCAGGGACAGTCTGGGAATGTCGCTCTCTCTTACCACCACGATGGCATACTCATTCTTTAATTCCGTCACCTGCACAGCAAACTCCCGCACTGCCGCCAGAGAGCCGGAATACTTCACGATCAGTTCCCACTCTCTTTCAATCGGATCATACCCGATATCCAGATTCAAGGATTTTTCCCGTTCTTCCTCCGTGGCATCCAGGGCAAGATTCAGAAGATTTTCATTATTTTGGTCCGTCATTTTTACAAATCCTACGCTTCACTTTTATCATAATATATGATATCAGGTGACGCTCATGCATAAAATGTGGCCAGATTTCCAAATCTCCTTTGCAACCAGGACTCAATTCCACTCTTGCCCGCTCTCATTTTTCGCACTCTCTCGCCCACGACTCCTTAAACAACATTCCTCCTAGCAGGTAGCACCGCCAACCACGTTTTTCTCCAGAATCTTCTTCTTGTCAATTTTCTGATTCAACAGCTTATCCTGTACATAGTCAAATCCCAGTCTCGCGATCGTATCCGCAAAACGTTCTCCGGAGATTCCTTCATCGCGGAAGAACAGGATTGCGCTCTCTACCACATCGATCACCTCTTCTTCGGAAGTAAAGATCTTGTCCATCGCACGGCCTTCCGCCACGACCTTGCCCCAGCGTCCGCCGATGTATACCTTATATCCGGTCAGAGATTCATTTACCGCCCCAAACGGGCATTTGTCCACGCAACGTCCGCAATGGTTGCATGCTTCCGGAGCAATCTGAATCTTTCCGTCTTCCAGCTTTGCCACCTTGATCGGACAGCTATTCTGAACCTGGCACATCTTACAGCCCCGGCATTTTGAAAGGTCGATCTCCGGCAGGCGCTGGCCGATGATTCCTATATCGTTCAGGTTCGGTTTTACACAGTTATTCGGGCAGCCTCCCACTGCGATCTTGAACTTATGCGGCAGGGACACATCGTGATAGCCAACATAATACAGCTGATGCAGCTTTTCGGAAAGATCAAAAGTGTCGATCAGACCATACTGGCAGGTCGTACCTTTACAGGATACCACCGGGCGCACCTTGGAGCCGGTACCACCGGTCTCAAGGCCTGCTTCCTCCAGAAATGCAAACAGCGCTTCCAGATTATCATACGGCACTCCCTGAATCTCCAGAGTCAGACGGGTAGTCATCGTGATCTCGCCGGAACCGAAGCGCTCTGCAGCTTCCGCGATTTTCGTCTGCTCCTGGGCCGTTACCTTGCCGTTCCGGGTGATCACACGTACATTAAATACATCATCATATCTCTTATCCTGCAGGCAGCCAAGGCCTTTGACACGTTTAATCTCAGCCGCAGACAGCTTCTTCCCATTACGCGGCACCTTCACTTCATTGAAGAATGCGCCGCCCTCCAGAACCTTCGTATTCGTATAGCCATATGCTTTCAAACGGTTCTGCAGGAAATAGCCTCTCTTGCCCTTCGCACATACAAGCAATAGTTTCGCATCTTTTTCAAGCCCTTCGAGCGGTCCGTCCACCGAGGCCAGATCGATCCAGCGCGCATTCGGAATCGCCGGAGAGGGCTGTACATCCAACACGGTATAGCCTTTTGCAGCACCTTCGAGATACTCCGCGGGACTCATAGATGTAAATATATCGTCTATTTTATTTTCCAGAATATAACATGCAGTGACAAACGGGTGAATCGCAGTAGAAAATGGCGGAGCATAGGCAAAATCAAGGCTATCGAACTCATTAAGCGTCATTTCCTTCGTAATTCCCACAACAGCAATATCCGTCATCTTGTCGACGGCACCTGCACCTAACACCTGAAGCCCCAGCAATTTTCTGGTAGCAGTCTCAGCGATCATTTTCACAACAAAGGAAGAGGCCCCCGGATAATAATGTGCCTTGTCGTCTACCACGCAGATTGCAGAGGTCGTCTCATAGCCTGCTGCCTTCGCCTGCTCCTGGGTAAGTCCGGTCCGTCCTCCATTCAGATTGGAAAGCAGACGCACCACGCCGGTTCCCAGACAGCCGCCGTATCCATTTCCGATTCCGCTTAAGGCTTTTGCCATGGCGCGGGCTGCCAGATTGGCGGTAGACCCCATAGCCGACCACTGATTTTCACCGGTCATCGCATTTTTCACCATAGCACAATCACCAACGGCATAGACATCCGGCAGATTTGTCCGCATCTTTTCATCTACCAGGATGGTTCCCTTGAACATCTCAAGACCGGAATCCTCCAGAAATGCGGTCGCCGGACGGACACCGATTGCCATAATCACAACATCTGCTGCCAGAGTTCCGTTATCGGTGAGGACCTTCTCCGCTTTTTCTACGCCTTCTATCCCTTTCAGACTGGTAGAGGTAAGCACGTGCATTCCCGCTGCTTTTAACTGTCTCTTCGCATAATTTGCCATCTCCGGATCAAACGCATTCGGCATGATCTGCGGCGCCATATCGATCACAGTCACTTCCAGCCCCAGCGCCATCAGATTCTCCGCCACCTCAAGGCCGATGAACCCGGCACCACATACAACGGCTCTGCGGCATTTTTTCTCTTCTATGTATGCACGGGCCGAAACGGCGTCGTCCGGCGTGCGCACACAAAATACACCCGGAAGCTTAATGCCGTCTACAGAAGGTACAAAAGGCACTGCGCCGGTGGCAATAATCAGTTTATCATAGGTATCCGTAAACGTCTCGCCGGTGGCCCTCTTCAGACAGACTGTTTTCCCCGTACTGTCAATTTTAATCGCCTCGCACCCTGTAGCGACCTCTGCACCGGTTAGTCCGGAGTATTTCGCCGGTGTATTGACGATCAGGCCTTCACGGGTCGGGATATCCCCGCCTATGTAGTAAGGAAGACCACAGCCTGCATATGAAATATCCTCACTTTTGGTATAGACCCTTACAACAGCATTCCGGTCGCAGCGTTTCAGCTTCGCGGCCGCTTTCGTGCCGGCAGCTACACCCCCAAGAATCACATACTTTATCATATTTTTCTCCTTTCGCACCTCGGGATTACTAGTTATTTCCATTATAATACTTACCGCCCCCAAATGACAATTGTAAAATAATATGATATCTGCCCCTTATTTTCCAAGCATTTTTTCGCAGCCTCCGGCGATTTTGCCTGCTTTCAATCTGATATTTCCTGGCCTTTTATTTCTGACCTACTATTCCTTCCCCTCATCTTCAATCGCTAGCGCAATCTCGCCAATCACTGCATCGTTTCCCCCTTCCGAAATATCTTGAATTTTCAGCACGAAATCCTCCCCTTCTGCATAAGCAAAGCGCCATAAAGAATCCTGGCTGCCGTACTTGGTAACCGTATTTCCTTCTTCATCATACAGAACCGGCGCCACATGCTCCGAGAGACCATTTTCCGAAAATTTCACATAAATTCCTCCCGGTGTCCGCAAAACATATTCCAGCGAAATCGTACCAGTAACCTGCCGCATTTTCATTGGTTCATTATTTGCCAGGTCAACTGCGACCTGAAAATCAAATTGGAAATATTCCGAAAATTCGCCTGTTTTTTTATCAGTAAGAACAGCGGGCTGTCCCTCTTCCGTCACGATTTCCCTTTCATCGCCAAGATATCCCGCTACCCCTGCCATACAGATATCCACATGCAGATCCTCGCTATTTTCACTTAGCAGCCCATCAGGCAGCATAATGACGGATCGTCCCGCGAACACCCCATTTTCAGCCTTTCTAAGCACCAGATTTTCCTCCGGTAGCACCTCTTTCCCATTTACTTTAAATGCGGATTCTCCCGTTATCTCCAAAGTATCGTCATGAACCCAGTCCGATTCTTTCATACTTTCGTCATCTGTATTTAATACAAAAAATAAATATAAACATTTCCCATCACAAAAATAATCTGTCACCTCCATACTTCCCTTTTCTGCCGTGGCTATTACCGCTTCCGCCGGCTGACTATATTCCCCTGCCTTCTCATATAAAGTCTCTTCCTCTTTCTGCTCCTTCGTTCCCTGCACGGACTGAATTAATAAGGTAAATGTTTTCCCTATGACATTCTTCGCCAGTGCCGTACCGGAAAGCGTAATGCAGCAGATCATCAAAGCTGCCGCGATTGCGTACCGTTTTCCTCCAAACCGTCTCCTAAAGACCTGATTTTCCGGATACGTTTCTTTATCCCGAATCATCTGATAAGTCTCCTGAATCCTCCGTTCTGTATCAGCCGGAATTTTAGGAGAAACATTCGCATTTCCATAATAAATAGAATTTATTTTTTTTCTTCTCATAACCATTTTCACTCCTAACTATTGATCGTTACCCATTCTTTTAATATTGACCGCCCACGCCTGAGTCTGCCGCGAACGGTGTTTTCATTTATTTCCAAAATCTGACTGATTTCGCGCGTAGTCAGGCATTCACCGTAATATAATAGGAAAATCATTCTGGAATCCCCGGGCAGTGCATGCAGCATTTCCCAAAATTCAAGATCACTTTGAAATGCTTCCGCTCTCTCCGGAACTTCAGCTACCGGACTTACACATTTTTGCGTTCGCAGGATCGATTTACACTTATTCATGAGGATCCGAATAAGCCATGTCTTAAAATAAGAGGTCTTTTCCAATTCTCCAATATGCTCATAAGCGGAAAGTATCGTATCCTGCAAAGCGTCTGCAATATCCTGTTCATTACGCAAAAAGCTGCGTGCAATTCTGTACATACTTTCTTTATTCCGTTCCATTAATTGGATAAATGCTTCCTTATCTCCTTTTTGTGCCCTCTTCACTAAGAAAACCATACTATCACCCCCTTTTTTTCCTATCACATTTGCATCTACACTTATTAGATGCCCAAATGTCTCTTTTTGTTTTCCATAAATACAAATTTCATAATACTTTTTGTCACAAAAGCGATTCTTTCCGCCCTCTCATGCCCTATAATTCAAATTGTATATTCCTTTTCAATGTGCCTTACCCTTATGTTTCTTGATGAAAATTTTCGCTCTTTCGCAAATTTTTATATTATTCTACAATTTTTCACAATTATATGCATTTACAACAACTCTTCCTATACTGTAAAATAAAATCGAATATTTTTTAGGCAGCCGCCAAATTTTAAAGTCAAGCAGGAGGTCCCCCTATGAATGTAGATCATAAAAAGACAGCCGTAGATGATGATTCTATTCTCTACCAGAAACGCGACGATTCTTTCAAAAAAGAAGATTTCAGTAATCTTTCCCCAAAACAGAAGTTTGTCTATTTCAAAGATTATTATTTGAAATGGATCATCATTGGTGTCATTGTACTTGCAGTCATTTTTTCCCTGCTGAACACCATGGTCTTTAACCGGTCAAATTATGTTGTATCTCTGACTTTTTTAAATGAATGTGAACTGGAGAAAACCGAAGAATTGTCAGCCGATGTCAAAGATTATCTGAAAGCCACCGGAAAAAATGATACTGTCACAATCAGTAGCTTTAACCTGAACCAGCACCAGATGGAGATGGCATATTTTGCGCAGGCTTCCGCCGGAACCATTGATCTTATCGTATGTTCGAGGGATTATTTTGAGGAGGGCGCCGCGCAGGGCTCATTTGCCGATTTAAGTGAACTTCTTCCCGAACAGATGTATGAAAGCCTCGCTTCCTCAATTTTGAGCGCCAGCGAAGCCGAGTTCGACGATGATGGCAACCCTATCAGTTATCAGGATCCCGCGCCCTATGGAATTGATATCTCCTCAAGCAGCCAGCTTGAAAAATACGGTATTGGCGGGACAGATGTTGTCCTTTGTATAGCCCGCAACGCAGATCATCAGGACACGGCGATAAAAATGGTTTCCTTCTTTACCGATGCCAATTAAATAACGGATGAGCAAAACGCCCCTGCGGCCAAAAATGCGCAGGGGCGTTTATAATATCCATCCTATGATTTTACGAATTCCGGTTTGCAATGAGTGCGCGCGCCGCCTCATAATCCTCTTTCCGCACATAAATCCTATATGCATACTGCATCTTAGAGGCAGTACCCATACTCCCCGTATACGCACGGGAACCACTGATTGGCACCGGAGCATCCATTCGATCATCCGTCACAATCTTATAATCAATATGATTCTGACTCAGAATATCTCTGATCTCCCCCTGATATTTCATGTCGTATGTAATAATGAGTTCCCTGCGGTTTAACATCGTAATCATAGTCTTACTCCTCTCTTCCCGTTTAGCAAAGCTATTTAACGTATAAAATTAGTTCTCTGAAATGGTTCTTTCTCCGGAATACCATATTTCTCTTTTCCCAATGCAATACTCTTCATGAGGAATGCCATATTCTTTGCCAGAGTCCGCATAATCTGCAGCCCTTCTTCATCTTGCACGGCCTCCCCGGCATTATTGCCATGAATACTGTTCCAATACTGGCCGGACGCCACCGGCATACCGGAGATTGTAAAATATTTATTCAACTCATCAAACGTGGAGGAAAGTCCTCCTCTTCTTGCGGATACAACACTGGCCCCTACCTTCATCGTCTTATCAAAACCTGTACTGTAGAACAGCCTGTCCAAAAAGGCAACCAATGTCGCATTTGCGGAAGCATAATATACCGGGCTCGCAACTACCATACCGTCGCACTCCTCAAATTTCACCGCTGTCTCATTGACCAGGTCGTCAAAAACACACTTTCCTGTATTGTAGCAGGATCCACAAGCAATACAGCCCCGGATGGCTTTATTGCCCACATGCACCCATTCCACTTCAATACCTTCTCCGTCGAAAACCTTCTCCATCTCATGCAGTGCCGTATAACAGCTGCCTTTAGCATGAGGGCTTCCGTTAATCAATAATACTTTCATTTGTTTACGTCCTCCTATAAACTTATTTTATTATTTTTTTGTAAATTTTTCTCCCGCGACGCACTTATTCAATACAATACTCTGGTTTACCTATAGTCCATAATGCATGGTTAAACTTTTCCAGACACTCTTTCGGCTCATTCACAATCCTATATAGTTCGTCCATTCCATAAACATCAAAAATAGTTCCCCATATCTCATTTCCCATAGTATATAACCGGGGCTGGGCAAGCAGCTTCTCTACCCCTCCCGGCTCCTCCTGGTGATACAGACTCAGCCAATATTCACAGATCAACGTATCCACCTCGTCCCTGGTTTTGATTTCACCCATATGTATTTTCTGTATTGTACCTTTTAATTCAGAAAATGACTGTTCAAGTTCAAGGTTCAAATAAGCAATAGATTCTTTATCCAATCCAATATTGGACGACAAGTCCTCATACATCTTCTTCGACAAAAGCCCTTGTGCATTGTTCGTGAACTTGATTGCCAGACCTTCTCCTGCAAAACACTGCAAAAAATATCCCTCTATATCCTCAGTCTCAATATGTATATTCTGATTATAAATCAAATGATGCAGTTCGTGAGCAATAATTTCCTGAAAATCTTCCATAATCTCTTGCTCTTTCATAAGCCTGAGTACATCAAAATGAATACCATTTTGATAAGGATATCCAAAAGAACGTCCGATTCCGCAAGTAAAGACCACCTTGCATTCCGGAATCGTATAACCTTCCGGGAACCCCTTTCGCGCCTGTTCATAAGCTGCAAATATCTGTTCGTCATTAAAATTTTCTAAGAATTCACAAATTCTATCCTCATACTCATCAACATGGAAATAAAAATCCAACCAAAAACAATGATGTTGGCAAAGATCCTCGTTCTCTATTTGCCCACTTTTCAAATATTCAAAATTTAAAAAATATCTAATCATCTCTTCCCGTGAAAGACGGCCTTGGTATCTTCCAAATTCAAAAAGATAATCCTCATGGGAGAATACTCTCTCCACCTCTGCCTGGTCTATTTCTTGTGCCTTTTTCTTCCGAAGTATCTGAAGCACTTCAAAAACAGATGATTTGTGAACACTAATCTTCATGATTCCACCTTTTAAATATAGATTTTCTCCCCTAATTTCATAAAATAACACACGCTATGATATCCGGCGTTCTCATACAGCACCGCCACAATCTCCCGCATTTGCTGGTTCAATCTATGATAAACCATCTTCTCTTCCCACGGAATTCCCAGTATATACTCCCTATGACATGCGTTCAGCGTCTCTAAAAACGCATCAAACGAAGCAGCATCTCTCATACGAAGTCCAAAATCGCAGGAAACATACGCCGTTTCCTCTCCGTTTTCTCTGCACTTATTGAGCATATAACCGATTAACTTCCCGTCCTTCGCCTTTGCATACCGATATTCTTTCCAATACACTGCATCGGCAGCATTATTTTTAGAGACCACCCTTCTGAAACTAAGCCTCCCATACTTATCATAGTCTTTCACATAGACAGCCTTTTCCTGCTGCCTTTCGCTCCCCGGCTCCGCCGCCAAAAGAACCTCCGTGTCAAACAAATGCTCCCACACCGTTTTCTGCACCCGCTCGTAAGGGGTCGGAAACGACAGCCTCTTCACAATCTGCTCTACACTATATCCCAAATCCGCCAAATGCCGAATCGCCCCGCCGCTCGCCGCCTCGTGAGTGAAATTAGACAACGCTTCTTTAAAATAATCCTGCTTAGCCATGCCACCTCACCCCAACTTTACTTCTTCTTCCTTCTTTTGATCCGTTCACATGCTGGCAGAACTCCAGGCTTTGACGCCTCATGATGTGATCTGCACGCCTCGCAGTTACCATGCCTTTCGCACCTTCTTCTGCACGGACACTTCTCGTTTAATCTAACCGCGTGATTTTCCATTATAAGTTTCCAACCGCCTTTCCCTTTTCGTCAGAATCTTATTCTTTCCGATCCCCGGCATTCTTAAACCTCTTTTATAGCCTTCCGTTCTTTCCCATCAATATCCCCAAATCTCATACGCCGGATATTCATGGCTAAAATGGTATCCCAACTTTTCCGCCAGTCCTACTGACCATTTATTTTGCGCATCCCAGCTTGGATACAGATTTCTCTTCATACATTCCAGAATGAGCCTCGCCCCGCACACCGATGCAAGGGAACGTCTGCGATACTCCTCCTTTGTATTGATCTCAACCTCAATTCCGCCCCGGTATGTCGAATAGGAAGAGGCACCTGCCACCGGTACACCATCCTTCGTCACCACTACGCCAAGCCCCATCTTTCGGAATTCCTCATACGTGTCATAATGCGATGCCCAATCCTTGCACCATTCCCTCCCCCGGGACCAATTGTATACCTCTTCATCAATCAGCTTGACCTTAAATCCTTCCGGCACCGATTCGGCAATTTGCTGAAGCTTCTCTCTATCGAAAATCCCCGGTTCCTTCTTGATTGCGTACCGGGTCACTGCCTTCGCCTTCTCCTTATAGCAAGATAGAATCAATTCTCCCCATTTTTCATTCTGCGGAACCATAATCATAAAATCCTGGCTGCACCACTTCGGCTTGTACCTCACCAGCTCCTCACAAGGCTCTCCTGCAAAAAAGCTAAAATCCCCCAAGATGGCCATCACCGCTGACGGACGCTCTCTGTCATCTACATACAGTTCTCCCATGACCCCTTGCAAACAGGACCAGATCAGAGATTCCTCCCAGCCTTCAAACAGTTTTTCTGCCCGCCTGGGCTCCTCCAACAAGTAAACCATGCTTCTTCTCCCTCTAATTGAATCCCACAATCCTTTGCGCTACAATATACGCCAAAGAAGATATCTTCCTTCCGGATTTCCCCGGCAAATTCATAGTCTGTCCCAAAATACCATATCGAATCTTCCAGTATGTCCGATAATCCCGCTTTTTCAGATACGTCCAAAGTTCTTTTTTCTTTTCCAGATTTTCCTCTTTTTTTGAACGAATACATAATATAGAAGAAACCGTCATCATGATCGCCAGATAATTCGTCATATATGACCGGAGCTTTTTATTGGTAATCTTACCCATCTCATACATGTCGATCATGGTTTTCGTCACGAAAATCTGCTGGTCCACTCGTCCGATCATCACCTTCTCGTTCACCGACTGGTCTTCCCGCCCAATATAATACCGATAAAAATCCAGGTTCATATAATAAAGCTTCCGCACATGCGGCAGCGGATAATACACATAAATATTATCTACATAAAACGTATGCTTCGGTAATTGCAGCTGGCACAATTTCAGAAAATCCGTCCGATAAATCACCGAATGCATCAAAATATACTGTCCCAGATGAAAACGGCCGACCTCATCCCATTTTATAATCTGATTTTCCGGAAGCACATTCTTATAATCTATCGTTTTCTTGTGCTCCATCCCTTCCTTTTCATAGACATAATTGGCAATCAACATGTCCACTTCCTTCTCCCGGGCCTCAAACTCCTTCATCTGCTGAAGAATCTTCCCGAGAGCCTCTGCATCTACCCAGTCGTCGCTGTCCACGACCTTAAAATATTTCCCCTGCGCATGGCTAAGCCCTACATTCACTGCATCGCCATGCCCTCCATTCTCTTTATCCACCGCATGTATAATGGACGGATATTTTCCCTCGTACTCGTGCGCAATCTCGGAGGTCCGGTCTTTAGACCCATCATTGACAATGATAATCTCCACGTCCTCGCCGCCCACGAGAATGGACTCGATTGCACGCTCCATATATGCCTCCGAATTATAACACGGTATTGCAAATGAGATGTATTTCATACTTTATTTCCTCCAACTTTTACCAATTCCTGGCAGTAATCTACTCAGTTCTAAAGATAGTATAGACTATTTTTACCCGGTTTTCCAACAAATATTGTAAAATTAAGAATTTTCCGATATAGTATTATTAATAAAAGGAGGACATGAATATGAATCATAATCTATTAGTAGGACAATCCGGCGGACCTACCGCCGTTATCAACGGAAGCCTGTACGGAGTAGTTACCGCTGGCCTTAAAAATCCCGACATTGACCGTGTGATCGGAATGGTCAACGGAATCGAAGGTTTCCTTGCCGGCCGCACCTTAGAGATGGAACCTTTGAAAGAAAATGGCGAGCTGGAGCGTATACGCACCACTCCGGGTTCCTTCCTTGGTTCTTGCCGTTATAAACTCCCGGAAGATTTATCTGATCCGGTATACCCGGAGCTTTTCAAAAAATTTGAGGAATACGGCATCGGTTATTTCTTCTATATCGGCGGCAATGACTCCATGGATACAGTCAGCAAGCTTTCCCGCTATGGTGCTTCGATCGGAAGTACCTTAAAAGTAATCGGCGTTCCCAAGACCATCGACAATGATCTGGTAGAAACGGACCACACACCCGGATTCGGCAGCGCCGCAAAATATGTGGCCTCCACCGTTCGGGAGATCGCCATCGATGCCTCTGTCTATGACAACAAAAAGTCTGTAACAATCGTAGAGATCATGGGGCGCCACGCAGGCTGGCTGACCGCAGCCAGTGCCCTTGCCCGCAAATTTGAAGGGGACAACCCGGTGCTGATCTACCTGCCGGAAGTGGCCTTTGATCCGGATGCCTTTATCGCAAAAGTTCAGGAAAAGCTGGAAAGTACCCCGAACCTGGTAGTCTGCATCTCCGAAGGTATCAACGACGGAAAAGGCACCTTCATCTGCGAACTCGCAAGCGATGTGGGCGTGGACAATTTCGGTCACAAGATGCTCACCGGCTCAGGCAAATACCTGGAGAATCTGGTAAAAGAAAAACTCGGCGTAAAAGTTCGCTCCGTAGAGCTGAATGTCTGCCAGAGATGCTCTTCCTCCTGCCTGTCCGCTACCGACTTAAATGAAGCCGTGGAATCCGGCAAATATGCTGTAAATGCCGCTCTTTCCGGCGAAACCGGCAAGATGATTACCTTTGTCCGCAAAAATGATGCTCCGTATGAACTGGAATTCGGCACCGCAGATGTAAATATAATCTGCAACATGGAAAAACCGGTTCCTGCCGAGTGGATCACCGAAGCAGGCTCTGACATCAGCGAAGACTTCATCACCTATGCCAGCCCACTGGTTCAGGGTAAGGTAGAAGTTCCGATGAAAGACGGACTTCCCTACTTCGCATACCGCAAATAATATCTACCGTGTATCCTAAGCACCTCTGGCAAAAAACACTTTGTCGGAGGTGTTCATAATTTGTTCATTTATCTTTCAAAAATCTTTCATTTGTTACACACGTTTTTTTCACAAGTCTATTCTATACTAGTAGTATCAAATGACAGACGATTAGCAGTTAACCATTATTGGAACAAACTTTTTCATAATACATGCCGGGGATTGAGAAATCAGTTGCCCGGCATCCTCCCTTTTTTGGAAACACCTATTTGTATGATTCAGTCTCATACCTCTCTTCCTCCTCTCTATTCAAACATTTTTTCAATCTCACCACAACAATTGCACACCCTGCCGTCAAAATTCCAAATACCAGAATACCTACAGCAACCACTTGCGACACCCCTGCTTCTGCCTTTCTTCCGCCCTTTCCACTGCTTCCTGAAAACCTTTGAAATAAATTCATTGCCGGATCACTGAGTTTATCCAACGTTGTCTTAGCATCCGTAACTTGTATTGAAATCATTTTGTTACTGATATTTCCTGCCGCATCACACGCTTCTGCCTGTATCTCATATGGCCCCGGTTCTTTTAGCGTATTGCTGAACACACCATTCCTCATCTTTTTTTGGCGAACTCCGTTGACCCATATTGTACGAAGCTGATCTGCCGAATCTTCTGTCATGATCTGCAGCTGTAATTCTTCCTCATAAATATCGCCGTCACTAACCTCTTTTTTTGTCCCGGTCTCAATGATCTGTATCACCGGTGCTGTTCTGTCTATTCTAAATTCCGCCCGCTGTTCAGATATGTTTCCCGCCGCATCTACTGCTTTAAAGAACAGGGTGTGTTTTCCTTCTCTTTTCACTGCTTTTCCCGGATAAAACAGTTTCCCATCCAACTCCGCCTGTATAGAAACAGTCGTAAAATCAGTAGCCAGCTTATCCAGTTCCTTTTCCAGATTAAATTCTCTCCTGACACTTCCAGCTATCCCTTCCGGCAGGCACAGCGCAGGCGGTGTCTGATCGATAATCACCTGCCTATCCATTGTACTTGTGTTCCCAACTATATCAGTCGCAACGAGTATTAACTTATAAATGCCATCCTGTTCCAGCGTAATCTCTGCCCTCTTCCCTTTCGAGGTATCTGCCCATGTATCCACTGTATGTGTCTTTTTCTCTCCATCCGGCAAAGTCTGTTCTAGTATAGCTTCCGTGCCGAGTAATTTATTATTATCCTTCACCGAAAATATGGCCTTTATCGTTTTATTCGATATCTGATATTCACCCACACCGCTGATTGTCACTTGCGGTCCTGTCCGATCTATGTACAATTTCATATTCTTTTGTACACTATTTCCAGCAAGATCTACTGCCTTTATAGAAACATTCACCGGTTGTCCATTCCGGGATTCTTCCTGAACCAGAAAAGACAAATCCTTTTTGCTTTTTGAAGAATACTTCTTCCCGCCGCAACTTGCCTCAAAGCTCTTTATTCCACTTCCCTCATCAAAAACAGCAAGCTTTACAGTGATTGCCTTCTGATACCACACCTCTGTATTTTTGGGAGAGACCACTTGCAGAACCGGCACTGTGCCATCCACTTTCCAGCAATATTCCTTTTTCCACATGACTATCTTTTGCATCACATCTTCCTGCTGATTTTCTGTGTCCTTCACCAGAACTTGTTCCTCATCGCCTCCTGTGCTTTCATTTTCTTTTCCGTTTTCTTCCCCCTCTCCCTCATCCTTTTCCGGACTATCTGTTTCACAAGGTATACCCAAGGGCATCCCGTATGGCCATTCGGCCGTTTCACAAGGTACCAATTCGACCTGCAGTTTCCAGATTCCATCCCCGTCCAGTCCAGACCATTTTTTACTACTCTCCTCCCCCTTCAGCACACCTTCTTCTTTTCTTCCATCCGGATAAACCAAGCAATAATGCGTCTCAAATCCCAGGTCCTGGTGAAAGAGCATAATCTGTGGCATATGCAAATAATAACCGTTCTCCCCCTCTGCCTTTTCATATTGCACACGATATCCCTTAATCTCCGGTGTTGGCTGCAAATCCGGCGGGACATCAGAACCAGCCTTATCGTCATCAGGAATTTCTTCATCAATACCAGCTGCTTCTTCGTTGTCCGCCGCCACTACGTTTCGCATCGAATGTGCATACCCATATTTACAACAACAGATCACACAAATTGTCAAAAAAATCAACAACATTTTCATTTTCCTATCCATACTTCTTCCCCTTCTATCTTAATCTCGTACTCCGTTATCAGCTTCTGAAATTCCGGATTCTTTTCCAGCTCAGGTACCGCTTTTATTGCCCTTTTCACTGTTTCCGCACAAATCTCCTTCTCAATACCCTGATCCCTTAAATGCCTTTCGACGTAGCGTGTCCAGATTTGCTCTGAATCCGGCACCTTCTCCACCGACTCCCGGCAAATTTCCCATACTTTTTCCGCATCGTCCAACTCATCATACAAATCTTCCAATTTCAAATATAGTACCTCCAGCCTGGCAGTATCACTCTCTAATTCTTTCACTCTCTCATACTCTGCTACCGCTTTTTCCGGCTGTTCCAGCACCTCATAGGCTTTGGCCAAATATTCTCTTACATTCTGTTCCCTTTTCTTTGCATCCTCTCCCGTTCCCCAACACGCCGCTGCAGCAAGCCTTCCTGCTATTTTCGCCACCTCCTGCCAGGCATCTTTCGTATCAAGAATTCTATATGCCTCCAAAAATGGCAGACCATACAGATATTCTTTACCTTTAATCCAACTGCTTACTTCTTCACTCTCTAATTCTTTTCCGCCTTGTTCCACTGCCTGCTCCAGTTCCCGCTTTACCTGATTTTCATTTTCTCCCTTCTGTATATATTTCTCTATAATCAAATAGACTTCTGCCACCGCAAGCTCCTCTGCTGCCGTTTCCAAATAAGCATTCCCCTGCCCATATTCCTGCATTTCCTCACAATATAAAAGTCCTAATTCCAGCTGTAGCCCTGCTTCCCGGACCGACTGCTCTTCCGCCATACCTTCCCCCTTCTCCTTTTCTTCTGTTCCTGTACCCTCCTCTCCTTCTTTTTTTAACTCTGTTGCTTCCTTCTCCGAAGCACTGTTTCCCATCACAAGAACGTTCTTTTGCTTTGCCTGAGGTCCCTTCTCTTTCCTTCCCCACAAAGTAGCTGCCATTATCACGACTGCCAGTAGGATCAGCCCTGCTTTTTTCCTCCTCACGTACAGATCTCTCCTGCTTTTCCCACCTCCTGGCTCCTGGTACTCCTCTATTTTCCTTACGTTCTCCTCCGTGCGTCCCCGCTGCCTTCCTTCCGCCAACGTGTTAAACTCCCGGCGAAGTTCTTTTAATCCCTTAATTTCTGCTGCTTTCCCTTCCAGGCAGCGACCGATTACTTTTTGTATACTTCGTTCCTCTCTCCTGGTGAACTCTCCTTCAATCCGGCATTTTTCTGTCATGAACTGCAACGTTTTTCCAAGTCCATAGGAATCATCCTCGCGGCTCACTTTTCGGGAACGTACATGCTCCCATTTCACAAACAACGCCCGTACATTTTTCTTCTGCATTCGCTCTACCAGATCCTGATTGTCAGAATCATCTACATCAAGAAGCCTTACTATGCCCTCAGATGTCACAACAACAGCATACGGGTTCATACTCCCATACGCCTTTTGATCTTCCCATTTATAATACCGCTCCAGCTGCTGCAAAAGTTCCACACACCACCTAAGAAATTGCTGTTTCTGAACCGTCCTCGCTTCTTTCACATACTGCATCATCGTCCTGCCTTCTACATAATCACTCACCATATGGCAGTATCCACTTTGATCCACAAACCGGAATACTGCATATTCCGTACGTTCTGCCAATCTATTCCTCCTATTCTACCGTTTACGCCGCTTTTAGGCGTACTATCATCTATGCATACTATAATTGGATAAATAATTCAGAACAATTCTCCGGCGCCTACTATGATAACATTCAGGAACAAACCGATCTTCCCAAATGCGGTCCCGGTAGAACTATATCCGGCATCGACCGGATTCTGACATTCGGATTCTACTGCCGAATCCATCTTGATTTTCTCTTGAATTAGAGAGTTGTTTGAGAGTGATTCATATATTACTACCACTTTTTAGAAATGGCAAGAGAAAATATTGCACAAAATTTCCACGTGAAATCCTTCCAAAATTCCTTTACAAATACCGGAAAAGCCCTTTCCTTCTGGTCTTCACCCCTTTGTACAATCTGCCAGCCCCTGTCTACATCTTCTATTAAGGCCAAATTTCCTCTTGTCCACTGGACACTTAGGTATACCCAAAGGGCATCCCGTATGGCCATTCGGCCGTTTCACAAGGTATGCTTGGCAACAAAAATACCGCATACTTGTCACTCTATCAGCAACAAATATGCGGCAAAATATACATCATTTTCTCTGAATTTTTACATCAATTTCCGGTATATCAAACCCGTATTTACCTCTGCGGCCATTCAGATTTGGCAATCTGCCGGAAAATTCTATTCGTTAATTCCTACTCCGTGGTGACCTGGTTTGTACAGGTGACGCGGAATACCATCTACCATGACCGGAGATACATCTCCCTGAATCAGCGGTTTTACATAGGTAATGAACTCATCTGTTACATAAGTTCCTTCTTCGTTCACCCATTCTCTCGGGACAAGACGCTCATCGTTCGCGATCTTATGCACATCTTTGACCTCAGTTCCGCACTGATACGGATCATCGGAAAGACGAACAAGTACGACCATCTTTCCGCTGTCGCCTTCGTCTGCTGCTTTAACAGCCGCACCACCAACCTGCTGTGCCTCCAGGATATCCACACGGGAACTGCAGTGGGAAGCCGCTCTTTGAAGTGTGCTCAGTTCAATCGCACGAGTCTTGCAGCCAACCTCAGCAGCTACATAATTTGCAAGGTAAGCTGCAGTACCGGAGAGCTGCTTGTGTCCGAATGCGTCTACAAAGTCAGAGCTTGCACCCAGTTCACATACATAGCGTCCGTCAGCCAGCTTGATTCCTTCTGAAACAGCAACTACTACGGATGTCTTCTTAGTAAGCAGGGTTTTGATACGTGACATGAAATCATCAAGATCAAAGGTCAGCTCCGGAAGATAGATCATATCCGGTCCCTGGCAGTCTTCGCCCTGAGCCAGTGCTGCCGCTCCGGTAAGCCAGCCTGCGTTACGTCCCATAATCTCAACGATGGTAACAAGACCTTTTTCATATTCCAGACAGAAGCTGTCGCGGATAATCTCTTTTACAGAAGTTCCGATATATTTTGCAGCACTTCCGAATCCCGGTGTATGGTCAGTCAGTGCCAGGTCATTGTCAATCGTCTTCGGACAACCGATGAATTTCTGCGGATGTCCCTTAATAATCGCGTAATCAGACAGTTTTTTGATGGTATCCATAGAGTCATTACCACCAATATAGATAAATGCTTCGATATCCAGCTTATACAGAATCTCGAAAATCTTATCATACAGTTCCATATTCTCATGAATCTCCGGCAGTTTGTAACGGCAGGAGCCAAGATAAGCCGCCGGTGTTCTTTTCAAAAGTTCTGCATCCAGTTCATTTGTAATGTGCTCGGACAGGTCAATATAGCGCTCTTCCAGAAGTCCCTGGATTCCATGAAGCATTCCGTATACTTTTCCTGCTCCACGGTCTTTTGCTGTACGGTATACTCCTGCCAGACTTGAGTTAATTGCCGCAGTAGGACCTCCTGACTGTCCAACAATTACATTTCCTTTCATAATTCGTACCTCCATATGTCTTTACTTATATAATTCGTATATCCAACACGTCTATTTTAGTGCATGAAGCCGGGTTTGTCCAGTGAAACCCAGCCATTTTCGTTATTTTTCTATCATTTCCCCTGGTTTTTCATCTGTTCCATTCAACATTTCTTACATAAACCATACCTGCTGATTGGTCGTCGATACGGAAAATGCCCCTGCATCCAACGCATTTACCACATCCTCCCGATCTGCGATCAGACCGCCCGCAATAATCGGGACCTTGCTGTCCTTACAAAGTCTTCGGATAATCTTCGGCATCACGCCAGGAAGAATCTCAATAAAATCCGGTTTCACACTCTGCTGCCGCTGTACATTCTCAAGAGCCAGCGAATCCAGCACGAAAAACCTAAGTACAGTGCAAAATCCCAGCTCCTTCGCCCGCGGAATCAGTGGCGGCTTTGTCGTAATGATTCCATCCGCCTGAGTATTCTTCTTGATGAAATCTACTGCAATATCCTTTGCACTTAACCCCTGTATCAGATCCATGTGCACGAACACGGTCTTCCCGGCGTCTTTCGCTTTTTTCACGATCTGTGAGATATTACAGATATCCCCGAACAAAATAAATAAAACCCGTATTTCTTCCGCATCACAGCTTACCTGCAGTCCTTCCTCATCCTTGACAGCCGCAATCACAGGGCTGCCTTCCAACATATCAAAAACTTTCTGATCCATTTTTTTCGCTCCCTTTATCACATTTTCCATAAAAAGCATACCATATAAGAAAATAAAACTCAATTTTTTTGAATAATCAGGGATAGATTTTCTGAATCAGATAGGGTATCCTTAGACTTAGGTGCACCTGGCAGCCATGATGATAATTCACTAAATTTTCACTTTGACATATATGGCACCAAAACACCGATATATTAACCGGCTCAGAAAGGAACCCTGCTATGAATGAAAGTCAGTTCGTTAAACATGAAATCTCTCCGGTATACGACGAAACCTCCCGTATATTAATTCTGGGAAGCTTCCCCTCCGTAAAATCCCGTGAAAACAAATTCTTTTATGGTCATCCCCAGAATCGTTTCTGGAAGGTTCTGGCACAGCTTTTAGAGGAACCGCTCCCCCTTACCATAGAAGAGAAAAAATCGCTCCTTCTCTCCCACCATATTGCACTCTGGGACGTGGTGGATTCCTGTGAGATCACCGGTTCCAGCGACAGCAGTATACGAAATGTGACCCCCTCCGACCTCACCCGGATTACAACCGCTTCGCCTATACGCCACATTTACACAAACGGCGGCACCGCCGACAAATTATATTGCAAATACTGTTTTCCCATGACGCAGATGGCAGCCATACGCCTTCCTTCCACCAGCCCTGCAAATGCTGCATGGTCTCTGGAACGCCTGCTTGGGGAATGGAGGGTCATTCTTCCTGATTTAGTAATTGAATAAAACAGTTGAAAAATAAAAATAAATATTTTAATTTATTACTTGACATTCCAATCATATTGCTTTATAATAATTATTGCTGTTGGATAGAAGCGATTCTAAAAACGGTATGTGCGCTTAGCTCAGCTGGATAGAGCGTCTGGCTACGGACCAGAAGGTCGGGGGTTCGAATCCTCTAGCGCACGTCATAAAAACCTTGCAGATCTCTGCAAGGTTTTTTATTTTCATGTACATATTTGGCCAAAGCCTCATCGCCCCTCATCTTAGCTGCTCAAACACTACCGTCCCCCTTTCAGCCCGGATTCTCTTCCTTAGATTCACAAGCGTTTTCTTATTTTTAAAAGCGCAGATGACAGGCAGGTCCCTAAATACCTGTTTTTCCTGTCATCTGCGCAAAGGATACACACGTTTATTCCACTATTTTCTTCTAAGTCTAAGGCTGCTGAGTCGCTACATACCCCCTGGTGCGCTCGATTGCGCCAATCTCTTCCAGGGTAAGCAAAGTCCTGTATACGGTGGCAAGACCGATATCCGGGTCGCGCTTCGCTGCTTTGTAGTAAAGTTCTTTTACACTGGTACATTCTTCCGCAGTCATCACATCAAGTACAATGCGCCTTTGCTGCGTAATACGTTTGCCCTGGCTCTTCATTTTCCTGATGATCGCTTCCTTCTCCCACATCTTCCTTCCCTCCGTATTCCTGTTTTATTGCTTTTCCGTATGAATATAATGGCAGGCGCCTCCGCAGTGGCTGCAGTCACCGCCGCAGCCCTTCCCCTGTTTTTTATCGTTATGCATGCTGCGGATCGCAAGAGCTACCGCCGCCAAAACCAAAACTCCAACAACTAAAGTTCCCATTATGCTTTCGCCATTCCTTTCATTTTCACTTTCAAAGTCTGACTCTCTTTATGCGGACGGAACAAAAGATATAGGAATGCAATTACAAGCACTACTGCTACTACCGTTCCGACGCCAAATCCACCGCCTGTAAAGAAGGTTCCCAACTGATATACGCAAAGTGATACAATATATGCCAGCCCTGTCTGATATCCGATCGCGAACCAGAACCATTTTGCATTGTTCATCTCTCTTTTGATCGCACCCATAGCTGCAAAACAAGGAGCACACAGAAGGTTAAATACCAGGAATGAGTACGCCGCTACTGCCGTCATACTTCCCGCAAGCTGTCCCCAGATCTCTGCGCCGTCTTCTGCTACTTCTGCAAATCCAAACAGAATACCGAAGGTACCAACTACATTTTCCTTCGCAATAAGACCAGTTACCGCTGCAACTGCCATCTTCCAGTCTCCCCAGCCAAGCGGTGCAAAAAGCGGTGCCACAATACTGCCGATAGAAGCCAGGATACTGCTGTCAAGCTGCTCTGCCTCCAGCATTCCGAAAGAACCATTTGCCCAGCCAAAGCTCATCAGGAACCACAGAACGATGGTGGAAAGCAAAATGATGGTTCCGGCTTTCTTGATGAAGGACCAGCCTCTCTCCCACATGCTTCTAAGTACGTTGCCTACGGTCGGCAGATGATAAGCCGGAAGTTCCATAACGAACGGCGCCGGATCGCCTTCGAACATCTTCGTCTTTTTCAAAATAATACCAGAGCAGATAATTGCTGCGATACCTACGAAATAAGCGCTCGGTGCAACCCATGACGCCCCGTCAAATAACGCACCGGCAATCAATGCAATGATAGGCAGCTTCGCGCCACAAGGTACAAAGGTGGTCGTCATGATCGTCATTTTACGGTCTCTGTCATTCTCGATCGTTCTTGACGCCATGACTCCCGGAACACCGCAGCCGCTTCCAATCAGCATCGGGATAAATGATTTTCCTGACAGGCCAAATTTACGGAAAATACGGTCCATGATAAATGCGATACGCGCCATGTATCCACAGCCTTCCAAAAATGCCAGGAAGATGAAAAGTACGAGCATCTGCGGAACGAATCCAAGTACCGCGCCCACACCTGCAACAATACCATCAAGAATCAATCCCTGGAGCCAGTCCGCACAGTTCATCGCCACCAGAACATTCTCGATTGCCGGCGGAATAATCTCACCAAACAGAACGTCATTGGTCCAGCCTGTGACAAAGTCTCCAACGGTAGAAACCGATACATAATATACGACCCACATTACGACTGCGAAAATCGGGAGTGCCAGGAAACGGTTGGTCACGATCCTGTCAATCTTGTCGGAGGTGGTCATCTGTCCTTTATTAGCTCTCTTGCAGCAGCCGTCAATGATCGATGTGATATAGCTGTAACGTTCATTGGTAATGATACTCTCGGAATCGTCGTCCATTTCCTGTTCCACTGCTGAGATGATTCCTTCCACATTCGGCTGAGCTTTCATCGTATCAGCAATCTTATCATCACGTTCAAACAATTTCACGGCATAGAATCTTCTCTGTCCCTCCGGAATATCACTTCCAAGACAGCTCTCGATTTCCTCCAGCGCGCGCTCTACTCCGCTGTCAAATTTATGTACCGGAGCTTTTGCTGATTTATTCGCAGCCGCTTTTACCGCTTTCTCTGCCGCTTTATCGATCCCCTCATTTTTCAGTGCCGAAATTTCCACGACCTCACAGCCCAGCTTCTTTGCGAGCTGACCCACATTGATGCTGTCTCCGTTCTTACGGACGATATCCATCATATTGATCGCCATAACTACCGGAATTCCAAGCTCCATGAGCTGCGTGGAAAGATACAGGTTCCTTTCCAGGTTGGTTCCGTCTACAATATTCAGAATCGCGTCCGGTCTTTCCGTGATCAGGTAATTTCTCGCCACCACTTCCTCCAGTGTATATGGAGACAGGGAGTAGATTCCCGGCAGGTCCATGATGATCACATCTTTATGATTCTTTAATTTTCCTTCTTTCTTTTCTACGGTAACGCCCGGCCAGTTTCCTACAAACTGATTAGAACCGGTCAGCGCATTAAACAGCGTTGTCTTTCCACTGTTCGGATTACCCGCAAGTGCAATTTTTACTGACATTTGATATACTCCTTCATTCCTTGATGTTATCTTTTGTAATTAGTATTGGCTAACTATCTGCCTTTAAAAAAATGTGCGTTGCACTTTCACTGCACAAAGGTTGTTTATTTAAAATAGAGTGCACTTTCAGGACAAAAGTTAGCACCTGTTAACCTTGAGTTAAATAAATTATTGTACCTCGATCATCTGTGCGTCCGCTTTTCTGAGCGATAACTCATAGCCCCGCACTGTTACCTCGACCGGATCGCCAAGCGGCGCCACCTTGCGCACATAAATGCTGGTCCCTTTCGTAATACCCATATCCATGATCCGGCGTCTCACCGCACCCTCTCCATGAATCTTCACAACAGACACGGTCTTTCCGCACTCCGTCTCACGTAAACTCTTCATAACTGCTCTCCTTCCTGCTGTTTTCTTCTGGTGCAATGTACCTCTGACATTCAGCCAGCAATCTTATGCGGAACGTCAACGATACACGGCACCAGCCAAGTTACAACACTACACCATAATTTTATTCGCCATCTCTTTACTAATCGCGACACGGGATTCCCGGATATTCACGATTACATTTCCTCCTGTCTCCGACACAACCTTCACATCGGATCCTTCCACGAACCCAAGATTCTCCAGAAATCTTCTGACTTCCTCTTTTCCGCCTACACGCTTTATCGTGCCTGCTTCGCCTGTTCTCATCATCGTTAACGGCATCATGAATTCCTCCTTCTCCCATGACTCTTATCAGTAAGTGATAGCTAACCTATTATTCAAAAAATATGGTTAGCTTTTTCTAACCACCTATAAAGTTAGCACAAACTAACTTATTTTGTCAATACCTTTTGAGAATATTTCTTAATATTTGTATTTTTTGTGAAAATGTGCTATTCTTTTAATGTTAGAAATCTTTTATTTGCCAAAATATACAAACACCTTGTTGCCGTTTGTGCTGTTCTAATCCGCCTGTGCATAAGAAGCCACGATGCCTTGGCAGATAACCAGACAAATTTTTCCCGGCACCTAAAAAAGTATTTAAAAACAGGAGAAACATCAAATATGAAAATTCAGGAATCCGCAGAAAACTATCTGGAAACCATTCTGATTTTAAACAAACGTTTAGGCCAGGTGCGTTCCATTGATATTGCCACTGAGCTTGGCTTTTCCAAACCCAGTGTCAGCGTAGCCATGAAAAATCTTCGGCAGAACGGGTACATTTCCGTAGACCCTGATGGCTACATCGCTCTTATGCCGCCCGGACGTAAGATTGCAGAGACCATTTACGAACGTCACACTCTGCTCTCGGAGTGGCTCACTTCCCTCGGAGTAGACGAGCAGACCGCTGTTGAAGACGCCTGCCGCATGGAACATGTGATCAGCGCCACAAGTTTCGAGGCAATCAAGCAACACGTAAATAAAAACAGCTAGACCGAGACGAGTGTCCACTGGACGTTCACTTAGGTATGCATAGCAAACAAAGAAGGATCCGCTGGCCCTTCTTGCAGGTATGTTTATTTTAGTTGTCGAAAACGCGGAGCCTTCACACACAGAAGGCTCCGCATTTTTTATCCGTCAAAACGATTTTTTCTCAAAATATTATCCCAACGCCACGTCCATGACCATCATCAGTACAAATCCGACCGCGAACCCAATCGTAGCAATATTGGAATGTTCCCCTTCCGCTGATTCAGGTATCAACTCCTCCACCACCACATAGAGCATCGCTCCCGCCGCAAAAGACAGAAAATAAGGCAGCAGTGGCTCTATAAACGAAATCATCAGAATCGTAAGCCCTGCCCCCAGAGGTTCTACAGCTCCCGACGCCGCACCATAAAGGAATGCCCGCGTCCGGCTAAGCCCCGCACTTTTCAGCGGCATGGAAATAATTGCCCCCTCTGGGAAATTCTGAATCGCGATTCCCAGCGACAGCGCCATCGCCCCTGCCATGGTAATTCCGGCATGGCCTTCCAGCATTCCGGCATAGACCACACCTACCGCCATACCTTCCGGCAGATTATGAAGCGTCACCGCAAAAATCAACATAGCCGATTTAGAAAAATTACTCTTGGGCCCTTCCGGGCTCTGGCTATCCAGATGAAGATGCGGAATGACCTTGTCCATCAATAATAAAAATGCAATGCCCAAAAGAAACCCTGCTGCCGCCGGAATAAACGACAATTTTCCCATTCCTTCCGCCATATCCATAGATGGAATCAGAAGCGACCACACCGATGCCGCCACCATCACCCCGGACGCAAAACCGAGAAGACTCTTCTGGAGCAGCGGCCTTATCTCGCCTTTCAGAAAAAATACACACGCTGCGCCAAGCACCGTGCCCGCAAACGGTATCATTATCCCTAAAAATAAATTCATGATATCCTCCCACTACATTTATACGTTCGAAAATACCTCAGCAGTGCAAAACAAAAGAGCGTTCCACTCATTGCTTTCGTAAATATTGTACCATACATTCTTCCCTGGCGGTCGCAAAAAATGCCGATACCTGTATAAAAGTACCGACATTTTTTGCAGTAATAGCACCGCTTCTTTATTTTTTTAAACCGCCATTTGCGCTTCCTGGCTTAAGATTTCTGTCAGCGCCGCCCCGCTGCTGGTGTGAGAACGTACCACTTTGGCATTACTCCGCTTCGCTTCGTCAAGTGCGCATTTTACCATTTTATGCGAAACTGTATTGGTAAATAGTACGAACAGATCCGGCGTTCCAATCTGCTTATTCAGATCCGCTGACATATGCGTAAATACCTTCGCTTTACATTTAAACTGCTTACATATTTTCTTATACTGACAGACCATTCGGTCATGTCCTCCTACAA
The DNA here is from genome assembly GCA_040702975.1 of Roseburia hominis. Lineage (NCBI taxonomy): Bacteria > Bacillati > Bacillota > Clostridia > Lachnospirales > Lachnospiraceae > Roseburia > Roseburia hominis. The sequence continues at coordinate 3,757,560 of CP159990.1, forward strand.
TTACTACGCTCATAGACCTTCCTCCTCGTATAATAAGCTTATAGCCCTCTATGCCAGAGTCTATTGACTTATTTTTTATAATTTTGTTCTTGTTTGTTAGTTAGCTTTAACTAACTCATACTCTACTATAACGTTAGGATTTTGTCTATATGTCTAAATGATAACTTTTCGCAATTATAAAGTGCTCTGAAAATCCATTTCAGTTCATTATCTCGCATACTTTCTTCTAAGCCACAGCCCCCCAATTAACAACACCGGGAAAATCACCGCACAAAGAATCCCTTTCCGCAAATCATCCCGAAATACCCCAGACATTATTCCTACATAAGTCGGTCCTCCGGAGCAACCCACATCACCGCCCAGTGCCAGAAGCGCAAACAAAGCCGTCCCTCCTGTCGGCAAAGTAGCCGTCGCCAAAGAAAACGTTCCCGGCCACATAATGCCCACAGAAAAGCCACAGATTCCACATCCCCAAAGCCCAAGCACCGGATTCGGTGACAGGGCAATGACTAAATAAGACGCCAAACAGAGAATCCCACTTCCAAACATAAATTTCTCCAGTGGAAGCCGTTCTCCGAATTTCCCGTAAATTGCACGGGCAGTTCCCATCATAACCGCGAAAAACATAGGCCCCGCAAGGTCTCCGACCGTCTTACTTACACCAAGCCCCTGTTCCGCAAATGTAGAAGCCCACTGGCTGACCGCCTGTTCACAGGCTCCCGCACAGATCATTAAAAATAAAAACAGCCAGAAAAGTTTTGTTTTCAATAGTTTTCCAAGAGACATCCCCTCCTCGCCCTCCTGAATCAAGCTGGCAATCGGTACTTTCGTAAATACAAACATATTTGCAAACGGCACCAAAGCCCAGATCACAGAAAGCATCTTCCAATTTGCAATTCCAAATATGGCAAAAAATCCCGTAGAAATCAGAACGACCCCCACGTGTCCCCAGCAGTAAAACGAGTGCAGAAGGCTCATCGCCGTCTCTTTATTCGGGGTAGGGCAAGCCTCCATGACCGGACTGACTACCACCTCCAGCAGACCACCTCCCACAGCATAGAAGAAAACCGCTGCCATAAGTCCCATATACGGATCTGGCAAAAGTTCCGGCAAGAACGCCAGCCCAAGAAGCCCCAGCGCTGACATACCATGTGCCAGAATCATAGACCTTCGATATCCGATCCGGTCCACAAAGCTGACCGCCAGCAAATCAACGCCCAACTGCATCCCAAAATTCGCCGTGATCAGAAATGTGATTTTTGTAAGCGGAATTCCATATGTATCATGAAATGTCAGAAACAACAGCGGCGCAAAGTTATTTGCAATCGCCTGCACAATATATCCGACAAAACAAGCATAAACAGTTTTTTGGTATCTCTTATCCATATTTTTTTCTCCCTCTTCTTAAATACAACATAATTATAACCGTAATCTCACCGATACGCAAAGGTTAAAGCTATCCCTTTCCTTTTTCGAAAAAATATTGCTATCATATCTGGCGTAGTATATGATAAGTATAAGCATTTACTCTCATCCAGAGATGCCACAAAAAAGCTATTCATTTTAAGGAGGTACTCATGCCTGCACTTCGAAAAATAATCAGCAGATACATGTATCAAATAACAGGCACTTTAATAGTTGTAATATTGGTAATCGTTCTATATATTGAGCTAACAAATGAGCGCGAAATAGCGTATGAAAGTGCGATAAGAACCTTTTCGCAGATGGAGCAAATATTAGAAGAAAATCAAAAAGAGCTTCAGGAAATTCAGGAAGCGTATAAACAAACATGCCTTCATAATGCAGAAGCTATTACCCGTATTATCGAAAGTGACCCGGACGTATTAGATAACATTGAAGAACTGAGAAAAATTGCTACGTTTATGGAGGTAGATGAAATACATATTTTTGATACAACAGGACGCATATTTACAGGAACTCATCCACAATATTACAATTATACCTTTGACTCCGGCGAACAAATGATGGCTTTTAAGCCAATGCTGAAAGATAAAACTCTAAAATTTGTTCAGGACATTATGCCAAATACCGCCGAAAATAAACCAATGCAGTATTCTGCTATTTGGAGTAATAATGGGAAGTTCATTGTTCAAGTAGGTATGGAGCCGGTTAATGTGATAAAAGTCACCGAAAAAAATGAACTGTCCTATATATTTTCTCTGTTTCGCATAAACTCAAGTGTTAGTTATTACGCTATAGATGCAGAAACCGGTGAAATTGCAGGTTCCACAGACTTGGAAAACGTAGGACACAATCTTACAGAAATCGGTTTGACATTTGATGACATAACTGGTGACAAAACGGGATTTTATACCAAAATAAACGACCAGAATTCATTTTGTGTCTTTCAAAAAATAGGTTCAAATTATATTGGGCAAATAATTTTGATCCGCGATCTTTATCAACGTCTACCAACTGTTATGCTCATATTACTAATATGTTTAATAGTAATTGCATTATTATCGGCAAAGTCTGCTATATGGTATATGAACAAATATGTTGTAGATGAGATTCATAATGTAAATAAAAAACTAAAGGCAATTACCAATAAAGAACTTGATGAAACTTTAGATATTCAGACCAGTATCGAATTTGCAGAACTAAGTAAATATATTAATGTGATGGTAAAAAGCTTATTAGACAATAACGCAAAAATGGCCTATGTACTAAGCAAGACCAACATGTATATTGGTGTGTACGAATATAATAAACACATGAAAAAAATCTATTTTACTGATTATATACCCAAAATATTGTCGTTAGATATGGAAACGATGGAGCAATTGTCTCTTGATGCCAACAAATTTGAAGCATTTATCGATAAAATATGTGAGAATCCTATATTAGATGAGCAGGGAATATACAAGATTGGTGAACAATATGTCCGAATTGAAGAAATAAGAAACGATGATGACATCTTTGGTGTTGCCGTTGATGTAACAGCTGAAATAGTAAAGCGCAGAGAAATCGAGATGGAAAGAGATATTGATCCACTTACAGGCTTATATAACAGGCGTGGATTGGATACACAGCTTGCTGTCCTTTTTGACACCCCAGAAAAACTGGGCCACAGTGCGATTATTATGATAGATGCTGATGGTTTAAAAGGAATCAATGACACATACGGACATGAAATGGGAGATATTTATCTTAAAAAGATTTCTGAACTTATTAATAGCTTTGGTGCAAAAAGCAGTATAGCGGCAAGGCAGGGCGGAGATGAATTTGTATTGTTTCTATATGATTATGAGGATGACGATGAATTGAATAAAACGATAGAAACACTTGCACATTTTCAAAATCATAGTTCTGCACAACTTAAGGAAAATCTAAATGTTCCACTTAAATTTTCTTTCGGGTATTGTCTGACAAATGGAAGCACAGATTATAGCAAGTTATTAAAAGAAGCTGATGAAAAGATGTATCAAAATAAGCTGGAACGAAAAAGAACGCTTGTATAAATTTTCTTTTGGACAGGGGCAAGTGCAACACCGAGGAAGGTCGCCGGCACGACCGGGCTGATAAATGTTGCACAGTTCCTGCAAACTACCGTTGCGATAGCGGTGTGTGCCGGATTTACTCCAAAGGCATCGCCGATTCCAATCAGAACCGGAAGCAGTCCAAAAAAGTAGGAATCTGTACAGGACATAAGGGTCAGTGGTACAGACAAAACTCCGATAATCAGTGGAAGGAATCTTCCCATAGACTTTCCCTGATATGTAGATGCATTATATCAAACGGTACTCGCCCCGTCAAGCAAAATTTTCAGGAGAAACAGGCTATTCCCAAAACCGCGCAGACGAAATCCAAATATCCGGAGCGCCTGGTCGTCGCTCCGGATATTCTTTAACCATAATTTCCTCTATCTCTAACATTCTTCCGCAATCTTATCAATCAACCGTTCCGTATCCTCCCAGCCAATGCACGCATCGGTAATAGATTTGCCATGCTCCATATGCGGCCCGATATCCTGCCTGCCTTCCAGCAGATAGCTCTCCACCATCACTCCCTTGATCAGTGCTTTAAGCTCCGGATTAAATTTCCGCGAATGCAGCACCTCGCTCACAATCCTGATCTGCTCTTTATACTGCTTATTGGAATTCGAATGGTTTGCGTCCACGATCACCGCCGGATTCTTCAGATCCTTCTGCTTATACATCATCTCCAGCCTGCGCAGATCCTCATAATGATAGTTGGGAATGTTGGTGCCGTATTTGTCCACGCCGCCACGCAGAATCACATGCGCCAGGTCATTTCCGCCCGTGGTCACGTCCTGCCCACGGTATATAAAACGATGCGGCTTCTGCGCCGCCACCACGGAATTCAGCATCACAGCCAGGTCGCCACTGGTCGGATTCTTCATACCGATCGGAATATCCATGCCGCTTGCCGTAAGCCTGTGCTGCTGATTCTCCACAGAACGTGCTCCAATCGCTTCATAGGACAAAATATCGTCCAGATAGCTTCTGTTCTCCGGGTACAGCATCTCGTCCGCCGCCGTCAAATATGTCTCCTCCATAGCGCGGATATGCATCTTCCGGATCGCTATGATTCCCGCCAGAAGGTCCGGCTCCTTATCCGGGTCCGGCTGATGCAGCATTCCCTTATACCCCTCCCCGGTGGTCCTCGGTTTATTGGTATAAATACGCGGAATCAACATCAATTTGTCTGATACCTTCTCATTCAGACGCGCAAGGCGGTTCACATACTCACATACCGCATCCTCATTGTCCGCGGAACAAGGGCCAATGATCACCACAAATTTATCAGATTTTCCCGTAAAGATATCCCGAATCTCGGCATCTCTTTTCGCTTTCATTTCCTGAAGTTTTGCCGAAAGCGGGTATTCCCGCTTCAGATCTGCCGGCAAGGGCAGCTCATTATTTACTCTCATCGACATGTTGCCTATTCTCCTATTTACTCGTTATTTCTAATCTATATTGTCCATCTTCTGTACGCGGACTATCCCCCGGTCTGATACTTTCCCAAACCATTCTATCCTAACAATAGCGCACCATATCCCGCGTGATCTCCGCCAGAGAATGCGCTCCGCACATCTGCATCGTATCCTTAAGCTCCGCGCCGATTTTCTCAATATAAGCCTTCACGCCTTCTTCTCCTCCGCCGTAAACAGAAACTACGAACGGGCGGCAAATCAGTACACCGTCTGCTCCCAGCGCCAGCGCCTTAAATACATCTCCGCCGGAACGAATACCGCCGTCCACCAGAATCTTCACAGAATCTCCGACTGCGTCTGCAATCTCTTCCAGAACCTCAGCCGTAGCCGGACAGCCGTCGAGCACACGACCACCGTGATTAGATACCACGATAGCTGCCGCTCCCGCCTCTTTTGCCTTGAGCGCGCCGCCCACGGTCATCACACCTTTCACAATAAACGGAATTCCCGCCATCTTCACGATCTCAGACAGTTCCTTCACGTTCTTGCTCCCCGCAGGAGGCGTCATATTTTTAAGGAACGGCAGTCCCGCCGCATCAATATCCATAGCCACCGCAAACGCACCGGAAGCGATAGCCAACTCCATCTTCTCCTTCACCGTATCCAGGTTCCACGGCTTGATCGTCGGAACGCCCACTCCGCCATTTTCTCCAATTGCCGCCGTTGCCGCCTCCATCACGAGAGGATTCGTCCCATCTCCCGTAAATGCCGCGATTCCCGCATGAGCGCAGGCGGAAACCAATACCTGATTATAAGAAATGTCGTTATATTTCTCACTGTAATGCAGGTTCACCGCACCCGCAGGCCCCGCAAAAAACGGATAGGCAAATGTCTTGCCAAAGAGTTCACAGGTGGTATCCGGTTCCCCGCCGTCACAGATCGTATCCATATTCACACGGATATCCTGCCATTTTTTATAATTTCTTATCGCTGTGTCCCCGATTCCCTTAGCCCCCGGCCCCGGAATCTGATTCCCGCAGGCCCTTCCGTCGCAGACCGGACATGCCTTACAATACGCGCCAATCGCAGTTCTTGCCTGTTTTAAAACGTCCTGATAAGTCATTGTATATTTCATCCTTTCCCACATATCGGTATTTCTATATTTTGTATCATATCCTGTATAGCTGAACACTCCTATCATACCATCTTTTTTCCCATAAAACAAGAATTCCCCTTTGCATTTACCCGAGGAAATGTTATACTAGTTGTGTTGAATTTATTTCCATGAACAAGATATATAAAGGAGATAGCAGATGAAATGTCCAAGATGCGGCTCTAAAGTACGCCCGAGCCAGAAAAATCCCGGCTTTTATTTATGCGATACCTGTAGGAAGCGCTACCCTGCCTCCGCAGTGATCGATGACAGCCAGGACGAGTTTTTCGATACTGATGATTTAGATTTAGATATAGATCTTGATACAGATTCACAGGGGTCCCCCAGACAGGCTGCCCCGCGCAACACAGAGACCTCACATTCATCGTCAGGTAAAAGCAAAGCGCGTAAGACTTCTTCTGGCTCTTCCCGGTCCGGAAACAATCGAAAAGCCAGTGATAAGTCCCGGCAAGGCAGCGCTCAGGAACGTCCACGTGAGAATCCCGCAAAAAGCACCTCTTCCGAGGCGCATCCAAGAAAGAGCAGCGCCCAGCCAGCCCGGCAAAGCGCAGGACGCTCTGCAGCCCCTGCCGCTCCTGTCAGGAAAAAACGGGGCGGTATCCTCAAGGTGCTCCTGATTCTCCTACTGCTTGTTATACTCGCAGCGGGAATCGTTTTTGGACTGGTACATTTTAATATCATTGACAATCCGCTTGACCGTTTTAAGAAATCAGAGACCACGAAGACGTCAGACAAAGCTTCGGATAAGACCGACCCGCTTACCACCTATCAGGTAGGTGAAGTTGCTGAGTATAACAACATCAAGGTCACGGCGCTCGGTTACGAAGAATCCCCCGGTGACGACGTGTCAACTCCGTCAGAAGGCAATGTATTTGTATTTGTGAATATGGAAATTACGAACAACACCGAGGATGAGCTTCCGGTCAGCAGCATGGCAAGCTTTGAGAATTATTGCGGAGAGGAGAAGCTGGACTACAGCCCCAACGCATTTACCGCTCTTGCTACCAGTACAGACAGAAAACAGATGGACGGCTCTATTGCCAGCGGCGATACCCTGAACGGTTACCTCTGTCTGGAAGTTCCCGCGGACTGGACTGTCCTGACCATTCATTATGCCAATAACGTCTGGTCCAACGATCAAATGCAGTTTGAGATCAAGAAGCAATAAACAGATGATTAGCAGATATGCTTAATCTATAAAAAGGAGATGTACCCAAGAGGCCGAAGGGACCGCTCTCGAAAAGCGGCAGGTCGGTGATACCGGCGCGAGGGTTCAAATCCCTCCATCTCCGTTTTAATAAGTGCCCTTTTATGAAATAGAAAAACGCCCTTGGATCATTTTACTTTAATCCGCAGGCGTTCTTTCATTTCATAAGAAAATGATATTTATTCCACAGCCTATCTCATATACATTTTTTCTTATTCATCTTTTCTAATCCCTGTGCATAGAGAAGGATTCCTCGTCATAATTGCTCAGGTTCTCGTAGATTCCCCGATTATCCGCTTCTTTAATCAGCGTATCGCGGGACTTCTTTGCCAGCATCTGATCCTTAAATGCACTCGGTCCGCCGACGCAGCCTCCTTCACAGACCATACCTTCGATAAAGTCCTCCGGCAGACGGCCGACCTTCATAAGAAGAAGCGCTTTCTTACACTCGTCCGCACCATTTGCTCTGCACACCTTGACATCTACGTTGTTCTCAGATTCCTTGAGGCTCTGGAGCACTGCTGCAGTAACCCCGCCGGAATTTCCGAATCTCTTACCATATACGGAAGCCTCCTGATAATTATTCTCATCCGGCTTCAGTTCCACGCCCTTGGCACGCATGATTGCCCGAATCTCGCTGTATGTAAGAACATAATCCGCATTACCTTCAATTTTCTGATCCACAACCTCGGATTTCTTGGCCATACATGGTCCGATAAATACCGTAATGGCATCCGGCTCTTTTGCTTTCAGCATACGGGAAACCGCACACATCGGAGAAACTGTCGTGGAAACCGCATCGCTAAGTTCCGGATAATGCTTGCGCACCATATTTACAAAGCCCGGGCAGCAGGAGGTCACCTTCTTCTTTCCTTCCTGATACGCCTCGCGCCACTCTTCCGCCTCATATTTAGCCGTCAGATCTCCTCCAAGTCCTACTTCTACAAAATCGGTAAATCCAACCTCCTTCATAGCCTTCTTCCAGCTTGCCATGGTAATATCTGTGCCAAACATACCCTCAGTCGCCGGTGCTACCATCGCATATACCTTTTTGTCAGATTTGATAGCGTTAATCACGTCCACTATAAATGTCTTGGAGCCGATTGCACCGAACGGACAGCTATGAATACATTTACCACAGCGGATACATTTGGACTCGTCGATTACGGAAAGTCCATTCTCATCATAGCTAATCGCATCCACCGGACAGCTGAATTTACACGGTCTCTTCAAATGCGCGATCGCATTGTAGGGACAGGCCTGCGCACATTTGCCACATTCTTTACATTTTGCCGGATCAATGTGCGAACGCTGGAGTCCGGACTCGATCGCACCGAATTTGCAGGCATTAATACATGCCTTACCAATACAGTTCTGACAGTTCTCCGTCACAGTATAGCTGGAGATCGGACAGTCCTCGCATGCGGAACTGATGACCTGAATCACATTTCCATCGTCCTTCACACCCGCCGACTTACCCTCTGCAAGACGGATTCTCTGACGAATGATCTCACGCTCCTTGTAGATACAGCAGCGGAACTGGGGAAGCGGACCGGGGATCAGCTTCATGGGGATTTCATCTTTACGCTCTTCCAATTCTCCTGCAAAAGCCAGTTTCGCAACTTCTTCCAATACTGCATGCTTGATTTTAATTACATTTGCGTCTGCGTACCTCAAAATTTAGCCCTCCATTAAATTAGAAATTTTGATGTTTGAAACCATATGCTCTTTGTAGTTATCACCTTTTCATCATAGCACGAGTTCTTCTTTTTTCATAGATATTTTTTTAACAATCTCTGTTCTTTTTTCCGGACAATTAGGAGGCGCCCGACATATGCCCACTTCACTTGGTCATAGTCAGGCGCCCAATTTCAAAAGTTTCCGCGCAGTATCAGATTTTCTATATAAAATCTATTTCTAATTTTCCGGTATCAGATTTTGGTTGCGATACACCGATAACAAAAGGCCCATACAAATATATGTGATAAGCATATTCGTTTTTCCTCCGGTAAAAAACGGCATCGCAATCGCCGTGCTCGGCAAATATCCCAAATTAATTCCAAAATACAGGAGGCTTTGTATTCCTACCATGAGCAGGGCTGCCAGTGAAAGTATATAGCCAAGCGGGTTTTTTTGCTTATGTACAAGCACACATAATAAAACGAGAAATGCCGCGACCAGTACAGTGATCAGAATTCCCTGCCAGCTCCCCAGACATTTGAAGACAAAAGTAAACAAATAGTCGCTTCTGATAGAGGTAAGCGTCATCGCGTCTTCATCTAAAATCATAACATTTGCACTGTCATTCATGACCAGAGACATACGCTTTAACATCTCCTCAATATTAAATGGGACATCGCCGGACAACTGCATCGCAGCAATCACCCGATCCTGTTGATATTGTACAAGATAATGGTAGTAGATTCCAATACCGATAAGAGCCATTACCGCCGTCACTCCTACGATCATTCCTACCGTTATCATAGTTTGTTTTGCCCGATTGCCGCCAAACCATTTTTTAACGCTTGCCACGAAAATAAGAATGGCACCTGTCACATAAAATAAGGCGATATAGTTAAAACTCCATCGCAGCCCCGGTAACAGTAAAAAAATTGCGATTATATACCAGCCTACGCATTTGAAAAGTCCTTTTATTCCCTTATCTTTATAATGATAAATCACTCCTGCAAATGACAGAATCAACATACATGACACCACATTCATTCTTAAATACAGTGTTCTACCCATAAACATACCTGCAATTACCTGCAAAACAATAACGCCATTCAATACTGCCCACAAACGCATCGCATATTTTCCCAGAACCCTGTAGTCCATACGGCAAATCATCACCATCAGGATAATTCCGATTCCCATACCGGCAAACATATCCTGTACATACCTTCCATAAAGCCCAAAGCCATCTCCCATCTCGATCAGCTTGTTGATAGCAATCTGAAGGGCTACCCCGATACTGCTAAGACCTATAATAAAACCAATCAGAGGATAGGGAAGTCGCGGCCGGTGAATCTTGTCGAGCTGACGGCCCACCTCAAAGGGATCCCCCATCTCCAGGACTGCAGCGGCCTCTGCCTCCTGCTCCGACATGCCCGCAGCCATAAAATCGCGTTTTTGTTCGTCTATGTGCCCCTGCAACTCCTCCTCGATCATCGGCCATGCCCGCTTACAGCGAATCTGTCCCAAAAGCGCATTCAGATAACTACGCCGGTTCATAACAAGCACCCCCTAAGACATTGGCAACAGCGGTGGAATACTCCTTCCACTCCTCTTTTTTTGCTATGAGTTGTTTCCTTCCGCTTCGCGTCAACTGATAATACTTCCTCATCTTTCCACCGGCTTCCTGATTATATACACTCAGCCACCCCTTTTCTTCCAATGAGTGCAGAAGCGGATATAAGGTCCCTGCTTTCAGTTCAAATACATTGTTCGACTTCTCCCTCAGTGTTTCGATCATCTCATAACCATACATGTCCTTCTTGTCAAGCAGTCCTAAGATCAACATTGTCGTACTGCCTGAAATCAAACTTTTCTCTACCGCCATCTTCTTCAACCCCTTTCTAAACCAAGTTTCCATTAAGCTAAAAATTATCTTCCCTACAGTTCAGCCTGCCCTCCTTTTCTGTTAAAACAAGTTTCTCTTAATCTACACTCTCTACACTTCATTCGGCCTCATAACCAGGTTGGCAGAATCCGTCTTCCGGAATAATCCGCATCTCTTTCGTCATCAATAACAGACTTATTTGAATTTTTCCGCCACCTTATACAGACCCGAAGCAATATATATCGCCTTTCTATATATATAGATACTCGATATATGTTTCATGCTCCAATTATATATCGACTATCTATATATGTCAAGTCCCTATACAGCAAATCCCCTGAAATTTTTCCAACCGCTGTTTGCAAATTTTTTCCAATTTATTCTCTTTCATTTTCCAAAATCTCAACACTTTTTGCACGTATATATTTCTTTCATTTTGTATTTAGAAGTTTTTAAGATTTTTCAAAATTTCTTAAGTCTGCGGTCACATTCTTTCCATAATTACCCTGTATACTAAACGTATTAAATGAAAGGACACCGGCAATTATATATGACAGAACGCTCTGTGTAGCTGTTTGGGTCCGACTAAAAATTCAGGTTTATACCTTTTACTATATATATTTTACCTTTTCTCTCTGGAGTTTTCACACACATTGTCCCAGTAAGGACAAGCGTGCAAAACTCCTTTTCCTTTTTCATTCATTAAATTTGCCTCTTGTATTTTCACATTCTTTAAAAAGATTTATTAAAAAACAATTTAAACACATTCCCATATCAGAAAAAATCAGGTATGATAAAAGAAAACCGAGATAACATTTCTATTAGCTTTCAAAAATAGTGAAAACAAAAAGGGGGACCCAAAATACATGAACACAGAACCACTTGAGAATCAAACAAATCTTAACGATACCGATATCCGGCTAAAGAAGCAATTTGATTTTATTCAGGAGATCGACAAGGAGAAATTTATCGGAAGACAAACTTACCTTTCCGACGGTATTCGAAAGGAAAACGATGCCGAGCATGCGTGGCACCTGGCTTTGATGACAATCCTGCTGGGGGAATATTCCAACGAACCTATTGACGTCCTGAAAACTGTCACTATGGTTTTGATCCACGATATCGTGGAAATTGACGCCGGCGACACCTATGCCTATGATGAAGAAGGGAAAAAGACGCAAAAAGAACGGGAAGAACGAGCCGCCGAAAGACTGTTCCATCTTCTTCCAGAGGATCAGGCCCTGAAACTGTGTGGGTTGTGGGAAGAATTTGAAGCCTGCTCCACGCCCGAAGCCCGTTTTGCACATACCATGGACAATGTGCAGCCCGCCATGCTGAATGCTGCAACAGACGGCAAAGCCTGGGCAGAGAGATCTGTAAGGCTGGGGCAGATCCTGGAAAGGAACAAAAACACCGCTCTGGGCTCGGAACTTCTCTGGGAATATGCAAAGAAGAATTTTATTGATCCGCATGTGGAGAAGGGACATATCATAAACCAATAAAAGATTATGTAGCAATCAAGGAACAAACGATTATATGTGTTTGCTTCTTGATTGCCAAACCACCTAAAGAATCAGAAAAAAATCGCAACCTTTTTTAGGAAAATACTTGCAAAAATAAATATCTTATGGTAATATAATTCTTGGTCACTGTGAAAGCAAGGTGGCTGATGACGCGGCTCCTTGGTCAAGCGGTTAAGACATCGCCCTTTCACGGCGGTAACACGGGTTCGATTCCCGTAGGAGTCATTTAGATAACGTGGACCTTTAGCTCAGCTGGTTAGAGCAATCGGCTCATAACCGATCGGTCCCGGGTTCGAGTCCCTGAAGGTCCACTCTAAAAACATAATATTTGGCCCGATGGCTCAGTTGGTTAGAGCGCCGCCCTGTCACGGCGGAGGTCGTGGGTTCGAGTCCCATTCGGGTCGTTGACATTTTGCATTTGATGAGAGTATTTCAAGTTTAGTGCAAAAGTCCATCTTTGAACTTTGTGAAAAGATGTTTTTTAACTTAATAAGGGATCATAGCTCAGCTGGGAGAGCATCTGCCTTACAAGCAGAGGGTCATAGGTTCGAGCCCTATTGGTCCCATTTATGCCGCAGTGGCGGAACTGGCAGACGCCCGGGACTTAAAATCCCGTGGGTAGTGATACCCGTACCGGTTCGATTCCGGTCTGCGGCATTTGGTTTAAGTGCTTCAAACCCTTGTAAATAGAAGGGCACTGAAAAAGTCTGATTCTAAAAAAGAATTGGGCTTTTTTAATGTATCCATTATAATAGAATCATGAGGAAGGAGGTTCTGCCATGTTGAAAGACCATTCACAGTTGAAACTTTCATTATCACCCTATCAGGGGATTTATGATGCAATCATTCCAGCAAATCATCTTTTGCGTAGAATTAAAGAAAATATAGATTTTAGTTTTGTAAATCCAATGCTCCGTAAACAGTATTGTGAAAATTTCGGGCGGCCGGCGAAAGAACCGGAGATGATGTTTAAACTGCTTTTTCTGAAAAAGCTGTACGATCTGTCCGATGAAACCCTGATCAGTAGTGCTCAGACAGACATGGCATATAAATTTTTTCTGGATCTGGAACCAGAAGAAAAAATGATAGATCCCAGTCTTCTGACGAAATTCAGAAAGACCCGCATCACGGAAGATATTCTGAAGGAAATGCTGAAAGAAACAATCCAGCAGGCTCTGGACAAAGGTCTAATCAAATCGGGAACGATTATCGTGGATTCTACCCACACAACTGCATCCGTCCGAGCGAAATCCCCCACACAAATCCTGAGGGATATGAGTAAACAACTTCGGAAAGAGATTTATAAAAATGCTTTTGAATTATCAGAAAGATTTCCAGAGAAACCATCTTTGGAAGCAGGATTGGACGAAGAGATCGCCTATACGAAGGAACTGCTCCAGGTTCTGGAGGAAGGGATAGAAACCTGTGGAAATCAAAAGATACAGAAAATCTCTAAAGAGATGAAAGAACTGCTTGAGAACGAACAGATCAGAGAGATCCGTTCCAAAGATGATAAAGATGCACGGTTTGGGCACAAAACGGCGACCAGTACGTTTTATGGGTATAAGAATCATCTCGCAATGACAGAAGGCCGTCTGATTGCTGGGATAAGTGTAACAGATGGAGGAGCACCGGATGGTCAGGAATTGCCGAAACTGATAGAAAAAGCACAGAAAAATGGAATAAAAGTAACAGAAGTTATCGGAGATATGGCATATGTCAGTGATGATAATCTGGAAGTATGCGGAAAAGAGATTGCACTGATTGCCCGAACGAATACAGCTGTAGCGGCGGCTGCAAACGGAAACCTTGCGGAGGGGTTCTGTTTCAATAAAGATGCAGGGTTGCTGCAATGTCCTGCCGGAGAGCTTTCCATGCGAGTGGAAAAGAGAGCTGCCAAAAACGGGAACACCTATTTAAGATATATATTTAGCAAAGTTAAGTGCCGGAAATGCCCACAAAGAGAAAACTGCCGTGTAGGAAAATCAAACTCAAAAGAACGAAGTTACAGTATCACGCAGGCAAGCGCGAAAAACATGGAAAGGCTTAAATTTGAAGAAAGTGAATACTTCCAAGAGAGAATGAAAATCCGGCATAGGATAGAAGAAAAGAATGGAGAATTAAAAGAAGCCCACGGTTTGCGCAGAGCAGATTCAAGAGGGTTATTTGCTATGCATGTTCAAATGTATTTTACCGCATTTACAGCAAATGTAAAAAGGATAGTAAGATTACAGGAATTGGCTATGGCTTAAACCATAGCATTATTCTGTAATCTTATCGAAAAAGAACTGAAAATCACGAAAAATTGTCATAAAAGAAAAACTCCCACTTAAAAAATGGAAGTTTTTCAGTGCCCTTGTAAATAGAGGGCTTGAAGCACTTTTCATTTTGTATAAAAAGTTGTACGGTTATAAAAGAAAGTTGACAATATGGCATATATGCCATATACTATGTAATATAAAGGAAGAAAGGATAAAATGCATGCCTAAATTTACAGTGGAATTTTATGAAGATACGCATGGGAATAAACCAATTGAAGACTTTCTTTTATCGTTAAATATGAAAATGCGCGCAAAGTTATTGGGGATTTTAAAAATTCTGGAAGAAAAGGGTAATCAATTAAGAGAACCATATAGTAAACATCTTGAGGATGGGATTTTTGAAGTTCGAGCAAAAGCGGGAACGGATATAACACGAGTATTATATTTTTTCTATTATGATGGAAAGATAATCCTAACAAACGGTTTTGTTAAGAAGACACAAAAAACGCCTGTAAAGGAAATCTAATTAGCTAAAAAACGAAGAAATGAATATATTGGAAGGAGTCAAATCAGATGAAAACATTGAATGAATTTATAAATCAGCAAATGGAGAACCCTGAATTTAAAAAAGAATACGAAGCGTTACAACCTGAAATGGATGTAATCAGAGCAATTGTAGATGCCAGGGTTTCTCAAAATTTGACGCAGAAAGAACTGGCAGAAAGAACTGGGATAAATCAGGCGGATATCAGCAAATTGGAAAACGGAACAAGAAATCCTTCTTTAAACTTATTGAAACGGTTAGCAGAAGGAATGGGAATGGTTTTGAAAATTGAATTTGTACCTAAGGCAAAACTATAATAGTTGTACAAATCTTGTACAACTATCAGCAGAGGTGGCACAATCCCACTTTCTATGCGGTTTGTGAGAATCCGCAGAAGTTCGATTCCGGTCTGCGACATTTGGCTTAAGCGCTTCAAACCCTTGTAAATAGAAGGGCTTGAGGCACTTTTTATTTTGTTTAAAAAGTTGTACAGCCTTGAACACCTTTGAACATCCAGTCTTTTCACTATAACCTTTACTACTCTCCCACCTTAAAACAAGCCTATAACAAAATCTCCGGAAACTCAACCTTTCCATCTATGCCAGGCAACTAAAAAAGCTACCATGCCGAATCTCACAAAAACCGGCATGATAGCTTTCATCTATTCTTTTATTTACTCTCCTCCCGGGCCATCACGTCTTGGGACATCGTCCGGTTTTACATTCTTCGTATTCGTTGTATTTGACTGCTTTTCCCCTGTCACCGCATCGCATTTCGCCGAAAAACGTCCGGGATTCGTGCGTGCAGGAAATTTAGGTTCATGATCCGATTCATTTTTGTTGAAATTCATATCCGTCTTCTACCTCCCTGTTTTCAGATAGTATCTACCTTTAACAGGAAAAATATTCATCTTTCATCAAATAAATTTGTGCCAGGCGCTGACCAGAGCTTTAATCAGTTCATCAACACGTTCTCTCGTCTCCGGATTCAGTTGTTCGATCTGCCTGAGCATTAAACGGATATTTCTAAGACCTCCATCCTGAAGTTCTGTGAGTGTAGAGGCTCCTGTCACCTCCATCACGGAAAAGAAATCACTGATGAGTGCATTTCTCTCCTCTTCTTCCAAATTATGCAGCCAGTTATCCAATGTTTCATTAAACAGTGCCGCTCGTTTATTTAGTGCTTTCTTATATATGAAATCAGGGCCCAATACTTGCCATGTGAATCCGTCATGCTGCCTTACCCCAGTCTGAGAACTGGCTATATATCTGGGTTCCACCGCATGATCCAGAAGCATGCCGATAATCGAACCTTCCGGTATCAGCCTTTCCACACGAGACTTCATACGAAGAAAGCCTTCCTGCTCCAGAAAATTATCGGCAAATCCGGGGCCATCATTATCATACACCTTCAAAATCTTCTCCTGGACCTTTGTTTTACACATAGCCGCAGCATATACGGCAAGGTTCCCGCCTTTAGAATGTCCGCCAATCCTTAATTGCCCCCGGCTAAGTTCTCCGAAATGGTCCAGATAAATAACCGCAGCTTCTTCCGATAAAATGACTCCTTTACTAAGGTTGAAATCTTCTTTCCAGCCCACGATCGTGTCATCGGTTCCTCTGTATGCAATGTAAGAAGTGCCATCAGAGAGACAAATCTCCAATGCTGCAAATTGCAGTTCTTTCTCCTCATCAATGCGATTCACAAAATTTTTGACGACCGCATCCCTATAACGCACTGTCTTAGCCATCTCTTTTATGATCTCCGGAGCTCTGCGGAGAAATGACCTGTCTTTTTTCAACTCTTCCGGACTATATTTTTGAAAAAATATGTCTGACAGTTCCTCTATCGGTATACCTTCTTCTCCCTCGCCTGGAGCAATCCCATCTAAATTAACATAAGATAACTGTGACAAAATCAAGTTATCGACATTATTAAACGGAGACTGCGCAAAAGTCAAATCGCCTCTCCATCTGAGATAGTCAATGATATTTCCCACCACTTCTGCCTCCTTTTTGAAATCTTTTAGTTAACAGCCGAATGCTCTATCTTAACAGGTACTCTTAGGGATACTGTGCAAAGAGAATAAAATAGCTCAAAACAGAGTTTACACAATTCCACTACATAACTCTAATTTTTACTAACAAGTTGCTTCAAATATACAATTACGTGACTGCTCTGTCAAGCACAATCTTCTTCCTGTTCACGTGCACGGCCTTGTGGGCTTGCCGGCACTCTTCGACAATAGAAAAAGCTTCAAATGCATGTGCATGCGGCACATTTTTCCCTTTTTTTAAGTTCCTTCTGCACAATGACTTTTTCTCTCAACTTGATAAGCTAATATTAAGGGAATATTCCAAAAACACAAATAACAAAGAGAAAAAGAAGGAGGGAATTTTCTTATGTCAACCGCAAACACAGACAAAATGTCAAAACTCTCACCAAAACAGTGGCTTCTAATCATCGGTGTCGCCTGTAGTTTTGCCGGCACGGTAGGTATCGGATACTTCTTTACCTACTATTATCAATTGGGCCTGGAAGCCTTTGGTTTCAATGATTCCCAATTAGGCGCGATCATCAGTATCTTCAGCTCCTGTGCAGTAGTCTGCTATCTGATCGGCGGTCCGTTGGCCGACAAAGTACCTTCACACCTGCTGATCCATATCAGTAATCTGGGCTGTTCTGTTCTCGGCATCGCCGTTTGTATGATTCCTGATTACAGCACTATGAGAATGATTTATCTCGGTCTTGGTATCGTAGGCGTTTTATTTACCGCTGGTTCCTGGATGAAAGTTCTGGTCCGCATCGGTACAAGGGAACAGGAAGGCCGTGTATTCGGCTATTACTATATGTTGATCGGTGCCGTTTCTATTTCTACCGGTTTGATCTCCTCTGCAGTAATCGCAGCTACCACGGCTGTGACCGGGCTCCGGGTTATGATGGCTCTCTACATCGTAATGTGTATTGCTTCCAGCCTGATCCTGCACTTCGGTGACAAGGAAAACCGTAAGACCATAGGCGACAAGGCCAACACTTTCAATATCAAGATGATTCCGAAAGTCATCAGCAATCCCATGATGATCTGTCTGCTCATTACCGGCATGGGTCTCACCATGTGTACCGAGGCCACTTCCTACGTTCAGCCTTTGATGAGCACCTATTTCCTGGTACCGACTGCCGTGATTGCCTTTATCGTCACATTCTGTAACCAGGGCATGCGTGTAATCTGTGCACCGCTGGCTGGCCGCCTTACAGATAAATTACACACTGCCACCATCTCTGTACAAGTCGCGTACCTTTGCTTCATCGGTGGACTATTATTACTTTTCTTCTCACCGTGGGGACCGTCCACCGCATTTATCGTAGTCATCGTGATTGTCCTGCTGCGTGCTGCCTTTGGTATTGCCCAGCCTTCCCGGAACTCTATGATCTCCGAGAGTCGTATTCCCAGAGTGACACGTGGTACCGCAGTAGGTATTTTCTCAGCCGTCATGACGATACCGGATACCTTCATGTACATACTTGGCGCCAAGATCCTTGAAAAAGGCGGTTCCACCGTAGGAGCCTACAAAAACCTGATCATCATGTTCATCGGTGCAGCCTTAGCTATGAATGTATTCCTCTGGATCTTCATGGCACTGCTGAAGAAACAAAAGGCCAAAGAAGCCGTTGAGGGCGTCAACCCCGATCTGGAGACAATGTAGACCATAATACTTCCTCTATGGATATGAAAAAATGGAGTCGATCTGACTTCATTTTTTCATATCTTCTCACAACTTCTTACGGGATGCCCTTTGGATATAGATAATGAAACACATTGTAGACACTGATGGCAATAATAATCAATATCAATATCATGAACAATTTATCTATAATCTTATTTTCAATCTTCGCGTTAATCTTACTGCCCACAATTCCCCCTAATACCCCACATAAAATCATAAGCCCAAGAATTTCCTTTCTGAACTCCGGAACACTTTTCCCAAGCAATGTACTTCCAAGACTGGCTATCTGTGAGAACATGATAATATATAAGGAGTATATAGCCGCCTGTTTTGTTTCCAATGAAAAAAAATAAAACAAGACAATCAGATTGATGGGCCCTCCACCAATTCCCAGAAATGAAGACATCATTCCTAAAAGAATCCCTATGACAAATGTAATGATTCGATTATCGATATGCTTTGTTCGAATCCATTGCTTAAATACCGTATAGACAAAAGTCGCAAACGTGATGACCGCCAACACTCCCGCCTGCACCGCTCCTATTTTATTTACGGATGAAAAACATCCTGACAGAACCTGAAATGCGGACTTTCCCGCTATTCCGCCTATTACGCTCCCTGTCGCCAATACAGTAGCAAAACGCTTGTTAAACGCTGTTTTCTCTTCCCTTTTAAAGTTCTTGTACATGGACATGGCCGACATGGAAAGTACTGTACAGCCTGACAGAAAAGAAACCGTATCAACAGCCATGATACCCGTTGCATCCAAAACTGGTTTTATAATGACTCCCCCGCCAATTCCACAAATGGAACCGATCACGGAGGAAAAGAAACAGACCGCAGTGATAATGACATATATGTAAACCATGACAATTCCTCGCATTTCTCATTAATTTTCTCCTGAAAAGGATTTGTTTTTCCGAAAGAATCTCTTGAATTTGTCAATATGCCATGCTATCATTACATATGAAATCAGGAGGAAAGACATGGATATACCCATTAAGCTCAATCATACCAGTCCAACCCCGTTATACTACCAATTACGCCAGCAGATTCGTAACTACATACTGGACGAGACCTGGCCGTATGGCACAGAGATTCCATCTGAGCTAAAGCTGTCCAAAGAACTAAAGCTCAGCCGGGCAACGATAAAACAGGCATATGATGGATTGGTAAACGAAGGACTAATTACAAGAAAACAAGGCAAAGGGACTTTTGTAAGCTACCGCCAATCTGAATTTGATATTATACAAGAACCTAACTTCTATCAACGTATGGATACATTAGGTGCAAAACAGAACTCCAAAATAATTGAGAGCGGTTATATTCCCGCAGACCCTTACATTGCCTCAAAACTTAATATCGCACAGGGAACAGAAATCTGCTATTTTAAGAGAGTCCGTTATATTGATAACATTCCGAGCATTATCCAAACAGTGTATATACGGAAAGACTATTCCGCCAATTTAATCGAAAAGGATTTGGCGTCTATTTCCTTTCATCGCTATTTGGAAGAGAATGCAAACATCTCTCTCAACTGTTTTGATATGAAGATCAATGCCATCACCCTGGATGCACATGAACGAGACTTATTAGAGTCTAAACGCAGTATCCCAGGTTTTCGTTTTCACACGGTTTACTGGTATAATGATATTCCCATCGTTTACAATGAACGGGTATTCCGCGGTGACAATCTGCATCTTGCGCTTCATTTCAATTTTACACGCGATAATTCTTCTATCCCTAAGATCAATTCTTTCGGTGTCTGTAAAGATGAAACATAAAATTGTTCTGCCCAAGAGGTGTCAGTCCCCTTGGGCAGTGTTTTAAAATGAGGGTTAACTATACATTGGCAGTTTGATGCAGACCAATGCACACAAAATGGCAAGCACTACCGCAATTACATTTACTAAAGCACCCTTCTTCAGCATATATGAGGGTTCTACACCTGCGTCAACAGGAATAGCCCTTGTGGCACTCGGGAGCAAATAGGCAAGGTTTCCTCCCACGGCTGCCATATACAGATAAGGAATGGGATTTTGATTCAATGCAGTCATAACGCTGACAACCAGCGGGCAAGCGATTGCACATGCAGAGTTATTGCTCGATATATTGGCAAGTACCGAAGCCATAACAATGAAAATCACGCACAGTAGTGCAGCATTGGTAATACCGGAATTTGCGACAAAATCTGCGACCATGTTGGATGCTCCAGAGGTTGTGATCACTTTCCCAAGTGCAAGACCACCTGCCAATGTATAGAACAGCCCCCAGGAAATCTTAGGTTGGGCATATTTCCAGGTGATCAGCTTTCCATTGCATTCCCCCGGCACACAAAACGCAATAATGGCAAATACAATAAATACATAGGAAGATCCGAGAGAAGGAATCAAGCCCATCCAAAGCTGTCTGGTAAAGGCCATGACAACCGGTATTACAAAAAGAGTAAGGCTGATTGCCTCTGAACGGTTCATTTTACCGAGCTTATTATATTCGGCAACAAAATATTCTTTCGCGCCCGGAAGCATTTTCGTCTCCGATTTCATGGTGAGCATATAGAGGACATTACCAATCGTAATCACGATCAAGATTGGAATCATCAGTTTAACCCACGTCGTATACATATACTCCATTCCGGTCAGTTCCTCAATATAACCAATAACGACCAGATTCATACCCCCTCCCAGAGGAGAACCAAAGCCTCCGATTCCGGATCCCCAGGCAATGGCAAGCAGGATATTTGCCGCACTCAAATGTTCTCCTGGATTTTCTTTTTTTACAGCCTTCAGCATGGCAAGCGCGATGGGAGTCAGCGTTGCGCCTACTACAACATTAGGCAGGAAAATGCTCATCACTGTGGAAGCAATAAACCAAACCGCCAACTGCGATTTTATAGATGGCCCCACCAAAGATAACGCTCTCAAGGCAATTCTGCGGTTCAGTCCGGTTGTCTCCCAAGTCAGAGTTAAAATATTTGCCCCCAAAAGAAGCACTACCAGATCAGAGAAATACTGGGGAATAATATCGCCTACTGCAACAATCCCAAACACCGCGCAAATAAGGATTGGAAGCAGTGAAGTCACGGCCACCCCTACGGGAAGGGTAATCCACCATGCCGCCATCCAAAGAAATAATCCCAATGCGCCGCGAACAGCATAGGGCATAACCGACTCTGGCACAAGCAATAGCACTAACAGAAATAATATAGGTCCAGATAACAATTTCATGACAGTTGATTTGTTCATATTTTCTCATTCCTTTCTTATTATTGGATTACAATCTGTGTCTCTACAGGGGTTTGCAAAGCACGAAGTGCTTTACCTACAATTTCCTCTCTCAATTTCTGCTCTGCTTCGTGGGATAAATCTGGAGCTCCGACCGGATGTGGGATAGCCACCGCCTTCACAATCCGTGTAGTTCCCACTGTCTCTGCAATCGGAAGAATGGTGCATATCTGCGCAGCAGGTATTCCCGCCCGTTCAATTTCTTTTGCTAACATTGCGCCGCAACGTGTACTTGTACCTCATGTAGAAGTCAGGATTACAGCATCCACTTTATCCTCTTTCAGCAGCTCAGCAATCTCACTCCCAAACTTCATAGAATTTACCAGACTTGTCCCATTACCGGTAGTGGAATATATCTTTTCATATACGCTTTCTACTACACCTTTCTTTTCCAGATTACGCATAATATCCAGCGGCACGATAATATTAGGATTCTTATTTGCCAAGCTTGTGTCAAAACCACCATGTACGGAATAAAAATCATCCGGAGACAATTCATCCATCCCTGCAATATCCAATGTGAGAAACTTGCTCGCTCTTGCAGATTCCAGGTGCTGTGTATTGTTCTTATCTGTCAATCCCGCATCTGTCACGAGAGCGATCTTTGCCTTTTGCAGATTCGAAAGAGGCTTGGCCGGCCGAACTGACTCGAACGCCGGCATCTGCATCTCTGTCACATACTTCTCTCCTTTCACTTTTGCAAGCAACATTTCGACAGCTCTCTGTGCACCTGTTTTTTCCACAAAAACGTTGCGTTTAAATCCTTTGCAAAAATAGCGATCTTTCTCCGGATCTGGAAATTCTCTCCCATCCATCACTTTCATGAGCAATCTCGCCATATCCAAAACAGCTGCGCGCATTCCCACGGCAGAATTCTTTGTCTGCACAATATAGCAAGATTTGCGGTAAATCTCGACGCCAGGATTCTCTTGATACATTCCGGTAACAGCAGGTATATTCAGCTTCTCCTGAACACTTTTACATACTGCCCCGCAATTCGCCCCATACCGCCCGGCGTTAAATGCCGGACCTGCAAGAACCGCATCTGCCTTATAATCTCGGATGATTCCTATGATCTCCTCAAGAGTCTGTTCAAGATTGTCCGACATAAAATTGTCCCCGCATATGATAGTGGCGACAATCACATAATCGTCCCTCAGTACAGAAGCAAATGCCATGCCAGGTCCTACGACCCCTTCTTTTACGATCAATGGAATCTCTGCCTTTTCTTCACCTCCTATCTGTGCAAAAAACTGATTGATAAAATGTACAACTCTCCTTTTCTCCTTCACCTTATCACCTCTTTTCTCAATATACTTCCGTAGTCATGGCAGTCGCCCCTAATTGATTTGTTGACGTATACATAATACCGAGCGGTGTCGTAAGTTCATTGTGCGCGTCTTTCGTTTGCTGAATGAATGCCGGATAACCAATCACAGTCTCTGCCTTAGGAAGACGGATCACCTCATCATTATTTCCAGTAGACACGACAGCATCTGCTCTGTTAGAATTAGCTACCAAAGGGGGAAGCTCGCCCTTTGTGCCGGCAATTTCATTAGAAAGTAACACCGTCTTGATTCCCTTCTCTTCACAGGCATCACAGGTTGTCATCAAATCCACATCTGCATGGCCTCCGCCCTCCTGAGTCACAAGAATCCCATCCATACAAAGTTCCTTCGCAATTTCAGCAATTTTTTTTGCATTCTCCTGTTTTTGTTCAAGGGAACTGCTCTCTGTTGAAATAATGACTCCCTGGAACAGAAGACTCTTTCCGTGAAGCGAAAATAATTCATCAATAACTGGATTCCGTTGATGAAGATAAGTTGGGTTTTTCTGGCAGGCAATAATGTAATTTCCACTTACAATCGCTCCATCCAGGATTTTTTGTGGCTCCACCAGCCTTGGCTGCATCTGGACACAATTCTCACCCATATAATGTACATTTCGTAACGGACCCTGTGCTTGTATGAAATATGCATATCCAATCTTTGGAAGTCCTTCCATCTCTGACTGATTATCATATATGAATTCACGCCCGTCTGTTTCTTCTGCAAGAATACTCCCAATATAAACCGCCGCTTGAACATTCATCTGTATAAGATCTTTTGCCAATATTTCTTTGGAAACCTTCTCCTTTAGCAATTTAATCACTATGACCAAATGTATATTTTTTGAAAAAACAGAATAATTGGCTCCCGGCAAAAACAAATCAATAATGCCTTCTTGGATACCCGGATAGCAAAAGCTTTGCGTAATGCACAAATTTGCCGCCTGATGAGTCGTTCCCATACCACACCCAGTTGATGAATTGCTGATCCACCCCGGAAAATTTCCTTCACTTTCTTTATAAGATGGCCTAATAATATCCGTGACATGTATAATTCTCTTACATTCACCTGGTTTTGCTATCGCAAATTCAATATCATAGTCATAAGACACCTGAGAAGTTAAAGCCACCTTACATTCCTGTGGATTTATTGATAATATTCCTTCTTTGTAACCCGATTTTTCAGCCAAAATAACTGATTTAATTTCGTGCTCGATTATTTTTAGTAGCACCGCTTCTTCTCCTTCCATGTTTTCTATTTTACCTGTCTACCGTTTGTTTGGTTGTCCGGTCAACCTGTTCTTTTATTGCATAATACCATATATTTATAAGTAATGCAAACACTTTTTGGTGCTTTATCACATATTTTAATTTTTATTACACTTAAGGTATTTCTGTGATGATTTATTCCACAT
This sequence comes from Roseburia hominis, assembly GCA_040702975.1. Lineage (NCBI taxonomy): Bacteria > Bacillati > Bacillota > Clostridia > Lachnospirales > Lachnospiraceae > Roseburia > Roseburia hominis. The sequence continues at coordinate 3,782,500 of CP159990.1, forward strand.
TAGAAACTCTTAGAAAAAGTCTATAAATTTGCTGAAACTTGTTTTAGATCGCGCCTATTGTACACATAACAAAAAGCCCGTAAATATTGAACTTACGGACTTTCCTAACTCCCCGAGTTGGGTTCGAACCAACGACCCTTCGGTTAACAGCCGAATGCTCTACCGCTGAGCTATCGAGGATTACTTATTTTATTATAACCACTTGCTCTCTTTTTTACAAGTGGTTTTTTCCTTTTTTATTTCATGTACCTTCAAAACAGCATACAAAGAATCTTCTTCCATCCATTAACCTATCCTACCTCTTGGTTATGCCCTCGACCGATTAGTAACAGTCAGCTACGTACATTGCTGCACTTCCACCTCTGTCCTATCTACCTTGTCGTCTTCAAGGGGTCTTACAACTTGCGTTGGGATATCTCATCTTGAGGGGGGCTTCACGCTTAGATGCCTTCAGCGTTTATCCCTTCCTGACTTGGCTACTCTGCCATGCTCTTGGCAGAACAACAGATACACCAGCGGTCAGTCCAGCCCGGTCCTCTCGTACTAAGGCCAGCTCCTCTCAAATATCCTACGCCCACGCCGGATAGGGACCGAACTGTCTCACGACGTTCTGAACCCAGCTCGCGTACCGCTTTAATGGGCGAACAGCCCAACCCTTGGGACCTACTTCAGCCCCAGGATGCGATGAGCCGACATCGAGGTGCCAAACCACTCCGTCGATGTGAACTCTTGGGAGTGATAAGCCTGTTATCCCCAGGGTAGCTTTTATCCGTTGAGCGATGGCAATCCCACTTTATACCACCGGATCACTAAGTCCTACTTTCGTACCTGCTCCACCCGTCGGTGTCGCAGTCAAGCTCCCTTCTGCCTTTGCACTCTTCGAATGGTTTCCAACCATTCTGAGGGAACCTTTGAGCGCCTCCGATACCCTTTCGGAGGCGACCGCCCCAGTCAAACTCCCCACCTGACATTGTCCCCCAGCCGGATCACGGCTGCTGGTTAGAAATCCAATACTGCAAGGGTGGTATCCCAACAGCGGCTCCATGGCAACTGGCGTCACCACTTCTTAGCCTCCCACCTATCCTGTACATACAATATCGAATCCCAGTATCAAGCTGGAGTAAAGCTCCATGGGGTCTTTCCGTCCTGGCGCAGGTAACCAGCATCTTCACTGGTACTTCAATTTCACCGGGTGCATTGTTGAGACAGTGCCCAAATCATTACGCCTTTCGTGCGGGTCGGAACTTACCCGACAAGGAATTTCGCTACCTTAGGACCGTTATAGTTACGGCCGCCGTTTACTGGGGCTTAAGTTCAAAGCTTCGCCTTTCGACTAACCTCTCCCCTTAACCTTCCAGCACCGGGCAGGCGTCAGCCCATATACTTCACCTTACGGTTTTGCATAGACCTGTGTTTTTGCTAAACAGTTGCTTGGGCCAATTCTCTGCGGCCTGTCGCCAGGCACTCCTTCTCCCGAAGTTACGGAGTCATTTTGCCGAGTTCCTTAACAATGCTTCTCCCGTCGGCCTTAGGATTCTCTCCTCACCTACCTGTGTCGGTTTACGGTACGGGTGCAGTATGAACGATAGCGGCTTTTCTTGGCAGCTGGCTCACACACTTCCCTACTTATAGTTCGGTACGCTTAACGTCTTCGGATTGCATGGCGGATTTGCCAACCACGCTCCTACCTCGCTTGCCCCGGGATTCCATTCCCGGTAGTGCTCTCCCTCTGCGTCCCCACAGTTCTGTCATACTGCAGTACAGGAATCTCAACCTGTTGTCCATCGGCTACGTCTCTCGACCTCGCCTTAGGTCCCGACTTACCCAGAGCAGATCAGCTTTACTCTGGAAACCTTGGGTATTCGGCCGGAAGGATTCCCACCTTCCTCTCGCTACTCATTCCGGCATTCTCTCTTCTTAGAGATCCACAGCTCCTTCCGGTACTGCTTCGTCTCTCTAAGAATGCTCCTCTACCAATCTACTTTGTAGATTCCTGAGCTTCGGTAGTGTGTTTCAGCCCCGGACATTTTCGGCGCAGGACCTCTCGACCAGTGAGCTATTACGCACTCTTTTAATGTATGGCTGCTTCTAAGCCAACATCCTGGTTGTCTTTGAAATCCCACATCCTTTTCCACTTAACACACATTTTGGGACCTTAGCTGCAGGTCTGGGCTCTTTCCCTTTTGACTGCCCAACTTATCTCGTGCAGTCTGACTCCCATGAATCATCTTACTGGCATTCGGAGTTTGATATCCTTTGGTAAGCTTTGACGCCCCCGCGGGAATTCAGTGCTCTACCTCCAAAAGACTCTCATGAGGCTAGCCCTAAAGCTATTTCGAGGAGAACCAGCTATCTCCGGGTTCGATTGGAATTTCTCCCCTATCCACACCTCATCCCCACCCTTTTCAACGGATGTGGGTTCGGACCTCCATTGCCTTTTACGGCAACTTCATCCTGGACATGGATAGATCACCCGGTTTCGGGTCTACTCCGACTGACTTCACGCCCTCTTAAGACTTGGTTTCCCTTCGGCTCCGCACCTTGAGTGCTTAACCTCGCCAGCCAGCGTAACTCGCCGGACCGTTCTACAAAAAGTACGCGGTTCATCATATATAGATGTTCCACAGCTTGTAAACACAGGGTTTCAGGTTCTCTTTCACTCCCCTCCCGGGGTCCTTTTCACCTTTCCTTCACAGTACTATGCGCTATCGGTCACTAAGGAGTATTTAGCCTTACGGGGTGGTCCCCGCGTCTTCCTACAAGGTTTCACGTGTCTCGTAGTACTCTGGATACCGCCATGCTGGTTCATCTTTCGCTTACGGGGCTTTCACCCTCTTTGGCTGGCTTTCCCAAAACCATTCTGCTAAACTCACCAGATCATTTATGCGGTCCGAACCCCGTGGTGCACGCACCACGGTTTGGGCTCTTTCCATTTCGCTCGCCGCTACTTTGGAAATCGATGTTTCTTTCTCTTCCTCCGGCTACTTAGATGTTTCAGTTCACCGGGTTCCCCTCCATACGTTATGGATTGGCGTATGGATACTGGAGGTCTGCTCCAGTGGGTTTCCCCATTCAGATATCTCCGGATCGTCGGATATTTGCTCCTCCCCGAAGCTTTTCGCAGCTTATCACGTCTTTCATCGGCTCTTAGTGCCAAGGCATCCACCCTGCGCTCTTTCTAGCATAACCAAACGCTTCCTCTCACGGGAATGAGAGTCGGCTACACATACTAGCGTGTATGTGTTGGCATTCAGGTTTGTTTTTTTACTTCGTTGTCTCGAAGTGTCAGTTAATTGTTATCCTTAAGAACAACAATCACCTCGGATGTCTTTCTCTTCTATTTGAGAATTGATTTATCTTTGTATGCAGTTTTCAAGGTACATAGTTGATGTAACAAAGATTTAAGTTACATCTGTTAGATAATAAAGAGCTTGTTTGTTGAATGATTTAGTCCGCAGCCGAGACTTAGGAACAAGTTCCTCAGTCACGGATATTCTTCGAATATCCTTCTGCCTTCAGCCATGATCCTTCGCTCAAGCGAGCTTGGCTCAGGCTTCTGTCTTCAGGCATCGTCTGCTCTCTTCATTATCTGCGTGGAGAATACGAGATTCGAACTCGTGACCTCCTGCTTGCAAGGCAGGCGCTCTCCCAACTGAGCTAATCCCCCGTATGGGTATGTATTAAAAATATAGATTTTTTAATAATGGGCTTAAGTGGGCCTTGCCTCCTCAGACTCACACTTACCTAAATGAATCTGATTCGTCGGCTCTCTTAAAACAGTGGGCTTAAGTGGACTCGAACCACCGACCTCACGCTTATCAGGCGTGCGCTCTAACCGGCTGAGCTATAAGCCCTTTCTTTCTGAATCTGGCGGCCACCTGCTCTCCCACACCATCTCCAGTGCAGTACCATCGGCCGCTTAGGTCTTAACCATCGTGTTCGGGATGGGAACGGGTGTGTCCCCTAAGCGCATCGCCACCAGATATATTCTGTCAATCAACACCGTGAGTGCCGGCTCTCATCTAGCTCAATTCCGCTCCGCTCCATTTCGCTAGATTCAATCCTTCTTATGCATCTTAGCTGCCATGTGCGCTCCTGAAAGCAAGCTTTCGTCGCACCCCTGCCAGCTAATCTGCGCACTCACTCCTTGATGACTAAATAATAAACAACAACACTTACTTCTTCTTCCTTAGAAAGGAGGTGATCCAGCCGCACCTTCCGATACGGCTACCTTGTTACGACTTCACCCCAGTTATCGGTCCCACCTTCGGCAGCTCCCTCCTTTATGGTTGGGTCACTGACTTCGGGCGTTACCAACTCCCATGGTGTGACGGGCGGTGTGTACAAGACCCGGGAACGTATTCACCGCGACATGCTGATTCGCGATTACTAGCGATTCCAGCTTCATGTAGTCGAGTTGCAGACTACAATCCGAACTGAGACGTTATTTTTGAGATTTGCTTGGCCTCGCGGCTTCGCTTCCCTTTGTTTACGCCATTGTAGCACGTGTGTAGCCCTGGTCATAAGGGGCATGATGATTTGACGTCATCCCCACCTTCCTCCAGGTTATCCCTGGCAGTCTCTCTAGAGTGCCCGGCCTTACCGCTGGCTACTAAAGATAAGGGTTGCGCTCGTTGCGGGACTTAACCCAACATCTCACGACACGAGCTGACGACAACCATGCACCACCTGTCTCCAGTGTCCCGAAGGAAAGCAGACATTACTCTGCCGGCACCGGGATGTCAAGACCAGGTAAGGTTCTTCGCGTTGCTTCGAATTAAACCACATGCTCCACCGCTTGTGCGGGTCCCCGTCAATTCCTTTGAGTTTCATTCTTGCGAACGTACTCCCCAGGTGGACTACTTATTGCGTTGGCTGCGGCACCGAATAGCTCTGCTACCCGACACCTAGTAGTCATCGTTTACGGCGTGGACTACCAGGGTATCTAATCCTGTTTGCTCCCCACGCTTTCGAGCCTCAACGTCAGTCATCGTCCAGCAAGCCGCCTTCGCCACTGGTGTTCCTCCCAATATCTACGCATTTCACCGCTACACTGGGAATTCCACTTGCCTCTCCGACACTCTAGCTGTATAGTTTCCAAAGCAGTCCGGGAGTTGAGCCCCCGCCTTTCACTTCAGACTTACACAGCCGTCTACGCTCCCTTTACACCCAGTAAATCCGGATAACGCTTGCACCATACGTATTACCGCGGCTGCTGGCACGTATTTAGCCGGTGCTTCTTAGTCAGGTACCGTCATTTTCTTCCCTGCTGATAGAGCTTTACATACCGAAATACTTCTTCGCTCACGCGGCGTCGCTGCATCAGGGTTTCCCCCATTGTGCAATATTCCCCACTGCTGCCTCCCGTAGGAGTTTGGGCCGTGTCTCAGTCCCAATGTGGCCGTTCACCCTCTCAGGCCGGCTACTGATCGTCGCCTTGGTAGGCCGTTACCCCACCAACAAGCTAATCAGACGCGGGTCCATCTCATACCACCGGAGTTTTTCCCACTGAGCCATGCGGCTCCGTGGTCTTATGCGGTATTAGCAGTCATTTCTAACTGTTATCCCCCTGTATGAGGCAGGTTACCCACGCGTTACTCACCCGTCCGCCACTCAGTCACAAAAGCTTTCATCCGAAGAATCCGTCTTAAGTGCTTCGTTCGACTTGCATGTGTTAGGCACGCCGCCAGCGTTCATCCTGAGCCAGGATCAAACTCTCGTTAAAAGTGTTTGTATCCAGTTCAGAATCACTGCTTGGCAATTCTGTTCCTGTTTACTGTTCTTAGGTTTCGAATCTTGTCGATTCAACGTTCTTGAAAAATCTCTTTAAAGAATTTTCAGGGTTGTTGTCTATTATTTAATTATCAAAGTTCTCTGTATTAATTGCTTGTCTCTTGCGAGTCAGCTTAGACATCATAGCATTTTCATTTTCAAATGTCAAGCACTTTTTTTGATTTTTTTTGACATTTTTCAAACTGCAATATTCAATGATATATTACCTGCTCTATACCGTTTCAGGCTTACAAGAGAACGGAGAAAGAGGGATTTGAACCCTCGCGCCGCTATTAACGACCTACTCCCTTTCCAGGGGAGCCCCTTCGGCCAGCTTGGGTATTTCTCCAAAACGTCCGTTATTTAATATACACGATAACAAGAGGTTTGTCTAGTCCTTTTTTACTTTTTTTAATTTTTTTATTTTTCTTATCTGCGAAACACAATTCTACCGGGAAGCAAAATTGAAAACGTCTATGATTTCTTGTATAATATTTCTTGTATAATTAAGAAAGAAATTTTTACTGAGAAATCGGGATTTCAGAAAGAAGGCGTTTTGATGAAAAAACATTCTATAATTATAGGCATAATTATATTGGTTATCACTTCATTATTATTTTATTTTCAACCATTGAAATTATCAAATCTTGTAAGTAAAAATAGTGACATCTTAGTAACGCGGGTTGAACTGGGTATTCAAAACGGCGAGGCTTACAATAATTCTTCAACTTATAATGACCTAACTGATGAGCAAAAAAATAGTATTACAAATTTACTTCAGAGCTATTCTTACAGAAGAACATTTGGCACAACCTTGTCAGATGGCTCCTTGTCAGGAATAGGCGACGAAATGATTCATATTTTTATATATGAGGGAAGTACATTTGTTCATAATATCAGCATTTCAACAACCGGAAGCATTTCCGTTGATGATAAAACCTACACAATGAAAAGTGCGGCTCAGTTAATTGACAAAATTGTAGAAATAATTGACAATTAAAGTTAGTTTGAATAAATAATGTAAAACTTACAGTTTATCGCCGCATCAGGTGATAAGTCTTCAGACGTTAAGCAAATATGATTACTACAAAAGAAGTAGAATGTGCTATACTAGAAATGCCGAGATGAAGGTCCACCGGACCTTCACTTAGGTATGCTTGGCAACTAAAATTGAAGGAGGGCAGATAAATCATGGATCTTTTGTTAAAAGTCCAGGCCTATTTTGCCAGTAATCTGACAGAATATCTATCTTGTCTTCGGGCACACCTGGGAATCAGTCTTCTGGCTCTTCTTGTTGCCGTATGCATCGGAATACCGTTTGGATACATGTGCAGCAAGAACAAAAGACTGGGCTACTGGATCACAGGAACGACGCAGGTCCTTCGAATCATTCCGAGTCTTGCGGTACTGATTCTGCTGATCCCGGTCATGGGAACGGGCGTGAAGCCGGCGATGACCGCTCTGGTGCTCCTTGCTCTTCCGCCAATCTTGATGAATACAGCAACCGGATTTGATGAAGTGCCCAAATCTGTGCTGGAGACCGCGGTCGGTCTGGGAATGACCGAGAAGCAGGTCTTTTGGAAAGTCCGGGTTCCTCTGGCTGTACCAATCATTCTGGCGGGAGTAAAGACGGCGATGATCGAAATTATAGCCAGCGCGACGATTGCTTCCAAGATAGGCGCCGGCGGATTAGGAGATATCATTCTCACAGGACTAAGCCTGAACCGGACGGACCTGCTGCTGGTGGGAGGCATTTCCGTGGCCTTGATGGCGTTATTGACGGGGATTGTATTTGAATACCTGGAGAAAATAATTTTAAAATACAAATATGTATAAGAGGAGAAAACAATGAAGAACAGCTTAAAAAAAGTGATAGCAGTTTTATTATGTATTGCAATGGCAGGAACATTGGCCGCATGTGGCAACAAGAAAAAGTCTGAAAAAGATACCGTCATCCATGTAGGCTCTAAGGATTTTACAGAAGGGCTGCTCGTATCAGAGATCTATGCCTTAGCGTTAGAGGATGCGGGCTATGAAGTAGACCGGGTATTTGACATCGCAGGGTCTGTCGTTCACACGGCACTCATTAACGATGAAATCGACCTCTATCCGGAATATACCGGGACCGGACTTCTGACGATTCTCGGAATGGATATGATCACGGACCCGGAAGAAGTGTACAATACCGTAAAAGAAGAATATGAGAAGCAGTTTCAGGTAACCTGGCTTGACTACTCTCAGGCAAATGACGGGCAGGGTCTTGCGATTCGAACCGCAGTGGCAGAAGAATTAGGTATCAAGACCATTTCCGATCTGCAAAAGCATGCGTCAGAGCTCCGTTTCGCATCTCAGGGAGATTTCGACGAACGGGAAGACAGCCTGCCGGCATTAGAGAAGCTGTACGGACCGTTTGACTGGAAATCCAGCAAGGTATACGATGGCGGCCTGAAATACGATGTCCTGCGCAACGATGAAGCTGATGTGACACCGGCTTACACAACCGATGGCCAGCTCGCCAATAAGGATGAGTTTACTTTGCTGGAAGATGATAAAGGGGTGTGGCCTCCTTATAACCTGGCGCCGGTCGTTCGTGATGAAGTGCTGAAAGCAAATCCGGATATTGCGGATGTGCTGAACACGATCAGTGCGACACTTGACACAGGCAAGCTGACAGAATTAAATGCAAAAGTTGATGTGGACAAAGAGGAATATGAAGATGTTGCAAAAGAATTCTATGAATCAATCAAATAAGATAGCAATCGAGTTTCAGACTGTCAGTAAGGCATTTAAGGGCGCGGACAATCCCGCTGTAAATGATGTTTCATTTTCAGTCAGAGAAGGGGAATTCATCACAATACTGGGCTCCTCCGGCTGTGGCAAGACTACGCTCCTTAAGATGACCAACCGCCTGTACGAACCGGATAAAGGGAACATTTTACTATTCGGCCAAAATATCGCGGACGTTGATCCCGTGAAACTGCGCCGGAAGATCGGTTATGTAATCCAGCAGGTGGGACTCTTTCCACATATGACCATAGAGGAAAATATAGCCGTTGTCCCAAAACTTATGCAGTGGGAAAAAGGAAGGACAAACGCACGCGTTGACGAATTGCTCCAAATGGTGGGGCTTGAACCGGGAAAATATCGCAAACGCTACCCCTCTCAGCTTTCGGGAGGCCAGCAGCAGCGGGTCGGGCTGGCGCGCGCTCTGGCAGGAGACCCGCAGCTCATGCTTCTGGACGAGCCGTTTGGGGCGTTGGATGCGATCACGCGGACCGGGCTGCAGAATGAGCTGCAGAATCTGCATCAAAAGATGGGGAAGACATTCTTATTCGTAACACATGACATCAACGAAGCGTTGAAATTAGGAAATCGTGTTATCATCATGAGCGAAGGCTGTATCCGGCAATATGGTACTCCGGAGGAAATCGTGAGACACCCGGCTGATCCGTTCGTGGAGACACTGATTTCTTCGGCACGCAGTCAGGAGAAATTGTGGGACAACCTGCTTGGGGAGGAATAGAGATGTGGGAATATCTGATAAAACATTATGACGATCTGCTGGAAGCACTCCTTGAGCATCTTCAGATCGTGGTGATCACCCTATTTTTCTCGCTGCTTCTCGCAGCCGTACTGACGATTGTTTCTGTATACCTGAAAAAGCTGGGCGAAGTACTGATCCAGCTATCGGGGATCTTATATTCCGTTCCCAGCCTGGCGCTTTTTGCACTGTTGATTCCCGTGACGGGGCTTGGCATGACAACAGCGGTCATCGTGCTGACAGGATACAACCAGTATCTTCTGCTTCGAAACTTTCTGACCGGACTTGCCGAAGTGGATCCGGCAATAACGGAGGCCGCGACCGGGCTTGGCATGAATACGCTTCAGATACTGGTACGAGTTCAGATCCCGCTGGCAAAACGAGCGCTGTTCACAGGGATAAAACTTGCGGTCGTATCGACGATCGGAATTGCAACGATTGCCGCAATGATCAACGCGGGTGGTCTGGGCAGTATATTGTTTGATGGCCTTCGCACAATGAATGTAAACAAAATCGTCTGGGGCAGTCTGTTGTCTGCAGGGCTTGCGCTGGGAATCAACGCATGTTTCAGCGCAGCAGAAAAAAGATTAAATGTAAAAAATTAGGTATTGACTCGCGGAACATTATGTGATACAATCTTAATTGCTCTGAACGAGTAATTGAATAATGTAGATGGAGAGGTATCGAAGTGGTCATAACGAGGCGGTCTTGAAAACCGTTTGTCCGAGAGGGCGCGTGGGTTCGAATCCCACCCTCTCCGTTAAAAAATCCGAAACATTAAGTTTCGGATTTTTTGTTGCTGATTATACTCAATGGCATACTTGAAAAAACTATTTATAAAATACTACTTGCAAACAACTCCCCTATTTTCAAATCCTCCGGCGTCGTGATCTTGATATTTTCATAAGACCCCCGCACCAATTTCACGGCATGCCCCGCCATCATCTCCACGACCATGGCATCGTCCGTCACTTTACTTTCACCCGCTTTCATCAGATCTTCATAAGCCTTTTTTACCAATGCCTTTTCAAACACCTGAGGCGTCTGGATCAGCCAGAGTCTGCTTCTGTCCGGCGTATCCGACACATACTCGCTGTCGTCGGCAATTTTAATGGTGTCTTTGACAGGCATCCCCACCACACAGGCTTTTTCAAGCTTCACCTGTTCATAGACTCTTTCGATGATTTCCACGCTCACAAAGGGCCTCGCTCCATCATGGATAAACACATAGCCGTCTTCCTCCATCGCCTGAAGTCCATTATGAACAGAATGATAGCGTTCTGCTCCGCCGGGAATAATCTTCTTCACCTTTGTGAAACCGTACTTGTCTACAATATTTTCCTGACAGTACGCCTCTTCTCCTTCTCCGGTGACCAGAATGATCTCATCTATGACCGCCGACTCCTGAAATGTTCTCAGCGAATAATAAAGAACCGGCCTGCCCGCCATCTCAAGATATTGTTTATGAACCTTTGTCCCCATGCGGCTGCCTTTTCCCGCAGCCAGCACGATTGCTGTACATGTTTCTTTTCTCATTTGATCCCTGTCACTTTCCTTAACGCTCTCCAAGTTTCAGGTTCGGCACTGCGTTCAGATCCCAGCCGTGCCGCGTCCCCGCCATATATTCATAATAGGCCGCCACACCGATCATTGCCGCGTTATCCGTGCAGAAAATCGGAGAGGGATAATAGAATTCGATTCCATTTTGCGCACATGCATCCTTCATGGCTGAGCGCAGACTGCTGTTTGACGCGACGCCCCCTGCTATGGCAAATTTCTTCAGCCCATATTCATTTACCGCATGCATGGCGTTGCCGACCAGCACATCCATCACGGCTTTCTGGAAAGAAGCCGCAATATCTGCCCTGTTATACTTGATTCCTTTCATAGAACAGCCGTTAATATAATTCAGCACGGCAGATTTCACGCCACTGAAACTGAAATCATACGGGTTGTCCTCAATATGTGCCCGCGGAAACGGGATCGCGTCAGGATTTCCTTCTTTGGAAAGCTTATCGATCTTCGGGCCACCGGGATATCCCAATCCGATTGCCCGAGCCACTTTGTCAAATGCTTCCCCGGCAGCATCGTCCCTGGTGCGCCCGAGTATCTCATAAGTACCGTAATCCCTGACATATACCAGGTGCGTATGTCCGCCCGATACCACCAGGCACAAAAACGGCGGTTCCAGCTCTTTATTTTCAATATAGTTCGCGGAAATGTGGCCCTCTATATGGTGCACTCCTACCAGGGGAAGCCCTTTGGCATAGGCTATGGCTTTTGCTTCCGCCACGCCTACCAAAAGTGCGCCGACAAGCCCCGGGCCATAAGTAACCCCGATCGCATCAAGTTCGTCCAGCGTGACGCTGGCAACATCCAGCGCCTCCTGAATCACCTGGTTAATCTTTTCGATATGCTTACGAGATGCGATCTCCGGCACAACACCTCCGTATAATTTGTGCAGATCAATCTGGGAGGAAATCACATTTGACAGGACCTCCCGTCCATTTTTCACCACTGCGGCGGCTGTCTCGTCGCAGGAGCTTTCTATTGCAAGAATTAAAATATCTTTTTTCTCTGTTTCCATATTCTGCCGCTTCTTTCTATACTGTACTGAATTATATTCCTTCCCCAAAATATGCGAACTGCCCGCCCAAGGCTCTCGCAGCTGCAAACCACTCGCCAAAATTCTTGCAACCACAAACTGCTCGCCCGAGGCTTCCTCAACTGCAGACAGTGCAGGCCGCGCCCCTACTCCGGGAAATCAAGTTCCACAGACATTCCGTCTTTTCCTGCCACTGCGCCCGGGAAGATCGCACGCACCTCGTCCATATAAGGCTCCGGATAAGTGAGAGACGGACTGTAATGCGTCAACCACATTTCGCCAACCTCCGCCTCTTTTGCAAGAGACGCTGCCTCATAAAATGTCATATGCTTATACTCCACTGCCTTGGCCGCTTTTTCCTTCTCTCCATACATACCCTCACAGATAAACAAATCCGAGCCTGCCGCATTCTGGCGGATAGATTCCACCGGCCTGGTGTCCGTACAATACGTCACCTTGATCCCTTTTCTGGGCGGTCCCAGCACCATATCCGGCGTCAGAATCCTGCCGTCCACTTCCAGGGTCTCCCCCTTTTGCAAATGTTTCCAATACTCCTTTGGAATCTCCTGCGCAAGGGCCCGCTGTACGTCAAACTTGCCGGCCCGGTCGATCTCAATGGTATAACCGTAACAGGTCACGTTATGCTTGACCCTGAACGCGGTCAGCCGATACCCGTTCATCTCAAAGCTCTGTCTCGGCTCCGTAATCTCAACAAATTTTAACTCGAACGGCAGCTCCGGAGCGATCACGCGAAGAGCATTCACCACTCGTTCCAGTCCCCTCGGCCCTATCAGAGTAAGGGGCTTCGTCCTGTCTGCATTTCCCATCGTGAGCAAAAGCCCCGGAAGCCCACTGATGTGATCTCCATGATAATGCGTAAAACAGATCACATCAATGGGCTTAAAGCTCCAACCCTTTTCTTTTATAGCGACCTGGGTCCCTTCCCCGCAGTCAATAAGCAGATGGCTTCCGTTAAATCTGGTCATAAGCGCTGTCAGCCATCGATATGGAAGCGGCATCATTCCGCCGCTTCCAAGCAGGCATACATCTAACATATTCTCTCCTATTCTGTCTGCACGGGAATCGCAAAGGAGCTCACCAATTTGTCATAACACTCCTCACACAAATCAAACCGATGAATTTCATTATCCTTCCCGGAAAAATAATTCCATCGTTTTTCGACGGACAACACATCTCCCTTCAGGATTCCGTTCTCCATCTCCATCTCTTTTCCGCACATATTACAAATGATTTTCGTTGTTTCCTTCTTGTCTATCTGAATGTTCTTATACTGGCGCATACCATTCCTCCTGCGTATCTTTTTCAAAAACTTTTTTGCTTCCGGCCTTCTTATGACCGTTTGCAATCCGGTTCGTTACGCCTTTATTATAGTGTGCCTTCGCCGCTATTTCCAGTGGAAACGTCTGGAATCATACGACTCATAAGAACGGCATCCTCCGGGAATTTACCGCCATAATACAGCCTCCGCTCTCCATCGGTCAAAAACCTGTTCTTCTCATAAAAGGAGATGGCAGCACGGTTGCTTTTACGCACATCCAAAAGCATTCTGGTAAGCTGCTTCTCATGACACACCTGCACCATATGATCGAACAGCATCTGTCCGATCCTTCTTCGCCGGTACTCCTCCTTCACTGCAATTCTGGCAATCTCACATTCGTCCAGAACGTAGTAACAGAAATAGTATCCGATCAGGGTATCCCCTTTAAGCGCTGCAGTACAAAAGGTATGATGCTGCTTTACGGTGCTTCGTATCTCATGAAAACTCCACGGATCAGGAAATACCTCCGCCTCCAGATGTGCCGCCTGTTCCATAAGTTCCCGGTCCGCCAGCGTGATCTCTTTTAAAACGATTGCCGCACTGCCGGACACGTCCTGTTTCACTTCCAAACTATTGCTCTTTGGCATGCTTAATCCTTTCCGCGCGTTCCCGCTCCGCCTGCGATGCCCGCAGGTATTCGGGCCTGTGGTCCGCCGCCGATTCTATGATAATCCCCTTATATTCCTCGTCTGCATTTAGTGCGAGCGCACGCCCGAGGTTCGCCAACCCGCTGTCATCTGTGAGAGCACTATGGCAATATTCTGCTGCCAGTGCTCCCACGGCCGCAGCCCTCTGCGCATTCATATGTGCAGGTGCAAATGAAATCTTCCAACCTGCCATCAACTCTTCTTCCAGTTTTTTTCGATGCACCGGCACGCCGTCTCCCAGGAAAATAATTCCTCTGCCCATCGGATATCGGTGCAGTTTCTCAGCCAGTTCTTCAATGCCAACTGCCATCTGGGGCTCAAGCACCCTTATTTTGCAGCCGGCAAACTCATAAATCCCTGTATAGACCTGGCTTCGTCTGGCATCCATGATCGGGCATACAATCTGATCCGTATAGCATAGATTATATGCCATCCCGTCCACCGTCGGGACATGGATCAGCGGTCTATTCAGGGCAAGCCCCAGCCCCTTCGCCGTGGCAGAACCGATACGCAGCCCCGTAAAAGAGCCCGGTCCACCGGCCACTGCGATCGCATCTATGGTGCTTAAATCCAGTTCTGTCATCTTTACGATCTCATCAATCATCGGAAGCAAGGTCTGGGAATGCGTCTTTTTATAATTGATCGTATATTCCGCCACCGTCCTTGATGCGGTATCCACCTCCTTTTCCACCACCGCCGCAGTCGCGACCAAAGATGAACTGTCTATTGCCAAAATACGCATATTCTCTTCCTCTTTTCCTTTATTCGCCTATTGTCCTTGCAATTGTGATTTTCCTATACTCAAATCCCTGCTCCAGATCCTTCTCAATCTGAATCTGCGTCCTCTTTTCGGGCAGAATCTCCTCGATCAGATTGGCCCATTCGATCAGGCTGACCCCTTCGCCAAATACATAATCTTCGAATCCGATCTCGTCCATCTCTTCGATATCGCCGATTCGATAAACATCAAAATGATAGAAGGGCAGCCGCCCTTCCTCATACACCTGTACGATCGTAAATGTGGGGCTGCTGATTGCCTCTTCAATCCCCAGTCCCTTCGCAAGTCCCTGCGTGAAGACCGTCTTCCCCACGCCCAGATCTCCGATCAGGGTATAGACGTCTCCCGGTTTCGCCAGGCGTCCGATCTCTTCTCCCAGCGCAAAGGTCTCCTCTGGACGTCTGGTCTCTATTATTTGCTTCTGTTCTTCCATGTCTTCAGGCTCCATACTTTATTTTCACACTCTTATGATACGCACTCATCTATGCGCTGACATGCCGGATCTTCACTTTCTTCGGCGGCATATGCGTAGAAATCATCTTCACCGTAGCTCCATACTGCTCTCCCAGGGCCTCCCGCGGGAAAATAAGTGCGCGGACTTTGGAAATATACAGAATCACAGATTGGTTCGTGGAAATGGCCTTCTGGAAATCCTTCCATTCATTCACCACGCTTTGGTCTTCCTGTGAAATCTTTACCCCTTCCTCCGTCAGTTCATAGGTAATCGGTTTTTGGAACATCGGCGATTTGCTCACCTGTTCTTTCGAGCGCATCTTAAGTGTCAGTGGGTTTCCGATCAGAAATACCCCCGCAAACAGGAAAAATGTGGCCGCCGTGCTGTAATAGCCCAGCATCGTCTGGCGCACTCCCAAATATAAGGTCACGCCCCCAAAAACTACTCCTATAATACCACTAAGGCTGGTATACGATGTATATAGCATAAAATCAAACATGGCCTTTGGGGTCATCTTTACGTCAAATTTTACGGACATACCGAAAGCCTCCTTTCGCTTCGCTCATTCGTCTTACCAAAGTATACCACACGATTTTTAGGGAAACAATCCTTTTTCTCAAAAGGGGAGACGGTCTTTTTGGACCCTCCCCCCTTAATGATCAGACAATCCCAGTCAAAATTATGACATACTCTCCTGCCTGTTTATGCTTCTCGTCCCATTTTCAAAATCGGACTGATTTTCTTATAAATCAAAAATACGATCAGCGATACCAAAGCACCTTTTAAAATGTTAAACGGAGCTACCGCAAATACCACAAAGGTCAACAGACTGTCAATGGCAGGGTTGACTGCGCTGCCCATTGCTACCAGCGCATCAATCGGCATCTGGAAGGCCTTGGCGTAAGCCGGAAGCAGAACATATGCGTTCAAAAAGCACCCAACGAACGCCATAACAACCGTGCCGCTCAGCATACCGATGACCGCGCCCATTCTGGTGTGCAGTTTCCGGTAAATCAGGGAAGCCGGAAGGCAGAGGCCGCAGCCGATCAGAAAGTTGGCGATTTCTCCCACGCCTGCCGTATCGGTTCCGTTGATCAGGAAATTGAGCAGGATCTTCACCAGCTCAATGAGTGCGCCTGCCGCCGGTCCCATGGTAAATGCTCCGATTAGGACCGGAACCTCACTGAAATCAATTTCGTAAAAGCTGGGTGCAAAGGGAAGGGGAATCTCGAATAACATAAGTACGACCGCAATCGCTCCCAACATTCCGATCTGTGCAATATATTTTACATTTGTTTTCCGTTTTGTGTTTGTGCGTGTGTTTGTATTTACATCTGTGTTCATCTTTTTCTCTCCTTCTGCAGTTTAAAATATAATACTGTATCCGTTCAAACCAATGCAGAAAATTTCTCCTGCACCAGCGTCGGTCTCATCTCACATCTGTCCCAAAAGGTTTACCATCTCAATAGCAGACAGGGCACAGTCAAACCCCTTGTTTCCTGCCTTGCTGCCGGCGCGCGCGATCGCCTGTTCAATATTTTCCGTAGTAATCACACCAAACATTACCGGGACCTTTGTGGCAAGGCTTACCTGGGCGATTCCCTTGGAAACCTCGTTGCACACATAATCATAATGACTGGTATCTCCACGGATTACGGCGCCAACACAGATCACTGCATCATATTTTCCAGACTCCGCCAGCTTTGAAGCCGCGATTGGAATTTCAAATGCTCCCGGGACCCAGGCCGCAGTAATGTTGTCTTCTTCTACCCCGTGACGCACCAGGCCGTCTACTGCCCCGCCGAGTAGCTTGTTCACAATGATTTCATTAAACCGGGACGCCACAATGGCCACCTTCATTCCCTCCGGCGCCACCACTTTTCCCTCTAGTAAGTGGATCTGATTCATTTTTCTCCTCCTTCTTCATACTATGTATCTTCTATTTACAACACAATCTTTTTGAAAATGTGTCCCATCTTTTCCTGTTTCGTTTTCATATAAAATGCGTCATATTGCTGCGGTGCGATCTCGATAGGAACCCGCTCACGAATCGCAAGTCCGAAATCGCTAAGTCCATACACCTTGAGCGGATTGTTTGTAAGCAAACGCAGGGATTTCACGCCCAGGTCGGACAAGATCTGCGCGCCAACCCAGTATTCCCTGAGGTCCGGGGCAAAACCGAGCTGAATATTCGCCTCCACGGTGTCCATTCCCTGTTCCTGAAGCTCGTAGGCTTTTAGTTTATTAATCAATCCGATTCCGCGGCCCTCCTGACGCATATAGAGAATAATGCCGCGGCCTTCCGCTTCCACCCGGCTCATGGCCGTCTGGAGCTGATTCCCACAGTCGCACCGCAGGGAGCCAAACGTATCCCCGGTCAGGCATTCCGAGTGTACACGGCAGAGCACATTTTCCCCATCTCCAATGTCACCTTTTACCAAAGCCACATGATGCTCTCCCGTGATATCGTTGACATAGCCATAGATGCGGAAATGTCCGTATCTGGTCGGCATATCGGCGCATGCTTCCTTTACCACATGCTTTTCGTGTATCCTGCAATAATCCTGCAGCTCGCGAATGGTAATGAACTTGAATCCGAACTTTTCTGCCAGCTTCCAAAGTCCTGGAGCCCTCATCATCGTTCCGTCTTCTTCCATTACCTCACAGCAGATCCCGCATTCCTTCAGTCCTGCAAGGCGCATCAGATCTACCGCAGCCTCTGTATGGCCGTTTCTTACCAGAACGCCGCCTTTCCTTGATACCAGAGGAAATACATGACCGGGACGCCTTAGGTTCTGCGGTTTTGTGTCTTCCTCCACCAGCTTCCTCATCGTATAAGAACGTTCTGCGGCAGAGATTCCGGTGGTGGTATCAATATGATCCACCGATACGGTAAATGCAGTACAGTGGTTGTCCGTGTTTTCCGCCACCATCTGGGGCAGTCCCAGCTTTCCGGCAATCCCGGCGCTCATGGGCGTACAGATCAGCCCTTTGGCGTAGGTTGCCATCAGGTTGATATTTTCCTGAGTCGCGAATTCGGCGGCACAGATCATATCGCCTTCGTTTTCCCGGTCTTCATCGTCCGTTACCAGAATAATCTTTCCGGCCCGCAGATCGTTAAGCGCTTCCTCAATCGTGTTATATTTATATTCCATTTTACTTCCTCCTGTATTGATGCGTATATTACGCGGCTATAAACTGCTCCGTCGTAGGAAATTCCACAACCAATTCCCACAAATATGTCTACCCGATTCATCACCTTACAAATAAATAATAATTTTTTCCTATATTCCATATTTTTCTAAAAACTCCATCGTAAGTCCGGATTTCCGTAAAGGTTTCGCGTCAGTTTCAGTAACTTTCAACAGGCGCTCTACATATTTGCCCACGATATCATTTTCTAAATTCACCAGGTCTCCCTGTCTTCGCCCAAGCAGCGTCGTCTCTTCTCCAGTATGCGGAATAACCGAAACCTGAAACGTATCCTCTCCCACCCCCGCGACCGTCAGGCTGATGCCGTCGATGCAGATAGAACCTTTTTCGACGATGAGCCGTAAAATGCCCCCGGAAGTCTTGATGGTGACCCAAACGGCATTTTCTTCCCGGCGGTAATTCCAAATGGTCCCGATTCCGTCAATATGGCCGGAAACGATATGACCGCCAAATCTCCCGTCTGCCGCCATAGCACGCTCCAGATTCACCAAATCTCCCCGAGCGGCATGTTTCAGACTGCTGCGCCGGACCGTCTCTGCCATAACATCGGCGGCAAATCCATCGCTCTGCACGGAAGTGACTGTAAGGCAGATTCCATTTACCGCAATACTGTCACCAATCTTTGTTCCTTCCAGAACCTTATGCGCTTCTATATAAATCTTTCCTGATCTGCCACATAAATCTATACGACGAATTTTGCCAACCTCCTCTACGATTCCCGTAAACATATAATTTCTTCCCCTTCTTTCAAACAGGTGCCTTGCTTTCCACTTTGTCATAAAAGATATTCAATCAGTAAATCTTCTCCGATTCCGGAAACATTCTGCAGCTTCATGCGCATCGCTTCGTCCGGCGCCGTAGTTCCAAGCCCTCCAACCGGAGAGGGCGCCTGGTAGGAGCCAAATATTTTGGGAGCGACAAACACCTTTACCTCTTTCACAATTCCGGCCTTCAGTGCACTGTCATTCAAGGTTCCTCCGCCTTCCAAAAGTATGCTGTCTATCTTGCGTTCTCCAAGAATCCGCATAAGTCTTTTTAAATCTACTCTGCCATCCGCATCCGGCACCTCCAGAACTTCAATCTGGCATCGACGAAGCGTTTCCTTTTTCTCTGGCGCGCCATCACTACATGCGATGATCGTCGGATATTCTCCGGCTGTCCTCACGATTCTACTGTCCTCGGGAATTCGCAGATGGCTGTCGCAGATGATGCGCACTGGGCTTCGTTTACCTGGAATCCGGACATTTAGCAGGGGATCGTCGGCAAGTACGGTTCCGATTCCTGCCATAATTCCGGAGTAGGTATAACGCATTTCCTGCACCTTCCTGCGGGCGGCCTCTCCGGTGACCCATTTGGAAGCTCCAGTCCGAGTCGCGGTTTTTCCGTCTGCCGTCATAGCATATTTCATCACCACATAAGGGGTTCTGGTCTCAATATAGTGAAAAAATATGAGATTTAATTCATCACATTTTGCCCGCATAAAGTCTTCTTCCACCCGAACGCCCCCATCGCGCAGAATCGCGGCGCCTTTTCCGGACACCTTGGGATTAGGGTCGCGGGAACCGATGACCACTCTCGCGATCTTGTGCTCCAGGATTGCCTCGGTACAAGGAGGTGTCTTCCCATAGTGGCAGCATGGCTCCAACGTCACATAGAGTGTGGCCCCCCTGGCATCTTCGGTAAGAGACGCAAATGCGTTCCGTTCTGCATGCATCTCACCATATTTCGCATGATACCCCTCTCCGATGATTCGCCCGGCTTTTACAATGACGGCTCCGACCAGCGGATTCGGATTGGTCCAGCCGATTCCCAAACGGGCAAGGCTGATCGCACGCTCCATATATTCATGATCTGTCATTTTGCTTCCTTCTTTCGTTTTAAAGTTTTCTGATGGTTTTTAATAACCAAACCAAAGACACCCAAAATGAATGTCCACTGGGCATTCACTTAAGTATGTCTGATCAAAAAATAGCCCTCGCAAAAACGCTGTAGGGCTATCTGTTTTAAGATGTAGTGGACTTCTTGTTTTCTTGATGAAAATGCCGCTCTTATGCGCATCACTGCCCGAGACAAAATCACATGTACAGACACTTTTTTTCTCATACTGCCATGCAGTTAGTATATGCATGGTAATGAAAAAGAATCTGCTCCGCAGGATTCTCCGCCTGCGGCGGGTCACTTTAGCGACATAATTTCCCTTCGCCGCAGTGCGATCCTCGCGGAGCGTTTTTATTTCATAGGACGCACCCTATGAAATAAAAAATGCTCTGAAATGATTCCACCTCAGAGCACTGGTTACATGTTTTCATACAAAAAAATCCATTCGCCTTCTTCTTTCATCCAGACTATACTGTCGGTCTTGGAATTGCACCAAATCGGCCGCTTAAGTGAACGCTTAAACGGTTCGCGGACTATACCGCCGGTCGGGAATTACACCCTGCCCTGAAGAACCATTATTCTATTATGTAGATTATTATACTCCTTTGTGAAGCAGCATACAAGAACTTTTTTTATCATTTGCACCTGTTTCTATCCTGTCATAAGGTTATATGACATTAGACCCATTCTTCAACAGTAACACACTTAATTTCTTTAAACATTCTCAACTGTTTATCATTAGTCAAAAACAAATCACACTCTTGCACACATGCACTTGCCAGTTGCTATGCATCCATCATTTTAAAATCCTTATATTCAGCTCTAATTTTAGCCGCTTTCTTAGCAACTTCCCCATCCACAGAATATAGTGGAATACCACAATCCGATACGAAATCAAAAAACGCCTCTAATTTTTCAGTATTATGAGTTCTATATGGAAACGTTAAATACTCCGCGCAAGTAATGACTGACGTTACAATTTGTTTCTCATCTTCCAAAATCTCCTCCAGAATATTTCTGGCTTTTCTCCCAAAATTCACATCATTATCCAGAAAATAAATAATAGGCGTTGTATCTAAAAACACTTTATTATATCCTGTCATTATCTCGCATCTCCCTTATACTTTCCTGTGCATCTGACTGAAATAGTTTTTCTCCTCTCCCCACATATTTCGTCAAATCGACCTTTTTCCGCTGCTCTTTATATGGATAATCAAGAATAGTAACTATAACATCTTTTCCTTCGTAATTTCTTATATCTCCATCTTCTATAACAACAACATTGCCCTGTATAGTTCCCTTTACCGCCAACATATTACCTGCCTCCTATTCTTTGGGTATACAAAATATTATATGATAACATCACTGAAACTAAAACCATTCTTCATATACTATCTACTACTGCGTTACTATAATATATCATAAACCATTCCCTCTTCCACTTGACTTTACACTAATATTATACCATTCCTTCCTTTGCTAAACAATCCGGACTTTTAGAACAATAAAAAACAATTTAAAAACCAATCTCAATGCGCTTATAGCCTATTGATACTGCCAAACCGTTTTTATCCTAACGCGGTCGTCCTGTTATGACCAGGTTTTCCTGTTTTGTTTAAAAGTCAGATTGTACATTACCAGCCCCGGTGTTAAAATGTAAGTAATTATACAAAAAACACAAAATTCCCGGAGGTACCTTATGTTTAAAGAAGAACAGATTCATTTTCCACAAAGTGAAATCAAAACCATGTTAGTTCCTGTATCAACAGGATGTCCATATAATAAATGTACTTTTTGCGCGATGTACACAGGCGACGCCTACAGCGAAATACCACTTCAGGATATGGAATACGAACTGCTAAACGGAGATCCATACACAGACAGAGTCTTTCTGACCGGCGCAGACCCTCTTGCAGTGGGATTTGAGCGAATGAGTAAGATTTTAAAATTAATTCACAAATATTTCCCATATTGTGGATGCGTGGCCGCCTATGCGTCGGTCAGAACGGTCCACAAATATTCAACGGAAGAGCTTGCAGAATTACATAAAGCGGGTCTCGGACTTCTATATATTGGTTTCGAGACCGGAAGTGAGGAAGTTCTTAAGTTTGTTCAAAAAGGCCATACAGTAGCCCAGGCAGTGGAAACAGGGAAAAAACTGAATGAAGCGAAGCTGCCCTTCAACTCCATTATCATGTATGGACTGGCAGGCGAAGGGAAATGTGTAGAAAATGCCAGGCAGACCGCTGCTATGTTAAATCAGTTCGATTCCAGTAAAATTGTGACCATGAATCTGACCATATTTGAGACAACAGAGCTTTCAGAAATGACGAAAAACGGAACTTTTATTCCTGCAGGTTCGGAGGAGAAGCTGGAAGAATTAAAGACGCTCCTTCAAAATCTGGAAGCGAGAAAAACTACGGAATTCGATACAACGCATGCTACAAATATTATCAAGATGACAGGATCTCTCCCCGGAGAAAAAGAACGCCTGTTGGAGCACATTGAGGATTTGAAGAAATAAAACAGTACCGAGATAAAGGGGCGCCTGCTAACCCAGCAAGCGTCCCCGCATTTTATTCCAAATATTCCCCTGTACAAATTCATAGGCCCTGTCATAAAGCAAAAGCCCGATCTGCCCTGACGCACATATCACCGCAAGCATAACCACTGAAAGTTCCCTTGCAAAAAGTAATTTCTGAAAAAGCAAAATCCCCGGCAGGAACATGCAATTGAAAATGAGGTATTTTGCCGTCCAGAATAAAGCCTGGCGATTGACATTTCCTTTCATTGTCCCGAGTTTTCGATATACCAGTTCTATCGCCAGAATATAAAATCCCATCGCTGCATAAGAAACCACATACAGTTTATTTGGTGAGATCAAAATCCCGAGCAGGACTCCTGCCAGGTAAAATGCCGCCCCGGTTCCGACTCCTGTTTCCCGAAGCATAATTCCAACAAAGAAAGACGCTGCCGCCAGCAGAAACAACGTGTTCATCTCCAGCACGCTTCCCAGTGCGATACAGATCTCTGTCAGGGCCAGCATAAGTCCGCCAAATGCTATTTTCTTTGCTTTTACATGCATGAGCAAAGGTCTCCTCCCATACATTCGCACAACTGATCCGCAATCATCAGATCACAGCACATATTTCCGGTTCCGCAGGGCGTACTGTTGTTGTTCCCATAACCATAACCGCTTCCGTAAGGACTGTTCTGATAACGCTGTGTATTCCAGCTAAGCTGGTTCAACAGCTGCTGATACTGCGGATTGTGAGGTTCCATATTTACCGCCTGGCCTGCGTGATCACGGGCAACGATGTTATTGCCGATATTCGCATTGGCCACAGCACTTAAGTAATACCACTCGGAAGTCCGGTTGGGCATCCGGTTCAGCAGGTTGATCGCATCCTGAAATCTGCGGTTATTGATAAAATTATACGCCGCCTGCATCTCCACATCCTGCGAACCACCGGAAGAAGTATTCCTCTGATAGCCTCCATTATAACCATATCCATAACCATAACTTGAAGAGCTTCCGTAGCCCGAGGAGCCGCCGCGCTCCCGTTCCTTCATTATCGTGTCATAAGCCTCCTGGACTTCTTTGAATTTCTCCTCAGCCAGATCGGCCAGCGGATTGTTCACATTAGCGTCCGGATGATATTTGCGCGTCAGATCCCGATAAGCTCTTTTTATCTCGTCATCTGATGCACTGGGAGACACACCCAGGACATCATATGGATTCTTTGTCATACTTTCTGTTCCTCTCTTTTCTTATCCTGCAATTTATTAAAACGTTTCCACACTCCATCATATAATATATTTCGCAAAATGTCTACGTCTAAAATGCAGGGAAGTTTCTCAAATTCAGCCGTACACTCTCCAATCATCATGCAGAGCATCTCCCGGCAGCGTTCTTCGTAGTCCGCTTCCCCGGAAAGATTCCTAAGCGGATTGTAGCTGCCGGACTTTATATCTTTCTCCAGATCCTCATAGGCATCCATGATATAAATAAATTTCCCCAGATAAAATCCCAATCTGCGAAGCGGCATCTCCCACTGGTCTTTTTTATAGAGGAAAAGTTCTTCCATAAGCCTTCCGAAGCAGCCCGCAGGGCCGTCGATCTCCATGATATTTTCTTTCTCATACCTGGCAAGCTTCTTAAGTTCCCTGCGGATTACCGTACTCTGCCTGGGGTATCTGAGAATCGCCCTTTTCACCTTTCTTCTGAGCGCACAGGTCCCGGCAAAACCGCTGACGCTTTTCTCGTCCAGCCAATCATCTTTCATATGGTAATACGCCAGAATGAGGTTCATGTCCGCAGCGTATTCCGTGATCTCATTCTGCAGCATGGCCTGCTTCTTCACCGGGTGCACCTTGCAGCGATGCGTAGACATCTTCGTGTCGCTCTCATAAAGCGAGGTCAAAAGAAGGATTGCAAAGGTCATATCATAGGTCAGGGTAAGCTGTCCCAAAGTACCGTAGCGATCCTTCAGGCTTTGACAGAGCCCGCAGTAATACGCCTTATATTTTTGAAAATCTTTCACTTTTAATTCCGGTTCATAAGCGGTTACATATCCGAACATAGAACGTCCTCCATTGTCTATTTCTGAATTCCCCGCATGGTGAGCTGAATCCTCTTTTTCTGCAGATCCACACTCATTACCTTTACGTCCACGATATCACCCACGCTGACTGCTTCCAGCGGGTGTTTGATGAAACGGTCTGTAATCTGGGAAATATGCACCAGCCCGTCCTGATGTACCCCGATGTCCACGAACACGCCAAAATCAATGACATTTCTCACGGTTCCTTTCAGCATCATGCCTTCTTTTAAATCCTTCATCTCCAACACGTCTGTCCGAAGGATCGGGCGCGGCATCTCATCTCTCGGGTCACGGGCCGGCTTTTCCAGCTCTTTTACAATATCCCGCAGGGTAATCTCTCCGATTCCCAGTTCCTCCGACAATTTTTTATAGTTTTTGATCGTGAGGGACAGTCCGATTAATTTACCTCCAATGATATCGTTCGGCTTGAATCCCTGTTTTTCCAGCAATTTTGTCGCCGCCTCGTAGGATTCCGGGTGCACGCTGGTCCCATCAAGCGGGTTCTTTCCACCTGTAATCCGCATGAAACCGGCGCACTGCTCGAATGCCTTTGGCCCTAACTTCGGCACTTTTAAAAGTTCTTTCCGATCTTCGAATTTTCCATTTTCTTCCCGGTAAGCTACGATATTTTTTGCCAGCGTACCGGAAATGCCGGAAATATAGGAAAGAAGAGGTGCGGACGCGGTATTTAAGTCAACGCCTACTTTATTTACACAATCCTCTACCACTCCCCCTAACGCTTCACTTAACTTCTTCTGATTCATATCGTGCTGGTACTGTCCCACGCCGATGGATTTGGGATCGATTTTTACCAGCTCGGCAAGCGGGTCCTGAAGACGCCTTGCAATAGAGGTGGCACTTCTCTGCCCTACGTCGAATTTGGGGAACTCCTCGGTGGCCAGTTTGCTGGCTGAATATACGGAAGCACCCGCTTCATTCACAATCACATACTGCACCTTCTGCGGAATCTCCTTCAAAAGCTCCACGATGAACTGCTCAGACTCCCTGGACGCCGTTCCATTTCCCAAAGAGATCAGGGTGACATGATACTTCGGAATGATTTTTTTAAGCAGATCCTTTGCCGCCTGAATCTTCTGCGGCGTGGTGGGGGCAGTCGGGTAAATGACCGTGGTCCCGATCACTTTTCCAGTCGCGTCCACTACGGCCAGCTTACAGCCGGTACGAAAAGCCGGGTCCCAGCCCAGCACGACCTGCCCTACAATCGGAGGCTGCATCAGGAGCTGTTCCAGGTTCTTTCCGAACACCAGGATCGCACCGTCCTCCGCCTTTTCGGTCAGATCATTCCGTATTTCCCTCTCGATCGCCGGGGCGATCAGACGTTTATAGCTGTCCTCTACCACTTCTTTTAACACCGAAGTCGTGTACGGATTGTCTCTTCGGATCACTTTTTTCTCCAGATAGCGGATAATATCCTCCTCCGGGGCTTCGATCTTCACAGTCAGGAATTTTTCTTTCTCTCCACGGTTCAGCGCCAGCACCCGATGCCCTGCAAGTTTTGAGACCGGTTCGGAAAAATCATAATACATCTCATAAACCGACTCCGCCTTCTCATCTTTTGCAACAGATACCAATACGCCTTTTTTCATCGTCATATTTCGGATACGCGTCCTGTAATCTGCTTCGTCGGAAATGGATTCCGCCAGGATATCCTTCGCCCCATCGATAGCTTCTTTGGCATTTGCAACGCCTCTTTCCTCTGATATATAGGAAGCCGCCAGCGCTTCCAGAGGCTCTTTTGCATTTTGCAGAGAAATGAGTACCGCCAAGGGCTCCAATCCCTTCTCCTTTGCGATGGTCGCGCGGGTTCTTCGCTTTGGACGGTAAGGGCGGTAGAGATCGTCCACCAGCACCTGCGTCTGCGCCGCCAGAATCTGAGCCTTAAGCTCCGGCGTCAGCTTGCCCTGCTCTTCAATGCTGGATAACACCTGCTCTTTTTTCTCCTCCAGATTCCGCAGATACGTCAAACGCTCATATAATTTTCTGAGCTGTTCGTCATCCAGCGTGCCATGCGCCTCCTTACGGTAACGCGCGATGAAGGGGATGGTGTTTCCCTCGTCAATCAATTTTACGGCAGCATCTACCTGCCATCTTTGTACGCCAAGTTCCTCTGTGATCTTTTGATTGATATCCATATAATATAACCTCTTTCTATTTTATCGCATTCACTCCACCTAATAAGTCAACTTTGCACAATTAAAAGTATAGACGATTTTCTCCTCTTTCTCAAGCCTTTCTTCTTCCTTGACCTAAAGATGACCTAAAGAGTATTTTTACAATTCCGAGTATACTCTGTTTTCTTGAAATCGCTGAAAAGTTGTGTTATACTGATGAAAGATTTTAACATAAGGGGATTATTACATGAAGAATTTAACAAACGAACCGCTGTCCAGACAGCAGCAGAAATCCAGAGAGACCAAGACCCGCATCTTCCATGCGGCGAAGAAGATTCTGCAAGAGAAGGGTTATGAACAGCTTTCCATAAAGAATATCTGTGATGAGGCGGGCGTCTCCAACGGGAGTTTCTACCACCATTTTAAGACTAAGGACGATTTGCTTTCCTATTATATCGAGGAACAGCCTAGTATTAACCCTGACCTTCTTGAACTGCCGGAGAGCTGGGATGAGGCAAAGATCGCAATTATCCATGTTTACTTAAACTACGCAAGCTACTGTCGGGAATTAGGCGTGGAGTTTATGGCAAATTACTATACGCCGAAAAATCTGGCCTTGAACCCTACAATCCGTACCGAGCGGCCTTACCCGATTGTGACCGTGGAGAATTATCTGAAAAATGCGATAAACGCCGGGATTCTGACGCTGAAGCTGCCTCTGGAACAGATTCTGACCGATATCCGTATGCTGGTAATCGGTAATGTATTTGAGTGGTGTCTGTATAGTGGGGATACTGATTTTGAAGGAAATATCCGCAGGTCTATCGGACATTATCTGGACGGGATCAGTTGATTATTGCAACACATAAAAGTACTATACTTAATAGGGTTAGCGGGATTCCGACATAGAGTGGCAGTAGAATATTATTTCTGTCATTTATAAGTGCATGCTCTGGCTGATCCACATATACTCTGAGCTCCACTTTATCGCCAATATGATATTTTGAGTTTGGAACAATTTCCATATTTTTCCCATACTTAGAAGAGCTAACCCTATGATTTACCTGATAAACGTTATTATTGTAACTATATTCAATTACTGGTATATATCCAATACCATGATATCCTCTATGATAAAATTTGTTTCTATCGCTACGCACAACTTCTCCAATTACCAGTATATATTCTTTCTTCTCATCTCTATAGTAATTTATCAGCGAAGCTATGCCCAGATAGGCACAGCAAATACTGGCAAAAATGATAGGAACCATATTTATCTCCTTGTTTGCAAATATAAACTTATTTCGAATTCATTTCAAATTATACCACTGATTTGCGAAAGATTCTACTTCGTAATCCGGAATAGAACGAATAAAAAAACCTCTTAGGCAAGCGTTCCTAAGAGATTCTTTTAATTTTAGAAGGGAATTTTGCAATTAATTGGTATTGGCTACCTCTTTCTGAAACCTATTATAGCGCAGCCCCCTGCAAAATGTCCAATCACTTATTCTAATATATAAACCGCGCTTATAGATATCTTCTATACGAACTTATACATCGTAACAGTATCGTATGTTTCCCCTTTTTTGCAGATCGGTCCCTGGAAGTTTTCTTTGTGAATAGCATCCGGGAAGAACTGTGTCTCAAAACAGCAGCCCTGGCGTTTGTGGTACTTGGCTCCGCCCTTTCCTTTTTCTTCTATGATGAAGTTACCGCAGTAGACCTGCATGCCCGGAAGATCGGTGTAGACCTCCATCGTGATTCCGCTCTTTTTAGAAGACATCTCAGCAACTTTTGCAAATTGTCCCTCATTTTTCAAAACCCAATTGTGGTCGTAGCCCATACCGAAGTTCAGTGCTTCGTAATCGTCATTAATATCACGTCCCAATGGTTTCTTCGTGCGGAAATCCATCGGCGTCCCTTCTACCGAAAGAATCTCTCCTGTCGGAATCGATTCTTTATCTGCCCGCGTAAATGCATCTGCGTCTACCCATACCTCCTGCTCCATCACATCGCCGGAAGCATGTCCATCCATATTGAAATAGCTGTGATTTGTCAGATTGATCACGGTGTCCGCATCCGGCACTGCATGATAAGTCAGTTTCAATGCATTATCCGAAGTCAAAGTATACGTTACTTCAATATGAAGATTCCCCGGGTAACCCTGATCACCGTCCGGACTGTCAAGAGCAAAGGTCACATGATCGTCCGCAGTCTCTTTTACCTCCCACATACGCAGATGATAAAAATCCGGACCGCTGTGAAGATTGTTGCCGTTATCATTTTTCGCAAGCTCGTAGGTCTTACCGTCTACTTCGATCACCGCACCTCCGATTCGGTTCGCGCTTCGTCCTACGACTGCTCCCAGGAACAGGCCGCCTTCCTCGTAACCTGCCGCCTCATCATATCCCAACACGACATCGCAGGGATTTCCCTCTTTATCCGGCACAATGACCTGTACTAACACGGCGCCGTAATCGCTGACTGCAACCTCCATGCCGTTTCCGTTCGATAATGTGTAAAGCTTTGCTTCCTGTCCTTTTGTGGTTACACCAAAATCTGTCACTTTCATAGTTTTAACGACCTTTCTTTTATTTTATAAGTGTTAATAGTATACCATGAAACTCTTTGTCATGTAAACGCAGAAACATATGCGTTTTCCTTCAGCGGTGTGCCATTATTTGTCCTTTTCTCCTGTTTGTTTCATTCCACAATCATGTTAAATTTTTCACAGTTTTCAGACAATTTGGGCACCACGTTTTTCAACCGATGACTACTGAAAAAACATTCTGACATTTTTTTAACTTTTATTGCACAATTGTACTTTCTCAGGTACAATGTACACATAAGTGTGTCCAAATATTTTTACAAAGAGGAGATTGAAACTATGAGCAGATTAGAAATTCCTACTCCGGGGAAGGCTCAGCTTACAATTGAGGGGCTTTACAAAGATCTGGAGCGAAGAATCGAATCTAGTCCTCCGGGACTATGCCCCGTAGACATGACGCGTGCATTTTTGGAGATGTGCCACGCGCAGACCTGCGGGAAATGTGTTCCATGCCGTATCGGTCTCTGGCAGCTTAAAAACCTGCTGACTGATGTACTGAATGGAAAAGCAACTATGGAGACTTTGGACCTGATGGAAGATCTGGCGCTTGCGATTATGGACGGTGCCGACTGTGCCATCGGTTACGAGGCTGCACATATGGTTTACAAGAGCCTGATGGGCTGCCGGCAGGATTATGAAGAACATATCCACCAGGGGAAATGTACCTGCCAGTACACCCAGCCGGTTCCGTGTGTTTCACTTTGTCCTGCACATGTGGATATTCCGGGTTACATAGCACTTGTTGGGGAAGGCCGCTATGCCGACGCGATCCGCCTGATCAGAAAGGACAATCCGTTCCCGACCACCTGTGGCTTTATCTGCGAGCACCCCTGCGAGGCCCGCTGCCGCAGGAACATGGTAGATGATGCTGTCAATATCCGCGGCCTTAAGAGAATGGCTGCTGATTACGCCGGAAAGGTACCGCCTCCGAAATGCGGACCGTCCACCGGCAAACGTGTAGCCATTGTCGGCGGAGGCCCGGGAGGACTCAGCGCTGCTTATTATCTGCAGCTTATGGGCCACCAGGTGACCGTATTTGAGATGCTGCCGAAACTCGGCGGTATGCTGCGTTATGGTATCCCGAATTACCGTCTTCCGAAAGACAGACTGGACGACGATATTAATGCGATCCTCGAGACCGGCGTGGAAGTTCGTTTCGGCCAGAGAATCGGTAAAGATATGACGATTCAGAGTCTTCGCGAAGAATATGACGCCGTTCTGATCACGATCGGCGCCAGCACCGACAAGAAGCTGGGCATCGAGGGCGAGCAGGCAGAGGGCGTTCTCTCCGCAGTGAAGTTCCTCCGCGACGTAGGCAAGAACGAAAATCCGGATCTGACCGGACAGGAAGTTGCCGTAATCGGCGGCGGAAATGTTTCTATGGACGCCGTTCGTACTGCAAGAAGACTGGGCGCTAAGAAGGTCAGCATCGTTTACCGTCGTAGGGTAGCCGATATGACCGCTCTTCCCGCTGAGATCGAGGGCGCCATCGCAGAGGGTATCGAGGTAAAGACTCTGATGGCTCCTTCCCGCATCGAGACAGATGAGAACGGACATGTCACCGGTATTTATGTGACTCCGCAGATGATCAGCAAGATCAAAGACGGACGTGCCAGTGTACGCCCGACAGGAGAGCCTGATGTATTTATTCCGTGCCAGACACTGATCGTAGCAATCGGTCAGGATATCGAATACCAGCACTTCGAGGAAGCTGGCGTTCCGGTACAGCGCGGTAAGATTCTGACCCAGAAATACGGCGGATTCGACAATATTCCGGGCGTATTTGCCGGCGGTGACTGTGCATCCGGCCCGGCAACTGTGATCAAAGCCATTGCTGCTGCCAAGGTAGTAGCTGCCAATATCGACGAATATCTGGGATTCCACCATGAGATCGGCTGTGATGTGGAGATTCCGGAAGCACGTCTTGACGACCGCCCGCCGTGCGGAAGAGTCAATATAACCGAACGCGAAGCATGCGAGCGTGTATGTGACTTTAACGGTGTAGAAAACTGCATGACCGAAGCAGAAGCAAAACAGGAAGCAAGCAGATGTCTGCGCTGTGACCACTTCGGCTACGGCATTTTCAAAGGAGGCCGGGAAAAATTATGGTAAATTTAACAATAGATAATATCGCTGTTAGCGTACCCGAGGGTACGACGATCATGGAGGCAGCTGCCAGTGTAAATATTCCGATTCCGAAGCTCTGCTATCTGAAGGATATCAATGAGATCGCAGCCTGCCGTGTCTGCGTAGTGGAACTGGAAGGCATGGATAAACTGATTACCTCCTGTAACAACAAGGTAAAGGAAGGCATGGTGATCTACACCAACAGTCCCAAGGTCCGTGCCGCAAGAAAGAGAACGGTGCAGCTTATTCTTTCTCAGCACGATTGCAAATGTGCGACCTGTGTGCGCAGCGGAAACTGTACCTTGCAGAAAATTGCAAATGATTTTAACATTATTGATCTTCCGTTTAAGGAAAGATTTGAAGACACACCGTGGGATAAGACATTCCCACTGATCCGGGATTCCAGAAAATGCGTAAAGTGTATGCGCTGTATCCAGGTCTGTGACAAGATTCAGGACCTGCATATCTGGGACGTAACAAGTACCGGTTCCAGAACCACCGTCGGAGTTTCCGGGAACCGCAAGATTACCGATGCAGACTGCTCTCTCTGCGGCCAGTGTATCACCCATTGTCCGGTAGGCGCTCTGCGTGAGCGTGATGACACCGACAGGGTATGGGATGCGATCGCTGACAAGAAGAAAGTCGTTGTAGCCCAGGTAGCGCCGGCAGTACGTGCCGCATGGGGCGAAGCACTCGGACTTCCGCTTGAGCAGGCTACAGTCGGAAAGATTATGGACTCTCTTAAGAAGCTTGGCGTTGACTATGTATTTGATACTTCCTTCACTGCCGACCTTACCATCATGGAAGAAGGCAATGAATTCCTGGAGCGTTTTACAAAAGGAGAACTGAAATCAAGACCGATGTTCACCTCCTGCTGCCCGGGCTGGGTACGTTTCATCAAATCCCAGTATCCGCATCTGGTTCCGCAGTTATCCACCGCGAAATCACCACAGCAGATGTTCGGCGCCGTAATGAAGACCTATTTCGCTCAGTCGATCGGCGTAAAACCGGAAGATATGTTCACCGTATCCATTATGCCCTGCGTAGCCAAGAAGGGCGAGAGCAATATGGAACTGTTCTACGGAGAATATGCCGGACATGATACCGATGTGGTTCTTACCACCCGCGAACTGACCCGCATGATCCGTTCTGCACATATCAATCCGGAGACCCTCGTAGATCGTGAGTGCGATCCACTGATGAAAGAATGGTCCGGAGCAGGCGTCATCTTCGGCGCTACCGGCGGCGTTATGGAAGCGGCTCTCAGAACCGCACATTATCTGGTAACCGGAAAGAATCCCAAGCCGGACGCATTTAAAGCAGTGAGAAGTCCTGCTTTTGGAACCGGTGTGATCGAGGCGGAGGTGACGCTCGGCGATGCAACGGTCCGCGCTGCAGTTGTCAGCGGCCTTGGCAATACCAGAAAGCTGATCGAGGCTATTGAGCGTGGCGAGGTTCACTATGATTTCGTAGAAGTTATGGCCTGTCCCGGCGGCTGTGTCGGCGGCGGTGGACAACCAATCCACGACGGACAGGAGCTGGCCCATGAACGTGGCGAGAACCTGTATTTCCTGGACGAAAACTGCAAGATCCGCTTCTCTCATGAGAATCCGGATGTCCTGAAGCTCTATGAGGATTTCATGGAAAAACCGCTGTCTCACAAGGCACATATGCTTCTGCATACCGATCATAATGCATGGGAAATGCCGCGGAAACCGCAATAATTTCCCGATGTCGAAGCTAAGGCAAGCGCCGGATGAACATGCAGGCATGTCTTCCCGGCTTGCTGCCAATGAAACTCGGCACATAATATAAAACGGAATGGCGTCTCCTTTTCGGGAGGCGCCGTTTTTTTCATTTTCTCTTATATTACCTATCTCTCTATTGCGAAGTTTTCCAGGATAAAATATAATAGGATAGAAGGCAGATGCCTTGGTAAATATTTGAATTCTGCGTTATAGAAGCATATTCTCATATTTTTCACTTGTCATGCATACAAAAGATTGAGGGGGACAACTTATGTTACATTTTATCGTAAATCCCAGTGCGCGTTCCGGTCTTGGAAAGTCGGTCTGGGAAAACACCAGACAAAGGCTTTCCTGCAGCCAGACTCCGTATCAGGTACATTTTACCGAAGGGCCTCATCACGCCACGGAGCTTGTTTCTAAAATCACGGGGGACGGACGATCCCACACGCTGGTCGTTCTGGGAGGCGACGGAAGCATCGACGAAGCGGTGAACGGAATCCGCTATTCGGGCAAGACCACCCTGGGATATATTCCCTTCGGTTCCGGCAATGATTTTGCACGTGGGCTTGGGATTTCCGTCCATGCCGACCAGGCACTGGCCACAGTGCTTGCGCCCTCTTCTATCCGGCATCTGGATCTGGGAAAGATCCGTTTTGGCCAGACCACCCACCGTTTTGCCGTAAGTGCGGGGATTGGCTACGATGCCGATATTTGCCACAGGCTTGACGCTTCCGGTCTGAAAAAGCTGCTGAACCGCTTTCATCTGGGCAGACTGGCCTACGCAGGAATGGGCCTGGTCCGGCTGATCTGCTACAAGCCTTCTGAGATGACCACCACTCTGGACGACTTAAAAACTCTGCATTTTAAGCGGGCGTATTTTGCGGCTGCCATGAATCTGCGATATGAGGGCGGCGGCTGTATGTTCTGTCCGAATGCACTTCCCGATGACGGTTACCTGGATTTGATCGTGATCGCCGATATTTCAAAGCTCAGGGCTCTGATCACCATTCTTCCTACCGTTTTTACCGGGAAGCATATCCATATGAAGGGGGTACATATTTATCGCTGCAAAAAGGCAGACATTACTTCTTCCCTTGCACTTCCCGTGCACTCAGACGGAGAACCGCTGCCGCCGGTTCGGAAGATCTCGTTTTCAGTAATTCCGGATTTCGTCCACGTAATCGTGCGATGATTTGCGCACTTATATGGACTATATATTTATCATATTTCATATTTTAGAGGAGGCGCTTCATGTTTCTGTTTATCATCATACTCGGCATCCTTATTGGGAGCATTCTGCTTTATTTATACTTGATCATGCCCAATCTGACACGCCGACGTGATATGGTTCCTTTTCTCGGCAGGGACTATGCCCACCGGGGACTTCACAATGCAAATGCCTTGGTTCCCGAGAACTCCATGCCCGCTTTTAAAGAGGCCGTCAAAAGGAATCTGGCCATTGAGCTGGATATCCATATCACCCGTGATAATCAGGTGGTCGTCTTTCATGATGATACGCTGGACCGCATCTGCGGCGTTCCCGGCACCATCGAGGAGTATACTCTGGCAGAGCTCAGAAATCTGCATCTTTTAGGAACCGCAGAGCGGATTCCGCTGTTTTCCGATGTTCTGGACTACATCGACGGGCGCGTACCCCTGCTTGTGGAGCTAAAGCTCCCCTCCCGCGACATGCGCCTCTGCGCTTACGCCTGGGAGCTTTTAAAAGACTATCGCGGGAAATTTCTGATTCAGTCTTTTAATACCCTTGGAGTACGCTGGTTTTATAAAAATGCGCCGCATATCCTGCGCGGACAGCTCTCCAGTGCACTGACCCGCTCTGACAGAAAGCCTCACTATCTGTTTCGGCTCTGTGTACAGTTTTTACTGACAAATATCCTGTGCCGCCCGGATTTTATCTCCTACAAGCTGGCAGACAGCGAGAATCTCAGTCTGCTTTTGGTCCACAGGCTGTTTCACACCCCGATTGCCGTGTGGACGCTGCGCACGCCGAAAGCCTACCAAAAAGCACACCATCAATTTGATATGTACATTTTTGAACTTCCGGCCAAAACAGCCTCGTACACTCATTAAAATATCGATAAAAAAATGTGAATGTTTTATGAAGATGGTTGTTTAGAAACCCGATTGATGATATACTCCCATCTTTGACAGTAAAAATCCGTAGATTGCTGTAAAATCAAGCTTTCTACGGATTTTTTTGTTGTTCAAAATGTAGCTATATATTATTACTTTTTCTTCTTTGAGGCTCGTATTATTTTCCTCATATTTACATCAGTTATGATTTGATAATCGGTACGGAATCCGGCTGTTTCGTGTAGTCTGTCCGTCAGATCCGTCCTTGTATAAACGGGTGTGTACCCCAGTTTCTCACCGGGGCGGGCCATCATCATGTTCTTTAAAGTATCTATGATTTCCTCACATGTATAGGCTTCTTTGAGTTCCTTTTCCAGAATCCTGTAGATAACAAGTGCTATAAAACAAGTGATGAAATGGGCACGGATATGGTCTTCTGTCTGAAGGTATACGGGGCGGGCCCTGAATTCCGTTTTCATGACCCGGAAACATTCTTCAATCTCCCAGCGCTTCTTGTTGATTCTTACGATCTCTTCTACACTCATATCATCCAGGTTCGTGCATACAGCATAGAAACCATCATAACGTTCTTCTTCCCGGATTGCATCTGTATTAAGATACACGATCTCTTCTGAGCAGACTTCTCCATCTTTGGTTGCTTTCTCTCTGGAGATAAATCTGTGCGGGTCATTCTGGTTCTTGGGACGCTGTTTATACTTCCCATCATTAATAAGCTGCTGTGCACGCTCGACCTGCCCGTTCCGGATCTTCCTCTGATAAGCTTTATATTTTGGAGAAAAAGAAACGACCAGATGTTGTTCTAATGGCTGGGCTCCTTTTTTGATCTTCCGTTGGGAGAGGTCCTCTTTGATCCAGCGATCCTTATAAAAAATGTTTTTATAATTCTTTGCTTCATCGATCTCGTTGAGATTAAAGGTTTCATCAGAACCTGGCAGGTGCCATCCGTCTGGATCAAGTGCAAAATCCTTGAGATAGTCAGGCAGCTGTTTTATGGATTGTATGGTAATAAAACTACGGAGCTGTACACCATTAATCTTTCTGTCATTGAACTTCCGGTTTGTCTTGGAAGAAAGCCCTGCATCTGTACAGACGATGATCTGGTCAAGTCCGTAATCGCGGAGTACTTTTTGCTCCAGTGGTTTCAAAGTGGGCTGTTCATTTTTGTTTCCGGGATAAATATCGAAGGCCAGCGGAATGCCGTCGTGATCCATGAACAGTCCCATACCAACGATAGGGAGGGGCTGGTGCTGTTTGGATTTTCCATAGCGGCGCAGATCATCTGCCTCTTCAATCTCAAAGAAGTAATTCGTACAGTCATAATAAAGGACATCTTTCCTGCGTTCGCAGACCTTCTGGCTGTTTTTATAAAGCTGTGCCTGTATAAGATCATTTTCTTCCGAAAGGACAGAAAGGGTCCTGTAGATGTCATGCAGTTCGAATGTGGGCTGCTCAATAAATTTCGTGGCCTGTCTGTTGGAGGACAGTTTTGAAGATGGATAAAGAATTCTTGTATAAATAAGCT
This sequence comes from Roseburia hominis, assembly GCA_040702975.1. Taxonomy (NCBI): domain Bacteria; kingdom Bacillati; phylum Bacillota; class Clostridia; order Lachnospirales; family Lachnospiraceae; genus Roseburia; species Roseburia hominis. Next base: position 3,819,583 of record CP159990.1, read on the forward strand.
TCGAAAGGACATCATTCAAATCATAAGCAAAAGAATGACGGGAGGAAATATCCCTGCATATTTTGTCCAGCCCCAAACTATAATAAATGTTCTGCAGGAAGAGATAACCGCAGTTAAAAAGCTTCTGTTCATTTTTCTTCAGGAGCTTTGAAGGAGAATAGCTGATAAGGATTTCTTTGTTCTCATCATACTCTTTGCGATTTAATTCATTGACATACTCCTGTGCCCATACATAGGGATCCTTACCACCGGCTTTTGCGGTGACTTCTGTCAGGTTGCCAAGTTTTTCAACTGTGACAGTGGTCACACGGCCATCTGGTTTTCGGATTGTTTTCTGTACATAAAAGGATGCAGAATTTTTCGATTTGCTTACTGTAAGTTTCATGGCAAACACCTCCTAATCCTTATTATACCACATATAGCTACAAATAGCCACAACAAAACGAATAAGATTTGACAAAAAAATACAGGCTTTATGGGGCCTGCAAGTACTTTTTCCATTATTTAACTGTCAAACTCCCGAGAAAGCCTCACTATCTGTTTCGGCTCTGTGTACAGTTTTTACTGACAAATATCCTGTGCCGCCCGGATTTTATCTCCTACAAGCTGGCAGACAGCGAGAATCTCAGTCTGCTTTTGGTCCACAGGCTGTTTCACACCCCGATTGCCGTGTGGACGCTGCGCACGCCGAAAGCCTACCAAAAAGCACACCATCAATTTGATATGTACATTTTTGAACTTCCGGCCAAAACAGCCTCGTACACTCATTAAAATATCGATAAAAAAATGTGAATGTTTTATGAAGATGGTTGTTTAGAAACCCGATTGATGATATACTAACCATGATTCTTCGAATCATGGCCCCTCTGGGGGATTTTAGCGCCATATTTCTGCGGTGAACGCAGAAATCTATGCGCAGGTATAATGTCTGCCGACATTATACCACGACGATAAATGAGAATTTTGACGTTTGCATAAGAAATTTAATTTTATTCTAAAAATACTACGCCATCACATATGAGTTTGACATTTTCTATTATGAAGGGGTCCTGTTACTTTGAATACGATTCGATTGACGATAAAACAATTTATCCACAAATACAGTCATGCCTGTATCCTGTTGTACGGGCTGGTCTATATGGCATGGTTCGGTTATCTGGAAAAGACCGTCACCAGCGATTACTTTGTGATCCATTCGGTATTCGATGATTTCATTCCCTTTATCGAAGTGTTCATCATTCCTTACCTGATGTGGTTCGCCTTTATTGCAGTAACGGTGCTTTATTTCCTGTTCACGGATAAGCAAGGATATCTCAGACTGACAACGCTGATGTTTACAGGTATGACCATATTCCTGATCATCTGCACGATCTTTCCGAACGGTCTGAATCTGCGCCCGGAGGTCTTTACCCGGGAAAATATTTTTATCGACCTGGTACGCCACCTTTATGCGGCAGATACGCCTACGAACGTTCTGCCCAGCCTGCATGTGTATAATTCCATCGCATGTTATATTGCAATCTCACACAGCGAGAAGCTCCGGCAATCCCGCCTGGTACAGAAGGGTTCCTTTATCCTGACCGTGCTGATCGTCCTGTCTACCATGTTTTTAAAGCAGCATTCCGTCGTGGACGTGGTAGCGGCCGGCGTGATGGCATATTTCATGTACCAGATTGTATATGTTCCATCGGAGACGAGAATCTCTGTGCTTGCACGACAGACCATTTAACCCGGTCTTACCCTTTCGTCCAGGAAGACACATAGGGTATATAAGCGGAAAATGCCGACGGAATCGCCCAGGTCTTCTGGATCTCCTCAAACGGTGCAAAAAGAAGCGGTTCCGTGCATTTCTTTTCCAGCTCATCGACACGAATCATGTAAGCTTTCATCTGCCACTCAACATGGCTGAATATATGCTTTGCCTCCGGCAATGGCTCCACACGGATCGGACTAAGTCCGATCTTTTTGCTGTATGCGATCACTTCTTCCATCGTAAGATGACCTTCAAGTCCCGGGAATTCATAGAGGCCCGCCAGAAGCCCGCGGGCAGGACGTTTGCGAATCGCAACTTTCCCTCCATCCCTGAATAGCAGGATTGTTCTTGGCTGAATCTTCCGGGCTTTTTCCTTCTTTTTGACCGGGAGCTCCATCTGGCACCCCAGTTCTCTTGCACGGCACAGGTGACTGACCGGACAGATTTCGCATTTGGGCGCCCCGTTCGGCACGCAGATGAGCGCCCCCAGCTCGATCAGGCCCTGATTAAAATCAGAGGGCGCATCGGCCGGGATCACTTTTTCCAGGCTCTCCTCTATCTTCTTCCTTACGGACGCTTTCATGATATCCTCATAGCTTGCCAGAAGCCTTGAAATCACGCGCAGCACATTGCCGTCCACCGCAGGCTTTGGAACGCCGAATGCAAAAGATGCGATTGCCCCCGCCGTATAGCTTCCGATTCCGGCAAGGCTGTATATAGCTTCAAAGCTCCCCGGAATCTCTCCGTGGAAATCCACCATAACCTGTCTGGCCGCTTTTTGCATATTGCGGACACGGTTATAGTATCCCAGCCCTTCCCACAGCTTTAAAAGCCTGTCTTCCTCCGCTTCCGCCAGGTCCTCTACCGTCGGCAGAGCCTCCAAAAAGCGCTGATAATAGGACTTTACCGCCTCCACGCGGGTCTGCTGGAGCATAATTTCCGATACCCACACATGATAGGCTGTCTCCTGCCTGTTTTCATTTGTCTTCCGCCAGGGAAGATCTCGCTTATTCCCGCGGTACCATGTTATGAGCGGGTCTGCAAGAGCCAAAAGACGATCCTTGCCGAGATGAACGTCCACTGGACGTTCACTTAGGCATGCTTGGCAACCGAGATGATCGTCCACCGAACGTTCACTTAGGTATTCTTGGCAGTCCAGCGCTACCGGAATCGAATCCGCCAGCCTGATTGAATCCTGCGTCACCTGGCAGTCATACGCCAGTACCTTCACTCCGGCCTTCGCCGCAGCCTCAAGCGCCTCGGCGAACTTAAGATGCGTGTCCCGATTCGGCGTAAAATAGCGCACGTCCTTCATCTGAATCACAAAAAGGATATATGCCTCATACCCTTCCTCCACCGCCTTTACCAGTTCCTCCACATGCTTTACCGCCCGTTCACTGGGGGCGTCCGGGAAACGCACCCGTCCTTCTTCCTCCAGTGTAACGCCCTTCACTTCAATAAATGTTTTCTTCTGTCCATGCTCCACATACAGGTCGAACCGGGAAGACCCATATGTCACCTCCTGTTTCACCAGAAGGACGTCGGAAAAAAGACCTCCCTCTTCAATCCATTCTTTCACCACATAGTTGGGAATCTGGGAGTCGACATTGATCATCTTCTCCCCTTTTTCCACCCCGATCAGGTCCCATTTCGTCTTTCTTCCGGGACTGTCATTTTCCTGCACATAAACAACTGCACCGGGCACAAAAAGCTCGGCGCAGCGTCCTGTATTCTTCACATGTACGATTTCTTTTTGCCCCTCTATCTCCACATGGGCAATAAACCGATTCGGACGCTCAATAAAACGTCCCCTTTTTATTCTGTCATATCTCATACTCTCTTACCCAGACTCCCGATTTGCCTGAACATCTGCCTTGCCGGAAGCCATTTTCCAAAATCCAGCTGCTATCTGCTCCGTTCTCCTGCGACAACCAGCGGAATCTGTTCCCGTTCTGCTTTTCTCACATATTCCGTCGCAATCTGGGAATCCGTGATGATCTTATACACCTGATTGACCGGACAGATCACCGACACATATCCTCCACCGAATTTGCTGCTGTCCGCCAAAACAAATACCTGCGATGCCGCCTTTAATATAGCACGCTTAATCTGCATCTGCGGAGTCGCGATCGAGGTCAGCCCTACATCAAAATTAATACTATGCACACCGATAAATCCTTTATCTACATGAAACTGCTCCATATTCTGGAGTGCGGAATCTCCCATCGTCGCCGCAAGGTGTCCTCCCACATGCCCGCCTACCATATAAAGCTCTACGTGGCGTACATCCGCCAATTCATTCCCCACCAAAAGGGAATTCGTCACCACGGCAATCCGCTTCTCCGGGTGCTCCTTAATGTACACCGCCAGATAAAAACTGCTGGACGCGTCGTCAATGATGATCGTATCTCTGTCCTCAATGTATTCGTAGGCACAGGCTGCAATCTGGCGCTTGCGGGCCGTATTCCGGTAAATACTCTCCGCGGAGTATTTTCTGTCTACTCCTTTATCCAGGCGGAGTGCACCGCCATGAATCCGCTTCAGCAGCCCCTCCCTGTCCATGACCTTGATGTCATTACGGATCGTCACTTCCGAACAGCCAAGTCGTTTACTCAGATCTGCCACCCTCACTTTACCGTATTCATTTAATTCCTGCAGGATCTCCCGTCTGCGCTCTTCCATCTTAACCTCCGAACGGTGCGGATGTTATCTCATTCTCACATTATTCATACCGAGATGCCTGGCGATCATCTGGAAAATAGGGGTAAATTCCTGACCAAAATCCTGCTTCGGAATGATCAGAGCCCTCTCTGCCTCATAATAGATTCCAATCGTTTTCGGCGTTACTACCGCACGTTTGATCTCTTCCCAGCTATACTGCTTCTCCTGCTCGTTCGCCCATCTCACCGTGATGCCCTCTTCATCCGAAAATGTATACTCCGCAGGACCGTTATATTCCGGATTGACCTCCACCTGCTTCTTTGCCCTCGTCTTGAGCAGGAACGGCGTGTAACCCAGAAAGATCACTGCTGCGACCACATAGAACACCAGATGCAAGGCATCTGTCCTTCCTGTCACATACATGGAAATTCCAAGAAATGCAATGGCAAGTCCCAGTATGTTGGTCAAAAAGCCACTAAATTTTGAATAGGCATGGAATAAAAGAAAATCATATAATGTCTCTTTTGTCATGTGCACCGTTATTTTATTCATAAGTCCTCCTTTATAAAACACTTCCGCCTCAGAAAGTTTTTATAAAAAAGTCCCTTTATATTCTAACATATAAAAGGACTTTTTTGCACCTTATTTACAACATTTTTGCAGAGTGTATGTATAGATTATAATTAGTTGCCTGCTACCTTAGAGTATGCCCAGCCTTCCGGACTGTAGATACCTTTCTGTTTCTTCTGCATATACTTGTCAAATGCTGCCGTGATAAACGGGCAAAGGAACAAAGTAATGATAGAAGCGGTCGCGCACTGCGCGGTTGCCATCGGAACGAATTCTTCCATAGTCGGGTCAGCCTCAGCAACTGCTGCCGGTGTCATAGCAGAGTTCAGAGCGGTCGTACCGATTGCCGCGCCCATTGCATTTCTCTCTTTCTTCGGAAGCAGAAGATTGATAACGAAGAAGAAAAGTACTGCGGTTGCTGCAGAGATCAGACCAAGTAAGATACCAGATGCTCCGGCTGTCAGAATGGTCTTTACGTCTGTCTTTGCGCCGATGGAGATCGTCATGAAGAAAGTAACGATCGGCTGTGCTGTCTTACATGCATCACGGAATCCTTTGTCAAGGTTACCCCAGATAAATCCGATAAGCAGCGGTACTAATACTGCGATCAGAGATTTAATCGGAATGTTTGCAAGTCCCGTTGCTCCCAGAGCAATCAGGGTAAAGAACGGTCCGTCGTTCAGGGACAGGATAGAGATTGCTCCGGTATCTGTCGCATTACCAAACTGAGAAGACAGGGAAATGTACAGAGAACCGTTGGAGTTGGTGATTGCTGCAATCAATACGAACGGTGCGATTCCAAGGAACCCTTCCGGTCCACAGATTGCGCCTACTAACATACCCACAATTACGCCAAGTACGAACTTTGTACCAGTCATGATCACACCTTTGTACAAAGGCATACCAACCTGTTTAATATCAATCATGGAACCACATACAATCAGGAAGAATCCCATCATACAAGAGTTTCCTTCATAGAACAATGCTGTTACATATCCGCCGATCTGGAATACCTGCGGTACGAATGTTGCCAACAGCACTGCGATTACAAGCGGAATGATTACCAGACCACCCGGAAGTGCCTTCATTTTGTTAAGAATGTCAAGGTCCTTGCGTTCCTCTACCTTATTTGTTTTCTCACTCATTAATTTTTCCTCACTTTCCTTTTCTCTACTTTTGTTACCTAGCTGCTTCCCTGAACAGACGGCTCACGATATCGCAAGCTGAGGTATCGACACCTGTAAGTCCACCTTTTCCTACTACCGGAAGCCCTTCATAGTTTCCTACTAATCTGCCGATGTCTGTCTGCGGGATCACATAATCTATTACTTCTATACACTCTACCCCAAGCTGCTGACACACATTTACCATGGTGTCGCCGCCTGTTGTATAAAGCCCTGCTACTTTTTCTCTTCCGACTTTTTCAAGCATCTGAGAAATAATCATTCCAAGTCCGGCATTGATTCTGTCTGCACTCATGCCGCCCGGATAATGTCTCTTGTTATCTTCTTCTGTCAGATTCAAAAGCTCTCCGTGAAGTGCAGTCTCAAAGAGGATCGCTCTGGGCTGTACTTCGCCGTTCATATACTCCATTGCTTTTTCTACTGCTTTATGTACTTCATTTAACGCTGTCTCGCCACCGTCGATCAGTGCCACCGGATCTACGCTGACACGCACATGGCGCGGATCCTGACAGAGCACTTCCATCTGTTTTTTGGTCACCGGAGTTGCACTTCCCGCTGCAATGAGGACCGTTTTTCCTGCCTCATCTGCTTCCGGTGGAATGTTCGGCTCTTCTATTCCGATCAGGCTTCTGTGGTATGCCATTTTTGCGGTGAACGGGCCCGGATCTACCGTGACAACATCCCAGCTAAGGGAAATGCATGCCTGCGCGATGTTTTCCACATCCTCCAGTGTAATTGCATCTACTACGATGACCTGACAGCCTGCCTCTCTTTGCTCTTTGAGTGCCTCTTCGATCACTTCATCGCCTGCAAGTACCTTATCAAGGGTCACAAGACCTACTTTTCTGCGGGTCTGTCCTGCGAGAAGACGTGGGATATAGTTTTCCCTGACCGGTGTTCTTACGTCCTGTGCGACCGGTGTGTTGATCAGCGCAACACCGTCGATCACGGAATATCCTCCCACCAGAATTCTACGGGACTGGGGCATAGCCGGAACGACTACCGCTACTGTATCCTCGCTGAGCTGGTCAAGCATGGCGTCGATTTCTACGCCGATTCCTCCACGCATGGTCGTATCCGTACGTTTCTGGAAGTATTTTACACCCATGTTTTTAAGGGCGATGGTCGCGTCTTTTACCTTGGCATACGCTTCGTTAGCCGGAAGCGGGCGGCTGTTGCTGCTGATTACGATGGCGTCAAGCTCATCAACCGCCTGCGCCTTAGCCGCTGCCTCTACATTAAAGAACACAGCGGTTCTTGCTTTACTTCTTGCAAGGAGGACGCCTGTGGTGGTTCCTCCGGTAAGATCATCTGCTACTACTCCAATAAGCGGCATATCTTCGACCTCTCTTTCTATCTCTAACAACCGTGTTCTACGCTTCTTTTTCGTGCTGCTTTGCAGCGTACTCTGCAACGACCTTTGTGGACTCGATCAGGCTGATGCTGTTTGCGATTCCTTTTCCGGCAATATCAAATGCGGTTCCATGGTCAACGGAGCTTCTGATGAACGGAAGGCCGAAGGTCAGGGTTACGGATTTCTCAAAGTCAAGCGTCTTACATGCAATATGTCCCTGATCATGGTACAGAGAAAGGATTGCATCGTATTTTCCGGATTTACCGATGTGGAATACGGAATCTGCCGGACACGGTCCTACTGCATTGATTCCCATTTCCTGAGCAGCTTTCACGGCCGGGCCCAAATCTGTGATTTCCTCGGTTCCGAAGAGGCCGTTGTCACCATTGTGCGGGTTCAGGCCTGCTACTGCGATCAGCGGATTCTCGATTCCGACTTTGCGGAGCTCTTTGTCAATGTTGATCACGTTGTCAAGCACCACTTCTTTGGTCGCATAGTGGCATGCATCCACCAGAGACATATGACGGCTTACGAAGAATACTCTCAGCTTGTGGCAGGAGAACATCGTCAGCGCATACGGAGAATTGGTCTGATGCTGGTAGATCTCTGTATGTCCCGGCTCTTTAATTCCCACCAGTTTGATTGCACCTTTGTGAATCGGTGAGGTGGAAACGGCATCTACCTTCTTAGCCATTCCAAGCTCAATGGATTTCATGATCCAATCGATTGCCATCTGTCCTGCCAGCGCCTGAACTTCTCCCCATTTGATAGAATCTGTATCATAGTCGCCAGTCTCAAGAACATCAACGGTTCCATACTCGTATTTCGCTTCAGAAGGATCGCTAATCTTATTGTACTTCAGCTCTTTTCCAAGAACCTTTGCTGCTCTGTCCAGGATAGCAATGCTGCCGATTACAAACGGCTTGCAGCATTCGTGAATTCCTTCATCAAGCATTGTTCCTACTACAATCTCCGGTCCGATTCCTGCCGGGTCTCCCATAGTGATGGCTGTTACTGGTTTGAATTTTGTTTCGCTCATTTTTCTCTTCCTTTCGTTTTGTTTTCGTTTACGTTTGCGTTTCTCCTCTTTTCTTGTTATCATTCTATATACTTTTCTTGCGTTTTTCAATAGTTTTTTTCATTTTTGGTATATTTCATATTTTTAAATGCCATTTTTTATGCACATTTCATAATTATTTTGCGCTATTTTTTCGTTTGCTTTCGATTTTTCGTTTGTTAAAAAAATGACATCTTTAGTATTGTGTTTTTTTCGATTTCGTAGTATACTTTAATACAAGGGAATTGGATACAATCATATAGACGTGTTTTATAAGGAGGACATGAAAGCATGCAGAAAAAACTATATTTCGGAAGTAATCTGAAGATGTACAAGACTATTCAGGAGACTGTAGCTTATTTGCAGAAGCTGGTGGAGAACACCAAAGATATCAGCCGCGACGAGATCGAGCTATTTATTATTCCGTCTTATACCACCCTGGAAAGCGCTACCGCTAAGGTAGACCGGAATTATGTGATGTTAGGCGCACAGAATATGTGCTGGGAAGACCAGGGACAGTTTACCGGCGAGATTTCTCCGCTTATGTTAAAGGAACTCGGACTTGATCTGGTCATGATCGGCCATTCTGAGAGACGTCATGTATTCGGAGAGACAGACGTAGAAGAGAACAAGAAAGTAAAGGCGGCTTTAAATCATGGCTTTACGACTTTATTATGTATCGGCGAGACCGCCGAGGAGAAGAATTTCGGCATCAGTGCGGAAGTGCTGCGCACCCAGCTTAAGGTGGGATTCCACGATGTTCCGGCAGAGCAGGCAGGGAAGATCTGGGTTGCTTACGAACCGGTATGGTCCATCGGCGTAAACGGAACTCCCGCAAGTGCAGACTATGCGGAAGAGATGCATAAGGTCATCAAGGGCTGTCTGCAGGAGATCTTCGGCGATGCTTCCAAAGATATCCCGGTTCTCTACGGTGGCAGTGTCAATCCGGGCAATGCAAATGAACTTATCGTTCAGCCTTCAATCGATGGTCTGTTCACCGGACGTGCCGCGTGGGACGCAGACAAGTTCGACAAGCTGATCCGCGATGCAAAGGCTACTTACGAGGCAAAGTAACATCGTATTATATTGAAAAATATGCTGCCAGGGCGGAGGGACGACCTATTTGCTGTCATACACACCAGCTAGTCGCCCCCAGCTTTTCCACCGCCCTGGCGCCGCACTCGTTAGCGAACCGGGCACATTTTTCGACCGGCCAGCCCTCGGATAAGCCGTAAAGGAATCCCGCCGTGAAGCTGTCTCCAGCTCCGGTGGTATCCAGACAATTCACATGTTCCACCGCCGGGACGTATTTCGCGGTCTCATCACTGCAAAGGTAGCACCCTCTTTTTCCACACTTGATGATCACATACTTCGCCCCGCAGCTTCTCAACTTCTCAGCCGCGCATTTTACATCGGTCTCTCCCGTTATCAAAAAGGCCTCTTCCTCATTGGGAATCAAATAGTCCACATAGGAAAACGCTTCTGCCAGCTCCTCTGCCGTTTCTCTATTCTTGCGCTTCGTCATATCCGCGCAGACCGTCATTCCCTGTTTTTTCGCACTCCTGAAGATTGCAGCCAGTTCACCTGCGCCAATTTCCGGAAATACAAATATACTGGCAAAACACAGGATATCCGCCTCATTCGGGAACGGACGCTTTACATCGTCAAGGGTCAGTTTTCTGAGGCTTCCATTTCGATTCGTCAGGAAATTACGTTCCCCGTTTTTTTGTACGAGCACCACATTAACGCCCGTCGTAAGTTCTTCCCGGACGCAGCCTTCTTCCAGTTCAATTCCCAGCTTCTCGCAATGGTTTCGTATCATCTCCCCTGCTGTATCGCTGCCTATAATCGTCTGCAGGCGCACCTGTTTTCCCAAAGCGGCCAGGACCGTGGCCTCATTCAGCGCATCACCGCCAAACGCCATACAGACCTCCTCTGCCGGATAAGAGCCGGTCGAAAACACATCCGCCTCCGCAGGAGATACCAGCACGTCTACAATCGCAGCTCCTATGATCATAATCTTTTTCTTACTCAAGCAGTCCATCCCAGTCACTTCTGCCTCCTTAAAATTTCTTCTGCAATATCTTCCACGCTCTTTAGCGATGTTTCAATTTTTATGGTATCTAATGTTTGATACATCGGAAGCCTGTCAATGCTTCGATCGATAACGTCCGCGGAGCGAATGCCTCGATCAATGTCCCCTTTTAGCCTCTCCTTCAAAGAGGCTTCATCGCAAAGAAGCGAAATTATTTTCACATTGCATTCTTTTATATCGAGATTCTCCACAATGTGATCGATAATGCACTGCTGATGCATGACCCAGCAGAAAATGATGTTTTCATAAGCGGAGCAATGGATAAAATTATTCAGCAAATAGCAAATATTATCCAGTACCATATGCCTGGTTTCTTCTGTGACTTGAAAGGGATTTGCGTCCCAGCACCAATCCCCGTCAAGAAACACGCTGTTATGTAACCTCTGCTGCAGAGACCTGCAGACGGTGGTTTTTCCAACTCCCATCGTTCCACCGATCAGATAAAGTGTTTTCATCAATATGTCTCCCTAATCCCATGTCCACACACTTGACACCGCCATAAATGCGTCTGAACATCTTTTTTATAGCCACAATAAGCAGATTACCATGATTCTTCGAATCATGGCCCCTCCGGGGGATTTTAGCGCCCATATTTCTGCGATAAACGCAGAAATCTATGCGCAGGTACAATGTCTGTCGACATTATACCACACACATAAGCCCATATAGCAATAAACATAGACATATGCTTATTACGTTGAAGATATTGATTTTATAACCTCCATTTAAAGGATTCCACTCCTTGATTTGTTTGTTTTCTAAAAAGAAACCAACTGTCCCACTCACAACACCCGACAGCAGCAATCCGCATATTTTCATGGCAGGTATAGTATTATTCTCAATTCCTTTTATCTCAAATAAGGCAAGCATTATTCCTATTCCAACAAATAACAGAGCGATATATACTACAGCAACTGGAAAACAGCGTTTTGCACGTCTTTTATCGTTATCTTTAAGATATATCCTGTCTATCATTTTATAATTATAAAATTCCACAGCTACAACAAAATTCAATGAATATACGTATATTAGAAGTCCATTTAACCATTCGTTTAACCTTCCAAGCTTTAAATTCGTGCAATTTATGACACAAAGCAAAAATACATATACGGAAGACATCATTCCGGTATGCAAATCAATCTGCACTAACAATTTCTTTACTTCGCATATATTATACTCTATTTTATCATCAAATCCCGCAATTCCGACGAAAGAATCATTTTTTATTGCATTCGCAAAATAAATATGCAGGAATAACTGGATCGGAACGCACAAAACAAACATAGGAATGAATATTCCTACGCTAAAACTCCCTGATGAAACACTTGCTATCATATATCCAACCATGCACAAAAGGGATATCCCTATAAAAATCCATGGCATTTTCCCCATTGATATTTCTTTTTGAGCTGGTAATCTTTCCTGTTCCTTATAATCCAATAATGCATCAACACTTACTTCGTATAGCTGTGCCAGCCTGATCAAATTATCAGAACTTGGCCTGGAGACAGCATTTTCCCATTTGGTCACGGCCTGACGGCTTACGCCCATATATTCAGCAACTTTTTTCTGGGATAGCCCCTTTTTCTTGCGATAATACATAATATTTTTTGCCAATTGATCTGCACTCATGTCACGAACCTCCATTTAATTGATAATGATAATATATCAATTTGTTCAGTTACATTCCACCAACTATATGGCAACTATTAGTTGCAGCTACATTTTAATTATAACACCCAAAAATGGGACAAACAATACAGTGGAAATGTTCATATTTTTGCAGTATAATAAATTCATTATATTGCGATTCTGGGAGGTATATTTCACGAAAGATAGATTGACCCCGATAATATACGCTATTCTCGCAGCCGTGTTTTATGCAATAAACACACCTTTGTCAAAACTATTGCTTACCAGTATTCCATCAACTTTTATGGCAGCGTTCTTATATCTGGGTGCCGGAGCAGGCGTAGGTATCATGTATGTTTTTCACTGGAGAAAGGAAGATAAGACAGAAAGGCTTGGCAAAAAGGACTATCCATATACGGTAGGGATGATCGTACTTGATATACTTGCACCTATTTTCCTGATGCTTGGGATAAAATATGGAACAGCCGCTAACGCTTCGCTTCTTGGCAATTTTGAAATCGTTGCAACAACACTGATTGCGTTTGTAATATTTAGAGAAACTGTCAGCAAACGACTATGGACAGCTATCGCGTTGATTACCATTTCAAGCATTATTCTTTCTTTCGAGGGAACCGGCAACTTCCAGTTTTCTTATGGCTCTTTGTTTGTACTTCTTGCCACAGCCTGTTGGGGATTGGAGAATAATTGCACAAGAAACATTTCAGACAAAAGTACATATGAGATTGTTGTACTAAAAGGAATCTTCTCCGGTGGCGGTGCATTTGTGATAGCACTTTTAATTGGAGAAAAACTTCCCACATTCAGGCATATTGTTCTTGCCATGCTGCTTGGATTTATGGCTTACGGACTGAGTATCTTTCTGTACATTCGCGCACAAAGAAATCTTGGAGCAGCTAAAACCAGTGCTTATTATGCAGTTGCGCCATTCGTCGGCGCCTTCCTGTCATTTATTCTGCTTGGTGAAAAATTGACATGGACATTTTTTGTCGCCTTCTTTATCATGATGGTCGGAACTGTATTTGTAGTGATGGATACAATGGTTAGGCATCATGCTCATCAGCATACTCATTCTTTTTCACATACGCATGATGGTATTACGCATAACCATATTGTCGTTCATTCACATGAGCATAACCATTATGCGTTTAACGATAGACACGGACACCATCATTCACAGCGGGAACTCGAAAATGCAATAAGACATTCATAACAATCTAAAAAACCGCAATTCTCTGATTTCTCAAAGAATTGCGGTATATTTATTGCTTATTAACTCTAAACCAAAGATTACTCGATGATTGTAACAACACGACCTGATCCAACAGTACGTCCGCCTTCACGGATAGCGAAACGAAGACCCTGCTCCATAGCTACCGGGTGAATCAATTCAACTGTCATCTCTACGTTATCACCAGGCATGCACATCTCGGTTCCTTCCGGAAGATCGCAAACACCGGTAACGTCAGTTGTTCTGAAATAGAACTGCGGTCTGTAGTTGTTGAAGAATGGAGTATGACGTCCACCTTCATCTTTGGTCAGAACGTAAACCTGTGCAGTAAACTTGCTGTGGCATTTTACTGAACCCGGTTTAACAAGTACCTGTCCTCTTTCGATCTCGTTTCTCTGAACACCACGAAGAAGAGCACCGATGTTGTCACCAGCCTGAGCCTCATCAAGAAGCTTACGGAACATCTCAACACCTGTTACAACTACTTTACGAGTTTCTTCTTTGATACCAACGATCTCTACTTCATCAGAAACATGAAGAGTACCACGCTCTACTCTACCAGTAGCAACAGTACCACGTCCTGTGATTGAGAATACGTCCTCTACAGGCATCAGGAACGGTTTATCTGTATCACGCTCCGGATCCGGAATGTAGCTGTCAACTGCAGCCATCAGTTCCATGATCTTGTCTCCCCACTCTCCTGACGGATCTTCAAGAGCCTTAAGAGCAGATCCCTGGATAATCGGAGTGTCATCTCCCGGGAACTCATACTCATCAAGAAGTTCACGGATTTCCATCTCAACCAGTTCAAGAAGCTCTTCATCATCAACCATATCACATTTGTTCATGAATACTACGATGTACGGTACACCTACCTGACGAGAAAGCAGGATGTGCTCTCTTGTCTGAGCCATAACACCATCAGTAGCAGCTACAACAAGGATAGCGCCGTCCATCTGAGCAGCACCGGTGATCATGTTCTTAACGTAGTCAGCATGTCCCGGGCAGTCTACGTGAGCATAGTGACGAGCCTCTGTCTCATACTCAACGTGAGCGGTAGAGATAGTGATACCACGCTCTCTTTCTTCCGGTGCCTTGTCGATGTTCTCGAAATCTACAGCAGCGTTACCAGCTACTCTCTCAGCAAGAGTCTTGGTAATAGCAGCGGTAAGAGTTGTTTTACCATGGTCTACGTGTCCAATGGTACCGATATTACAATGCGGTTTGTTTCTTTCAAATTTAGCTTTTGCCATTTTGAATATCCTCCTTAAATATAGCACCCTTTCCGGGCATTTTTAGTTTCGATTTTTTCACTCGGCTAAGTTTGATTATATTTCAAATGCCGTATATTTTCAAGCCTTTTTCGCATTTTTTATGCGTTTTTATTGGATAATACCTTTTCCTGTACTGACTTCGGAACCTGCTCATATCTCTCGAAGAACATTGAGTAGTTTCCACGTCCCTGCGTTCTGGAACGAAGGTCTGTAGAGTATCCGAACATCTCAGCAAGCGGTACATAACCTCTGACAATCTTTCCACCGCCAAGGTCATCCATACCTTCGATACGTCCACGACGAGAGTTGATATCACCGATAACATCTCCCATGTATTCCTCCGGCATGGTTACTTCTACCTTCATGATAGGCTCAAGCAGAACCGGGTCCGCTTTCTTCATAGCATCCTTAAACGCAAGAGATCCTGCAATGTGGAATGCCATCTCGGAAGAGTCGACTTCATGGTAAGATCCGTCGTAGACATTCGCATGAATACCTACTACCGGGAATCCGCCCAGGATACCAGCCTTCATAGCTTCCTCGATACCTTCGCCTACTGCCGGAATGTATTCCTTCGGAATCGCACCACCGACAACGGTAGATTCAAATTTGTAGGTTTCCTCGCCGTTGACATCCATCGGCTCGAATTTAACCTTACAGTGTCCGTACTGTCCACGTCCACCGGACTGCTTAGCGTACTTGCTGTCAACCTCAACAGCCTTGGTGAAGGACTCTTTGTATGCAACCTGCGGTGCACCAACGTTAGCCTCTACCTTGAACTCACGAAGCAGACGGTCAACAATGATCTCCAGATGAAGCTCACCCATACCAGCGATAATGGTCTGGCCTGTCTCCTGATTCGTATGAGCACGGAAGGTCGGGTCTTCTTCTGCAAGTTTTGCAAGAGACTCACCCAGTTTGCCCTGAGAAGCCTTGGTCTTCGGCTCGATCGCAAGCTCGATAACCGGTTCCGGGAATTCCATGGACTCAAGGATTACCGGATGCTGCTCATCACAGAGTGTATCACCTGTTGTAGTGAACTTAAATCCGATTGCTGCAGCGATATCTCCTGAGTATACCTTATCAAGCTCCGCTCTCTTGTTGGCATGCATCTGAAGGATACGTCCAACACGCTCTTTCTTGCCTTTGGTAGCATTCAGAACGTAAGAGCCTGAGTTCATGGTTCCTGAATATACACGGAAGTAAGCGAGCTTACCTACGAACGGGTCTGTCATGATCTTGAATGCCAGAGCGGAGAACGGCTCTTCATCAGAAGAATGTCTCTCTACTTCATTTCCGTCCTCATCCACGCCCTTGATAGCCGGGATGTCGGTCGGAGCCGGCATATACTCAAGAACTGCGTCCAGAAGCTTCTGAACACCCTTGTTCCTGTATGCAGATCCACAGCAAACCGGAACTGCTGTACATTCACATGTTGCTTTTCTCAGAACTGCTTTGAGCTGTTCGTTTGTCGGTACCTCATCTTCAAGGTACATCATCATCAGTTCATCATCAAGCTCGCAGATCTTCTCGATCAGTTCCTGATGATACAGTTCTGCTTCATCCTTCATATCTTCCGGAATCTCGCATACGGTAATATCATCACCCTTATCATCGTTATAGATGTAAGCTTCCATCTCCATCAAGTCGATGATTCCCTTGAAATCATCTTCTTTTCCGATCGGAATCTGAAGCATGATCGCGTTCTTTCCTAATCTTGTCTTAATCTGTTCTACAGCATTGTAGAAATCTGCACCTAAAATGTCCATCTTATTGATGAAAGCCATTCGCGGTACATTGTATGTGTCTGCCTGACGCCATACGTTTTCTGACTGAGGTTCAACACCACCCTTAGCACAGAATACACCTACGGCACCATCGAGTACACGAAGTGAACGTTCAACTTCTACGGTAAAGTCAACGTGTCCCGGAGTATCGATGATGTTAATACGATGTTCGAGAGCACCCTTTTTCGGCTTTGTATGATCTTCCAAAGTCCAATGACATGTCGTAGCTGCTGAAGTAATTGTGATACCTCTTTCCTGCTCCTGCTCCATCCAGTCCATGGTAGCAGTTCCCTCATGAGTATCACCAATCTTATAGTTAACACCGGTATAATATAAGATACGCTCTGTCAGAGTGGTCTTACCTGCATCAATATGAGCCATGATACCGATGTTCCTGGTTCTCTCTAATGGATATTCTCTTCCAGCCAAGATCTTTTCCTCCTAATAAAATAATTAGTAGCACCCGGCGAATCTTAGAAGCGATAGTGTGCAAATGCTTTGTTCGCCTCTGCCATCTTGTGCATATCTTCTTTCTTCTTTACAGATGCACCAGTGTTGTTTGCTGCATCAAGAATCTCGTTTGCCAGTCTCTCTTCCATTGTCTTCTCTCCTCTTTTGCGAGAATACAATGTAAGCCAGCGGAGTGCTAAAGCCTGTCTTCTGTCAGCTCTTACCTCGATCGGTACCTGGTATGTTGCACCACCGATACGTCTTGCCTTAACTTCCAGTACCGGCATGATATTGTTCATAGCCTCCTCGAACACTTCGATCGCCGGTTTGTCAGCCTTTTCTGCAACTCTTTCAAATGCGCCATATACAATCTTCTGAGCTACGCCCTTCTTACCATCAAGCATGATGTTGTTGATAAGCTTGGTAACCACTTTATTATTGTATAATGGATCCGCTAATACGTCTCTTTTCTGAGTATGTCCTTTACGTGGCACGGTCCTTCCCTCCTTATACATATTTGCAAAGCGCTTTGGCTCTGCCTGAATAATTCATCGGTACTCACATGTGTCTCTCTATGTGTCATCGGCTCACGGGACCTCCCAGCTTCCTGCCCTTGGCAGTTTTATCCGGATTAAACCCGCAACCAACTATAATCCTCATAGTTCTGTTTGTGATACGATATCTTTGTGTTACATCGATCGTCCTTCTTATCTGAAGAACCACACTGCACAAAACTTGTGCTGCACCTTTGCCTAAGCTAAAGAATGCTTATTTTTTCTTTGCGTCTTTCGGTCTCTTAGCACCGTACTTAGAACGAGCCTGGCGTCTCTTAGCAACACCTGCTGTATCAAGCGTTCCACGAACGATGTGGTATCTTGTACCAGGAAGGTCCTTAACACGGCCTCCACGAATCAGAACAACGCTATGCTCCTGAAGGTTGTGTCCTTCTCCCGGGATATAGCTTGTTACTTCGATTCCGTTAGAAAGACGTACTCTGGCGATCTTACGAAGAGCTGAGTTCGGCTTCTTCGGTGTAGCTGTCTTAACTGCAGTGCAGACACCTCTCTTCTGCGGTGCAGATACGTCTGTAGCTCTTTTTCTCAGAGAGTTATACCCTTTCTGGAGTGCCGGAGCAGTAGATTTCTTAACAGCGGTTTCACGGCCTTTTCTTACTAACTGGTTGAATGTTGGCATTCCTTTCACCTCCTATGATGTAATAATTGGTTACGTTTTAAACATCTTCTGTTTAAATCGCGCACAAAAATAAAGCTTCGTTTTCATGCACGCTAGGTTATTGTAGTATATACGCGAAAAAAAGTCAAGGCATTCCGATAAATATTTTTACCGAAATGCCTGATATTCTTTGGTTTTTCTATTCTGTTGTGGTGGAATCCTCCAGAACCTCTCCCGCTATTACACGGTCAATCAAATCTTTTATATTCGCTACAGATGTTTCATCGGGTATGGTGACATACAAAAGGGTATCACCGGAAGAATAACAGATATCCTTCGCCCCTATTCCCTCTGCAGCTACGGAATAAATATTCCACTGTGCATTCGTCCTGAGCTGCGTCTTGATCAGCGCCTGAACCTGACTCATACTGAAGTTAGTATCCACGCCACTGCTCACGCTATCAATAATATCGGCCGCACCCCGCAGCATAGACGGAGACATCATCTTCTTGATGATCGCAGTAATCACAGCCTGCTGGTGTCTTCCGCGGGCATTATCGCCATCCGGAAGCGCATGCCGCTCACGGCAGAATGCGAGTGCCTGTTTTCCATTGAAGTGATTCATTCCCTCGTTGACATATACCACCTCACCAGACTCTGTACCAGTCTCGAACTCCGCATCAGACTCTACGTCAAGCCCGCCCAGAGCATCCACGATGCTGATCATGGATGTAAAGTTCACTCTTCCGAAGAACTTGATATCCAGATCATACACCTCCTCCAGGGTCGCCATGGACACGTCCACCCCGTATAGACCAGCATGTGTCAGCTTGTCATTCTGTCCATTTGAAATACCCGGAATCGGCACATAGAAATCACGCGGTGTGGTAACTAAAAGCACCTGATGACTCTTTGGATTCACCACTGCAATGATATTCACGTCACTTCGGCTCTCCTGCGTGATATCTCCATAAACGTCAATACCACTCAAATATACTGCAAACGGTTCTTCCACACTGGCATCTGCGGCTTCATTCGCAATCTCAACTACAATATTGTGTGTATAGATGACCTTAATCTCGTCCTCAAAAGAAGGAATCTGATCGTTCACCACACCCGCCTGACCAGAATTATAGATAATCGCATCTACCTCACCGCCCAGGAGCGCCTTCGCCTCCTCCACTAGGCTGCTGTATTCTACCGTTTCGATCTCTTTTCCCAGTTCTTTTTCCACTTGGTGTACAGCTGACTTCATCTGGTCGCTTCCGGTCGTATACTGAACGCCGAACTGATACATTCTGGTATCTTCGATCCGCTCCGCGGTATCGCTGCTTCTTACGGCAACTACCATCGAACTTGTTTTTTTCGTACTGCTCAAAATATCCTGGAACGCATTATTGATCTTACTTATATAGAAAGAACCTGTTCCAAGAACCACACACAGGAACAGACAGAATATCTTACCGCCGATTCCCTTGCCCTTCGCCCCAATCTGGGTAAGTAACGTAATTCCCAGGAGAATCAAAAGTACCCCCGCAAGGATCAACACATAAGTATCAGTCAACATCCCAAAGAACAGCACATTGACCACCAGTACCACCGACAACACGAACTGAACGATTGCAAGCATGATGCCTAATGTCTTGCTGAACCCATTCTTACGTCTGCCGCGCCTTCTCACATTCCGGTGCTTGTTATCATTTACAGAATTCTTTCTTGAATTTCTCATATCTTCGTCCCTGGTTCTTCGGCGATTCTGGGCATCCGAACGATAAAAGTCGTTCTCCTCCCGACGCCGCATAGCGCTCCTTCTGTCCTCTTCATAAGGATAGCGATCCTTACCCTTTGCCCTGCGGCTCACTTCACGGCTATTGTTAATATTCCTTACATTCCTATTCTCGTTCACGTCTGAAGATCTTCTCTGATCCGAACGCCTTTTTTTCTTCTGATCCATTCCTTCTCCACTTTCGTAAATTTCTGCAGCCTCACTTCCCGGTTTTCCTTACTTCGGCCAGTGATTCACCCGTCATCACACATTTCGTGCAATAATCCTGCCACAATACTTTTGTTACAAAAATATTACGTTCATATGACGCAAAGTTTACAATTACATTCCTCTATATTATCGTCTTTTGCTATACTTGTCAACCAAATTAAGCCTCTTTCCACTCTTCTAATTCTAAAATCTATCTAAACCGCTCGTTTTGCTCTATTCTTCCATCGGTACGACGATCAAATCCTTTGTAAAATGGTTCAGCACCTCACAGCCATCCTCTGTGATCAGGACCAGATCTTCAATCCTGACTCCGATTCCCTCTTCCATCAAATAAATTCCCGGTTCAATAGAAAAGCATTGTCCCACTTTAATAATATCCGTGTTGACGGAAGAAACGTCTCCATACTCATGATCCTCCATGCCGATCGAATGACCGGTACGGTGGGTAAAATATTTTCCATAGCCCTTTTCTTCTATATAGTTTCTGCATGCCAGGTCCACATCGCACATGCGATTTCCCGGTTTTGCCGCCTCAATTCCCCTCTGCTGTGCCGCTTTTACTACCTCGTACACTTCGCGGGCTTTGTCGGAAACCTCGCCCAGGAAAACGGTTCTGGTCATATCGGAGCAGTAATCATTTAAAATACCGCCGATATCCAGCACCACGCTGTCCCCGCGTTTTCCTTTTGTCTCATCCGTCATATGATGCGGATCCGCACCGGATTTACCATATGCGGTGATCGGGTCAAAGGACACGCTGGAATGCCCGCTTTTCTGGTATAACTCACGCACCTTCTTGTCCAGTTCCACCTCAGTATATCCTTTTCCCACCAACGGGATCAGCTGTGCCATCACCCGGTCATTTGCCAGAGAAGCCTCGCGCATAAGCTGCTGCTCCCGCTCATCTTTTACCATGCGGACATAATCCACGATCAGGGAACCATTCACAAATCTGCTCCCCGCTCCCAGCTCCTGCAGCCGCAAAAGGAAACACGCCGGCCAGCATTTATCGATTCCTATCGTCTTATCCTTCTCCACAAATCTGCTCAGGATCTCCACGCCGTCTTCAATGTCATCATACCAGACCAGCTCCACTCCCAGATCCTTCTCCTGCGGGAATAATCGGTTGATCACCAGCTTATGATTTCCATTCACATTCAAATATAACGCAAGAAGACGCTCTCCCGGCATGATCCACTTCCCGGTGAGATAATAAATCGCCGGCGGATCGGAGATGATCATCTGGGGGATGTCCTGCTCTTTCATCGCTTTTATTATACGCTCTAACTTCGTTGTATCCATATCAAAACTCCTCTCTTTACCGCACCATTTTTCACCCTGTGCGGCAAATACACTGGGTTCATTATATCCTCTTTTATTAGTAGTGTCAATGAACACCAATACTTGCCATTAAGGCCTGTGCTGAACGAAAAGCCTAAAAGGCCCTCGCCTGAGATATGCCTTATCGCATGAAGTACGTTTTATTTCATAAAAAATACCATACACTTTAATAAAAATAGCAGGCGATCTCCATTTACGGAAAACGCCTGCTTGTCTCATTTCTATATTCGATACAAAAATTTGTCTTAAGTTCTGCACATTCTGAGTAATCCGAGCTGCCCGCCTAAGCAGGCAGCACCCGGCAGCTTATTTCTCTGTCAGATGACATGCGACCATATGGCCCGGCCGTATCTCCTTAAGCTGCGGCATTTCCTTAAAACAGCGCTCTGTAGCATACTGGCACCGTTCTGCGAAACGACAACAGTTCTTCGGATTAATCGGGCTTGGGATCTCACCTTTGATCGGAATACGCTCATTTGCTTTTGCCTTATGCGGGTCAGCCTCCGGGATAGCGGAAAGCAGGGCCTGCGTATACGGATGCAGCGGATTTGCAAAAAGCTCTTCCGTCTCAGCCGTTTCCACCATGGTTCCCAGATACATAACCACTACACGGTCAGAAATATATTTTACCACGCTTAAGTCATGCGCGATAAAGAGATAGGTAAGACCCATGTTCTCCTGCAGGTTCTTCAGCATGTTGATCACCTGTGCCTGAATAGATACGTCGAGCGCAGAAATCGGCTCGTCACAAATGATGAATTCCGGATCAACGGAAAGTGCGCGGGCAATGCCGATACGCTGTCGCTGTCCACCGGAGAACTCATGCGGGAAACGCGACATATGATCCTTATTCAGTCCTACCGTCTCCAGGAGTTTCTCCACTTTCGCATCTACTTCCTTGGACGACATGCCGTGCTGCCTAAGTCCCTCTCCTACAATCTCCTTGACCGTCATACGCGGATTCAGGGAAGAGTACGGATTCTGGAAGATCATCTGCACTTTCTTGCAGAATGCCTTCTGCTCCGCACGAGACAGCTTGGAAATGTCCTTGCCGTCATAAATGACCTGCCCCTTTGTCAGATCATACAGACGAATCATACAACGTCCAGTCGTGGATTTCCCACAGCCAGACTCTCCAACCAGACTGACCGTCTCACCTTTGTAAATGTCAAAACTCACATCGTCTACGGCTTTCAGAGTCTCATGTCTGCTGATCTGAAAATATTTACATAAATTTTTCACCTGTACGAGAGGCTGTTTTGTTTCATTATTTGCCATTATTCCACCTCTCCTTTCTTCACTGCCTGCGGTTTTCTCATATCATTCTCCGGAGCGAATTCATGCTGCAGCCAGCAGCAGGTCTCGTGCTCATTGGATAAGCAATATGTTTCCGGCGGCATTTCTTTACAAATATCCATGCAGTATTCGCACCGGGCTGCAAACGGACATCCAGCCGGAGGGGAGAACAGATCAGGTGGTGTCCCTTCGATTGGTTTCAGTTTCTCACCCTTTGCGGTATCCAGTCTTGCAATGGACTGCATCAGTCCTTTTGTATACGGGTGACTGGTCTCATAGAAAATCTCGTCAGCCGTTCCCCTCTCCACGATCTGCCCGCCGTACATTACAAGTACACGGTCGCAGAGCTTCGCAATAACACCAAGGTCATGTGTGATCAAAATAATGGATGTCCCCAGTGTTTTCTGGAGATTTTTAAGCAGATCCAGAATCTGCGCTTCGATGGTAACATCGAGGGAGGTTGTCGGCTCGTCAGCGATGACGATACTCGGGCTTCCCACCAGCGCGATTGCGATCATGACACGCTGTTTCATACCACCTGACAATTCGTGCGGATACTGTTTATAACGGCGCTCACCGTCGGAAATACCTACCAGCTTCAGAATCTCCAGGGCCTTCTGCTTCTTCTCAGCCGCACTCATCTGCTTATTGCCCACAAAGACCTCTTCGATCTGTTTTCCAATCCTCATAGTCGGATTCAGAGAAGTCATCGGGTCCTGGAAAATGAAACCGATCTCCGTTCCGCGCATCTGGCGCAGTTCCTTCTTATTCATTTTCAGGACATCTTTTCCTTTATACAGGATCTCGCCGCCCTCAAAGAATCCCGGCGGCTCCGGGTTCAATCTCATGATACAGGAAGAGGTCACACTCTTTCCGCATCCGGATTCACCTACAATACCAAGAATTTCTCCCGGGCGGACCTCAAAGCTCACATCACGTACAGCCTTAACAACCCCCCCATAGGTACGAAAAGAGAACTTCAGATTCTTTACTTCCAATATATTTTCCATCTTCCAACTCTCCTTTCCTATTCTGTTCCTCTAAGTTTCGGGTCAAACGCATCACGAAGTCCGTCGCCAAGCAGATTAAGCGCAAGCATGGTCGTACAAATAAGGACTGCCGGAACGACTACCTGGTACGGATGAATTCTAAGCTGAGCGATGCCGTCCTTTGCGAGAACTCCCCAGCTGCACTTCGGCGGTTTAATACCAAGACCGATATAGCTAAGGAACGCCTCCTGGAAGATTGCTCCCGGGATCGCCATCGTCAGGTTCGTAATAATAAGACCCATAATATTCGGTAAAATATGTTTCACAATGATCACGATATCCGGTACGCCCAGAACTCTCGCTGCCGCCACAAAGTCAGACTCACGCAGCTTGAGTACCTCGCCACGCACGAACCGGCAGCTTCCGATCCAGCCTACACAACACATCGCCATGATCAGAGAATGTACGCCGTTTCCGACTACCAGCATCAAAAGAATCGTCACGATCATACTCGGGATACCGTAAAGCACATCGACAATACGCTGAATCAGCATATCCACCTTGCCGCCATAGAAACCGGAAATACCGCCCATAATAGAGCCGACACAGGCATTGATGATACTTGCCGCAAATCCAATGATGAAGGAAACTCTCGCTCCCATCCATGCACGCACCCAGAGATCCCGTCCCAGAGAATCGGTTCCAAACCAGTGCTTGGTTGAGAAGCTCTGATTCATCTCCGCTACGCTCTGTGACGCAAAATCATATTTACTAAACATCGGTGCAAAAATTGCAAGAAGAATATAAAATACAATCAGGCACAGCGAAAAGAACGCAATTTTATTCTTTCTGATTCGTCTCCACGCATCCTGCCAGTATCCGATGTTCGGACGGGAAATAGACTCCATACTTTTTAAATTTTTACCAATAACCTTAAATTGATCTCTCGTAATTTCAGCCATCCCTGTCACCTACCTTTTCTTACCGCTGAGACGAATTCTCGGATCTACGATACCATATAAAATGTCTACAACCAAAATTGCGAAAACCAGGAAAGCGCCATAGAAGATCGTCATACCAAGTACCATCGTATAGTCATTCATGTTGATACTTTCCACATAATATCTTCCCATACCCGGAATTGCGAACAGCGCCTCAATTACAAACGTACCGGTAAGCACGGATGCAACCGTCGGACCCATGATCGTAATAATCGGAGTGATAGCGTTTCTAATCTGATGTTTGAAGGTCACACGGAACTCAGAAAGTCCCTTTGCCCTTGCCGTCTTCGTATAATCCGAGGTGACTACTTCCAGCATACTTGAACGCATCAGACGGGAAACGGATGCCAGCGTATAGAAGCCTACCGCTATGGACGGCAGAATCGTATGTCTAAAGCTGGTGTACTGTGCTACCGGGAGCACCTGCAATTTAATACCAAAGAAATACTGGAGCAATGACCCCATAATAAAGTCCGGAATCGATGTACCGATAATAGCAATCAGAATGCAGACAAAATCCAGCTTCTTTCCTCGATTCAAAGCTGCGATAATTCCCAAAATAATTCCAAAGAAAAACGCGAAACAAAGTGCACGTATTCCCAGGTCTGCAGAAAACGGGAAGGATTCTGCAATAATTCTGTTAACGGTTCGTCCCTCATATTTCATAGAATATCCCAAATCTCCATGAAGGACATTTTTCATATATGTAACATACTGCACCGGCAGCGGTTTATCAAAACCATAATATGCTTCCAGATTCGCTTTGATCTCCGGCGTCATCTTATCACTCGAAAACGGGTCTCCGGGCATCAGACGTACCAGGACAAATACTACGCTGGTCAGAACAAACAGCGTCACGATAGCAAGCAATACTCTTTTTGCGATATATTTTGCCATGCGCCTCTCCTTTCTCCTTCTTAACTGCCTTGACGGTTTTGATTATCCCACACCACGTCTCTGGATAATCAAAACCGTCAAAGAGGGGGCTGTAATCCAGACCCCCCTCCTGACAATCTCTTCTTTCAGCTGCAGGAAGACTCTGTCAGTCTCCTTTCGCTGTATCTTACTCTATGCTCGTATTAGTTCTCAATATCTGCATAAACCAGGTTGAAGTCATATCCAACGAAGTAAACGTTGAAGTTCTTGATCTTCGGATTTACGAGGTACTGGTCACGACGAAGCTGAAGCGGTACTAAAGCAGCATCTTCTTCCAGGAAGATCTTCTCTGCCTCGAACAGCATATCCTGTCTCTTCTTGGCATCTGTCTCTGTCTGAGAACCTTTCAGTAATTCATCGTATCTCGGATTGTTGTAACCAGAGTGGTTGTACTGTCCATCACTGATCCACAGCTCAAGGTAAGAATAAGCGTCAGAGTAGTCCGGTACCCATCCGGTAACTACCATATCATAATCAAGAACCTGCTCTCTTTCCAGTCTCTGTTTGTAGGTTACCTGATCGATCTCAACAGTGATTCCCAGATTCTTCTGGAACTGCTCCTGAAGAACCTCAGCCTGTTTCTTAGCGCCCTCTGTGTCAGTGGTAAGAAGCGTGATTTTGATGTCTGCTGCAGAAGCTACACCAAGTTCTTTCACTGCTGCATCAATATATTCTTTTGCTTTTGCTTCATCATTCTCAAGCGGGAACGGTTCATACGGATAAGCCTCTCCGTAAGTAGTATCTGCAGATGTTACATTCGGCAGCACCAGTCTCTGTGCCGGCTCATATACATCGTTATTTACCAGAGTGTTGTATTCTTTTCTGTTGATACCATAGTTCAGAGCGAATCTCAGGTTCTTGTTAGCAAGCATCTTACCCTCTGTCTGGTTCAGCATGATATAGTCGTCTGCACCGGTGAAGTAGAATTCAGAATTCTCTTCGTACTGTTTGGTCAGCTCAGTCGGAACAACGGTGATATCAACCTCGCCCTGCTCCCACATAGCAACCGCGGTCTTAGCGTCAGCTACGGTCTTAATGCAGATCTCGTCAAGCTTAATGCTGTCTGCTTCCCAGTAGTCCGGGTTCTTGGAAAGAATAAGCTCATCGCCATGTTTCCACTCAGACATTACGAACGGTCCGTTGTAAGCTGCTTTTTCCGGATCTGCTGCATATTCTGCACCGTATTTCTCAACAAGGTCTTTTCTTGCAGGTCCTAAAGAACACATAGAGATCATGCTTTCAAAGTAAACTGCCGGATGCTCCAGTGTGATCTCAACGGTCTTATCGTCCGGAGCCTTCACTCCAAGTTCCTCAACCGGTACTTCACCATTATTTACTGCTGCTCCGTTTTTCAGGATATAACCGATGAATGCGTAGTCACAAGCAGCCTCCGGGTCCATCAGTCTCTGCATACCATAAACATAATCCTCTGCCTTTACGTCAACACCGTCACTCCATTTCAGGCCGTCACGAAGGTGGAAAGTATATACCAGACCATCATCAGAAACTTCCCATTTCTCTGCTGCGTCGCCTTTTACCTCGCCCTCGACATTTCTGGTAAGACATGCCAGAGTACAGATGTTTGCAGTTGCAGAAGAGATAGAGTTACTGTTCTGCGGGTCCATGGACGGAACATCTTCACGAAGAGTATAAGTAATTCTCTTCTTGCCTGATGCCTCGCCACTGTCTTTCTTGTCGCCGGAATCTTTGGATCCCGGTGTACCACAGCCGGTAAATGTAGCCACTACCATAGCTGCGGCAAGTAATGCGGCTAATAATCTCTTTTTCATAAATAATCCTCCTTTTGTTATATTAGCTTTATGTAGTCAAACGGAAATCCTGTAAGATTCCCGGATCTACCTCTTTCATTCCGTTTAGCGCTTTACCACGTTTTTGCTTCTGCGCGGCTGTGCTTCACCGTACTAAGTTCTAGACCGTAGTCTAGTTTTAAGAAAAGGCGGTGCCATGATCCTTGCCATGACACCGCTTTCTGCATTCTTCATCTGATTTTACAAATAAAATATACATGATATGCCTCATTTTCCACTTGATTAAGTGGAATCCAGCGTCTGCCATCGCAGACAAATCCTAATCCTTCTTCTCGCTTCATCTTCGTATCCACGTCCGATTCGTCGAATGAAACAGGAATAAAATCCTGCTCTTCTGAAATAACCGCCATAATGTACGGTCCATAACGAAGTGCAGCCATCTCCGGCCTATCCGGTGTCCTCAGAATCTGGAAATGGTAGGAGAAAGTCAGTTCATACTCCCTGCCCCCGGAAAAATCTCCGCCGATCTGCAGATACCCATTCTCATCCGGCTGCATATCCAGCGTCTCTTTGCCTTCCAGTATTCTGTGCTCCCTGGCCCATGCGGGCTTCCGGAACTTCAAGGTGCGAAGACCCGCACCTTTTACAAAAACCCGGAAAGTCCCGGAAAAGGCCGTATCTTCCAGTCTGATTAATACATCTCTATCCTCCCACCACATCTCGGACGGGATGAACAGATTCAAATATATGGTATCAGCGTCATAGAAATAAATACCTTCCCGGTATTTGAAATGGCTCTCCATTCCGGTTCCATGACAGCAGCTATTCTCGCACAAAAACTCTTTCTTCATTCCCGGACCCAGCGGCAAAAAATAGGTGCTTTCCCCTGTCGCCCGCCGATCCTGGGTAGAAAGAATGTGGTTCAAAACTGTCGTCTCATAATAATCCATGTAGGAAGCCTTCGGCTGATACTGATACAGTTCTTTTGTCAGCTTCAGCATATTGTAGGAGGCACAGGTCTCCTCCGTATTCTTCGTCAGAAGCGCACCTATCTTGTTCCTTTCATGGAACATCTCTCCTTCACCGGTTCCTCCCGTGGCGTAACTGTGAAATCCAGTCACTGTCCTCCAGAAAAATTCTGAAATCTCAAAAAACTCTTCTTCTCCGGTTGCTTTATACAGCTCCATAGCACCTAAAATCTGCGGGATATGCTGATTCGCGTGCATGGTGCTCAGGGCATCTACCTGCTCCTTCAGCGGATAGAATAATTTGTCGTTATCAAATAACCGGGCGCATGAGAGGAACTCTTCCTTCCCCGTCAGCCGATAGAGCTGTGCCATTACGGCGTTCATACCTCCAAACTCGCCCGCAATATACATACTCCACATCCTGCCAAGCTGTTCGTGCGTAAGTCTTTTCAATCTGCGGCATACCCACTGACCCAGTTTCTCGGAAATCTCCAGTGCTTCCGCTGCCTGTACATACTGATAACAATCCAATAGTCCTGCAAATATCTTATGTAATGTGTAATATGGCGCCCAAATCGTCGGATACGGAGTATATTCTTCCAGCAGATCAAACTGTTCTTCGGAATACCCGCTTA
Organism: Roseburia hominis; assembly: GCA_040702975.1. NCBI lineage: Bacteria > Bacillati > Bacillota > Clostridia > Lachnospirales > Lachnospiraceae > Roseburia > Roseburia hominis. Next base: position 3,848,753 of record CP159990.1, read on the forward strand.
GGAAGCCTTCCTGAATCCCCGGCACATCGGAAAATGCCTTCTGACATTCCCTCATGCTTTTTACCATATACAACGCTTTTTCTTTAATCCTTTTCTCCCCGGTAGCATGGTAGCAAAGCGCGAGAGCCGACATATAATGTCCTGTTGTATGCCCTCTCAGCTGACTGTCCGGAGAATCCCAGCCTTCCATCGGTGATGCCCCACGGGTATCCAGCCCGGAAGCCTTACGGAAATTATAAAGCATCTGCTCATCGTCTACCGATAACAAGAACTCCTTCATCCGCTCCTGAGCGTTGTAGAACTCGCTGCCTTCCAGAAGTCTGATCCTGGCTGACCGGCATTCCTGCACACGCATCTGCGGATCACTTTTTTTCTTCTCCAAGGTCTCTACTGCCCGAATCCTGGCAATCACGGGAACCTTAGTCCCGGTCAGAAAGCCTTCTGCCTGATACTCGCCCGGAGAATCAAAGCATACACTGCCCTCTCCCTCCCAGGATACCGGATACGGTATCGTGTCGCCATCCGGGGTCTCCACAATGGCCGCCTGTGGAAGATAATGCTTCTCACCCGCCTGCGTGACTGCCTTGACAGGGTAAACGCTCTTTACACAGAGCTTATTCTCCTCTTCCAGTATACGCACCTCAAAGGTCTTCGTCGCCACCGCGCTGCCAAAACGAAACGTCGCTAAAAGCGGTACTACTCTGTCTCCCATCCCATAAGTGGGGCGTGTGACCTTGCCCTCACTCGTGAGCAGCCGTTCGTGACCGGATTCCCATGTGATTTCAGAGCCATACTGTCCCTTTTTCGGAAGCGTTAAATCAAATTCTACTGTATTCAGATTCCCAATATATAACGAATCTCTGTCAAGCCGAACCGCTTCTTCTTCCGCAAATACTCTCTTCATGTCACCTAGTCACCCGTATTGTTCTTGTTATATGCAAACCGTATAACCAAAAATATATAAGTATTATAAGCATTTTTTAATTATACCATTTTTTAATTATAGCAGTATTCTATACCCTCGTCAAGAATTTTTATTCACATGTTACAAAGAAGAGGATATCCCAACCGTTTTTCGGCTTTCGGATATCCTCTTCTTATTGTGCTTTATTTCTCAGGGAAGACCCGGGAATCATCTCCCGGTATCTCTATACAGGCACAGGCTACTCCGCCTCTACGCCTGTCAATTCTTCTTCCTCTTCTGCAGCTTCTTCCACTCCGACCATCTCTTCCACAGCTTCCGTCACTTCGGCCATCTCTTCCGCAGCAGCATCCTCCTGCATTTCTTCCTGTGATGCCTCGCTGCTTTCGGTTGCTTCCTCGTCTAATTCCTCAAAGCTGATCTCGTCATCAAGCTCGGTCTCTGTGTTCAGCTTAACGTCGCGGTATTTTCTCATACCTGTTCCGGCCGGAATCAGTTTGCCGATGATAACGTTCTCTTTAAGACCGATCAGATGATCGACTTTACCCTTAATTGCAGCCTCCGTAAGAACCTTTGTGGTCTCCTGGAAGGACGCGGAGGACAGGAAGGATTCTGTTGCCAGAGACGCTTTCGTGATACCAAGCATAATCTGTTCGCCTACTGCCGGCTCCTTGCCTTCAGCCACCAGTTTCTCGTTGGTCTCGTTGAATTCCAGAACATCTACTACGGTTCCCGGCAGGAACTCTGTATCTCCTCTTTCCTCAACACGAATCTTCTTAAGCATCTGACGCACGATCACCTCAATATGCTTGTCGTTGATATCAACACCCTGAAGCCTGTATACTCTCTGTACTTCCTGAAGCATATAATCCTGAACTGCGCGCAGGCCTTTGATCTTAAGCAGGTCATGCGGGTTGATACTACCCTCTGTCAACTCGTCACCGGCCTCAAGAACTGCACCGTCCATAACTTTGATTCTGGAACCATACGGAATCAGGTATGCTTTGCTTTCTCCCGTCTCCGGATTGGTCACAATGACCTCACGTTTCTTCTTGGTATCATTAATGTTCGCAATACCGCCAAACTCTGTAATAATGGCAAGACCTTTCGGTTTTCTCGCCTCGAAAAGCTCCTCGACGCGGGGAAGACCCTGTGTGATATCATCACCCGCAACACCGCCGGTATGGAAGGTACGCATGGTAAGCTGGGTACCCGGCTCTCCGATGGACTGTGCCGCGATGATTCCGACAGCCTCTCCCACCTGAACAGCCTCACCTGTTGCCATGTTGGCTCCATAACATTTTGCACAGATACCTACATGCGATTTACAGGTAAGAATGGTACGGATCTTAACCTTCTTGATCGGGTGATTTCCATCTTCATCTACACCGTATTTCATGATTCTTTCTGCACGTTTCGGTGTGATCATATGATTTGCTTTTACAAGCACATTGCCGTCTTTGTCATAGATCGTATGGCAGGAATATCTTCCCGTAATACGATCCTGCAGGCTCTCGATCTCCTCATTGTTGTCCATAAACGCATGAACATACATACCTGGGATCTCTTCGCCCTTCTCTACACAGTCTACCTCACGGATAATAAGCTCCTGTGAAACGTCAACAAGACGTCTTGTCAGGTATCCGGAGTCGGCTGTACGAAGCGCGGTATCAGAAAGTCCTTTTCTCGCTCCATGAGCAGACATGAAGTACTCCAATACGTCCAGACCTTCACGGAAGTTCGACTTGATCGGCAGCTCAATGGTACGTCCGGTCGTATCTGCCATCAGTCCACGCATTCCGGCAAGCTGTTTGATCTGCTTATCAGAACCACGGGCTCCTGAATCCGCCATCATAAAGATGTTGTTATATCTGTCAAGACCGGAAAGCAGTGCCTCTGTCAGCTCATCGTCAGTCTGCTTCCATGTCTCTACTACTTCTTTGTAACGCTCTTCCTCCGTAATCAGACCACGCTTAAAGTTTCTTGTGATCTTATCCACGGTATCCTGCGCTCTCTGAATCAGCTCCGGTTTCTGCGGCGGCACGGTCATGTCGGAAATAGATACCGTCATGGCGGCTCTCGTAGAATACTTGTAGCCGATTGCTTTTACACTGTCGAGCACTTCTGCTGTCGCAGATGCCCCATGTGTATTGATAACCTTCTCCAGAATCTTCTTGAGCTGTTTCTTTCCTACGTGGAAGTCGATCTCAAGGAGAAGCTCATTGCCTTCCTTCTCTCTGTCCACAAAGCCCAGATCCTGCGGAATGATCTCATTGAAAATGAAACGTCCCAACGTGGACTCTACTATACCGGTCTTTTCCGTACCATCCGGCATCGTCTTTGTCACACGCGCTTTAATTCTGGAATGAAGCGTAAGTGCATTGTTCTCATATGCCAGGATCGCTTCATTCACATTCTTGAAGTATTTGCCTTCGCCCAGCGCACCCGGTCTCTCCTGAGTCAGGTAATAGATACCAAGTACCATATCCTGGGACGGAACCGCTACCGGACCGCCATCAGACGGTTTCAGCAGGTTGTTCGGCGAGAGCAGAAGGAAACGGCACTCTGCCTGTGCCTCAACGGAAAGTGGCAGATGGACAGCCATCTGGTCGCCGTCAAAGTCTGCGTTGAATGCGGTACATACCAGCGGGTGCAGCTTGATCGCCTTACCCTCTACCAGAATCGGCTCGAAAGCCTGGATTCCAAGTCTGTGCAGTGTGGGGGCACGGTTCAGCATAACCGGATGCTCTTTGATTACATCCTCAAGCACATCCCATACCTCCGGCTGGAGACGCTCTACCATTTTCTTGGCATTCTTAATATTGTGTGCAGCTCCGCTTTCTACCAGCTCCTTCATTACAAAAGGCTTGAACAGCTCGATAGCCATCTCTTTTGGAAGTCCGCACTGGTAAATCTTGAGTTCCGGTCCTACGACGATAACGGAACGTCCTGAATAGTCCACACGTTTACCCAAAAGGTTCTGACGGAAACGTCCGGATTTACCTTTCAGCATATCGGAAAGAGATTTAAGTGCACGGTTACCCGGTCCTGTTACCGGACGTCCGCGGCGGCCGTTGTCGATCAGGGCATCTACCGCCTCCTGGAGCATTCTCTTCTCATTTCTCACAATGATATCCGGTGCTCCCAGTTCAAGAAGTCTCTTCAAACGGTTATTTCTATTGATAATTCTACGATACAGGTCATTAAGGTCGGAGGTCGCAAAACGTCCGCCATCAAGCTGTACCATAGGACGCAGATCCGGCGGAATAACCGGGATTACAGTCATGATCATCCATTCCGGTTTGTTACCGGACTCACGGAACGCTTCTACCACTTCCAGACGTTTCACAATACGCGCACGTTTCTGGCCTGTAGCATTCTCCAGACCGCTCTGCAGTTCTTCATATTCTTTATCCAGATCAATAGCTTCAAGAAGCTCTTTGATCGCCTCTGCACCCATTCCTACACGGAACGCATTGCCCCAGTTCTCTCTTGCTTCCTGATACTCGGCTTCAGAGAGGATCTGCTTGTTCTGAAGATCCGTTTCCCCTTTGTCTAGCACGATATAAGATGCAAAATACAGGACTCTCTCCAGAGTTCTCGGAGATAAGTCAAGGATCAGACCCATACGGCTGGGAATTCCCTTAAAATACCAGATATGGGATACCGGAGCTGCCAGGGAAATATGCCCCATACGCTCACGGCGCACGCTGGATTTGGTAACCTCAACGCCGCACCGGTCGCAGACAACGCCTTTATAACGAATCTTTTTGTATTTACCACAGTGGCATTCCCAGTCCTTGCTCGGTCCGAAGATTCTCTCACAGTAGAGACCGTCCCGTTCCGGCTTCAGAGTTCTGTAATTGATGGTTTCCGGTTTGGTCACTTCGCCGTGTGACCATTCCATAATCTTTTCCGGAGACGCCAGACCAATCTTAATCGCATCGAAAGTCATCGGCTGATACGTTGCTTCGTTTTTATTCTCTGTCATATCGGCATCCTCCCTATTCTAAGTCCATATCATCATCATAATCCGGTATATCGCCGTCATCGTACCCGTCGTCAAAATCCAGGTCGTCATCATCCGGCTCTTCTTCAATATCTACCAGCTCGCCATCCTCGAATTCCTGCTGGCTGTATCCGTGCTTACCATAGTCCTCACGGTCCTGATATCTTCTGTCACCTTCAATAATGTGGTTCAGATTCGTGTCGCCGTAATCCGAACTCTCCATAATCTCCACTTCCGTATTGTCATCGCGGAGTACACGTACATCCAGACCCAGAGACTGCAGCTCTTTTAAGAGCACCTTGAATGACTCCGGAATACCCGGTTCCGGAATATTCTCGCCCTTGATGATCGCTTCGTAGGTCTTCACACGTCCTACCACGTCGTCGGACTTCATGGTCAGGATCTCCTGCAAGGTGTAGGATGCACCATAGGCCTCCAGCGCCCATACCTCCATCTCACCGAAACGCTGACCACCGAACTGTGCTTTACCACCCAGCGGCTGCTGTGTAACCAGAGAGTACGGACCGGTAGAACGCGCATGGATCTTATCGTCTACCAGATGATGCAGTTTCAGGTAATGCATGTGTCCGATCGTTACCGGGCTGTCAAAATACTCGCCGGTACGTCCGTCACGCAGGCGGACCTTACCATCTCTGGAAATCGGCACGCCCTTCCAGAGTTCTCTGTGATCTCTGTTCTCATAGAGGTATTCCATTACCTCCGGGAGAAGTTCTTCTTTATGCTTCGCTTCAAACTCTTCCCATGACAGGTTGACATAGTCATTTGCCAGGTCCAGAGTATCCATGATATCATTCTCGTTCGCACCGTCAAATACCGGCGTTGCAACGTTAAATCCAAGTGCTTTTGCAGCAAGGCTTAAGTGAATCTCAAGTACCTGTCCGATATTCATACGGGAAGGCACGCCCAGCGGGTTCAGCACGATGTCAAGCGGACGTCCGTTCGGCAAGAACGGCATATCCTCTACCGGAAGCACACGGGAAACAACACCCTTGTTACCATGACGGCCGGCCATCTTGTCACCTACGGAGATCTTTCTCTTCTGTGCGATGTAGATACGCACTGCCTGATTCACTCCCGGAGACAGCTCGTCGCCGTTCTCTCTGGTAAATACCTTGGCCTCTACAACGATACCGTATTCTCCATGGGGAACCTTAAGGGAAGTATCTCTTACCTCCCGCGCCTTCTCACCGAAGATCGCACGGAGTAGTCTCTCCTCTGCTGTCAGCTCAGTCTCTCCCTTCGGAGTTACCTTACCTACCAGGATATCTCCGGCACGCACCTCAGCGCCAATACGGATAATACCTCTCTCGTCAAGATCTTTCAGCGCATCGTCTCCCACGCCGGGGATATCGCGGGTGATCTCCTCCGGTCCCAGCTTGGTATCACGGGACTCTGCCTCGTATTCTTCAATGTGTACGGAAGTGTAGACATCTTCCTGTACCAGTCTCTCGCTTAACAGTACCGCATCCTCGTAGTTATAACCCTCCCAGGTCATAAATCCGATCAGCGGGTTCTTGCCCAGAGCCATCTCTCCGTTAGAAGTAGACGGTCCGTCTGCAATGACCTGTCCTTCTTCCACACGCTCGCCCTTTACTACGATCGGTCTCTGATTGTAGCAGTTGCTCTGGTTACTTCTAAGGAACTTGGTCAGTTTATATGATTTTCTTGTCTTATCATCCTGTTTGATCACAATCTCAGAGGAAGTAGAGCGCTCTACCACACCTCCCTGCTCTGCCACGATACATACGCCGGAGTCGACCGCTGATTTCACTTCCATACCGGTTCCTACAACGGGAGCCTCGGTCATCAGAAGCGGTACGGCCTGACGCTGCATGTTCGATCCCATCAGCGCACGGTTCGCGTCGTCGTTCTCCAGAAACGGGATCAGGGCTGTCGCAACGGAGAACACCATCTTCGGAGAAACGTCCATGTAATCGAACATACTTCTCTCATATTCCTGTGTCTCTTCGCGATAACGACCGGATACGTTCTTACGGATAAAATGTCCTTCCGCGTCAAGCGCCTCGTTCGCCTGTGCTACATGGTAATTGTCCTCTTCGTCTGCGGTCATGTAGACTACTTCGTCTGTAACCACCGGATTCTTCGGATCTGTCTTATCTATCTTTCGGTACGGAGCCTCCACGAATCCGTACTCGTTAATTCTCGCGTAACATGCCAGAGAGTTGATAAGACCAATGTTCGGTCCCTCAGGAGTCTCGATCGGGCACATTCTTCCGTAGTGGGAATAATGTACGTCACGAACCTCGAATCCGGCTCTCTCTCTTGACAGACCGCCCGGTCCAAGTGCGGACAGACGTCTCTTGTGAGTAAGCTCGCCAAGCGGGTTGTTCTGGTCCATGAACTGGGACAGCTGAGAGGAACCAAAGAATTCCTTCACTGCCGCTGTTACCGGTTTGATGTTGATCAGAGACTGCGGAGAGATTCCTTCCAGATCCTGGGTCGTCATTCTCTCTCTTACCACTCTCTCCAATCTGGACAGACCGATTCTGTACTGGTTCTGCAGAAGTTCTCCCACGGAACGAATACGACGGTTTCCCAAATGGTCAATATCATCATCATTTCCCATGCCATATTCCAGATGCATGTTATAGTTAATGGAAGCAAAAATATCTTCCTTCGTAATGTGCTTCGGAATCAGTTCATGGATATTTCTGCGGATCGCGTCTTTCATCTCATCGATATCTCCGCCTGTCTCCTCCAAAATAGAAGCCAGTACCGGATAATATACAAGCTCTGTCACGCCCACTTCCTTCGGGTCAATATCCACAACTGCTCTCAAATCTACCATCATGCTTGACAGCACTTTGATATCGCGTTCTCCCTCTTCACGCTCGATCCATACATACGGTACGGCCGCATTCTGAATCGCATCTGCCAGTTCTCTGGTAACAGCTATGCCTTTTTCGGCTACCACTTCACCGGTGATAGCACTTACCACATCATCAGCCAGTACCTGTCCGCAGATACGGTTTCTGAGAAGGAGCTTCTTATTAAATTTGTAACGTCCGACCTTGGCAAGATCATAACGTCTCGGGTCAAAGAACATGCTGGTGATCAGGCTCTCCGCACTATCCACTGCCAGCGGCTCACCCGGACGGATCTTTTTATACAGCTCTAACAGACCTTCCTGATAATTCTCAGCAGTGTCCTTGGAAAAACTTGCAAGAATCTTCGGCTCTTCACCGAACAATTCCAGAATCTCCGCATTGGTTCCCACGCCAAGCGCACGAATCAAAACCGTGATCGGCACCTTCCTTGTTCTATCAACTCTTACATAGAAAACGTCATTGGAGTCTGTCTCGTATTCCAGCCATGCGCCTCGGTTCGGAATAACTGTACAGGAATATAACTCTTTACCAATCTTGTCATGCGTGATCGCATAATAAATACCGGGCGAACGTACCAGCTGACTTACGATAACACGCTCCGCACCATTAATTACGAAAGTGCCTGTCTTGGTCATCAAAGGCAAATCACCCATGAATATCTCATGTTCATTAATCTCATCTGTTTCCTTATTGCGAAGTCTCACACGCACCTTAAGCGGGGCTGCATAAGTTGCATCCCTCTTCTTGCACTCGTCGATTGAGTACTTCACCTCGTCTTCGCACAATTTAAAATCCACGAAATCCAGGCTCAGATTACCGCTGTAATCAGTAATCGGCGAAATGTCATCAAACACTTCATTTAATCCTTTGTCCAGGAACCACTGGTAGGAATCCTTCTGAACTTCGATCAGGTTCGGCATTTGGAGCACTTCTTTTTGTCTGGAATAACTCATGCGCATGCTTTTTCCGGTTGTGATGGGACGAATTCTGTTTTTCTCCATTGACGTTTCACTCCTTATATAATTAATTTTCGGGTTATCTCCGCCTATCATTAGGGCGCACTTATGGCGTAAGTGTCCACAATAGCGCATTTTTTAGTTTATCATAGCCTTTTCGGGGTTGTCAAGGACTTTTTCAAAAAGTTTATGCATTGTTTTCTCAATTAGTTTTAGAAATGTTTTCATAAATTGGATGGAATTGGTATTTTCCTACGAAATAAAAAAGGATGCCAATGCAACACCTGCATGGCATCCCCCTATGGATTCATTATGATAAGCCAAATTACTTAACGTTAACTTCTGCACCCTCAGCTTCAAGTTTAGCCTTGATCTCCTCAGCCTCTGCCTTGGAAACAGCCTCTTTAACTGTCTTCGGAGCCTCGTCAACGAGTGCCTTAGCTTCCTTAAGTCCAAGTCCGGTAATCTCACGAACAACTTTGATTACTTTAACCTTAGAAGCGCCTGCTGCTACTAATTCAACATCGAATTCAGTCTTTTCTTCTTCTGCCGGAGCGTCTGCGCCTGCTGCTGCAACTACAACGCCTGCTGCTGCAGATACACCAAATTCTTCTTCACATGCTTTAACTAATTCATTTAATTCTAATACAGATAATTCTTTGATAGCTTCAATAAATTCTGCTGTTGTTAATTTTGCCATTTTATTTTCCTCCATTTGATTTTTGTTTTAATAAAGTGAACTTCACTTTGACTTTAAAATATTCCGTTTCTGAATTACTCAGCTGCCGGAGCTTCCTCTACAGCCTCTGCTGCCTCAGCCGGAGCGCCGTTCTGTTCTGCGATCTGATTAAGAACGCGGGCCAGGTTGGTGATCGGTGACTGTAAGCTTCCAAGTAATTTGGACAAGAGTTCTTCTCTGGACGGAATCTGTGATAATGCATTCACGCCGTCAGCATCGTAAACTGAGCCTTCAACCACACCAGCTTTTACTTCAAGAGCCTTAGCTGTCTTTGCGAACTTGCAGATGATTCTTGCCGGAGCCGTTGCATCGTCTTTAGAAATAGCGATAGCGTTCGGTCCTTCCAGATATTCGTCAAGCTGTGCAAAATCTGTTCCTTCAAAAGCTCTCTTCATCATTGTGTTTTTGCAGACTTTGTAGATCACACCAGCTTCTCTTAACTGTTTACGAAGTTCTGTATCTTCTGCAACAGTTAATCCGCGGTAGTCAACCAGCACGATTGACTGAGCGTCTGTGATATCATCCACGATTGCCTGTACGATTGGTTGTTTTAATTCAACTTTTGCCACGAATAGTGCACCTCCTTATAGTATTTATGAGCTGCCTGGAATAAAAAAATCCCCTTGTCCAAAAGACAGGGAGACGCATAAATTCATCATATCTCGAATTTGTTCTTCCTCGGTAGGCGTTTTAATCCTTACGCTTTTCAGCACCTACTGTCTCTGGCAGTTACTTGAGTATAGTAGCATATCTATGTTTACATGTCAATATATTTTTTAAAAAATGTGCTTTTTAATATTCTCTGCGTGCGAGCCAGTTACATAGCAGCGACTTCTTTTCTACGAGTCGCACATTGTTACCTCCATACGGCTTTCCTTTACCCATAGAGCAGTTTCACCTTACAAAGTGCATTTTGTCCAAAGAACGTACAGCACCTTCCTCGCCGAGATGAACGTCCACTGGACGTTCACTCAGGTATGCTTGGCAATAAAGCAAAAACTCCCCGCAGAATAATCCACAGGGAGTTCATCAAACATGGCTTTTTAATCTAAGCGATTAAACCAGCTTCATCGGGTTGAGCTTCACGCCCGGTCCCATTGTAGAAGTAAGGGTCACACTCTTTAAGAACTGACCTTTTACTGCTGCCGGTCTTGCTTTATTAATAGCGTCCATAAGCGTCTGGAAGTTGTCCGCTAACTGCTCTTCAGTGAAAGAAGCTTTTCCTAATGGCACGTGGATAATGTTGGTCTTATCCAATCTGTACTCAATCTTACCAGCTTTGATATCGTTGATTGCTTTGGTAACATCCATGGTTACGGTACCAGCCTTCGGGTTCGGCATTAAGCCCTTCGGTCCAAGTACACGTCCCAGACGTCCTACGATACCCATCATGTCCGGTGTAGCAACAACAACATCAAATTCGAACCAGTTCTCATTCTGGATCTTCGGTACCAGTTCAGCTCCGCCTACGTAATCTGCTCCTGCTGCTTTAGCTTCCTCAGCCTTAGCATCCTTAGCAAATACAAGGATACGAACTTTTTTACCGGTTCCGTGCGGCAGTACAACTGCGCCACGGATCTGCTGGTCAGCGTGACGTCCGTCACAGCCTGTTCTGACATGAGCTTCGATTGTTTCGTCAAATTTAGCATTCGCACACTTCTTAACCAGTGCGATTGCTTCTGCTTTATCATAAAGAACGCTTCTGTCCACCTGTTTTGCGTTCTCTACATATTTCTTTCCTCTTTTCATGTTAATACCTCCTAGTGGTAATTACGGGATGTCCCTCCCACGTTTTTGTTTACAGTTCAAGTTGCTTTCTTAAGGAAGTTCTCTTCGCTAACCTCATCCTTCGCCTGCGGCTCGGATTCGCTAATCTCAGAGAACGGCCTCGCACTAGGCTCGAAAATACCTCGCCAAGTTGCTTTCTTAAGGAAGTTCTCTTCGCTAACCTCATCTTTCGCCTGCGGCTCGGATTCGCTAATCTCAGAGAACGGCCTCGCACTAGGCTCGAAAATACCTCGCCAAGTTGCTTTCGGCCTACTCTACAACAGTTACGCCCATGCTTCGGCAGGTTCCTTCGATCATGCTCATGGCTGCCTCTACGGATGCTGCGTTCAGATCCGGCAGTTTAAGCTCTGCGATCTCTTTTACCTGAGCTTTGGTGATCTTTGCAACTTTGGTCTTGTTCGGTACGCCTGAACCGGACTTAAGGCCACATGCCTTCTTGATCAGAACTGCTGCCGGCGGTGTCTTTGTGATGAAGCTGAAGCTTCTGTCACTGTAAACAGTGATAACAACAGGAATGATCAGGTCGCCCTGGTCTGCTGTTCTTGCGTTGAACTGCTTCGTAAATTCAACGATATTTACACCGTGCTGTCCAAGTGCCGGACCAACCGGTGGTGCCGGAGTTGCCTTTCCGGCCGGAATCTGTAATTTGATATAACCTGAAACTTTTTTTGCCATTTTAAAGTACCTCCTTGTGGTATTTGCGGGGATTTCCCTCCCACGTGTTCTTTGCCTTGCATAAAGCTACATTTTTTTGACTTCTGCGAAACTGATTTCTACCGGCGTTTCGCGGCCGAACAGTTCAACATTGATCGTCAGGCTCTGCTTCTGTGGATTAATAGACTGGACAACACCGACTGTGCCTTCCCAGGCTCCGGCAGTAACCGTTACGGTATCGCCTTCCTCATAAGCAACGACTATATTCTCTTTGTGGATACCAAGCGGTTCCATCTCAGCTTCCGTAAGCGGAACAGGTTTGGACCCGGGACCTACGAAGCCTGTCACGCCTCTGGTATTGCGGACAACGTACCAGGTATCGTCATTCATGATCATATGAATCAGAACATAGCCCGGGAACAGCTTCTTCTGCGCAGCCTTCTGCACCCCGTTCTTCAGTTCCACGACTTCCTGCATCGGTACGCGCACCTCAAGAATCTCTTCTTCCAGATGGCGGTTCTCGATCGTCTTGTCAATGTTTGCCTTTACTTTGTTCTCATACCCGGAATAGGTATGAACCACATACCATTTTGCTTCTGCCATAAAATCACCTTTCCTGCGTCATCATTTATCAGTATCTTATCTAACCAATAAATCAATTCCGAATTTCACAAGGATATCAGCGATCGTGATGATAGCCCCTAAAATAACGGAAACGGATACGACTGCCGCCGTCTGCTTGGCAAGTGTGGTTTTGTCTGGCCAGATTATCTTCTTAAACTCTGCTTTCAGTCCTTTGAAAAAAGGCGTCTTGCTCGTTTCTTTAGAATCTCCCATAACATTCACTTCCCTTCAGCGACTATTTCGTCTCTTTGTGCACTGTGTGTGATTTGCAGAATCTACAATACTTCTTCGTCTCCATACGCTCAGGATGAGATTTCTTATCCTTCGTCATGTTGTAGTTACGATGTTTGCATTCTGTACATTCCAGAGTAATTCTTGTACGCACAACTTCCACCTCGCTTTTATGTTCTTATTTTCAGTTACACGACAGCTTGCGAGGCTGTCACCAGAGTTCTGTATAGGAACTCCAGGGTGTTAAAAATAGGCATAAAAAAAAGACCTATACTTCCATTCGCTAGGATAGAATACCATACCTGGCCGCTAAAGTCAAGGTCTTTCTTTCAGCTTGTCTCTTTTCTTTTCCTACTATTTTATAAAAGCTATTTTATAAAAGCACGCGTCTCTGTGATTATTTTATCTGCAAACGCATCACCGCAAACGCGACTCCTGCCGTCACTACCTCAGTGATCCAGAACGCATTCCAGGCCCCCACAGGTCCCCAGATTCTGCTTAACGCAAACGCCACCGGGATAATGACCACAATATACCGTGACAGTGAAATTGCCAGAGACGGCGCCCCTTTTCCGAGCCCTTCAAGCGCACCGGAAGCGGTCACGGAAACCGCAGAAATAATAAATCCGGCGCTGATGATCCGCAGTGCCGTCTGTCCCGCCAGAATCGTCTCCTGATTCTCCGTGAACAGACCGATCAGCTGCCCCGGAATCGCAAGACAGATCACCGTTCCCACCGCCATGATCGCACCGCACAGCCCAATCGTCATATAATAGATCTGTTTTACCCTCTTTTTCTCTCCCGCGCCGTAATTGTAACCGATCACCGGGCGCATGCCCTGGATAATCCCGCTTGCCGGCAGATAGAGGAATGTCTGCAGCTTATAGTAAATCCCCAGGATCACTACATAAATCTGCGAATATTCAGAAAGGATCGCATTAAAAGCCGAGATCAATACGGACGGAAGCGCCAGATTCAAAATCGCCGGTACCCCGATCGCATAGAGCTTCCTGTCAATCCCCCCGTTTCGCACGAAATATTTTTTCCTGATCCGCACGCGAATCGGACGCGCCGTATAGACGACCAGGTGAACAGCGGTCGACACCACCTGACCGATTCCGGTAGCAAGCGCCGCCCCGCTGATTCCCATAGCCGGGAATGGACCGAGCCCAAAAATCATGATCGGATCCAAAATAATATTTGTAATACACCCTGCCAGCATACTCACCATACCGACCTTCATCTTTCCTACTGCCTGAAAGACCTTCTCAAAATACAGACATAATGCAAGTACCGGAGAAAATGCAAAGACGATTCTTGAATATTTCATTCCAAGATCCACCACCTGCTCCGCCGATGTAAATCTTCCGAGAAATGCAGGCATCACCGCAATAGAACCTATCATCATCACGATTCCGTGTGTCAGAGACAGCACCAGCCCGTGTACTGCCGTGATATTTGCCTTCTCCTCATCATCCGCCCCCAGATAAAATGCGATCACTGCGTTGATTCCTATTCCAAAACCGATCGCCACCGCACTCACAAAATTCTGGACCGGGAAGACCAAAGAAAGCGCAGTCATCGCGTCCTCGCTGATCTTCGCCACGAAAAAGCTGTCGACAATATTGTATAAAGAATTCACGAGCATCGATATTACCATCGGAAGCGCCATGGACGTAATGAGCGGTAAGATCGGCTTCTCTTTCATAAACGTTTCATTCATGCTTCATTCCTCCTTATTTCCATGATAAATACTGTCTGGCCTCCATCCCTATATGCCGGCAGCTAAAAAACGGCCACCGGTCGTTTTTGCCGTATGCCTGACAGCAAAAAACCACACAATTACAAAAAGTAATTGTGTGGCGAAAAATGGATAGACCAGAAAAATCCACATTTGTTTTTATACTCCTGATGCTAACATCAAACAGCCTGCTTGTCAAGTTCCCTTTCCCAGGAAACTCCAACGCACCCGCTACAAATTCAGGAATTGCAGCAGCATCTCAACCTTAAGCCTGGCAATCCGATCCTCTAACGGCAGATCAAGGATCTCCCTTAATCTGCTGATTCTTTTTCGGATCGTGTTGATATGAACATACATTTTCTCCGCCGTGACGCTGTAATTCATATTATTTTCCAAATACACCTTCAGCGTCTTCAAAAGCTCTCTGTTCTTCTCGTCCTGCATTAGCAGACGGTACTGGCTCAGCATAACTTCCAGTTCCTCCTCCTGGATGTCGAACCACGCATAAGGTCCCAGCATCTCATAATCCCAGATCCGATTCTGCGGAAACAACTGTCGTCCCATCTTCAGCACCTTCTGGCACCTCTGCACACTCTTTTTCAGGGACAGCAGATTGCTCTCCTCACGGTAAATAGCAAACTCCAGCTCCATACCGCCGCATTTTTCTTTTATCTTCTGCCTGAACTCTTCCAGAAGACCGCTTAAATATTCCAGACTGCAAGTAGATTTTTCCTGAATATCCCAAAGGATCAGGCCGTTACTTTCGTCAAGAAATGCCATCTTCCCGTATTTGGAAACGCCGCTGTCCTGAAACGCCCGCACAAAATTCTTCCGCTCATCCCGGGCGTTTACCGTCTCATCCCCGGTCTGGGAAAACAACATGCAGATATACTTTTTAGACATGGATATCCCATGCTGGCTCGCCTGATAAATCAGCCTTTCTTTGTCTTCCTCATCATAATTCAGTGCGAACAATATAAAGTTCTCAAACCCGATATTCCCAACGCTTTGCGCGACCATAATCTGTTCATATACGGATTGCAGCTCCAGAAAGGCAATCCGTATAGAATACTCGTCACAATAATCCAGAAACTCCTTCGACTCCATTACCACAAAAAACGCCTGCGTCACATCGTTCATGATAATCGGAATCAGCACCCAGCTGATTCTGGGACCATCGGGATTCTTCGGATCGATCAGCCGATACCGGATCATATGCATATGCTCGCACAAGGTATGCCTGGTATACTCCATAGAAGGCTTCCAGTAATCCTCGTCTCTCAGATGAAAGGACTCCGAAATCCTCCTGAAATTAGCCGAACTATAGTAGGAGCTTTCCTCATTTACATCGTACAGAAACGCCGGGAAACTCATCTCCGCTTCCACCGCCTGCAGGATCTTTTTGATCTTTCTTTCCTTAAAACTCAGATTCGTAAGCTGAAACACACTGTCATTCTGAATACGAAACCGCTTAAATGCCTGGTTCATCACAGCCACATTTACCTGATTGATGACTTCCATAAACGCGATCTCAAAGGGCATACTGATCAGCGGCACATCGTACTTATCAAAGAGCGCAATGACGTGCTCCGGAATCGTATCGATATAACGCCCTCTTTTTATCATCAGCCCGGCCGATAACTGTGCCGTTCCCTCCAGGAAATTCTGCTCCAGACAGTGCGGTTCCTTTGACAGGGCATACCCCGAAGTTATGATCAGTTCCTTCCCTTTCGTCCACCTGAGCGCGTCGGGTGCGTCCATGACCGCAACTCCCTGCACCTCCTTGGATATTCCCTTTCTTCCCGCCACAATATAAAAATCCTTAAAAAATTCCTGCGCCAATAGTTGATACAATGCTATTCCCATCTTCATTCCATCCTTTGTAATGAAAACAAGTGTAACATCCCCCCTGACTTCCTGTCAAGAAATTGATATTACACTCATTTTTCTCATCTTCCTATGCCTCATACATTGGTGCGTAGTGATCCTTCTTTTCCTCAAATTCCTTCAATATCGCTTCTCTTTCTTCCGGTTTGTTATAAAGATCATATGCAATTCCCGCAATCACCTGTGCCGCGCTAAGTGCGCCTTTTTCACCCAACGCGCTGCCCGCTGCAGCAGTCGCCTGCCAGGTATGCGGCGCTACCCCTGCCGGCCAGCAGGAAGTAGAGATCACGCACATCGGCATCAAGTGGCTGATATCTCCACTGTCCGAAGACGCGGTCAAAGGATTCACCTGATACAGATTTCTTGAACTTAATTTCCACGCCATTGGTTTTCCTTCCGTCTCGTAAAGCTTCTGGGCCTTATCGGCGTCCATCTTAGGCACCGTGTCGACCAGTCTCTGGGCAAAGGCCATCTCTTCTTCATCAAAGACAGGCAGCTCGGCTTCCTTCATATTCTGATACGCAAGATCCCCGTAAGCATGATTTTCCTGCATCTCGCAGCAGCCATAATCCACTTTCATCTCAACCGTCGTCTCGGTCATGAGTGCAGCGCCTTGGGCCACCTTGCCTACTCGTTCCAGGATTTCCTTTACGTCCGTCATGTAAGGCGCCCGCACATAATACCAGGAGCCCGCTCTTGGCGGTACGATATTGGGCGCAAACCCGCCGCTGTCCGTGGTATAATGAATTCTCGCTTTCGAGGTCACATGCTCCCGCAGATAATTCACCCCTACGTTCATCAGTTCCACTGCATCCAGCGCACTTCTTCCAAGCTCCGGCGCAAATGCTGCGTGGGAACTTCTTCCCTTGAACTCAAAATGCGCCGATGCACTTGCCAGATACCCGCTGTCATATACCATATTAGCACTCATTGGATGCCAGCTGATGGCAAAATCACAGCCATCAAACATATGGTAATACGCCATTTTCACCTTGCCACAGAGAAGTTCTTCCTCCGGGCAGCCATAGAACCGCACGGTCCCGCTGACTTTTTCCGCTTCCAGATACCGTTTTACCGCAATCGCACCGATCGCCGCTGCCGATCCGAGCAGATTATGTCCGCAGCCATGCCCCGGTCCGCCCTCCACGATCGGCTCCTTGGCATCTGTTACCTTCTGTGATAATCCGGGAAGCGCATCATACTCTCCCATAATAGCGATCATCGGTTTTCCCGACCCGTACTCTGCATAAAATGCATGTTCCAAATGTTCTTCATTGACGATCCTGAATCCCTCATCACCCAGAAGTTTTCTGAAATAATCAGCAGACTCTTTTTCCGTTCCTCCGACCTCTGGCCTTTCCCAGATGGTTCTGCAAGTGGACTGAAGCAGGGATTCCATTTTTTTCACTTCATTATGAAGCTCTTTCTTTCCCATTTTCATTTCTTCCTTTCGGCTCAAGATTTATTTATTATTTGACAGAGTTGCGATACCTACTGCAATACTGATAAATACGCAGCCTAATGTTCCAAGCCAGTTCGATGCTCCCGGAAGCCAGTTAAATACTCCCATACCGATTGCAAAATAAAGTGCAAATGCGATAACGACCATGATCACGCTGTGTTTGATCATCTTCATACCGAACTGAACCAACAGCGCGCCGAAAAGTGCCGGAAGCAGATAATTCAGAGCTGCCTTCACACTATCCGGAAGCATGGCAAGTACGGATGTACCCAGAATCGCACCAATCGTAAGCACGGACACGTTAATGATGATGGACACTGCCATACCAAGGGTCGCGATAATAGAACCTTTTTCTGTACCCGGCTCCACATCTGCCGCTACCTGCGCCATACTCGCACAGGGAATTCTCATATTGGAAATATTTCCTGACAGGAAAGCCATGTAGGTTCCCGCCGGCCCTACTACCGGGAAATAAGAAATCGGCTCAACAAACCACAATACTCCAAATGCACTGGCGCCGCTGATAAATGCAGTGAGAAGCGCTGCCGGCTTCGGAACGATACCATATACAACCGCCAGCACAAGCGCTGGGGTAAATGCAACCAGAACTCCCAGATATCCGGTTAATTTTCCTATTTTATTTACCTGGGGCATATACTCGTCTTTATAAAAATTGCCATTCATCTTCTCTTCCTCCTTATATAAGCGCTGTGATAATCATCGCGCCAAGAATCGTAATGGTAAGTGACCATTCTTTCAGCCAGCCGATATTTTTCTTATTCGCAATCTGAGTCAGAATGAACATGATCACGGCGCCTAAGATACATGCCATCAGGTTATGCCATGAAGATGACATCGCTGCCGCATCGGCTTTCTGTAACATGGAATAGAATGGCTTGGACAGGTGGCTTGCACACATAGCGGAAAATACACCGATAATTGCCGCAGAGGCGATCGTTGTCAGCGTACCCGCATTTCCCTTGGAAAGCTTATGCTCGATCTTGTCCATCTTATTTGCTGCAAATGTAGAGAACAGCACCCAGCCTATGGAACATAATATCATAGTCCAGACTGCCATGCCAAGCGCTTCGCCCGTCATTGCATCTGTCCCCAGTGTCACGCCTACCGCAGAAGTACCAAGACCTGCCGCGATGGACTCAAACATAACGGAACCGATCATGGAAAGACGCATCCAGCCCACCGGTCCTCCTACCGTTACCAATAAAGAAAGCATACCGCTAAGCACCACGATAGATGGTCCGATCGAAGTAACAGCACTGCTCTTCATCGCCTTCTTCATCTTCTCATCAGAAAGTCCCACTTTCTTTCCGGCGCTATACGCCCCCTTTGCAAAAAGAACCGCCTGAATCACTACGAACACTACCGGAATTCCACAGGCGATCCACATAGGCAATCCATTTGCGATCTGCATTACATCCATTTTTGTCTCCTCCTTTTTATAACTTCTCTCTATAAGTGTTATTAATAATCATACCTGTTCGCGGAAACAGTAGAAATAAAAAAAAGTTCACTTTTCTTCTCATTTCCCTGCACAGTGAATATTATTTCACTTTTTTTCCGTATTTTTTGTACAAATCGACATAATCGAACATTTTTTTCCTCAATCCAGAAAAAATATTTCTTATTCTTTTAAGAATTATAAGGCTATCCTATGTTTGACAACACCAAACTAAGGTCCACTGGACCTTAGTTCAGGTATGCATGGCAACGAACAAGAAACGGGATACCCCGCCACGCTGCAAGGATATCCCGCTTCTTTTATCATTGTAATACTTTATGTTACGACAAATCCGACCTTATCACGCTGCCGCAAATTCTTTTAATTTTTGTTTAGCCTTTGTACTTAAATCTCTGGGAACCTGGATTTGAATCGTCACATACTGATCTCCCCGCACAGAGGAATCCTTCATCGATACAATTCCTTTCCCACGCAGCCGGATCTTACTTCCGGACTGTGTCCCCTCCCGGATCTTGCAGCTGACATTTCCATAAAGCGTCGGCACGATTACCTCACCGCCCAGCACGGCCGTAACAAAAGGAATACTGGCCGTCGTATAGACGTCCATGCCCTTCCGCTCATACCCTGTTTTTCCTTTTACCGTGACTTCCAGCAAAAGATCGCCCGCTTCCCCTCCATTAGGGCCCGGCTGTCCCTTCCCTTTCAGTCGAACCTTCTTCCCCGAGTCAATCCCGGCCGGTATGTGCACCTTAAGAGCCTGCCCGGCGCCCTTTCCGTCTTCAAACCGAATCACTTTATCACAGCCAAATGCCGCCTCGTCAAAGCTGACCTGTACCTTTGCGGTAATATCCTGCCCTTTCCTGCGCAGTGTTCCCCCTCCAAAGCCCTGTCTATGGAAGCCTTGCCCGCCAAACCCGGATCCGCCAAAATTTTCACTGCCAAAGTCCTGACCATAGAATCCGCTGCCATGATAGGTCCCATAACCAGAACTCCCCTGAAATCCATGTCCGAAGAAGTTTTCAAAAATATCCTTCATATCGCCGCCTTCAAAATGAAATTCCTGATAACCCGCATTGGGATTCCCTCGAAAACCAGATGGATCTGCTGCTCCTTCAAACGCACCATGGCCAAACTGATCGTACAACTTTCTCTTCTCCTTATCACTCAGAACATTATAGGCTTCCGTTACTTCTTTAAACTTTGTCTCTGCCTCAGGATTGCCAGCATTCATGTCCGGGTGATATTTTTTAGCCAGCTTCCGGTATGCTTTTTTGATTGCCCCTTCGTCTGCATTCCTGTCAATTCCCAATGTTTCATAATAATCTCTTTTCATTCTTCTCACCTTCTGCCCCCCGTTATAGGAGTTCTTCCTCATCACTCACAAACGTCTTCCATTATGCAAGAAAACGCCCCAGGATATCTCCCGGGGCGAAGGTCCTGCCTTTTATCCTTCGATGGTAATATATTTCTTCTCTTCCACCGCTTTTGCATCTTTCTTCGGAATACTCAGTCTCAGGATACCATCTTCAAACTTTGCATGAATCTCTTCTTCTGTTACATTCTCGCCGATATAAAAGCTCCTGCTCATAGAACCTGCATAACGCTCCTGGCGGATATATTTGCCTTTCTCGTTCTTCTCGTCCTTATCCAGACTCTTTGCTGCTGAAATCGTCAGATATCCATTGTCCAGGCGGAGCTTTAACTCCTCTTTCTTAAACCCCGGCAGATCCACATCCAGTTCATAGCTGCCTTCCTTCTCCCTGACATCCGTCTTCATCAGGTTCTTCTCATGTTTACCGTACAGTGGATTCTTCTGTCCAAAGAATTCTCTCTCAAACGGGAAATCCATCCACGCATTGTCAAACAAGTTCTCTCCAAAAATACTAGGCATCATCATAAGTCATATCTCCTTTCAAAAAGCACATCAATTTTGTTAACTTCGCACGATCGGAGAAATCCGAGGTGTTTCTTCAATTATTGTTTCCAGAACTTTGGGAGTTTATTTTTTCTCTTCCTTTGTTCTATCTGTAATATAACACTCATATTTTCGAATGTCAACAAGAATTTGAATTTTATTTGTGAAGATTCTGTGAAACCATTCTGCAAAACATTGTATGTGCTAGTTTTGCTTTCAGGGGGTGGATAAAGTTCTGAGAATCTTCTATAATAAGAAATAGCATTGCCGACGCAAAATATTTAAAGGGGAATTTTGATATGAGAGACAAGAAATGGTTTTTAGAATTGCAGAAAATCGTCACCATATTTGCAGGTTGTACGCTTTTAGCGGTGGCCTTCAACATGATTTACGCCCCGTGTGAGATCGTAACGGGAGGCGTCAGCGGTCTG
The DNA here is from genome assembly GCA_040702975.1 of Roseburia hominis. NCBI lineage: Bacteria > Bacillati > Bacillota > Clostridia > Lachnospirales > Lachnospiraceae > Roseburia > Roseburia hominis. Next base: position 3,870,462 of record CP159990.1, read on the forward strand.
GGCATTGTAATCAAAAGCATGACCCGGAATATTTACCCCGGTGGTATTCCGCTGTGGATCTCCACCCTGGCACTGAATGTCCCGATCTATCTTGCCGGACTTTTGCTTCGCGGTAAGAAATTTGTGATAAATACGCTTATGGGAACACTGCTTTTATCCCTGGCTCTGTACCTTGTCCCCACGATCGACATCGTTCAGGGTGACAAGATGCTCGCCTGCATTTTCGGCGCGGTCATTGGCGGAACCGGCGCCGCACTGGTTCTTATGACCATGTCCTCCACGGGAGGAACCGATATGCTCGGCGTCGCACTCTCCAAATTCTACCATGGGCGAAATGTCTCCGAGATCATCGGCCTTCTGGACGGAATCGTTGTTTTGGTCGGCGCAATGGTATTTGGACTTTACTCCACGATGTACGCGATCCTATCCGTATTTATCTATTCAAAAGTATGCGATCTGGTGCTGACCGGACAGCGCGATGGCAAAATGTTCTATATCATTTCCAAGGAAAATGAAGCGATCGCGCAGGAGATTCTGGAAATGGAACGCGGAGTAACGCGAATGAAGATTCAGGGCGTGTATACCGGGGAATCCTGCAGTATGCTGATGTGTGTGGTATACCGCAAAGAGATTGTACCAATCAAAAAAGTAATACGGAAGCATGACCCGAAAGCATTCGTGATCATCAGCGATGTGCGGGACGTGCGCGGGGAAGGATTTATCGAAGATATTCTGGATTCTCAATAAATAAGGACAGTAAAAAAAGGGCAGTTGCTGCATAGACGAGTATTCATCTATGTGGCAGCTGCTCCTTTATCTCCATTTTATGCCCTCGCTTTTGCGTCTGGGCATTTTCCCTGGCTATTTGCAGGTAATCTCCTTCGTTGCGATCACATCAACGCCCGTTCCTGCGATATCTGCCACGATCACGTCCCCGATATGCACCGGAGCTTTCACACAGACGCCCTTAAGTCCTTCCACGCACTCGAAAATCTTCCCTTTCGGGATATCGGACTTTGTCTTAACGGATACCATATCCAGGCTGCCGCCCTCCACCTTGACCGTAGAGGTCACGATTCTTGTCGGATTGGTCACTTCTTTTCTGGCGTAATCGTCTCCACGCTTGCAGGTATTTCCGGTCACGCCTACGATGCCGCCGTTCTCATCTGTTTCTACGACCACCGGGCAGCCCATCGGACAGCCGATACAGGTTAATTCTATTTTACTCATGGCTATTCCTCCTCAATCTTCACTGTGATACTGCCAAGTCCGGCATGCTCTTCAAGCTGCTTTTTCGTGAGTTTGATCTCTTCCATCTCTCCCGGAGCCACGACCGGACGTTTTCTGTGAAGAATACGCTCGTCGTCAAGATAAACGCCGATATAGCAGTTAGAGTAAACAGCGCCCACACGGAAACGAACCTTGAGGCTATCCTCCATATGGCTCACGCGAATCTTCTTCGGCACGGTATAGCGCACGCCGTCGGTCGCGATGATCGGGATTTCTTTCTCATCACTTTCACCGATCTCACCCTTGATATATCTCGCGGCATTCTTTCCTGCCGCCGCTGCCTCTTCGGATACGAAGTCGACCAGATCATGTACATGCAGAACGTTTCCGCAGGCAAATACGCCCGGGATATTGGTCTCCAGGCTTTCATTTACCACCGGTCCGTTGGTGACTGGAGACAATTCCACGCCTGCGTCCTTGGAAAGCTCATTTTCCGGAAGCAGACCTACGGACAAAAGCAATGTGTCACAGGAATAATACTCCTCTGTTCCCGGAATCGGTTTGCCTTTGTTATCTACCTCTGCCAGAGTGATTCCTTTCACGCGCTCTTTTCCATCAATATCTACTACGGTATGACTGAGCTTAAGCGGAATGCCAAAGTCATTTAAGCACTGTACGATATTTCTCTTAAGACCTCCGGAATACGGCATCAGCTCGGCAACTACCTTCACCTTAGCGCCTTCCAGCGTCATACGTCTTGCCATGATAAGACCGATATCACCGGAACCAAGAATAACTACCTCACGCCCCGGCATAAAGCCTTCCATATTTACCAGTCTCTGCGCCGTACCGGCGGAGTAGATACCTGCCGGACGGTAGCCCGGAATGTTCAGGGCTCCACGTGGTCTCTCACGGCAGCCCATGGCGAGGATCACAGACTTTGCCTGAATCTCGAACATTCCCTCTTCCCGGTTCATGGCGGTGACCACTTTTTCCTCGGAAATGTCCATGACCATCGTATGCAGCTTATACTCAATCCCCAATTCCTTTACCCTGTCGATAAAACGCTGCGCGTACTCGGGGCCTGTCAACTCCTCTTTAAATGTATGCAGACCGAATCCGTTGTGAATGCACTGATTAAGGATTCCGCCAAGTTCTTTATCACGTTCCAGGATAATCATATTTTCCACGCCGTTCTTCCTGGCCGCCTCTGCTGCCGCAAGTCCTGCCGGACCGCCGCCCACGATTACTAAATCATATGATTTTCTCATAGCCGCTCTCTCCTTTACTCCATCTCTTTATTCACGCCGACGATCAGTTCCGAACCCCTGCCGCACTTGGTAATCTCAGACATATCAAGGCCAAGCTCTCTTGCCAGGATTTCCATGGTTCTCGGTGAACAAAAGCCCGACTGACATCTTCCCATTCCTGCACGGGTACGTCTCTTCACTCCGTCCAGAGATTTTGCTCCGAGAGGCCTTCTGATCGCATCAATGATCTCGCCTTCCGTCACTTTCTCACAGCGGCAGATGATATTGCCATACGCCGGATTCTCCTTGATTAGTTCATTTCTTTCTTCGATCGACAAGGTCTTCGGATCGAGAATGCCCTTTCTGGTCGCCTTATAATCCTCTTTCTCAGTCGGTTTTAAGATACCTGTCACGATATCCTTCACCATCTCGCCGATGGCCGGAGAGCTTACAAGGCCCGGTGACTCGATTCCTGCACAATCCACGAAGCCCGGTGCTTCTTCCAGTTCTTTAATGATAAATTCATGTCCGTCCTCATGCGCGCGCAGACCTGCAAATGAGGTGATGACCTGGCGCATCGGAATATTCTTCACGGACTTTCCTGCCTGGGTGATGAGCTGATTGATACCAGCCTGCGTCGTTGCGGTAGCCTCCTTGTCCTCCTGGTCGATAGCCGTCGGTCCTACGATAATGTTTCCGTGAACGGTCGGAGATACCAATACACCTTTTCCAAGTGCGCTGGGAAGCTGGAAAATCGTTCTGGAAACCAGATTTCCTGCTGTCTTATCCAGCAGACAGTAGTCTCCTCTTCTCGGTGTAATATGAATTTTCTCATTTGCCATCATATTGTGGAACTTGTCGGCATATACGCCGGCTGCATTTACCACTACCTTCGCCTCGATCGGACCGTTCGTGGTGCTTAAGCGATAACCGCCCTCGATCTTTTCGATTCCTTCCACCTCGGTGTCAAACTTGAATTCTACTCCATTTTCACATGCATTTTCCGCATAGGCGATGTTCAGTATGAACGGGCAGATTACGCCTGCCGTCGGAGCCCAGAGTGCAGCGACCACATCATCAGCCAGGTTCGGCTCCATCTCATGGACCTCTTCCTCATTTAAAATCTTAAGTCCTTCTACACCGTTGGCAATTCCCTGGTCGTAAAGCACCTGTAGTTTACTTGCATCATCACCTTTGGTACAGACAACCAGGGAACCGCAGGGATTGAAAGGTACGTCCAGATCTTTTGCAATCTTCGGCATCATCTTGTTGCCCTGTACATTTAATTTTGCCATCAGCGTTCCCGGCTTTGCATCAAATCCGGCATGTGCGATGGCACTGTTCGCTTTTGAAGTTCCGCAGCATACGTCCTCCTCTTTCTCTACCACACAAATATTCAGATTATATCTGGACAATGCTCTTGCAGATGAAGAACCGGAAACGCCAGCTCCTATGATAACTACATCATACATCATACATTTCTCCTTTTTCTTATTTACTCTTCCCTTTTGGGAAGGAATTTATTTACCAAAACAAGGTCCACCGGACCTTCACTTAAGTATGCCTGGCAACTGGAAAAAGTCAGACAAATAGACCGTCATATGAATTTTTTTCCATATTACCATCTTTTCATCTGACTTTTCTCTACTCTCTAAGTCGTATGCGCCCCGGGGAGACTCCTCTCCCCGGAAACACATTCCCTATTCAATTTTCATTCTGTTTCAGGATATTTCCTACCACGGAATTGCATTGTATAACAGAGCTGCTACAATACCGCCAATGATAGGTCCAATGATCGGAACGATACCATATGCGAAATCGGAGTCGCCTTTTCCTTTGATCGGAAGTAATGCATGAGCAAGACGAGGACCAAAGTCACGGGCCGGGTTGATCGCATATCCGGTAAGTCCGCCGAGAGACATACCGATGGAAACGATGATACCGAATACAAAGAGTTTATCAACGCCTGTTGCGATTCCTTCTACATTGCCGATGCCAAGGATTGCAAATACAAGAACGAAGGTTCCAACTGCTTCACTTAAAATGTTAAGTCCCATGTTGCGGATAGACGGTGCGGTACAGAATACGCCACGTTTGGTCGCCGGATCGTCGGTCGCGTTGAACTGTCCCATGAACAGAAGATAAACGATACATGCGCCTACGAAAGCTCCTGCAACCTGAGCAACGATGTATCCAGGAACCATTGCCCACTCAAAGTTTCCGATACATGCAAGCGCGATGGTAAGTGCCGGGTTAAAGCTTGCGCCTGATGCTGCGCCGAAGATGAATGCCGGAACCAGAACTGCAAGACCCCATGCAATAGTGATCTGTACAGATCCGCCGCCCTTCATTCCTGATTTGTTAAGGTTTACGTTTGCAACAACGCCATCACCTAAAATGATAAGCATCATGGTTCCTAAAAATTCAGCTAAATATGGTAACATAGTTTTACCCTCCATTTCCTTCTTGCGGCTACTGTCCCCTTAAAGGACAGCAGCCTGAAAACTATTATGTCTCATGTAAGTCCTATCTAAATTAATCTTCTTTTGCCCAGCCGAAAGAGTATTTAACAGCCTTTGCCCAGCCTTTGGTTCTTGCTACTCTGTCTTCCTCGTCCATGGACGGATCGAAGATCTTGGAAATCTGCCAGTTCTTGATTACGTCTTCTTTGCTTGCCCAGTATCCAACTGCAAGACCTGCCAGGTAAGCAGCGCCCATAGCGGTCGTCTCTACGCAGACCGGACGGTTAACCGGTGTGCCGAGGATATCTGCCTGGAACTGCATTAAGAAGTTGTTCGCCGATGCTCCGCCGTCTACCTTAAGAGCAGAGAGCTTAATTCCGGAATCTTCTTCCATCGCCTTTAATACATCATAGGTCTGATATGCCAGGGATTCCAATGTTGCACGGATAATATGGTATTTATTAACACCACGGGTAATGCCTACGATGGTTCCTCTTGCATACTGATCCCAGTGTGGAGCGCCGAGTCCTGTAAATGCAGGAACCACATAACAGCCGTTGGTATCTTTTACCTTACTTGCCATGTACTCAGAATCCGGTGAGGTATCAACCAAACGGAGCTCATCTCTAAGCCACTGAACTGCCGCACCTGCTACGAAGATAGAACCTTCCAGTGCGTAGTTTACTTTTCCGTCAAGTCCCCATGCGATGGTAGTAAGAAGTCCATTCTTGGAGAATACCGGTGTCTCGCCTGTGTTCATCAGAAGGAACGCACCTGTTCCATATGTATTCTTAGCCTCTCCTGCTGTGAAACAGGTCTGTCCGAACAGAGCCGCCTGCTGGTCGCCTGCTGCGCCGCCGATCGGAATCTCGCCGCCGAACCATGACTCATCTGCCATACCATATACGCAGCTTGACGGTTTCGGCTCCGGAAGCATACATGCCGGAATATTCATCTCTTCAAGAATCTCTTCGTCCCATTTCAGTTCTGTAATATTGAACAGCATGGTTCTTGCCGCATTACTGTAATCTGTTACATGTACTTTACCTTTGGTCAGCTTCCAGATCAGCCAGGTCTCTACTGTACCAAATAATAATTCGCCTTTTTCTGCTCTCTCTCTAACGCCCGGAACATTGTCCAGAATCCATTTTACTTTCGTTCCTGAGAAGTAAGCGTCAATGATAAGTCCTGTTTTGTCTCTGAATTTATCCTGAAGGCCCTTCTCTTTCAGGCTGTCACAATACTCTGAAGTACGACGGCACTGCCATACGATCGCATGATATACCGGCTCTCCAGTCGCCTTGTCCCAAACGATCGTTGTCTCACGCTGGTTCGTAATACCGATTGCTGCAATGTCCTCTGCCGTTGCCCCGATCTTTGACATTGCCTCAACGGCAACTCCAAGCTGTGTGGACCAGATCTCGTTAGCGTCATGCTCTACCCAGCCCGGTTTCGGGAAGTACTGTGTGAACTCTTTCTGTGCCACACTGCACATCTCACCTTTCTCGTTGAAAAGAATACAACGGTTACTTGTCGTTCCAGCATCCAGCGCCATTACATATTTTGCCATAGTCCATCTCTCCTTTGCTTGATTTATTTTAACAATCCCGTTCCGTACCGGATTGCCAATCACTACTGTTAGTTTACCATGTTTCGACATCAAAGTCTTTAGACACTTTAAAACTTTTGTATAATTTTACTGTTTTTCTTCATTTTATCGTTGTTTTTTCGTTATATTGTTGATTTTCAGGCATATTTTCCCGCAATTATTTTCATAGACTTCTTTTCTTTCTCCGTAGCATAATATCCGTTCCACATATACTCCATCAGAAAGATCATGTGCTGCGCCATTATTTCTTTTGTCCCCGAATGGTATCCGCAGATCCACTTCTGCAAATAATTCGCGCAGGACGAAGCCAGAAAATCTCTCAGGAAGTCGCGTTCCTCCTCCTTTCCCCATTTTGAGTCCGTTGGATTTCTCCGGAAAAATTCACGGCGTATCTCCTTTTTAAATTCCTCTTTAAGTAGCTGTTCCAGAAGCCGCTCGTCAAATTCCAGATAAATCTTCCGGTAGAATTTACGATTGTCCTGCATATGGTCAATCAGCGCCAGTATCCACGCTTTCATCGTGGCAGGTTCAGGTTCCTCCCTGAACAATTCATATGCGCAGGTCCACTCCAATAATTCATAAATATCATGAAAATGATAATAAAATGCCTGACGGGTCATATGACTTTTCTCCACAATGTCATTCACCGTGATCTTTCTGAGAGACTTTTCCTCCATCAACTCCTGAACTACCTGTGCAAATTTTAACTTTGTCTTGTTACCCGCCATTGTTCTACCCCTTTCCTTGTTAAAAATCCAACATCTGTTCGCTTCCACTTTGTTCTCAAGGTTTTGTTCGACATGAGCTCTATTCTCATCACTCATCTTTTTGTGCTCTCTCTGTCACAAAATGGTGCAAATGATAAAATAGAATGTGCGCTCGCACATTCTTCGCGCACGAGCGGGCTGCCAAGCAGTAATTTCCTTCCCGCAAGTTGTGCATTATCGCACGAAGTGCGTTTTATTTCACAGGGACATGCCACACACTTTCCTATGAAATAAAAAAAGACAGGCAAATAAAAGCAATCTCTTGCAATCATTCCCTGTTCTCCGATCTCATGGGTAGCCTTCTTCAATTCATGTAGTTATTATAACACAACCCGTCATTATGTTCAATGGCGGGTCGCAGAGTTTTTCATTTTTCGTCAATTTCAACAGTTATGAGAACCATTTTTTCTTTTCACTGCCCTTATCACATACAATTTCCACAATAGTTTCCACCGTTTTGACTCCCATAATCCGCTCTTCCTCGTTCACGATCGTCACCGGAACACGTTCCAGTTTATACTTCTCCTGCATCTGGGGATAAAGTGACGCATCGACCATATCTGCCGAGATATAGGGCGACAGCATGCACAGTCTCTGACAGGTGATGACCATCTTAGGACAATGATGGCACGCCAGGGACACAAAGGTGCGAAGATGTACCGGTTTCGTCACCTTTTCCAGTTTCTTTAACAGCCGTTTCTCTATGGGCTGTCCTGCGCTTCCTGCATTGTAAATGGCAAAAATCAGTGAATTCAGCTCCTGTCCGCCCGGCACGCCGTAGAATGCCGCTCCGGTGTATTCGCCATTTTCCAGGAACAGGCCACATACCGGACGCATCTGCGGATCAAAAAGCTCCTCCAGCTCTTTCTTACTGCCAGGCTCATAAAGTTCCGCCTTCACCAGTGGGTGCAGACTTCCCAGCACCAGCAGAAGCTCTCCCAGTTCTCTTCCCTTTTCATCAGTGGCGTCTACGATCCCTGTCAGGACCACCTTCTTCTCCAGCTTCTCGAACACGCCAAGGATCTGCCCTTTTAGTTCTTCTGTGATCAGACGGCTTTCTGCCTTGATTCCTTCCATCGCTGCTTCCTCCTACAACATTCCCACCAGATCGAGACTTGGCATCAGGGTTTCCTCTCCCGGTTTCCATTTAGCCGGGCACACCTCATCGCCATGCTCCGCCACGAACTGCGCCGCCTGCAGTTTTCTCAGCAGCTCCGATGCATTTCTTCCGATTCCGTTGTCATGGACCTCATAAGCCTTGACCCTGCCTTCGGGGTTAATGATAAAGGTTCCTCGATACGCCTGTCCTTCCTCCGGAATGTATACGTCCATCATTTTTGCCAGCTTCGCCGTCGGGTCCGCCAGCATCGGATATTCGACGCGGGCGATGGTCTCCGAGGCGTCTGCCCACGCCTTGTGTACAAAATGGGTGTCGCAGGATACGGAGTAAATCTCGCAGCCCGCTTCCTTGAATTCTTCGTAATAGTCCTCAAGGTCACTCAGCTCCGTGGGGCATACAAAAGTGAAATCTGCAGGATAGAAGAACAAAATGGACCAGTGGCCCAGAAGATCCTCCTTCGTAATCCTGCAAAAATCTTTTTTGTAATAAGCCTGTACGCTGAAATCTTCCAATTCAAAATTAATAAAGCTCATAGGTATATCTCCTTTCTGCTTGTCATAAAATCTACTATAGTTTTGCGGGCCTCAAAGTCATAGGGGTTTTTGGCCGCTTCCATGATACCACGGATTGCTCCGCACTTCGTGCTCCCGCAATCCTAAAAACATTCGAAATCCGCCCTATCGGGCTACTTTCTCATGTTTTTGCGGGCCTCAAAGTCATAGGTTTTCATGCAAGCATGAAACCTATGACCTTTAGGCCCTTGGTATCATTATATTTAAAATATTCCTTCAATTCAATAGATATTTCGGCTAAATAGTAAAATTTTATTTAGATTTGTAATATAATAAATTTTTATGGAAAAATTTTGACAGTTTGCCAGTTATGCACATTGCTATTCCACAAAAAACTCACTATAATAATTATATATAATGGGATAAAGGAGGAGATTGCCCATGAGCGAAAAGAAATTAGATATCACGAATTTGAACGGTGTCAGCGACGATGAGGACACCACTTGCGGCATCACTGATATGAATTGTGTTGGCGACAAGGAAGACGAGAGCTGCAGTATTACGGATATGAACTGTGTGGACGGCAAGGACACCACCTGTGACATTACGAATATGAACTGCAACGATTAACAGACGTTTGGAAAAGGACGGCTATCCAGGCGGGGAACCGTCTTTTTCTGATGAAATTTCATAAGTAAGGAGAGTGATTCAAGATGAAAAAAATCATTAACGCAGTGGATCAGGTAGAAAACCAGATGATAGCAGGTATGGTAAAAGCGTATCCACAGTATCTGAAAAAGCTGGATTGCGGAAATGTCGTTGTCCGCGCAGACAAAAAGGAAGGCAAGGTCGCTTTGATCAGTGGTGGCGGAAGCGGTCATGAACCGGCACACGGGGGATATGTGGGCGAAGGTATGCTGGACGCTGCGGTTGCAGGCGCTGTATTTACCTCTCCGACACCGGATCAGGTCTACGAAGGAATCAAGGCAATTGCTACAGATAAAGGTGTACTTCTCGTAATCAAGAACTATACCGGTGATGTTATGAACTTTGAGATGGCCCGCGAGATGGCTGAGATGGAAGGAATCAAGGTCGATCAGGTAATCGTAAATGATGATGTTGCCGTAGACGGAAGTCTTTATACTGTTGGACGCCGCGGCGTTGCCGGTACGGTATTTGTACATAAAATCGCAGGCGCTCTGGCAGAGACCGGCGCTGAGCTTGAAGATGTAAAGGCTGTTGCCGAGAAGGTGATTGCAAATGTGCGCACCATGGGCATGGCGATCCGTCCATGTACGGTTCCCGCAGCAGGGGTACCGGGATTTGAACTGGGCGAGGACGAGATGGAGGTCGGCATCGGGATCCATGGCGAACCGGGCACCCACCGCGAGGCCTTAAAGAGTGCGGACGCAATCGTTGATATGCTGATGGAGAAGATTCTTGCAGATATCGACTACAGCGGAAGCGAGGTCGCTGTCATGATCAACAGCTCCGGCGCAACTCCTCTGATGGAACTGTTCATCGTAAATAATCATGTGGCTGACATTCTGGCAGAAAAAGGCATCAAGGTTTATAAGACCTTCTGCGGAGAATACATGACTTCTCTGGAAATGGAAGGCTTCTCCATTTCTCTGCTGAAACTGGACGACCAACTGAAAGAGCTTTTGGACGCAAAGGCTGATACTCCTGCATTCAAGGCGTAATACATAAAGCAAATTAAAAATGGCAGTGTAGCCGAGATGAAGGTCCACCGGACCTTCACTTAGGTATGCATGACAAAATATTCGCCGGCCCCAGGCTAAGTGCCGGGCCGGCGTTTTTAAAATCTGATCTAAAGTAAGTATATACTCGAAAGGAGATACAACATAATGGACAGTAAAAAAGTATTGGATACCATTTTGGCAATCGGCAAACGGATTGAAGAGGAGAAAGATTTCCTCACTGAGCTAGACAATGTAATCGGAGACGGAGACCACGGAATCAATATGGCCCGCGGGTTCCACATGGTAGCCGAGAAACTTGCGCCGCTTGAAGGAAAAGATATCGGTACTTTGCTGAAAACAACAGGAATGACCCTGGTTTCCACCGTCGGCGGCGCTTCCGGTCCCTTATACGGGACCGCATTTATGAAAGCCGGCATGGTCATGGCCGGTAAAGAAGAAATGTCTCTTACTGATTTCTTTGCATGTATGGACGCAGCGATAGAAGGCGTGAAGATGCGCGGCAAAGGAGATAAAGGCGAAAAGACGATGCTCGACGCCATGATTCCTGCACTTGACGCCATGAAATCCTCTGCGGACGGTGGCGCGGGTGCTAAAGAGGTACTTAAAGCCGGAGTCCAGTCTGCAAAAGAAGGGGTGGAGTATACCAAGACGATCATCGCCACCAAAGGACGGGCAAGCTATGTTGGCGAGAGAAGTATCGGTCATCAGGACCCGGGCGCTACTTCCTTTACGGATATGCTGGAAGTAATCTGCCAGGCATTGTAATCCCAGATACTACCCTACAATTCAAATACCGCGCAGCAAGCTACGGGGTATTTGACCCTCACGGCGGTCGCCAAACCTCCGTGCAAGCATGGCTGCTTGGCTCATTGCTCACGGGAATAAAAGGGAATAACATTTTTCGGTATATTTCAAGCAAGAACAGGAGGATCACATATGGTAGGAATCGTAATCGTATCCCACAGTGCTATGCTGGCGCAGGGAGTTGTGGATCTGACCCGCATGATGGCAGCCGACTGCCCCATCGCAGCGGCCGGTGGATTAGATGACGGAAGCTTTGGAACAAGCTATGAAAAAATCATGAATGCGATCGAGGATGTGCACGGCCCTGACGGCGTTGCGGTTCTCATGGACATGGGAAGCGCCGTAATGACCACGGAAATGGTTTTGGAGGACCTTCCGTATACAGATGTCAAGATGGTAGACTGCCCCATCGCAGAGGGAGCGGTGGCTGCTACCATTGCCTCGGTAGGCAGACTTGATCTGGATTCCGTGATTGCAGATGCCTTGGCAGCGAAGGATATGCAAAAATTTTAGACTTTTCCCTCATATAAAATTATGCTAAACTATTCTTGAAAGGAAGCGATCATCATGGCCTTACCTCAAGAATATTACATCTTAGCATTTGATACTACTACCAGTGTTATGGAAGCCGAGGCTTATTTAAAAAATCATTTTCCCATCACGATCATGCCGGTTCCCCGCGAGATCAGCAAGGGCTGCGGTCTGGCTATCCGTTTTCAAAAGCCTGACGTGGAGACGATTATTGATTTTTTAAAAACCTCTCCCCTTACCTGCACTCTGTATCGTATGGGAACCAAAAAAATCGATGGAAAACACCCCATCGAATCTCTACTTTCTATTGGATAAAAGGCCTGACTGCTATGATACAGTCAGACCTTTTCTTCATAGATATATCCGCGCAAAACTCAGACGGCCGCTTTGACACTTCACATCTTACTGCTACAGTTACTTACGACCATCTCAGTCTAATAAGACACTACGCAATTCTCTCCGCTTCAAATCCCATCTCTTTCAGGATATCCATCGCAACTTCCATGCAGTGATCGCAGTCGCAAACGGACACCTTCTTGCCTTCAAAATCCACCTCGTGATTGATTCCGGCCTCTTCCAGCGCTGCGTCAATTTTCTTCGCACAATTCGGGCAGCAAAGTCCCGGCACACTAAGAACTCTCATTTCAAATTCCTCCTACAGCGTAATGACCTGGTCTACTCCTGCCGGTGCCAGTGCCGCATAAACATTCGGGAAGCAGCCGATTCCTGCCGGTGCGATCAGTTTATCAGCGATATCTCTCTGGTAGCAGCATCTGTCGCATGCCATCAGAAGCATTCCGGTCTTCTCACTCAGCTTCTGAAGCCTTGCAGCGATATCACTTCCTTCTACCAGCATATAAGCATTGTCAAAGAAAAACATCATTCCTACTACCTCTACGCCGTGGCGATCTTCCTCGAGCTGCGGAATGATCATGTTTTCAAGAATCTCTCTTGCATACTGTGATTCAAATAAATAAGCTACTTTCATGGTTAAAAACCTCCTCAATAAAATTCTTTATACTTCAAATGTCGCTTTCGCCTCTCTTACCGCGACATCGATATCTGCCTTGATAAGACCGGCCGGATCAAGCTCCATTTCAGTAACATATTGATCAAATTCTGCACCGCTGCAGAAAAAGTTCATGACGTTTCAGCAGGAACCTGCCCAGTCAGAAATCTGTCCCAACGGGAATGTCAGCGCGTGAAGCGTCTTTGGTGAATACTCCGCCACCTTCCCATCTACTATTTTTACAAAGACTGGCTCGCCCGACACCGCAGACATGGAATGGACCTCCGTATCCTGGTGGAAAGTAAAGGCCGCTCCGATCGCATCAATCGCGCACATAGCGGTAAAGCTCCTTCCGTCGGCCAGCGTCACATGATGATTCGTTGCCAGAGCCGATACCGGATAGATAAAATTCACGTCCCGGTCCTCACTGATCACCATTCCATCCTTTGCAAGCAGTACGCTCACAATCTCCTCATATTCCTGTTCGGACATGGAAAGCGCCTCCAGTACCTTTTCCTTATCCTGATCCAGATTGAACGCTCTCTTCTCATTCACTGTAAATTCGATGATAAACAGCCGCACTTCATTCTGCCTGTCCGTAAATTTCTTATGTACATTCTGTTCCATTTTAAACTGCCTCTTTTTCTTTTTCTTCCTGTCCCTGAATGAATTCCATCAGGTCCTTATCCTCCTGTGTAAACACACCGCCGCTCAGCGCCGCCTTCAAAATCGTCGTCAGGCGGTCTACATACTCATGATACTTCGGATTTGTACGATCCCTTGGTCTTGGCAAATCTATCTTCAAATCCTCAATAATTTTTCCGTGATCCCTGGACATCACCACAACACGGTCGCTCAAATAGATAGACTCGTCCACATCATGCGTGACCATGAGCGCCGTCGTCGTCTTCTGCTGCAGAATGCTTTCAAGCTGCATCTGCAGCATCTGTCTCATCTGAAAATCCACCGCACCTAGCGGCTCGTCCATCAAAAGGACCTGAGGATCACAGGCAATCGCACGAAGCAGTGCGACCCTCTGCTTCATACCACCGGATATCTCATGAATATAGTAATGCTCATAATCCGTAAGCTGGGCAATCTCCAGGAGTTCTTTTAATTTCTGTTTTCGCTCAGACTTGGGCAGCTTCATCTTCTTCATCGGATACTCAATGTTCTCTCCTACCTTCAGCCATGGAAACAGCGCATAGTTCTGAAACATGAACGAACGATCCGGTCCGGGCTTATGTACTTCCTTCCCATTCACCACGATTTTTCCTGCCTCCGGCTTCTGGAACCCGGCCACGATGGTGAGTGTGGTAGTCTTTCCGCAGCCTGACGGACCAAGAAGAGAGACGAACTCCCCTTCCTCAACCTTGAAGGAAACATCCCTCAAGACCACGTTCTCCGGATCTCCTTTTTTTCTTCCTTTAAATGTTTTTGTAATACCTTCTACCGATATCGACATCTCTAATTCCTCACTTCTTCTAATGGTAAAAAATTAATATTTTTATCGGAAAGCCATTCCTCTTCCACTCCCAGTTTTTCTGCAAGATATACAGGCTCATTCAACTTCCTGATTGCTTCATTATAGCTTTTTATAAAGTCAGAAAATGCTTCCGTCTGCACAAATTCCTTATCCACCACCAGGACATAGGAAATGTAATCCTCCTTTGCAAGCGGGTTGCAGGAATACTCCGGCACCTTCGCCGCTTTTGTCAAATCCTGAATGGCAGCATCGACCTGTCCGTTCTCCAGCGAATACAGAATCCCTTTCTGCGTGATCTCCTGAAATTTTTCAATCTGAGGGTATGTCTCCTTTGCCTGTGTCTTCTGCGCCTGTCGTCCCTGGCTTATCCCTACATTCTTCACATTGCCCCAGTCCCCTTTATAGCAGATGACTTCTGCATTCATGATAACCGGGCCATAGATCATAACATTCTCATTCTCTTCAATCGTATGTAAGGCAATGTGGCTGCAATAGAAAGCCACATTGATTTCTTCCGCACTCAGTGCCCACTGAGCAATATTACTTCAGCAATCCTGAAAAGACGAACTTTCCAAATTCTCAGAAACCTTATACTTTTCGCTTAAACCTTCCACAGTCTCATCCATCAGGATTCCTGATATGTCATCTCCGGCGCCGATCCGCACCTCCGCCTCTGCATTTCTTGGCTTTTCCTGCGGGAAAAATACGGTTACAGATAATCCTACAAGAATGATACCTGCAATAAATATTGCAATCTTTTTGTCATTTCCCATCTGTTTATGCCGTTTTCAGCTTTGTTTTTAAATATTTATACAGCGAATATACCGCATATCCGACAAGAATACTGCTGCAGATCCACTCACCCCACTCTGGTATCGTAATCATCAGCTTATTGGCGTGTGCAATGGTATTGGATGTTCTGTCGAAATCCAGCACCGGCGAAAACCCCGGCATCAGCAGCTGATTCGTAATCCACCCCACAAAATTGGAAATAGCAACGACCATCGTAAAGTACATGATCATGGCTCTTTTTCCAATCGTTTTGGTAATCGTCAGAAGTTCCGGGATATTGGTTCCCGCTCCTGCCATCAAAAACGTGATCGCTACGCCCGGAGCCGCTCCGCTTGCCACCAGAGCAGCGATAAACGGAATATGGCCCACTGCACATACGTACATCAGTCCGGCCACCACCGTAATGCCAAGAAGAGAGATCATGCCCGGATTGCCCAGATAATCCTGTACAAACGATTGCGGCACTACTGTAAACAGGAATCCGGCGATTAGCATGCCCGATACGGTATATTTACTGATCGTCACACTCAGCTCCGTCAGCGACCAACGAAGCCCACTCTTTACCTTCTCCCAGAAGGTCGGCTCCTCAAATTCAAGCTGAATCATAGTCGGCCCTTCCTCTTCGTCCATCTCCAGGGAAATCGGCTCTTCCTCTTCTTTTTTATGTATTTTATTGATTCCGATATGCAGTTCATCTCCGGCAAAATGATTAGCCACCACACCAATAATCATAGGAGCAACAAACCCGGTAATAATGTAAATAATCGTAATCTCTTTTCCCAAAAGCCCCCACGCCAGAATCACTGCCAGCGGATTGATCATAGGGGTACTGGTCATAAATGCCAGTGTCGGCCCCAGATACGCTCCGCTATAATACATACTGATTCCCAGCGGAATCGTGCCGCAGCTGCAAATCGGAATAAACATTCCTGATACGGTCGTCCAGAATACTCCACTGATTCTTTTAGAACCGATTGCCGTCTTCTGAATCTTCTCCGGCTTTAAAAATTCATGCAGCAAGCCGGCCACGACAAAGCTGAATATCAGCCATGGCGATGAGCTGTTCAGCATGGACCATGCAGACACGATAATGCTGTATATAAACTCCCATAAATCTGTTATCATATTTTAAGTGCCTCCTCAAATGCCTTTCTTACTGCCGGCTTCGTGAGTTTCGTCACTGCTTTCTTCTCATTGATCACCAACATACTCTTCGTTACCGCGCCATATTTTTTGATATAATCAAAATCCTGCCCCGCACGATAAATCCTGACATTTACTCTTCCCTCATACTCTTTTTCCAGGACTTGAACCAAGTCACCAAACACCTCGCATCATGCGCATGCGCTGATATATTCAATACACGGTTTCTCCACCGCTCACACCTCCATTATCACAAAATCATCTTATAGCACTTGGCGGCCGCATCGCATACTATGCCCGCAATCCAAATGCCACTCTATTATATCCTTAATTTTCCTAAGTTACTTTATTTATCAAAAAATGTAATATTCTGTCATCCCTTTATTCCTTTGTTCGATATTTCTATTCTAATTATTAAAATTTTGTTATTATTTGGCTGTATATAATTATAAGTGAGAGATTCTCAGGGGAGGTGAACTATTGGGAGAGAATAAACAAGTTGACCGTATGATACACGCCACCAAGACAAAGGACAGACAGAACTGGCGTAAGATGGGCGGCAAGAATTATAATGTCGGAGCGATGATTTCCATCGTCATCATCTGTGTGGTATGGTATTTTGCCGCGCACGCGGTGGGTTCCCCCTTCCTGTTCCCATATTTGGAAGACGTGGCTTACCAGATTTACTATTCACTGACAGATATGTATGTGCTGGAGAATCTTGCCATCACCATGCGACGTGTCATAACCGGTTCCTTCTATGCATTTATTATCGGCTTTCCACTTGGAATGATCATGGGATATTCGCCGAAGTTTCTTCAGACGATGTCACCCTTTATCAACTCACTCCGCCAGGTTCCGATCATGGCATGGGTGCCGCTTACGATCGTATGGTTCGGTATCGGAGATGGGCCTACCATTTTCCTGATTGCATTCAGTGGAATATTTACCATTATTTTGAACACGGTCGCCGGCGTGCAGGATATCAGCAAAGACTTTTATAATGCCGCAAGGTCCATGGGAGCAAGTACCTTAAGTCTTATTAAAGACATCGTAATTCCCGGTTCTCTTCCCGGCGTACTTACCGGGGTGCGTCTGGCGATCGGACTTGGCTGGATGTCCGTTATATGAGCGGAATTCATTGCGACAAGTGCCGGGTTCGGTTACATAATGGTGGAAGCACAGGGAAGACTGGAGACCGAGAAGGTCATTGCCTACATGGTAATTGCAGGTCTCATCGGATACCTGATCGATGCCATCTTAGTCCTTTGCGAAAGATTACTGCTTAGATGGAAAGAATAATACGGACGGAATTACGGCATGGCCACCAGGTTGCTGCCGTCTGAAAAAACAGGAGCTTTTCTATATGATTAGTCATTTTTTAGTCATATAGAAAAGCTCCTGTTTTTAATTGCCGGGTATATAATAGAAACTATTTGTATTTTTCCGTACAAAAATCCCGAAGCGCCTGTACCGTATCTGCTGCCGCCTCGCTTAGCTTTCTGTCCTTATGATACATCAGATAGAACTGGCGTCTGGAACTGACGTTTTTAAAGGAAAAGCCCAGGACCTTCTGTCTGTCCAGCGCCTCCTTTGCCGCCATCTTACTGATGAACGCAATTCCGCTCCCCGCTTCGACCGCTTTGCGTACCGGCTCGGAAGTCTCGAACTGCGCCGCCACATGCAGAGCAGAAATATCCAGTTTCAACTCTCTTTCTACATTCTCGTATGCCTTCTTGGTCCCGCTTCCCAATTCCCGGGTAATGAACCATTCTCTCTTTAAACGTTCCACCGGAAATGAACCTTGCAGGTTTCTGTATTTTGCGGTATTCGGCGTGATCAGAATGATCTCATCCTCAAACAAGATCTCAGAATGAATCTTCTCACTTCCACTGGAAAGCCCCCCAATCCCGATCTCCACATCATAGTTCAGAATCTTCTGCAGGACAGATCCGCTATCTCTCTCCACAATCCGAAATATCACATCTGCATTCCTTGCTTTCATATAAGGAAGAAACTGCGGAAACATATAACCGCCCGGAACAGAAGACAAAGCCACAAGAACTGTTCTTTCTGCCTCATTTCCGCTATTACTAAGCTTTTCCAATGCCTTATTTTCCGTCTCCAATAGCTGCAATGCATATGGGTAGAACACCCGCCCCTCCTCCGAAAGGATCACATCCTTCGTGGACCGCACCAAAAGCTGCACTCCAAGCTCTGCTTCCAACTGTTTGATGTGGGTACTGATCGTAGGCTGCGACAAATACAGATATTTCGCCGCCAGTGAAAAACTTTTATAATTAACTACTCCAATAAAACTTCTTACGTACTCTAATCTCATATACTTTTTCTCAACTATCCTTTTATTGCATCTGTAACACATTTCTTACTCTGCATTTCATACAAGCCACAACATGATTCTCTGATTTTATTATAATTTGTTAATAATTTTAAGTCTAATCGAAAAATATGATATCTCTCTTGCTTTTATTTAAATTAGTAATATATTTTATTGACTCTTTTTATTTGCACGTGTATCTGCTATTATAATTTTACAAATATTAACAAATATTAATTTTTACTTTTTCAAACAAAGGAGGACAATTATGAAAAAGAGATTAATTGCCGTGGCTCTGGTTGGTGCCCTGCTATGCTCTCTTCTTACTGCTTGTCATAACAGTAAAGAAAATGCTCATACGGTAGATGTGGAAGCTACTGATTTCGACCCGAAAGAAGCCGTGGCCGACTACGAATTCGGTGAACTAAGTGATGCGGAAAAGAATCATGTAATCGAAATGGGCTATTACAACTGTGACCACATGTGCTGTTCCATTATCGGAGAGAAATCAGGTATCTATGAGGCTCTCGGTCTTAATGTAAACCTCACCAAATCCGGTGAGACTGTAAACGCTCTGATCAGTGGCGCCATGGACGTTGGATATATCTTCTTCAGCAAGAACCTGATGGCAGATACTTCCCCGGTATTCCAGGCAGCCGCTAACCACCTGGGTGGTTCCCGTTATCTTGTAGTAAGTAATGATATTGATATTAATGATCCCAAATCCATCGAGGGAAAGACAATTGCCATGACCGCAGAACCAGAAATCAATCCAGAGTGGAGAAAGTGGTCTGAAGAATACGGTTTTTCTTACAATGCCGCTGACTACAACATCGTTACCATGGGACAAAAGGATGCTATGTTTGCATTAAAAGCAGGACAGATCGATGCTTTTACCTGTTGCGACCCTTATGCATCTCAGGCTGAATTTGAAGGATTTGGAAAGATTATGTGTATCAGTTGGGGCGCAAACCTGGACGAAGGCGAGCTTCTTACGGAGGAAAATGCAGGAACCTGTTGTAGTTATGCTATGTCCGTTGCATTCAGAGAACAGTATCCGGAACTTGCAAAACGTCTAATCTACGCACACATGCTCTCTGTGAAATACTTATACGAGCATCCGTACAATGCAGCTATGATGTTTGCTGACGGATTCGAGGTTGATCCATATGTAGGTCTTCGTACCGTATATATGAAGACGGTTGCGGAGGGTCGTACCATTACCTGGCAGTGGTCTGAGCAGACCATGCAAAATGATGAAGATTTTTCAACCCAGTGGACAAACCCCTCTGTACCAGAAGAAGATATTATTTATGTGGCAGATTCTAAGAAATCTCTGGAGCTTTCCAATGAGATTTTCAAGGAAGCGGGTATTCCTGATTTTAACGAATTTATCAAAGAGTCTGTAGATGACACTTTCCCGCTTGGCATGACTTTCGAGGATTGGTATAATACTGCCAAGACAATCGATAGTATCTCTGACGAAGATGCCATTGATATCACCAAAACGGCTACACCATATTTGAATGAAAATCTGGAAGAGAAAGACAAATAGGCTATTTTCAAAGAAGACCTGCGGTACCTGGTATCCCGCAGGTCTTCTAAATTGCAGAAAAACGTTCTTGCTAAAGTCTAATCCCGGATTCAACCGGACAACACTCAATCCTTTATCTTCGTCACTTTACATGGCACCGACTTATGTGTCAAAAATCCGGTCAACGGATCTGCATATTTCATACTGCAAATCGCATTTACATTGTGATTCTTCCAATCACCTACCATATAGGAGCCTCCAGCCCCCGCGGCAACATGGATACTTCCTTTTGCCATTGGACAGACTCTCACATAGAACTCCCCTTTGCCAAATGCAGGTCTCAAGCTCTGTCAGATCCCCGTCTGCAACACCGTACTCACTTTCTTTCAGTGCTTCTGCCATCTTTTCATTGCCGCCACACATCCAAAGAAGTAGTTCTTCGTCATTCCCAGGATATTTATCACCGAATCCCATCTTTTCAGCAATCGCCTGGAAAATAAAAATATCGGTTCTTGCTTCTCCCACCGGTTCGATGATACGTCTGCGCAGACACATACCACCGGGGACAGAAATCGGTGACTCGTCTTCATAATATGTGGTAGACGGAAGAATCACATCTGTATACTTCGCGTCCTCTGACATAAATCGTTCCAATACTACCAGGCAGTCCAATTTCTTATAGATCTTTTCCCACAATTTCTGATCCGGATAGGTCAGAATCGGAGACGCTGCGCACACGATCATACCACGCACCGGATATGGATCGTCCTCCAATACGGCCTCCGGGATTCTGCAAAATTGACCACTGCCCGTCAGACGGCTAAATAACGGGAATTCTTTTGCGCCGACTGCCTGCTCTACTGCTGCCATCGGCATGAGCGGAACTGTTGGATTCTTTTCCGTCATGATGCAGATACCACCCGGTACATCCACTTTCCCGGTTATGGCAAACAGCGTCTGAATCGCTCTGTTATTCTGAAGACCGCTGAGCTGATATTCCAGACCTGTATAGGAAATCAAAGAAATCTTCGTGGTACTGTAGAAAATATCTACGATTTCATGAATCATTTCTACGGAAATACCACAGTATCCTGACATCTCTTCCACTGTAACCGTCTTTAAATATTCTGCAAATTCATCAAAGCCCTTAGTATAGTTTTCCACGAATTCTTTATCGTATCTTTCTTCTTCAACAATAATCTTAAGCATCGCAATAGCAAGCGCCCCGTCTGCACCCGGAAAAACCGGAACCCACAGATCTGCCATGCCTTCCCCTCTGGGATCGATCACCACGATTCTGGTGCCTCGCGCCTTGGCCTCTTCCACCGCTTTGAGTGCTGTAAGCAATCTTTATCAGGCTCCACCTTTACAATCTTTCCCTCTTCTATTGTAGCAATGACCCGGCATTTATCCGGGCAAATACCACAAAACCCTTTTTTCTTCATCTTTATATCCATTCCTTTCGCGCTGCTCAAGGCACAAAACGTGATGAAAAAACGTTGGACTCTCGCAGCTTTCTTTTTATAATAGTTTCCATAGGGATACTCAGTACACTACAAATCACGGGGAGGTGAGTGGGCTGTCCGAACTATTGGGTGACCGTATTTTTATATGTGTAGAATGCTTTTTCAAGTACAAATAAGTGTGCCTCGAGCACGTAACCTTATCTTTGTTAAAACAACTCTCGTTTTAATCCTAAGCATTCAGTCAATGCTGTTTACTCCCTATAATTCTATCGAACCTATGGTTCTGAAAGGTGGCCCTATGGCTTTAAAAATTGTGTATCAAATTTGTTGTGGTATCGATGTTCACAAGACTTTTGTTGTTGCCTGTATCGCTTCCACTAACAAACAAGGTGTTACCACCTACAAGCGCCATCGTTTCTCAACCTTCACACAAGGGTTGAAGGAATTGTTACAGTGGCTGCTTGACAATCATTGTAAGGATGTCTGCATGGAATCTACTGGCAAATACTGGATTCCAGTTTACAATGTGCTCGAAAAAAGCTGTACAATTGTACTTGCTCATCCCAAATATGTTAAGGCTATCCGTGGTAAAAAAACTGACAAGAAAGACGCAAAATGGATTGCTGACCTCTTCAAGCATGATCTTGTTGCCGGTAGCTTCATTCCCTCTGTTGATATCAGACAACTTCGTGACCTGATGCGCTATCGTTTCAAACTGACCTGCTTTATGTCCAGTGAGAAGAACCGTTTTCAAAACTGTCTCACGGTCTCCAACATTCAGTTGGCTTCCGTTGTCTCGGACACTTTTGGTAAAAGTTCACAACGAATTCTGGATAAGATTCTTGAAAATCCTGAAGATACTTCTTTTGATATTGGACCTTTAATTCATGGCTCCATGAAGAAAAAGCTTCCTGAACTGGAGCTCGCCATTGATGGTTTTATCACACCGGAACAGGCTGGTAAATTAAAGATCATCAAAAAGCATTTTGAAGATTTGGAATCCCGGAAAGCAGAGCTAGAAGAACTGATTCTTGCGCTCGCCAGTCCCTATCAGCAAGAACTCGACCTAATCCTAACCGCTCCATCATTCAAAAATAAATTTACCGCTATCGGAATCATTTCTGAAATCGGCGTGAATATGGAGGCTTTTCCTTCGGCGAAACACTTATGCTCATGGGCTGGACTTACGCCGACCAACAATGAAAGTGCAGGGAAGAAAAAATCTGTCCGGGTTTCCAAAGCCGGATGCTATATCAAACCACTTTTGGTTCAATGTGCCAACTCTGTGGTTAAAAGTGAAAAGCACCCTGAAATCCGCAACCGCTATCTTCGTTTAAGAAAGCGCCGCGGCCACAAGAAAGCAATCATTGCAATAGCAAGAATGCTTCTAACAGCATTATACAACATGCTGAAAAATAAGGAACCCTATAATGCACAACTTTACCGAAAAAGTGATGTTCTTCCTGTCAATCGTGAAATTACAATTGAACAGGCAATTTTAATGGCTCAGTTTCATGGTTATAAAATCAAGTCAGTTGCTGAATAAACCTTAACTTTGCTACATATTCACTTCTTTTCCTCCTCTTCACCAGGCTGCACCACTCTCGGAAAATCTAAGATAAATGTTGTCCCTTTTCCTTCTTTCGTCTTCACACGAATCTGGCCGCCATGTTCTTCCGTCAGTCTTCTCACCACAGTAAGCCCGATACCGGTACCCTCGCCTGCTCCCTTCGTAGTGAAGAAGGGCTGAAATACCTGGCGCTGGATTTCCGGAGCAATGCCGGTTCCGGTATCCTCCACTACCAGGCGCACATTTTTCTCGTCATCTACACTAAGCCCAAACTGTATCCGAAGTGTTCCCCCTTCCTTCATCGCATGGAATGCATTCGTCGCAAGATTCAATATGATCTGATTTAAGGCACCTACCTGTCCATGGATATAATAAGGTGTTCTACAAATATTTTCCTTAAGCTTAATCTGATCGGGAAGCAGTTTTTTTACCATATTTACAGCTTCGTTCACCGCATAGGTCGCATCATAGTCCGTCAAGACCTTCTCTGCCTTGCCCTGGCGGCTGTAACTTAGCAGCTGCCGGGCAAGCTCCTCGCAGCGCGAGGCAGCGCTTTTCAGCTCCGCCACCTCTTCAGGCATCTCCTCACAGACCACCTCGTTTTCTTCCAGTAAATCGGCATATAGCACGATCGGAGTCATCAGATTGTTAAATTCATGCGCAATAGACCCGGTAAGTACACTCATGGTCTTGGAATGATTATATTTCTCCATCAAGCCTTCCTGCTTTTTCATGGTCTCGTTCAACGTCTTTTCATGCTGCAATTCTTTTACCAGCAGCACTTCCTTCTTCTGGTGCTCAGTGATTTTATAAAGAAGCACGATCGTCCAGATCAACACTGCCATTCCCAACAGGCAAAAATAAAGTGCGATCTGATCGATTGGACGAATCACGTTGTCATAATCCTCAATGATGTAAAGAGAAAACTCTTCCTCCCCGACCTTGAACGTCTCATACGCAATCAGTTTCCGCGTTCTGCTCGGCGTGCCGCCTTTTGCTTCATATACCCATTCGATCGTACACCCGTTTCCCGTCGTATGGGAAAGCGAAAGCCCTGTATCTTCATAGTCGCTTGGCATAATAATCGCGCCGTCCGTGCCCTTGACAATACAGTATCTGTTGTCTTCAAGCTGCAGGCCGGAAAGCGCCTGTTCGCCGGCATAGATCTCGTCCAGATTCAGTTCTACCTGTACGTACCCCAGAATACTTCCATTTACTCCGACCGTCTTCGTCATATACAGAATGTAATATCCTTCCTTGGACTGCCTGACAGGGCCAGCGATCACTTCTCCCGGATTCCATGCTGCCATCCTGCAGACCTCCTTCTCCCACTCCTCAAGGGAATCATCCTGCGACATAGGGATGTATTTTCCCTTTTCTCTTAGCCGTATCAGACCGGTTTCAATATCCTCTTCTTCCTTCATATCACCGGAAAAAACTGCATAAATCACATTCCCCTTTGCTTCCAGACTTGCCTTTAAGCTCTGGGCATTTACTTTGGCCAGGCTTTTCAGACTCTTCTGCTCATTCACAACAATCGTACTGCGCACATTGCGATAACAAAAAACGGCAATCGCCAGAAAAAACGCAACTCCAATCATCATGATGATGATCTGCTTTTTTAGTACCTTTTTCTTTTCCATAAAAAACCTCAATAGTATTTGACTTTAAAAATGTCGAAAGCTATAATCTATAATATGATACACGGACAATAAGTGTATGCTGTAATAGCTCCTTTTGGCCCGTAACACTTAAGAAAGGCAGGTCTCCCCGATGAACGATATCTCGGTTCTCATCGTAGACGATGAAATATCTGTTTTGAAAGCAATTTCCTCCGTGCTAAAGCATGAAAGTATAAATGCTGCCTGCGCAAAAAGCAGTAGCGAAGCCTTTCGTTATCTGGAAACGGATACCTTTGATATCATTTTACTCGATATCATGATGCCGGGGCAAGATGGTTTTTCCTTTTTAAAAGAGCTTCGCGAGAGAAAAATCCTGACCCCCGTCATTCTGCTAAGCGGACGGGAAGAGGATTCCGCTCAGGTAGAAGGACTTGGGCTTGGTGCTGACGATTATATGACGAAGCCCTTCAGTAAAGCAGTGCTCGTCTCTAAGATCCGTGCCATCGTCCGGCGCACGCAGCAATATGCCTCTACCGATATGACACTGAATACCACCGCCAGCCGCGGCAGCTTTACGCTTCATTTTGACTCACAGACCGTTCTCAAAAACGGAAAGGAAATCTCTCTTTCCTCCAAGGAATTTGCTTTGCTGTGCTTTTTTATGGAGAATCCGGAGGTACTTCTGACCAAGCAGGAGATTTTTACCAAGGTATGGAAAAGCGAGAATCCTGATGACAATTCCATTCTCGTCTACATCAAGCGGTTACGCGACAAGATTGAAGACACTCCTTCCAAACCGGAACACATCATGACTGTCTGGGGGAAAGGATATAAGTTCTTTCCTTAATATTTATCAAAAAAGTAAGAGCGATGCCGGAGCTTTTCTGCCCGACACCGCCTTTTTCACCGTAATTAGAAATCTCTAATTCAAGAATTCTATCAGCAATCTTCCATCCCTTCTCCGAACAGATTGATCGTTTTCCCATCAGCCACCCGGAAAATACCATAACCTACTTTATTATTTTTCTGTCCCTGAAGGACAAATTCAATCTCATCTTTTTTGTCAATATTCTGGAATTGAATTTTCTGATTCTCCACAGGTGCCGGTATCGGCTCCGTAAATTCATAATTCATTCCATCTCCGGAATCTACCACGACCATCAACCTGACATGCCTGTGATTTCCCAGATCAGTAACCCCCTCATGAATATCATCTTCCTCAATCGTATACACTACAACCAAATCCTTCAGGTCGTCATTCGTCAAATCCTCCTCACACGCGACCAGTACCTCCGCGTCCGGATACTGGGCCTTAAACACTTGTAATATCTTATTATCCTCCGGGACATTCTCGGCGTAGGTCAATTCTCTTCCCACCCTCGTTCCATCCGTATATTCTGTCACTTTGCCTGGTTCTGCCGTTACCTGCTTCTTTTCATATACCTCATCCAGTTTTCCACGAATCAGGAAACCTGCCAGAATAACAACCACCAACAATAAAATCTTCTTTTTCACTTCAGTTTCCTCTATATCTTCTTCACTCTATAGCTTCATTAATATTCTGTAATATATTTTATCTTCATTCGAATGGCTTGTAAAGCATTTCTCCTTTTTATCATGTAAATTCCCCATTTATTGAAAAATCCAATAAATTTTGTTTTAATTATTAACGCATGTTAATTTATATATAGAGACTTAAGACATGGGGAAGAATGCCATACTCCCAGTCGATATGCATGAAAAATATTTACAAGAAGGAGAAAATATGATGCCAACTTCATTACCGGAACATTTTGAAGATTTTGCAGAAGCCCGTCGGGAAGGTTTTCTGCAAGTCAAAACATTAAAAGACAGTGGCAAAGATATCTGCGGAGCATTCTGCCAGTACACGCCGGCCGAGATTATCCGGGCTGCCGGATTGTGCCAGGTGGGACTCTGCGGACAGAGTGCCGCCCCGATCAAAACCGCCGAGACACGGCTCCCTGCAAACCTCTGCCCGCTGATCAAGGCAAGCTACGGACACGCACTGGAAGAGAGCTGTCCTTACGCCTACTTTTCCGATATCGTTGTGGGCGAGACCACCTGCGACGGAAAGAAAAAAATGTATGAGCTTTTGGGGGAATTAAAGCCCATGCAGGTCATTCATTTGCCAAATGTTCCCGATTATGAGCGTTCTCTTGAAATGTGGGTTTCGGAGATCCGCCGCTTTACCAGGGGGCTTGAAGAGCATTTTCATATTACGATTACTGAAGATCAGCTCAATGAAGCCATTGAATGGTGCAACAAGGAGCGGATCCAGGCAGCCCGCATCTATGAACTGGGACGTTATGACCCGCCGGCGATCACCGGAATCAATATGAATAATATCACAAACAACCAGCAATACCTGTTCGATCCGGAAGTAAAATATCAGAAAATAAACGAGATTCTGGATCAATGTGAGGAGAACTGGAAGAACGGGATCTATCCCTATGAACCGGATCCTTACCGTCCCAGACTGATCGTATCGGGCGGAGGATATTTTGGCACGTCCGCAAAGACGGTTGACGTCATTGAAGAGCTGGGCGGCGCGATTGTATGCTATGAGGGCTGCTGCGGCATTTCCTCACGCAGACGGCTGGTAGATGAGGACCGCAGCCGTGATCCGCTGGTGCGCATCGCCGAAAAATATATCGAAGTTCCCTGCGCCGTAGTTTCACCGAATAACAGGCGTCTGGATCAGGTGCGGGAGACAATCACGGAATGGAAGGCCGACGGATACGTGAGCATTACATTGCACTCCTGCAATCCATTTGCCATCGAAACAGAAAATATACGACGTGTCTGCGAGGAAATGGGAATCCCGCTCCTTCATATTGAGACGGACTTCTATCCGGGAGACGAGGGACAGATCCGTACACGAATCGAAGCCTTCCTGGAAATGGTGCGGGAGGCAAAAAAGGAGGCTGCCCATGAATAACCTTGATTTACAAAAGCTGATTTCCGATTGTCATGCAGCCGGGAAAAAGGCCGTGGTTTCTTTCTGTTCACACGTCCCGCAGGAAATCCTGCTGGCCGCTGACGTTTGTTCTCTGCGCATTCCGTATGTGCGGGAGGTCAAAGATGCCGCTTCGCATATCCTGCCGCGCAACGTCTGTCCGATCGTGAGAAATTGCTGCAATATCTGTGAAGATGAGTGCCTGAAGGAGGCCGATCTGATCATCGCAGAAACCTCCTGCGACGGGAAACGAAAAATGTATGAGCTTATTTCCAGGCAGGAGCGGGTCTATTTTTATCAGGTACCCCAGGGAGCAGACCGGGACTATGTGAAGCCTTTGATCCAGTCCGAGTGCCGCTATCTGGTCCGGGAATTGAAAAGGCGATTTGATGCGGATATCACGGAGGAGAAGATTCGCCTGGCGGGAGAACTTCTTGGCCGAGAACGAGAAAGCATCACAAAACTGATGGAAATCCAGCGGCAGGTTCCACCTGCTGCCTGGGGCCAGGAAATTTTCCAGGCGCTTGAGGAGCACCGCAGCCTGCCGGATGTGGAAGCACGGATCGTCGCGAACGAGGAGACGCGAAAGCTGTTGCTGTCCCGTCAATCTACCGTACCAAAAAAAGCAAAACGTATTCTCGTCACCGGCTGTCCGCTCAGCGGTCTTTACAAAAAAATTCTGGAGTCGGTCGAGCAAAACGGCGGAGTTGTCGTATGCTTTGAAAACTGTGAAGTGATGAAGTCTGCTTCCCGCCGATTTGACACCGAAAATCCGGACGTATATGAAGCATTATCTGACTGCTATGCAAATACTGCCTGTGCGATTATGTCGCAGAACAATCTGCGTTTTGAACTGATCCGACGTCTGACTGCGGATTATCAGGTAGATGGTGTCCTTGATGTGACGCTTCAGGTCTGCCACCCCTACACCGTAGAGAGGGATAAAATGAGCCGTCTATGTGAGGATTCCCTGGGAATCCCTTACATGGCCGTGATCACGGACGATTCCGGGGAGGATATCGGACAGCTTACAACCAGGATTGCTGCATTTATTGAAATGCTGTAAGACCTGCAGGATTCTGATGCTGTTTATTTCACTTGATTTTTCATAATATCCATGCTATGATTACCACGAATTTGAATCTACATCTGGAGAAAGTGAAATGAATGCGA
This sequence comes from Roseburia hominis, assembly GCA_040702975.1. Classification (NCBI taxonomy): domain Bacteria; kingdom Bacillati; phylum Bacillota; class Clostridia; order Lachnospirales; family Lachnospiraceae; genus Roseburia; species Roseburia hominis. The sequence continues at coordinate 3,899,581 of CP159990.1, forward strand.
AAAACACACTGACCGAGGGGAAGCTATACCTCGCTCTTATAAAATTTACCATACCGTTTTTACTGTCCAGCCTGCTGCAGAATCTGTACGGAACGGTTGACCTTCTTGTTATCGGGAATTTTTCAACAAAGGCGAATGTATCTGCTGTAGCCACCGGAAGCCAAGTCATGTCACTTGTGACCTTCTTTATCCTGGGGCTTACCACAGGCGCGACGGTGCTGATCGGACAGTACCTGGGAGCAAAGCAGTACCGGACGGTCGCAGAAGTCATTGGAAACAGTATCTTCGTATTCGGAGGCCTCTCTGTACTCATGATGGTACTGTTTCTTTTCGTACACCCTCAGATCCTGCGTTTGCTGAATATACCTGCTGAAGCAGAGGCCGCAGCAATAACCTATACGATGATATGCTGCCTGGGAGTTCCGCTCATTGTCGGATATAATACGGTATGTGCTATTCTCCGCGGAATCGGGGACAGCAAAAGTCCTCTGATCTTTGTTGCGATTGCCTGTGTTGTCAATATTGCAGGTGATCTGTTACTTTCAGGCGCTTTGGACATGGGCGCCGCCGGAGTTGCTATTTCCACTGTTGTCGCTCAGGGAATCAGTTTTATCTCCGCATTACTATTTCTAAAGAAAAGGGGAATGGGAATTCCATTTTCGAAAAAAGATATCCGTTTTTCCATGACAATGGCAAGACGAATCATTACACTGGGGATTCCGATCGGAATCAAGAGCATTCTGGTGAATTTGTCCTTTATGCTGATTACTTCTATCATCAATGCTATGGGAGTTACCTATAGTGCCGCTATGGGCGTCGGCGATAAGCAGGATCTGGCCTCCACCTTTCTGGTGCGTGTGCCGGTCACCTACTTCGTAAGCCGCATCGCAGGGGCGACCCTGTTTCAGATAGGGCTTGCGGCACCGGTTGCAAGTATCATGGGAATTGCCATGTGTTTAATTTACCTGAAATCCGGGCGCTGGAAAACCGGATTCTTAACCACTGATCATACAACAGGGGCAGCAGATTAATTCTGCCGCCCCTGTAGCGTCTTAGCCGGCTCATTCCCGCGCACTCTCCCAGTTCAGGTAAGGCGCCGTCACGGACTGCGGGCAGGAACACATCTCTTTGGGAGTGCCGATAAAGAGAAGCCGTCCTCCCTCATCTCCACCTCCCGGGCCGAGTTCGATCACATAATCCGCTGCCCCCAGCACGTCCAGATTATGCTCGATCAGGAAAACCGAATTGCCGGCGTCCACCATTTCCTCGAACAGGCGAATAATATTATGAATATCGTCCATGTGCAGACCGTCCGTAGGCTCGTCCAGAATAAATATTTTCCCTTTGCTGCTCAGATAGGACGCGAGCTTTAACCGCTGCAGTTCTCCACCTGACAGGGTAGAAAGCGCCTGATTCAAATGCAGGTAAGACAGGCCCACCCGTTTCAGCGGATACAAAAGCTCTGCAACGTTCGATCCGGCAAACCACTCTACCGCTTTTTCCACAGTCATATCCATCACCTGCGCGATATTCATGCCGTCCACCTCGTATCCCAGCACTGCCTCGGAATATCGAAGACCGCCGCACGCCTCACAAGTGGTCTCGATTGCGTCCATAAAGGCCATATCAGAAACGATAACGCCTTTTCCGCCGCATACCGGACATTTTCCTTTTCCATTGAATGAAAACAAGCTCGCTTTTGCCTTGCAACGGGACGCAAATATTTTACGAATCTCGTCGGCCGCTCCCAGGTATGTGGCCGGCGTAGAGCGGAGGCTGATCCCGATATTTTTCTGACTGATATAAATCGGCGCCTCTGCGGTGCCACCTGCTATCTGTCCGGCAAAATATTCCATCAGGGAGCTTTTTCCTGAGCCGGCAACTCCGGCGATCACGGTCAGGATTCCAAGCGGCAATTTCACATTGACCTCTTTCAAATTATGATAATTCACATGTTCCAGACTATACCAGCCGACGGGCCTTCGGGTCTCTTTTTTTATCCCGGTATTGCACCGCAGCAGTTCCCCGGTCTTTGTATTACTTTTCAGCAATTCTTCGTAGTTTCCCTCAAATAGGATCGTCCCACCTGCCTGACCGGCTCCCGGTCCCATGTCTACAATGTGGTCCGCCGCACGAATCATCTCCCGGTGATGCTCCACCAAAAGTACCGTATTTCCCCGGTCGCGCAGCCCCTTCACCGCTCGCAGGAGCCTGTCGATGTCATGGCTGTGAAGCCCCACACTTGGCTCGTCCAAAATATAGATAAGGTCTGTCAGCGGGGAATTCATGTATTTTGCGATCTTACAGCGCTGGGCTTCGCCTCCGGACAGCGTTCCCAATCCCCGATCAAGCGCCAGATAATCCAGGCCGATATCAATGAGTGCCTGAATCCTTGCACATAATGTTCTTTTGATATCGACCGCCAGCGGATCGCCAATCCCCTCCAGCCACCGAAGCAGTTCCTTCAGCGGCATGGAAGCTGCCTCGGCTATATTTACCCCATTAATCCGGCAGGAAAGGATCTTCTGGTTCAGACGCGCGCCTCCGCACGCAGGACAGGTTCCGTGATGCGTCATAGGTTCCAGAATCTGACGATGGAGCTTCCCTTCCTCGGAATTTAACACGCTCCGATACATTCGGTGGACCAAGCCTTCATATTTGGCAGTCTTCGGCCACCCCTTGGGTGGATTCTTGAGGCGGATCTGGGGAGAATACAGGAATAACTCCAACTCCTCCTCCGAATAGTCGCGGATCTTCTTATTCAGATCAAACAGGCCGCTATTCGCATACCTGATCCATCTCCACTGTCCCGGCTCGAACGCTACATAATTAATGACGCCCGGATCATTCAGACATTTACCAAAATCCACCAGCTTATGCACGTCCAGCTCGGTAATCTCTCCCAAACCGTCGCACCTTGGACAGCTTCCCTGGGGATGATTGAAGGAAAAGGTGTCGGAATACCCCACGAACGGCTTTCCTACACGGGAAAATAAAAGTCTGAGTAGTGTATAGGTATCGGTATACGTCCCCACGGTAGAGCGCTGATTCGGCGCCGGTTTTTTCTGGTCGATCACGATAGCGGCCGGAAGATTCTCGATCTGTTTCACATGTGGGCGCCCGTATTTAGGGAGATAATTCTGAACGAAGCTGGGAAAGGTATCGTTCAGCTCCCGCCTGGACTGTGCCGCAATGGTGTCCAGCACCATGGAAGACTTTCCGGAACCGGATACGCCTGTAAATACCGTCATCCTGTATTTGGGGATATCTACGGAAATGTGTTTTAAATTGTTCTCGTATGCGTCTATGATATGAATGGTGTCTCTTCTCATTTTTCTTAATCTGCTCCTCCTCTGCTTGCATGGTTTCTTATGTATCAGGAACATTTTCTGCTTCATCATTTATTATAATCTCCTAAATAAATAGGCGCAATTAGATTATTTAAAAAGACAAACCTGACCCATTTTCCAATTTGTATCTCGTAGCCCAGGCATTACTGATGTACTATTGATGTACTTACTGATGTACTTTTCCCCAAAATCCTGCAACTCCCTCTCTCCCCCATAAACGCAAAAAAGCCGCAACCCCTCATATTTCAAGGGCTTGCGACCTGTCCTGCGGATAACAGGAATCGAACCTGCACGGTCTCCCACTAGATCCTAAGTCTAGCGCGTCTGCCAGTTCCGCCATATCCGCATAATATATATGCCAGACCACGCTGACACATAAACTGGGCCAGTTGGATTCGAACCAACGAGTGCAGGAGTCAAAGTCCTGTGCCTTACCGCTTGGCGATGGCCCAATATATTCCCGGAATTCTCCCCGATATAAATCTTCCTATCCAAAGGAATCCTTCCCTCACCAGGAAATCTACCCGGTGATATAAAAAAATGCCGGCATCTCTGCTGGTCATTTTTAAGGGTGGATACAGGGACTCGAACCCTGGGCCTCCAGAGCCACAATCTGGCGCGCTAACCAACTGCGCTATACCCACCATAACGTGCCTGAAGGGATTCGAACCCCCGACCCACGGCTTAGAAGGCCGTTGCTCTATCCAACTGAGCTACAGACACATAAGGTATTCACCTTGGCATACTTTCGCATGCAAAGCGGGTGATGGGAATCGAACCCACGTATCCAGCTTGGAAGGCTGGTGTTCTACCATTGAACTACACCCGCATATTTTTTCGCCTCGGGGTGACAGGATTCGAACCTGCGGCCTCCTGGTCCCAAACCAGGCGCTCTAGCCAAGCTGAGCCACACCCCGACATTTTTTATCTCCGTCTTAATCACTCACGACGCATCTGTTATTATATAATAGAGTATTCAGCTTGTCAACTATTTTTTATTTCTTTTTTACATTTTCTCATTTGCAAAACTAAATTCCACCCTTATTTTCACAACCTTTAAACGTCCTGATTTTTGAATCCAAATTCCCCTTAGAGAAGTATGGCGAAAAGTTAAATTCCCTTTTCGACCATTTTATCTCTATGCTATCGCAAAACAGATTTGTCCGGCATACCTCAAAGAATCACAGATACTGAATCTCGAAATTTGTATCTCCGTTCTCGTCCATCTCCATGATGATAAAACTGCCTTTCCGCCCCTGCTGCCTGGGATAGGACAAACTTCCCGGATTCAACACCGTCATACCATCCACTTCTTCCAGAAACGGTTTGTGGGTATGCCCGTACATGACAATATCTGCCCCACGCGCTTTTCCTTCCTCTATGAGACGCTCCGGCCCCAGGGAAACATAATAATAATGCCCGTGAGTCATAAATGCTTTTTTCTTTCCGAACCGTATCTCCATTTCTTTCGGAAGATCGCTGAAAAAGTCATTATTTCCCGCCAGGATATATGCGGGACAATGACAGATTGATTCAATAAAGAACTCGCCGCCTTCTGTGTCCCCCAAATGCACCAAACAATCGATTTTTCCTGCTTTTTCCAGCGCCAGTTCCAGTCCTGCGTGCCTTCCGTGCGTGTCGCTTACAATTAATATTCGCATATCCGTCTCTCCATTATCTTGCGCATCATCCGAAGCCCCTGTCCTCTGTGACTCAGTTCATTTTTCTTTTCCGGCGAAAGCTGTGCCGAAGTACAGCCATATTCCGGAAGGTAAAAAATAGGATCGTAACCAAAACCATTTTCGCCTGCCTGCTCATAGGCAAGACGGCCTTCCATCGTTCCCCTCACCACTTCCTTATGTCCGTCCGGAAATACAGCCGCAATCGCACATACGAATCTTGCGGTCCTTAATTCATCCGGAACCCCTTTCATGCGGGACAACAGAAGACTGTTTTTAATATCATAGGAAGTCTCCGTACCTGCGTAGCGTGCAGAATAGATTCCCGGTTCCTTATTTAAATAATCTATCTCCAGACCGGAATCATCTGCCAGAACAATGGCGTCCATGGCCTTTACCTCCGGCAGGGCAGCAATTGCCGATGCCTTGATCATGGCATTCTCCTCGAAGGTTGTCCCATCTTCCACCACGTCAATCTCGATCCCTGCTTCCTTCATGGAGAGGATCTCCATTCCCAGATCCGCAAGAATCATACGAATCTCGACCATTTTATTCTTATTTCCGGTCGCAAAAATAATTTTCATAATCTATGCCTCTTTTCTTCCGAATCACACGATCATTTACTCCGTTTTGGCGGCTTGGGTCCTAAAAACTGATAGAAATAGGTCTTCAGCATTCCGTTATAAATCTTTCTGTTCTTATCCGCTTTGCGCCCAAAATACCGCTCAGCATCTTCATAACTGGTAATCATATATGCAGACCACGAATCCAGCTTCTTAAAGCTGTCCCCGAATTCCCTGTACAGCTCCGGCAGATTCCTTTTTTCCTCCAGACGCTCACCGTAGGGCGGATTCGTAATCACAAATCCATATTTTTTCGGATGCCGCAAATCCTTCACTGCCCGCTCCTGAAAATGAATCAGGTGATCTACTCCGGCATCCCGTGCATTCTGTCTGGCGGCCTTGATGGCCTCTCCGTCTATATCATATCCCTGGATATCGACTTCTACGTTCAAATCGACCGCTTCCTGCGCCTCATCCACCGCATCGTACCAGGCTTTTTTGGGAATCAGATTGCTCCACCCCTCAGCGGTAAAAGAGCGATTCATGCCCGGCGCTATATTAGCCGCCATCATAGCCGCCTCAATCGGAAATGTTCCGCTTCCGCAAAACGGATCCACCAGAATCCTGTCTTTTCTCCAGGGGGTAAGCATGATAAGCGCTGCTGCAAGCGTCTCCGTGATCGGTGCCTTTACCGTCATCTGCCGGTATCCCCGCTTATGCAGCGACACGCCGGACGTGTCCAGACCTATGGTCACGATATCCTTCATAATAAATACCCGAAGCGGATATGCCGCCCCGTCCTCCGGAAAATGTTCCAGGCCGTATTTCATTTTCAGCCGCTCTACCATGGCTTTTTTCATGATAGACTGAATATCAGAAGGACTGAATAATTTACTTTTTACAGACGCCGCTTTGGCGACCCAAAAGCGTCCGTCTTTCGGAATATAATCTTCCCACGGAAGCGCCTTTGTTCCCTCAAACAATTCATCAAATGTCTCCGCCCGGAAAGCTGCAACTTTCAAAAGAACTCTCTCCGCCGTTCTGAGAAATACATTGGCATCGCAGATCGCCCTTGCATCTCCCCAGAAGCTGACCTTGCCGTCCTCTACCGCGGAAATCTCATATCCCAGCTCCTGTACTTCCCTTTTGAGTACCGCTTCCATGCCAAAATGACAGGGCGCAATGAGTTCCATTTTTTCCATGTTGTTCCTCCCTTTAGCGGAATCATCTGTAAATCCGCCTTTCTATATATTACGGGTATTCGCCCTCATTTGTCAACACTTCGATAAATTTCCTATGAAACAAAAGAAATGACCCTTCCTCACCGGAAGAGCCATCTCCTTTTTCGCCGCACTCGGTCGAAATCTTTAGCATTCTTCTTGCATTCTACAATTTCTAGTAATCACTGCTATCAAAGCTGTTCTTAGAAGTTGTTGCATTCTTGTTCTGGCCTGACGCATTCTTGTTGGAAGCGTTGCGGTTGCTCTCGTTGGTCGTGTTCTTGTTAGACGCATTCTTGTTAGATGCATTACGGTTGTTTTCATTACCATAAGAAGAGTATGCGTTCTTGTTTGTGCTGTTGTTGTCTGTTGCATTATTGTTCTTTGCCATTTGATTTTCCTCCTGACACATTTTACTCTGTCCGAACATCTTGATCCGGTACAAGCATAGTATCTTTCAAAACAACAATTTTATACACAAATTTCAAATTTCTAAATCATCTTCTTTACAAAAGAATCTATATTTGGTAACTAATAAACAAAAACTTCAGGAACTTCACATTTTGTTAAGATTTTTCTATTTTTAACTTGATTTTTTTTCCAGATTATATTATACTTATCTTCGTAGAAAGGACACTTTCTACAACCCCTTATTAATTATTTATACTCCCCTCAAACGCTCGGTAGCTCCCCTACCGGGCGTTTAACGTTCGCGCAGGCAACGAACGGGACAAGAATAGAAAAGGAAGGGCGTCGGGAGATGCTTGCATATCCCTGCGTCCTTCCTTTTCTATTCTTAGCGTGCGACTGCACGCGACTGAGCAGCTTTGCTGCGAGGTTCCGCGGACTACCCTCCCCAGCTCTCTCTCCATCACACAACCGAGCAACTTTCACTGCAAATTCCCGCGTATTCCTCTTCCCCTACCTTCGTCTCCCCGAAATCATTCTCACAATAATCACCACCACCAGCACCGGAACCAAAATCGGTGCCACCAGTGAAATAATCCCGGTAATGACAGAAAATATCACAAAAATAATCCCGACCACACACAAAATCCCGAGCAGCCGTTTCCACCAGCTATCGAACGCAAACACTCTCACATGTCCCGGTCCGGCCTCCTGGCCTGTATATCCGCGCCTCTCCGCCTCATACTCCGCTCCATCATATGTCTGACTCTGCTCCTTAATATCTATGATCGTCTTCGCGATCAGCCACGGATCGCCCAACTCCTCAAGGACCTCCTGCTCACTTCTCCCTTTTGCCATCTCATCGGCAATATATTGATGATAATAATTCACATTCTCATTCACGACCGCAGATGACACATTTCCATCTAATGCCTGTCTTAACTTCTCCAGAAATTCTACTCTATTCATTGACTGCTTCTCCTTCTTCCACAGACATAAAAATGTCTTCCTCAGGCCGCACTAGCGACACTTTCCTATACCTTGTGAAACGGCCGAATGGCCATACGGTGTGCCCTTGGGTATAAAATATAAAACCTTAGGCTTAGAGTAGCACAAAAATGTGCGAATTCCAAGTCTAAGGTCTTAAATTTCTATTAGGATTTCCTATGATTTTTCTAAACTTCAAACAGCAGGTCGCCGTAAGACGGCATCGGCCATACTTCCTTATCCACGATCATTTCCAGCTTATCTACCGGACTGCGCAGCGCATCCATCGCCGGCACTACACTAAAATGATAGAACCCGGCCTGCGCCTTGCCTTCCTCTTTACCGGCTGCCTCTTCCACGACCGCGGCAAGGGTTTTCACGGCTGTCTTCGCCTCCACCAGAAGCGCGGAAATATCAGAAAGCATCTCTGCCTGAACGGAGGTGTCTGCCCCCACTTCCTTCACTGCGATAATCGTATCGGCAAGCGTTTTTGTATAGCCGACCACTGCCGGAATAATCTGTTTCACCGCAATATCAATCATAGATTTTGCTTCTATATTAATTGCCTTCGCATAGTTCTCATACTTGATCTCTGCACGGGACTGAAGCTCAGCCTCGGTAAATACGCCGAATCGTCCAAACAGGTTTACCGCCTTTTCGGTTGTCAGAGACGGAATCGCCTCCACCATAGATTTCAGGTTCGGTAGTCCTCTTCTCTCGGCTTCTGCGACCCACTCTTCTGAATATCCATTTCCGTTGAAAATGACTCTCTGATGTGCAGACAGATACTCCTTGATCAGGTCATGAACCGTCGTATCAAAATCTTCCGCCTTTTCCAGAACATCCGCAGCCTCTGCAAATGCTTCCGCCACAATGGTATTCAGCACGATATTCGGCCCGGCGATAGAATCTCTCGACCCCACCATACGGAATTCGAATTTATTACCTGTAAATGCAAAAGGTGATGTTCTGTTCCTGTCCGTTGCATCTTTACTCAGTTCCGGAAGTGTGGACACGCCAGTCGTCAGCTTTCCGCCTTTTAAGCTATGTGTCGCGGTTCCGGTCGAAATAAGCTGTTCTACCACATCTTCGAGCTGCTCGCCAAGGAATACGGAAATAATGGCCGGCGGCGCCTCATTTGCTCCCAGTCTGTGGTCATTTCCCGGATCAGCCGCAGATTCGCGAAGCAGGTCCGCGTGGGTATCCACCGCTTTCAGAACGCAGGCCAGCACCAGAAGAAACTGAATATTCTCATGCGGCGTCTTTCCCGGATCAAGCAGATTGATGCCATCATCCGTTGTAATAGACCAGTTGTTATGTTTACCAGATCCATTTACTCCGGCAAATGGCTTCTCATGGAGCAGGCACTTCATTCCATGCTGGCAGGCCACTTTTTTCAGCGTCTTCATAATAATCTGGTTGTGATCGACAGCAATATTTGCCTCTGCATAGATCGGAGCCAGCTCATGCTGTGCCGGAGCGACTTCATTATGCTGTGTCTTCGCCGCAACTCCCAGCTTCCAGAGTTCCTCATTTACATCCTTCATAAATGCCGCAATTCTCTGGCGAATCGTACCAAAATAGTGATCGTCAAGCTCCTGTCCTTTCGGAGGCATTGCCCCGAAAAGCGTCCTTCCGGTATAAATAAGGTCTTTCCTCTTCATGAATTTTTTCTCGTCTACAAGGAAATATTCCTGCTCCGGTCCAACGGACGGTGTCACCTTCCTGGAAGTTGTATTGCCAAACAGCCGAAGCAGGCGGAGCGCTTCTTTATTGATTGCTTCCATAGAACGAAGAAGCGGTGTCTTCTCATCCAGCGCCTCTCCTGTATAGGAACAGAATGCGGTCGGAATACAGAGGATTGCGCCCGCAGCGTCCTTTCTCACAAATGCCGGAGAGGTACAATCCCACGCCGTATATCCTCTCGCCTCAAATGTCGCCCTAAGTCCGCCTGACGGGAAGGAAGAGGCGTCCGGCTCCCCTTTGATCAATTCTTTTCCGGAAAAACTCATCAGCACCTTGCCGCTCGGAAGCGGTGCAGAAATAAAGGAATCGTGTTTTTCTGCCGTCACGCCGGTCAGCGGCTGGAACCAGTGCGTATAATGCGTGGCGCCCTTTTCAATCGCCCACTCCTTCATCTCATGAGCGATCACATCTGCCGTCGCCAGATCCAGTTCTTTTCCCTCCTCGATGGTCTCCTTCAGTTTCTTGTAAACCTTCTTCGGAAGTCTTTCCTGCATCACGCTATCGTTAAATACGTCTTCACCAAAAATGTCTGCTACGTTAAACAATTCACTACTCATAAAACCCTTCCTTTCCCCGGGCCCTCGCCGGGCAGTTTAGTTCCTTAAATCGAGTTCACCATCCCGCAAGCCGTGATAAAAATCCATCTTGCTCTCATTCCGGTATGCCTAGCACTGCTATAAATGTCCTCTAAACATTTACTTAAGTATACTTGACACCAAAAAAGGGCATCCCACCTAAGTGGAACGCCCTCGTTCATTGAATGTCTCTATTTAAGATACGTTTAAGATACTCTCTTTTCCTTAAAAATGCAAGCAAATCTTATAATTTCTGCATATTTGATAAACTCTTTCGGCCTACCTCTGATTTTTTTGACAATATTTACAATTTCCTGTCTTTAAAAATTCATCTGCTTTTTCTACACTTCAAACAGCAGGTCGCCATATGACGGCATCGGCCACATACTCTTGTCCACGATCATTTCCAGGCTGTCGACCGGCGCTCTCAGCGCTTCCATAGCCGGTACTACCTGTTCCAGATAGAAATATGCCTTCGCCTTGCCATCACTGAGCTCCGCCACTTCGTCCGTCACTTTCTCCAGCTTCTCCAGCGCCTGCTTGGTATCATGCAACAGTTCTGACGCCTGCATAAGAAGCTGTTCCTGTACCTGCACACACGCCACAGGGCACGCCTGCTTTACCTGATTGATGGAAGAGGCAAGTGCAGTCACGTACTGAATGACCGCCGGAATAATGTGCTTGCTGGCAATATCAATCATAGAACGTGATTCAATATTAATCGCCTTCGAATATGTTTCGTACTTGATTTCTGCTCGGGACTCCAGCTCTGCACGGCTGAATACGTCAAATTTCTCGAAGAGCTGTACGGTCTTCTCTGTAGTAAGATACTCAATACTCTCCACCATTGTGCGGATATGCGGCAGTCCTCTTCGCTCTGCCTCCTCAATCCACTCGTCTGAATACCCGTTTCCGTTAAATACGATTCTCTGATGCTCAGACGCATATTTCTTGATCAGGTCATGCACTGCCATTTCAAAATCCTCCGAAGCCTCCAGCACATCACAGGCATCGGAAAATGACTCTGCCACGATCGTATTCAGAACAACATTCGGTGCAGCCACGGAATCCCGGGAACCTACCATACGGAATTCGAATTTATTTCCGGTAAATGCAAACGGGGAAGTTCTGTTTCTGTCCGTTGCATCCTTTGCAAAATCCGGAAGGGTGCTTACACCCGTATGTAATCTGCCACCCTTTAAGCTATGTGCCGCCTCACCGGTATCAATAAGCTGCGCAAGTACATCCTCAAGCTGCTCGCCAAGATATGCGGAAATGATGGCCGGCGGCGCTTCATTTGCTCCCAGACGATGATCATTTCCCACGTCCGAAGCCGACTCACGCAGAAGCTCCGCATGGCGGTCTACCGCACGGAGGATACAGGTCAGAACCAGCAGGAATTGAATATTCTCATGCGGCGTCTTTCCCGGATCAAGAATGTTGATTCCGTCGTCAGTCACAAGCGACCAGTTATTATGCTTTCCGGAGCCATTGACTCCGTCAAACGGTTTCTCATGAAGCAGACAGTGCAGATTGTGGCGGTATGCCACCTGCTTTAAGGTCTCCATGACAAGCTGATTATGATCGACTGCCACATTACACTGGGAATAGATCGGAGCAAGCTCATGCTGACCCGGCGCGACCTCGTTATGCTGGGTCTTCGCGGATACACCCATCTTCCAGAGCTCCTCATTGACATCTTTCATAAATTCTGCGATTCTCTCACGGATCGCACCAAAATAATGATCGTCAAGCTCCTGGCCTTTCGGCGGCTTTGCGCCGAACAGTGTACGCCCCGTAAATACTAAATCTTTTCTTTTCAGATACTTGTCCCTGTCTACCAGGAAATATTCCTGCTCCACTCCTACGGACGGCGTCACCTTCTTGGATGTCGTATTGCCAAACAGACGCAAAAGACGCATGGATTGTTTGTCGATTGCTTCCATAGAACGGAGCAGAGGCGTCTTCTGATCCAGCGCCTCACCGGTATAGGAACAAAATGCAGTCGGAATATACAAAATCGCCGTTCCGTCCGGATTCTTCTTAACGAACGCCGGAGACGTACAATCCCATGCCGTATATCCTCTTGCCTCGAATGTAGAGCGTAGTCCGCCTGACGGGAAGGACGATGCATCAGGCTCCCCTTTGATCAGCTCTTTGCCCGAAAATTCCATCAGCACCTTTCCGCTCTCCCTCGGTGCCGATATAAACGCATCATGTTTTTCCGCGGTCGCCCCGGTAAGCGGCTGGAACCAGTGAGAATAGTGGGTCGCGCCTTTTTCGATGGCCCACTCCTTCATCTCATGAGCAATCACATCTGCGGTCTGTGCCTGCAGTTCCTTGCCCTCTTCAATCGTTTTTTTCAGTTCTTTATAAGTTTTTTTGGGGAGACGCTCCTGCATGACAGCGTCATTAAAGACATTTTCGCCAAAAATCTCAGCTACATTTACTATACTACTCATTCTTAGATTCCTCTCCAACTTATATATTTGAAAAGGAGTCTTGCCTTACGCAAAACTCCTTTTATACCGTTTTGGGCGGACATCTTCGTCCATAATCGAAGTGACTATTCAGCCTTTCCTACAGAACCAAATAATTCCATCTTCTCTTTTACTTTGGCAATGATTGCATCTGCGCCCGGTTTCAAAAGTTTACGCGGGTCAAATCCTTTGCCTTCCAGGTCTTTTCCAGCTTCGATGTATTTACGTGTTGCTTCTGCAAATACTAACTGGCACTCTGTATTAACGTTAATCTTAGATACGCCAAGATCGATTGCTTTCTTGATCATATCATCCGGAATACCTGTACCGCCGTGAAGAACTAACGGAAGTGTTCCTGTCAGCTGCTGAACTGCGTCCAGAGTCTCAAAGCTAAGTCCCTGCCAGTTTGCCGGGTATTTTCCGTGAATGTTACCGATACCTGCTGCCAGGAAATCTACGCCAAGGTCAGCGATCATCTTGCATTCCTGCGGATCTGCACACTCGCCCATACCTACAACTCCGTCTTCCTCGCCGCCGATTGCTCCAACCTCTGCCTCGATGGAAATGCCCTTCTCATGGCAGATAGCTACAAGCTCTTTGGTCTTCTCTACGTTCTCTTCGATCGGATAATGAGAGCCATCGAACATAACAGAAGAAAATCCTGCTTCGATACACTTCATACATCCGTCGTAGCTGCCATGGTCAAGGTGAAGTGCTACCGGAACAGTAATGTTCATCTCTTCCAGCATACCGTTAACCATACCTACTACCGTCTTATATCCACACATATACTTTCCAGCACCCTCAGATACACCAAGGATTACCGGTGATTTTGTCTCCTCTGCTGCTGTCAGGATACACTTTGTCCACTCAAGGTTATTAATGTTGAACTGCCCTACTGCATAGTGGCCAGCTTTCGCTTTATCAAGCATTTCTTTTGCTGATACTAACATCTTTCATTCCTCCACTTCTACCAATGGCTTAATTTGTGTCTTTATGTATCAAAAGGAACTCTATTCGAGTTCCTTCTAATCATACGTCTTTTCTTTAAGTAAAAATAGGCTGACCCCCAGGGGAATCGAACCCCTGATTCGACCGTGAGAGGGTCGCGTCTTGACCGCTTGACCAGGGGGCCAGGTTATCTAACTCACTCGGTTAGTATAACGTATTTTTCTCAAATATGCAAGTCCTTTTTACAATTTTTTCTTTCTTTTTTATTTGCTTTTTTGCTTGTGTTTTCTGATAATTTTTCTGTTCTTTCGCGAAGATTTCTATATTACTTTTCATATCTGATAAAATTATCTATAATATAGTTTTTCCACATTAAATTCACACATTTTAAGTAAAATCCTCCAAAGCACAAACTCATACATGTCTGCCTGCGCTTAGGTATACCCAGCCGTCCAAAATTTCATTTACTTTTGGCACACCCCTCTTCCGCGCTACTCTTCTTCCAGACTTTCCACCGGAACCATGATGGACAGCGCTTTATTACAGTTATCGATCACCACATGGTCATGCTGGCCACCGAACTCTCCGTCCAGTGTCCAGGGGATCTCCTCCAGCGATTCAAACTCAATATGGCTGGCCTTAAAGGAATACATATACTTCGTATCGAACTGACTGATCAAAAGGGAAGCCACAATCTCCTGAAGTGCCAGTGGATTCTTCGGTGTCTTAATGAGCGTCACTTCAAATTCTCCGTCATCAAAAATCACGTTCTTCCCCACCATATTACGGAAACCTCCTACGGAGCGCGAATTCGTCACCATACCAAATACGAACTCATCTTCAATCTCTTCCCCGTCATGTATTACTTTCAAATGATAGGAGGGAATGTCGAAGATCCGGGTCACACCTTCCATCACATATGCCAGATGCCCCAGCACATTCTTGATCTCCTGCTTCGTCTGATAGGACACATCCGTAAAGAGTCCAAAGGCCGCAATATATACGAACACGTCCTTATTAAACCTTCCGATATCGCAGGCAAATTCCGTACCATGAACTGCAGTACTGGCCGCTTCCAAAAGCCCCTTGGGGATATGGAGGCTGCTTGCAAAATCGTTCGTTGTTCCGGTGGGAATATAGCCAATCGGTATCTTATGCTCCCGCCTCATCATTCCGGTCACGACCTCATCCAGCGTGCCGTCCCCGCCACTGCAGATCACACGGTCATAATCCTCCGTAAAGCTCTTCACCTTTCTATACGCGTCTTTATAGCTTTGAGTCGGATACACCACGACCTCGTATCCGGCCTTTACAATTATATCAAGAATATCTGAAAGTTTTGGTTTCAAAAGTCCTTTTCCCGCATTAGGATTATAGATAAACAATACCCGCTTCATACAAATACCTCCTTATTCTTCCCGACGATTGAAAAAAGGCATGGTTTCCCACGCCTTTTCGATGTTATTTATCTTTTACATTTACAAGGAAAGATTCTATCCCTTTTGCCGCAGCGTCCTCATCTCTTCCTTCTGCCACAACCGTAATCTCTTCGCCCGGTGTTAACCGCAAACTCATCATTCCCATGATGCTCTTGGCATTCACCTGCTTGTCAGCCACCTCTATGTATACTGAACTGGCATATTGACTTGCCTCCTGCACCAACAGTGCGATCGGTCTGGCATCTAATCCCTCAGAAAATTGAATCGTTATCGGTTTCTTAATCATACTGCTCCTCCTTGATTTGCCTTTAACTCTTCGGCAATTTCACTCAGTTTGCGGAGTCTGTGGTTCACGCCCGATTTGCCCACAGGCGTAGCCAAAAGCCCTCCCAGTTCTTTCAAAGATGCCTCTGGATATGTAAGTCTTGTCAGGGCCATATCTTTCAATCCTTCCGGCAGCTCATCTAATCCCTTCGTTTCCTGAATATATTTTATATCCTCTATCTGCTTCACCGCAGCGGAAACTGTTTTATTGATATTCGCAGTCTCGCAGTTCACCTTTCGGTTCACAGAGTTCCTCATCTCTTTCAGAATCCGAACATTCTCAAATTCCATCAGCGCCACATGCGCCTCCATGACATTAAGCATGTCAACGATCTGGGAACCTTCCTTCAGGTACACCACAAAAGATTTCTTTCTCGGCACGATCTTTGCATCCAGCGAAAAGCACTGCATCAGCTTCTGGACCTGGGATGCCTTCTCATTGCTCGCGCATACGATCTCCAAATGATAGGACTTCTCAGGATTGCTCATGGAGCCGCAGGATAAAAAGACCCCGCGCAAAAATGCCCGCTTACAACACGTCTCCTGGACCACTATATTCCGCACCAACGATAGTTCCTCGGAAATCTCTCCGTATCGGTCTGTCAGCTTCGCCGCTTGCAGCACCCGCATCGTATCTTCATGCTTTTTCACGATCACATGGAAGGTTACGCTGCCCTTGGAACGATTCACCCGAACCGCTGTATCAGTCTCTATATTAAATGTTTTTTTCAATAAAGTAAAGCATTTTCTTGCAACTGCCAGATTTTCCGTGCGGATTTTAAGAAAATACCGCCCTCTGCTGTCAATTACCACCGTTCCACACATGCTGATGATTGCTGCCATTTCCGCAATCTGACAATGCCTGGCAGGGCTTAACTGTCTGGACAGTTCTTCTTTTACATTTCCTGAAAATGACATCGCTTACCACCTACTTTGCCTTCGTAATGGCATCCTTCTCAATATCACGATGCTCTTTTTTTAAGCCATAAGACGCTTCGCGCTCTTCCAGTTTTTCAAACAATGCATTTGCCAGAGTGACCGAGCGGTGCTTTCCGCCCGTGCAGCCAATGGCGATCACAAGCTGATGCTTTCCTTCCGCCACATAATTGGGGATCAGAAATTCTACCATCTCCACCAGTTTCTCCAAAAACTTCACAGCGGTCTCATTTCCCATCACATAATCCTGCACCTCTTTATCGTTGCCGCTTAAAGGACGCAGCTCTTCGATATAGTAAGGATTCGGAAGAAATCTCACATCGAACACCAGGTCCGCATCATTTGGTATCCCGTATTTGAACCCAAAAGATAAAACATTAATATACAGGTTCTTATATTCTTTGTTCTCCATAAAGATTTTATTCAGCTCCGCCTTCAGTTCCCGCGTCAGCATCCGGCTGGTGTCCAGAATATATTCTGCATGCTGCTTCAGGAACTCGATCTTCTGCCGTTCTTTGGCAATCCCCAGTTCAACTCTTCCGCCTCCCGCAAGCGGGTGGTTCCTCCGGGTCTCCTTGTAGCGTTTGACCAGAGACTCATCTGATGCATCGAGGAACAGAATCTCATAGGCGATCCCGCCCTCATCCATCTCTTTTAAAATGTGCTCCATCTCGTTGAGGCTCTGCCCGTTCCGGATGTCAAGTCCAAGCGCGATCTTCGTGATCTCGCCGCCCGGCACCAGCATAAGCTCCGTCAGCTTCGGGACCAGAGGAATCGGCAGATTGTCCACACAAAAATACCCTATGTCCTCCATCATCTTTAAGGTTGTACTTTTACCGGCACCGGACATGCCTGTCACGATCACAAAACGCATCTTAGAATTCTCCTATCCTCTTCACTTCCGGCTCTAATGTCACGCCGAATTTCTCTTTTACGGTATTCACCACGTGCCGGATCAGGTTCACGATATCCTCCGCCGTGGCATCTCCTGTATTGATCACGAAGCCGCAATGCTTTTCAGACACCTGCGCCCCGCCGATCCGCGAGCCTCTAAGGCCCGAATCCTGTATAAGTTTCCCGGCGAAATACCCTTCCGGGCGTTTAAACGTACTTCCGGCACTGGGATACTCAAGCGGCTGCTTCTCCACCCTTCTTTTCCGCAGATCCTCCATCTTCGAGCGGATCTCTTCCCGTTCTCCTCTTTGCAGGCTGATCCGCGCCTCCAGAACAATATAATCCTTTCGGGAAATGATGCTGGTGCGGTACCCCATCTCCAGTTCCGCAAGGGGAAGCTCCAGAATATCCCCGTCCCTTGTGAGCACGGTCGCGGATCTGAGCACGTCCTTCATCTCACCACCGTAAGCACCTGCATTCATCACCACAGCACCGCCTAACGTCCCCGGAATACCCGCCGCAAATTCAAAACCGGTAAGTCCTGCCTCAAGTGCTGTTACCGCAATCTGCGCAAGGGAGCAGCCCGCCTCGGCGCGAATCACATTGCCCTCTACCCGGAGACGGTTCAGGGACTGGTGAAACTTCATCATCACGCCTCGATACCCCTTGTCCCCCACAAGAAGATTGCTTCCATTCCCCAGTATATAATATGGCACGCCCTCCTTGTGGCATAACTGGATCGCGCCTTTTATCTCCTCTGCCTTTACCGGCATCACCAGGTAGTCTGCCGGGCCTCCCACCCTGAATGTCGTGTGTCTTCTAAGCGGCTCGTTCCTGCGGACCCGCTCTTCATCTATAACCGTAAGTAACTGTTCTTCAAAATGATTTTCCATAATCTGCCCCTTATTCTCTTCATTTTTCGCTGCATAAAAAGAAAAGGCGAAAAAGAATCCCGATTATGAGATTCTTTGGGATACCCTTATATGATTATGCAGCAAGCCAGCATTTCAATCACACTTATCATACACTAAATTACTCCTAAGTTCAACGTGCTCTTGCAAAATCCACCAAAATGGATTATATTAAATATCAAATACCAATTTACAAAAGGAGTGATTTTTTACTGTGGACCCTAGTAGTGTCACGCAAATCGTAATTCTATTCATTTTACTTCTGCTGTCCGGCTTTTTTTCATCGGCAGAGACAGCACTGACGACCGTAAACAAGATACGGATGCGTTCCCTGGCGGAGGAGGGGAACCGGCGCGCAGCGACCGTCCTGAATATTACAGAGAATTCCGGGAAGATGCTCAGCGCGATTCTGATCGGCAATAACATTGTCAATCTCTCCGCGGCTTCACTGACTACCACTTTGGCGTACAGTCTGGGCGGCTCGGCAGTTGCACTTGCCAGCGGTATCCTGACTCTTCTGATCCTGCTCTTCGGCGAGATTACCCCGAAGACCATGGCGACGATCCACGCCGAGAGGGTATCACTTTTTTACGCACCTGTTATTCATATATTCATGAAGCTCATGACCCCCGTCATTTTTCTCGTGAACAGTTTGTCGATGGGTGTACTTTTCCTGCTTCGGATCGATCCGAATGCACGAACGGATGTCATGACCGAGACTGAGCTTCGGACCATCGTAGATGTCAGCCACGAAGACGGAGTCATCGAGTCAGAAGAAAAAGAAATGATCTATAACGTGTTCGATTTAGGCGACGCCAAGGCGAAGGACGTTATGGTCCCAAGGATTAACGTAACGTTTGCTGACGTAAACTGCACCTATGAGGAGCTGCTCGAATTATTCCGGGAGGATAAATTCACACGTCTCCCCGTATATGAAGAGTCAAAGGATAATGTAATAGGCACGATCAATATGAAGGACCTGTTACTGTTCGATAATAAGAAGAATGATTTCCACATTCGGAATATTTTAAGAGAGGCATATTTTACTTACGAGTACAAGAATATTTCCGAGCTATTGGTAGAGATGCGACAGGCTTCTTTCAATATCGCTATTGTGCTGGACGAATATGGCGAGACCTCCGGGCTCATCACTCTGGAAGATATCCTGGAGGAGATCGTGGGCGAGATCCACGACGAATACGATGAGAACGAGGAAGAAGAGATCCGCGCCCTGAACGAACGGGAATATGTCGCGGCCGGATATACCAATCTGGACGATTTGAACGACAGTCTGGATATCCATCTGGAATCAGAGGATTATGATTCCATCGGAGGATTTATCATTGGTCTGCTTGACCGGCTTCCGTCTGCCGGCGATGAGGTGACTACCGAGGACGGTATCCGAATCGTGGTAGAAAAGCTGGATAAGAACCGGATCGAGCAGGTACACCTGTATCTGCCACAGCAAAAGGTGACAACAAAGGAAGACAAACGCAGTCATGATACAAGGGAGTCCGACTAATCATAGCGCTATGGCGGAGCGAAGCCCCCTGGGCCATGGCTATGGACAGACGGGATAGTCAACCTGGCAGATGAGTTTTTCATCTGCCTTTTTTATATATAACTTCTCGGGATCTCAATGAAAAAAATAAACCCAGGTGTCCTTTGAGCAAATTGTTAAGAGTTTTTTGAAAAAAGTGGGCTATACTAATCAACGTTCATGGAACAGATAAAAGAGAGGGGATATGGAGGAAATTTCAATGAAATACATGAGACAATTTGGAATCATATTGGGGGTGACCTGTATAGGAGAGGTGCTGAAATATTTTATACCCCTTCCGATTCCTGGAAGTATTTATGGGTTGGTGCTAATGCTGGCCTTTCTTATGCTGGGAGTCATAAAGCTGGAGAAAGTCAAAGAGACTGGAGAGTTTCTGATTGAGATCATGCCGCTGATGTTCATACCGGCGGCGGTGGGACTCATCACTTCATGGGAGCAGCTCAGCAGTATTTTGGTGCCCGTGTGCGTGATTACGGTAGTCACTACATTTCTGGTCATGATCGTGACCGGAAAAGTCACTGATTTGGTCATCTTCAGAAAGAAAGGGGAACAGCGCGATGAATCAACTCATGCTTAATTCTGCAACGGTAGGAATCGTGATCAGCGTACTGGCCTATGAGATCGGAATGGCAGTGAAGAAAAAATGGAAGCTGGCAATTTTGAATCCGCTTTTGATTTCCATCATCCTGGTTATCGGAGTTTTGCTGCTTTTGGATGTGGATTACGAGAGCTATAATGTGAGCGCAAAATATTTGAGTTATCTGCTTACACCTGCAACGGTTTGCCTTGCCATCCCTCTTTATCAGCAGTTGGAGTTATTAAAAAAGAACGCATTTGCAATTTTCGTGGGAATTTTGTCCGGTGTCCTGACCAGTCTGGTCTCCATCTGGGCGATGGCAGTGTTATTCCAATTAACTCATGAGGAATATGTGACGCTGCTTCCCAAATCAATCACAACGGCAATCGGTATGGGCGTGTCGGAGGAACTGGGCGGTTATGCGGCGATTTCGGCTGCAGTCATCATTATCACAGGTGTCCTGGGAAATATAATCGCGGAGACTGTTTGCAAAATAGCCCGCATCAGGCATCCGATTGCAAGAGGACTGGCACTCGGTACGTCGGCACATGCGATCGGCACAGCCAGAGCGATGGAAATGGGAGAGGTGGAAGGCGCCATGAGCAGCCTGGCAATCGTGTCAGCCGGATTATTTACAGTCATAGGTGCGTCCATATTTGCCGGATTTTACTAAAATAAGGTCCATTTGACCTTATTTCGGGTATGCATTGTAACTAAATGATGTGAATCACCTTGCAGTCCCTAGATGGCAAATATGTTGGGGCAGGGGAGAAATCTTTGCATATAGTAATATAGAAAAGATTTCTTGCGAGGGAAAAATTATGCCATATTCAATCATGCTCGATGCCGGTCACGGAGGGGCGCGGGATCCTGGCGCTGTGTATAACGGGCGGCAGGAGAAAGAGGATAATCTGAACCTGGTACTGGCAATTGGTGAGATTCTGCAAAATAATGGACTGGACGTGGAATATACCAGGACGACGGATGTATATGAAAGTCCTTCTCAAAAGGCGAGGGAAGCAAATGAGGCCGGGGTGGATTTCTTCGTGTCGATCCATCGTAATTCCAGCCCGGTTCCGGGACAATACATGGGAGTAGAAAGTCTGGTCTACGATTTGTCCGGAATCAAATATGAGATGGCGCAGAACATTAATGCACAGTTGGAGACGGTGGGATTCGTGAATCTGGGTGTAAAAGCCCGTCCAAATCTGGTGGTTCTTCGCAGAACGCAGATGCCGGCCGTACTGGTCGAGGTAGGATTTATCAATTCCGAGACGGACAACAGGATTTTTGATGAAAACTTTGAGGCAATCGCCCAGGCAATTGCCCGGGGCATATTGGAAACACTGAACCTGGGTGGAACAGAGACAACCGGCCCGGGGGAAACGGAACACCCGCGCGTAAATTACCGTGTGCAGGTGGGCGCATTCCGCCATCAGCCATACGCACAAAGGCTCCTGCGCGAACTGACAGAACAGGATTTTCCGGCAGATATATACGAAGGCGGCCCCTATTACCGCGTACAGGTGGGAAATTATGAAACACTGGACGAAGCAGTGGGAATGGAGAGACGTTTAAAACGGGCAGGGTATCCTACTGTTGTCGTCAGCTCCTAGAAAGAATCACGGTCGGTATTCCCGGTGGCTAAGATTGAGGGGGCCACCGGGAGGTAGGCTTTTCTATCATTGATTTGGAAGGCTGTTGGCAGTATAATAGGACTGTCAGCAGCTATTTTTTTGAAGAAAAGGAGAAAAATTATGGCAGGAAAATTAGAATTTCGCGAAAAACTGGCAGGAATACAAAGCCTTTGCAAAAGCAAAAACAATCAAATAGAAAAAAGCGAAGTAGAAGAATATTTTCAGGAGGACAACCTGTCAAGAGAACAGATGGATCTGGTCTTCGACTATCTACTTTCCCAAAACATTGTCGTAAAGAATTACATTAAGACCGGCGGTGCAGTCATTCAGGCCGAAGAAAACGAAGAAATCGCCCTGTCAGCCGAAGAACAGCAGTACCTTAGCACCTATGAAGAAGAGCTCCGCCAGATGAAAGACAATCCCTTTCTAAAGAACTGCCTCCAAAACGTCATTCAAATAGCCAACGAACTCCATCGTCCCGAAATCTTCCTCGGAGACATGGTACAAGAAGGAAACGTCGGCCTCATGACCGCCATGTCCCAGGAAAACTACACAGAAGCGACCCTTCTTAAGGCGGCCCGCGAAAACATACAAGCCCTCCTGGAGTCCCAGACCGAGACCCGAAAAAAAGACAGACGAATGGCCGACCGCGTAAACGATCTTGACCAGCAAATCCAGCAACTAACCCAGGACCTCGGCCGCAAAATCACCGTAGACGAACTGGCCACCCACCTAAACATCACCGAAGAAGAAATCGCCGATATCCTAAAACTAGCCGGAGAAGACCTCCCTCCAAATGACTAAAATTTTGTTACAAAAAACCATAAATATCACCAATATCTCCCCCACACAACTTCACTATGGCCGTAGAAGAGACACCAGCCGCCGGAGCACCGTCTTACTATGCAGGACCGTAGAAAACGCCGGCACTTACAGGCAGAAGCCGCCCATCAAGGCGGCGCCCTGGCTGTTAGTACCGCTGCGTTTTCTTCCGAGCGAAAGCGTGTCCGGCATAGTAAGACGGTGCTCCGGCGGCGTCCCCCCTCTTCGCTATCCCCGCAAAATCACTCCAACCAATCTCCCCACACATCTCCTCAGCCGCTCTTCCGTTAAATTTCCATTCTCAAGCGCCTCTCGAAGATTCTCATGATCCGTGAGCTGTCCCGGCATGACCAGATCATTTCCGGCATTCATGCACCCGGCCGCAGTACAGTCATCTCCGGCCTCCGTCGTACACCAGTCTGTCATGATCACGCCATCAAATCCCCATTCTCTTCGGGCTGCCTTCGTGCATAGGTCATGATTATTTGCGGAATGAACTCCATTTATAAGATTATAGCTGGTCATAATCGACATGGGGTGAGCTTCCTTTACCGCAATCTCAAATCCTTTCAGATAAATTTCACGCAGCGCGCGCTCGGACAGAATACTGTCAGAACCCATTCGGTTATCCTCCTGATTATTGCAGGCAAAATGTTTGATCGTTGTGCCGCAGCCTGGAAGGCTCTGTACTCCTCGTGTCATAGCGGCGGCAATCTTACCGCTCAAAAGCGGATCCTCGGAGTAATATTCAAAATTCCTTCCACACAAAGGATTCCGATGAATATTCATGCCGGGAGCAAGCCACAGAGTTACGTGGAAACGCTGCATTTCTTCGCTCACGGAAGCGCCGACCTCCTGAACCAGCGCCGTATCCCAGGTCTGAGCCAGCAAAGTGCCCACTGGAAATGCGGTACAAAATTGATAATATTTCTCTCCCTCGCATTTGAAATCCGGGCAGAGAAAACCGCCTTCCAGACTGGCCTCGAACGGGAGAGGAACAATTTCGCCGTCTTTCACGTAATAAGTTTTATTGAGCCGGAGACCTGCCGGACCGTCTGCCAGAATGATATTCGGGATACCCTTGTCCATGGCACAGGAACTGGTCTCGCCGGCAGAACCGGGAACAGAGATTCCGGAAGAACCAAGGTTGTTTCCCGGAAGATTTGCGGGAACTCCGGTAGCTAACTGAATAAGCTGCTCCACGTCCAGGCTCTCCACGACAGGATTGATTTCATCAGCCATATTCGGTTCAGAATAGTCGATGCATTCTGTCTGGACGTTACTTAAATCTAACAAAATGACAGGCACATTTTCTTTCAGCCCTCTTTGAGACCATGTTTCATAGCGGAGATGCCGTTTTTGCGGATCACACTCCAGCTCATGCAAATCCTGCTGAAGCGGACAGATATTTGCAAGCTGAGTCAGCTTTCTCTCTTCATTAAGCCGAAGCATGGCGCAGAGCGTGCTGTCAGGAAGAGAAGCTCCGGACCAGATTCCATAGAAACCGCTCTCTAGCAGCCAGGAAGCGCTGCCCTCGTCATAGGAGGCCATATGGCAGAGTGGGAATGAGATTTCCAGAACCTGGCTTTCCTGCGGAGCAAGCAGGTCTGTTTTGGCGAATCCGCAGAGCCTCCGGTATTCTTTCGGAAGCCTGCCGTCCGGTGCAGAGACATAAATCTGCACGATTTCCCGCCCGCTGTATAAGCGCCCTATATTTTTCACCTCGACGGATACACGAACTTCCGGCGCAAAGCCATCTGTCACACAGACATGTTTTGTCGTGATCCGGAACTGGGTATAGGAAAGTCCATAGCCGAAGGGATAGCGGACCGGTACGTCGAAGGTATCAAAATACCGGTATCCGACATAGATTCCCTCCTCGTAGTATTCCTGCGATACATTCGCGTTATTATGTGAAAATGTTGCCGCATTCGGGTAATCTTCATAGTGAAGCGCCCAGGTATCGGTCAGTTTCCCGCCGGGTGTGACTTTCCCACTCAGGACATCGGCGAACGCATTTCCCCCTTCCATGCCAGGCTGAACAATGTGAAGAAGCGCCTGAATATTCGGGTATTCGTCCAGGAAGGACAAATCTACCGGACCACCGGCATTGATCACTACAATCACATGACGGTAATAGGAACAAACGTCGTCTAACATCTGGTGTTCCTCTTCGGCAAGGAGATAGTCTCCGGCGCTGTATGTGCGGTCCAGTCCCTCCCCGGCATTTCTTGCCAGAACAAAAATAGCGGTGTCGGTATCTGTGTCCTTAGCCTTAGGTCCTACAGGAATGGGGAACGGGGTGGAAGAATAGGCGTTAAAAGGAGGCATGTGTTCTTCGTATAATTTCCGGTGAACTTCCTCTCTCCAGGACAGGCGGGCAGCGGTATAAAGCGTTTCATAATCCTGAATCCATTTTGCGGTCGTGATCGGATAGCCGGCAGCCTTAAGGCCCTGGTAAATCGAAATATGATCTCGTTCGTTGACATCACCGGAGCCGGTTCCGCCCTTCACTGTCCTTGTGGCCCCGGCGCCAAAGAGTGCGAGTCTGGTGCCCGGCTTTAGTGGAAGAAGGTCCGCTTCATTCTTTAGCAGGACCATGCCTTCGGCTGCCGCGCGGCGTGCGAGAGCGCGGTGCAAAAGCTCGTACTCCTGAGGCGCTTCACAGGTAGTTCCGGTAAAAATGTTTGAATCGTTTACTTGAAACATGGTGGGTATTCCTCCTTTGAAAGTATATATTCCTGGAATCTCCGGTCCTTATTTCATAAGGCTTCCAGACAAAATCCGAGCAATCTGTTGTGTTCACTTTCCCCACAATCCGAACGTGATGAAAGATACGATTTCATTATAGCCGCAAATCCGGTGTGATACAATCCTCTTTTTAGATCACATATTACAAACCACGGGATGCCCTTTGGGTATACATACTGGCTACTTTTCTTGCTCTATTTCTCTGATATATATCTTACTAAAGTTCCATATCCAGCAGGAAGGCAGACTGCAGTCTGTCCTTTTTCATCCCGCACACATTCTGTAATCTCTCCAGTCCATGGATCCCAGCATTCCAGACAATATTCTGTAGATAATTGAAGTTCTCTGTTCGTATTATCAAAATTCACAAAATATATCCAAAGATCTCCCTCTTTTTCTATCCTCATAAAGAGAACTCCCCTGACATCCTCTCCATTATGCAGATATGGATCATGGATTACATCTCCATAATAAGGGTTACTGATAGAAGCCTGCAGACATCCGTCGTCAGTTTGAAATGGAAGCGGTGTCCTTTTCCTGATTTCAGTTAAAACTGTGTCGTTTATATCAGTTTGTTTGATAAGTAATCCGCCCTGATTTTCAAATTTGTTCAAAAACTTCTGCATCTTATCATTTACGCACCATCCATTCGGACAAATGCAGGCAGGTGCATACTCCCCTGTCAGTTTATTCCTGATTGTCCCATCGATAACTTCAAAATTTTCCAATGCATCCCTATGTAAAATCTGAAAATCCACATTTTTCATTTGAAGCTGAGCCATCAAAAATTGTAGTTGTTTATCCAATTCTTTTGCCCAGTTCCCGGCTATCCTCGGTCCACAATCATAATAACCATTTTTATAACGTTGATCTCCGACATAATCCGCCCAAAATGATTCTGTGGGCATAACAATTATCACATCGCAAATTCGCTTTCCATTCGCAATACATAAATAGAGACGTCTAAGCATAGCATTTAGCTGTGATGTTTTCTCCCAATATTCCCATTGAAAAAACTGCGATGGAGGCCAATCCTGGGCCCTCTCCTCTCTCAAAGAATAATAATATGCGTGATTTATCAATAAGTTCACTCCCTGATGTACCATCCAACAGAGCATTCTGCGCTGTTCCTGCATAGTAAGTTCATTTCCTGAACCCCCAAAAGCCTCGCACGCCAATAGCTTCCTCCCATAGCTCCTTGCCGCAGAAGATACAAATTTAATATTCTGGCTTCCAATTCCCTTGGCCAAATGATCCACACATGGCACATGGATATAACGGAACTGACAGAGCAAATCACCAGAATAGCGCACCTGACTTGCTAAAGTCTCCTCGCCAAGTAAATGTGCGCACAATTGAACTTGATGTTCCTCGCACCAATCATACAATACTTTCCAATAATTTTGTTGGAATAGCTCAGATACTACTTGAAAATAATCCATGCGAATCCGTGCACTCTTCTTATCGTC
This sequence comes from Roseburia hominis, assembly GCA_040702975.1. Lineage (NCBI taxonomy): Bacteria > Bacillati > Bacillota > Clostridia > Lachnospirales > Lachnospiraceae > Roseburia > Roseburia hominis. The sequence goes on from CP159990.1 coordinate 3,926,861, forward strand.
ACGGACTAAATACGCAAGTTCTGTCAAAATATTATATCCTTTCCTCTTAAAAAACTCCTCTGGAAAATCCATGCACCAGGGATAAGGATTACAGAATCGGCTCTCATCGTTGAAAACTGCAGTAATCGTTTTTCCAAATTCTTCAGAATATCTGTAATAATATTTTTCATATACAGCATTAATGAAGGCACGTGTACACTCTGCATCCAGGTAATTGATAGATCTTCTTCCGCACAGAGCATAAGGATCCACGCAAAGAGTCACAACAACTATCTCTACAGGCTCTAAAGCCATGTATTTCAGAGCATAGGCATACGTTCCATCATATTGTATATACTTTTCTTTAAGCAGATTCTCACTACGACCATCTGAACTAAATGAACACACACATAAAAGATCCACCGAACTAAGATGAATCTGATAAACCTCTCCAGCCTGAAGAAAGTGAGTTTCAAAATTCAAAAAATGCTCTCTATATTCTTCCTTTTTGGTCAATTCTCCATTACACGTTCCGGATGGCCAATCAAATTCATCATACAGCCAAAGCTTTTCCTGATGTTTATTTTTTTCAGATACAATTACGTCTATACTATCAAAGAAATCGCTGCCAAGATATTTTCCAATATAACCTGATCGCGCATGTGCTATCGTATTTTTTATCCCCTGGCCGCGCATAAGTGCAAGCTGGCGTGTTAATTCTTCTCGTTCCAATTGATCATTCAAAAGCCAAAAAGGTATCTGTACACTATCTAATCTATTGTTCTCCGATACATCATAAAAATCTTTTCTTCTTATCATTTTTTCCTCCAGATATTTCAGTATTTCTTCGAAATTCCAGTTCAATATTTGCTTTTCGAAAATTACATTATCCCTATTACCAGCCTCGGATTGACCTTAATCCATTAATAATCTCTAAATCCACTTTCATATCACAGCTTGCCACTGCATCTTCTAAGGTCTCGTGATTGCTAAAAGAAGCAATAGGAACCGATAAATAATCCCGTTCCATTACATAGCGAAGGACATACATTCCAATTTTTCGCGGCTCCTGTATTCTTTCATTTAAATAGGCCGACATCTTTCGGTTCACAGCATTCTCACATAATTCTTCTGTTGACTCTGGAATATGTGCGCTCATTGCACATTTTGTAAAATATCCGCCTGTAATGGCCATATAAGCTGTCACCGCCAGTTTGGTCTGTTCATGGTAATCATGATATACTTTATCAAGAAACAGCAAGTTTCTATTCTTTACAACATTCTCATTGGGAATTGCCAGACAGTCCATAATCTGATTACATGAAAATCCTTTATAGCCCTGCCTCTTAGCATAATCCTGTGCTGCTTTCAAACGTTCTAAAGTCCAATTAGAACACCCATAATAACGGGTTTTTCCTTCTCTTCTAAAACCTTCCAGAGTATCAACCAGTTCTTCCACAGGAATACATACATCATCTCTGTGCAGAATATATATATCAACATAATCCGTTCCAAGATTTTCCAACGTGGCATTCATATCCTCAGCAAGTGCTTTGGCATTCACACGGCTGATATCCATTTGGTCAAAATCAGGGTGACCTCCCTTTCCAATAATAACCAGGTTATGCCGATTCTTTCTTGCTCTCAGCCATCTGCCAAAAATTTTTTCACTTCTCGCCCGCTCACCCGGAATCCAATCACCGTATATATGGGCGCTATCCATAAAATTACCACCATAATCAACAAATCTATCTAATTGCTCAATGGCAAATTTTTCTGTCAGCCATGTGCCATAATTAGACGTTCCCAAACAGAGTTGCGAAACTTTTATATCCGTGCCTCTAATATTTGAATATTTCATATCCTATCCCTTTCTGTCAGCTAAACCTGTACAACACACTAATGAATACAGGCTGCTCAGTTATACTAAGCAGCCTGCTTGTGTTGCCAAGCGTACCTAAGTGGACATTCATCTTGGCATCAAATTCCTTAGTCTTCGCAGGTCCACTCCCAAATTGCATAATTATTTGCATTAAAACTAGCATAATCCAGGTTTCCCAAACGATTGCTAATCGGAATAATTGCATTCGCGCTGTAAAGATAAACATATGTTTGATCCTCATTACAGAATTCCTGAAGTTCATACGCATATTCACGTTTCTCTTCACTTGTCAAACTATCTATCGCTTTTGTAAAGACATCATAATAAGTCGGATCAGATATACAACCAAAATTGACTGCTCCATCTGGATTATAGCAAAGACCGATTCCGCCTGGATTTTCATAAATAGACCCTGCTGAACTCATAAGACCGAGATCATATTCCCCTGCTATCAATGCAGCCATATGCGTAGAATAATCTGAGGTTGAAATTTCAGTTTTTACACCAACAGCTTCCAAATACTGCTGTACCATAAGTCCTGCATTTTGACGAGTCTGATCACCTGTAGGAACTGAAAACGATAAAACACGTTCAAAATCCCAGCCTGCTTCTTCAAGCAACGCTTTGGCTTTTTCAGGATCGTATGTCAAAAATTCCACATCATCTTTATAGTAAAGATTATTCTTCGTGTATGGGGTATAGATGGGAACACCCAGCCCCAACATAGCATTATCCACAATAGCCTGCTTGTCTATCGCATAATTAAATGCCTGTCTAACGCGCACATCTGCAAAATAGTCTTCAGACATGTTCATAGTCATGTAGCAAAATGCAGGCGTTTCCTCGACAATTATTTGCATATTTTCCTGTTTTGTAGCTTTTTCGTAATCTGAAATGGGAAGACCTCCCGGTATATAAGCAATATCCAACTCCCCTGCCATAAATCCTGCCAATATATTAGCCTGATTTACAACTTTAATCACAAATTTATCAAAATCACATTCTCCCAGATGGTAATTTTTATTTACCGTAAATTCTATGCTTTCTCCGGCAATCTGTTGATCATACATCAACGCTCCACATCCAATTGGATGGTTAAAAAATTCATTGACATCCAAGGTCTCCACTGGAGCATCCTTAAGCAAATGCTGAGGCAATATAACAATCATACGTGCATTATTTATGAAGGTCACTTCATCCACAGGTTTTTTCAAAGTAAATTTCACTGTGTGATCGTCGATCTTCTCAACTCCGGCACTGTCTTCTGAAATCTCAACACCGCTATCATCCGTTCCATCCAGGATTGCCACGTACGAACGCCGGGCCGTGGGCAGCTTCTCCTTCGTCTGCAATTTAAAAGTCCAAACCACATCATCAGCTGTCACTGGAGTCCCGTCAGTCCAGGCTGCATTCTCATCCAAATAAAAGGTATATTCATCAAAAGTATCATTAATTTCATAACTTTTCGCCAGCCGCGGTTCCATTTCTCCCTCTGCATTGTAATTAAACAGACAATCAAAAAGCAACAACTGTACAAAGGTATCATAGCCTGCCACCGAATTATAGGGATAAAGACTGGTCCATGAAGACTGCATAGCCATCGTGACTATTTTTTCACCCGTATTTTCTTTCTCCGTTACAACATCCTTTGTCTCCGTCTTACCACATGCGCTAAAAACACTCACTAACAACGTGATAATCATCATCAGACAAAAACCTCTTTTCAACTTCTTCATTTTGTTTCTCCTCCTTTGTTTATTAATATTATTTTTCAAAAAAATTAAATGCTATACAATTAGTTTCCACAATTCATTCTTCTGAATTCCCAATAACAAATGCACAAAAAAACGAATTCCTTCCAATAAATTATCAATGCAGACTGCTTCATCTGCCGCATGCGCAGATCCAAACCGGGACTTTCCCTGGTTCATGATGCCCGGACCTATGGATACTGCATTTGGAAGTTTCCTTGCATGAGTACCACCGCCCATAGTAAAAGGCTTTATCTCTTCCGGATCATAACCATTTGCAACCAGGAATTCGTCTCTTACCTTCAGAATGCCTGCCACAAAAGGTGATTGCAGATCCACATAAAAGGGCTTACTATCAGAGTAGCCTACTGCTTCAAAACCATGCTTCTGACACCGCTTCCTCATACGCTCCATAAGCCTCTCTGAATCCGTACACATAGCATAACGTACATTTACATTCTGCATGATTTTTCCCTCTGCTACGCGAATCATTCCACCAATATGTGTAGTTTTTCCGAAGATTTCATCGTTGCTCTGAATATCCAGCCCTTCTCCATATACATCAGCAAAAGCTTCTGCTAAAAAACCCAGAATCCTTTTTGCTTCCGTATTGGGCAGATTTGTTTTAACCAGACCCGAAGCTAACTTCTGAATCGCATTAACGCTTCCCTGATCAGGGAAAGCAGCGTGTCCAGCCATCCCTTTTGCGTCAAATCGGTATCTTCCCATCCCCAGATTTTCCCACCTCAAATCCTCTTTCCGCAATCTTGCTTCCTCACATAACAGTAAGCTTTCTTCTATTCCTGTTAAAATAACGGATGCTGAATCCGGCACTGAATTAAAAGCGCTTCCTCCTTTAATATCTTCGATATTACTGTCTTGAAATCCCGTTTCCAGTTCTGCACAAAGCATTCCCTTTTCTCCATAACACAGATTCATAACTCCATCGATTACAAGTGAAAAATCCGGAGCCTTATGCTTTTTCAAAAAATACTCCATATCCCGCATACCGTCTTCCTCGTTACATCCCATTAATAAACGTACATCAAACGGAAGCGTTATTCCCTGTTCCTTTATATATCTTAGAGCATATATGGCAGCCATTACAGAACCTTTATTATCACATGCACCGCGTCCTATCACCCATCCGTCAATCTCTACGGGCGAAAATGGGACATAATTCCATCCATCTCCCGGGGGCACTACATCAAGATGACCTACCAATGCAATCTCGCCCTGCCCGGTTCCTTTCAAAATCATGCTTCCACAATAATAATCATCATTTTCTGTCTCAAGTCCCATATGGTTCCCCATCTCCAAAGCGCAGTCCAGGCATTTTGCACATCCTTCTCCCATGCTATATGGTCCATCCTGAAAAATACTGATACTGGGATAGCTGACCAGGCATTTCAAGTCTCGAACAAATTCATCATAATGCGCACTTACCCACTCATTTAAATCATACATCTCACTCCCCTCCTACCATATGGCATGCCACATAATGTCCAGAAGTACTCTCCCGATAGAGAGGCACTTCCTTTGTACAACGGTCGGTTGCATAAGGACATCTTGTATGGAAACGACATCCTTGAGGCGGGCAGACCGGGCTTGGTATATCTCCCTTCAATATGAGCCTTCCACAACTTTTCCCAACTTCCGGCTGTGGAATAGCCGATATCAGTGCCTGTGTGTAAGGGTGCAGCGGATTCGCAAACAACTCCCTTTTATCTGCCACCTCTACCAATTGTCCCAAATACATAACCGCAATCCTGTCACTGATATGCTTGATCACACTCAGATCATGAGAAACAAACAAGTATGTTAATTCCATTTCTTTTTGCAGTTCCCGCATCAAATTCAACACCTGGCTCCGGACCGATACATCCAGCGCAGAAACCGCTTCATCACAGACTACAAATTCCGGCTGCAAAATCAATGCCCGTGCAATAACTACCCTCTGCCGCTGACCACCAGAAAATTCATGCGGATACCGATACAGCCAATCCTCATTAAGCCCTACTTTTTTAATCATTTCATGCAACCTGGCTTCTTTTTCTTCTTCTGTACATATCTCATAGTTATCTAAAGGAGCCCGAATCGCTTCATAAATCGTCATTTTCGGATTTAAAGAAGCATAAGGATCCTGGAATATCATCTGCATACGTCGACGTAATTCACGGACTTCTTTCAACGGCATACGAGAAATATCCTGTCCGTCAAAGGTGATCTGACCCTCGGTTGGTTCCTGCAATCTTAGCAAAACTTTTCCTAAAGTGGACTTTCCACATCCGCTTTCTCCAACTAACCCTAAAGTTTCACCTCGATAGATATCCAATGAAACCCCATCTATAGCATGTACATATGTCCGCCGTAATGGTATTATACTTTTTTGTGAAATAAAATATTTCTTTACATTACGAGCCTGCAGTAAGGCCTCCATCCCACTCATTGCTTCACCTCCGACCCCTTGTCATAACAAAAGCACCTCACACTATGTCCATTCGCCTGGTACAAATCCGGCTTTTGATTCTTACATTTTCCGGTAGCTTCCGGACATCTCTCACAAAACCGGCAGCCTGTCGGCATATCCCACAAAGAAGGGACGGCTCCTTGAATCGAATACAATTTTTCCGTATCCATGTCCAAGCGCGGTATAGACGCCAGTAGCCCCCGCGTATATGGATGCTTTGGATCCGAAAAAATCTCTTCCGCAGAAGCATGCTCCACAACTTCTCCCGCATACATGACCATAATCTCATCGGCCATCTCCGCCACAATTCCCATATCATGAGTAATCATAATAATAGACGTGTTTATACTTTTCTTCAACTCCCGCATTAATTCCAATATCTGAGCCTGAATCGTAACATCCAGAGCAGTAGTAGGCTCATCCGCTATCAGAATCTCCGGTTGGCATGCCAAGGCCATTGCTATCATCACCCGCTGTCTCATTCCTCCACTTAACTGATGCGGAAATGCTTTCATACGTTTCTGTGGTTCCGGAATTCCTACATTGATTAGCATCTCACAGGCCATATTCCATGCTTCGCTTCTCGATACTTTTTGATGTACCCGAATAGTTTCCGAAATTTGTTTTCCAATAGTAAACACGGGGTTTAATGATGTCATCGGATCCTGGAATATCATAGAAATTTCTTTTCCTCGAACCTTGCACATTTGACGATTACTCATTTTTGTCAAATCTTTTCCTTTAAACATAATTCTGGATTCACTGTCAATATGAGCATTTTGTGCCGACAACAGCCCCATGATAGATAGTGATGTTACACTTTTTCCACAGCCGCTCTCACCTACGATTCCAAGTGTTTTCTTTTCCTTGAGCACAAAATCGACACCATTAACCGCAGTCACTAATCCCTTTTTCGTGTCAAAACTTACTTTCAGGTTCTGTACCTGAAGAACTGTTTTTTCCATTCTTCCAAGTTCCTCCTTCCACCTACTCATACTTGCATTTTCGGATCCAAAGCATCACGAAGCCCGTCTCCAAAAAAATTAAAACTCAAGACTGTAAGTAGTAATACAATTCCCGTCGGAACCCAAATCCATGGCTTTGCAGATAGAACCGTTATAGATTGAGCTGCATACAAAATATTACCCCATGAAGCCTGTGGCGGCTGCACCCCCATACCTAAAAAACTCAAAGAAGATTCCTGTAGGATTGCATTAGCGATTCCAAAAGTAAATGATACCAAAACAGGGGTAATCGCATTGGGTAGAATATAGCGGGACATTATTTTAACATCTTTTGTTCCAATTGCTCTGGCTGCTTCTACATAATCTGACTCTCGTACCGAAAGTACTTTGCCATATAACAGTCTGGCAGTGTTAGGCCACCCCATCACCCCAATCACAGCCGTAGCTGTACTTATAGATGGTCCCAGCACAGAAACTAAAACCATAATAAGCACCATGGACGGCAACGACATAAAGACATCCGCCAATCTCATTATAATCATTTCCACAATGCCTCGATAATACCCCGCCAGCAATCCCAACGGTATCCCAATCAACACAGAAATCATCGCCGAAGCAACACCGACAAGAAGTGACACTCTGCCTCCATAGATCAATCTTGCAAACACATCCCGCCCCACATCATCTGTTCCCAGAATATGCGCATCGCTTGGTGCTGCCGTAATTCCGGCAAGAAAATCAGATACATTCGGATTTAACTCCATAATCATCGGCAAAAAACTGACCACCAATACTTCGAATATGATAAAAGCTATGCCGATTACTGCAAGTTTATGTCGAAAAAATCTTTCCACTACATCTCTAAAATAAGAATTCGTCTGTTTTTTCATAACTTGCACCCACCTTATCGATAGCGAATTCTGGGATCCAGAATTCCATAGACTATATCTACGATAATGTTACCAAGTAAAACTGTCCCCGCAATAACAACTGTAACACCCATTATTGCCGGATAATCTCTTGCATTAATCGACAAAACCATTAAACTTCCCAATCCAGGCCAGCTAAACACCTGTTCTATAATAACTGCACCTCCTACCAGCAGAGGGAGCATCGTTCCAAGCTGTGTGACAATAGGAATCAACGAGTTTCGAAACGCATGGATAAAAACCACACTTTTTTCTCTTAACCCCTTAGCCCGCGCAGTTCTTATATAATCATCATTAAGCACTTCCAGCATACTGCTGCGGGTCTGTCGAATAAATACTCCCAACATCTGCAAAGATAAAACACAAGATGGCAAAATCAGATGCGTAAGACAATCACTCATTTGCCGGCCTCCGGCATTGCTGTACATCCCTCCTGTGGGAAGTATACCTAGCTTAATTGCAAACAAATAAATAACTATCAGTGCCATAAAAAAATTAGGAGAAGCAGCGCCCAAAAATGATAGGCCAGCCGAACAATAATCCCATACGGAATACGGCTTATATGCAGCTAACAGCCCAAGCGGAATAGATACCACCAAAGCTATTATCGTTGCCGAAAGTGTCAAAAGCAGCGTAGGGCCCATTCTTTCTGCTACCATTTTAAGCACCGGCTCTGCTGTCCGATAAGAATAACCCAAATTCCCCTTTAAGCAATTTCCCAGCCATCTCAAGTACTGGATAATAACAGGTTGATCTAATCCATATCTTGCAGTGACTTCATCAATAGTTTCCTGAGTGACATACGGATCCTGCAAAAGCATACTAAGAGGCGTTCCAGGCGCCAAAGTAGCAATATAATAAACTAATATTGTAATTCCAATGAAGATCGGAATCGTTAACAAAATTCTTTTTCCTATATATTTGAACATCCAACACCCTCCTATAAATCTTTTTCAACCTTCCCATCTTCATATTTGGATTGTGGGAAACTACTTACACATCACGATATTGCTCCGGTGTCATTCCCGTAATTTTTTTAAAAGTTCTGGTCAGATTTTTGCCATTTCCAAATCCGGTTGCAGATGCAATCGTCTGAATCGACTTTTCTCTTGTCCCTTCCGTTAAGAGTTCTTTCACTTTGTTTACCCGAACACATATAACATATTCATAAGGTGCGACCCCCATAATCTGTTTAAATACTCTTGTAAAATGGTATTTTGACAAGTAGGAAATTTCACTAAGTTTCTCAAGAGTTATTTTTTCCTGATAATGTTTATGGATATATTCCACAGCCCTGCGGATATTTTCATTTTCAATCTTTCCCACTTCCTGCTCATATTTTGCAGAATGCATAACCATGTAGTTCAGAATATAAATCATATCGTTCGAAAAGCACATTCCAGAATTCACATTCATATCTCTTGCATAGATTTCCATTCCATAAATGCGAGCACAAATATCCCTTGCATTCTTTACATTAATGATGGCTACCTCACGACCATTAATTAACTTGTCATAAACAGCAGCTGAAGCTCCTTTAAATTTCACATAAATATATTCCCATTTTTGACAATTTGGCGCCGTCCCATAAAGATGTTTCTGCTTATAATCAATTACAAGGAGATCGTATGGTGCAATTTCAAATTTTCTTTCTTTATAAGTCATTACTCCTTTTCCCGATAAAGAAAGTATCAGCATATATCCATCAGTGTTCCAAAAATCTACAAAAAAGCCCTTATTCGCACTGTAATAACCCCAATGCAATAATACAAACGGAAAATCTCCCAACATTCCATGAGGCGTACATACAGTCGTTCTCGATGTGTAACCTATATCAAGATTATGTTTTAATCCTTGATGCTCTACATTATTACCCTGTGATTTCATATTATTTTTTCTCAATAATCACCTCACAATGGTCATCTCCATTGGCGAAAGTTGTGCTAAACGTACATTTAAGCCCCATCGTATCCATGTGAGCATAATCCCCATGACAGGCAATCTCGCATAATTCCTTACATTTTTCTGTTGAAAGTCCAAGCTCCCGCCATGCATCAACCAATGCGCAGCGTCCCTGAAGGTGAACAATTGCCTTATCCTCCGTCAAAAATTCAAGTGTATTATGCATATGTTCCTGACAGTAATATTCAATTCCCAATGTAGCCGCTTCTGCAAAAGGCCTCACATCTCCCGGATGTCCATCCGTAAGATCTGGTTTCAGCTTGCCATAACTCCACAAGGCCCGATTACATATCTCTGTTGCCTTTTCTTTCCCCATCTCCTCAACCAACGTATCATAAAAACATACCAGATACCGCGCCCGTTCATGAACCGCTCTATCTACCGCTCTCATCACATATTCCCCATTATAAGACTTATTATCAAAGCCTGAATTTTCAATTTTTCTCATATCATTTTTCTCCTTTCATTTTAAAAAATGGATTGTTTTTAATATGACTTCATTTAAGCACATCCCAGTTCCCATATGTTGCTGAACATGATATGAATATTGCTCAACTCGCCGGCATAATGTGAAGGATTTCCCGATCTGTTTGTTGCATTTCATTTTTCATCCCAAATCACACAATGAATTCTTACTAATTTCTGCAAAACATGCACATCACAACAGCTTTCTTTGCGCAAATATTGCTCCTCTATAACAATTTTTCCCCCTTCCACATTGTCTATGCAGTTTAATTTCTGAATCGGGTTTTCTGCAATCATGCCAAATACTGCCAATACTCTAAGGCTTCATAGTTTCAGAAATCCCGGTATATATACACTATGAGCATTTTTTACAAAATCGGGACCGGCGTATATGTCCATATGTTGCGGAATATCCTCCAGAGTTTTTCTTGCTGTATAAGCAACATATGCTACATCCAAACCCTATAATTAATTCGTCCTATAAAATCTCTTAAAAAATTTCTTCTCTTTTTTATCAATCATTCTTCGTCACACCTCAGTTGCCCACTTATTTGATCTGTATATTCTGCATATGCAATACTGTCTTCCCATGAAACCTGTTTACAAAAAAGATCCCCCCTCATAATGCTCTCCTGCACAGCACTAAATTCATACAAATAGCCCTGATCATTTTTCGGCAGCGGAAAACACAATAGTTCACATTTTCCGTTTTTGTTTAGCTCCAGCCGATCCGGACACAAAAAACGTGGTATTTTTATATAACCTTCTGATCCATATATTTCAGCAGTCAATGGCAACTTAAGATCAACACCACAGAGTACATTAACCAACACTCCATTAAGACACTTAGCCGTAAGACTATACCTGATATCCGTTTTTTCCCTCATAACAATATGACATTTTGGTTCTATTCCTTTTAATCCCAACACAGCTTTTAATATTACAGCTGGATATATACTCATTCCCGTGACACTGCCACCTACAGGTGCAGGCTTAAAAATACGTTCTTCTGGTGCATAGTCTATGCCAAGACCAAAGTTTACCGTTACAGCCTGCAAACTTCCAATTTCTCCTATCGATATTAATTCCTGCAATTTTTGATATGCAGGAAAAAAGCATGTCCATACAGCTTCGCACAGAAATACACCCCTCGCTTTTGCTGCCTTAATCATATTCCGTGTCTGTTCCGCATTGATTCCCATAGGTTTTTCACAAACCACATGCTTACCATAAGCAATTGCCAACATAACATTTTCATAATGCAGAGGATGTATTGTAGCAACATAAACTACTTGGACATCTGGATCTTTCATCATTTTTTCGTAGTCATCATACCATCGTTCGATGCCATGTTCCCGGGCAAACTGTTCTGAATTTGACCTTGATGCGATTGCAATAATCCGCGAATGTTCCAGTTTTTTTATACTGCCTATGACGGCGCTGGCTATTCCGCCTGCACCAACAATTCCCCAGTTCAACATTTCAATATCCTCCTCACTATTAAATGCCAGTAACTATAAATACAATCATTATATTTAATGTTTTTTCTCACTTTTTTCTATGCCGCCATTATAACATACGCATTAAATACATATGATGCTATTTAATTCCCCATTGTTGCTCATTAATACCACCAATTTGAAAGGCAAACCGAAAACCAAACAAACAAAAGCCAAAGCTCTCCCTCATTTTAGGGGTGCACAATTCTCAGAAGATATGATATAATGTCCGCATAAATTACATAGGGAGGCCATACCAATGAGCATTGAAATGAAACCTGTAAAAGAGGGAAAAGTCCGTGAGATCTATGATAACGGCGACAGCCTGATCATGGTTGCAACTGACCGTATCAGTTGTTTTGATGTCATCTTAAACAATAATGTAACGAAAAAAGGAACCGTACTGACCCAGATGTCCAAATTCTGGTTCGATATGACAGAGGATATTCTTCCGAATCATATGATTTCGGTCGATGTAAAAGATATGCCGGAATTCTTCCAGCAGCCGAAGTTCGACGGCAACAGTATGATGTGTAAAAAGCTGAACATGCTGCCGATCGAGTGCATCGTGCGCGGCTACATCACAGGAAGCGGCTGGGCAAGCTACAAGGAAAACGGCACAGTCTGCGGCATCAAGCTGCCGGAAGGACTGAAAGAGTCTGACAAGCTGCCGGAGCCGATCTACACTCCGTCTACCAAGGCAGAGATTGGCGACCACGACGAAAATATTTCCTATGAACAGAGCATCACACACCTGGAGAAATATTTCCCGGGAAAAGGCGAGGAATACGCTTCCAAGCTGCGTGACGCTACTATCGCGCTCTACAAGAAATGTGCAGACTACGCGCTGAGTCGCGGCATCATCATCGCAGATACCAAATTTGAGTTTGGTCTCGACGAAGAAGGCAACCTGGTAATCGGTGACGAGATGCTGACACCGGACAGCTCCCGTTTCTGGCCGGCTGAAGGCTATGAACCGGGACACGGACAGCCCTCCTTCGACAAGCAGTTTGCCCGCGACTGGCTAAAAGCAAATCCGGATAACGACTGGACTCTGCCGAAAGAGATCGTTGATAAAACTATCGGTAAATACCTTCAGGCTTACGAGCTTCTTACAGGAGAAAAACTGTAAAGTATGCATGGCAATTAAATTAACAAAACCTCGACTCATAAAAACTGGGCCGAGGTTTTGTTAATTAGTGCAAATACTCATGTAAATAGCAGGCACCGATATATCCTCTATATCGCATCAACTCTGGTGCTTTTTCAGAAGGCTTACGAACAACCGCATATACATATTAAACGCAAATAAAATAAATCCGCCGCTTACAAATATCATAATTTCCGCCACTCTTTCAGGAATCTGCGGGAAAACGATGAGAAATAGCATGACCACATAAAATACAGCCGTACTCAATTTACCATACCATTTTGCTCCGCCATTTACTCCGGTCTTCCAAATCACAAATCCACCGCTCACAGCCACAGTAATCTCTTTAATCAAAAATAACACCAGAACCGGCAGAATGGCCGGATATCTCGACACCATACAAATCAACAGGATAATCTGCGTCAGCTTGTCCGCGATCGGATCCAGAATCTTGCCCAATTCCGTCACCATATCGAACCGCCGGGCGATCTTTCCGTCCAACGCGTCCGACACCGCCGACACCAGAAGAATCACATTCAAATAAATCTGCTGATTCTCCATCTCTCTAAAAAATATAGCAAGAAATGCAAACGCCAAAACAATCCGCAATGCGCTAAGCACATTCGGAATTGTAAATACCTTCGCTTTCTTTTTCTCTTCCATATTATAAGCACCTCTTCTTATCACTCCAGAACCTTTCCTGTTCTTCCGTTAATCTATCTAAAATTTCTGTCTCTATCTACTTCCATGTCCCAAATTTCTCTGCAAATTTTTTCTACGTACCATTATACCCATTCTACGCCTTTGTCGTCTACACACTGTCACAAAAATTTATTCAATTTAAGAAATTTGAAACATATTTTAGAATAACAAGCCTCGGAATTACACTGAAAGACAGAGGAAAAGATTCCTCTGCCTTAATCAGAAGCCTTAAAATTGTAAACAGGTTTCATTACGTCAATGACATCCACCGACTCTCTGATCACATCAATGATGTCCTCAAGGGATTTGTATGCCATCGGCGCCTCATCCAATGTATTTTCATTAATAGAAGTGGTATACACTCCCTTCATAGTTTCTCGGTATTCCTCCATGCTGAGGTTTTCTTTCGCCTTTGTTCTGGACATGAGCCTTCCGGCCCCGTGAGGTGCAGAATAATTCCATTCCGGATTCCCCTTTCCAACTGCGAGAACGCTTCCATCCCTCATATTTATGGGAATCAGCACTTTCTCTCCACTGTGGGCAGCTATTGCGCCTTTCCGTAAAATCATCTCATCTGTATCAATGTAATTGTGGATGGTGTGAAACGCCTCGCCCCCAGTCATACCGGTTCTCTCCAGAATCATCTCCGCCATTTTCTCTCTGTTTCGTCTTGCAAATGCCTGACAAATCTCAACATCATGAAGGTAATCCTCAAGATATTTGCCGGATAAATAGCAAAGATCCTCCGGCATACTTGCCTCAGCCTCATATACCTGGAAGTGAAGCTGTTTTAACGCCTCTTGTATCTCGCTCCTGCGCCCCTGCTCCTTGTAGGTTCTGATAATCTCATCACGTTTTTCCAGATATTCCCCATAGCCTCTGTCCAGATTGACTGCCAGCTTCTGGTAAAGCTCCGCAACCTGCTTACCAAGATTTCTTGAACCAGAGTGAATAATCAAATACTTCGTGCCATCTGCAGCCTCATCAATCTCTATAAAATGATTGCCGCCACCCAGCGTTCCAAGCGACCTCTCTAATCTTTTGGTATCTTTCAACTCCCTGTAACATGCAAGCCTGGTCAGATCAAAACGCTCCTGGCGTCCTTCCCAAACATTCTTTCCTGACGGAATATCATGTGCAGATTCGTCGACCTTTTCAAAATCAATATCCGTCTTACCAAGATTTACCGTGTACATACCGCAGCCGATATCAACTCCGACCACATTGGGAACGGCCTTGTCCGTAATTGTCATTGTAGTTCCAATAGTGCAGCCTTTTCCAGAATGCACATCCGGCATGATACGAACCCTGGCGCCTTCTGTCATAGGATAATCACACATGCGTCTGATCTGCTCTATCGCCTCGTCCTCTACCACTTTTGCGTAGCAGATGGCTGTATTTACTTTTCCTTTTATCTCAATTAAATCCATTTATTGATCCTCATTTCTGTTAATCTACCTTATGAACTGCCCTGCTAATGTCCATACAAGCATGGCATTTTCAACACTACTTACGTAAAAAATACCGCCTACCAAGTGTACTCACACAAGATAAGCGGTTCTAAAATCAATGTATCCAGTTGCCCGTATCTACCCTTTATCCCGGTAGGCCAACATCCTTCACCACAGTATTTCTTCCAAACTTATTCTTATCTGAACACACAGCATCAAAGCCCCACTCTACACAATCGAGCGGTGCATTTTTTAAACTTTCCAGATATACATAACTTGAACGAATAGCTGTAAACATCATCTTTTCCTTTCCCAGACCATTCAGATCCGCTTTTTCTTTCTGTATCATACTTTATCACAAAAATCTTTAGCTGTCATTATACTTGTGGTATAAATTACCATGATTCTTCGCTCATAACCCTTCCGGGGGATTTTAGCGCCCCATTTCATAAATCAGGAACTGCACATTCAACTCTTAAAGCTACTTTTGTCATTCTGCCTTTATTTTAACTTTCTTTCCTGAAAAGGCTATTCCGAGTTTCAGCACCTCCTCTACACCGTCATTGAAGAGTTCTGCTTCATATCTTTTATCTATGATCTGATGCAATGCTTCTTCTGATAATATTTCCAGTTTTTCGTCATCCAGACCGTTTTCGGACTTTAACTCCATTATAATGCCGGGAAGTGTTCTACCGCGCGGAATCAGACTGATATCATAACGCCCGTCACCAGACTCCCTGTTCGATTTAATTTTATAATGATTATCCATTAAAGCTACCAGACCCAGAATTAGTCCATGATAAAAGCCTTCTGCCCCGGAATCATAAAAACTGACAGACTTATCCAGATATTCTGTAATGGCCTGCTGCAGTCTCTTCAAATCATTTGCATATAAACTTTCTGCAATTTTATTTGCTGTTGTGCGAGTGACTGCTCCTATCTGCACTAAATGAGACAGTATTTCGCTTTTATAGACTGCTGCGATCTCTTTGTTCGGGATAGACACTTCGCACAGATAAGTTCCGTCTCCCTGAAGTTCTTTCTTTGGAGCTTTCAGATATCCGGAAACCAAAAGCAAGCTGTATATATTTGCAGGCTCCTCGCTTAAAAATCTGTAGACAACATTCTGATCAACTTTTGCAAATACTTTTTCACCCTGCAAAAGCGAATACAGTCTTTCTGTTATATCTTCTGTAGCAACCGTAAGGACATCTTCCAAAATTTCATTTTTCCCCGTATTCCCCCAATATGCCTGTGGTACACAGCCCTTGGAAATATAATTAATCACTGACCACGGATTAAAGATTTCAGTATTTCCAAAAAGATATCCATCATACCAGTCTTTCAGCTCCGTTTCCTTATTGATCACCTTGTAATATTGCAGCATTCGCAGAACTTCGGGATAAGTAAAGCCAAAATAACTACTGTAATCATCATCCATCACCGAATTAATTGTCAGATTGTTAAGTCCGCTGAAAATACTTTCCTGCGCAATACGCAAAATCCCCGTCAAAAAGCCATAAGCAAGGTGTTTATTATCCTTGAATGCCCCAGAAAAAAAGGTTCGCATGAATCCAACAATCTCTTCATAAAAATCCTTAGAATATCCCTCCTGAATCGGCGTGTCGTATTCATCAATAATTATAACCGGAGCTTTACCATAATGTTCGTCAAGCATTCTGGATAGAATTTCCAAAGCCGAAGACAATTCTACTTCATTTGCCCTGCCTTCCAGCATTTTTGAGAAAAATTCCTTCTCATAAGCAGCTGTTCTTTTACTCTCAAGCAATTCCTGATGCCTGCTAAATTCAGCCTGAAGTAGACTGCTGATTTTGTTTATGGTCGCCCCCCATGAATCGAACTTAACATCTTTAAATGTCAAAAATACAACCGGGTATTTCCCCTGATGTTTCGTATACTCATCGCCGCATTCCCAGATAGCCTTATCTCGAAAATAGACGCTGGTGTCTTCGTCTGATATTTCAAAAAAAACTCTGAGCATATCCATATTTAATGTCTTTCCAAATCTTCTCGGTCTCGTAAATAAAGAAACCAGTGGCTTTTTATCCAGAAATTCCTTGATCAGCAAGGTCTTATCCACATAATAATATTCAGACTGTGCCCGTACATAATCAGAAATCCCGATGGGAAGGGATCTCCGCTTCTCTATTTCTTTCGTTTTTAAATATTTCCCGGATGTGATACGTCCGTCTATCGGTCTATCAGCATAATCCGGTATCTGCCAGCTTTTCCCTTTTTTCACAACACCAGGTATTTTACCCTTTGCGCAAAGATTACTCACTGTGCGTTCAGCAATTCCCCATTCCTTTGCGGCTTGTCTGCAGGTCTTCATACATCTCGTCTCCTAACTCGTCCGTCATAATATCGGGTTACTTACCGGCAAGTATAGCGCAAATACAGCAATATATCAAACCAAATCGATATATTTCCGTATTTTTCATTCCAAAAGCATTATATATGTGCCTATTGTTCTGCCCCCATAATTGTCCTTGCGATTACTTCCGCCGCCAATCGGGTTCCATTTACACTCGGGTGAAATCCATCCTCATTATACAGCTCTATTTCCTCTGCTTTTTCATAAAATGCCTTGCCAACATCAGCAATAAGTGCAGCATTTTGCTCTGCTGCTTCATGATAGGCATCATACATAAGCTGATACATCTCATCGTAGGAGAACTCCATGGAATTCATCTTGTCGCTGCCCTTCTTGTATGCCCACGTAGCATAGAATACCGGCGTGGCGCCGTTTTCTCTTATTTTTTCACAAAGTACTTTCGCAGACTGCAGGAATTTATCCTTCGTAGTTGCCGGGGCGTTGCTCATCTCCTGCAGAACCACATAATCCCACTGTTCTTCTGCAAGTGCCCTTAGAGTCTTTACCCCCATTTCTGTCTCTGGATTGATCTGCTCGGCAAGTCTGGCACCACCGCGGGTATGCGAAGATACTTCCGCGCCAGTAAGTTCGGCCAAAACCGCCGGAAGATCATTGTAATAAATAAAACTGTTTCCAAGCATTAATATACGCATCCTAAAATCTCCTTCCACATTTCGGGCAGAATTCAAAATCCTCCCTTGTCTCAAAACCACAGTTGCTGCACCTTTTGAACACGCTCTGGCGCCCCGCATGCAGCCAGGTCAGGTGTTCCGGCAATATCTCAACATTTTCTCCTCTGGCAATCCGCCTGCCAATTTCCGGATCCAATGCATAAACAGTATTACAACAAGAACTCTGTACATAATACTGCTTATTCCATTTAAAACAGGGAATAAAGAATAGTGACAAACACATGTAGGTCATATAAACCTGATATCTTCCATAGGAACCACAACGATTGCAGATTATCATCTGGTCATAGTTGAAATTTTTTCTTCCCTGGGTAACTCCTATCATCAAAAACATAATCTTCTATACCTCTATTTCAGTATCAGTTCCGGCTTAAACTTCAAATAATCTCCTGAAACCAGTTTATACTCAATTCCATTCACATAGCCCTTAAAGCTGTCATCAAAACGCGCTTTTCCATGGCAATGGGAATAGATCACCTTCGACGCCCCGTACTCCTCTGCCATCAGCGTAAACGGACTTTCCTGCTCCCCGATCGTCGTCGGCGGATAATGCAAAAAGCAAATAAACTTCCTGTAGCCGGCCTCTTTCGCAGCATCAAAAGACATTTTCAAACGATCTACTTCTCTATCCCGGATTTTCAGGAAATGCTCGATCGAATCCTTTCCCTCGTAGCAATACCCCTTAGTTCCCACCAGCGCATAATCTTCGTATACATAAAAATTGTTCTGCAGAAACTCCAGACGTCCTTTAAACTGTTCATTTAATCTGGCAGTTTTCTTCGCATCCCAGAACATGTCATGATTTCCCCGAAGAAGGATTTTCCTTCCGGGAAGCGCCTCAATAAATGCTAAATCCTTTTCACACTCAACAAGATTTCTGCCCCATGAATGATCGCCTGTAATTACCAGCGTATCCTTTGGCGCAATCATCTTGTGGCAATTTTTTTCTATTTTCTTTTCATGGCTTTTCCACTCTCTACCAAATACATCCATGGGCTTGTCCACGGAAAACGACAGGTGGAAATCACCTAATGCATATAGTGCCATACTATTCTTCCCTCTTAGCACATGTCACATACTTATATTTGCAGTACCATAATAATGATACAGCACCGGCTTACATGCAAAATATTTGTGAGCCATCTGGTCATACAGATTCTTCCATAAATCAGTACTATAGTAAACGACCGGTGAATTGCTCCACTCAAATATTGAGCGCTGCCTTCTCCCGATTCATCATATTAGTTTTTGAATTTCAGCAAATTTTGACCTCTCTTTTATACTATATTCGTCCACTAAACTCTTCATCCATTTTAAATCTTCCTGTCTATATGGATCTCTCCAGAAACGTTTGATAAACTTACTTACCTGGCTTCTAAATGCCCAATTCAAATCGGCTGCTTTATTTATTGCATCAAAATCTTTAACTGTCTGCTTGGCATCAACCTCGCCCAAAAGATATCGTAGAATTAAAATATCAGCAAAGGTAAATGGCATAATATCATCTTCAAAATGTAAAAGCGACATATACGGGCCACCTTATTTCGTATCATCCGTAACCAATGAATACGCTCCAAGCGTCTGGGCCAATGAAATAGCATATACTTCGCCCAAATCCCCTGTATCATATAAAAGTCTGTTCTCCTTGACATTGTTCTCAAATATCTTGAAAACAGCCAAATCCTTGAGTTTTTGATTTGTATATATTTCTATCTTACCAGAAGCAATATCTGCATCGACTTTATCCAAAATATCTTTTCCATGATTTTCCAATTCTACATCATGGATTTGTTCATATATAAACACACCCTCCTCAAAGAAGTTTACTGTGAAACATTAACTTCCGGGTAGCCAAAAAGCGCAAACTGCCCCTATCAAGCTATTAAACATTCATTTTGAACTTAGTAGACAGGTCTATGTGGCAACTACAGGAGCCTCCCAGCCAAGTGCTTTTAACTTTTTCAGGTACGCATTGATTTTACGTTCCTTATTGAACTGATTATAGTATTCGGCACCGAGATCTTTGAAAACTACACTATCCTTGAGGATATGATAAATTGCTATCAGCATGGAATGAGCGACAGCAACGTAGGCACGTTTCGGTCCCCGATGTGAACTGATCCGCATAAATTGCGCATAAAAGTAGGACTTTTTATTCTTAACAGCTGCATGCGCACAGGTAATTAAGGTGGTTCGGAGAAGGGCATTCCCTTTCCTTGTTTTACCGGATTTTCGCTTCTTTGCGCTTTCATTGTCTCCGGGACATAGGCCTGCCCATGAAGAAATATGGGCATCCGTGGGAAAACGTTCCATGTCTGTGCCGATCACGGAAATGATTGCCTGAGCGCTGGTATTTCCAATCCCGGTAACATCCTGAATGGCAGCTGATGCTTCCTTTTCCTCCGGCTTCATAAAATTGTCTATCTCACCATCAAGATTCTTGATATGGATATTCAATTCATCCAGATGGTTCAGGAGTTCCTTCATCATCCTGCGCTGAAGCGGGGACATGAAACCATTGAGGTCGTCCACAATCTGCTCCTTTGTTGCTTTGAGATTATGCGCAATAATTTTTTTGTCATACATTTCATCGTACTTTGCACCGTCAATGGATTTACCCGTGAGCAGATATTCGAGGATACTGCGTGCGCTTTTACCATTGATATCGGTGACAGTTCCGGAAAGCTTGATATTTGCACCTTCCAGCATCTTTTGGAGCCGGTTCAGTTCCCGGGTTCGCTCTGCGACAAGGCTTTTGCGGTAGCGGACAAGCTCCCGCAGTTCCCGCTGGTCTTTATCTGGGATATAGCTGGGCCGTAACAGACCATGCTGAAGAAGGTCAGCAATCCATTCAGCATCCTTTACATCCGTTTTTCTCCCGGGAACAGCCTTCATATGGCGGGCATTTACCACCATGGCTTTCAGGTCAGAAGATTCAAGGATGTTATACAGAGGCTTCCAATACGAAGCGGTGCTCTCCATTGCGGTCATTTCACAGCCGCTGTCTTTGAGCCAGTCAGCCAGCATGAGAAGTTCTCTGGTTGTTGCACCAAACTCACGAACTTCCTGCCTGTTGCCTTTTCTAAGGCAGGCAACGATGAGTTTTTTGTGCACATCAATACCACAACAATTGTCGTAAATTTTATCCATCATGATACCTCCGTGGGAAATTTACGGCACGGTTTCCTGTCTGTTATCATTTTACTGTACGTCCTTTTGCCGCAAGCAGCTGGACAGATGGTGGTGCAAATGAGGAAACCTGAAATCAGTTTAGTTAGCGGGCTACAAGCCCAAAGTTAAATCGATCTTTGCCGTTAATACCAGTATAAGTTGCGTCAAAGATAAATTCAATAACCTGTCGTCTGCATAGTTTCATTTATGGTGGTGTCAGGCGTGCGGACATGGGGGTTTAGTAAGATATCCTGACGTCCTGCCTTATAAAAATGTATGATCGCATTTGTATCTAAAGAGGCTCTCAATCTGTCAAACCTCCTATCAAATCATCAAGGTTATCCGCATCTTCACTATGAGATACAAGTCTGTCACTTATATCTTCCATATTCAACTGATAGCACGCTAATACCTTTCCAAGTGTTTCCCGCGGAATGACATTATGATTATAATTGTAAATAGCATACTCAATATACTCATATGGAATCCCTATACTTTCACTAGCCACATTTAACTCAGCATTACCACCAACACTTCTCAGGAGATTGCCTACTCGCTTTTGGTTTCTTTCGTTGTCAAGCTTCAATCGCTCATTTGTCCTAATCTTGCCAAGATTCTCCAAACGATTTAAGGCCATATCAAAGCTAACACCAAATTCTGACATAATCCTGGCTATATCCATCGCCGATAGACCATTATTCTTGAAATCCACAAGCTCCAAATCTAAAAATCTCTCCACATCATCTGCCGGCATCAATAAACAAGCTGCGAAATAATTTGCTTCCTGCTCATTTCCATCAACACTTCTCCCAGAAATAGTGATATTATCATCTATAAAGGAACTTCCTTTATCCATATGAAGAATCACATGACCGATTTCATGCGCTAAAGTGAAAATCTCTCTTGATAAACGGCTGCTACTATTTGTAAAAATGACAGTGTCATTATCCTTTATCATCGTGAAACCAAGATCCGCTTCTTCCCCAAGTGGATATCGGATTAGTTTGTATCCCAATCTCTCACACTCTATAAAAAGATTAATAATTCCATATCTGCTAACTTTGCACTTTTCTCTTACTGAATCCGCTTTAATACGAATTTCTCTTCTTCTTGCCTCCTGCATGCAAACCTCCCTTAGCCTTTCGCATCATTCTGCAATTTAACATACATATGTTTATTGGCATAAAACAAATCGATCATGTCAAAAATCTTCTTCGAAGAAGAATTATCCTCGCCAGCTCTATATGCCACAACAGGCACTTCATCAAGTACCCTTGTAATGTCTCCTACTGACACTCCAAGCACTCCGGCTATCTTAGATAAGACATCAAGATTGATATTATTAGTTCCATTTTCAATACGAGCATACTTCTGTCTACTTATGCCAATTAAATCCGCAACCTGCTCTTGAGTAAAACGCTTCGCATTTCTTAATGCCTTAATACGGCCTCCTAACAATTCGTTCATGATCATCCCTCCATTTCTGCGTACTATAATTCTATCATAAAAACTCTTGATGTCAATATGAAATGTTATGTTTTTGTAACATTTATCTTTTTATATGTTGTTATTTCACAACATTTTTCATGTATTTCACCACTGAATGCAATCTTAAATAGAATTACATACTTTCCAAGATGCTCATTGGTCCTGATAAATCCATATTCATTTTGCTGCAAAATCTCTTGATATTCCACAAATCACACTTCCTAACTTCGATTCCAAACTTCATATCCCTGCCTTCTGGCGGAATCATACACCGGCTGCATATTCTTCTGCAGAATATTATAAAATTCTGTTTCTGAATTTCCCTTTCTATACAGTTCCTGTCCAGCCCATAGCGAATGCAGATTATCTCTGTAGCAGGCCTCATACAATTTTCTGATTCCACTCTTTTCATGGATCAGGCCATACATAATAAACTGGTTCCTTGCAAAACGTTCAAAGAACGGATTCCATTTCGGGAGCCTGTTACTTTTCGATGAGTTAAGAGAAGAATCCATCGGCATCAGATTCCACAGTTCATCATTCATTACAAATGACCAGGGGATAAAATGATCCACATCATATTGCTTCGGCACTACAGGCTGGTCTGTAAATACATCCCTGACCTCATTTACTTCAAGAATACCTTCCCATAATTTACGAACATTATTTAACTTACGCATTCTCTCATCCATTGGCGCGAGCTTGTATATAAGTCCCGGCACCTCCGGATTATTATTCTGCAGCCATTTAACCTTTTCATACTGGACCCAGCCAAGAATCGCTACCGTCTGATCCTGAATCATCTCTACCCAGGCATCCTGAAAATAGACTCTCTTCTTAAGTTTACTTTCAGGTCCTAGTGTATATGGAAGAAGGACCGTATTCTGATTAATCTTCTCTATATATGCAGTCAGCCTGCGGACACTTCCCCAATCTACCGCCTCATCACTTTTATGAAAGAAGCCGGCCAAAGCTCTGTACGGAACCATGTTGGTAAGCTGCTCTTTGAATGTTTTCAACTCGGAATTATGCTCTGAGATTGCATTTCTTATTTCAATCTTAGATGCATTTGCCGGAAGATCTGAAAGTTCCGCCAGCCTGAGAACCGCTCTTTCAAGCCCATCTCTTACCTGTCCATCTGATAACATGCCGCTCAAATGAATGTGGAACTCCCTCACGGAATACCAGGCATTACAGATCATCTCATCTATGATCGCATCAAAGGTGGTCTCCTTAACCCCCTCCGATATCAACTGTACGATTGCCTCCAACCAGTAAAACTTGTAACAGTAAGATGAATCCTTCATCATCAAAGAAAAGGACTTGATATCCAATGTGTTATAATACTTTCCATCAATCGTCAATCTATATCCGGTTTGCACAAAATCAGATTCAGCCATTTCTCATCACCTCTTCCCGGCCTCGCATCCGCTGTAATCCAATACTCTTCTATCTGCAGGTCCTTCATATCTTGTATGTAAGTTTTGAACGTTTCCAATGTAAAATCTGTAAAATATCTGCCATTCCGTTCGCCTTCAAACTCGCTATACTTGAAGGAAGCGTATATTATTCCATTCTCTTTCAATGCAACAACCATCTTTTGCAGAATGAATCTGAGTTCCTCCTTGGGCAAATGCAAAATAGAAGAGCATGCCCAGATGCCATCATACTGGTCATGCGCATCAAGTTCCGAAAACAGCATCTGCTTTACCGCAGCACCTGTATTCTCACTTGCAATCTTACATAATTCTTCGGAGCCGTCAGTTGCATCCACTTTATATCCTTTCGACAAAAAATACTTCGTATCGCGACCGGAACCACAGCCAAAATCCAGGATATAAGAACCTTCTTTCAACTTACTCAGAAATCTTTCCTGATTCTCGACGAGATTTACGGAAAATGTCCTCCGGACAAATTGGTCTGCATTTTGGTTGTAGTATTCTAATGTGTTGTCCATCTTTCGTTCTCCTTATACTGCTGTATCAATCGTTTCATTTCGGTTCTCATCTTCTCCACCACTTCGTCTGGAGAGACAATCTTTACCCCTTCTCCCAGAGAAAATATCCATCCCAGGAACTGCTTGCTGACATGAACCTTCACATTTACTGTAAAATAATTCTCATCTTCCGGAATCATCATCACATCTTTTCCAAAACGGTCAATAATCACGCCCGCAAGATTATTTTCTACCAGAAGTTTCACTTCCTGTTCTTTTCCACCGTACATACCAAAACTTTTCTTCGCATAGTCCGCCATATCCAGCTTTTTAAAATGCTCTTTTCCCTCTCTTTTTTCCTCAGACATTTGGATATGCAGCATTTTATCAACACGGTAATGCTTGATTAGTCCTGCATCAGAATCATATCCTACAAGATAATAGTTTTCGTTATCCCAGGAAAGTCCCCAGGGGCTGATATGATACCAGGCACCATTATGACGCAGTTCCATTTCTTTTTTCACATTCCACTGGAAATATTGAAATTTGATTTTTCTATTTTCGGAGATAGCATTGTGAACAGCATCCACAGTATAGTAAATACTCTCATTCATTGTCTTAATTCTTCCGGAAACGTACACCTGTCGCTGCAGCTTCATTGCCTCATATTTACTGACCAGCTTCTCTAATTTTTTAATCAGGGCGTTGGTTTTCCGTTCTGTGATAAATTTCGATGACTGGATGGCATCCACCAAAAGCTTCAATTCCGGAAGTTCAAAAGGCCTGCTCACTACATGATAGTGATAGCGGTTTCCAACCGGCTCCCCTTCCACTTCAATACCCAGCGTTTCAAGATCTCGCAGATCATTATAAATACTCCTGCGGTCTGCCGTAATATCATATTCTCCCAATGCAGACATAATCTCCGGCATGGTAATATAATGGTCATCATCTGTCTTTTCCAGCATAATTTGCGCAAGACGATACAGCTTGAACTTCTGGTTCGTTCCCCTTGGCATAACATTTTTCCTCCAATCAGGATATAAGCTTATGAATTATATTCAGTATATCATAGTTAGGAAAAATATAGTACATCATACACCGCTTTTTCCTGCCATTATTCTCCTGCCTCCCACTACTCCTCCAGCCATTCTTTATAATCAGTTTCACTGGCAAAGAGCTGATACTTTCCATCGACATACCCCATATACCCGTTGTCTGTATAATAACCTTTCATCGCCCATCGCTCCTTTTCTGATAGTTTTCCCGTTGTGAGTAGTTTAAAGGATAAGCTGTGCGATAAAAATACCACCCATTTTCTACGAATACAGAATAAAAATTGATTTTTCATTTTGAAGGCCAAAAGAAGGTCCACCGACCTTCTTTTAGGTATGCCTGGCAATTATAATTCTAAATAAAACAACTGGTCGCTCACGCTTTCGCACAAACAACCAGTTGCCATTTTTTTCATTATGCCACACCGCTTAACCCAATCTCCATTTACCTCGTCACTTTTCTGGAACCCCAAAACTTCGGTGTAGTAATCCATTTCCTTTTATAATACAACGCTAAAAATATTTCTTAATACAACTTTGCTCCCGCCGGAATTCTGTCATCTACCATCAGCAGATTCAATCCTTCTTTTCCATCTTCCTCATGTACTGCCGAAATCAGCATACCTTCAGAATCAATGCCCATCATCTTTCTCGGCGGCAGATTTACGATTGCGATCGCAGTCTTGCCAATCAATTCTTCCGGCTCGTAATACTCATGGATTCCACTTAAGATCGTGCGTTTCCGGTCTGTTCCATCATTCAGAGTGAACTTCAAAAGCTTTTTGCTCTTCGGTACCGCCTCACATGCTTCAATCTTTACAGCACGGAAATCAGACTTTGCAAAGGTGTCAAAATCAACCGTTTCCTCGAACAGCGGCTCAATCTTCACATTGGAAAAATCAATCTTTTCTGCCGCCTTCTCTTCTGCTGCCGGGGCAGCCTTTTCTACTTTCTTTGTAGTGTCGCTTCCGCCGAGAGTCTTCATCGTCGGGAATAATAAAACATCACGGATCGCTGCTGCATTCGTAAGAAGCATACACATACGGTCAATACCGAATCCGATTCCACCTGTCGGCGGCATACCGATCTCCAGTGCATTCAGGAAATCTTCATCCGTCGTATTCGCTTCCTCATCTCCCTGTGCCAGAAGCTCTTCCTGCGCCTTGAATCTCTCTCTCTGATCGATCGGGTCATTCAGCTCAGAATATGCATTTGCCATCTCCCAGCCATTCATAAAGAACTCAAAACGCTCTACATATTCCGGATCCTCCGGTTTCTTCTTGGTCAGCGGGGAAATCTCAATCGGGTGATCCATGACGAAAGTCGGCTGAATCAGATGCTCTTCCGCAAACTCTTCAAAGAAGAGGCTTAAAATATCGCCCTTTTTGTGTCTTTCCTCATACTCTACATGATGCTGATCCGCCAGCGCACGTGCCTCCTCTAAAGTATGCACTTCATTCCAGTCAACGCCCGCATATTTCTTCACTGCATCTACCATGGTGATACGCTCGAAGGGCTTTCCGAGATCCATCTCTACGCCATTATACACAATCTTTGTTGTTCCCAGCACTTCCTGTGCTACATGACGATACATATTCTCAGTCAGGTCCATCATTCCGTTGTAATCGGTATACGCCTGATATAATTCCATCAAAGTGAATTCCGGGTTATGTCTGGTATCCAGACCTTCATTACGGAATACACGTCCAATCTCATACACGCGCTCCATGCCGCCTACGATCAGTCTCTTCAAATATAACTCCAGAGAAATACGCAGCTTAAAGTCTTCTCCCAATGCGTTAAAATGTGTCTCGAACGGTCTTGCCGCTGCTCCACCGGCATTTGCCACCAGCATCGGAGTCTCTACCTCCATGAATCCCTGTCCATCCAGATACTTACGAATAGAGCTGAGGATTTTGGAACGCTTAATAAAGGTATCCTTCACCTCCGGATTCATGATCAGATCCACATATCTTTGACGGTAGCGAATATCTGTGTCAGTCAGTCCGTGGAACTTCTCCGGAAGCACCTGAAGGCTCTTACTAAGGAGGGTCACTGCGGAGGCATGAATAGAAATCTCACCGGTCTTCGTCTTAAACACTTCTCCAGCAAGGCCTACGATATCACCGATATCCATTTTCTTGAATGCTTTATATTCCTCTTCCCCGACGCTGTCTCTTGCAACATAGGACTGAATATTGCCCTGAAGATCCTGAATATTGCAGAAGGAGGCTTTTCCCATGACACGCTTGGACATCATACGTCCTGCCAGCACTACATGTTTGCCTTCCAGCTCCTCAAAATGGTCTTTTACTTCCTGGCTGTGATGCGTTACGTCAAATTTGGTAATTTCGAACGGGTTCTGTCCATTTGCCTGAAGCTCCGCAAGTTTCTCACGGCGCACCTTTCTCAAATGATTAATGTCCGGTTCCTGTCCATTGTTCTGCTGTGCTCCCACGTTTTCCTCTCCTTTTCTTTATATTTGCGGAATTCCGACTCCGCCGTCTAGTGTACTGTATCCGAAATATTCAACAATCTTATGCCTAACATCACTGATACGCTACCCTAATTATCTTATCATTAAATAGAACGATTGATCTTTAAAACTTCATACTCAATTACACCGGCCTGTGTCTCTACTGCTACTACATCGCCGACTTTCTTACCGATCAGGGCCTTGCCGACCGGTGACTCGTTGGAAATCTTTCCTGCCAGGCTGTTTGCCTCTGTGGAACCTACGAGTTTAAATTCAATCTCCTCGTCAAATTCTCTATCATATACGTCAACAGTACAGCCGATGCTGATCTTCTCCAGGTCTACGTCATCTTCCACAACGACTTCCGCATTCTTGAGAATCTTTTCCAGCTCGTCGATACGGGCCTCAATATCACGCTGCTCATCTTTTGCTGCGTCATACTCCGCATTCTCAGACAAGTCTCCCTGCTCTCTCGCCTCTTTGATCTTGCCTGCAACTTCTTTTCGTTTTACGACCTTCAGGTTCTCCAACTCATCTTCCAGTTTCTTAAGTCCCGTATACGTAAGTAACGTTTTTTTTGCTTCCATTTTACATTCTCCTCTTACCACTTCTGTAGGATAATATCCTTTTTGAGCGGCTGCACCGCCTGTCTTCTTCTGCCATTACTGCATTGTGCAAATATCTTTATCATCCACTCCTGCATGAAATACTTATCAATCCGTACACTATATCATTCATCACAGTATAATATAGAAGAAATCCTGCAAAACAGCCTCTTTTAAAGATACTTTCACAATTTCATAATTATACATAATTTAATATGGCATGTCAATCTTTTTTCCAACCCATTTTTTCCGAAATTTCAAACGCGAAACTTCAAAAACGGAAGTAAAAAGTCAACTTCCACTTTCTTTCTCTCCAACCGGATTTTCAGACTATCTGACGCACATAGCCACCTACTTACCGAAGTTTTTCATCCAACAACGCTTCCAGTTCTTCATAGCTTTCCACGTGATTGATCAGGTCTCTCAGCTTCGCTGAACCTTCCAGCCCTTTCGTGTACCACGCCACGTGCTTGCGCATCTCCCGAATTCCAAGATAATCCCCTTTAAACTCCATCTGCAGCTTCGCGTGCCCAAGCATCATCTCCTTCAGTTCCGCCTTCGTCGGCCGCTCCGGTCTCTTTCCGGTCTCCTCCCAGGAGATCAGTTCTCGGAAAATCCACGGATTCCCCTGGCAGCCCCGCCCTATCATGACGGCGTCGCAACCCGTTTCCCGAAACATCGCATCGGCACTTTCGGCGCCGGTGATATCTCCGTTTCCAATCACCGGAATCGAGACTGCCTCTTTTACCTGGCGGATAATCTGCCAGTCCGCCTTGCCGGAATAATACTGCTCCCGTGTGCGGCCGTGAACCGCAACCGCCGCACCGCCTGCCTGCTCCACGATTTTCGCGATCTCTACTGCATTTACGTGGTCCTCATCAAAACCTTTTCTGATCTTGACCGTCACCGGTTTTTGAATGGCGTGTGATATGGCATACACAATATCATACACAAGATGCGGCTGATTCATGAGCGCAGAACCTTCTCCATTTTTTACCACCTTCGGCACCGGACAGCCCATGTTGATATCCAGAATCTGAAATGGAAGCTCCTCGATCCGTTTCGCCTGCTCACTCATGATTTTCGGGTCCGCCCCAAATAATTGCAGTGACACCGGATATTCCCGGGGGTGGATCGTAAGTAACGCCTTCGTATTTTTATTACGGTACTGAAGGGCCTTGGCGCTGATCATCTCCATGCACAAAAGGCCCGCCCCCTGCTCCTTGCAGAGTAAGCGAAATGGCAGGTCTGTCACTCCTGCCATAGGTGCCAATATATATCTGTTCTCAAGCTCTACATTTCCTATCTTAACTGTCCTTGCCATTACAAATCTTCTCCCAGGAAAAATACTTTATAATAGAGTTCAAGCTGCATCAAAAGCTCCTGTTTTTCCGGGTCATTCTGCATCTTCTTAATCTTGAGCTGACTGCCGATATCATCAAACATCGGATCGCCTTCCTTTGAGCTGACCTCAAACTGAAGCGAACCGTCCTCCTCATACACCAATGTCAATATGCCGCCGACATCATTGACATATAACACACACAGGATTTTCAGCTCATCCTGAATGTGCTGAGGAAGATTTGCAAAATCGGGATTCAGATAGTATTTTTCTTCATATGAATTCGCCCCGCAGAGCACGATCTTATCCTGATACATTCTTCTTACTCCTTACACATATCCGTAAATTCCGCGGACAGATACCTCTCCCGCAAATACCTGGCCTATGCTGCCGTCCTCCCTGCGCACCAAAAGCTCTCCCTTCTCGTTGATTCCAAGGGCCTCGGCACGATACTCTCCTCCCGGTTCCAGAACGCACACCTGTCGATCCCGGTTCACCAGAATCTGATTATAGCCTTCCATAAGGAATGACAGGTCTTTTGCAGCGCAGAACTGTTCATAGTATTCCTCGAATTTCTTCATCACCGCGGCAATAAGCCCCGCCCGCCGCACCCTTTCGCCGCTCTCCAGCTTAAGAGAAGTGGCGGTCTCAGAAATTTCTTCGGGGAAGGACTCCGTATTCGCATTGATTCCCACCCCGATCACTACATAATTGATATAATCCACTTCTGCGCTCATCTCCGTCAGAATCCCGCAGATTTTCTTTTTATTCAGCACCAGATCATTGGGCCACTTGATCCGCACAGTAATCTCTTCCTCTTCCTTTAACGCCATCGCCACACTATATGCCATGATCAGCGTCAGCATAGGCGCTTTTGACGGTTCAAACGAGGGGCGCAGGAGAATACTCATATAAATGCTGCCTGCCCGCAGGCGACTGCCAGCTACGCCCTCTTCTCCCCTTTCCCGCATTCTGCTTTTCAGCCACAAAGAGAGCACCGTGCAAATCCCCTGCCTCTCCCCCAGCCTTAGCCCGGGTATTCGTCGAATCCGTCTCCTCATAAAAAGAAACCTTCTGTCCGGCCCAGCATGTATCCATATGGCTCATGATCTCTTCTCTGGACAAAATATCCGGGCAGCCCGTAATCCGATACCCTTTATTACGGACCGCCTCGATCTCATAGCCTTCCTCTTTTAACTGATTGATTGCTTTCCACACCGCCGTTCGCGATACCTGAAATGTATCACAGATCTGCTGGCCGGATAAATACCCGTCCGTGCGGCGAAGCATTTTCAATATTTCCGCTTTCATTATTCCTCTTCTGTCTCTCCTAAGGTAGCCACCATGATCGCTTTGATCGTGTGCAGACGATTCTCTGCTTCTTCAAATACCTTAGACGCTTCGCTCTCAAATACTTCCTCGGTCACTTCCTTGCCTTTAATCGCCGGCAGACAGTGGGAGAAAATCGTCGTGGATTTGCCGGTACGTTCCATCAAAGCCTGATTGACCTGATAAGGCTTTGCAATACGCTCTCTCTCCTGCTCTTTCTTCTCCTCGCCCATGGAGATCCATACGTCTGTGTACAGCACATCTGCGCCCTTTACGCCGTCCAGATCGTCAGTGATCTCAATCGAGGCGCCGGATTCTTCCGCGTATCCACGGCATTCCATCACAAGATCACGGTCCGGCCAAAGCGCCTTCGGTCCGACGATCGCCACATTCACGCCCATCTTCACAGAACCGATCAGAAGACTGTTCGCAACGTTGTTACGCCCATCGCCCAGGTATGCCACCTTAAGGCCCTTCAAATATCCAAACTGCTCTTTCATGGTCAAAAGCATCGCCAGACACTGGGTCGGGTGATACGTATCCGTAAGGCCATTCCAAACCGGAACGCCGCTATACTCAGCCAAAATATCGGCATAATCCTGCTCAAATCCACGGAACTCGATTCCGTCGAACATTCTTCCCAGAACCCGCGCGGTATCCTCGATACTCTCCTTATGACCGAGCTGAATCTCACTTCCTGCCAGATAGGTGGGGATTCCCCCTTCGTCCTGTGCGCCGATTGTAAACGCACAACGGGTACGCGTAGACGGTTTCTCAAAAATCAGCGCAATATTCTTGCCCTTTAAACTGTTTCCCGTGATTCCCTGTTTCTTCTTCGCCTTCAGATCTGCCGCCAGATCAAGCAGATATTCGATTTCCGCCGGAGTATAGTCCTTGAGTGTTAAAAAATTACGTCCTTTTAAGTTCATCTTCTCTTCCTTCCTCATGCCTGTAATCACATGGACGAACTTCGGCAGCTTCTCCAGCTTTTCCAAAGGGAGCGCTTCATACTTAAGACAAATAGCTTCCCAAAGCTCGTCTACTTTATAGATTCTATATTTTTGAATCCGCATAAGCTTGGCACTGGCCTCCAGCATTCCCAAAAACAACTCTTCATCTGTACTTCCAATCGGGAGCTTCAATTTAAAACGATACTCTGCCTTCTCCAGCTCACTTATCCGGCTCATTATTTCTACATAATAACACTCTTCGCGCGTTTGTTCAATATAATAAATCGTTCCGGACAGCCCATAAATCATTCTTTTTGCGTCATAATACCCGATCATCAGATTCTGACGGCTCCTTTTCGCCGAGAATTCCAGAATACTCCCCAGTCCGACCCGAGGCGATATCTCATGTACGCTCCCGTCTTCCGGAATCACCGCCCGCGGAATCCGCCCCGGTCCAAAGATGCGCACCTGAATAATATGTTTATACCCCCGCTTTAAAAGGGAGCCTGTCGGCAAATTATTTACCATTCCTCCGTCAATATATGTTTTACCATGAAGCGGCTCATTTTTAAAGCCCAGCAGGTATGCGCTCGCAAGGAGAAAATCTTCCAGCTGTCCTTCAGGAATATCCTCAATCCCAAGATCCAGTTCTTTGAAATCCGACAGGGAAAATGTCGTCAGACAGAACTCTTTATTGCAGCTACGTATTTTTTCCTCGTCCACCGTTTCATGAATCAACTCCCTCAGCGGCGTAATATCCACGCCCCCCGCCGTGATCTTGTCCCAAAGTTCAGAAAAAATTTCTCTGGCAGAAGCCTCTCCCTCAAAAAAACCTTCCAGCAATTCATCATCTACGTCCATCACACTGGAAAATGTCATCTCCTGCCAAATGCGCTCTGCCTGTTCATAGTCCCCCATACAAACAAGGGCGCCGTTCAAAGCGCCCACAGAAGTTCCTGCTACCGCGCAGATGTTCACGCCCGCCTCCTTCAGAGCCTTCCACGCTCCGATCTGATAGGCACCGCGCGCACCTCCGCCGTCAAATACCAGTCCATATTCCAAATTCATATCAATTACAGGTCTCAACCTATCACTTCCTTTTTAAGAATGGAACCAGTGACCTCCGATCAACTGTCCAAAATTCCGTCCGTCTCCAAAATAGAGCGCACCTCCCACCGGGCTTACTCCTGCAAGCGCTTCCTGCGCTGCCTGATAACAACTGTCAGTCATTTTTCCACTTGCCAGCACCCGGTCAAGTTTCCCTGTGATCGCCGGACCGAACTGCCCGCTCTGATAAATGACTTCCCGGATACTATTCGGGAAGGAGCTGCTTTTCACCCGATTCATGACGACCGCTCCCACAGCCACCTGGCCCTCGTAAGGTTCTCCGACTGCCTCACAGTAGATGAGTGCCGCCAGCAAGTTCATGTCGCTCGTCGAAGCCGTCACCGCCTGTGGATTCTCCTGAATAGCGCGCTGTGCTTCCTGCGCTCTCGCCTCTTCGGCCTTTCTTGCCGCCTCTTCGGCTGCTTTCTTTTCCTGCATTTTTTGCTGCATCTTTTCTACTGCAGCCAAAATACCGCGGGCAGATTCTTCCAGAACGACCATCTTCTCCGACAGCCTCGCATTTTCTGTCTGCCCTGCATTTTTAAGGATCTCCAGATTTCCTGCCATCACACTGGAACTTCCTGTATAAAACATCATGACGCATGTCATTACCATACACATGAACCTTTTACTTCTACTTGTCTTCATAAAAACCTCCTGAATGTTTTCTCCCAGCCTTTCATGCTTCACACTTAAGTATACGCAAGAATTTTCACAATTATTACATTTGTTACAAAATTATTACGTTTTCAGGAGGAATCTTAACATATCTCCTTGTTACCGTCAACTGACAATATCTGGTGTAGACAATATCTGGATATATGTCCTCTTTCAATATTTAGTTATTCTATTCCTTTCATTCGTTCAGAACATCTGCCGAACCGCTTGCCTCCTCTTAGCCCCTTCTCTGCCTTGCCGCCTCGAAAAGCAGCACGGTCGCGGCCATCGCTGCATTCAGAGACTCGACCTGCCCACACATGGGAATTCGGATATAGGTCCCAGCGCTGTCCGCCACCTCACGGCTCAAGCCATTTCCTTCATTTCCAATCAAAAATGCTGTTCCCTTTTGGTAATTTTCCGCCTCATAGCTATGCGTCCCTTCCAAATGTGCCGCGTAAGTTCCGATTCCAAACTGATTCAATCTGCGGACCATATCCGGAAGGTTCTCAACATAAGCGAACGGAACCCGGTAAATGGATCCCATAGTGGAACGAATAACCTTGGGATTATAGATATCCACACAATCTCTGCTCATAATGACCCCGGTAATTCCCGCTGCCTCCCCGGCACGCAGAATCGTTCCTAAGTTCCCCGGGTCCTGGAGATTATCCAGTACAATCAGCAGCGGACTTTGCTTCTCCCCGCCGCTCCTCTTTCGCCCCTCCTTGGGCCCGGCCGCCCCTTCCAGCATCTGCTCCAGAGCATATCGGCTCTGATCCAACACTGCCAGAACTCCCTGCGGTGTCTGCGTATCAGAAACGTGACCAAAAACGATGTCCGACAAAATGTTAAGTTTTCGTCCCCACTCATCAAGTCTTAATTCCTGATTCTTCTTTCCATAAAAGCTCTCTGAGACATAGATTTCCCGCACCTTATCCTTAGGCGCCTCCACGAACATGCGGATCCCTTCCACCAGAAACACGCCTTCTTCATCTCTGGTCTTCCGCTTTTTCTGCCATTTGATCAACTGTTTTACTTTGTCATTTGCGGTACTGGTTATCATGAATTATACCGTTCCTTCACTAAATTTATTCAAAGTTTCATTTTCACCGATGATAATCAAAACATCGCCATTTTTAAACACCTCATCTGGCAAAATGTTGACCATTACCTTCCCGCCACGGATCATGCCGACCACATTAACACCCAGCGTCTCCCTCACATTCAAACCACGCAGCGTCTCTCCAATCCACTTTTCCGGTATCTGCACCTCCACCATACTATAATCCGGGGAAAGCTCGATCCAATCAGCAAAATTCCGGGTCGCCAGT
This sequence comes from Roseburia hominis, assembly GCA_040702975.1. Classification (NCBI taxonomy): domain Bacteria; kingdom Bacillati; phylum Bacillota; class Clostridia; order Lachnospirales; family Lachnospiraceae; genus Roseburia; species Roseburia hominis. Next base: position 3,962,603 of record CP159990.1, read on the forward strand.
ACATTGGCGATCCGAACCCCCATCTCACGCTCCGGGAACACGACCATGTCCGCTCCCAGTTTTTTGAGAATGTTGGCATGCATATCATTTTTTGCCTTCGCCAGAACAAAGGGCGCGCCCATCTCTTTAGCCTGCATGGTCGCAAGAACACTGATTTCCAGGTTCTCTGCCAGCGCCACGATGACGCCGTCAAGGTTTCTGACGCCCAGGGATTTCATCAGGCCGTCTTCTTTCATCTCCGCACACATGGCTTGAGATACAAAAGGCGCAATCTCCTGCACCCGATCCTCCGATGCATCGACCGCAATCACCTCACAGCCCAGTTTTTCCAGTTCAATTGCCAGGCTGAAGCCAAAACTTCCCATGCCCAGCACTGCATATTGTTTGCCCATTTTTCTTTCTCCTTCCGACACTTATCCAACCATAATTCCTTCTGACGGCAGTCTGCGTATCTTATCCCGCTGGTTCTTCTTCACGCCAAACGCAAGTGCCAGCGTGATCGGGCCAATTCTTCCCAGATACATCAGCAGCATGATCACTACCTTACTGGCCATACAGAGCTGCGGCGTCAGATCCGCCGTAAGTCCTACCGTTCCGATGGCCGACGTTGTCTCATACAAAACACGAATAAACGACACTTCGCCTTCCAGCGAAGCGACGACCGTCGTTCCCAGAAGCAATACCGCAAATGAAAAAAGTACAATACACATTCCGGTCCGGATCTGTTTCATCTCAATCCGGCGTCCAAAACACTCCGTATCCTCGCCGCCACGAATAAATGTCATGCACGCCAGACACAGCATGGCAATGGTCGTCGTCTTTACGCCTCCTGCCGTTCCTCCCGGAGAACCTCCGATGAACATCAGAATACAAGTCGTAAACATCGTCTCTGACTCCAGAGCTCCCTGCGGCACCGTCGCAAAGCCGGCTGTTCTGGTGGAAATAGAATGAAAGAAGGCATTCAACCCTTTCTTCCAGAAGGGCATCGCTCCTATTGTATCCGGATTGGAATATTCCATTACCAAAAAGCCGAGCGCTCCGCTCATGATCAAGATAAGGGTCATGACCAACACTATTTTCGTATGTAAACGAAGTTTTCCCCAGGCACGTTCTGCTTTCAGATTCTTTTTCCACACCAGACGAATATTCTGCACCAAATCCTGCCAGACAGGAAAACCCAGTCCGCTGAGTACGATCAGCAGCATTGTTGTCACACAGATCAGAGGATTCCCGGCATAGCGAATAAAACTGGAATTCCCCAGAATATCCACCCCCGCATTGCAAAACGCAGAGACGGCATGAAAGATGGCGTACCATATTCCCTTTGCCACCCCGAATTCCGGTATGAACTGAATCGCGTAAAGGATAGCTCCCGCCGCTTCCACCGCAAACGTTCCCTTTAAGATCCTTATCACCATGGCGACCATTCCCGACAAGGACTCCATGCTGTAACTTTCCTGTATGATTATCCTCTCCTTCAGGGAAATCCGCTTTCTCATGATCAGGAAAAATGCGGTTACACAGGCAATAATTCCCAATCCACCTATTTGAATCAGGATCAGCAGCACGATTTTCCCAAACAGGGTGAACTGTACCGCCGGAGTCACCGTCACAAGACCTGTCACGCACACGGCCGTCGCAGCCGTAAATAATGCGTCTACAAAGGCAATCGGGCGGGTATTCGATATGGGCAGCCACAAGAGCACGCCGCCCAGAAAGATGAGTCCCATAAACCCTGCCGCCATGAGCTGCACGGTACTAAATCTGATATTCTTCCTTTTCTTCATCATGTCACCTTTTACTACTGATATTCTTATCATTTCCATTACAGTATATATTACCAGATAATCTTACTTTTGAACATGACTTTTTGCCCCTCTTTATCCACCGGACGTTCACTCAGGTATGCCTGGCAACAAAAAAGGCAGAGATAAGTCCAATCCATCTCTGCCCCCCAAACATATTCACCTTCAAGACTACAGTCTAAATCTGGATTTACACCTTAAAGCGATACCCCACTCCCCAAATCGTCTCTATATACTGCGGATTTGAGGTATCATACTCAATCTTCTCCCGGATCTTCTTAATATGGACCGTCACCGTCGCAATATCCCCGATGGATTCCATATCCCAGATCTCGCTGAACAATTCATCTTTCGTATACACATGATTCGGGTGTCCCGCCAGGAATGTGAGCAGATCGAATTCCTTCGTAGTAAAATTCCTTTCCTCTCCGTTCACCCATACTCTTCGCGCCGTAGTATCGATCTTCAGGCCTCGAATCTCGATGATCTTGTTCTCGTTGGCCGCGCTTCCGATCAGCCGCTCATACCTTGCCAGATGTGCTTTCACACGCGCTACCAGCTCACTTGGACTAAATGGTTTTGTCATATAATCATCTGCGCCAAGCCCGAGTCCCCGTATCTTGTCGATGTCGTCCTTCTTTGCAGACACCATAATGATCGGAGTGTTCTTCTCCTCGCGCACCTTGCGGCAGATCTCGAATCCATCTACACCCGGCAGCATCAGATCCAGAATCACCAGATTGAATTCCCCGTTCATCGCCCGGTCAAGTCCTGTGGTGCCGTCATTTGCCACCTCCACTTCAAAACCGCTCAGCTCCAGATAATCCTTCTCCAGATCCGCAATCGCCTCTTCATCTTCTACAATCAATATCTTACTCATAAATTGGTACCTCCTGGTATTTTCTAATCACAAAATACATGACCGTCCCGGTTCCCTCCCGGCTGGTAGCCCAAATCTTGCCGCCATGATCCTCGATAATCTTCTTCACGATAGAAAGTCCGATGCCGCTGCCCCCCTTAGAAGAATTGCGCGACGCATCTGTGCGATAAAAACGGTCGAAAATATTCGGCAAATCTTTCGCGGCAATCCCCTTACCATTGTCTTCCAGCTCTACCTGAATAAAATCTCCCACATCCTTCACCCGCAGGTTGATCAGTCCGTGCTCCCGCTCCATGTATTTCAGGGAATTGCTGATAATATTATTGATAACCCGCTTAAGCTGCTCCGGGTCCGCAATAATCTTATCATCACCCTCCACATAGTTAAAATATCCAAATTCCACATTCTTGGAATTCAGTTCCATCTCCAAATCCTCTGCACAGTCGTCAAAATATGCATTGACGGAAAGAGGCGCAAAATTATAAGGAATCCGGTTCGTATCGATCTTGGAATATAAAGTCAGCTCATTAATGAGCAGATCCATCTCATTAGCTTTATTATAAATGATTCCGATATATTTTTCCATCTTTTCCGGCGTATCCGCCACGCCGTCCCTGATTCCTTCCACATACCCCTTGATGGCCGTGATCGGAGTCTTAAGATCATGAGAAATATTGCTGATCAGCTCCTTACTCTCCCTGTCGCTCCTGAGCTTCTCCTCCGCATTATCTCTGAGCCTTTGGCGCATTTCCTCAAAGGTCTGAATGAGCTGTCCCATCTCATCGTCCTTCTCCGGTTTCAATTCAAAGTCCAGATTCCCCTCTTTTACATTGCGGGCCGCCTCCTGGAGCTTCGCAACAGGGCTTATGATTCCTCCGTAAATCCATAAAACCATAAGCATGGCTGTCAGCATCAGAATCATAACGATGGAGATTCCCGTATGAAACATAAAATTTCTGACTTCCGGCATCTGGCCCAACACTTGCAGAGAATGAGAAAAACTCTTATATTCCGTACCGGTGCTGCCATAGGTCTTCTCGATCACCCCAATCTGATACTGAGCAATCCCCCAGGTAAGCAGCGCCGTCAGTATGACCGGAATCGTAATGACCGTCACAAATGCAACTACCAGTCTGGTTCGTATTTTCATGCTATCTATCCTTTCCGATTGAACATTTTTGTCATATATACTAGAATAGCACAAAAAAGGGTGCTTCTCATCAAAGCACCCATAAATTTTTATAAAAATTCTATAAATACTGTTTCAATGTCTCGACTTTATCCAGCTTCTCCCACGGAAGATCGAGGTCATTTCTTCCGAAATGTCCATAAGCCGCTGTCTGCTTATAAATCGGACGACGCAGATCCAGCATCTTAATGATACCTGCCGGTCGCAGATCGAAGTTCTCACGAATGATATCTACCAGCTTATGATCGGAAAGCTTTCCGGTTCCAAATGTATCCACCATTACAGACGTCGGCTGGGCCACACCGATGGCGTAAGAAAGCTGAATCTCACATTTTTTGGCAAGTCCTGCTGCCACGATATTCTTCGCCGCATACCTCGCCGCATAGGCCGCGGAACGGTCCACCTTCGTACAGTCTTTTCCGGAAAATGCTCCGCCGCCGTGACGTGCCATTCCGCCGTAGGTATCCACGATGATCTTTCTTCCTGTAAGTCCACTGTCACCGTGCGGTCCGCCAATCACGAAACGTCCTGTCGGGTTGATGAAGAATTTGGTATTCTCATCTACCATATCCGCCGGAAGGATCTCATCAAAGATATATTTCTTCACATCCGCATGAATCTGCTCCTGTGAAACCTCCGGATCGTGCTGTGTAGAAAGCACCACTGCGTCGAGACGTGCCGGAACTCCATTTTCATCGTATTCCACTGTGACCTGACTCTTTCCGTCCGGGCGAAGGTAAGGCAGCGTGCCGTTCTTTCTCACTTCGGTCAGTCTCCTCGCCAGCTTGTGTGCAAGCGCGATCGGATACGGCATATACTCTGGTGTCTCATCGGTCGCATATCCGAACATCATTCCCTGATCTCCCGCTCCGATTGCTTCCAATTCGTCCTCTGACATCTTATGCTCCTTCGCCTCGAGCGCTTTGTCAACGCCCATGGCGATATCGGTGGACTGCTCATCTATAGCAGTGATCACGCCACAGTTGTCCGCGTCAAAACCGAATTTGCCACGTGTATAGCCGATTTCTCTTACGGTATCTCTCACGATCTTCTGAATATCTACATAGGCGCTGGTCGTAATCTCTCCCATGACCATCACAAGTCCTGTTGTCGTGCAGGTCTCACATGCCACACGGCTCATCGGGTCCTGCTCCATCAGTGCGTCCAGAATCGCATCGGAGATCTGGTCGCACATCTTATCCGGATGTCCTTCAGTTACGGATTCGGACGTAAATAATAAACGTTCCATCTTTTATTCCCCTTTCTTCTTCTGTCCTCTCTCTTATCTGATTGACGATACCTTTCGTCGCCGTGCGCTGTCACCGCCCCGAACCGGGATAAAAATCCTCTGGACCTTTCTCTCGGTATACTCGGCAAAAAAGTCAGTCCCGAAGGACTGACCTGATACTTCTCATCAATCCTCTTATTGTTCGATTACTCGCTCAGGTTGGCACCTTCCATCAAATGGGGTTGCCGTGGCTTCCCAGGTCCTTTGTACCTCCACCACTCTGAATAAGAGAAAGTTCTATTCAATTTGCTCCGCTACTCATAATAGCACTATATAGTATATCCGTCAATACACTTTTTCATTACTAGCTGACTTTTAATTTAAACTTCTGAATCTCCCGGTCCGTAGACACCTTCTCAATCATAGCCCCCAGGCTTCTGAGCTTCTCCTCGAATCGCTCATATCCCCTCTGGATATAAACAATATCATCCACAAAGGTAAATCCCTCCGCCGCAAGTCCTGCGATGACAAGCGCTGCTCCGGCACGCAGATCCGGCGCGCTGACTCTCGCTCCGGAAAATCTCTTCACGCCCTCGATCGTAGCCGAGTTACCCTCAATCTTGACATTTGCTCCCATTCTTGCAAGCTCACCCAAATATTTAAAACGATTCTCAAAGATACTTTCCGTAATCGTACTTGTCCCTTTACACAGAGCTAAAGTAACGCCAATCTGTGGCTGCATATCTGTCGGGAATCCCGGATATGGCAGGGTCTTCACGTGTGTATTGCGCAAATCTCCCTTGGACACCACGCGTACTGCATCATCCAACTCTTCTACCTCACAACCAATCTCCAACAGCTTCGCGATCGTCGCTTCCAGATGCTTTGGAATAACGTTCGTGACCGTCACATCCCCACGGGTCGCTGCTGCCGCGAACATGAACGTACCAGCTTCAATCTGATCCGGAATAATGGAATATGTCGTCTTATGGAAACGGGAAACGCCGCGAATCTTGATCACGTCCGTTCCTGCGCCACGGATATTGGCTCCCATACTGTTCAGGAAATTGGCAACGTCAACTACATGCGGCTCCTTCGCCACATTCTCCAGAATCGTCTGCCCTTCCGCCATGGAAGCAGCCATCATGACATTGATCGTCGCACCGACACTCACCACGTCAAAATAAATATGCTTCCCGATCAGGCGGTCCGCCTCCGCAATAATCTTCCCATGCTCAATATCCACATATGCGCCCAGCGCACGAAAGCCCTTCAAATGCTGATCAATCGGACGGCTTCCGATATTACAGCCTCCCGGAAGAGCCACCTCCGCTTTCCTGTACTTCCCGAGCAGCGCCCCCAGCAGATAGTAAGAAGCCCTGATCTTCTTTATATAGTCATACTCAATATCAAAGTCTGTAATATTTCCTCCGTTGATCCTGACCGTGTGCCGGTCGACCCGATGTACGGAGGCACCGATTCCTGCAATTGCTTCCAGCAGTACATTGATGTCGTTTACATCCGGGAGATTATCAATCGTTACAGTCTCATCAGTCATGATTGCCGCGGCGAGAATCGCGAGTGCGGCATTCTTTGCACCGCCAATCTCAACTTCACCGACCAGCGGGTTTCCACCCTTAATTATATACTGTTCCATATTGCACCTCTACTGATGGTTTCCTTCCCTTTTTAATTATTTACCCCGTTTATTGTTACCAATCTATTTATTAGTATTGCTTGAAGTTCCAAGCTCATACTATCTTACTTTTACTATTAATGTCAGAAATTTCATAATGCGTTCAAAACGTTTTATCTAGCCGAAAAATGTTTTTACTTTTCGATTATAGCACACTCCGAGCACTTTGTAAAATTTTTTCTGAAGCTATCACAATTGCCTGTAAACATTTTGTAACATTTTTGTAAATTCTACACGAGTTCTTCCAATGCGTCCTGTACTTTCTCTATGGTTTCTTCCAGATTCATTCCATCCTCAGTAATCGTAATATCGGCATATCTCTCAAACAATAAGACTCTTTCATCGTACAAATCTCTTATCGTCTGTCCGTCTCTGAGCGTAACTCCCCGCTTTTTTGCATTCTTAAGCCGTGCACTTATGGTCTCATAAGAAGCCTTCAAATAAATAACGGTTCCAATCTTTTTGTAATGCTCCATAGCCTCCCTGCAGTACACCACGCTTCCTCCCGGTGAAATTACTGCCTTTTCTGCCTCTACGTCACGATTTACCTGATTCTCAATCTCCAGAAAGCCGTCGATCCCTTTCTCCGCAATAATCTCCCGCAGAAGACGTTTCTCCTGCTTTTGAATCAATAAATCCGTATCTATAAATTCATATCCTAATCTTTTTGCAATCACAACGCCTACCGTACTCTTACCCACTGCCGGCATGCCGATAAAAATAATATTCTTCATAGTATCTCTCTCAATCTGTCATCTTCGTGATCTGTCTTTTTCCGTATAGTTACTCTCCCTGCGGCATATTCAGCCGTATGCACCCGCTGATATAGCATATGCCATTTAATATACCCAAGGCACCCCGTATGGCCATTCGGCCGTTTCATAAGGTATACCCAAGGGCATCCCGCATGGCCATTCGGCCGTTTCACAAGGTATACAAGGCGGTCTTTTTGACCGCCTCGCTATTATAGCACATTCATTTCTCATATGGCAACACTTTTCCCTTTTTACTACCGTCACCAGGATGAACATCCACTGGGCGTTTTTGTCGTATGCATGACAGCTAAAATGAGCTCTGTTTCCTGTTCCGTATCTTACCAAAGTAAATTTTTCCGGCATCTGCGGTGATTGCACCGCCTCCGCAACAATTCCTGATAGAGTAAAAGCTCCACCATATCCCGTACCCGGTCCGGCTTTTTGGACTGCCGACGGCGATACGCCTGCCCGATGGCCTCCTCCTGCACGGTATCCGCTCCCCACTCTTCCATCTCCAATTCGTCGAACAGTTCTTCATCCATGACTTTATCATAAATCCGCCGGCACATCAGGCGTAATTGAAGTTTATCCGGATATTCATCATAAATCATGCTGTTATCGTATTCCAGACGGTCACATTCTTCTTCCACATACGGAAGAATCCGTTTTGCCATATCAGGATACATACTTTTTAAGTATTCATAATCCCTTGCTTCCGTTTTGTCATCCGCGAAGAGAAACGGGGTGGGATACGCCATATAAAAAGGCAGTTTTGTTTCCATGGGGACACACTTCCATTTTCTGAGATTATGCTATATTATATGTAAATTCATAGCATAATGTGAACTTTTGCCCTCTCGCCAAAATAAGGTCCATCAAACATGATTTCAGACATACCTGGCAGTCAAAACAAAGACCGCCGGACCTTCACTTAGGCATACCTGGCAACGTCAAAATGCCCGGCAAGAAATATATTCTCCAAATGCATACCCAAGGGCATCCCGTTATAGCCATACGGGATGCCCTTGGGTATGATATTTGAAACCTATTCCTTTACCGGACATCTTTTATGCTATCTGATCTCTAAAAAATGTGTGCCGTAATTAAAACGAATTTCCGCCTAATACATCACTCGTTCAATTACCTGATCCTTCATGTTATCGGCAGTGACCCAGGTATAACCCGTGTCGACCTGCGCTTCGTTCCCCTGCTCCAGAACAGCGCGGGCACACGCGATCACCGTGGCGTAACCGATTCCATACGGGTTCTGAACAATCAAGCCTTCCAGTTTCCCCTCTTCGAGTAATTTGAGTTGATCCTCCCCGCCGTCGAAGCTGACCACTTTCACGTCTGACTTTTCCAGTTCTTCCAGAACGCCGACCACCAGCTTCGCACCGGTCTCATTCGTCGTATAAATCGCTTTTACATTCGGGTGCTGCTGCAGGAGATAGCGGATCACATCCTCCTGGGAAATATCAATTTCCTCATCTTCCGTCTCAGGCATCTCTTCCTGTGTGCCTTCCGGCGCTGCTTCTTCTCCCTGCTCAGTCTCCTCTGAAGAAGGCTTTTGCCCCTCTGTCATCGTTTTCTTCATCTCTTCCAATTCGTCCAGATGATAGCTGACGGCAACAGTCACATTCGGATACTTTTCTTTTAACGCATTTACAAAAGCCGATTCACGCTGTACGGCGGAAGTGGACTTCGTGTCATGTGCAACGATCAGTACTTCTCCTTCATCGCCGATGCTGGCGCTGAGCTTGCTTGCCGCCATCGCCGCTGCCTCCGGATTATTCGTATCTACCATGGATACGATATTCTGATAAGTCGTTCCCGAATCAAACGCTACGACCGGAATCCCATTCTCGACAGCCAGATCAAACTGAACCTCACAGGCTGCTGCGTCCACTGCCGCGATTCCTACTGCCGCCGGGTATCTCGCCAGCTCTTCATCCAGAATATTCACCTGATCGTCCACATCGTCCTCTGCTGCCGGTGCCGAATAAGTCAGCTTTATTTTGTCTTCTCCTTTGTAGCCCAGCATTTCGTTGATCTCGTCCACTGCCGCTTCTGCGCCCTTTCTCACCTCAGACCAATAGGCCGACGATTTTCCTCTTCCAATAATGGAAATATTCGTCCCGGCTTCCAGCTTAAGCCCGTTCACATTCCTATAAGCTGAGGGCTGGATCATATCCAGATTGCCCTGATGAGCCTTCTCCTCTTTCCCCGGCCCCAAATTTGCTCCGCCCTCTTCTTTATCCTCATTCGTCTTACATCCTGTGACAGAGATCACAAGACACATTAGCACAGCCAAAATGCTCCATCGTCTTCTCATAACATTCGCTCCATTCCGTCTGTTCCCGCCAGTGCTTCCTCACACTGGCTATTTGGCATACCATACAGGAAGCTCTGTATTTTCCTGTATCTCTTATCTGTTCCTTATTACGCGGCGTCCGCCTGCCGGCAGCATGTCTCAGAAGCCGTCCGTATAAGTGTGAGTATTCTAATAGTATGCTGATCACTTACCATTTTATCAATCGTACAATACGTCCAAAATTGTACAGTATCAACTATACACTAAAACCATCAAAAAGAGTATAAAAAATTCTTAAGATTTCGTAAATATTCTTTTATGCCCAATTCTTTCCTGAAAATGTACTAAATTTAAAGCATTTTTGCCCTTGTATATTTTGCCCGAATGTATTAGAATAGAGGCATAAAAACAGCCTAAACTGTTAAATAAAAAGGAGGATACATATTATGGCACACGTAATTTCTGATGAATGTGTAAGCTGCGGCGCTTGCGAAAGCGAATGCCCAGTAGGAGCTATCTCTATGGGCGACGATCATATGCAGATCGATGCTGATGCATGTGTAGACTGTGGCGCTTGCGAAGCTGCATGTCCGACAGGAGCTATTTCTGCTGAGTAATCATTCAACTGATCAGACAGACTGGCATGAAGATCCATCGGATTTTCACCAGTTATACTTAGCACCAAGATGAACGTCCACTGGACGTTCACTCAGGTATGCTTGGCAACACAAAGAAGGCCGGATTTTGTGACTAACACATATCCAGGTCTTCTTTTTTATTTGCCACGCACAATTTGTCGAACGATTTTTCCTCCATTTCCCTCATATTGTGTTAAAATAAACTTGTTAAACAACCTGATACATATTCAAAAAGGTTAAGAAATCTAAATAAGGGGGTATCTCGTATGGGCGACGTTCATTACATGATATCGGAAAGCGCCAAACAGGTAGGTGTAGAATCTCACGTTCTTCGCTACTGGGAGGAAGAACTGGATCTTCCTATCGGCCGCACCGAAATGGGACATCGTTACTATACGGAAGAAGATATACAGCTATTTTGCTGTATCAAAGAACTAAAAGAACAGGGTATGCAGCTTAAAGAAATAAAGGAAGTGATCCCGGACATTCTCCGGGCCAAAAGACTACTCAGGACCAAATCCCACACTTCCTCTCTGCCCCAGACAAATCCTCACCAAAACACTCCCGCATCATCAAACACCTCAGAATTTCCATCGGAAGCCTCCGTTTCCGACCAGATAGAAGTCCTGAACACTTCCCCCGACCTGGAGCATATCCGCTCCCTCTTCGGCGAAGTCATACAGGAAACCATACAGAACAACAACAAAATCCTGGAAGAAAACATCTTCAAAAGCATCACCGAAAAAGTGACCAAAGACATGGACTTCCTCCTCCAGGCCAAAGAACGCCAGGAAGAAGACCGCTACCGCAAACTGGACCACCTGATCCGCCAGCAGCAGGCCTCCCGCAAAGAAGCCTCCCGCCCCACCCCCGCCCGCTACCTGCGCCGCATTTTCGGGGAAAACTAAACACACACATTTACATAAGGCCTTGGTATTAGCCCTCCCTAATATCACCCTCTTCACTCAACCATGCTGCGCAGACAAGCCCAACACTTTATGCTCAGCAACCGCAAAAAGAGACAAGCCCCCACGGTGCCTGTCTCTTTTTAAACTCGCTATCCGCTGCCTTGCAAGCCCACCATTTCCCGTCTTATACCTCACATCTCCCGTCTTGTAGCTCATCAGGTCGGCGCAAGGGAATGTATGCGCACCGGACGCCCTACAACACTTATTCCACCACTACCACATTCTCACACTCTTCATACCCCACGACCATCTTCTCCGTAATGATCCTCGTCCCCTGAAATCCTGCAAACGTCACCGAACTGATCTGACCGAACTTAGAGCTGTCGCAAAGCACAAAGCATTCCTTGCACTGTTCCATCGCAGTTCTCTTCACCATCGCCTCATTTGCATCGGGGGTGGTACACCCGCTTTTCTTTGTCACACCATTCGTCCCAAAGAACCCTTTGGTAAAATGATACTCCCGAAGTGTCCGCATAGCCTGATTCCCGACCACTGCCTCCGTCGAACCCTTCAGTTCTCCGCCTACCAGCAGCACCTTCATTCCCCGGGTAACCAACCTCTGGGCATGAGAGACTGCATTTGTCACAAAAGTGGCACTTTTTTCCTCTATATAATCCAACATATGCGCCGTGGTCGTCCCTGCATCCAGGTAGACAAAATCCTCCGGCTCAATAAGAGCTGCGGCATAACGGGCAATCCTGCGCTTCTCCTCCCGGTTCAGATCGCTCTTCTGAGCGACTGTATACTCGTGCGCCGTCACCCGGCTCTCCTTCGCAACCGCCCCGCCGAAGACCTTCACCAGCTTCCCTTCCTTATCCAAAGCCGTAATGTCCCGGCGTACCGTGGATTCGGAGGTGTTAAGGATCTCCTTCACCTCCGTCACGGTAATACTTCCCCTTTCACTAAGAAGTTTTAAAATCATCTCATGTCGCTGCTCTGTTAACATTTATTTTCCCGCCTTATACTCTTCCACGTTGGTTTCCAGCACGATCTTGCGGATTGGAAGAACACTGCCCGGTGAAACAGAAAGTTCATCGACTCCCATGGCAAGAAACTCCCTGGTAAGGCTCATATCTGCTCCAAGTTCACCGCAGATTCCCGCCCAGATTCCTGCCTTGTGCGCATTCTCCACCACCATGGAAATCATACGGAGAATCGCCGGGTGATGCGGATCGTAGAACTCATCCAGTTTCGTATTCTGACGATCGATCGCCAGTGTATACTGGGTCAGATCATTCGTCCCGATACTGAAGAAATCCACTTCCTTCGCAAGCTCGTCACTCATTAAGGCAGCCGCCGGAGTCTCGATCATGATTCCCTGTTCCGGCTCTCCAAAAGCGATTCCCTGTTCCGTAAGTTCTTCCTTCACAGAAGATACCACTTCCTGAATTCTCTTAATCTCCTTCATGCTGGTAATCATCGGATACATAATTGCTATTTTTCCAAAGACACTGGCTCTGAATAAGGCGCGAAGCTGTGTTCTGAACACCTCCGGGCGCGTCAGGCAGATTCGGATCGCGCGATATCCCAGAGCCGGATTCTCCTCATGCTCCAATTCAAAATAGTCGCACTGCTTATCAGCTCCAATATCCAATGTACGAATGATGACTCTCTTTCCCGCCATCGTCTCCGCTACCTGCTTATAAATCTGAAACTGTTCTTCCTCAGTCGGATAGTGATCCTTTTCCAGATAAATGAATTCACTTCGGAAAAGTCCGATTCCTCCCGCGTCATTTTTAAGAACCGTCGCCAGGTCTTTGATGTTTCCAATGTTAGCATACAACATCACTTTTTGACCGTCAAGCGTAACATTTTCCTTCCCCTTCAAGGTCTGGAGTAATTCCTTTTTCTCCTGTTCCTCCATCTGCCGCTTCTTCATATCCGCAAGCGTCTCCTCGTCCGGGTCTACATAGAAAACTCCCTTTCCTCCGTCGACAATTCCCAACTTCCCGTCGATATCCTCATCCAGCGAAAGCGAAGTCCCTATGAGTGCCGGAATCGCCATGGTCCTGGCCAGAATGGCGGTGTGTGAATTTAAGGAACCGTGAACAGTCACAAAAGACAACACCATATCCTTGTCAAGCTGTACCGTCTCCGACGGCGCCAGATCGTCCGCTACAATAATCGCCGGTTCACTGGTATCAGCCGCTGCCCCTGCCTTGCCGTCAAGGACATTCAGAAGTCTTTCAGAGATATCTTTCACATCGGCTGCCCGTTCCCTCATATAATCATCGTCCATCGCGGCAAACATCTGTGCAAAGTTATCACCGGTCGTGGCAACTGCGTACTCTACATTGACCTCCTGGCTGCGAACAATATTTTCAATCGAATCATTGTAATCATCGTCGTCCAGCATCATCTGATGTACTTCAAAAATTGCCGCATTGGCTTCGCCTACTTCCTTAAGCGCTTTATCGTATAACCCCTGAAGCTGCTCCATCGCCACCATCTTCGCTGCCTGATAACGCTTCATCTCTGCGTCTGCGTCCATGATTTTCACACGTTTTACCTGCTGTTCCCCTTTTTTGTAAACACTGATCCTGCCAATGGCAATCCCGCCAAAAACACTCTTTCCATAATATGTGTTCATCTTACATTCTCCTATTGTCATGCCTGCTGATTCCTACACGCTTTGGCCCTATGCGGCTTACAAATTCTCCTGCATAAATTTGCTGATTGCCTCGTAAGCTGCATCCTCGTCTGCGCCGTCAAAAGTCAGAGTTACTTCGTCGCCCTTTTTTGCAGCCAGTCCCATCACGCCGAAAATCGCCTTGCAATTCATTGCCTTTCCACCCTTTGCGATCTTAATATCGCAGGCAAATTCCTTAACTGCCTTTACTAACATTCCTGCCGGACGTGCATGGATTCCTTCCGGGTCTGTGATCACATACTTAAATTCTTTCATGATAATTTCCTCCATTTTCTTATTATTTTTTAATCTTTTATAAACTTTTGTTCACATTTTACCATACTTAAAACATTCAAGCACCGTTTTTAATAAGTCATTTTGTCATTTTGACAGAATTGTATAACTACTCCACTTTTTTCTTTAACACTCCCAGAAGTACCGCAGAAACCACGGTGCCGATAACCAGCGCAAGAAGATACATCAGTGCATTTCCCATGACCGGTACTACGAAGATTCCGCCGTGAGGTGCCATCAGTGTACAGCCAAATGCCATGGATAATGCGCCTGCCACGCCTGATCCGATGATGCAGGCCGGGAGTACATGAAGCGGATCTGCCGCTGCAAACGGGATGGCTCCTTCTGTAATAAATGCGAGTCCCATAATAAAGTTAGTCGGTCCGGATTCTCTTTCTTCTTTTGTAAATTTATTCTTGAACAGCAGAGTTGCCAGTGCGATCGCACACGGAGGCGTCATACCGCCAATCATAACTGCTGCCATAATATCGTAATTGCCTGCCGCGATTGCCGCGGTACCAAACACGTAAGCTGCCTTGTTGAACGGGCCGCCCATATCAATGGCCATCATACCGCCAAGAATCAGACCGAGAATGATCTTGCTGGAACCGCCCATGCTGGTAAGACCGTTGTTCATTGCCGTATTAATTCCGCCCATGATCGGTTCTACCACAAACGTCATCAAAAGTCCAATCACCAGAATTCCCACTACCGGGTAAATGAGTACCGGTGCGATCTTCTCAATCGCCTGGGGCAGCTTATCGCACACTTTCCGGAGTCCTATGATAATGTAGCCAGCCGCAAAACCTGCTACCAACGCTCCGAGAAATCCGGAACTTCCACTTGCTGCCATCATACCGCCTACAAATCCAACTGCCAGCGCCGGCCTGTCTCCGATTGCCATCGCGATGAATCCTGCCAGTACCGGGAGCATAAACCCAAATGCCACGCCGCCGATGTTTTTGAACAAGGCTGCAACCGGTGTGATCGTACCAAAGTTTGCTCTCTCTGCTGCGGAAAGTGCATTCATATCCACCAAAAGTCCATCAATCAGGAATGCGATCGCGATCAGAATACCACCGCCTACCACGAACGGAAGCATATGAGAGACGCCATTCATGAGCTGTGTGTAAAGCTGATGTCCCACACCGCCACTGGATTTGCCCTGTGCTGCCGGTTTTGCAGATGCATTTGCACTATGGTATACCGGTACATCTCCGGAAATAGCCAACGCGATCAGCTCATCTGCCTTGTTAATTCCATCGGACACCTGACGCTCGATCACCTTTTTCCCGTCAAAACGTTCCATCGGTACCTGCGCATCTGCCGCTACGATAATGCAGTCAGCCTCTGCAATCTCTTTATCGGTAAGAACATTCTTCGCGCCGCCGGAACCTCTGGTCTCTACCTTTACGAAACAATTCTTCGCCTTTGCGGCCTTCTCAATTCCTTCTGCGGCCATATAGGTATGTGCAATTCCTGTCGGGCAGGAGGTCACTGCAAGGATCTTCACCTGATCTGCCTGCGCTTCTCCCATATCAGCCAGACGCTCATCTACACTTTTCTTCTCCTCATCGGCTTTATCGATGATCTCCAAAAACTCTTCCGGAGAAGATGCTCCGCGAAGACTTGCCGTAAATTCTTCGTCCATCAACATCATGGACAATTTACTGAGTACGTCCAGATGCACGTTGTCTTTGGTATTCGGCGCTGCGATCAAAAACATGAGCGTCACCGGCTCGCCGTCCAGAGACTCGAATTCCACACCATCTTTTACCACCATCGCTGCAAGACCCGGCCTTGTGACCGCATCACATTTTCCATGAGGAATCGCAATCCCTTCTCCAATGCCCGTGGTACTTTCTTCTTCTCTCGCATACACCTGCTTACGATAACCTTCAACATCATTGATCTTCCCGCTTTTTGCCATCAACTCGATGATCGCATCAAGCGCCTCTTTCTTACTCTTTGGTGCTCCGGTAAGAGAAATGCTTCTTACGTCCAGCAAATCTGTAATCCTCATTGTTGCTCCTCCTTTTTCAATCATTTTACGTGGAACCTTATTAAAAAATTTCCCTTTCAAATCTATTTGCTTTATTCAGGAAATTTTTAAATCACATTTTCTATAAAATCAGGCTCTGGCCATTCCTGTGACCTGTTCATACACCGTCTGTATCTCCTCTTTCGTGGCAAGATTCTCTGAGAATGCACTGGCGCTTCCCGCAGCCACTCCCATATGGAAAGCATATTCATAATCCTGCTTCTTAAGCCAACCTGCCATAAATCCAGCTACCATGGAATCACCGGCCCCCACACCATTCACCAATTTCCCCTTCGGTGCAGGTGCATCATAGACCTTTCCGTCTGCCGCGATCAAAACCGCGCCCTCACCGGCCATGGAAATCAACACATTCTGCGTGCCCATCTCCTGAAGCTTTCTCCCGTAAGGTACGACCTCCTCCCGGCTTCTCAATTCCACATCAAAGATCTCACCCAACTCGTGATTATTCGGTTTGATCAAAAATGGCCGATACGGAAGCACATTCATAAGCAGCTCCCTCGTGGCATCTACCACGATCTGTATTTTCTTTCCTTCGAGCCGTTCCATAATTTTCTGATAAGCATCATCTGGCATCGATGCCGGGATACTTCCCGACAGAAACAGCACATCTCCCTCCCCCAGCCTGTCAAGCTGAGCCATCAGCATCTGCACCTTCTCCTCACCGATCACCGGTCCCTGCCCGTTGATCTCCGTCCCGTCAATCGACTTAAGCTTTAAGTTAATTCTCGTAAATCCATCCTCAATCCGGATAAATCCACTCTGCACTCCCATCTCTTCCAGCCGCCTTACCACTTCATCCCCGGTAAATCCAGCCACAAATCCAAGTGCCGTACTCTCGATCCCAAGATTCATAAGAACCGTAGAAACATTGATCCCCTTCCCTCCGGGAAGCAAAAGCTCCGAATCCGTCCGATTCGTAAGCCCCAGCTTAAAATCATTCACGGACACAATATAATCCAGCGACGGATTAAACGTTACCGTATAAATCATATCCCTTCCTCCTTCATTCATCTTTTTGCTCGTCTTTGACTTTATACCCATATTATAATTCCAAATTCGTTCAAAGTCAATCAAACTAATTCACAAATATACACCCTATTTTTCGTAACATTTGCACAATTTTGAATTTATTTGATTGTTTTTGACCGTTTTCATTATTTCCATACTCACTCACACCCATACCGTTCTCACTCTTTCACAAATCCCTAACCACCACTTCCCTATAAAATATACTCCCCAATTTCCCAAACACCATACTATTTATTTCCAAAATCCCTCATTATCACCACCAACATTTTGCGCAATAAAAAAAGCCCACCCGGGCCTCATTCCACACTACCTATCCTTGTTTATTTGTTTGCTCCATCTGCTTTTCTACATAATCAATAAATTCATTCAATAAAGTATTATCTATTGCGCCTCCATCATTTAACATATCCTGTAATAACTCCTTCTCCACCCAGTTCAATTAATCCAATCTGAAGGTGGTTTTCTAACATCCGAAAACCCAGCTGTCCTCACTGGTAAAGTCACCATGCTCCGGATTATAATACCTTGCCCGCAGATACTGAACTGCATATTCGTGGAAGGACTAAATTACTATATACACCACAAAATTTCTTGGTGCTCCACCCACACAATTCTTAATCACATCAGCCTTCCAATAAGGTAAAATTGAAATGCAAAGATTAGAAAAAATAATTTCTTTTGCATGGTAATCTCTTTTTAAAAACTGGTCAACGTTTTTAAAAATCAGCATAATACAATCTTGTTCAATCCATTCAAGATCACACATCCAATCATTGTAACTATCAAATCCTTCCGAGAAGATTGGAAACTTTAACTCTTTCGACATGAATGATAAATAATCTTGTCGATTTGCTATCTGTGCACCATCAATTTCTACCTCAAAGATATCACCACTCTCATTCTTTAGTTTCCTAATATACTCTAATTCGCCCTCGGTAACAAATTCTATCTTATTCACTACTTATCTCCTCCTTTTATTTTCACAAAGCTTGGTAAATCTGTAGGATTTTTGCTTGCTCCATAGTGGCTATCCGTATAATAAATTGAACCATCCGAACCGACAATAAAACGTTCTGTATCTCTTCCCATACCAGGCAATTTATTATTCACATCAAATTCTTTATAGTTTATTTGTTGCCCATTAGCATCTATTTGTGGCAATTTCCCGTCTATATTATAATATTTTCTAGCCCCCTCCCATTAAAATACTTTGCGTATAAACTCTACCGCACGCATGTCAGCAAAAGCAGATGTATACAGTTTAAATGCCGAACGACATCTCATTTCTTTCGCTGTGGGATATCGCCAGCAAAGTTGGGTGATATTTGGTAATTATCCCCCCTTTGCAAGCGAATAAAATTAATATCCTTGCTCCTTGTAAATACCGTCTGAAAACTTCCTTATAAATCCTTTTGCTGGAAAATCAGGATAATTAACCTCCCAAAGACAGCCACATTTTAAACATCTATACCATTTAGTTGCAAACCACTCTTTAACTCTATCTCTCTCTTTCCACACATAATAAGGCTTTTGAGGAATTTCTTCTACAAATATTCCTTGCTTTATCTGTTGGGAAAAAAACTCTTTGACCTTCTCTAACTCCTTGATGGAAGTAATATTTATTTCTATTCTTTCATCACAATCGCAATCTAATTTACAAACCATAAAGCATCTACCTCCGGAATATATACTTGATTTCCACCACCCATTAACATTCCAGCTCCACCATTTATGACTTGTGGTGCAGCTGTACCTTCATAAATCGTCGTTCCCTTTGGCACTATTACTTCTGTTACTTGTGTGGCAGTATTTCCCCAATCTGGATTTAATGCCAAATCCATCTGTGATTGCATTCCTCCATTTTGTGGTGTTCTTGTCATATAGCGTCCAACCTCTGTCGCATCAGCAGCTCCGATAACAGCCATTGTTGCCCCAATCAAAATGGGAACAAGTATTGTGCCTCCACTCGCAACCACTGCAAAAACTATGGAAGTTCCTGCCGCTGCTACTGACAATCCACGCGCAACTTTGATATTTCCATCGCTAATTCTCTCTGTATCCGGAGTACACAGTTCCCGCTTGACAAGACGCTGTGTTCTTGCTTTGGACTGTGCAATGTAGTTTTGATATGCAGTGTATGTGCTCTGGTTATTTCTTCCATTGCTCTGCGGTCCGCCTGTTGATGGCCCTCCCGTAGTCGACATTCGTGAGTACATTCGTTTCGTTGTCTGATTTTTGGTCACTACATTCCTTACGATCCTCGCCGTATTGGTTTTAGGTGATGGCATCGGCACACGGTGCCCTGACGGGTCCGTATAGTTCACCGGATTGTTCATCGTATAGGCATAGCGGTTCCGGCTCAGCGGCAGATCCAGATAGCCCGCCCAGCTGTCCTCACTGGTGAAGTTCCCATTCTCCGGATCATAATACCTCGCCCGCAGATACTGCAGGCCCGTGTTCGTATTCGTGGATTCTCCATTGTAGCCATAGTAGCTGATTCCATCCGGCTCGCCAAAAGTGAGCGCTCCATATGGGTCATACCGATAGCTGTTCTTCATGGTGCCGCCGGAATCCGTAAGTCCTGCCACGTTTCCCTGGCCGTCATGCAGATAGTAGAACGCTCTGTCCGCCGTATCTTTGCCGAGTCTCTGCTCCCCGTAGGTGTACGCTGCTTTCATCTTTCCGTCCACCTTCAGTTCCATCAGGACTTCCGCATTCTCCCGGTTGACATCGTTCACATACTGGGTGATGGTATAGTTCCGTTCCTGCCTTTTTTTCGGAACAAGAGCTGCAAGCTGTTCTACCGGGCTGTCTCCTTTCCCGGTCTTTGCACTCTCCGGGATCAGAACGCTGCATTTTTGTTTCTTCCTCCCATCTTCCACGTAATCCATCTGGAACAGCTTGCTGCCTTTCCTATCATACTGGTAGGTCGTAGTTTTGCTCTTCTTCGCTTTGTAATCTGTATACTACACTAAGATTGAATGATGTCCTACAAAATTATGTGAAACCCTTCACTCTAACTATACTCTAAATACATAAATATGATCAATGGGTGCCCTTAATTCATCCCATTCCTCCCATTCATCTACATCCTCTAATTCAAAACAGATTCCCTTATCTACCTCCATTTCATAAGTATCATATACCTCTACATAATTTCCTACTAAACCTTTTACATCTTTTAATGTTGATCCCAGACCTATAACACCTTTATACTTTCCTTCAAAATCCCCCTCTACACCAATTTGATCTACTTTCCCATCGCTCGCAATCCAAAATCTTGCATTTTCAACTTTAATTATTGAACCCATTTCTAGAAATTCCTCCTGATAATCCTCACCAGCGGCTCTCAGAAGTTCTTCTTTGTCAATCCCAAGCCTAATATTGCCAATTCTAACACCTGGAATTATTGGACCATCTTGAATTTTCATCTACTGCACCTTCCTTATATTAATAAAACCATTTAAACTAGTTCCTTCATAAAAATCAATAATCTGACCTGTTGATTTATTGATTATTGCCTGTTTTCCTCCCGCTCTGATTATAACTTGCGTCTGACGCCCTTGATCCCCTCTATTAGAATTCCATATACCTTCAAATATTTCAGCAGTTCCCTTGTTTTCTTCAATAAACGCTCTCGCGCCTGCATCATATTCTTTTTTGCTTCCAAATCCCATACTTCTACCATGCTTGTTAAAATGCTTTCCCAGCTGATACATCCTTTGGTCAGATATCTTTAGCTGTTCTCCATACCCAAGTACCGTAGCTTCTTCATTTTTCCACTTTGCCTTTTCACTTATATTGGTTGTATTATTACCCTTACTGGGATTTATCATTTCGGCAAATAATACTATCCATGGTGCTGTCAGCATCAACGCGTATGCGGTCGTATTATACAGTCCTTCATCACCGCCAAATAAATATTCTTTCACCAAATTCAGTAAGTCATTACTTGGGTCTGTTAATCCATACCATATATCAAATCCGCCCTCTGTTATATCAGAAGCACCAATCAATGCCATAGAAGAGCCTACAAAAAACGGTAGTAGAGCACCACCACTTAAAACTACAGCAGCGGCAAGAGCCGTCCCTGCCATGCCTACTATTGCTCCCCGGCAAAATTGTGCCCCGCCACTCAAGCTCCGCTCCAGGTCAACTTTTTCTGTATCCGGAGTACAAAGTTCCCGCTTGACAAGACGCTGTGTTCTTGCTTTGGCCTGTGCAATGTAGTTTTGATATGAAGTGTATGTGCTCTGGTTATTTCTCCCATTGCTCTGCGGTCCGCCTGTTGATGGCCCTCCCGTAGTCGACATTCGTGAGTACATTCGTTTCGTTGTCTGATTTTTGGTCACTACATTCCTTACGATGCTCGCTGTATTGGTTTTCGCAGCCGACACCTTACTGGTTCTATTTGGCGCATTTCCTCCCGCAGTTGGCCCCCCATTTGTCGCCCGCCGCGTTGTCGTACTCCTGCTTCCTGCAGGTGATGGCGTCGGCACACGGTGCCCTGACGGGTCCGTATAATTCACCGGATTGTTCATCGTATAGGCATAGCGGTTCCGGCTCAGCGGCAGATCCAGATAGCCTGCCCAGCTGTCCTCACTGGTGAAGTTCCCATTCTCCGGATCATAATACCTTGCCCGCAGATACTGCAGGCCCGTGTTCGTATTCGTGGATTCTCCATTGTAGCCATAGTAGTTGATTCCATCCGGCTCTCCAAAGGTGAGCGCTTCATATGGGTTATACCATAGATGGTCTTGTTCTTCTTCGCCTTGTCATCTGTTCTGGAGATGAACTGGTTCGCGTCATTATACTTATACGTAACAGACTCTACGGTCCTGCACGTCTTAGTCTTGATTTTAAAATTTATTTCCGGCCAGTAACATCTATTTGCGACAATTTTCAAACTGATTATACATATACCCTCAGGTAAAATATGCTTGTAGCGAAATGTGTATTAATTCAAGGCAGGGTGGTTTTATGCCACCCTGTCCCTATCTGTCGTCCAGCAAAACCGGGCAAATCAATGAACAAAATATTTTACATCTGATAAATTTCTAATATTTCCTGTTTAGACCACTTATTATTCAAAATATTTTTAATTTCATCGGATAATTTAATAATTTCATCCCATGACTCTGAATTTCTAAAAGATATAATATTCCATTGAGCCGTCCCATCCAATCCCAATGTAAGAGTTCTAAGATGTTCACTATCCTTATAAATTTGCTCATCAATTAGACCGTGATTTAGCAAACGATCTAAACTAACAGATGCCAAAAAAGAAGTTACACCAACCACAAATTCTTCAAATATCCTAGATGCTATTAGCTCATCTGATAATAGTTTTGTACCTTCGCTGCACATTTCTAAAGTATCCAAATATAATTCAAATAATTTACCCACTGTAATTTTATCCATATCAATCACCTTTAAAATAAATAACAGTAGCTTTGTCACCTGGTAAAGGAACATAATCCTCTCCTACAATCTTTACTTTTCCTGTAGTACCTGTTGAAAACCCATAGTATGCTCCATCATGCCTTCCCCAAGAATGCTAGCTATTTCCTCTTGAGTAGATCCATATAGCCTTCCTGGATTTTGTAAAATATCATCAAAAGAGGGTGGTTTCCAAGTTACATTTCCCTTCCCATATTTATCATTAAAATACTCATACTATTCATTTCCGGTTTTTAGCTAAAATACTTTCTCTAAACGCCCGTGCTTGAAAAAGAAAAATTTCTGGATAAAGTAGCAAATTTTACAGAATCGAAGTGTGTGCAGGCTAAAGGCTGATATGCTGATACCACCCCGGCCAGAATACATCACCAGGCAAAGCCGGGCAATGTACCCCTAAACCTAATAATATAAAAGAGCTTTTATTTCATCTGCCAAATTTAAAATTTTTTCCCATTTTCTTTCCTTTCGAACCGAATAAACATTCCACAGCTCTGGGTAATGTGGCTGAATATCAATAAATAAATCTCTTAAAAGTTTGCATTTTTCCAAAATACTATCATCAATCCATCCTTCCTCCAAGAACATTTCCAAAAGTTCATCACTCAAATAAGTTCTCGCTAAAATATCGAATTCTTCAAAAATGTGTCTTTCTATTTCTTCATTTGTAGCATTCACAAGAAATTTTCCGCACTGTTTTAGCGTAAACAAAAAACTTTGGTATCTATCCTTTTTAACTTTTTTATATTTGTCCATTATCAATGATCCTCACTATAAATTATATATGCCTTATCACCGGGTAAAGGCACATATGTATTAGTGTCTACAACTTTAACTGTACCATATTTGCCTGATGAAAATCCATAATATGAACCTTCGTGTATGCCACCACCTCCATGATAAAATACCATATTATCTGGGTGAGCATCTTCTATAAATTTCCACCCACTTCCGTTACTGCCATATGTACTCTTAGTCCAACCAGATCCAAGTATATCGGCAACCTCATCTGCGGTATAGCCATTAAGGCTTGTGGGATGTCTTACAATTTCTTCAAAAGAATTTGCTTCCCATTTGACATTCTCTGCGCCATAAGTATCTTGAAAATACCTGTACCATTCATCTCCCCTAATCAAGGTTTTATGAGATGCCGCCTCAGAATTTCCCTCGAGCGTTCCTACCTGAGCCCTATCACTCAAATTACTAACCGGACCACTTCTATCCGGATTAAGACCATTTACATATGTCCCTGACCATAACGTTGTCGCCATTAATGCATTTATTGTCGCCTCATACCAATCATCATTTCCATTAAATGCATATTCTTTTACCAAATTTGACGATTCTTTGCTCGGATTTGTCCTTCCATACCATATATCAAGTCCACCCTCTGTCGCATCAGCAGCTCCGATAACAGCCATTGTTGCTCCAATCAAAATGGGAACAAGCATTGTGCCTCCACTCGCAACCACTGCAAAAACTATGGAAGTTCCTGCCGCTGCTACTGACAATCCACGTGCAACTTTGATATTTCCATCGCTAATTCTCTCTGTATCCGGAGTACACAGTTCCCGCTTGACAAGACGCTGTGTTCTTGCTTTGGACTGTGCAATGTAGTTTTGATATGAAGTGTATGTACTCTGGTTATTTCTTCCATTGCTCTGCGGTCCGCCTGTTGATGGCCCTCCCGTAATCGACATTCGTGAGTACATTCGTTTCGTTGTCTGATTTTTGGTCACTACATTCCTTACGATGCTCGCCGTATTGGTTTTAGGTGCTGAAACCTTGCCGCCCTTTGTACTGCCCGCCGGTTTTGTCATTCCTCCCGCAGTCGGCCCCCCGTTTGTTGCCTGCCGCGTTGTCGTTCTACTGCTTCCTGCAGCCGACGGCGTCGGCACGCGGTGCCCTGACGGGTCCGTATAATTCACCGGATTGTTCATCGTATAGGCATAGCGGTTCCGGCTCAGCGGCAGATCCAGATAGCCCGCCCAGCTGTCCTCACTGGTGAAGTTCCCATTCTCCGGATCATAATACCTTGCCCGCAGATACTGCAGGCCCGTGTTCGTATTCGTGGATTCTCCATTGTAGCCATAGTAGTTGATGCCATCCGGCTCTCCAAAGGTGAGCGCTCCATATGGGTCATACCGATAGCTGTTCTTCATGGTGCCATCAGAGGACGTAAGTCCTGCCACGCTTCCCTGTCCGTCGTACAGATAATAGAATGCTCCACCCGCCGTATCTTTGCCGAGTCTCTGCTCCCCGTAGGTGTACGCCGCTTTCGTCGTTCCGTCCACCTTAAGTTCCATCAGGACTTCCGCATTCTCCCGGTTGACATCGTTCACATACTGGGTGATGGTATAGTTCCGTTCCTGCCTTTTTTTCGGAACAAGAGCTGCAAGCTGTTCTGCCGGGCTGTTTCCTTTCTCGGTCTTTGCACTCTCCGGAATCAGCACACTTCCTTTTTGTGTCTCCTTGCTATCTTCCACGTAATCCATCTGGAACAGTTTGTTGCCATCGCCATCATAGAGAGCTGCCAGCAGGACCTCCTTTGAGGTGGACACGGCTTTCAGGCGGTTCTCCGCGGTATACTCATAGGTGATCGTGTTCTTCTTTCCGGAGCTTTCAGAAACCAGATTGCCGTCCTTATCATACTGATAGGTCGTAGTCCTGTTCTTCTTCGCCTTGTCATCTGTTCTGGAGATGAGCTGGTTAGCGTCATTATACTTATACGTAACGGACTCTACTGTCTTGCCCGCTGTAGTCTTGATATAGCGTGTCCGGTTCCCGTCGGCATCGTACTGGTACTCATAGGTCGTTGTACCTTTATTTTCCTCCTTCTCCGTACACTTTGTCAACTGCCAGTTCTCATCATAGGTATAACTTCGGGTCGTAGTCACTACCCGGATTTTTCCTTCTCCGTCCTTGTCATGCTTCCCATTGTGCTTGTTGCCGTGCGGATACTTGCTGTCATGCTTCCCGTCTTCGTGCTTCCTGTCATGCTTGTCATCATAGGTATAGCCTGCAAGAGATTCCGTCGTAGTTTCTCCGGTGATAAATCCCTGCTCATTGTAAGTATACTCGTAGGTGGAAATGACTTCATCACAGCCTTTGCAGTATGTCACCAGCTTTGTGATATGATCCATCGCATCATAGGCCACATCGGTCACCAGTTCGTTGGGGCGCAGAGTCTGTACCATGCGGTTCAATGCATCGTACCGGTACTCTGTGACGCTGCCCTGCCGGTCCGTCACTTTGATCAGGTTGTCATTCAGATCATACGCATAAAGGACTTTGCTTCCGTCAGGATAGCCGATCTCCTGCAGGTTCCCGCTTTCATCGTAGGCGTAAGTCACAGTCTGGCCGGCGCTGTCGGTTGCCTTTGTGATCCTGCCCAGCGCGTCATATTCGTAAGCTGCATCTCCAATCGCATCCTTCATGGATATCCGCTGTCCCATCGCATCATAGCCAGACAGAACATCCGCTTCCGTCTTCTTTCCTTTGGCATCCTCGTAGGATTTCTTCACCAGGCTGTTCAGTTCATCGTAATCATACGCCGTCTTTTTGCCGCCCGCAGAAATGTGGCTGACAAGCCTTCCTGCCTCGTCGTACCGCATGTTCTCCACACGGCCGGACGCATCCTTGCGCGATGTCAGATTGCCTTCCAGGTCGTAGGTGTATTTGGTCACCTTTCCAAGCGCACTGGTATAAGAGGTCAGCCAGTTCATGGAATCATACCCGTATGTCGTTTTTCCGCCCGCCGCATCCGTTACGCTCTTCAGATTATCATTGGCGTCATAAGTGAAATGCGTGTTAAGCCCGGTCTTGTCGGTAATCATCTTCACATTCCCGTGGGGATCATAGGCATATGCCGTGCTCTTTCCTGCTTTATCCGTTTCTTTTGTAACTCTTCCGTCCTTGTCGTACTGATAGCTTTCCTTCTGGCCAAACGGGTCTGTTATGCCGGACAGCCGATTGCTCTTATCGTATTCATAGGAGGTTACATAACCCATCGGGTCCGTTACACCTGTCAGATTATAATTACTGTCATAGCCAAAGCTGGTCTTT
Source organism: Roseburia hominis (assembly GCA_040702975.1). Taxonomy (NCBI): domain Bacteria; kingdom Bacillati; phylum Bacillota; class Clostridia; order Lachnospirales; family Lachnospiraceae; genus Roseburia; species Roseburia hominis. The sequence continues at coordinate 3,989,609 of CP159990.1, forward strand.
CTGCCGCCGGGAGCTGTCGCTTCCGTCAGATTGCCCACCGGATCATAGAGCAGCGTAGTTGCCTGCCCTAACGGGTCTTTCATCTCCGTCATGCGTCCCGCCACATCATAAGTATAGGTGCTGGTCTGTCCCAGTGCGTTCGTCTCGCTGGTAAGATTATCCCGGATATCGTAGGTGTAAGAGCTTGCTCCGCCCTTTGCATCCACGCTTCCGGTCAGGCGGTGAAGCTTATCGTAGGTAAACGTCGTCGTCTGCTTCAGGCTGTTTGATTACATCCAAAATATATTGAATGATATAAGCTTTCGCCACCTCCGAAGCTGAGACGCCTATTATGGACACAACCGCTATACTCAGCCACAATTTATTCTTTAAAACAATACTTCGCACCGTTTTTTTCATCTTTTTCCCGCCTTTACACCGATTATTCGTATTTGCTTCCCTGCATAGGCTTATCTAACCACATCGCATTCTTTCTGTAAATAGTTTTTCAGTAAGTGGCCAATATAGTCCGCCAAGCGGTAGAATTAAGGCATAATCATGCATGCCCCTAAGAATCCACTTTTTTGCTACATTTCCTTAATCACACAAAAAAGTTTATGACGTTTTACGAAAAAAAAATTCACATAAAACGTCATAAACTTTTTCATTAACAGATTCACTACCCATTTTGTTCTGAGGACAGGCAGTATTTAACTTTTACCCTTCCCCTCTCTGCGCATTGGCAAACTTCGTATACTGCGGAAGCCAGGTCAGCGTCACCGTCCCAATCGGACCGTTCCTCTGCTTGGCAATAATAATCTCCGCCTCATTTACATGCTCAGTATCTTTATTATAATAATCATCACGATAAATAAACATGACTACATCGGCATCCTGCTCAATTGCCCCGGACTCACGCAGGTCTGAAAGCATCGGCCGGTGATCCGGCCTTTGTTCTACCGCCCGGCTGAGCTGGGACAATGCAATCACCGGAACATGCAGTTCCCTCGCCAGTGCCTTAAGAGATCTCGATATCTCAGAAATCTCCTGCTGTCTGGACTCATTTCTTCCGCCTACACTACCGCTCATAAGCTGAAGGTAGTCGATAATGATGAGTTCCAGATTATATTCCATCTTATATTTCCTGCACTTCGATCTCATCTCGGAAACCGAAATACCCGGGACGTCATCAATGATCAGGTTTGACCGTCCGATCGTTCCCGCGCCTTCAATCAGCTTCTCCCAGTCAGAATCCTTCAGATTTCCCGTTCTGAGGAGCTGGGCGTCCACATAGGACTCCAGCGAGAACAAACGATTCACCAACTGCTCTTTTGACATCTCCAGACTGAAGATTGCCACCGTCCGATTCTGCTTGAACGCCACATGCTGTGCTATATTCAGGACAAACGCCGTTTTCCCCATGGAAGGGCGGGCCGCCACAAGAATCAGGTCTGATGGCTGAAGTCCTGACATCTTATAATCCAGATCAATGAACCCTGTGGGAATTCCCGTTACAGTCCCCTTACTCTTGGAGGCTTTCTCGATCTTCTCAAGCGCATTCAGCACTACCTGCTTGATCGGCACAAAATCCCCGCTTCCCCGGTTCTGCACTAATTCAAACACCTGCTTCTCCGCGCGTTCCACGATTGCCTCCACCGGTTCATTGGCCAGATAGCAGGCATTTGCCAATTCCTCATTCATCTTGATCATCTTACGCAGAGTCGCTTTTTCAGCCACGATCTCCGCATAATATTTTACATTTGCTGAAGTAGGAACTACCGTCAGCAAATCTCTCGCAAATTCCAGATCGCTGATTTCTTCCGGCACCGCCTTCTCACGCAGACGATTCTGCAACGTAATCAGATCCACCGGTTTTCCTTCGTTAAAAAGTTCTACCACCGAATCAAAGACAACGCCATACGCCGTTTGATAAAAATCGCCTCCGCAGATAATCTCGGAGGCGGTTGTAATCGCATCTTTATCCATCAGCATGGCGCCGACCACCGACTGCTCAGCTTCTATGCTGTGGGGCGGTACCCGTTTTATGAGTGCCTCATCCATCTAAATGCTCCTCCTAAGCCTCTCCTACATGAACCTTAAGTTCAGCCGTTACTTTTGTATGCAGCTTCACCGGAACCAGATGCATTCCCGGAGTCTTGATGGCCTCTTTGATCTGAATCTTCTTCTTATCCACATCATATCCCATCTGATCCTTCACTGCCTGAGCAATCTCCTTGGAAGAAACAGATCCGAAGGTCCTTCCGCCTTCTCCTGTCTTGATCTTAAGCTCAACCTTTCCCTGCTCCAGCTTCGCAGCCAGATCCTTTGCCGCATCCAGGCTCTCCTGTGCCACCTTCTCCTGGTTCTGCTTCTGTAACTTCAGATCATTCATATTCTTGCTATTCGCTTCCACTCCCAGCTTCTTCGGCAGAATAAAATTCCTTGCATATCCGTCGTTTACCGATACAATCTCACCTTTTTTACCTAAGCTCTTTACATCCTGCAATAAAATTACCTTCATCTAAATATCTCCCTTTTCTATCATAGTATCAATTGTTTCTTTCAAAATCGCCACGGCTCTGTTAATGTCCGTAAATTCAAACTGTGCTCCGGCCATATTGATATGTCCGCCACCACCCAGACGCTCCATGATGATCTGCACGTTCACCTCATCGATCGAACGCGCGCTGACATAAATCTTATTATTATATTCGGTCAGTGCAAAAGAGGCCTTGATTCCCTCAATACTCAGCAACTCATTGGCTGCCTGGGCTCCCACGATCGTAGGACTCTCAATTCCTAAATTCCCGCCCTTCGCAATCGCATAGACCTTCCGGTATACCTCGGAATTACTTACCAGGGTCGCCTTTGCGCGGTAAGATGCCGGATCGTCACGAAGGAGCTTACGGACATAAGTAATGTCCGCACCACATCTTCTAAGGTAAGCCGCTGCCTCAAAGGTACGCACACCCGTCCGCATGGTAAAGTTGTTCGTATCCACCATGATTCCGGCATAGAGACTGTTCGCCTCCATCACATTCAGTTTCAGATCCTCCACAATATACTGAAGCACTTCTGCGACCATCTCACACGCCGAAGAAGCATAAGGCTCAATATAGGAAAGTACCGCGTTCTCGATCACTTCATCGCTCTGCCTGTGGTGATCCAGAACGGCAATCGTCTTCGTCACCCGCAAAAGCCGCTCACACTCTGTCATCTTCGGCTTATTGGTATCCACTACCACGACCATACAGCTATCATCTGCAAGCTCTTCCGCCTCTCTGGAATTCACAAACAGGTCCTCCGGACATACGGCACTGTTCTTAAATGCCTCATACAGCGGACGAAGGCTGGGCGTCACTTCATTCAATACAATATTGACCTTCTTCTCTAACGCCGAGGCCGCACAATAAATACCGACCGCTGCTCCCATCGAATCTGCATCTGCCATCTTATGTCCCATGACAATGATCCGCTCTTTAGCCATGATAAACTCTCGGAGCGCTTCTGCCTTGACACGCGCTTTCACGCGGGTGTTCTTGGAAGTCTGCTCACGTTTTCCACCGTAATAAGTAATGCCTTTGCAATCCTTTATTACCGCCTGGTCGCCTCCCCGGGCAAGTGCAAGGTCAATCGCCACACGGGCATAGTTATAACCCGCGGTATAGGTATCCGAACTCAGTCCCAGACCAATACTGAGCGTTGCCGGTACCTGATTACCAATATTCACATTCTTTACTTCCTCAAGAAGTGAAAAACGATCCTCCTCCATCTTTCGGAACCCCACCTTCTTCACGGCGATAAAGTATTTATCCTTTTCCAGCTTTTTGGCGATTCCGGCAAGGTTGGCCACATACTGGTTAATCTTCCTGTCAATCAGCGCCACAAGAAGCGACTGGCGCACCTCCTCGACACTTTCCATGACTTCATCATAATTATCTATATAGACCAGTCCCGCCACAAGACGCTGGTCCTCATTCTCCCGTATATAGTGATTGAGCTGCGTCACGTCCTGCAAATGAACCGCAATAAAATACTCCCTCTCTTCGGGCAGCTTAAGGAGCTTCTCCGCCTCGCTGAATCCTTCCACGGAAACGCACTGTACCTCCGCCTGATAATCCTTGTCACGATAGCTAAGCTCCAGACTTACAGTTTGTCCTTCCTCCTTCGGGAACATGCTTCGGTTCAGTTCCGGCATATATCTGCTCAGATACGAATCCTTACGCATCTTCTCGCCCAGAATCTCCTGAAACTGGTCGTTCGTCCAGAGAATCTTCCCGTCTGCCATCAGAATCGCATACGGCACCGTCAACTCCTTGAGCAACGTATTCTGCACAATGCCATACTGGGCTGCAAATTCGACCATATCCGCCAGGATCAGAGACTTATTATAAAAATACAGACTCCCTACGATCACTGCATAAATCAGCACGAATACCGCCATGATCGCTCCGGCCCGCTTATCCGTCTTAAAGATCCAGACCGTCATCAACACCAAAAGTACCGTCATGATGGCGGGCCATTGCATATACAATCTCAGTTGGCCTTTTAGCTTTACTTCTTTCTTCATTTAACTAACCCTCATTGCTTATCGCAGTTACTTTTTACAGTATACCACTCTTTTTCCGTTTAGAAAAGTGAAAATGCTCATCGGCGAATTTTTCTCACCGACGAGCATTCTATTGTTCTGTTAATTTTTCGAATTATTCACAGTTCCACAAAGAATTCGCTACAATTCTGACTATTTAGTGTTATATCCATCCGGATTCTGGTTCTGCCATCTCCAGGAATCCTCGCACATCTCTGCGATTCCCCGCTCAGCTACCCATCCAAGCTCCTCTTTTGCCTTCTTCGCATCAGAATAACAGGTCGCAATATCGCCCGCTCTTCTCGGCTTGATTTCATACGGAAGCTCTTTTCCACATGCCTTCTCAAACGCATGTAATACATCAAGAACGGAATATCCTACCCCTGTGCCCAGATTGTAAACACATACACCAGCTTTTTCCTCTATCTTCTTCAATGCCTTTACATGGCCGATTGCCAGGTCTACTACATGAATGTAGTCGCGCACTCCGGTGCCGTCATGCGTATCATAGTCATTTCCAAATACACCAAGTGCTTCTCTCTTCCCGATTGCAACCTGTGCAATGTAAGGAACCAGATTGTTCGGAATTCCCTTCGGATCCTCTCCCATCAGTCCGCTCTTATGTGCGCCGATCGGGTTAAAGTAACGAAGGAGCACCACGTTCCACTCCGGATCTGCGGTATGCAGGTCTGTAAGAATCTGCTCCAGCATCCATTTGGTCCAGCCATAAGGATTGGTGCAGGTTCCCTTCGGGCACTCTTCCGTAATCGGAATGAACGCCGGATCTCCATAGACCGTTGCGGAAGAGCTGAAAATAATGTTCTTCACGCCATGATTGCGCATCGCGTCGCACAGCGTAATCGTTCCGGCAATATTGTTCTGGTAATACTCAAGCGGTTTTGCAACTGATTCCCCGACTGCCTTCAGTCCTGCAAAATGGATAACCGAATCGATACTCTCTTTCTCAAAAATCCGATTCAGCGCTTCGATATCCCGAATGTCCTCCTGGTAGAATGTAACCGTTTTTCCGGTAATCTTTTCTACTCTCTTAAGTGCTTCCTCAGAAGCATTACAGAGATTGTCAACTACAACCACGTCATACCCTGCATCTAAAAGTTCTACACATGTGTGACTGCCGATAAATCCGGCACCGCCTGTAACTAAAATTGCCATGATTATTTTCCTCCTTCAATAGCTGACTCTTTTTTACCTGTAATCATCATAACACACTTTTTCCAAATAGGGAAGACATAATTTACTAAATTTTTAAATTATTTTTACTAAATTATTTTCATGATTTAGTAAAACCATTTAACAAAAGACAGGTCAAATACCTGTCTTTTGCTGACTATCTTTCATTTCTTATTCCCAAAGCTTCTCCGGATACAGACCTTCTTCCTTCATACGCTTAATAGCCTCAACGACTACGGGTTTATCCTCTTTATAAGTCACGCCATACCATTTATCTGCACAGGGAAGCACTGCGACCGTTGCCCGTCCTTCGCCCAGCAGGGTACTGACTACTGCCGGAAGGTAATACTCGCATTTCATCGGATTTTCCGCAAGTCCCTTCTTCAGGAACGCCGGAAAGCCTGCCTGGATCTCCTCCAGAATACTGCGCGTAAAGCCCCACATATTCATAGATACCAGGGTATCCGCTGCTACCGGAACCCAAGTTGCGCCGTCATCCTCGGTATATGCGATGCCACCATCCCGCTTCTCAATTCTGGTCCGTTCATGAATGGCAACAAGTTCGCCCATCTCATTGGTATCACAAAGTCCCCTGGATACATAACCATGATCCGTAACCGTATTCTCCAGACGGTAACCTACCATAGTATACCGATACTTCTCATCGTCCTCGTGTGTGGAAAGGTAATCATAAATTTGCTTAAATGCATCTTTTCCATAATAGTCATCTGCATTGATTACAGCAAACGGTCCATCCACTTCCTCGATCGCACTTAAAACCGCATGTGCCGTTCCCCACGGTTTTACACGTCCTTCCGGCACCACACAGCCCTCCGGAACGTTATTTACGTCCTGGAACACATAAGCCACTTCCATCTGCTCTGCGACCCGGTTCCCGATTGCCTCCCGGAATGCCTCCTCATTTTCCTCTTTAATGATGAAAACTACTTTTTCAAATCCAGCCCGCTTTGCATCATAGATAGAAAAATCCATGATAATATGCCCTTGGGCATCTATCGGGTCAATCTGCTTCAATCCGCCATAACGGCTTCCCATACCTGCCGCCATGATTACTAAAACGGGTTTCGTCATAACATACCACCTCTTCCCACTATTGATCTGCTTTGCCTCTCGTTTCTGAAACACCAGCAGCCTTATTACTCTGCCTGAATACAGTATATAAGACACAACCACTTCCGTCAAGAAAAGAAAGACCAATTCTACGGGAACCTCTGTCCCGCAAAATCGGTCTTTGTCTCTTAATTAGTCCTGTACGTACGGCATTAAAGCAATATGTCTTGCTCTCTTGATCGCTACAGTAAGAGCTCTCTGATGCTTTGCACAGTTTCCTGTGATTCTTCTCGGAAGGATCTTTCCTCTCTCAGAAACATATTTCTTTAATTTTGCTACATCTTTATAATCGATCTCGTTGTTCTCTTTTCCACAGAACACGCAAACTTTTTTTCTTCTGCGTCCGCCTCTTCTCTTCATCGGAGAATCCGGTCTGTTTCCCTTTTCGAATGCCATGGTAACATCTCCTTTCACTGCGCTTAAGTCCACTAAGTGCTTTCAGTTTAGTTAAACGGTAACTCTTCGTCAATTCCATCCGGAATGTTCATAAATCCGTCACCTGCGTCTGCCATAGGTGCCGGAGCCGGGGCTGACTGATATGGCTGATTGCCATAACTCGGTCCTCCATAAGACAGTCCACCGCCTGCATTACTTGCATTCTTGCTCTCTGCGAACTCCTGCTCCTCCACTACGACCTCAGTCGTGTAAACCTTCACGCCGTCCCTGTTGGTATAGCTTCCAGTCTGGATTCTTCCGCTGATGGTCACGCGCATTCCCTGACGGAAATAGCGTTCTGTGAACTCCGCGCTCTTTCCAAACACAACGCAGTTGATAAAATCTGCGGTCTGTTCTCCGTCGCGCTTGAATCTGCGGTCTACTGCCAATGTATATCTTGCAATAGCGAGTGCGTTCTCGCCCTGTGAATATCTTACTTCAGGATCTCTTGTCAAACGTCCCATTAAAATCACTTTATTCATACGTTGCCTCTTTCTAAGCTTCCTGTTTCACGCATAAATATCTGATCACACCGTCCATGATACGAATTCTCTGCTCGATCTCGCCCGGTGCGGTTGTATCAGATTCGAAGTGTACGAAGTAGTAATAAGCCTCTTTCATCTTCTGAATCTCGTAAGCTAATCTCTTCTTACCCCACTCATCAACGTCAGTGATGTTACCGCCGAAACGTGTTACAAGTGCTTTCACCTTTTCGATAACCTCTGCTCTGGCGTCGTCTTCGAGTTTTGCGCTGACAACAACTGCTAATTCATACTTGCTCATGTCTTTGCACCTCCTTATGGTCTCTGGCCCCCGGTCCTGCCGGGAACAAGGAATAAATAGTATATCACAATTTGGTATCTTATCATAATTTCAAGACCAAATCAAGCCTTTTTACGGATTTCCCTGGTATTTTTTTCTACGAGGCGCCTTGGCACCATGACCTGGTGCGCGCAGCCCATGCATTTCAGACGGAAATCCGCACCGACCCGCAGAATCTCCCATTCCTGGCTGCCGCAGGGGTGAGGCTTTTTCATTTTAATAATATCTCCCACTTCGAATTTCGTATCCATTGCCATATCCCGGACTCCTCTTTCTCTTTCTTCTCTAATGCTACTGTCTGACCCCTGTCTTTACCGCATGGATGACCATACGATCATTATTATTCGACTTTGTACATGTGGAAAGCGTCACTACCTGCGAACTTAGGTCCAGCTCCACTCCGGTATCATAATCTCCCGATGCCTTCGTCGTGTCAAGAAACGACTGAAATGCCGCATCATCTGCAAACTGGTAGGTATAACCTTCCGAAGTATCCTTCACCACACCTGCCGCGTAAATATGATATTTGATTTCCGCTCCGTCCGGCGTGTAGATATAAAAACACGGATATTTCTCCCAGAATTCCTTGTCCAGGTAGTCCTCCAAATCATTGAACATGGTCCCGTTGTACATATAATGTCCGTAAATAATTGTATTCCTGTCATTAAAATCCGGGTGATTGTCCACATTTACGAAAATAGTCCCCACCGTATTATCATATCCCTTGAACGTCTTATGCAGATATTCTTCATTATCTTTGCCCTGCACGACCGGATAATTGATCACCGATGGCTCATCGAAGCGAATCCAGGCCACCACATCCGGGTTCAGCTCCCGAAGCGTATCGAAATCCACCCGGTATCTATCCTCCTCCGTATCAATGCTGACCGCTTTTTCTTCTATCTCATCATATTCATTTTCTCCCTTTTTGTAGCCGCTTTGTATCTGGACCAGTTGAAACGCCGAATAGCAAAATACGCAGACCGCAACAATAAGTATAATCGTACTGATAATTCCGCCAATGCTGGCCTTCTTCCGTCTGCCGCGGTGATACTTCTTTTTGTGCTTTCTTCTTGTCCTGTCGTCTACTCTATCATCCTCTAATCTTCTCTTTCTATCCATAGCTTTCCTCCGTAGCCTCCCGTTAAAAATCATTTTCCCTGTCCTGAAGTGTGTCCATTAGTCAGGCCAGGCGCCCAAGCTCTTCACCAGGTGTACCCGGCAACCCCAAATTGCCGGTTCACAACAACGCTAACAGCAGTATAACACACTTTTTAGAGTTTTTTAATAAGAAGTTTATTGAATCCGGGAATAAAAAGCGTAAAATAACAAGTAAGATTTAACAAAGGCAGTGTAGCATCTTTTAATCGGGCCGCTATACCGCGCAAAACAATATTTTTATTATAAGGTGAGAAATATGAGAGAAAAATTCATGCGTTTTATGTACGGACGATACGGTGTAGATTCTTTTGGCAAGTTTTTGCTGGCAGCCTGCCTTGTCTGCTATCTGCTGTCCCATTTCAAATGGCTCGGAATACTTTATCCGATTGCATTTGCACTTTTGATCTATTCTTATTTCCGAATGTTTTCACGCAACGTTTACAAACGCGCAGCGGAGAATCAGAAATATCTGGGCTATACCGCCAAGATACGAGGATTTTGGTACAAAGAAAAGAATCTGATGCAGCAGAGAAAAACGCATCACATTTATAAATGTCCAAACTGCAAACAGAAAATCCGTATTCCAAAAGGCAAAGGAAAGATTGAGATCCGGTGCCCCAAATGCCAGAATACTTTTATAAAGAGAAGTTAGCACAATATATCGCTGGTATTCATCGGTGTGACCTAAGGCCCATCGATACCTTAATCGAATCAGAGGCGTGATTAACCCCCGTCTCTCACACCACCTGAAAAAGAGCGGTCCGGGAAGTATTTGCTCCCGGACCTGTCTTTTTTTCTAATTATCCGCACTTTTCTTCCGATACAGGCAGGCAAATGCGATAAAGGAGGCTATGATCCACACTGCGATCACGCCTGCGGCGAATACCATTTTCCCCGTAGGTATCCCGCCCTCACTCAGCCCGTAATATAACCGGAGCATCGCTCCATACGGAGTAATGTTTGCCAAAAATCGCATCACTTTTCCCGCACCCGCAAGCATCGGCGGAAGCAGGAACAACAGCATGACCGGAAGCTGAAGCGCATTGCTGCTTGCCTGATCACGGCTCACGATTCCAATGACAGCGCTAAATACCACCGCACATATATTTCCCAGAAAACTGCACACTATATATACCGGAAGCGCTCCTATGGCAGAACCGGAGAGAAGGAAGATCAGCACATTGCCCAGCATGACGATCACGGTCGTCACCACCATCTTTGACAGGAAGAATTCCATCGCGCTCACGTTAGAGAGAATCAACGTCCTGAGCGTAAATTTCTCCTTTTCCTCCGCGATAGAGGTAGCCGGAATAATCAGGGCGCACATACTGGAATTGATCGTAAGTCCCAGAGACAATATAAAATCACTCAGTTCTCCCACCAGATTCGGAATGTGAATAAACTTATACAGCACTACAAAAAGAAGCGGTATCATACTGCATACGATAAGCGATGGATTTTTAAAGTAATCTATGAAATCCTTTCTACATAATGTGTATACTTTCCTCGTTGAAATACTCATTAGAATTCCCTCCCTGTCAGTTTTAAAAAGATTTCCTCCAAATTCGGTTCCTTAGAATGGATCGTCAGACACTGTCCCGTCTCCAGAAGCCGCCCGATCTCGCCTGCGCTATCCGGGCCTTTCTGAAACACCAGTTTTTCCCGTTCTTTGGTAAGAACCTCAATCGCATCTTCCGAATGTGCAAGTTTAAGCTCCTCCGGCGATCCCTGGGCGATCAGATGCCCCTGGTTCAGGATTCCGATGCGTCCGCAGAGTTTATCCGCCTCTTCCATGTTATGAGTCGTCAGGAAAATCGTGGTGCCCCCGGCATTTAACCCGAGCAGCATCTTGTGTACCTCCTGAATCGTCGCCGGATCCAGGCCGCTGGTCGGCTCATCTAAAAAGAGAAGCGCCGGACGGTGGAGAACTGCCTGTGCGAGCAGCGCTCTCTGTCTCATGCCTTTGGAACATTTCTTAATCAAGGTTTTTCGTTTCTCATATAAATGAACCATTTTCAGGATCTGTTCCACCACTTTGGGGTCTGTACCGCGAAGAGCCGCAAAAAATTTCAGATTATCTTCTATACTCATTCTTTCGTAAAGTCCGTTGGTATCCGACAAAATTCCTATCTGTTCATACTCTTTGCGCTCCACCTTATCTATATTCTTTCCAAAGATCCTGATCTTCCCGCTCTTTCGATGTAATTGTTTCGTGAGCAGCTTCATCGTAGTCGTTTTTCCTGCTCCGCTTGGTCCTAAAAAACCGTAAATTTCTCCTGCCATCACCTGAAAACTTAGGTGATCTATGGAAAATGCATCTCCAAAACTCAAACAAACATCTTCCAAATAAAGCATTTCTTTCATCTTGTCTCCTCCTTGCTCCTATGCTTTTCTTTGCAGCTGGTCCGCACCTTTAAGTGAAGCGAAAACACTTGCACTCTTGCGCTGATATGTTTTTTGGTGCCTCGCTGCTTTCTGCTGCCAGCATATCACACCTCGGAGAAAATTCAATAGAATCCGTCTATACAGAACCTTTCTGTGATAAACGGATTCTATTTTTCGATGAATGGAGCCCCAGGGAGGACAAATGGAGACCTTTTTACCAGTGGAACGTCTCCTTCATATCCTCAATTCTGCCTTTCGACAGGGGAATCTGACTGTGCTCCGCATTATTCAGGATCAAAACATAACTGTTCTTTGTCCATTTTTCAAACCGTTCCACCTTCTGGACATTTACCAGATAGGAACGATGGCATCGGAAGAACCCTGATTTCTTAAGTGTCTCCTCCAATTCATACATTGTCTGCTGGGTCTGGAACAGAGTCCCCCTGACAGACAGATACGTGCATTTGTTCAGGCTTTCTATGTAATCAATATCCTTCGGTTCAAACAGGAGGGTGCTGTTTCCGGATTTGGCGGGAATCTTTAGTATTTCCATTTCCTGTTCCCCGGTATCCTCCTCTTCCTCCTCATGCTCCACCTCATGAAAACGATCGTCTTCTATATAAAAGGCTGTTCCCGGCATCAAAAGCGCATGTCTGAGGGACGAGTTGGTCGTAATAAAGTGAACGCCCTCTTCACTGCTTTGCTCCACCCAGGTCAGTACCCGTTTCATATCCGGCTCACTTAAATTAAGAAGCGGTTCTTCCAGGAAACATACCCCGGCGCGCTGCATACTGACTCTGGCGATTCCCACCTTCACATAGTCTCCCGGCTTTAACGCATTCATCTTCCTGCCTTTGATCTCACCTAATCCGAACTGTTCCATCACGGATTCCACGGATTCCTTTGCATCTAAAATGTCATGAAAAAATCTCACATACTCCCGTACGCTCATACGATCATAGCCCTTGTCTTTCAAAGTCACAAACGCCACTGAACCGGGAGAGGACTTTTCTATCACATAATTTAAAAACTCTTCCGACTTTTCCCGGTTACATTCCACATGAATGCTTCCATGTTCCGAAAGACTTTTTATAAGCTCCGAAGCAGAGCTGTAAACCTTCGTACTCAAAACCTAAATTACCTCTTTCCATGCTGCTTCTTTAAAACCCGGGATTGCAAAATCCTCCCCTACCAGAATCGGGCGCTTTACCAGCATACCGTCGGTGGTAAGCAGCTCATACTGCTCCTCCTCCGTCATATTCGGCAGCTTGTCCTTAAGCGCCAGTTCTTTATATTTCATACCGCTGGTATTAAAAAAACGTTTCAGCGGAAGCCCGCTCTTCTTATGCCAGGATTTTAATTCATCAATCGTCGGATTTTGCTCCACGATATGCCGGGACGTAAAATCCACCTCGTTTTCAACAAGCCATTTCTTTGCCTTCTGACAGGTACTGCACTTTGGGTATTCTACAAATAACATTTCTTTGTCCTCCTCTATTTTCATCACATATTATCCCCGAAGAGAGGCTATGATCCGGTTGGGATTAAGCAGAAGATCCAGGCCGTCCTGCATGGACCGCACACAAATATCTGCTTCTTTAAATAATTTTCCGTACATTCCCTCTCTGTCCATAATTCCTATAGATAGAGCCGCCTCTTTCAGCATTCCTTCGTCGTTGCGTCCGTTTCCGATTGCCACGCACCTTCGGCCGCCGGTCGATTTTACCAGCTCTTTCTTATATTCTTTTGCATTTCCCGTGGGAAATGTCTGGAGCACCACCGGAAGGCCTGCGCACTGTTCCTTCGCGTTGCCGTTGGTATCCGCCGTCAGAACATAGATTTGAAACAATTCCCCCAGGGCGGCAAGGCGCTCTCTGACGCTTGTGGGAATGATTCCGTCCACAGCTATGGTTCCGTTAAAATCCAAAAATAGTGTGTCAACCTCCAGGGTTTTATATTCCGGTATCTTTAGTATCATAGATGTACCTCTCAAATTCTACTATTTGCTATGTGATCGACTCCATAAACAGATTTTTCACATTACCTTCATTATAATACATACTGCCCAAAAACGCATCTGTTTTTCCCGTCCGTAATCTCAACTCTTCCTATAACCAATATTTTACTGAAACATTTTCCCTTCCTTCGGGCACACTAACCATCATAAAATAACATTATAGAAAGGACTTCAAACCATGAAACACGCAAAATATATTCTTCTCCCCATACTTTTCCTGCTTCCCGGCTTTCTGCTGAATGGATGCAGCCGCGCAAACACCTACGCGCCTGTCGCAAATGCCGAAGAAGCCTTCGACTACACCAAGGCGCGGCAGACTCTTACCTCCCACGTATCCGACACCGTGTCGCGGGTTGAGAACACCATGCCGTCTGGGACGCCTGCGGAGCAGCAGTCGCAATTCTTCGCGCTGAAGCATGAGATTGAAACCGTGGAGAAAGAGCTGGAGGAATACGACCATCAGCTTGAAAATGGCTTTTTGAACAACTCCCTCTCTCTCAAAGACTATCAAATCTACAATGCCCGGCTGGATAACCTGGAGGATCTGCTGGACAGCGCCGAGGAGCGGCTTGACTTTTCCTTCGGAATGGAGCTATAAATCCCCTGCGCCGCGAATCAGTTTCTCCAGTTCCTTTGCCGCCAGGCTCAGGGGCCTTCCGGAGTCCTTGATCAGGCAGATATACCGGGAAGGTATCGTTTCTTTCAGCTCGACCTGGAACACTTCCCCCTCTTCAAGGGCTTCTTTCGCGAGGCTGTCCGGCAGAAATCCCAGCCCCAGATCATACCTCACCATCGGCAGGATCTGGTCTGCGGTGGCCGCCTCAATATCAGGGTGCAGAATCGCACCGTACTGGGAAAATATCTGACTGTAGAACTCATAAGTCTTCGTTTCCCGCCCCAGACAGACCAAAGGGTATTCTGTCAGCTCCTTTATCGATATCCGCCTCTTTGCAAGCTCTTCAAAATGTTTTCCCGCGATCAGGATCTCCCGAATCTTTTTTAGACGGACCTCCCGCAGGGTACGGGCCGCTCCGGTGGGCGAGGTGACGACCGCAAGTTCCACCAGACCGCTCTTTACCGCGGCTACGGCCTGCGGGGTGGAGTGATTATGGATCTGTATACGAATTCCCGGCCAAACAAGATGAAATTGTTGCAGCACTGGGAGAAGAAGGCCGTGAAGTGCCGTCTCACTGGCACTGATCGCTACATTTCCCTCTTCCAGATTCCGTTTCCCCGATAATTCGTATTCCCCCGCCTGCAGTTGCTCCTGCGCAATCTGCACATGGTCAAACAGCTTCTTTCCCTCCGGAGTCAGGGTGACCCCCCGATTGGAACGAATGAACAGGCGGCAGGCGAGTTCCCGCTCCAAATTGTTCATAGCCCGGGTAATATTGGGCTGGTTGCTCATGAGTATCTTCGCTGCGCGCGTAAAACTCTGATATTTTGCTACATAATAAAAAATTCTGTAATAATCGTAAGTAACTGCCATCGTCTTCTCCTGCTATGCCTTGCAACAAAAACGCCAGGAAACATTTCCGGCCTCCTGACGTTCTTATTTTTCATAACATTACCGGGTCATTTAGCTGCGCATTGCACCGTCAACGGACAGAAGCTCTCCCGTCACGTAGCTTGCCAGGTCACTTGCCAGATACAGGAATGCGTTGGCAATATCCTCCGGTTCTCCGATTCTCCTAAGCGGAATCGCACCAATCAGCGGTTTTATCATCTGCTCCGGAAGCGCTGCAACCATGTCAGTCTTTGTGATGCCCGGTGCCACCGCATTCACACGGATATTGCTGGGGCCCAGTTCTCTTGCCAGAGACCAGGTCAGTCCGTTGACCGCATATTTACTTGCCGGATATGCAACGCCGCTGGGCTGTCCGCTGATACTTACCATGGAGCTGGTATTCAAAATACAGCCGCCGCCCTGTTCTTTCATAATCTTTACGGTTGGTATGATCGTATACATAAGCGCATTCACATTCAGATCCATGACCTTCTCAAACTGCTCACCCGTATATTTGTCGATAGGCGTGCTGTCTGAAACTCCGGCATTATTTACCAGAATATCAATTCTTCCGTACTGTTCTTTCACTTTCTCGATCGCTGCTTCCACTGATGCCGCGTCTTTCAGGTTCGGATAATCGCCACTTACTTCCCAGTCAGCGTTTTCCGCTTTCAATGAAGCAAGTGCTTTCTCGACCGTCTCAGCCCTGGAGCCGAATAATACAACCTTAGCGCCATTTTCCAGATACTTTTTCACGATCGCGTATCCGATTCCTCTTGTACCGCCTGTAACTACCGCTACTTTTCCTTTTAACATAGCCTGTTCCTCCTTGTCCGTTTCATTTCTCGCTACTGTTCACTTCCAATGCCGTCATGAGTTCCTTCATTATTATATGACAGAACTGCTATATGCAGATAACTCCACATATCGAAAACGTTGTACTGTTTTTATTATAATATAAGTATGTCTGATATGTCAAAAAATTATATCTACTATTTCATATATATATTTTACATTGCCAAAAAATAAAAGTATAATACTTGAGGAAGTCAAATCATGAATTTGGAGGCATACATATGAATAAAGATCTGACCGTAGGAAAACCGGAGACTGTGCTCTGGAGATTCTGTCTGCCCTTGTTTGGCAGTATCATTTTCCAGCAGCTCTACAACATCGCCGACAGTCTGGTCGCCGGAAAATTTATCGGTGAAAATGCGTTGGCCGCAGTGGGAAACAGCTATGAAATCACTTTAATTTTCATCGCCTTTGCCTTTGGATGCAACATCGGTTGTTCCGTCATCGTATCCCAGCTCTTCGGCGCTAAAAACTATACTTCTATGAAAACCGCAGTTTACACCACCATCATCGCGAGTGCAATCCTCTGCGCAGCCCTGATGCTTAGCGGTATTCTCGGCTGCGATGTCCTGCTTCGGCTGATTCATACGCCGCAGGAAATTCTGGCCGATTCAGAATTGTACCTGGATATTTATGTATGGGGGCTTCCCTTCATGTTCTTCTATAATATAGCCACCGGCATTTTCTCGGCCCTCGGCGACTCACGGACCCCGTTTCTCTTTCTGGCGCTTTCCTCCACCTCCAATATCGCAGTGGATATCCTGTTCGTCACTGCATTTGGCATGGGCGTGGACGGCGTCGCATGGGCGACCTTTCTCTGCCAGGGAGTGAGCTGTATTCTGGCCCTTATCGTTGTACTTAAAAGGCTGAGAACCATAGAAACCCCTGCGAAACCAGCGCTTTTCTCATGGAGTATCCTGAGAAAGATTGCGGTCATTGCTATCCCCAGCATTCTTCAGCAGAGTTTCATTTCCATCGGAAATATCATAATCCAAAGCGTCATCAACAGCTTTGGTGCCAGCGTGATCGCCGGATATTCCGCCGCTGTCAAGCTGAATAACCTGGTTATTACTTCCTTCACTACCCTGGGAAATGGTATTTCCAATTACACCGCGCAGAATCTGGGAGCAAAGAAGCTGCCGCGTATCAAAGACGGCTTTCGGGCGGGACTTAAAATGGTCTGGACTCTTAGCGTACCGCTGGTGCTGCTGTACTTCCTGGCAGGCCGTTTCCTTCTGTACCTGTTCATGGATAACGGAAGTACCGCCGCGATCCGCACGGGAATTCAGTTCCTGCGTATCCTGTCCCCATTCTATTTCGTAGTTTCCGCCAAGCTGGTAGCCGACGGAATCCTCAGAGGCGCAGGACTTATGAAGCGGTTCATGTCCTCCACCTTTACCGACCTGATTCTCCGTGTCGTGCTGGCGGCAGGCCTTTCCCGAATCCTCGGCTCCGTGGGAATTTGGTGTGCATGGCCGATTGGCTGGACGATTGCGACCACAATGTCCATACTGTTCTACCATACCGGGCCGTGGAACCGGGCGGCAAATGGAGAAATGCAAGAGAACATGAATTTGAGTGATTAGCCCGTCCAAAAATGCACAATAACTGCATAATTATCGAATATGCAATTGTTCTACATTTTACACATAACCGCTTCTTTTATCGTGAACTATGAGACGACAAAACAAACCTAAAGGAGAGTATAGCAATGCTTCAATATAGAGAACTGTGTGCAGAGGAAATCTGCCGCGAATTATTCCATTATTTTATCCGCCGCCAGAACGTCACCAAATGCTGGCGCAAAGAAAATGACTGCTGGGTCATCAAAGACGACCCGTTCATTGACGATTGGACGGAAAATGATTATTATTTTCTAGTCAAATGTCTCAAAAACACTGTCACTTCCGGTGGATTCGTCTATGCTGCTTTTGACGACGGCCGTCTGAAAGGATTTACCTCTGTTGAGCCTTCTTTATTCGGCGGCTCGCAGTGTTACCTCGATTTGTCTAGTCTTCATGTATCAGAGGATATGCGGGGCAGGGGAATCGGTAAATCCCTGTTTCTGGCCGCGAAAGAATGGGCCGGACAGCACGGTGCCCGTAAGCTCTACATTTCCGGCCATTCCGCCGTTGAGACCCAGGCATTTTACAAGGCGATGGGCTGCGTCCCCGCAGAGGTCCATCATATGGAGCATGTGGAGAGGGAGCCTTATGACTGCCAGCTTGAATGTGAGCTTTAACAGATCCTGCGCTTAAAACAGGGCATAGGTATTTTATTCTGACACCGGGCGGCCGTCCAAAGACAGCCGCCCGGTTTTCTACGATAATATTTACTTGATTCTTTATTTCTCGTTTTTCTTTTTCTGCCAGTCTACTTTTGCAAATTCGTTCATAAAATCCACGAGAAAATCCGCAGTGGTTTCCAGCATTTCTTTGCCCCACTCTGTGGTTGCCTCCCTCGGATGGTCCGGGCCGATCCAGCCACTGTCCGTAATCCGTCTGATGCTGCGGGGAATGGTAATCGGCACTCCCCTGTAATCGCAGACCTGATAACCCTTAGCTTTGATATTCTCTGTAAGATCGTACAGAACCAGGTTTCCCCCTATCTCATTTTTATCGACCAGATCGGGATTAATGCCTAATATAGCTGCAGTTTCTTCTGCCCCGCCATGACCGCCTTTCCATTTCGGATCCAGCTCTCCTGCAATGAGCCACCAGTTAAGAATCGCCGTAAGACAGCCCTTTTTCTCGTACTCTGTTCCAACTCGCTGAATCGTGGAAACATTTCCTCCATGTCCGTTCAGCATCACAAATTTTCTGGCGCCATGCAAATACAGGTTTTCCACTACCTGCTTTAGAAATTCGTAATAGACATCCGGCGCGATACTGATGCTTCCCGGATAATCCGTCAAATCCTGACATATTCCATAAGGAATCGAGGGTGCAATCAATATATCGCTTTTTTCCTCGATAAGTTTCGCTAAATGCTCCGGAATCAATGCGTCCGTTCCCAGCGGCATATGTCTCCCATGACTTTCAATGCTTCCAAGAGGCAGAAGCACCATATCATTTTCCTGAAAATACGTTTCTGCCTGAGGCCATGTTATGTTTTCCAAACGCATATCTGCTCCTCCCATCCTGCCCTATTTCAACGCTTTTTCGATAAATAACCGCATCTCTGCAATCGTCTTCCAGTAGGCCTCGCCGCTTCCCCTGTCATGAGCGCCTTCCGCGAGAACACGGAGCAATATCGGATTACAGCTTCTGTTTTTTTCCTGCATAAGCGCAGCAAATTTCTTTCCATGATAAGGCGGCACATTATTATCGCACTCACCCGTCTGTATATAGGTAGCCGGATATTCTACTTCCCGCACATTATGATACGGAGAATAACTCAGCATATACTCAAACATCTCTTTACTCTCCAAGGGATTTCCATATTCCTGGATATATCTCGGTCCATTATCATCTCTCGTAAACCGGATCATATCCGTGTGTGGAACCGAATCAATGACACAGCCGAACAGATCCGGGCGCATGGTCACGAGCACAGACATCAGAAGTCCTCCATTGGAACAGCCGTCAATCCCTATCTTTTCCGGCTTCGTCCACCCATCCTGTATCAGTTGCTCGGTAACGCCGATAAAATCATCATAACAATTCCGCTTTTTCATCTGCATTCCGTCTTTGTGCCACTTAGCGCCAAATTCATTGCCGCCGCGAATATTCGCCAGCACATAGATTCCGCCTTGTTCCACCCAGTCGCCGATCACGATTCCCGTCACCATATCACGATACCAGGGCGTCATGGAGGCATTATAACCGCCATATGCATAGATAATCGTCGGATTGCTACCGTCTCTTGGCACGTCTTTTCGGTGTACAAAGAAGTAGGGGATCATTTCCTCGTCTCCTTTGGAGGGCGCCCATTTCTGCTCCACGACAAGATCTTCATACCGTTTTTCTTCCGTTTCAAACAACATCTCAAAATTCTCTCCGTCAAATTTTAAAATACTTGCAGGGCGGGTAAATGATTCAAATGTCATCGTCGCCTCCTTTTGTGAGCACGACAGAAGAGAGGCTGTTCCGATCGCGTCCGGAAGTGCAATCTTGGTTTCCCGATCTCCTTCTATCTTTATAAGCACAGACGCAACATTTCGCTTTGCAAGCAGGAAAATGCTGTCGCCCAGAACAAAACCGCCCTCCAGCATATCAGCAGTTCCTTCCCGCACTATGCGCGCCTCTGCAAGTGTATTCTCCTTGTCAACGGCAATCAGAGCTCCCATTTCAAACTGACTCTTTGATATAAAATAGTGTGTTCCCGCCTTGGTTCCGATATAATGAATCTCTTCTGCGTCGCTATTGATCACATGAATCTTGCCTGTATTTTCCTCGATTGCCACATATCTCCAGTTAGAGAAATCGTCCCAGAGCTCTACTATTATATGCTCTTTATCCTGAGCACAGTAAAGCATCGCAATCCCTGCCGTACCGCACTCCTCATAAACGGTCGTCTCTTTCCCATTTAAAATGTCATAGCAGACCACTTTCAGAGTTGTTAATTTCGTCTCTTCATCGTAGTATGCATGTCCTATGTAGAAATTCAAATGGTTCGCCGACCATACGCCTGACCATGCGGAATCTCTCTGCTCTATTACCTGCTTTGTAATTCTGTCCATAACGAGATAGGTGCCTTTATTATCACCATCCTTCATGGCCTGAATGGCAATGTATCTGTCATTGCACTCTGACAAAGCCGCGCCAAAAGGAGTTATATGCTCGATATCGTAGCGTTTGAGAATCGGCTCTTCGTTTTCCATATTCTTGTCGAGGTGCACAATAGCATGGAAGCCGCCCTTTGATGTGACGGCAATATACCCATCTTCACACCGTTCCAGAGAAGTGAACGTCCGCGCCGGTTCCGCCGCCTTTAATTCTCCTATTTTTTTCTCAAGCATTTTCTCATCGAACCATTCGTCGGTTCTCTGGTTCTCATCTGCTACCCACTTCAGTACTTCCGGGTCTTTGGCATTCTCCAGCCATCTGTAGTTGTCGACTAATTCATGTCCAAAAATTTCTTCTACAACCGGTCTTTTTTGTGTCTTCATGTTTCTTTCCTCCTTGCTTCTCCACCCCATTCCGGTCGGTGTTAAACGGATGCCACTTGCACCCAACACCCCGCGGAGCATTTTCGTTTTATAGAAAATACTTTCCTGGAAAATAATAAAATCCTGTTTACTCCACGCATCACCGACAGGTAATTATATCTTTTTTCAACATCTGCATCACAATGCCAAGTATTGTAAACGCATTTACACTTATAAAGTATAGGGTAAACGCATTTATGTGTCAAGTAAAGGGCATTGCTTTTATGTGAGAAACGTGTATAATCCCATCTTTGACAGTAAAAATCCGTAGATTGCTGTAAAATCAAGCTTTCTACGGATTTTTTTGTTGTTCAAAATGTAGCTATATATTATTACTTTTTCTTCTTTGAGGCTCGTATTATTTTCCTCATATTTACATCAGTTATGATTTGATAATCGGTACGGAATCCGGCTGTTTCGTGTAGTCTGTCCGTCAGATCCGTCCTTGTATAAACGGGTGTGTACCCCAGTTTCTCACCGGGGCGGGCCATCATCATGTTCTTTAAAGTATCTATGATTTCCTCACATGTATAGGCTTCTTTGAGTTCCTTTTCCAGAATCCTGTAGATAACAAGTGCTATAAAACAAGTGATGAAATGGGCACGGATATGGTCTTCTGTCTGAAGGTATACGGGGCGGGCCCTGAATTCCGTTTTCATGACCCGGAAACATTCTTCAATCTCCCAGCGCTTCTTGTTGATTCTTACGATCTCTTCTACACTCATATCATCCAGGTTCGTGCATACAGCATAGAAACCATCATAACGTTCTTCTTCCCGGATTGCATCTGTATTAAGATACACGATCTCTTCTGAGCAGACTTCTCCATCTTTGGTTGCTTTCTCTCTGGAGATAAATCTGTGCGGGTCATTCTGGTTCTTGGGACGCTGTTTATACTTCCCATCATTAATAAGCTGCTGTGCACGCTCGACCTGCCCGTTCCGGATCTTCCTCTGATAAGCTTTATATTTTGGAGAAAAAGAAACGACCAGATGTTGTTCTAATGGCTGGGCTCCTTTTTTGATCTTCCGTTGGGAGAGGTCCTCTTTGATCCAGCGATCCTTATAAAAAATGTTTTTATAATTCTTTGCTTCATCGATCTCGTTGAGATTAAAGGTTTCATCAGAACCTGGCAGGTGCCATCCGTCTGGATCAAGTGCAAAATCCTTGAGATAGTCAGGCAGCTGTTTTATGGATTGTATGGTAATAAAACTACGGAGCTGTACACCATTAATCTTTCTGTCATTGAACTTCCGGTTTGTCTTGGAAGAAAGCCCTGCATCTGTACAGACGATGATCTGGTCAAGTCCGTAATCGCGGAGTACTTTTTGCTCCAGTGGTTTCAAAGTGGGCTGTTCATTTTTGTTTCCGGGATAAATATCGAAGGCCAGCGGAATGCCGTCGTGATCCATGAACAGTCCCATACCAACGATAGGGAGGGGCTGGTGCTGTTTGGATTTTCCATAGCGGCGCAGATCATCTGCCTCTTCAATCTCAAAGAAGTAATTCGTACAGTCATAATAAAGGACATCTTTCCTGCGTTCGCAGACCTTCTGGCTGTTTTTATAAAGCTGTGCCTGTATAAGATCATTTTCTTCCGAAAGGACAGAAAGGGTCCTGTAGATGTCATGCAGTTCGAATGTGGGCTGCTCAATAAATTTCGTGGCCTGTCTGTTGGAGGACAGTTTTGAAGATGGATAAAGAATTCTTGTATAAATAAGCTTCGAAAGGACATCATTCAAATCATAAGCAAAAGAATGACGGGAGGAAATATCCCTGCATATTTTGTCCAGCCCCAAACTATAATAAATGTTCTGCAGGAAGAGATAACCGCAGTTAAAAAGCTTCTGTTCATTTTTCTTCAGGAGCTTTGAAGGAGAATAGCTGATAAGGATTTCTTTGTTCTCATCATACTCTTTGCGATTTAATTCATTGACATACTCCTGTGCCCATACATAGGGATCCTTACCACCGGCTTTTGCGGTGACTTCTGTCAGGTTGCCAAGTTTTTCAACTGTGACAGTGGTCACACGGCCATCTGGTTTTCGGATTGTTTTCTGTACATAAAAGGATGCAGAATTTTTCGATTTGCTTACTGTAAGTTTCATGGCAAACACCTCCTAATCCTTATTATACCACATATAGCTACAAATAGCCACAACAAAACGAATAAGATTTGACAAAAAAATACAGGCTTTATGGGGCCTGCAAGTACTTTTTCCATTATTTAACTGTCAAACTCCCGGCATTCTCCAGCCATCTGTAGTTGTCGACTAATTCATGTCCAAAAATTTCTTCTACAACCGGTCTTTTTTGTGTCTTCATGTTTCTTTCCTCCTTGCTTCTCCACCCCATTCCGGTCGGTGTTAAACGGATGCCACTTGCACCCAACACCCCGCGGAGCATTTTCGTTTTATAGAAAATACTTTCCTGGAAAATAATAAAATCCTGTTTACTCCACGCATCACCGACAGGTAATTATATCTTTTTTCAACATCTGCATCACAATGCCAAGTATTGTAAACGCATTTACACTTATAAAGTATAGGGTAAACGCATTTATGTGTCAAGTAAAGGGCATTGCTTTTATGTGAGAAACGTGTATAATTAAGAAAAACAGTTAACAGGAGGTATATCATGCAGCCAAAGACAGCCTTCACAAGATTATCCGAAGAGCGGAAGCAAGAATTAATTGAAAAAGCAAAAGATATTTATCTGTCCCAGCCATATGAGAAGATCACTGCGCGCATGCTTCTTTCCTCCATGGGAATTAATTCTGCAACCTTTTACCGATACTTTAATTCAAAGGATGACTTATTCTTATATATATACGATTTGTTATCAAAACAAGCAGATTCACAGACAGATTATGACAAAGTCTATACCGAACTGCTTCGTGTCAGCGACTATTTAAATGAGCGGGATGCCAGGTTTTTAAAACTGATTTATACAGTGCCGGAATCGGTCGTACACCGCATATATTTTGATAATAAAGAAAACCTGGAATTGTATAAAAAAATGGTCCAGGCTGAAAAAACGGCAGGACTTCTCCAGGAAGACGCCGATGTTGACCTTTTAGCCTGGATGAACATGACCGGGAAATATAATGCGCTGCTCTATTACAGAAGAACCCATGATTCATTTGACGAAAATGATATTCACAATTTTTTCAATTATATCAGCATGGACCTTTTAAAACATGGATATTTTAAGAAATAACTTTAAATATTACTTGTAGAATTCCAGGACTGCCTCCGCAAAACGTTCCGCCATTCCTTCTCCATACTGCGCAACACTCCGTGAGGGTCAATAGGTATTTTCTATTTCTCTTCACCAGAAACTTGTATCTGAGTCCCCAAGAGAGTAAAATCATATAAATAAGGAGGCGATTTCCATATGTGGTTCGTATTCGCATTATTATCTGCAATATTTGCAGCACTCACCTCAATACTGGCAAAGGTCGGTATTGACGGCGTAAATTCCAACCTTGCCACCGCGATCCGTACCGTGGTCGTGGTCGTTATGGCCTGGGGAATGGTATTTCTCACGCATACGCAGAGCGGGATATCTGCGATCAGCCGAAAAAGCTGGATCTTTCTGATTCTATCCGGCCTTGCGACCGGGGCGTCGTGGCTTTGCTATTACCGGGCACTACAGCTCGGCGAGGCGTCAAAGGTCGTTCCCATCGACAAGCTCAGCGTCGTGATTACCCTGATTCTTGCTTTTGTATTTCTGCATGAAGAATTTACCACAAAATCACTCATTGGCTGTATTTTAATAGGGGCCGGAACTTTGGTGATGGTTCTGTAGTCCTGCTTCCCCGGCAATTTAGCTCCCTGACCCATTTGACAACCATCTACATAGGAGGAAAATCATGTCAAAAACACGTAACATTTCCTGGAAATTTCTTATAAAAGTTTTGTTTCTACTCATATGTTTAGGGGTACTGCTGATATTTGGAATAAATTTCTATGTCAAAACCTCCGTCAAATCGTGTATTATTTCTTTAGAGGATGCCTCTTCCCTTATGGACCGGGACTGCATTTTAGTTCTCGGTGCTGGAGTACGTGACGACGGAAGTCCTTCGCCGATGCTGAAGGACCGCCTGGATACCGGAATAGATCTTTATCTTAATGAGAGCGCTCCCAAGCTGCTCATGAGCGGAGATCACGGGCACAAGGACTATAATGAGGTACAGACTATGAAAGATCTGGCTATGGAAGCAGGAATCCCTTCCGAAGATATCTTCATGGATCACGCCGGATTTTCCACCTATGACAGTTTGTACCGGGCGCGGGATGTATTTCAGGCAGAGAAGATTATTATTGTATCCCAGGAATACCATCTGTATAGGGCTCTGTATATCGCCCGCGCTCTGGGGCTTGACGCCTACGGGGTTCCTGCCGATACCCAAAGATACGCCGGACAGACTGTGCGTGACCTGCGAGAAATCGCGGCGAGAGATAAGGATTTTCTTACCTCCCTCTTTAAGCCGGCTCCCAAATATCTGGGTGAAGCCATTCCGGTGAGCGGGGACGGTAATCTGACGAACGACTAGAAAATAATGCCCCTTTTCCTGTTCCTACAATATAACCGAAAAGGGGCGTGCAACATTCTGCTTTTCCAATACGCAAGACTTTTAACCAGAGGAGTGAAACTTTATGAATTCCCCAAAGATACCTGCTTTTTCCAAGAGACTGCTTTGTAGCCTGCTCTTTCTTCTCGTAAGTTTTGGCTTGCTCTTTGCTGCGCAGCATTCTGCCTCATTTGCGAACTGGTATACGGAACATATCTACGTTCTTCTGGTAAACGTGATCGGCCGTTTTTTTGGTATCTTTCCTTTTTCTTTTGTGGAGATGGCACTTTATGGTGCGATCTTATTCTGGTGCGGATATTTCCTCTTAGTTCTCGTGCCTTGTAAAACGGCCGAATGGCCATGCGGGATGCCCTTGGGTATACCTTGTAAAACGGCCGAATGGCCATGCGGGATGCCCTTGGGTATACTTTCCGGAAAAACAATCCTGGTAAAACAAAAAGACGCCTTAAAAGGCGACCGTTCCAATCAAGCCTCAACCTCGCTTTTTGTGCGTTGGAAGAATTTCGGTCTGAATTTTCTTATATTTGCTTCTTCCCTGTTTCTTAGCTACACGTTATGCTGTGGGATCAACTATGGGCATGATTCCTTTTCCGAGTCGGCCGATTTTCAGATTTCTTCTTATTCTGCGGAAGAGCTGGCTTCCCTCTGCGACTATCTGACCGGGGAGGTGAACCGCCTGGCTCCGCAAATGAAACGGGATTCCGACGGCGTGGCCATAATCAAGGGAGAAAAACATTCCGAAATTCCTTCCAAAGCCCGGGAAGCCATGACAAATCTGGGAACCATTTTCCCGGAGATGGCGGGCTATTACCCTCTGCCGAAACCACTTATGTTTTCCTACATATTATCCATTCAAAATCTCACCGGAGTCTATTCTCCCTTTACGATAGAAGCCAATTACAACAGTGATATGACTGACTATAATCAACCTTTTACTGCCTGTCACGAACTTTCCCATCTCCGGGGATTTATGCAGGAAGAAGAGGCTAATTTTCTTGCTTTCCTGGCGTGTATCTATGCCGAGGACGCTTCTTTTCAGTACAGCGGCTACTTAAGCGGATGGCTATATGCCTCCAACCAGCTCTATCACGCAGATCCAGATGCATATGAGACAATCCGCGGCAAACTGGATCAAAACGCCCTGGCCGACCTGCGTGCCAACGATGCGTTCTGGAGCGATTATGACGGGCAGGTAGCCGAGGTAGCCGGTCAGGTAAACGACAACTATTTAAAAGCGAACGGACAAAGTGACGGAGTGGCGAGCTACGACCGGATGGTAGACCTTATGATGGCTTACTACACACAAGGTTTAGAAGAATAACTCCTCATCACTTCTATTGTTTGCTATTGTATAAATCTCATTTTATAAGTTCCCGTCTTTAAATTTATTTTCAATTATTTTTCTAACTACCGATTGCATTTTCTCAATAGTCCTTTTATAATGAATAAGGGAACCAGAATATTCGTTCTGGTTTCTTCTGCCGATACACCATTCTATTACAAAAGTTGTATCGGCGCTTTTCAGCTATTGAAATTTTTTACATTTTTCAAAAGAGGAGCTATTCATGAAAACATTATCATTTATCTTGCAATACATTAAGAAATACCGGTTCCGGTACGCCGCCGGAATCCTTACACTATTTGTCGTGGATTTCGCCAACATCTTCATTCCAAAGGTGACCGGCACCATTACCGATGGCTTAAAGGCCGGCACCATGAACTGGGAAGGAGTAAAGTTC
Source organism: Roseburia hominis (assembly GCA_040702975.1). Classification (NCBI taxonomy): domain Bacteria; kingdom Bacillati; phylum Bacillota; class Clostridia; order Lachnospirales; family Lachnospiraceae; genus Roseburia; species Roseburia hominis. Next base: position 4,017,165 of record CP159990.1, read on the forward strand.
TGCCTGCTTCAGATCTTTCTTCTCGGACTTACCCTTGCGCTCGGCCGTTTTCTTTGGAGGTTCTTCCTGTTTGGCGCCTCCCGCAATATCGAGCGTGATATCCGGGACGACATGTTCGCGCACCTGGAGACGATGGATGTAGAGTATTTCAACGAGCACAAGACCGGCGATCTGATGACTCGTTTTACCAGCGACTTAAACGCCGTCCGTATGGCGATCGGCCCCGCGATCATCTGCGTGTTCGATGCCTGCGTCATGACGGTCATGGTCATTTTCCAGATGATACACTATGTCAATCTTAAGCTGACCCTTATCGTCCTGATTCCTATGGTCCTGATTTGCATCGGCGATTTCTTCTACGGGAAACTGATCCATGCCCGTTACATGGACCGCCAGAATGCGTTGTCAGACCTGACGGATTTCATACAGGAAAGTTTTTCCGGCGTGCGCGTCATCAAAGCCTTTGTTCAGGAGCGCGCGCAGTTCCGTGCATTTGCGCGGGCCAACAAGAACACCATGGACAAGAACCTGCGTGTTGTGAAGATGTTTGCCATAATGGAACCGCTTTTGGAGCTGGTCATCGGGCTTTCCTTTCTCGCCACCCTGCTTTATGGCGGGTATCTGGCGTTGACCGGAGAGATTACCCTTGGACGGTTCGTGGCGTTTAATCAGTACATCAACATGCTGGTGTGGCCTATGATCGCCTGCGGCGACGCGGTAAATCTGTTTTCCCAGGGCTCCGCTTCTATCCGCCGTCTGCGCCAGGTATTTGAGGACCAGCCGGAGGTTACTGATACCGCACATGCACAAGATGTAAATGCACTCACAGGTGAGATTACATTTTCCCATCTGACCTTTACGCACAAGGGGCATACTGAGCCCACACTCAAGGATATTAACTTACATGTACCCGCCGGGACGACACTGGCGGTGATCGGGCGCACCGGAAACGGCAAATCCACCCTGGTCAACCTCCTGCTTCGCCTTTACAACACGAAACCGGGCATGATTCTCCTGGACGGCCGGGACATAGGTGAGATCTCTCTGAAAGCTCTGAGGGAAAATATTGCCTACGTGCCCCAGGATAATTTCCTGTTCTCGGACACCTTAAAGTCCAATATTGCATTCGGCGCCGGGGACGAAGACATCGATGCCGTCGTAAATGCGGCCGCTCTGGCCTGTATCCATGACAATATTGTGGCGTTCCCGGACGGCTATGAGACCATCGTCGGGGAGCGGGGCGTTACCCTTTCGGGCGGGCAGAAGCAGCGCAGTTCCATCGCCCGGGCGCTTATGAAGGACTCGCCGATTCTGATTCTGGACGACGCTTTATCGGCGGTGGATACGGATACGGAGGAGCATATTCTGCGTAATCTGAAAAAGAACCGCCAGGGCAAGACCACGATCCTGATCGCCCACAGAATCTCCACGATCCAGAATGCAGACATCATTCTGGTGCTGGAAGACGGCGAAGCCAGGGAGATTGGAAATCATGCCGAACTTATGAAAATCAATGGTATTTATAAAGAAATGTTTGAGAAACAGCAGTTAGAGAGCCAGGAAGGAGGCAAGATGCAATGAAACGCTTAATGACATACTTAAAGCCTCACAAGTGGGTCATGACCGCAGCGACCATTCTGGTGCTGTTCATCATCGCCGTCTCCTTATACCGGCCGATCATCATCGGAAATGCAATCGATAACTATATCAACGTAAGCGAAACCACCTATTCCGTTTCCTATCGGTTCAACGGTCTTATAAAGGCCGCCGGGGTGTACCTTCTTATGCTGATCTTAGAATTTGTACTAAATTATCTGGACACCTGGATGCTGCAGAAAATGGGCCAGCAGATCATTTACCGCATGCGTGAGGAAGCATTTGCCCACATTCACAGTCTGTCCCTGAATTTCTTCAACACGACTCCGGTGGGGAAACTGGTGACCCGTGTCTCCAATGATACGGAGGCTGTGAACGAGCTGTTCTCGTCGATTCTGGTGAAGCTGTTCAAGAATGTGGTGAAGATTATCGGCTACGCCGTAGTCATGCTTTCCATCGACCCGAAAATGGCAGGTGTTTCCTTCCTGCTGCTTCCGCTTGTCACGGCTCTCACCTTCTTTTTCCGGTTCCTTTCAAGGAAAGCCTATCAGATTACCCGGACCCGGATCACGGAGCTTAATACCTTCCTCTCCGAGCACATTTCCGGCATGCGATTGATTCAGATTTTCGCCCGGGAGGAGATGAAATATCAGGAATTCGCCGAAAAATCCCGCCTGCTGTTTCGGGCGAACTGGCGCGAAGTCATGACTTTTGCCATCTTCCGTCCTTCCATCTACATGGTATCTATCATCGCCATGATCATCGTGATCGGAACCGGAAGCCACGCCGTACTGGAGGGCACCTTATCACTGGGCACCCTGTTTATCTTCATCACCTATATCAGTTCCTTCTTCGAACCGATTCAGGAGCTTGCAGAGCAGTTCGGAACCCTTCAGTCTTCTCTTGCTTCCGCCGAGAAGCTGTTCAGTATCATGGACGTGCAGCCTGAGATTGTAAATGCCGCTCACCCCGTTGATGTCAATATCCGGGGGCGGATCGAATTCAAACATGTATGGTTTGCTTACGAAAAGGACGATTACATATTAAAAGATGTGAGCTTTACGATTGAGCCTGGACAAAAGGTTGCTTTTGTCGGAGCGACCGGGGCAGGCAAGACCTCGATCTTGAACCTGATCGGCCGTTACTTCGATATTCAAAAAGGCGAGATCCTGATCGACGGCGTGAATATCCGCGATATTGACACCGACGTACTGCGCAGCGCCATCGGACAGGTTCAGCAGGATGTCTTTATTTTCACCGGAGATATCAAGGCAAATATCTCCCTGAACAATGACTCCCTTTCATTGGAAGAGATTCAGGAGGCCGCCCGTATTGTAAATGCGGACACCTTCATTCAGAAGCTGCCGGGCAAATACGACGAACCCGTGACGGAACGGGGCAGCACCCTCTCCGCCGGTCAGAGACAGCTCCTCTCTTTTGCCAGAACCCTGGCATACCGCCCGACGATTCTGGTGCTCGACGAGGCGACTGCCAATATTGACACGGAGACCGAGACCCTGATCACCGAGGCTCTGGAGCGCCTGATGGAAGGCCGGACGACTATTATGGTCGCTCACCGGCTCTCCACGATTCAACATGCAGATAAGATCATCGTGATGGACCACGGGCAGATTCAGGAATCCGGAACACATCAGGAACTGCTCTTGCGGGATGGAATTTATAAGAAGCTTTATGATTTGCAGTTGGTAGATCAATAAAATACCCCATAGCAAGCTACGGAGTATTTTACCCTCGCGGCAGTCGTTTGGCTCGTTGCCCGCGGGAATAAATGATGAAATGTGCGCCTTGTGGCGCACACATACGAAAACGCCCTAACCATGGGCGTTTTCTTGTTTGCAAAAAAGCCGTGTCCTCGTCAGTCCCCAATCAGCACTTCTTTTCCCCGAAATGCAAAACCATACTTTCGAATCCGTTCATCTGGAATTCCCCTCTCTTTCAGAACGCTGTCATATTTTTTCTTTTTGATCTGCTCTAGGGCTTCCTGCACCGTATCTTCGAGCGTAGTCTCCCTCCGCGGATTGAAAACTTTAAACTCCAGAATCACTGCATCTAAGCCTTCTTTTTTGGGCTCCAGTACCACATCATATCTTCCAAACCCGCTCTCCCTGTTTGACCAAATGGCATACTGATCTGTCATATCCACCATCAGTCCCAGTACAAATCCATGGTAAAAACGCTCCGGTTCCTGCTTTTGGGACGGGCGTTTCCCGGTATCAAAATAGCTGAACGTATTTTCCGCCACCCGGTTCATATATTCATTCATTGCATCGAGATCGCCTTGAAGAAGTGCCTGTATAAAATCGTTATAATCCGACTGGGTGGCTCCAAACCACCCACGCACCATGTTCCGGAACATCAGCCTCACTTCATAATTAGTAAATTCCAACTCATAAACCGGATTTTCTGCCGGCTGTTCTCCATAAGGCAGCTCTACATTCTTTACTTTTAAATAACCACAGGCCAGCAGAAGGCTCCAGAGGGCATTCTCATCCTGATTCAACTGACTATATACAATCTGCTCATCCAACTGTGTTTTTAAAGTCCCGCCGACAAGCAACGCTTCAAAAGACAGTTTTATATTTCTACTGCCCTCCCGAATCAGTTTTCCGACCAGGCTATTACTGCTCGTATTGGCCCAATAGGTCCCCAATCTGCCTTTGTCCAGGTAATTAATAATAGACCACGGATTATAGATATCCGGCTTTTCACCAAATATAAATCCGTCATACCATTCCTTTACTTCCTCTTTTTTCTCCGAAAATCCATATGCCTTTAGCGCTGAAAACACCTCGTCCTCAGTAAATCCAAAACAGTCTTCGTATTTTCGTGAGGTTGTAGTAACCACTTCCAGATTGTTTAAATCAGAAAAAATCGACTCCTTGCTGACTCTGGTAATTCCGGTCATAACCGCGCGTTCCAAATACTGATTTCCTTTAAAGGTCGCATTGAAAAAATTTCGCATAAAGGAAGAAAGTTCCTCCCAAAATCCATTTACATACGCTTCCTGTATCGGGGTATCATATTCATCCAGAAGAATCAGCACTTTTTTTCCATAATATCTGCTCAGATAGTTTGACAGCTGCTGTATGGACAGCGTTGCCGCATAATCCTCCATCTCCGGTCCTATTTTATGAAATTCCTGCTTTTCACTTTCACTCAGCAAATCTCCGTCCAGCAGAAAATGGTACCTGCGGTATAACAGCTGAATGATTTTACAGATTTTCTTCCTCGTCTCCGGAAATGTCGTTTCTTTTATATCGGCAAAGCTCAAAAAAATCACCGGATACGTTCCCTGCAGGCTGCGATATTCCTCTTTCTGCCAAATAGATAAACCCTCAAATAGGTCATCCCGTCCCTGATACGTGACGGAAAAGAACTGCTCCAGCATCCGCATCGTCAAAGTCTTTCCAAAACGTCTCGGGCGTGTGATTAGCGTCACATCATCCTGCGATTCCCACCATTCCTGTATAAACTTCGTTTTATCAACGTAAAAGACATCCCGCTCTCTGATTTTCGCAAAATCCTGCAAACCAATTCCTACTGTTTTCGCCACTTCTATTCACCAGCCCTTCGTTTCCCGCCTGTATTTACATCAAACACTACACCAATTATAGCAGAAAGTCTATGGATTGGGAGTCCTTTCATCAAAGCTTCTTCACAAACTCCAGCAATTCTCTCATACTTCCGGAATATTCTGTCTCTATCGGAAGGTTCTTCTTATTCTCCAAGGTGTCCGTCAGCAGATACGTCTTTACCCCAAGCTGCCGGATCGCCAGATCCTCCTCCACGTCATTTCCCACCATCAGGCATTCTTCCGGCTTCAAGCCGAACTGCTCCATTATACTGCTGAAATAGGCTGGATTCGGTTTGCAAAAACGGTTGTCCTCATAGGTCGTGATAATCCGAAAATCCTCCGCATCAAGTCCCGCCCAGCGAATCCGGTTCATCGTACAGCAGCGCGGAAATACCGGATTGGTTGCCAGATACACCTGGATTCCCTTCGCCTTTGCCGTCTTTACTACCTCATTTGCCAAGGGCGTAGGCTTCGTAACCGCAATCGTTTTGTTAAATTCACCCTCGTAAAACTCAAGCGAAATCTCCTCCGCCTCTTCCCTCGACATGGGAATGACCTCGTCCATAAAGTTCCAGAACGCATCCTGGTTCGTCCTGCTGCCATCATTTCCGACCATCGCCGCATATCCCTTCCACACTGCTCCGATAAAGGCCTTCGGGTCCACTTTTACCCCGTGGGAAATATAATGCTTTGCCAAAAGCGGCAGATAGAACTCTACATATTCGTCCTGCACCATCGGTAGTAATGTTCCATCAAGATCAAATAATATATGTTTTATCATCGTTTTCCTATGCACTCCATTCTTCCTGTTACACTTAACTACTCGTTATATCGGCATTTGCTGATTCAATTTCTATATCAACTTTTTCTCCAACACATTTTATCCTAAACCAGGTTAATCTCAATTTTATATCATTTTCTCCATTTTTCCAACTGTTTTTCTTTGATTTCATCTGTTTTGAAAAATGAAATTTTAAATTTAGTTTCATCTCACCCGTTTTTCATTTTCTATCTTATCCTCTCGTGACAGTAGATATGCTTGCCAAGACATGCTATAATCTTTTTATACTCAAATGACAACTATATTTATGGAGGTAGCAGTTGCTGCTAAGCAGAAAGAATTGAAAATAAATTGACGTCTAATGGAGATTTGGAGGTGTTTATGAAGAACAGAAAAAATCTACTGGTACATTTAGTATCCCTTTTAATCTTATGTGTTGGGTACGTTTTGACCAGATATATTTTCTTTGGCATTCACGGAATGAAGCAATGGCCACTTGTTCTATTTATATGCGGTGTGGTTGTGATTGTGATATCGTTTATTTGCCAGGCAAATCTAGTCCCTGTTTTTACGGCAGTTACGTATATCATTGGATTTATTGCAGGTGTGATTTTCCAGACAGATGGTATAGATGCTGGTGGCGGCAAAACAAATAATCTTTGGATTATCTGGACAGTTGTATTTGCTTGTTCTGTTATATCTGCCAGTATCAATGAGCTGATTGCTGCATGGAAGAAGCAATCTTCTACTACATAAGAAATAAAAATCCCGTTTTCATAAACTGGAAAAATCGGGAGTTGAAGAAAGGGAAAGGAGAAACTATATGTTCAGATATGTTCATACCAATATTATTGCTAAAGACTATCGGAAGCTGATTGCTTTTTATAAGGAGGTATTCCATTGTAAAAGTATAGGCGAAACAAGAGATTTGCGTGGGGAATGGCTTGACAGACTAACTGGCATTCCTAATGCACATATAGTCGGCGAACATCTTTGCCTGCCGGGATATCAGGAAGACCACCCTACACTTGAAATCTTCTCTTATGACACAATGGGAAATACCGACAGCGGTGTAAATAAGTGTGGAATAGCACATCTCGCATTTGAAGTAGATGACGTAGAAAAAACTTTACAACTCTTACTTCAAAATGGCGGTAGTCAAATCGGAGAAATTGTAAAGACAACATATGAGGATGGAAGAAAAGCCGTCTTTGTATATGCGACAGACTGTGAAGGAAATATTGTTGAGTTACAAAGCTGGTCATAGGTTATAAACAACCAAATTTGAAAGAGAGGGAATGATGAGTAAATTCAAAAAACTATTATTTTCAGAAAATGGAATGAAAATCGTAAATGTAATGTTTTTCTTGTCTTTACTGATTCGTAATGTAGGATTTATCTTTATTGCGTACATCCTCTGGATTATCTACCTGATATTTTGCATTAGGAATGCCTCCTCCCAATCAGGTAAGCTTATTTACAAAGCATTCCTTGGATTTGCTGTAATAATGGTTTTACTTAATATCTATTTTATGTTGAAAGCATAATGTAATTCCCGTTTATTGGATAAAGGAATCAAAAGTTAGCGAGGTAGACGAAAAATGGAAATCAGAACTTTCCGTAGTGATGATATATCAGGTGTTTGCAATTTAATAAATTCAGAGCTGGGATATGAGGTTTCTTGCGAAGATTTAAAAACGAGAATTTTACAAATACAAGAAGATAAGAATTACATGATTTTTACTGCTGTTGGCAATAAAGAAATAATCGGATTTATTGGATTGCAAATGTGTCTTACATTTGAAATCACAGGAAAAATTATGCGTGTTATTGCGTTAGCGGTGGCCCATGATTTTCAGGGCCAGGGAATAGGCAGTGCCTTGCTTCAAGAAGCGGAGAAGTACGCCAATAAAAATGATATTTCAACTATTTTAGTGAACAGCGGACTTAAAAGGGCACAAGCGCATCAATTTTACGAGAAACGATCTTTTTACAAAAAAGGATATAGCTTCTGTAAACGGCTAAAATGATAACTTCCGGTTTATCCGGCTGGAAAACAAAATTGGATTGGAGATAAAGAGTGATGAAATTAAAAAATATATTGATTGTTGTGAAAGATATAGAAAAATCAAAACAGTTTTACCATGATCTGTTTGGCCTTGAGATGGTACTTGATAATGACGGTAATATGATTTTAACGGAAGGCCTTGTTCTCCAGGATCAGAAAATCTGGGCAAAATTTCTTGAAAAAGATATTATTTCAGAGAGCAATTCCTGCGAACTGTATTTTGAAGAACATGATATAGAAGCGTTTGTTCAAAAGCTTGAAAAGCTATATCCTTCAATCAAATACGTCAACCGGCTTATGATGCATAGCTGGGGGCAGAAAGTCGTTCGTTTTTACGATCTGGATGGGAATTTGATTGAAGTGGGTACGCCAATGTAATGCGAGGATTCCCCTATTTCACGAGCATATATTGGACGCAGTAATCAAGCAGGGCTATGACAGTCCTGACAGCTTCACCAGAGCCCTTGTCGGTATATCGAAAAATAGTTTTCTATAAAAAGTGTGTAAAGGGGCTTTTTCACAGCCCCTTCTATCCCTCGCTAAGTGATTCATAATAAGAATAATCAACAAGCCCACTTATTTCATCCAATGCCCCTGACTCCAATTCTTTAACCATTAAGCATTCCGGATGCGGCAATTTAATAGCCTGGCCGGCTTCAATTCCATATTTGTAGCTCGCCTGAAAACCGCGGGGATTATAATTGCGGGGATTGCCCTCCACAAGGATTGCTTTATATCCCATACCTTTTGCTCTTTCAAACCCATATTCCAATAATTCTTTCGAAATATGCTGCCTTTGTAATTCCGTTTTTACAGCGACAGGCGTTAGCATCAACAATTCATTCTCATATTTCCCTTCGATATGAAATCGTGAAAACATTGCATATCCAATGACTTCATCATGCTCATCAACCATAATGAGTTCTAATTCGGGAAGGTAGTATTTCTTTGACCGTATTTCTTCAACTAATTGCCGTACCACCCTGCCTTCTTCAGGATTTTTATATTTTGCAAAAACGTCTTCCACTAATTCAAGAGATGGCAGAAGATATTTATTTTCCATAGACTTTATAATTCTTTCCATTATTTTCTAACCTCCCAAAAGCCACTTGTTATGTGCGTATTTTAAATGTCTTCGGCGCAAAGTGGTAGACCAGGATACTTGCCACGATGCAGTAAAGCACACAGAACAAAATAGTCATAATCTTTATCCCAGGATTCCTGTACAAAAACAGCTGTACTCCAATAACAAGTAAAACACAAACACAAGCAATCTTCCCGGTCGAGTTCCAAAGAATCTTTCGATAGCGTTTGACGAAAAGCTCATAGAGATATTCAAAGCCTATCCGACTGCAACAGCACCGAATGGAATGCACGCGAGGGAAACCGCCATTGATACTATTTCCGGGAAAATGTGATATATGTGTAATTATATTATACTGGAGGATTTCAAGATGAACAAGTATATTTATAATCACCTCAGCATATTAAGAGAGCTTCTATCAGTATGGTAGAAAATTGGAAGATTTTCATTACCGCCCATCATATTCTATATTATCCGGCATTACCTCAACAATCTATCCTTCACTATTTACATTTGTTTCGGGTACATGCAAATATCTTTTTAAGCTTATAGCTGAGATGACCGATAAGACAATTATGATTCCGCTAAAGACAGCTGCTATAGTTATAACAATAAAACCCAATACTTTCCATTTTGCGTTATTCATTTATACTTCCTCCTTCTAATATTCGTTTGCTTCTAATTATTTTTTTTACCACTTTATTCATATTAGTAACCACTACGTCACCAGTAATTCTTATTTTCTTATTTGCATCAAGCAAATTATTCTGCTCTATTTTGCGATAAATCGTTTCAAGATCATCTATTCCATTCGAAAAAATTTCAGAGAAGACTCGTCTTGTTCGGCTATACCCTTCATTTACCATATATTTAATTGCATTGTGATTAACATTAATTGAATTAGATATTATCTTGTCATCAGGAAACGTAAGTTTAATAATCCTGGTATCAGCAGAATCATCTTCAAATATATAATTAAAATCATCAAAATAAATACAAATAACATAATCCAAATTGTTTCTAATTACTGGAAATACAGGAATATTATCAACAACTGCACCATCATAAAGAGTTTTCCCGCCTATACTAATTCCTTTATTGTAAAAGGGCATTGCAACACTTGCGCGTAAATATGGATCTATTTCCATAGGTGCAATGTCCTTAAAGTTATAATAATTCAATTCTCTATTGGTCAAATCTAATAAAGGAACATAAAAATTATTAACGATAACCTCCGTCGAAATAATAGTGGTAATTGTATCTTGCAGAAAAGAACTCTTTAATATAGATGTAATAAAACGTTTTTCGCCTTTGAGATTTACGGATTCCCATATTTTTTTTGCTTCTGTCAGCTTATTAGTAAGATATGCATATGTATTGAGAACACCTATAGATGCCGCACTTACATACTCAAAATCTGACGGTCTAAAAAATTCATCTATGGCGGTAAGGGCACCCACCTGATACGCGCCTTTTCCCATACCCCCTGATAAAACTAATCCTATGTGCTTCATTTTCTTCTCCATTATTTTAGTTTAGAAGAATTCAAAGCTGAATATGATGAGTAGCGTAGTCTCCTCCAGCTTTTCTAATTATTTTTACGATATTCATATTCTCGTAAAGTCCAATTCTTATTCTCCCCTGGATTAATTTGTAGTGATTTCAAAAGCTTTCCCACATCCACATCCCCATTTTCCTTTCTGCATTTATTAACTGTCTCACCATTTGTGAAATATTCACTTGCTTCTCCTGCATTTGAGGGACGCAATTGATAAAATTTCTCTCCGCTTTTCAATTTTCGCGGATTAGACCATGCATCCGGATTAGTATTTGTCCCCCTGACTTCTTGGTTGGTTAAAGGGTGTTTCCAATATTCTTCTTCTTGTTCCTTCTTGTTATCCATTACTCTAGCTAATCCTCGTTCATCCATCGTATTTTTATCAAGTTGTTCCAGTTCAGCCTTTTCGGATTTTGAAAGAGGTGAATAATTCACAGATATTGTCGGCTTGACTTTCTGTTCTTCACTTTTACTTTCACTTTTATTTTCAGGCAGATACGGCGAGCCAAAATACTGCAAGTTCGTTTCCCCTGTTTTATTTAAAGAACCGTTTTTTAGTATCAAATTTCCATTAGCGTTCGGTTTCTGATGAGCCTCATGAATAAAATATTGTTTTCCACCACCAGTTCCATATCGGGGATTTTCAATGGCCGTTCCTGTTTGAACTAAGTCCCCTTGCCTTTCAGGCTGTCTACTTAAATCTCTATTATTTAAACGCCCCTTTTCTATAGAATTCTTTCCTCTATTGGAGTCCCCTCCTTCCTTTAATTCAGACGAATTATATTCCAACGTCCTTGATTTATTTATATGTTCAAGTTTCTTACGGTCATTTTCCGTTACAGAGGGTATCGTTTCTACTTTATTTCTTGGCTGTACTTCAAAACTATCAACACCGTCAAAATTGTTCAATTTGCCCATTATTATTCACGCTCTGCCACATGCCCACGCTCTAATTGACGCTGACCTTTTGCCGTGTCCCCTTCCGTAGACGTATTGCTTGGACGTTCTAGTTTCTGTCGATCTTTTGCTGCCCGAGACTGTTCATTAAGACTTTTCTTTTGGTCTTCCGGTGATTTATCCTGAAATCTATCCAGTTTCCCCTTAGCTTCAGAGGTTTCTTTTTCGGGGACCTGTAATATTTGATTTCTAGGTTTTATATCCGGTCTTTCCGCCTCACGTCCCTCTCTATTCCTGTTACCAAACCAACTCATACTTAATTCCCTCCTCAGTTTCTTCCTGTTTTAATTAACTCATTCACATAGACAGCCAGAACAGTAACGTCAAAATACTCCCGACAGTACAAACAATGTATCTTGTTTTATGATCTGGTTCCGGATCACACGCTATTCCATAAATTCCTACTATGCCAGATACTGGCAATAAAAATGGCATAATAATACCAAGCACCCAACACCATAATGCAATTCTTCCAACCGCACCTTGCTTTACCTTAGAAACCACCTCAATATTGCAGACAGCTCCAAGCCTTGTATTAGAATCATAGCAACGAACATTCCCTTTTCCCTCATAGCTTGATGATGCAATGACCTGACACCTGCGGCCATCTTTCGAAGGGTTAATTGATGCTATTGTTTTATTGTCTAATTCCCAATTCAAGTTCTCAGCAGGCGCCTCTGGAGGTGTGACCTCACAATCAATAATCACGGTTTCTCCTGATTTAATCCGAACTGATTGCTGCGTAAACCTAAGTCCCTGTAATGCAGGTTTAACCTCTATCCTAAGTGTAGCATGAGTTAAATATCCAGATACTGTTATCGTTGCCTGCCCATCACCAATTGCATAAATATTGCCATCTTCATCCACCCGGATTACATTTGGATTAGAATTATTCCAAATAAGTCGATTAGCATCTTCCGCATTAAGCGGCGTTATGATTACATCTATCTTATTTCTTTCATTTCGTTTTAAATATTCAAAATGCGGAATCAATCTGATTTCCTCAACATAATGGTGTCTGATTACTGAAACCTGCTTCTGTGCTACGACCTCCCCCTTCTGGTCTACAATAAGAATACTTGCTATTCCGCTTTCATTTGCCATGAGAATATTTTTGTCACATGAAAGGATCGCCGGATTCTCACTTTTTATCACAAAAAAATCCGATGGAAAGCTTACAAATTCTATTTTTGCTGATTCGCCCTGATCCAATGTTGTGGGAAAATCACCGATATAATATTCTGGTTTACCATTCTTTATTGATTCCAGTTCAACTTTCTGAAGCGGTGATAACGGTACATACCTCAATGCTGTCATATATTCAATAATTGACGGACGAACAACATATTCCAACTCGATATACTCCCAGAAATCATCGAAATCCTTTTCCGGGATAAACAAAACGGTTCGCCCCGCCAAATTCTGAGCGCGTATTGTCCCGGCAACAATAACCGGAATTCTAATCGTTGCTGGAATTTCTTTTGCAACATTAAAAATACCAATATCTGCAATTGGATTATCCACGCAAATGAATGCGTCACTTTGCGGAACAATAATATTAGAAAGATTATAAACCAACATAGTTGATGGCTTATCTTTAACGATTTTATTCTCATTACTAATAATTGAAAGTCGATTCAACAATGTTTCTTTTGGTATTAAAGACTCAATATCATTAAAGCGAATTTCTTTACAAAAATCTGATTTTTCAGAACCAGCCATTAGTAATTTGTATTGGAAAACAGTTCCATAAAAATCAATGTCGTAATCATCAAACACCTCGTTATCAAGTCCTGAAATTATCTTATTAACCGATTCTAAGAACGGACGATTCAACGTGGTTGATAATTCGCTATATGGGCTTGCGCTTTCTCCATTTATTATCACTTCAGCTTTACTGGAAAGATATGAATAGCGAATAACAACGTGATTCATTCTGCCTAACCTCCTATTTAATTTGTGTATAAATCTGGCGATATAGAATGCTATAACTGATGGCGTGCTGTTCAAATTTCTTCGAATGCAATATATATTGCCGCACTATTTCACGATACTCTTCTCCTATAGAGACATATTGCAATAATGCACTATCGATATAACTATTCCATTCCGAAAGAGATTTTTTTGTGTAACGCTCGATAAGGTTCCCTTCAGAATCTGTTTGATATTCGAGGTATTTTTCAGCCTTCCTAAAAGCATCATTGCAGCCGATTAAACGAAGCATAGTTCTACCGAACAATATACTGTCGTATCCCTTCGCCATAATTCTGTTAAATTGGACGAGCATTCTAACCATTTCTGTCTTTTTGGAAGGAGGAATGTCAAACTCCTCAACCTTACAAATAACCTTACTTATATCTTGCTCTTCTGTTATTTCAAACTGGTTAATGAGCTCACAAAGAATCATACTCCTAAACTCTTTGAGTTTTCCAAAAGTAATAGGCTGCTCATACCCTTCATAAGGGTGCTTTGCTTCATTTATTTTTGAGAGTACCGGCTCCGCCCAGTTGTTTTGCATAACAACTGCCACACCTGTTTCCAACTTGGCCAGTTCATCAATTTGCGCTTCGGATAACGAGACAGAATGTCCCGCAATTCTACAGTCTTCTTCTTCCGGTAATCTCATGATTATTTTTGTATTTGTATTTTTAATAGCTGCAATATCAACTGAAGTTGGCGACTGATCCACAATAACAAATCCTTCCCCATAGGTTCTCATTTCTGCAATACTATTCACAATCATCTCTACAGATTTTGTAACCACATTATTTCCTGCAGTATTTTGTACATTCTTTGAATTTTTTAATATGTTATGAGCCTCTTCTAATATTGTCAGATGCTTAAGGATGGAATTACCTCTATCTGCATTAGCCAAACGATATTCTGTCAGTTTCAAAACTAAAACACCCATAATTAAAGATTTTGTTTCAGATGAACCTATTCTGCTCAAATCGACTATGGTACTTTTATCAAATAAAGTTTTATTGTCTACTTCAAATTCATCGCAGAATATCTGACCGTATATACCATTGGTCATAGAATTAACTCGGGTTACAAGTGCACCAATATAATCACCTTTTGTATCAGCCGAGTATTCGGAGCTATTAATTATTCTGGGTAGTTCCTGAAGAACATCTATAAATGTTGGAAATACCGGTTCAGCTTCTCCGATAAAAACAGAATTAAGCAAATCCCAACCTTTATTCACATAAGCTTCTTCTATAGCTTCTTTTAAAATTGCAGGCATTGCAGCATACATTTCCCAACAACCATTGAATATCTCCACAATTCGGTCCAGATGTTCCAAAATATGAATACCTTTACAAAACGAAAATGGATTTAATTTCAGCATCTGATCAATTTGTGGGTTTGTACTAAATAAATTTATATTTTTAATTTTACGGAATTCATTCCGATACTCTCCTTTTGCTGGCTCAATGACTAAAAACGGAACATTATACGGCTCTTTGTTTATCTCTTCAATCAATTTGTAAATTGTATTAGATTTACCACTACCAGTTGATCCTGTAACAAAGCAATGAGATGTTAAACTGTCGATATTTAATGAAACAGGAGCAGCTTCTTTTTGACCCATATGGAAAATATGTCCCACTTCTATTTCCCGCTGTTTATGTAGGGAATTGGCAAACACATTTCTTCCAAATTCAGCCATTTCTGTCACCATAATTCCGTTAACTGATTTTCTTGGCAAGTTCATAAGTAATGCTAATTCTTTTCCATTGATATAGCTGGAAGGTGATAAATTCCGGACATGATTTTCACCGGTTGAAGCATCATAAAAAGGTATTAAGAACTCTGGATGTTCACAGTAACATAATGACTCTTGTATAATAGCGGTTTCATTATCCATACAATCGAACAAAGTAAAATTGGGCTTTTCAATCCCCGTTTCTTCACCCAACAGCAACGACCGATATGTACTTGCCGCAATAGCGGCCGTTTTTTTCTTTTTTGAAATAAAATAAGATGCTACTTCCCAAACGCCATAAGAGCTTCCCAACTTTAACCTTTTTATGTGTCTGTCAATCTTTTCCAGAAGATTTTCTATGCTCTTATCCCTAAATTCAATGGTTAAATTATCTGTCGTCCCACTGGTTTTAGACGTTGATTTCTGTCTGGCAGAAGAATCTGTTCGTGTATTTGTATCACTCTTTGTACTTGCTTCGTTTGTTCCGGTTGACCAGCCTTCATTGGTTCCGTTTGATACGCCAAAATTCAACAGCATGTGCATGCCCATATTAAAACCTGAATTTTTCCCATGCGTATGGCCATCTGAACGCCCTGTTGCCTTTGAAATACCCTTAGAAATCGAATCGGAAATGCTTTCCGTAATACCTTCTGTTAAAGTGCTGCCTTCATTATGTCCATGAGAACTGGTTTTTTTAGAAAAAGGAAACAAAGCTGAATACAATTCTTCAAATCCATTCAATCGAATTTCCATTTCCCTGTCCTGAATAGGAGAAGCTATTATTTCGCAAATATATTCACTCCCCCGCATCGTATCAATAAATTTTTCTAACCCCTGAATATAATCACCTTGTTTTGATGTTCTTTCGGAAGGAAGAATATTAACATAAGCTATATTCTTTGTAGTAGGCGTTGCTTCTTCATCACAAAACAATCCGGATAATTCAGATGATTTTACAGCACTAATTCTGCTTCCCGGAAAATTTCCAAGGAAAGAATCATGCAATACCTCACTTGCTGTTGCAGCATTACTGATTTGTGAAGAACGAATACCCAAATACAAATCTGCGGACTCCACATTGCCCTTTAATATCAAGAGAATATTTTTGCAAAAAGGCATTACTGAATGAAACACACTAACCAATTTTTCATTAATGTCTTCATCTTTGTCGTATATAATTTTATTAATGTGGTATAATCTTGTTAAGTTATGTTTTTTGAATCGGTCAGCCAAAGGATATACTGTATATTCCTTAAGACTTTCCAAATAGTTTTTATCAATAAATTGGTTTGCCACTTCAATTTGCGAGAGCATTTGAGACTCTGTTACCATGTTTACACCTACTTATAATAAAATAACGCACGGTAAAAGCCCCTTTCTCGAAAAAGAAAAGCAAAGCTTTTACCGTTCGTCGATTCAGAACATTAATCAATTTGATAACTATATCCTAAGCACAGCCTATTTCAACTTGCGTCCCTGAGCATCTCCTAAGCTGTTGCAAAGAATACGAACAAAATCGACTAAATCCCAAATAGCAACAAAAGCAATAAGACCCAAACCAACTATAATACCTGCTGTAAACCAACCAAGTATCGTACAAACAAGCATCACTGCTCCAGATCCAGCTCTTCCAAGGTAAAACCTATGTATCCCGAACATGCCAAGGAAGAAACTTAATAAAGCAGCCGCAGCCTTACTTTTGTCTGACATTGTAGATTGAGTTACTACCTCACCGGCAGCCCCACTGTTGCTAAATTCGTCACTCATGATTAAAATCCTCCATTTCTCAATTATTGGTGAAATAGAAGTCCGTGGCATGTTTTCGTAAAGTATCTTACTTTATGATATATTGTTATTAAATCCCAGAAGCGTGAGATTTTCTATAATATTTGACGACATTATTTGACGGCTAATAAATCCGAAAGACGATTCATATTTTGCCTTTTTAGTTCCATGGTCGG
The DNA here is from genome assembly GCA_040702975.1 of Roseburia hominis. Classification (NCBI taxonomy): domain Bacteria; kingdom Bacillati; phylum Bacillota; class Clostridia; order Lachnospirales; family Lachnospiraceae; genus Roseburia; species Roseburia hominis. Next base: position 4,034,474 of record CP159990.1, read on the forward strand.
ATGAATATAGCGATTCATAGTGATATTTACATTTGCATGTCCTAATATTTCGCTCAGGCTTTTAATATCAAATCCAACCTCTACACAACGGGTTGCAAAACTATGGCGCAAACAATGGAAATTCGCGTCATTGATAGAGCATTTTTTAATGGTTTTCTTAAAATGATTTTGCATAGACCTTGGTTCAACAAATTTGTCAGGTATACCAGTTAACACATAAGCTCTGGAATCCGCCTGTATATGGATTAGTATATCAATCAACTCGTCTGGAATCGGTATCGTTCTATGTGAACATTTACTTTTTGGGGAAGATAGTATTATCTTTGTTTTTTTATCGCTATCAATTTCAGATGACTTGATTCTTTGCAGTGTATTATGGATAGTAAGAACTTTTTCTGAGATAGAAATGTCCTCCCATCTCAAAGCACATAATTCGCCAATCCTAATTCCTGTATACAGACATATCAAAATACCGATATCCTTCAAATTATTAGAGTGGATTATATTCATCGTCAAAAGCTGCTGTTCCTTTCTGGAGAGGACCCGCATTTCTTTCATATTCTGTTTAATTGTAATAAAGTTTCCGGTATATACGGAAGAATACCTCCGATATACGGAAAATCGCAAAATACTTTTTACTAAACTAAGAATATCTGTTACTGTTTTAGGGGATAATCCTTGTTTACCCTTTCCTCCCTCTGCAAGCAACATACGACTCAAATTTTCTAAGTGCTTATCATTTATTAATGAAATATCATAATTCCCGATTACGTTATATATATAATTGTTTAATAAATAAGTATATCTCATATATGTGGATTCCTTTATATTTACATATTTGTATTTCAGCCATTCTTGTGAAACCTTTTTAAAAGTTAACATGGAATAACTCGAATTTGTATTGTATATACCGTATTTTGTAGTATTAGCACGAATATCATTTAGTTTGAGTTTTAAGTCCCTGTAACTTCGCGCATACACATAACCATAGCTGGCCTTTCCGGTAGAATCATGGCATTTTATATATCTGCCTTCCCATCGTCCATCCTTTCTCTTGTAAATATTTTCACCTTTTCTTGACATATAAACAATTTCCTGACATAAATAAACAGATAATTCTCTTTGAGAACAAATATTTATATCTTTTCCTTTCTTCCTGATAATTCGAAATCAGGACTTCTACAGTAATATATTTGAAAGAATTAAATATGGCGCTTCCGCAATGACGATAATTTTGACGGATAATGAAAAAAATCATAATGGATTTATCCCATTTTTCACACTCAAAATGTAAATATTTGCAGGTTTCTGTAAAATCTAGTCACACTCGCCATTCAAATCATGAAGGATTATATTGACAAAATGACATAAAAAATCTATAATATCTAATACGATGGTGCTGATAGTTGCCTGTGGTTGCAACATAAAGTAAGATACTTTACGAAAAATGAGACCTACTTCCCAATTAGGAAGTGGGTCTTTTTTCAGCCTGCATATACCCGTATACGGGTATATATGATAAAATATTTTTTCCGAAAAGTCAACCCGTGTACGGGTATACACAGTATTATTCCTTGATAACATAATACTAACCCGAATACGGGTAATATTGATAATGGGGAATACTTAACATGGAGTACTCAGATTTATACGTATTGCGAATAAAAACTCTTTGCAACCAACGAGGTATGAGCATTAATAAATTAGCTACGATGAGCGGAGTAAAACAATCTACTCTCGACAATATTGTTAGAGGGTTAACTCATAATCCAAAAGCCAAAACTCTTCACAAAATTGCTATAGCATTTAACATGACCTTAGCGGAATTTCTTGATTATCCTGAATTAAACGAGTATTGTTTTGAAGATGATAACGATGAATAAAGGGAGTATAAAATAAAGCGTGTCAGTTATCGATTCAGTAAATCTAACTGCACACTTTATTTTACACTCCCACGATTTCTCGTTTTGATATTATGTTAGGCTACTATCCACCTCTATTCAAGCCTCACTCTGATAAACTGGATTTATCACCTTACTTCGGTGTTCCAACCTCAATTAAATTTCTACCCAGATTGTAAAAACGAACTATGCGGACAAATCCCCTGCTCTTCTGTAGCGCGTAGATATATTTAGAAATCTTCTTATTAATCCAGGATATTTGAATAACCCAATTGTTCAGAAAAACTTAGATGCAATTGTAAACAAGAAACTCGGAGAATTATTTATTGAAGCCGAGTATATTGCTGAATTGGGGAGCAAATTAATGTTTTTTCGGTACGGAGTAGCATTAACTAGAGAGACTTCCGGAAAATATGTAATATCCTATGAGGAATTATCTTCCAAAAAAGCAACTTCTAAAAATGATTCTATGGAGACTATTTTTAAAGTAGTCAACGGAGAAATTATCTCTATCAAAGGAAGCAAAAATGATGAGCTTCTCAATATGGCCCTGAAAAAGACGATAAATTTGTTGTCAACTACTTCTATGTGCGCTTTGTTTTACGAAAAAAGCTTTACCGATGTAATAAATAATAAAAAGAAGCCGCTAAATAATTTTTTTGTTAGTTTAATCGTACTTTTGGTTTTGGGCTTGAAATTACATGTTTATTTAGATGAATCGGATGACCACAGAGATTACTTTATTCATAATTCGTTTGGTTATTTGGAATATTTAGAAAATAACAATTCTAACATTGACAAACTATTGGAGCATTTTCTTGAAATGGACAGTGATCTGATCAATATCATATCTGTTTCCAGAAATTTGTTCGGGAGAGGGGGATGATTAATGGGCCTCCAGTTAATGAAAGTTTCAGGGGAAAGCCGAAATCCTATAATCTCGGCTCTCCCCTTTCTCAAACACACCAATATCTTATCCAACCAGTTCCAGTATAAGCGCCGCATACACCTTGCATGCTGTAATAATATCCGCCGTATTTACAGTCTCATTATAATTATGGATTCCTTCCGTATTGGATGGTCCGTACTGAATCGTGGCAATCCCGGCCTCCCGGAAATATCTGGTGTCGCTGCTCGCCCACTGATAAGCCGTGATCAGATCGATTCCCAGCAATTCCCTGATACAATCTCCGGTCACTTGCACAATCGGGTCCTTCACAGATACATAATTGCCGCCCCTGGGATTATCGTAGGTGGCATATACCCCTTCTATTCCGGATTCTTTTATAATCTCGTCGACCTTACGTATAATCTCCTCATGGTCTACTCCAATAGGAACACGTACATCCAATTCTGCCATAGCCGTATCGGCAACCACATTTCGCTTTACGCCGCCCTGAATCGTGCCGATATTCACCGTCACGTGATCCATGATGGTCTCTACCCCTTCTTTTTTCTGTACCCTCTTGCATTTTTGGCGGGATACCTCCATCACCTCTGCGATCTCGCCCTCATAGGTTCCGTGGATTTCCCGAAGACGATACATCTGCGGGAGAATGCGTACCAGCTTGTCAATGGCATTTTCCCCCACGTAAGGGCTGAGGCTTCCGTGAGCAGTCGTACCTGTGGCATACAGATTCATGCCCATGGTTCCCTTCTGTCCTACCTCTATATTATCCATTCCCGTAGGCTCCGCAACGATTCCCCAATCGCCCTTCACGTATCCGTTTTCACACAGCCATTTCGTTCCATATTCCCCGCCGGTCTCCTCATCCGGGACCACCGTAAGGAGAACGTCGCCATTTAACGTAACTCCGGCTTTTGCCAGCATTGCCACAGCAAACATAGAAGCTCCCAGACCACACTTCATATCGGAGGTTCCACGCCCAAGCATCACGCCATCCCTGACTTCTCCGGAAAATGGTGGGAACGCCCATTTTTTCTCATCTCCTGCCGGAACTACGTCACAATGTCCGTTAAACACCACCGTCTTTCCTCCCGCCGTACCGTAGCGCGCCAGAATATTCGGTCGATCTTCCCGTGCTCCCACAATCTCATAGGAGATTCCTGCATTTTCCAAATAATTTCTGATATACCGCACGATTGCATCCACATTGCCCGGTGGATTGATAGAAGGAATCTGTATCATATCGCTGCACAATTTCAGCAATTCCTCTTTATGCTCATCAATCATATCCCATATTTCCTGTCTCGTCATTTTCCTGACCTCCTTTTTATAATAAAAGAACAGAGCGGGTTCTTCAGTTACCCTCCAAACACGCTCTGTAGGTTATCCCTCTACTGAATTTCTCCCTTCAAATACCGCACGCAGGCCACCTTGTGCCCCTCCCCGATATCCTGAAGTTCCATGGACGCCGCCCGGCACTCTTCCGTACAATACGGACAGCGATTCCCAAACGGGCAGCCCGGAGGCATATTTAAGGGGCTTGGAATCTCTCCCGAAAGTTCTACTTCTTCCTTGGTCTCAAAGGGGCTGACCGGCGGAATTGCCGAGAACAAAGCCCTGGTATAAGGATGGGCCGGATTTTTATAAATCTCCTCCGCCTCTCCCATCTCCATAATCTTTCCAAGATACATGATAATAATTCTGTCGCTGATATATTTTACAACGCTCAAATCATGTGAAATAAAAATGTAAGTAAGTCCCAGTGTATCCTTCAGTTCCTTCAGAAGATTCAGCACCTGAGCCTGCACGGAAACGTCAAGCGCGGATACCGGTTCGTCGCATACCAGAAGTTTTACGTTCATAGCCAGCGCTCTGGCAATATTGATACGCTGACGCTGTCCGCCGGAAAACTCATGAGGATAACGGATTGCATGATAGTAATCAAGCCCTACCAGCTTCAGAAGCTCCTGCACACGTTTCTTCCTCTCCTCCGGAGTTCCGATATTATGAATGATCATCGGCTCCTCGATCAGATCTCCCGTGGTCATTCGCGGGTCGAGAGAAGAATACGGGTCCTGGAAGACCATGTTGATTTCCTGTCTGAGCGCGTTCATTTCCTTTCTTTCCAGGCCCATCAGAGATTTGCCGTTATATACTACATCTCCCGAAGTGGGCTCGATAAGCCGCAGAATGCTCTTTCCCAACGTGGATTTTCCGCAGCCTGACTCGCCGATAATTCCGATAGTCTCCCCTCTATGAACCTCGAAAGACACATCATTTACAGCCTTCAGATACGCCGGTTTCCCGAAGAGCTGCGAACTTTTCACCTTGAATGTTTTGTTCAGGTGATCTACCTTTAAGATAACATCTTTATCATTCATCGTCGTTACCTCCCATCTGTTCCAGTTCTTCTTTCGTGAAATGACAGGCTACAAAATGCCCCGGCTCCACTTCTTTCATTTCAGGACACTGATTCCTGCAAATCTCCTGACAGTATTTGCAGCGATTATGGAAGTTGCAGCTTCCTCCCGTCAGTTTCAGATCCGGCGGCGTACCTGGTATGGATGCCAGCGGCACGTTCGGATCATCCGTTACCTTCGGCATGGATTTTAGAAGTCCCCACGTATACGGGTGCCTCGCGTCAGAATAAAGCGTCTTTACATCTGCATATTCCACAGTCTTTCCGGCATACATGACCATGACGGAATCACACATTTTCCATACGACTCCCAGGTTATGCGTTACCAGAATGATGGACGCGTTCGTCTCTTTTTGCAGATCCTTCATCAGTCCAAGCACCTGGGCCTGTACCGTCACGTCAAGCGCGGTGGTCGGCTCGTCTGCTATGATCAGCTTCGGATTGCAGGCAATGGCCATGGCGATGATGACCCTCTGGCGCATACCTCCCGAAAATTCGTGCGGGTAGGATTTCAGCCGTTTTTCCGGCTCGGGGATTCCTACCATTTTCAGTGCTTTTATTGCATATTTCTTCGCTTCCTCTTTGGAAAGCTTCTGATGTGCATTAATAACCTCCATGATCTGGGAACCGATCGTAAATACCGGGTCCAGTGCAGTCATGGGATCCTGAAAAATCATGGAAATATCATTTCCGCGGATTTTCAGCATATCCTTCTGTTTTAACCTGGCAATATCCTTGCCCTCAAATAAGATTTTTCCTCCGACAATGTTGCCGTTTTTCGGAAGCAGACGCATGATAGAGGAAGAAGTCACACTCTTACCGGAACCGGACTCTCCTACAATTCCCAGTGTCTCGCCGTACTCTAGCGAAAAGGTAACACCATCCACCGCTTTTGCCACTCCGCTTGCGGTATTAAAATAGGTCTTCAGATCTTCCACCTGTAATAATAAATCGTTCATAGTGTCTCTCCTTTCTGCTACTTCTTCATTTTCGGATCCAGGACATCACGGATACCGTCACCGAGAAGGTTGAATCCCAAAACGGTGATCAGGATGGCAATTCCGGAGAATGTAGCGATGTGGCTGGCTGTTCTCATACATTCCTGACCTTCTTTCAGAATAGAACCCCAGGAAACCTGTGGCGGGGTAATTCCCATCCCCAGGAAGCTAAGGGAGGCTTCTGTCAGAATCGCACCGGCTACATTCAGTGTCGCATAAACAATAAGAGAAGAGACAACATTGGGCAGAAGATGGCGGAATATGATTCTTCCATTTGTCGCCCCAAGTGCCTTCACAGCTTTGATATATTCCTCATTCTTTACTACAAGGACCTGGCCTCTGGTCATTCGGGCATATCCCGGCACACTGGCAATACCGATAGAAAGGATTACATTCTTCATACCTGCGCCCAAAGCCGTCATGAGCATCAGAGCCAGCAGAACAAACGGGAACGCCGACATACCGTCCATAATACGCATAAGAACGGCGTCCACCTTTCCCCCCGCATAGCCGGATACCAGACCGATCAGGATTCCGACCACGGCTCCTACCAGCATACCGCCCACTGCTACCAAGAGGGATACGCGGCCTCCGTAGATCAGACGCGACAGCATGTCACGGCCTATACTGTCCGCCCCGAGAATAAATCCCGGAGTTCCCGGTTTCGCATTCACATGCAGGAAATCCATAGCCGCCGGGTCCGCTTTAACGAAGAAAGGCCCGAATATAGAGAGCAGGGTTACAAATAGCACCATGGCAAGGCCAATCATGGCGGATTTATTCCGTCTTAATTTACGCCATGCACTGTTCGCTTTTCTTTCTTTTAACAGCATTTCCTGCTGACTGGCTTCACTTAATCCCTTTGCTGACATTAGCCCGCCCTCCTCTCTGATTCGTAACTTACTTTCGGATTGATGTATAGATATGCAATATCTACAATCAGGTTAACGCCTACATACAGAACTGCCATAAATAATACAGCGCCCTGTATCAGCTCAAAATCATTATTATTGATTGCTTCTACGATCAGCCTTCCTATTCCGGGCCACGAGAAGATCGTCTCGATCATAATCGCGCCGGTCATCAGAGATGCAATACGCATGCCAAGAACTGTAACGATCGGCGGAAGCGCATTTTTAAATCCGTGTTTCATAATCACTACACTCTCGCGAATACCTTTTGCCCGTACCGCTTTCATATAATCCTGATTCACAACTTCCAGCATACTGGATCGGCTGATTCTGGCAAAATTTGCCATACTTCCAAACGACAGGCAGAGCGCCGGAAGGAACAAATGTGATACCACCGCTCCAAATCCGTCTGCCAGGGTCGCCATTCCCATTGTCGGGAACCAGCCCAGATTTACACTGAACACCAGAACCAGCATAAGTCCAAGCCAGAAGGTCGGCATGGACACCCCGACCAGCGCAGTGATCATAGCGACGTAATCAAAAATGGAATACTGTTTGACCGCCGATAGGATTCCCACTGGTACTCCGATAAGGAGGGCAATCACAAGACTGGTCATCGCAAGCTGCAATGTGTTGGGCAGTTTTTCCAGTATCAGCCCCGCAACCGGGCGATGATACCGGTAAGAGGTCCCCAGATCCCCCGTCAGGAGTCCTCCAATATAATGAACATACTGCACCGGAAGCGGATCATGAAGCCCCATCTCCTCTTCCATCTTCTCAATGTCCTCCGCGCTGGCCTGCGGTCCCAGGATAGATACCGCAGGGTTACCCGGCAGAACACGGGTGATCACGAAGGTAATACTCATAGTAATCAACAGTACTGGAATCAACTGAAAGATACGCTTTAAAATCATCTTTAACATACTGTTGTTCTCCTTTCCTCTCTAAAACTCCCAGACCATTGCGAAATCCCAAAATTTCGCGGAATTTTAATCTTTCGCAATGGCCTGATTTGAAAAGCAAAGGGGCCCGCCTGCGCAAGCTCCTTTGCTTCTTTACACTCTGTCAACTATTATTTTGCAAGCCATGTATTATTTGTCACGCCGTCTGCAACTTCAATCGTTTTGTCCGGACGCACCGGGAAATCCATAACCTTGCTGCTCATACCTACGTTTACGTTAGCTACTGAATAGTCAATCTGTGCATACTGCTCTGTGATGAGCTTCAATGCCTGCTTGTAGAGTTCTGCTCTTTCATTCTGGTCGGAAACTGCAACTGCCTCGTCAAGAAGTTCATTTACTTCCGGAATGTTGAACTGCTGACCATTTCCTAATGTTCCGAGAGATTCCTCGTGGAACATCTTGTTCAGATAGAAGTACGGATCCGGATACCATGTCCAGCTCATAGAGATTACATCTGCATTTCCAGAAGCACCGATCTCACTGAAGGTTCCCCACGCTGCCTGATGAATGTTAACTGTTACGCCTATCTGTGCACAGAACTGCTGGAAAATCTCGCCGATCTTTTTGGAAGTAGCGGAATCACCTGTGTAGTATTCCAGCTCAAATCCGTCTGCATAGCCAGCCTCTGCCAATAATTTCTTCGCTTTTTCCACATCGTACTTCGGCACAATGTCGATCAGGCTCTCGTCATAGCCCCATGAGTTCGGCGGCAATGCAAGGTATCCAACCTGACCCTCGCCATACTGATAAAGTGCGGAAACCATAGCTTCACGATCTACTGCAGTCTGAAGTGCTTCACGTACCTTGATATCTGCTGTCGGGCCATTTGCCATATTGAAGTAGATGTAATTTACGCCCATGCCGGCTTCCTGAATCATCTTCAGATTAGAATCTGCTTTGATTTCTTCGATTCCTTCACCTGTAAGGTCGTATGCGATATCAACTTCGCCGTTCTTAAGAGCATTTACTCTCTGGTTTACTTCCGTAATATATACGAAATTCAGACCGTCGAGGTAAATATCCCCGCCCCAGAACTTGTCAAACTTCACAAGGTCAACGCCCTGGTCTGTCTTCCATCCGTTTTCAGCCATCATGAACGGGCCGGTTCCAACAAGGTGAGCGCCGAATTCATCGCCCCATCCTTCTACCTCTTCCTTCGGAACAATGACATTACCACTGTTCGTCAGAGCAGCAAGGAAGGATGCGTTCGGGGACTCCAGTACACATTTTACATGAGTATCATCAATTACCTCACAGTGATCCAGCATGGTAAGTCTCGCAAGAGCGGATTCGTTATGAGAACGCTCCAGAGAATATTTAACATCTTCTGCCGTCATCTTACGGCCTTCCTGATATTTACCTGGCTGGAAATACACATCATCGCGAAGGGTAAATGTATACTCATCACCTGCTTCATTTGCAGTCCATTCCGTTGCAAGGCTGGGCTCAAAATCTGTTACGGCATTGTCATACACGATCAACGTATCTGCAATGTTTTCAATGATCTGGCCTTCATATACACCGGTGTACATAATCGGGTCAATGTTGCTTGCGATAGATGCAAGCGCGATCGTAAGAGTTCCTCCGAATTTGTCTTCATCGCTGACATTGGAAGTATCCACTTCTTCCTGCTTCTCGGGTTCCTTCTTCGTCTCTTCCTTTTCCTTGCCGCCGCATCCTGCAACCAGGCCAACTACCATGCTAAGTGCGAGCGCCACAGCAAAAAGTCTTCTCTTCATAATAGGTTCCTCCCTTTCTTAAATATAAAATATAGAAAATCTATATTTAGCGTAAATTATTCGCCGAGGGTCTGAAAGCGTGTCATCTCTCCATACCTGGACAAGATTCTGCTAAATTCATCCTCGTCATAGAAACGGCACATTCCTCGTCCGTATGCTTTTGCTGTCTCCAGCACGAACCTTGCCGCCTCTTCCAGATCGACCACATGACTGCTTCCCGTCGCACATCCGGCCACCGGAGCTTCCGTGGTGATCGCCACTCCTACCACCGGCGCCTTTGTAGCGGTTGCCGGCTGAAGGATACTGTTCAAATGGAACAGTTCATTGCCATATGGCGTGATATCCTGAACGGACAGAGCAAACACGTAAGGCATTCTGCCTGTCGTGGATTGCATAATATCTAAAAGTTCCTCGCTGACCTTCAAAATATAGCCTTCTTTAACAGTGGGTGAAATGGCAAATCCTCTGGTATTGATGATACGATTGCCCTTCGTGGTATCCACGGAAAGGATTGCGTCCAAATCCCCGTTTACCTCATGCCTGTTTACAGTCGCCATATCTACCGGAGACCCCATGAAAGGAACCGGCTTATGTGGGCTGGTCGGTGCATCCGGACAAATGTGTGTACAAACGACCACATCCCCTTCCAGATCATCTCCCTTGCTCTTCATATCCAAAAGTTTGGCAGCAACCGCAAGGGAAACAAGTGCTCCATCTCCATCGGACACAAATCCGATCAGCTCGGGTCTTGCTCCAAGTCCGCCAAGCCGTCCAAGGACCCCAAGAGTCGGAGCCGTCCCGCCGACGCTCTTCCCGTTCTTACCAGGGATGGTAATACGGATCATATCGGTCTTACCCTTTGCCCCTTCAATGGTAGTTACTACTATATCTTCGCCCCCCAGGCTTCTCATGTACTCTTCCATCATCGCTCCGGATGCATCCGCCCGATCAAGCAGATCATAGACATCCAAAATCTGACGCATTAACATAACTTAAGTCTCCTTTTATTTCTCATTCGTTTTGTCAGCATCCGGCCAACTGGAGTTCATCCAATTGGTATACAATTCCGGTCTGAGCCACTGTAACCATCTCATCGTCTGATGACGTTTTTCCACCTCATCACGATAAAGGGTCTGAACGTAATATGTATCCGTCTTCTCCACCAGATTGGAAAGAATAAATCCATCCGGATCACATACCATCGAGCGTCCCACTTTGATCACTCCCGGCGATGACGGGCCGGTACGGTCACAGGAAACTACGTAAATGCCATTTTCAGAAGAACGTGCCTGATTGCAGATCACCCATAAGTCGTCATCAGGATATGCCCAACTGCTGGTGACTGCAAGTACATGACAGCCATTCACCGCATAAGTTCTTGCCAGTTCCGGGAAACCAAAATCTGCACAAATCATAATTCCGATCTTCATGCCGTTGAGTTCAAACATTCCAAGCTCTTTTCCCGGTTCAATCGTATCTCTTTCACTGTTGTAAAGATGAATTTTGGCATAGTCCGCGAGGATCTCCCCCTCCGGAGTAAACACCGTCGCCTTGTTATAGATCACGCCGTCTTTGCGTTCCAGTCTTCCGGCCAGGATATTCGTCCCCGTCTTTGCCGCAATGCCCTTCCAGAATTCTACAATTCGTTCGGTGAGCGCCTCATCAAATGTCTCGAGCGGTATTCCGCTTTCCAGACATGCTTCGTGGAAAAGAATCAAATCCACATCCTGTTCATTCTGGGCAACTTTCATCGCCATCCTCTCAACATTCTCCATGTTGGCCTCGATATTGTTCTGGTACACTGTGACCTGAACAGCCGAAACCTTCAATCTTCCATCCATCTTGTTACCTCCCATATGACTCACAGCAATCCCCTGATCCGATACATTTTGTTAATTATTTACAAAAAACCACCGTGATATTTAATTAATTGAGAAAATAATACTATATACGACTTTTATGAACAATATTCGCCGTGCACAAATTTAACGCGCTAAATTGTGCACGGCGAACAAAAGATTTTCATTACTTATTTTTTATTAATCTACATATGTCTCAATTTTTATCGCTAATTGCAACTGAAACAGCACCTGCGGGTCATTCAGATCCATACCTGTTAATTGTTCAATCTGTCTAATTCGGTACGCCAATGTATTTCTGTGTAGGTATAGAATATCCGCTGTTTCCTTTCTTGCGCCCATATTTTCAGTCAATACACGGAGCGTTTCCAAAAGAAAACTTCCTCGATTTCTGTCGTATTCCTTTATCACATAGAGGGTATCCCTGACAAATTTTTGGAAGATCGGCATCTTTGCCATCTCATAGAAGGCTTCCTCCAAATTCATCTCGTCGGTAAAGCATATTTTCATTCGTCCTTTTTTCTTACAGACGATAATTGCAGTTCTGATTTTCCGATAACAACTCTCAAACCCCAGATACCCGTTAATTTCCTTTGATATTCCGGTCGAAATGGTAAATCCGAGAGTTGCCAGGACTTTTTCATGAATCATCTCCAGCGATCTTTTGAGTTCCGCACGTCCCATATTTCCAAAAATAAGGCAATGGAAGCTATCACTCCTGTTTCCTATAAAGATCCGTATATTGTGCTGCTGAAAAATGTCTCTGTGTATCTGAATCACTTCATCTTTGATGGACTGGATCTCGTCCTCATCTTTTCCTCTGATGATCTCCTCAAACCCATCGATATCCGAGACTACCATAAAATGCGGAACAGAAGGCCAGTGGAGACCCTTAGCTCTTCTCTTAGCGTCCTCTTCTGTCAGAATATTATTTCCGATCAGGTCCAGAAAAAAGTTATTATCCTGATGGTATTCCTTTTGTTCATTGATTCCTTTTTTAGAGAATTCCAACGCCAGATGAACCTTGGCCTGTCCCATAGCAATCTCGCTCAACTCATTAAATTGTCCCGGCCGCCCGATTACGTACAGGCCGCCCTCACATTTAGTCTTGACATAAATCTGATGAAACCAAATTTCTTCATCCATGATTTTTACCATAGGCTGATCTTTTTTGCCATCCGACATGCACTGTCTGAGCCGCGAACTCACTGCTAATTCATCAAACTTTCCCCGCTCTATATAGTCGTTAGTCTCCTGCAAATCCTCTGGGAAGAAGCTAATCACATTGTGACGGTCATCTGCCACCACCACCTTGCATTTCAACAGCTCGCCCAGGGACTGCACAATTTCCCGAAATCCGCCGCCATCGATTTGCACAGCCAGGAATTTTTCATTGATTGCTTTATTGAATTCCAGTTTTTGATTCTGGTCATCTACAATTATTTTCATCAAAGGCTCTATAATGTCAATGAACGGGATATCTCCCGGCAATTCAATGATCGGCAGCTGCAGATTTTCCGCCTCTTTTTTTATGGATTCCGTGATACCTCCCAGGAATTTCGTTTTCAGAGCGATTCCCGCAGACTGCTGTTTTGCCAATGCCTGAATGATCTTAAGCAGCATTTCCTCGCTGTCTTTAATCGCGTAAGCCGTCGTCACCAGGAACTCATTTTTTCTGAGCCATGGAATAATGTTCGGCACTTCCATGGAATCCACATACTGAATCTCCCGGTCGAGTCCTGCCTCCCCCGCTATCACACGGCACTGCTGCCACTCTTTTATTTTAAGTACATCTCTGACTGTAATCGACATCTTATCTCTGCCTCCCGCAGCTAAATAAACAAATATGCTCCCGCATTAAACAAATACCCTACCAAAATGATTCCCGCCGAGACAATCGCAATAAATGTCACCAGCAATTTTTTCTTCACGGCTTTGCTGAGCATGATCATAGAGGGCAGGGACAACGTCGTGACCGCCATCATAAAAGAAAGAATGGTTCCAAGCCCGGCGCCCTTTGCCAGAAGGCTCTCCGCCACCGGAATCGTTCCGAAGATATCCGCGTACATCGGTATTCCCACGGCCGTCGCGAGCGGAACCGCATACCATCTGTTCCCCCCGAGAATGCTTTCCACGAACCGGGCCGGAATCAGGTTGTGAATCACCGCGCCGATTCCCACTCCGATGAAAACATAAAGCGCCACCTTTTTAATCGTATTCAGGACCTGATCTCTGCCATACTCCAGCCGGTCGCGCACGGTCAGTTCAGGAAGCGCAGTATCCACATTTGCCGCCTGCCGGATAAATTCCGCCACCTGGTCTTCCATATGCAGCCGTTCGATCAGGCTGCCGCCGGCCACCGCAACGACAAGTCCCACCACCACATAGGCTGCCGCTATTTTCCCTCCGAAAATACTCATGAGCAGCACCAGGGAACCCAGGTCCACCATCGGTGAAGAGATCAGGAAGGAGAAGGTCACGCCCAGAGGCAGGCCCGCACTCGTAAAGCCCATAAAAATCGGGATCGAGGAGCAGGAGCAAAATGGGGTTACCGTCCCAAGCAGCGCGCCGATCAGATTCGCGGTTATCCCGCGAAAACGTCCCAGTATTTTCTTGCTTCTCTCCGGTGGAAAATAACTCTGTATATAGGAAATCAGGAAAATCAGCACGGAAAGCAGTACAAAAATTTTAATAGTATCATAGATAAAAAACTGCAGTACCCCACCCAGTGTTTCGTTCGTGTCGAGCCCTGTACTATTTAACAGGCTGCCGATTCCCTCACGCAGCCAGTGCATTCCCAATATCTGATTTTGAAAAAAATCCCAACCCAGTCTGATTCGTTCCATCTAAACGCACTCCCCCATATGTTACTTTCTGTACATTTGCTTCCGCATATTTTTTCTATAAGTTACTTTCGGCACATCGCTTTCTACATGTTGCCTTCCGTATATTCCCTTGTGTATGTTACTTCCCAAGCAATTTCACCACATCTTTTTTCTTTAGTGTCTTCCCGGCAGAGACCACTTTCCCGTCTATCATGACTGCCGGCGCGCTCATAACGCCAAGTTTCACAATCTCGATCAGGTCTTCCACCTTCTCAATCTCTGCATCAAGCCCCAGCTCCTTCACAGCCTCACATACATAATCATATACCTTACCGCAGTTCTCACAACCTGCACCAATTACTTTAATGTTCATCTTCCTTCTCCTCCTGACATTCTCTGTACGGGCAAGAGGCCTCGTCATTGCCTCCGATTGTTTTCTTTATTTTCCAAATTCACAAGGCCTTAATTCCTCAGCTTCATCTCCAACCCTACTTGTTCTTCCCATGCGCCAAAAATCTTCCGGATAATCGCCGTACCAATTTTAGAAATAAATACGAGCTGGGATTTTTCAAATTCTTCCGCCGGCTTATAATCCACCCGGTTCCCTACCACATCGATCTGCCTCCAGCCTTCTCCTTTTACCCGGAAAAATCCCTTTATACGATAGGAATCCGGCATCAGCTCCGTCAAAAAGGCTTCCAGTTTTCCCTTCTCGATTTCCCCTTCAAAGTCCATGAACAGGGTCTTCGGCTTCGTTTCCACGGAATTCGTCGTCTCCTCACACTCCGCCCACTGATAAATCGTCAGATCTTCCTCCAAAAATCCATAATCCATGTCGCCCATCACACAATTCTTGATCTGGCACACCGGATTAATCGCCCGAATCTGACTGCGCACCCCCGCAATCTGGCTCTCGTTTGCAAGGTCTGTCTTAGTGACCACCGCCAGATTACAATGCTTTACCTGCCGGTAGACCGTCTCCTCTTCCTCCAGACGTTCCAGGAAATTCACGGCGTCCACCAGACAGATCACGCCGCGAAAATCATATCTCTTTCCGGAAACAATCTCCGCCGCCTGCAAAATCTCTTCCACATTCGACGGATCGCCAATCCCAGAGCTTTCCACGAAAAGATATTCAAAATTCTTCGCCGCCATCTCGCTCAGTGCGTTCACAAAATTCAGCTTAAGACAGGTACAGAAAATAGACCCCCGATTAAGCTCCACCATCTGAATTTCATCATTTTTCAGAATCGTTCCGTCAATACCCAATTTCCCGAATTCATTCTGAATAATCCCGATCCGATGCCCTTTAAGCTCCTCCAATACCCGAAGCAGCATCGTCGTTTTCCCGCAGCCGAGAAATCCTGTTAATACATAAAGTTTTGTCTGTTCGCTTCCGTTCATCATTTTCCCCTTTCCTGCGCGGCTCTCTCAAATCCCACATTTCTTCCTTAAGGTCAGGATTTCCCTTCCAAACGCATAAACATATTTAAATTTTTCTATTTTTAATCCTTTTTAATACCGGCAAGTTTCTGCCGGCTCCCTAACATCATTTCCGTTCCATTTTCTCCTGCCGCCCTGACATTCCGGTAATCCTTTGTTTTCCCATACTTCTACTGCCCTGACCCTTCCGGCAATCATTTGCTTTCTCACGCCTCTGCCGTCCTGGTATTCCGGCAATCATTTAAATTCCCACACTCCTGCCGAAATCGCGCACGCTCCGCCCCTACTTACAATCGCATATAATACTCTCATATTCCTTCGGCACAATCAAACGCCCCAACGTCTTATAGGTATCGTTCAATTTGTCCAGATTCAGCCGGTAATGCGTCCATTTTCCTTCTTTTCGGGCAAATACAAGTCCCGCATCGCATAAGAGCTTCATATCATGGGAAAGCGTGGGCTGGGTAACCTGGAATTCCGCCTGAATCTTGCAGGCACAAAGCTCTCCATCGGACAGCATGTCGATTATTTTCAGTCTCTTAGGATCGGAAAGTACTTTGAAGATCTTTGCATACTCTGTATAATCAATCTCTCTCATCTCCGCCTCCTTATATAGATTTTCTTCTATGTTTTACATTTTATCTCATACATAGAAATTTGTCAATGTGTTTTATCCAATCAACACTCGTTTTCCCTGAAATGCAAATCCATATGTTCTTATTTTTTCTCTTGGTACGCCCTTTGATTCCAGCATAGATGCATAGTTTTCCTTCTCAATCTGCACTAACGCTCTCTTAACCGTCTCCTCCAAAGTCTTCTCTTTCCTTGAATCAAATACTTTGAATTCCAAAATCATCGCATCCCTATTATCTTCCAGAGGCTCCAGCATAACATCATATCTTCCAAATCCACTTTCACGATTTGAAAGAATCCTATACTGATCTGCGAGTTCTACCAGGAGATCCAGTACAAATCCATGATAGAACCTTTCCGGATCAGACGCATCTGATGGTTTATTTCCCGTATCAAAATAGCTGAAAATCTCTAACGCCACCTGATTCATATAATGATTCATAGCATCCACATCATTTAGCAAAAGCGCTTTAATGAACCGGTTATATTCCTGTTCACTCTCCACAAACCAACTGCGCACCGTGTTTTCAAACATGATTTTGACTTCTTTATTTGTAAGCGTCAATGTATAATAATATCTTCCAGAAGCTTCCTCAAACACACAGCTTGCCACTTTTAAATATCCGCATGCCAGCAGCAGGCTCCACACTGCATTCTCCTGACGGGATAACTGGTTAAATACCACCTGTTCATCAATAACTTTTTTCAAAAAGCCACCTTTTAAAAGTTCTTCAAAATCAGTTTTAATCTCAATGCTGCCTTCCCTAAGCAATTTATTTACCAGTGTATTACTGCTGGAATTCGCCCAGTACGTGCCAAACTCCCGTTTTTCCAGAAAATTAATGATCGACCATGGATTGTAGATATCCGCATGATTTCCAAAGGTAAAGCCATCATACCATTCTTTCACCTTCACCTTATAATCCGCTAAGCCATACTCCTCGAGCGCACTAAAAACTTCCTCCTCTGTGAAACCAAAAGAAATTTCATATTTCTTTGAGGTCGTCGTAACCACTTCCAGGTTATTAAGATCCGAAAAAATCGACTCCTTACTAACCCGGGTAATCCCTGTCATAATAGCTCTTTCCAGATAAGAATTCGTTTTAAACGCAGCATTAAACATACTTCGCGTAAATGCCGCCAACTCGTCCCAAAATCCACTGACATAGGCTTCCTGCATCGGCGTGTCGTATTCGTCCAACAAAATAATGACCTTTTTCCCATAATACCTGGCCAAATATTTTGACATATTGTGAATTGCCATCGTAGCAGTCACTTCGTCCATATACGTTTTTACATTAAGAAAATATTCCTTTTCATTCGCCGTAAGAATATCCGTTTCCAAAAGAAAATGATTTTCATTATATAACGCTTCCAGAATCTGATTAATTCGCAATCGGGCTTTTTCATAAGTATCCTCTTTTACATTTGCAAAAGAAAGACTAATTACCGGATAAGTTCCCTGAAGCTCACGATATTTTTCACTCTGCCAAATAGACAGGTTTTCAAACAAGCTGCCTTTATCTTTATACTTTACAGAAAAGAACTGTTCCGTCATACTCATAGTCAGAGTTTTCCCAAAACGTCTTGGTCTTGTAATTAAGGTAACATCATCACCGCTTTCCCACCATTCCCGAATAAATGAGGTCTTATCTACATAAAAATAGTTTCCCAATATTACTTTTTCAAAATCCTGTTTTCCAATCGCCACAGTTCTTTCCACTTATTTTTACCTCCTATTACACGCCTACCTTCTTACAAATATCCTTCAGGCAGCATTTATCGCAATACGGTTTTGTCCGGGCGGTACACACATCCCGGCCATGATATACCAGACGGTGGCAGAAATCGCTTCCCTCTTCAGGCGGCACCAGTTTCCACAAGGCCATCTCCACCTTCTTGGGCTCCTTGATCCCATCTACCAGCCCCATACGATTGACCAAGCGGATACAATGCGTATCCGTCACAATAGCCGGCTTTCCAAACACGTCCCCCATGATGAGGTTCGCGCTTTTTCTCCCTACTCCCGGGAGTTTCAAAATCGCATCAAAATCCTCCGGTATCTTTCCATCATATTCGTCCCTCAGCATCTTCATACATGCACTGATATCCCGCGCCTTACTGTGTCCCAGCCCGCAGGGACGCACGATTGCTTCAATATCTTCCACATCAGCCTCAGCCAAAGCATTGACATCCGGATATTTTTCATACAATCCTTCCACCACCACATTGACCCGCGCATCCGTACACTGCGCCGCCAAACGCACACTGACCAGAAGTTTCCACGCCTGGTCATAGTCCAATGTACACCCCGCATCCGGGTACTCCTTTTTCAGCCTCTCAATAATTTCCAGAGTTAATTGTTTCTTTGTCATGATTCTTCTCCTATCGTTTTCCACTTATGCCATTTGCGCTTTGCTGACTTCATACGCCTCTGTCAGAATATCCATCGGGAATTCAAACTTCTGATATGCACGCCGCAGCACATCATAATACTCTGCACTTGGAACGCCAAATGTCTGGTCTGCTACCATGATATATGCCATGGTACTCTCCACCTTCCCATTTAGAGGGACCGGTATGTCCTCCTTGTAGTAAAGAACCGGATAATCTTCGTACTCGTCCAGGCTCTTCTCATCATTTTCCGAGATTTCCCACACAAGCACCGGGAGTCTTCCTCCTGTCTTTTGTTCTATGGTAGCATAGATTCCCCGCGCGGAGCCTTTGAACAATAGGCAATAATCTTCTACCACGGAAGCTCCCACTAATTTCGCCTCCGGACAGCGCTCTGCCATTTGTTCCTCGTCCATATTACTGCCATATGCAAGATATAATTTTCTCATCTCTTCTTCCCTTCTTATTTCGGCTTGTCCAGCCTATCTCAGCCTTCCTCTCCAAGTTCACATAGATAAATTATATTTCCTATCTGAATTGCCATGGGCACCATTCCTAACCTCAGACTCGCATACATAAATCATATTGACTTCATGGCAGCCTGGTTCATTCACCCTGTCCGTCTCCACAAACCCGATTTTCTCATATACATGCCTGGCCTTTTCATTTCCGCAAATATATGTTGTCGTCATAACCTGCATTTTCCATTGTGTCTGCAGCAGGCAAATTAATTCTTTCAAGGCCTTTGTACCACAATGCTGATTCTGATATCTGCTGTCTATAGCATAATTCCACAGGAAAAATCTGCCCTCCGCAAATTTTCTTAATGCCGCAAATCCAATCAACGTATCTTCCTCAAAAATGTCAAATGCGAGTACATCTGGCTCTCCTATTTCCTTTTGCAGTCTCTCTTTCGACGAAAGCTGGCTCTCCTGTTCTTTTAAAACAGCAATTTTCATAGAATCCGACTTGACAAATCCTATCATCTTCTCTCCACCTTCCTACGCGAGTAAAATCTCCTGCACTGCCAGCCTGGCCCGCTTCGGCATTTCCATACACTCCAGGGTAGATAACATCACAGAAACCGACGCATTTCTCTGCATTAATTCATAAATCTTCCACATATCGTCATATTTCACCATATCGACCTTCCCAAACAGTTCTTCCATCTGCTCCGGTATATGATTTTCCGCCATCTCAGTCTCTTTCGAAAGCCTGACAGTCAGTTCCGAAACACAAGGCACCTCCGAAATATGAACCGACAGCACATTCCGCTTCCCATCATAAGTCCACTTGGCCTCTATCTCATTTCCATCTATCGAAGCCTGCACTGTCTTTGATTCCGTGATTCCCACAAATTGCAGTTCCCAGCTTCGGCGCTCCGGAATCCCCTGCAAAGCTCCTTTTGCGCCGTGAATGGTCAGCTTCTTCCCGTTCCAGTCCCACGCAAGGCACGTATCAGTCCACCTTCCATTGTCATCGTTATCTTCATATAAATGGAAACTTCCATCATTTCCCGCAAAAATCTGCACTCGAAGCCCGGACGGATTTTCTACTCCATTTTCCTCCTCCGTAAGCACTGCATAAGGGACGATTCCACCGGCTTTCGAAAGAACCGGAATCTGTTCCACGTCACGTACCAGTGTCAGACAGCGATTTCCCTCGTAAATTCTTCCGTTAAAAATATCAATCCATTTTCCCTCAGGAAGCCACGCCTGAAAACATGCCAGCCCGGTCTCGTCGCTCTTTTGCGTGATCGGACACGCCAAAAGCTCCGTGCCAAAATAATACTCATTCGGCACTTCATAAGCCTCGCGCCTCCGGGGATTCTGATAATACATCGGCCTTACCAGAGGCTGCCCATCTCTGGATGCCAGTACATTCATACTGTATAAATATGGAATCAGCTCATGGCGGAGGCGCAGATACCGCCCCATCGTCTCACGATAAGTCGCGTGAAACAGCCACGGTTCCTTATGAATATAGACATTACAGGTGCTATGCAGCCGCAAAATCGGCGAGAATACGCCAAGCTGCACCCAGCGGGTCGTAAGCTCCTCATCCCGATACCCGAACATATGCCCACCGATATCGTGGCTCCACCAGCCATACCCCGCATTACTTGCCGTAGCCGTAAAATACGGCTGAAAATCCAATGATTCCCAGGACACCACCGTATCGCCCGAAAATCCGATTGGATATCTGTGGCTTCCAATCCCCGCATACCGGGAAAATGTCATGCCGCGCTTTCTCTTCCGGCAGCTATCCTGATAATACAGATGATTGAGCATCCACAACGGGTCGAGTCCTTCCATCTGCGTCAGCGTTCCCTGCTGCCAATCCAACCACCAAAAATCCACCCCGTCTTCTTCATACGGGTGACAAATAACATCAAAATGCGCTTTCATGAGTTCCCGATTCGTCAGATCAAACCCCACCGTCTCTTTTTTCCCGGGATCCATCCCCATCGCCCTTGCCATCTCGGGATACTGCTTTTCAAACGCCCGAACCCCGTCTGCCGGGTGCACATTCAAACTGACCTTCAAATGATGCCTATGTAACCATTTCAGAAATCCCCTGTAGTCCGGGAACAACTCTTCATTCCAGGTATATCCGGTCCAGCCGGAACCATATGCCGGATCAATGTCCACCAGATGCCAGTCCATATCGATTACCGCCACAGAAAGCGGTATCTCCTCCTCCTCAAACCGGCTGATCAGCTTCTGATACTCTTCCTGTGTATATTTATAATAACGGCTCCACCAATTTCCCAGAGCAAATCTTGGAATCAACGGGGTTTCCCCGCAGAGCCGATAAAAATCCTTCAAACATTTCTCGTACTCATGCCCATATCCGAAGAAATACAGATCCGGCCCTTCCTGCTCGCGGGCCGCCACCCAGCCGTCTTCCGTGAGCAAAATCGACTTGCTGTCGTCCAGTACCGTAAATCCTCCCCGCGAAATGAGTCCTGCTTCAAGCGGAATCGCACCGTCGGCCTGATCCAGCGTTCGAGCCGTTCCTTTTAAATCCTCTATCTCATCACCGTAATGCCAGGTCTGGACATACCCTTCTACTTTTACCGCTATGCTCAGCCCATTTGCGGCAAATTCCTGCTTGTTGTATTTTAAATGAAGATACTCTGTTTTGATCTCCAAACTATTTTCCAGATCGCGCACTTCATACTGCGGTACCGGAAACCGCCTGTTCTGCACCCGCTGAGACAATGCATCTACAAATTTACCATCTTTCTGATATTCCAATCGGATCATCTGCGGCGTCAGCACCGTGAAACGATATCGTTCTCCTTGAATCACTGCTCCTGTCTCTGCTATCCGCTGATTCATTCTTATCCTCCTGCTATAAAAATCTCAACATCTATACCTCATAGACCACAGTGCACCACTCAAGAGCGTTCCGCTCTTTTGTTCACGGGCTTTCGCCCTATCAAAGCGCAGGAACAACACTTCGTCTGCAAGCAGTCGATTGCTTTTTCTGCACTTTAGCACTGCTCATTGCTTTCGTGAACATTATAATTTTAGCGCCCACATTTCTGCGTTGAACGCAGAAATCTATGCGCAGACTAAGCCCGGATTGCCCAGCGCATCTTCGTGGACCGCGCCCGGCCATTTCTTGCGCATTCCTCCGCCGAGGGACGGATAACGTCCTCCGAAATCTCACTGTAAATTCCGGCCTTTTTCATCTGTTTGAATGATTTCTTCACCAGCCGGTCCTCTCCTGAGTGGAAGGTCAAAATCGCCACACGTCCTCCCGGAGCCAAAACATCCGGCAATTTCCCCAGAAATTCGTACAATACTTCAAACTCACTATTCACATCAATTCTAAGCGCCTGAAACGTTCTCTGGCAGGATTTTTTGACTGCCTCTTTTCGCTCCGCCTCCGGAACTATATGCAGGGCTTCTTCAATCACCTGTCTTAACTGCGTTGTCGTCTCGATCTTCTGCCCTCTCTTTAAATGCTTCGCCACCGCCCTTGCAATCTCATCCGCATAGGGCTCGTCTGCATTTTCAATCAACATTCCTTTCAGCTCTTCCTGACTGATATTCCGAAGACGCTGCGCGGCACTCTCCCCTTTCTCCGGATTCATCCTGAGATCTAGCGGGCCTTCTACTTTATAGGAAAATCCCCGGTCCGGATTGTCAATCTGCATAGAAGACACTCCCAAATCAGCCAGCACAAAATCAAACTTCTTTCCCGCCTGAGCAGCCACCTGATCAATATTGGCAAAATTCTGTAATTGAACCGTTAAAATTTCTTCCCCATATCCCTGTTTTTCCAAACGCTCCTTCGTCTTCGCCGATTCGATAGGGTCTACGTCTAACGCATAGATATGCCCTTTCCCTTCCAGGCACTGCAGCATTTCCCGCGTATGCCCGCCGTATCCCAAGGTCGCATCCAGCCCGGTCTGCCCCGGCCTGATCGCGAGAAAATCCAGGATTTCCTGCACCATGATAGAAATATGCATTCCCGCCGGCGTACTGCCTTTTTGAATCACTTTGGAAATGGTGTCCGCATATTTTTCGGGCTGCAATTCTTTATATTTTTCCTTGAACGTCTTCGGGTGTGTACCGGAATAGCGTACGCGGCGTTTATGAACTTTTTCTTGATTTTCCATTGGTCCTTCTCCCCTTTTGGCAACTTTTCTCCACTAATATTCCTTCGTTATCTCGTCCACCCCATACATTTCTTTAAATTTCCTCAAATCTTCATCATTACGTATCAACATAATATCCTGAAATTTCCCAGTATGCAAGTCCTTAAATCCTGCCACCTGCTCTCCTGTACAGATGCTGCAGTGAATGACCGGCTTCTGATTTTCTCTATCATAATCCTTTTTCACAATCTCTTTTTTCCTAAATATACGAAACATAATCCCATTTCCTCATTAAATCTTTTTATCGTTCCTCATGAAAACAGTTCTCTCTGATTTCTGTGCCATTTCCTTTTCTTCCAGAGCCCACACCAACATCTACTTCCTTTCCCACACAATCACACATTCGTAATGTTGGTTCTCCATTGCTATCATTTAGCCTTCCATTAACATTTCAACTAACCGCCGAAACGATTTTTCAAACTGCCTGTCATCTTCCTCCGTTCTCTTCTTCGGCCCTTTCAGATGATTCTTCGCTGACGCCTTCCTCGCTTTCTTTGCCAAATGTCTCTCCATTAACAACTGATCAATATTTTCATTCGTATACCACCGGCCTGATTGATGGATCCCATAGACTCCCTTTCCCAGAGCCATCGCCGCCACGCCATAATCCTGTGTCACCACAATATCACCTTTGCGGCAAATACTTATAAGCGCAAAATCCACTGCATCAGCTCCGGCACCAATGACTTTTACTGTACTATAATCAGAATGCAATACATGGTTGGTGTCACAAAGTAACGTGACTGAGAGTTGATGTTCCTTTGCGACTTTTTCAACTATTTTTACTACCGGACATGCATCGGCGTCTACGAAAACTTCCATATTCCTTATCTATCCCTTCTTCCGATTCCACTTATCATATTCTCTTCTTAGGATTGTTCCAGTCCCAGATCTACCAGCAACTCCCGTGCCTCACTATTTCCGTTGGTTGCCAGCCTTCTAAGTAAATCAGGCAAATTAAAATTCCCCATTAGCACATAACAATACATCTGTAGCCCTTCTGCCATTTCCTTCCCCAGATGCTTCCTGGCGCACTTCATCATCTTTCTTTCCGCGAAAATACTGCCTTCCTCCATAAACTGCTCACAATCGCGGTACAATTCCCACTGCACATCAAACGGCTTAGCCCAGATTTCATCTTCGCCAAATATCAAATATTCTTCCTGCTCATTTAAAACTTCAAAAGGATTTTCGATGTACTCTCTTTGTGCAAATTCTATTCGAGAATATCCCCCAAGCCCCGATACCGGAAACGAAAGATATATCTTACTCAACTGATACCAGAATGCCGCGTAGTCCATATCTCCACTGTCTATGAGCACTTCCGCCAAAATCTCCAAAAACTCCTCCCACTTCTCATTACCGGCAACGGAATTTACCAGCGCTTCCACGATTACCTCTATCATATCCTTATCAGCCACAAAATCTGTCAAAAGTATTGCCAACGCATTTAGCATTTCAGGAAATTTTTCCTCAAAACTTTCCAGAATCTCCCTGCTGATTGGTTTCGGCTGCACCTTTATTCCACTCTTCTGCCAGATTGCAAAAGCATATTCAATATCAACTCCAGCCAAAGCAACATATCTTTCCCCTGTTTTCGAATTTGTCGCCGTATAAACCTTCCCAGGCAAACGCATGTGAAGCATCAAATACCTCATAAATTCTTCCTGGCTAAATGAGTATTGATAACACTCTCTCAACTTTGTACACAAGTCTTCCGCATTCATAATCCCATAGTAAGTAAGCAGCCAGCTTACCCGCTCGTCCAACTTCTGATAGCCCTTTACTATCTTCTGCCAACCTCCTACCTTCAATTCCGGTGACAAATAAACCGCCGCTTCCGAGGCTCTGTCAAACTTCGTTGTCCCTCGAAACATTTCCATAAAACGCTTCTTAAAATCTCCCGGCAATTCAATAGCGAATGAAGGGCTCCCCGTTTGCAATACAATATCCATGATTCCCAAATATAGAAATAAACTCAAACTGGCCTCAACCTTATATAGATCCAGCGATATTTTCTGGTTCTCTCCAACCTTACACAGCCGGAAATACAGTTCAATCGCCTCCTCCGGAAGCAATACCATAGTAAGCCATATGTTTTCCTGAAGGTTAGTAGAAAAACTTTCCGCTATTTTCTTTTTCTTCCACGCCTTTTTTATGTGAAGACCCGCATAATTGCAGTAATCACATAAGCTATCCTTTTTTGTCGTACTCAAAATCTCCGCTTGAGAATACGTAGAATTTTTCACCGTAACACGGACAGATCCTGTATACTGTTTGCTTAAACCATATAGTACATCCTGCTTTTCCTGCATCGTTCTGAACCGGTACATTGCATCCGGATCTTCTTTTATCCTTCCGGTGTTCCTGCCGGTTTCTTTTACTGCTGCCTTACCGCATAAACTTTCTCCACTCTTTTTTCCCTGGTGTAAATTCATGTTACAGTATTTCCAGTCTTTCGCAAACATGCAATACTTTTTCAGCCATTCATTTATCTGCTTATCCTCTTTTGTTCCGCTTACGATAGGATACTTGGTTTTTCCTTCCTTCTCCGTTCTTTGCAGCTCCAGCAAATATATCCTGTCCCCCGGATAAGGATTAAGGTAACGAATAACGGAGTTCTGGCTAAATGCCGTCGATAATTTATACCGATCTGCCGTAACGTCCTCTATTGATTTCCGTTCACTCATTAGCATAAAGCAAAAATGTGCCCCTGGGACTACATCAAGTGCAATCTCCAGCACAGCATGAAACTGAAATAAAGATATATTCTCCGGAACTTCTATGGCAAATCTCTCATCTATTTTTGCGTTATTCGTTACTTTAATTTTCATAAGCTGTTTGTCCTTATATGGGTTTTTCTCATTCTGATTGAGTTTCCTACCTTTTATATTACTGATTTTAACTTTTTAATTAATCCAAAATCTGCCGGAAGCCATTCTACACTGTCAAGCATATCTGCCGTCAACCATTTTGCAGCTTCATGTTCCTTTAGTATCAGATTTCCAGACTTAACCTTACATAAATAGCAATACATTGTTAAATGAAAATTCGGATAATCATATTCAACTGTATCAAATAATTTTCCCACTTCAATTTCTGTATCTAATTCTTCCTTTATTTCACGCCTTAAAGCTTCTTCTGGACGTTCACCCGTTTCAATTTTTCCACCGGGAAATTCCCATCCATCCTTAAATTCTCCATAACCACGTTGGGTTGCAAAGATTTTGTCTTCAGATACAATAATAGCCGCCACAACTTCTATAGTCTTCATTTTTTATTCTCCCGTTATGTATTCATAAATATCTTCTCTTACTGGCACATCTAAATAATAATCAATCTCAAATGCATCATCTTTTGTAGATTCCATAAATATAGGTTCTGGATCTCCCACCGCATATATTTCACCCAAAAAATAAAATTCCTTTGCTTCTTTATCATCCTTATTTTTTCGCACAAACAAGTAAATCCTATTTTCATTATCCTCAGGACTTCTTTTATAAATATGCATTGCATCGCTCGAATTAATTTTTCTAGGATGCTTTGATAAAGCTATCAATTCGCTTGGTGAAATAAATCTGTCCTCATACGCAATTGCATCCTCAGCCTTCTCATAATTGATAAATACAGGTAATGTTTTCGTATCTGCATCATAAAAATATCCGCCTATATTTTGCGCATTCATATTACTTTTCCAATTCAACAATCTGCAAACATCCTCATAAGTGTATTTCTGATACAATTGAAAATTAGTTTTTTTATATCTATCCGAATAATTTATCTGACAATGCTCAATACCAAACGAAACTATTTCAGACACCATATTTGAAAACACTTCATTTTCTAATAGTTTTTCAAAGTGGCTTGCTGCCCTATATTCCCCATTTTCATCATTTTCAACAAAAACACAGCTTTTAAACTTCTTCTGGTCCTCTTTTTTAGGAAATTTATTCGTAAGATTTCTAATAACTGACTCTTTTTCTTTTTCGGAAATGTCAATCCCATATTCTATTTTCAACATTTTTTCAAAATAAATCATCATTCTTCGTTCATGTTTTAATAAATCATTAATAACTGCTAATTCATGGATGCGTTTTCCTCTTGCCATCTTTCGCGACAAATACTCAATAATAGTTGCCTCCTCCTCTGATAACCTTATAGTGTATTCTTTCTCATACTTCACTAAAAAAGCATAATAAGATCCACATTTATCAAATATTTTAGTTATATCAATCGCACCATAATCACTAAAATCTCGGATCTTAGGAATATGTCCCAATTTATGTTTTAAGTTTTGATAGGAATCTTTAATTAATTTCATATCGTTTGTTTTGGCCAAATCAATTGATTCATAAACACGCTTTCTAGCAATTTCATCAAAATGAATGCTAGAACTTCCCGGAATAATTCTTGTACCACCTGAAACATATTTGCGCATGTTATCTTTATTGTAGGAGCGATCTCCGGACAAAGCAACTGGTATCATAAAATTATTCATATAATTACCAATAAAGTCCAGAATAACTACATACTCTTTATCTTCAGTCTTTCTCAATCCTCTGCCCAATTGCTGAACAAATACTATCGGACTTTCAGTCGGCCGCAACATAATTACCTGATTCACTTCCGGAATATCTACGCCCTCATTAAAAATATCAATAGTAAAAATATAATCCAAATAGTCCTGTCTTTGATCATCAACTAGCCTTTCAACACAATCTTCCCTTTCCTCTTGAGAATTTTCTCCACACAAAAATACTGTCCGATAATTTTTTTGATTGAACTTTTTGGATAATTCAATGCCTTCCTCCTTCCTACTGCAGAAAATGAGTCCTTTCACTCTGGTTCCACAATATCCATAATATTCGGCCTTCTCTAAAATGTAATTTACTCGCTCTTCACACACTAAATTTGCAAAGTTCTTTACTCCACTACTATCATTAAAAGATTCTCCATTAATTTCTATATCCGTAATTCCAAAATAATGAAATGGGCATAGCAAATTTTCCTCTAATGCCTGTTCTAGCCTTATTTCATAAGCTATATTATGATCAAATAAACCATAAATATCATATCCATCTGTTCTATCGGGACTTGCTGTCATACCTAGCCAAAATTTCGGAGTAAAATATTCCATTATTTTCTGGTAGCTATTTGCTCCTGCCCGATGTACTTCATCAATGATAATTGTGTCAAACTCATTTCTTTGAAACCTAGAATATATTTCTGGTTTAGCCATCATCTGCATAGTCGAAAAAAGATAATCCGCATTGAAATCCTTAGCATTTCCAGAGAGTAGTCCAAAAGTCTTTGTATCTCCAAAAACTTTTTGATAACTGTTAATAGCCTGTTTTGCAATCTGCTCTCTATGTACTAAAAATAATATTTTATTTGGATTACTTTCTCTAATTGCAAATGCAGAAGCATATGTCTTACCTGTTCCCGATAATGTCAACCCCGTGACACAAACTTTTTGAAAAACTTTTTCCCGTAAATCAAGGCTTTTCCGTTAGTTCATCTCCGAAATCAGACGGAGCGTGTCCTGCAAGTGCCATAAAATGAGACTTTTAGTGTTAGAGAAATGATAACATTCTTTTCTTAATACTATCTAACTCAAAGGAATTTTTCAAGAAAAAAGGCTTGCCACCACAGTAGCAAGCCATTACTAATTATTTAATGGATGAGCCTAAGCGTTTTGCTTCTTCCGTTTTTCCCGATCCAAGCACCTCTCCCAGATTTGTCCAACCAAGATTTCTTT
The DNA here is from genome assembly GCA_040702975.1 of Roseburia hominis. Classification (NCBI taxonomy): domain Bacteria; kingdom Bacillati; phylum Bacillota; class Clostridia; order Lachnospirales; family Lachnospiraceae; genus Roseburia; species Roseburia hominis. The sequence goes on from CP159990.1 coordinate 4,063,895, forward strand.
CAAATGTCTCATACCATTTGACCGCCTGGCTGTAGTCACTGCCGCCCGCTGTCATGAGCAGAACACTCTTCCTTGGAAAACCGCCGTATCCCAGATTACGAAGCTCTGCATACAATCTGTCCGTTGCCGTCTTTAGCGGTCCGCTGATTGTCCAGAAGTACACCGGAGAAGCAAATACTACAACCTCAGCTGTCATGAATGTTTTATTGATTTCCGACATGTCATCCTTCTGAATACAAGGATCCTCCGTTCCCTTTTTTGTCCTGCTGCATCCCTCACAGCCAAGGCAGCCGTGAATATCCATCGTCTGTAGATAGAACTCCTTCACCTGATTCCCGGCACTGAGAGCCCCTTCTGAAAATGCCTTGATGAGAGCAGCCGTATTCCTGTTCTTTCTTGAAGCTCCATTCAGGATAAGAATATTAGCCATTGTGCCACCTCCATGAGAACGCTTAGTGCATCATCTCACATTCACCACGTTCTACATACATCTTCCAAAAATCCGCTGCGAGCAGAGCCGGATCACATTTTCCGCCCGGAACAATGCTGTCAGTAACTGTCAGCGTGCCAACATAGATATCCTGCTCCTTCAGCTTGTTGTGAAGCGCAATGCACATTGCTCTGAGAGCAGCCTTATCTATGGAGAGAGGAAGAAATTCATCCATTGGATAAAGTCCAAAACCACCGCCGGTCACAAGGATTGTTCCCTTCTTTTTTCTGAATTCTTCTCCTACTACCTGCTGGATCGCATGATACGCTCCGGCAACATCCACCTGAAAACGTCTCATCAGAAGGTCTGCGTTCTTTTCTTCTTTCAGGTTTGCATCCGGCATAGTGATACCGACATTGTAAAACAGGACATCCGGCACCCCAAACTCAGATTTAACCTCGTCGAACGCTTTTGTTACAGTTTCTGTCCTGGCGGCATCTGCAACTTTGGTATGAACTTCAATTCCTTTGTCCGTAAATTCCTTTTCATACTCTTTCAGATGCTCTGCGTTTCTTGCCATCAGGATAACGCGAAAATCATTCTGCCCAAACTTCTCCGCTACTCTGTTGCCGCATCCGTTTCCTGCTCCTAATACCACAATTGTCTTCTTCATTAAAGTTAGCCTCCTTCTTTTATATGCTCCTGCCAAGCTGATAAGCTTCGCTCATGTATTTACTACGCCCGGTCATTTCCGGCGTGCCGCAGCCTTTTCCAATAACTGAACCCTGATCCTGAAAATCCATGTATTCACAGATTCGTTTATAATAAGCTCTTACAACGTCAAAAGCAGAGTCCGTATTGTCCCATGCCACCGTGATAAATGCTGTCTTCTTTTTCATTCTTGTTAGCTCACCGGTAAAGCTGTAGAACCTGTCAATAACTGCAACTGAGCTGGCCAGTTGTAATAATAGACCGGCATGACAAAGACCATCATATCCGTCTGTCTGATCAAATCCTTCAGCTCATTTTCAAAATCATCCTTTTGTACGCATGTCCCGCTCATGCCGCAACGGTTACATCCCAAACACGGTCTGATATCAGAATGGATCACATCATATTCTTTTATCTCATGTCCGTTCTCTGCCGCACCTTTGATGAATTCATCGGCAATCATATTGGATGAGCCGTGCCTGTTGCCGCTACTCTTTAATACCAGTATCTTCATAACTGCCTCCTTCTGCTTTTTTCTGATCTATTCCTTTTTGCCACTTCCCTCGAAGAAAATGCGTCCATGCAAGGGCAAAGCCAAATCCCCAGCCAAACAGCGTGTTCTGCCAGATCATATGATAACCTATGCCCGGTATTCCCTGGAGAAGATAGGTAACCGCCACGCGAACCGTCAGAGCACCCGTTGCAACAAGAGTAGAAAAAAGTGCATTGTTTGTTCCCTGGAATAGCCCCAGAAGTGGGAAGTACGATGCAAACACCGGAAGGCTGAGCGCCACGAACCGTACATGGTCGGTGCAATAACCTACGGCTTCCGGGCCTAATCCGAATGCCGTTACAATAGGTCTTGCAAACACATAAACCACAATCAGTATGCCTGCCGTAATGATCTCCGAGATCAGAACGGTATGTTTTGCCCCAGTCTTCACCCGATTCAGCCTCCCAGCCCCGATATTCTGCCCTGTAAAAGTACCCTGCGTCGTCATGAGGGCACTTGCAGGCAGAGTCATATAGGTTTCTACCTTCTGTGCAACCGAGAAGGATGCTGTCATGGCCTCCCCATAACTGTTAACGGCTCTTTGGATAAAGACAAAGCCAAATGACACAATAAACTGCTGTAATGCCATCGGAAAGCCTGCTTTCAGAGTCTTTTTCGCAAGATCCCGTTCAAATGTGAGTTCGCTTAACCTCCAGAGAAACACAGGGTACTTCTTCATCATATAAGCAAAGCCTACTACACAGGAAAGCGCCTGTGCGATATCTGTAGCGATTGCAGCCCCTGCCACACCCATGTTCAAGCTGTAAATAAAAAGAACATCCAGTATGACATTTACTGCACTGGCTACCAGCAGGAAATACAATGTCGCTTTGCTGTCACCAATCCCCCGAAGGATAGCTGATACAATGTTGTATCCAAATTGGAATATGAGCCCTGCCGCATAAATCTTGAAATAAGTATCCGCCATTGAGATCAGGCTGTCCGGCGTTGCCAGGATATATTTCAGGGCAAACCGGCTGATGACAATACCTGCCACTGTAGCTGCGATTCCCATAGCGATCATAACAATAAGAGAAGAAGATGCCTGTCTCCGCATATCCTCTTTTCTACCAGCCCCAAAAAGCTGAGCGATCAGGATGCAGGCTCCTGCTGAGAAACCATTTGCCAGCGCAAGAAATGCCATTGTGAGAACACCGCAGGCGCCAACTGCTGCCAGAGGGGACTCCCCTGCGAAATTCCCTACAATGATAGTATCCACCGTGTTATAAAGTTGTTGGAACAACAATCCCAAAAGCACTGGCATCATAAAGGATAAGATACCCTTCCAGGGCGCCCCTTCCGTCAAAGATTTATTATTCATCTGGTATCACCACCATCCAAACATGCTTCTGTCAAGATCAAGACAGGTAAGCAGATCCATCTCTTCCGCCGTCAGTTCAAAACCCAGAATGTCCAGGTTCTCTTTCATCCTCTCAATGTGTGTTGACTTCGGGATGATCACGATGCCCTGCTGATAAAGGAACCTGAGCCCCACCTGTGCGTTACTCTTTCCATATCTGCTGCCGATCTCCTTTACCACTGGATTCCGGAAGAATCCGTTTTGTCCGCAGGCAAGCGGCGACCAGGATTCATGTATGGTACCATTTTTCTTAAGGAGTTCTATCATGCTTTTCTGCTGACGAAATACATGTGTCTCAATCTGATCCACTGCAGGTATGATCTTGGCTGTTTCAAGCAAGCTCCTATAGTTTTTTTCCAAAAAGTTCGCAACTCCGATTGCGCGTAGCTTGCCGGCTCTGTAAGCATCCTCCATCGCTCTGTATATCTCATGGAAATCACCCGTAGGTTCGTGGATGAGCAGCAGATCGATATGATCCAGCCCCAATGCCTTAAGTGAGCCGTCTATAGAGGTCACAGTATCCTTATAACCTCTGCCACCCCAGAGTTTGGTTGTGACAAATATCTCATCCCTTGGAATGCCTGATGCTTTGATTGCCCTGCCAGTTGCGGCTTCATTTCCATAGCACTGTGCAGTATCCACCGATCTGTATCCCACTGACAGTGCATCGCTGACGCACTTTTCCGTGACCTGCGAAGGGATCTGGTATACTCCATACCCGATCCTGGGCATCTCCACTCCATTATTCAAAACCACTGTATCTTTCATCATGTCCACCATCCACTAAATTAATCCTGTTTGTGATTCCTATTTTAGTCGTTGCATGATATAATGTCTAATATGAATTTTATTAGGAGGTCATAACTATATGATTATGTTAAACAACAACCTGCGTATTTTCATTACCGCCGCAGAACTGGAGAGTCTCACGGAAGCCGCAAAAAAGCTTTATGTATCACAGCCTGCCATCAGCCAGGCAATCAAGAAGATGGAAGAAGAACTGAATGTGAGGCTCTTTATCCGAAATAAAAGAAGCACCCTACAGCTGACGGAAGCAGGAAAAGACATCCTGGCTCTTGCCTATAAAATGGCAGACCTTGAAAACAAGTTGTACCAACGTGCCTATGAAGAAAACCATCTCATGGGCGGCATGATCCGCATTGCATCGGTTCCCCTTGGTGTTTCACTGATCCTTTCCCATGTACTTCCCATATTTAAAAAGCAATTTCCGGACGTACAGATAGAATTACTCGAGGGAACGCCTTTTGAAGTCAAAAACATGGTTCTAAACTATCAGGCAGATATTGGAATCACTACCTCTCCCTATCTGGGACTATCCCATAAGCTTCTGATGATGGATCATATGATTTCAATAAACCGGGACAAAGCGGTCAGAATTGATTTAAGAAAAGAAAACCTGGATCTAATATTATGCCGTGTTGCCCGGGATTCTATCTCAGAACAGCTTGCGGGTCAGAACATCGACCTATCCCACAGTCAGGTAGTGGAAGCTGCCAGCACCCAGATCAACATGATTGAAAACGGAGGTGGCAGAGGGGTTATTTCAGAACTGATGCTCTCCACAATACCTAATGCGCTTGTACGTGGAACAGTTCTGCCTAAAATGGAAATAGAGATCAGCCTCATCGCCCATGATTTTGATGGGCTTCCTGCGGCGGCAAAAGAAATTTCCGAGATGATCATGCAGAGAGCAATATAAAAATGAGGCCTGCCATCTCTGACAAGCCCCTCACTCACAATATTTACTTCCAGCTGATCCTGACCTCATCTCCGGGATGAACCTCGATACTCTCCACATATTCATCCAGAAGTTCCTCTGTCAGTCTCGTCACCGCAAAGCTCTCATGCACCTTCACCCGGTTCAGCTGCCTGACCTTGTCCTCCGCCTCTGACAGCTGCTCCATCAGCTCCTCATGCTTCTTCCTGAGCGTTTCCACCTCATCGATGGATGCGTCATAACTTTTCTTCTGTCCCAGGGCATAGGCTTCAAACTCCGCCATCCTCTGATCCTTGGCTTTTTCAATCGCCTTCTCTGCTGCCTGGCATTTCTTTCTCAAAGCCTCCGCCTCTGCTGCCGCTGTTTCCTTCTCTGTCTGCAGAAGCTTATCCGACTCTCCCAGATCCATGATATGCTGCTGAATCTGGAACAGGATGTTTTCTTCCAGATAAAAATCATCAATCCGCTTCACGCATCCGTGCATATGATAGATGTTCAGACCTGGACACCAATAGTAATGATGCCCTGAAACACTGTGCCGCAGATTATGACCGCAGCATCCGCACTTCACTCTTCCTACCAGAACATGATGGTCTTTCCGTTTCCACTTCCTGCCGCTCTTTTGGAAGCGTGCCTGCACTTTATCGAAAATCTCCCTGTCGATGATCGGCTCATGGTGATTCTCTGTTACAATCCATTTCTCCGGATCTGTCACCCGCCGGTCGTCCCTGATCTTCCTGCACTCATAAACGCCTTGTACCAAATCGCCGACATATGCCCGGTTCTTAAGCATCCGGAGCATCCCGCTGTGCTGCCAGACAAAGGCTCCGCCCTTAGGGGCAGCCACGCGGATTCCCTTCTCCATCCAGACCTGGGAAGGCGGCTTGACCCCTTCCTCATTGAAGATCCTCGCTATCTCTACCGTGGACATGCCATCCGCATACATCCGAAACAGCCGCCTTACGACCACCGCTTCATCCTCAGATATCACAAACTTGTGCCTGTCCTCCGGATCCTTTGTATATCCGAACGGCGGAGTGGAACATACCGCTTTTCCCTGCTCTTTTACAGCCCTCACGGATGCCTTGATCTTTATGGACAGATCCTTGCTGTACAGGTCGTAGAGCAGATTCTTGAAGTTTACATCAATATCCGCCACATTGCCGGAATACTGATCACTGTCATATTTATCATTGATAGAGATGAACCGCACGCCCATGAACGGAAATATCTGTTCCAGATAAGATCCTAGTTCAATATAATCCCTGGCAAAACGCGAGAAGTCCTTCACGATGATACAGTTGATCTCCGCATTCTTCACTGCGTCCAGAAGAGCCTGCACTCCCGGACGGTCAAAGTTCGTCCCAGAATACCCGTCATCCGAAAACTCGGAAATCTTTGCCTGCGGAAAATGCTCCCGGACATAGTCCCGGAGCAAAAGCCGCTGCATGGTTATACTGTTGCTTTCCTCATGACTGAACTCATCTTCTTTGGAAAGCCTCATGTAAATCGCTATATTCATGACTTGCCACCACCTTCCAGTTCGCGGATTTCTTTGCCGGAATAGGTAAAATGTATCACAACCCGCCTTCCCTTGAACACCTCGATCTTGTCTATCAGGACATGGAGTACTTCCGCTGTCAGCGGTGTACCCTTCTTACACTTCATCAGCGTCCGCAGATAGTGATTCCTCTTCTCCGTCTTGCCGTCAGTCTCTGCCAGCCTTCTCTCCAGAACCTTCTGCCTGTCCTGCAGCCTTCGTATATCTTTCTTCCTTTTTTCCGCCGATTCCGTCATGGCCTGCTCGTCTATCTCTCCGGAACGGTACCGGATATAATCTTCGCTGCCGGTCTTCTTCATTTCCTCGACCTTATAGGCGATATCCGTAATCTCCTTCTCCATTTTTTTCTTCTCATTCTCAGCCTGCCTTTTGCTTGCAGCGACCAGATCCTTCTGCTTTGTGGATGCCAGGGAAAACTCTTTCTCCAGTGCTTCCTCTACCAGCCGGTTCAATATGATCAGGGAAATCCTGTCATTATCACATCTGCGGTCATCAATCGTTTCTTTGTTCACGCACCTGTACTGATAATTCCTGACCTTGCCGCCGGAACGGTTGGTAAGACCGCATTCCCTTGTGAACTTACTGCCACACAGACCGCAATAGATCAGATCCTTATAGATGTCCTCTCCCATCGGCAGATTCCTGGATGAACCGGAAGAGAACCTCTGAGACCTCGCTTCAAACTGTCTGGCCACTTCCTGGAACACCTCTTCGGAAATGATCGGCTCATGGTTATTCTCACGGACCTTAAGCTCCCCGGTCAGAACCTTCGTGCTTGTCCTTCCGCTGACTCGCTCACCGTCCTTCTGCTCGCAGATCAGCCACCCGATATACGCGCAGTTATTCAGAATCTGGTTCAGCGTTGCCTTGTGCCAGTTATGCAGTTCCTCTCCGTCCTGCTGATGCACATGGCCGTATTTCCTGTAATCGCTCGGCCTGTGGATCTTCTCAGTATAAAGCCATTCAATCATCTCCACATAACCTTCGCCGCGCAGAAACCGGTCAAACAATTCCCTGACGATCACCGCAGCTTCCTCATTGATGACAAGCACCCTACGGTTGCCTTCTTTCACTACATCATATCCATAGACCGGATGGCACCCCGAGAAGCTTCCCCTCTCAAACTGCTTCACCCTGGAGCTCCGGATCTTCACTGCGATATCCTTTGCATACAGTTCATTGACCAAATTCTTCAGCTGTACTCCCAAAGTCTCCGGATCCCCGTCCATGTTATCGAAATTATCATTGACGGCGATAAACCTGACTCCCAGAAACGGAAATATCTTTCCCAGATAATTTCCCATTTCCAGATGGTTCCTGCCGAATCGGGACAGATCCTTTACCACGATGCAGTCCACCTTCCGCATCCTGACATCCGCCATCAGCCTCTCAAAATCATCCCTCTGGAAGTTCATGCCGGTCTTTCCCAGGTCGCTGTAGCAATCGAATATCTCCATATCCTCATGCGACCGGACATATTCCCGGCACAACTCCAGCTGATTGTCTATGGATTCATTCTTCCTGTCCGTGCCGTCCACCGACAGTCTGGCGTAAATGCCGACAGAATAAACCTTATCCTTCTTCACAGGCGCCGCTGCCTGCTTCTTCTTTGACGTTCTTGCCATTTATACCACCTTGCCTTCCGCTTCGCTGTGCTTCAGGAAGTCGCAGAGCATCGCCACCTTGATGAACTGGTTCTGATGACGGAGCACGACCTGAACCCTCTTGTCATCATACACGTAGATTTTCTCTACCAGATGCACCAGTGTTGTGCGGTTCAGAAACTCCACCTGCAGGACATCCTTGTACTGTTCCAGCTTCATCCCGGCTTCCAGCCCGTTCTTGAAGAGTTCCTTCAGATTCTGCATCTGCTTTTCCAGATCGGACTCGATAGCCGCGTACTTCTCTTCATAGATAGCTGAAAAGGTCTTAAAGTCTTCTTCTCCTATGATTCCCTTCTTATAATCCTCATACAGAGCGGCACGGAGCTTCTTATACTTCTCCTGCTCTGCTTTCAGGTCAACGATCTCCTTGTCAAACGCCACGATATCGTCATAACGCATTTCCAGATCCTTCACCCTTGCGATCACCTCCATCTGGTCAAGGATCAGTTCCACACGGTTCTTGATACCGTAAAGCACCAACCTGTCCAGATCATCCTGCAGGATGCTGTGCCTGCTGCACTTTTTGTTCTTGTTATAGTTGGAGCAGATAAAATAAACCTTCGTCTGCCCTTTATACCGGTTGACCCGCCTCGTCATCTGCTCACCGCAGTCTCCGCAGAACAGAAGTCCGGAATACAGATGGGAAGTATTCTTTCCGCTTGCGGACCGGCAATCCGTTTTCAGAAGCTGTTGCACCACTTCAAACAGGTCTCTGTATATGATCGCCTCATGGGCGTTCGGCACCCTCACCCATTCATCTGCAGGCTTCACGACCGACTTCTTCACTTTGTAATTCACACGCTCAGACTTGCCCTGTACCAGCGTGCCGATATATGTCTCATCCATCAGGATCCTTCTTACAGCCTGTGCCGACCATTTGCTCCGTTTTTTCGTGCGGAATCCCGTAGTGAACTTCTCGCCGTTTGACCTCTTATACTCCATCGGTGAAAGAACGCCCATACCGTTCAGCCTGTCAGCGATTGCTTCAAAGCTGTATCCGTCCACCTTCCACTCAAAAATACTTTCGATGATACCGGCAGCATACCTGTCAACGATCAGGTGGTTCTTATCATCCGGATCCTTCCTGTACCCGTACATGGCAAAAGCGCCGATATACTGGCCGCTCTCACGTTTCATCTTCTGCTGACTCTTCACCTTCACGGAAATATCCCGGCAGTATGCGTCATTGATAAAATTCTTCACCGGCAGCACAAGTGATTCCTCGTTAAAATCAGCTGTCAGCGAATCATAGTTGTCATTGATCGCTATGAACCGGACTTCATGCTCCGGGAACGTCTTCTGTATCAGCCTGCCGGAACCGATATAATCCCTTCCAAGTCTCGACAGGTCTTTTACGATTACGCAGTCGATATGACCTGCTTCAATGTCAGCCATCATCCTCTTGAATGATGGTCTGTCAAAGTTCGCGCCGGACCATCCGTCATCCACATAGAAATCAAAGATCTCCATGTTGTCCTGCTTCCTGATAAAGTTGCGGATGATATCCCTCTGCGATGTAATACTATTGCTCTCCGCCTTCCCGGCTTCCCCGTCATCCTTGGAAAGCCTGAGATAGACAGCCACGTTATAAAAATCTTTCTCCTTCATGGCTTCAGCCTCCTTCTGATATTAGCCAGTTATCCGTCCTACGGGATACGACCGCCATCAGAGCTTTCAGCTGATTCAGCCCTACCGCCACAGAATACCGTGCTTCAAACTGGAAAAACATATACCAAAATCTCAGAGCGGGATTCTCGTCATCCTCTTCGCAAGCTGGACCATCTTATCCTCCAGCGTTTCCTCCGAAGTCTTGGAATAGGTGACCTGCAGAATATAGTCCCCGACATTTTCCGCATATGGATTCTTCGTCTTTTCCAGGAACTCTCTCATACGCTGATTGGCAGGCTTCTGTCTGTCGATCAATATATCTCCCGCATTGTCCAGATCCTCACGTCTCAGATCCCGGATATCCTTATCTTCCAGTCTTCTTAATTCTTCTACCGTTACGACCATTTCATCGCCCGTCCTTTCTGAGAAACCTTTCCTCAAGTCACAGGCAACGAAATGATGCGGAATTTTACCCTCCCACGAAAAAAATCCTGCGAACATCAGGATTCTTCCCAATGCCCACAGGCGGGGTAACAATTCGCTATTCAGTTAAACTTCTGTAGGAAATCCAACAAGATAAAACCAATCCCGTTCTTCAATCTTCCCCAACCATTCGATTTCCTCCAACACCTCTTTTCCATACTTTTCAATCATTTCAACAAGGAAATTTGCGCAGCGTTCCATATTGGCTTTTTCCTTCGGACTCAGCTTCTCAGGTTTCGCTCCATCCTTATATCCCAGAATATACATCACTCAGACCTCCTTCAGCTTTTCTGAAGGTCTAGGTATAAGTTGAGGGCATTTTCCGATTTTTGAGCAAAAAAATAGTGGCTGACAGAGAAAACATCTCACATCAGCCACAATGGTTCTTTTTTATTTCTTCTCCGGAAGTTCTTCCCACATGTTCTCAATCAACTCACATAGGAACTCCCAATTATCTACATCATTCACCAGAATCATTAATCAAGTTCTTGAGCGGTATGATCAGAGAATCCAACTGGCTCTTCCTACCACATCCCAGTCAAAGAAAACCCGATTTTTTAAACCCTGAAAAACAAAAAAAGACTGCAGCTATCCATAAGACAGCCGCAGCTTGAATAATCGTCAGTAATTACCAGTTTTCATATCGCTTCTGTCGATCCAGATTATAAATCTGCTGCATTTCATCTTCGGTCAATTCAAAATTAAAGATATCATAATTCTCCGCAATGTGATCCGGATTGCTTGAACCGGGAATTGCAATATAACCCGCCTGCACCTGCCATCTCAGGATTACCTGGGCTGGTGTCTTCCCATACTTTTCCGCGATATTTACTATTGTTCCATCAGAAAAATGCTCCTCCGTATGACCTCTTCCGCCGAAGGGATACCACGATTCAATTACGATGCCATACTGCGACACATATTCCTGCAGTTCACTGTTCTGATAATACAGGTGATTCTCATTCTGAATAACAGCCGGAACAATCTCGGCATAGGAAAGCACCTCATCCACCTGTGCCTTCGTGTAATAATTTGAAATGCCGATAGACCGTACTTTGCCGTCCCTGACAGCCTGCTCCATCGCTTTATAGACCTCTTCGTCATTAGAACCGGGCTGATGGATCAGCATCAAATCCACATATGATAGATTCAAATCACTTAAGGAATCATCTATGCCCTGTGCTGCCCTGTCATAGTCGCTCGGCATGACCTTGCTTGTGACAAAGATTTCGTCTCTGCTTACTATTCCTTCATTGATTGCTCTTTGGATGCCTCTTCCCACGCCAACCTCGCAGCGATAATATCTTGCCGTATCGATCAGCCTCATCCCGCTTTTCAGTGCATGATAAACGGAATTCTCAGCCTCTTCATTGGACAACGTCCACGTCCCAAGTCCGATCACAGGCATGGTATATCCGCTGTTCAGAGTGATATCCTCTATAGGGTATGCATCCGTTTTTTCTCCATTGGAATCTCTGAAAAACAGAGACAGGACTACATCTCCATTTCCAAGAAGCTCTGTCAGTTCTTGCTGCGTCATCCCTTCAATCCTGCCAAGTCTTGTATAGCTCCATGAATTGGAACCGTAAAAGACAACGATCTGATTACCGGAATACAACACAATATCCCCGGCTTTTGTCACCAGCTGCACATCGTTTTTCGGAAGGCTACTGCCGATTGCTCCCACCTGCTCAAACCCGCCATACATGGACAGTTCAATCTGAAGCGGCGAAGCCTTTGCCAGATCCATCAGCGCCGATACGCTCTCATTATCTTCCCAGGATACGGCTATTTCCCTGTCGCCTATTTTCATCACAAAATCATTCATCCCATTTTCTCCCTGCTCACCTGCATAATCCGGCTGCATCTCTGATTCTGCATCCTTATTTGTCACATCTGTCTGCGTATTCTGCGTAACGACATCTTCAGATGAGAGATTATTTGAATCATGTTCCGCTCCACACGCTGACAGGGAAAAAAGCAGGGCCAACAGGCAAATGAAACACATCCATCTTTTCATATCATCACGACCTCGTCTGAAATTTAACGGGAGAGATGTCCCTCCCGTTAATCATTTTTACTGAAGTTTTTTTCCGAACTCGTATGCTTCCGCCAGTTCTTCCTGATGGTTGTCTGCCTCTCCTGCATCTGAAATGCCGCCGCAGAAAAGTGAATCGACAAGCTCTGCCTTTTCAAAGCAATCCACCCATCCCTGCAGGCCGGATATTGCTTTTTCAGGAACATACTCTTCATCTTCTGTTGCAGTTGAAAGCATATAGACATTACGAAACTTATAATCCGTTGTATAAAGCGGATTGCAACGGTCAAGCAGCGTCTTCATCTGCCCGCTCATCTCATAATAATAGATTGGCGTTGCAAAGACCAGTGTATCTGCATTTTTGACCTTCTCTGCAATTTTCACGGCATCATCTTTAATGACGCACTTCTGCGTCTTCTGGCAGGCAAGACAGCCTTTACAGAAACGGATGTCCTTATCCTTGAGGCTGATATGCTCTACATCGTGCCCGGCATCATCAGCACCCTTTATCAATTCCTCTGCCAGCCTATCGGAATTACTGTTTATACGCAGGCTGGTCGTTATCACAAGTACCTTACTCATCGCACCTACCTCTTACATTTTTTATAGTACTCAACTTAGAACGAATCCTCATTATTTCAGATTCTCTTCAAAGAACCTCTGCATCTTGTCAAACGGGATGATATCCGTTCTGTCATACAGATCCGTATGAACCGCACCCGGAATGATCATCAGTTCTTTGTTCTCCGTATACTTACTGTTCTTCGTCATTGCTGCATAAGCATCCTTACTGAAGTAGCAGGAATGAGCCTTCTCCCCGTGGATCAACAGAACCGCACTGCGGATCTCATTACTATATTTTAAGATCGGCTGATTCATAAAGGACTCGCATCCGATCACATTCCATCCGCCATTAGAGTTAAGGGAACGAACATGATAGCCACGGTCAGTCTTGTAGTAGTCGTGATAGTCTGCAACAAAGAACGGTGCATCCTCCGGAAGTGGATCTACGACACCGCCGCCCAGTTTGTACTCCCCGGTCTTCAAATCCTCCAATCTCTGTGCGCACATAGCTTTCTTCTTCTCATAACGCGCTTCTTCGCTGTCCTCGGAGTCAAAGTAACCGTTCGCGTTTACTCTGGTCATGTCATACATCGTGGAGGCCACGGTAGCTTTAATTCTGGTATCAAGCGCCGCCGTATTAATCGCCAGACCGCCCCATCCGCAGATGCCGATGATCCCGATACGATCTGGATCTACCTTATCATTCAGCGAAAGGAAATCTACCGCCGCCATAAAATCCTCTGTATTGATATCCGGCGATGCCATGTATCGGACATTGCCGCCGCTTTCTCCTGTAAAGGAAGGATCAAAAGCAATTGTCAGGAATCCTCTTTCTGCCATCGTCTGTGCATACAGTCCGGAACACTGCTCCTTTACTGCTCCAAAAGGGCCGGAAACGGCAATCGCGGGGAGCTTGCCTTCTACATCCTTCGGCACATACATATCCGCTGCCAGTGTGATGCCGTATCGATTCACAAAAGTAACCTTGCTATGATCTACCTTGTCGCTCTTCGGGAAAGTCTTATCCCACTCTGCCACCAGCTTTAATTCTTCGTTCTTCATCATGATTGATACCTCCGTATGGTTTAATGGTTTGCCTGCAGCTCTTTTTCCATCTGACGGATCAGAAAGTCCAGGCAATCGACCTTCCTTCCGCTTTCATGCAGCTCATCCATGAGTCTGCACCTGTCTTTCTTCATCTTCTGCAGGGCTTCTGCGATCCTTCCGTTTTCACTTAGGGTGATGATCTCTTTTATAACGGCATCACAACATCCCGCATCAGATAGATTTTGTTTCATTCGCTCATGATCCATAGCATTCCTCTTAATCCTTATGCAGTTCTCTTTGACAATTCCAAGTTTAACATCTTGCCATTCGCCTCGCTAATGGTTATAATGAATATCGTGATATTCCTATTCGGCATATCGCAACAATGATGAATTGGAGTTAGATGCTTATGGAAATACGAACCCTCAGATACTTTCTTGCCGTAGCAAGAGAGGAAAACATGACCAGAGCCGCCGAACTGCTGCATATCACACAGCCTACCCTTTCAAAACAGCTGAAGTCCCTGGAGGATGAACTTGGAAAAAAGCTCTTTACCCGTCATTCTTTCAGCATAAGTCTTACTGACGAAGGCATCCTGCTCAGAAATCGCGCGGAAGACCTTGTCGGTATGGCAGATAAGATAGAAAAAGAATTTATATCCCTCAATGATGTTACCGGCGGAGATCTTTATTTCGGACTGGCAGAATCCTATCAGATCAGAATTCTTGCCAGGGAGATCAATGAATTTAAGAAAAGATACCCCGGACTCAGATACCATATCACAAGCGGAGATACAGAGCAGGTAGCTGAAAAATTGGATAAAGGTCTCCTTGACTTCGCAGTTCTTGCAGAGATTCCGGATGCATCAAAATATGAATCCCTGGTATTTCCTGAAGCTGACATCTGGGGAGTTGTTATGCCATCCGATTCACTGCTTGCGAAGAAAAAGGCTATTCGTGTGGATGACCTTATTGGATTACCCTTATTCTGTTCCGGGCAGGGATGGGAAAAGGATGTTCCCAGTTGGGCTAAAGACAAGATGGACCAGCTGCATTTGGAAGGCTCCTTCCGCCTTTCATACAACGCATCACTTTTTGCCAAAGAACATCTCGGGTATCTCCTGACCTTTGATAAACTTGTGGATACTTCTGCGGACAGCGGACTTGTATTCCGCCCGCTGACACCGAAACTTGAAACCAATCTGTATCTCATCTGGAAAAGATACCAGACCTTCTCGCCGATAGCAGAAAGATTTATGAATCAAATCAGGCAGACTCTATTGCAGCAATAAAAAAAGGCTGGCAGAGCCACCAAAAGCTCCACCAGCCGTCATTCCTATATCTTACGGACGAAATCCAGCGATATCCATCCGATCCCGCTCTTCAGCCGTCCCCAACCTGCAGAGCTGCCTTTACCGCTCCGGACTTCCACGATTGTATAGACACCGACCGGGCAGAACTGCACTCTTCCGTAATCCGTTCCCGGTCCCGACCTGATATTCAGATCCTTAATGCTGACCTTCACCAAGAACGGTACCTTCACCGCCGGCTCTGCTGCCTTCGGCTCATAAACAACCTTACCGTCCGCATCAAACACACTATACCCCGGATTCTGATCAGCACACTTCTTCGCATTATCCAGAATCTTATAAGCCCCCTTCTGGCTCTTTGCATCCGCCCAGTTCTTCCTTACACGGAACCACCGGATCACTTCGCCACCGCCGGAATCCTTTACATCATACTCCGTCAGCTTCCACTTCTCAATAATGGAGCAAAGCTTCTCCACATAGGTCAGACTTGTGGCATACCCGCCATCCTTGATGATCTGCACAGCCTTCTTATAATCAGTACAGCCCTTCAGCCCTCCATATCTCTGCTTCTTCCCATTCATCGCACCAAGCAGATAAGCGGAATGGTCAGCAATCGAATCCTCAAAGCAAGGATATTTCCTAAAGTCAGCCGTAATCGTAACCATGCTGCCGTCAGGATTCTGTTCCTGCGTCTTCTTCGTGTACTTGTTCTTGCCGTCCCAGCTGGATCCGCTCCATGTATTCCCGGACAGGCCGCACTTCATCCCGAAGAGATTATTGGCATTCTGTGCAAGCTCACTCTTTCCATACCCGGATTCCAGAATGAACTGAGCTAGTGATACCGATGCCAGAATGCCGCTCTTCTTCTGGTCAGCCGTAAACAAAGCACCGACCTTCTTGATTGCATCCGCCTCAGACAGATCCTTCAGGACAGATGCCTGCATCCCCTTGGAAGCAGATCCAACATCAGAATCAGAAAATTCCTGCAGTGCCTTCGTCACCTTCTCAGCCAGATCGCCCATCCTCGCATACATCCAGTTCCCCGGACAGGATTTATTAGCAAACCACCTGTGAACCGTCAGAATCATCTCCCCGCTCTTCGGAGAATAATTCAGCGTCTTATCCTTATCCCCGAACCAGATCAGCTTATTCTTACCATTCCTCTTGCAGATATCGATGCAGAGCTCGATCAGGCTCTTGTACACCACATCCCGGAAAGCATAAGGCTCCGTGGTATCGGAAGCACACTCGATTGTGATCGCCCTCTGATCATTGGCATTGCTGGAAGAGCACCATGACCGGTTCTTCTCTTCCACATACATCCCGACACGCCCATCCCTGTCGATACCGTAATTGCTGGATGCCTGTGTGCCGGTCTTTTCAAACCATTCCCCAAGCCCCTCAGCCGTACACTGCCCCACCACACAGTGAGGCGTGATCCGGTCAATCGCATGTGTCCTCTGCCCGGAATGATTCGGGCTGAGCTTCGTATAAACCACCATAGAACTGTTTGTATATGCCATTATTCCTCACCTTCCTTTTTATCCTCTTCCTCCTCGCTCCGGTCATGAAGCTGCTCCAGAACCTTATGAAGCTTACTCGGAATTGGAAGTCCTAAGTACGCCGCATTCTCCACCAGCGACAATCCCTCATTGGAGATATAAAAGAAGATCACCGCCGTCCTCAGCACGCTTCCGCTGCCGATCACCTGTGTGTCCAGCAGATGCCCGATGCCTACCAGCGCAAAGATCAACACCTTCCTGCAGATACCCTTGAAGCCCACGGCAGACGAAAGCTTCTTATCCACCACCGCACACATGATGCCGGTGATATAATCCAGTACCACGAAAGCCAGAAGCGCATACAAAAGCCCGTCACAGCCTCCAAGGAAATACCCAAGCCATCCTCCGACCGCGGCAAAAACCGCCTGAATCACATTCCAAAACTCTTTCATCACAAATCCCTCCTTCATTGCATTAAAATAGGGACAGCCAAAGCCATCCCTTGAGAACAATTATTAAGCTGCAAAAAGCCTTTATGTTGCCGTCTCTTCTGTCAGTTCATACGTGATCTTCATCGTCATCTCCGTGGTCTTTACAACCGCCGAAGAGAGATTGTTGATACTGACCATATAAGGCATCAGCATATAGCACATCATATACTCATTTCCGTAGCTGCTTGCCCATGCGAACAGGAACTCCCTGTACTGGAATAGCGGCGTGCCGATTTCTTCGAATCTCGTACTTCCGGATGTCTTTATGACCTCATCGTTGATCGTCACCTGGAAATCACTGCCTATGATCAGGTCTCCAACTATTACCAGATAATTCTCCGATGACCCGGAACCACCCAACGGTTTTAATCCCGAAGTGAAGCCGAAAGCGATCAAAGTCACATCCGTAGAATTGCTGAGATTAATCTTGTAAATTCCCTTTTTGTCATACGCCGGCAAATACAGATACCCGTTACGGATAACGCCCCTCGTCTTCCGCTCAGGATAATTATCCGCCCCAAAACTTCCTATCGGCTGCAGTTTTGCATTTGCCAGTGTCCAAGAGCCTTCCGTAAAGCTATAATCAGACTTTTTTATCTTGATCCACAACATGGTGGCACTTCCCGATGAGTTTCCTTCATTTGAGAATCCGTACCAGTATCCGTCATGCCCGTCCAGGAAGTCCCCATACAATGTGTAACTCCCCAGAAATTTAAAAGTTAAACAGGCCAGCGCTGTCTCTTCCAACACCGTATAGTCGGCTCCATTCAGCCTCTCGTTTAATCCAACAGAGAAAATCGGAAACCTCATCTTCTTAACGATCGCGGAAGAAGTATCAAATGAAATGGAATACATGATCTCATTTTCAAAATCAATCTCCACGGCCTGAAACAGAGGAAGCTGCTTTGCCAGTGAAACATTTCCCAGATCAAGCTTACCGATCTCCAGAAATGGAGTGTTATCCCCCACGCTGCTTCCATAAACATTCAGTCCGCCCTTTGCGGAAGTCAGGGCTACTGCAGCGATTGCGCCGTTTCCCTGTGAAGGCGTAAACTCCCAGACGAAACGATAGCCGTTATCCAACGCCTTGCTTTCCGTCAGGTTCAGACTCCCCCTTGCGGCATTTGCGGTTGAATTGACATTATTGGATGCATACGCACCCGGAAGGTTATCTGACATCGGATAAATATTTGCCGCATCCTCTGTCAAAGTTTTCGGAAACAGGAGAAGCCCTCCGATCATATTAGGGCAGATGGGAAGCAGGTTATCGTTCCAGATGAAGCCGGGATATTCCGTAAATGTGTTATAGAAGATTCCCATCGGGTTGGTACCCAGAATCTCATTCGCCGCATTCGTGATCATATTTTCTTCCGTAAGGCTCTCCACCACCTCACCACTGGCAGCATCCGTCAGAACCAGCGTCATGGTACCTTTTAATCTCTTGCTCATATCATCCCTCCAATATAAAAGGACGGGCAAAGGCTCCAATGCCAGTCCGTCCGGCTAATACTTCCGAAAGTGCTTCATTATGCACAATCCGGTATTCCATGTTCATCACATCCGTCAATGCTTTTGTTCTTAAATTTCCACCGAACTTAAGCCTTGTAATGCTGTCTGAAAGATTGATCGTTCCATCCCATGCGTCGCCTGCTGCCATCGACTGGCCGCTGATAGAAGCAATGATCCCGCCCACATCAATGGAAGCGGACCCGCTATCCATCCTGAGATACACATTAAAGGTATTCGTGTAATTCGGGATGATCCGCTCAATCGGGTAATACAAAAGCATCGTATGCTTCCCGGAATGCCAGGTCTCCATCGGATGATGGATCTCCACGATTTCATCATTCAGCTCAAAGGTCACATACGCAATTGCCTGTCCATCCTCTGTCCAGGACACCGGCAGCTCCACCTCCACTGCCTGTTCTGCTGTTATTCCTATAACCGTACTCTCAGCTTCCGGATCCGCTTCAGCAGAATTGACCTTCACCGATGGAATCACCACATTTCCGTATACCGTTGCAGACCGATTCACTGCAGCCGCCACGGCGTCGATGATAATCTGTCCAAAGAACTGGGCATGATTCTCTTCTGAAGAGGCAAACTGGATGCTGATAATCTTCACATCCGTATCATTCACCGTAAAGACTGATGCATTGGTAAAGGTATGGATTCCTATCTTTCCTGCCTCAATCTGATTCAGGAGCCCGGAGATGTTCTTATCGTTCTTACTCTTCGCCCTAGCAAGCCTTGGATTCTTACCAACGCCCTTCAGGCTCATCCTGCCGCCGATCTTACAGCTCATGGAAGTGACCACAGACATCTTTGCAGAATCTGCCTGACCACCCGTGAACTGAAGCACGTCTCCCAGATCAAGCGCCGGATTTCCTATTGTATCCGATTCGAAGGGCACATAATTCACAATCGCAATGTCATTCAGGATATTCGTGATCAGCTCATGCCTTGTCTCATCCAGACCAAACTGCAGAAGCGGGTTCACCCCTAAATTCATGGTCAGCCCGTTATCCGGATCCAGTGCATAATACTCTGCAATCTGCGTTCTCAGGTTCGTGGAGCTCACCGCTGTATATCTGGTGATGAAATCCGAAAAACTGGATGTGAACCTATGCCTTCTCTCCACCATCAGCACTGGCGTATTCCCATACTTGCGAAGCTCCAGCTGTCCTGCCCTGTTTATCACAAAGAAACCTCCCAGCACCTGCCCCACATAATAGAGCACATCCCTGTAGGTCTCGATATCATTATCCGAATAGATGGACAGGTTCTCCGCACCGTTCGGAAGCGATTCATAAAACGCCTGATCCTGCGCCATTTCCACATGACACGCCGTGCAGCATAGATTTACAAAATCAAAGCCTGTGCCTATGGTCTCAAAACCATTGAAGTTCTTTTCAAACCGAAGCATATAGTCATATGCCTTGATTTCCAGACACTTCGCCCTCCTGTTTGCCTCCGACACCTCGAAGACTCCCATTGGAACCTCTTCATAGCTTCCGCCCTCGACCTGGAGATGATAAGTCAATGTAATGATCGCATCTTCCAGCGTGTACCGGTCGATCTCAGAGAAAAGGGAAATCCCCAGCTCCGCAGCATACACAGTCCCCAGCTCGATCTCCGTGGAACCGCAGCACTGACTAGTGATATATCCACTCCCCTTGACGATGTCATTCCGGTCAAAGTCATAGACATTCCCGGCTTTTGTCGTGATCCTGCCCGTCCAGTAATATTTTCTTGTATTTGCCTTCACAGCATTAAGGAAGGCATTGCTCACTGGATACATAAACGTCCTCCTTAAAACTCCTTCAACGTAAACGACACCTCCCACAGCCCTCCATAGGAAGTATCCGCCGCCAGCTTGCTTTTGAAACCGTCAATATACATCTCCGTATTCACGGTGTTCATGGTCTCCGTGTCCAGGTATCCTACCGTGATCTTCGCCAGCTTCTTGTATGCGGACAGCTTCATCAACCACATCTTCGACACATGGAAACTCACGCTGATTTCCACGATGCCCTCCCGGACGACATCCCGCTGGGTAGTCCCTGCCTCCGTCACGCCACCGCTGTCCGCCTCCACATCGGAAAGCCCGATGGAATAAGAGGCAGGCATCGGAATATTCTCATTATTGAAAATAAGGTACTGCAAATGTGCCATTTTACCTGCCTCCACTTCTTAGATTCATTCTCTGCTGAGCCGTTACCACAATCTCATCGATCATGTCACCACCGATATAAACCGGTATCACGATATCCCCGGCAGAACCACCACCAGCCAGAGCCGTATTCAGTGCCGTATTGATACCGGAGATCAGATCCGTATTGGACGCACCGCCTCCGGAATAACCACCCTGAGCTGCCATCACCCTTGGAGTAATGGTCAAATCAGAAGTCACGCCATTCATAGCATTCTCAATCATGCCACGGCTTTTCTCAATACCCTTGGCCAGACCGCCGATAAAGTCCGGCATCCAGCTTTCATAATCCGTCAGGGGACCTTCATCCGGTACGGAGAAATGCAGGAACGACCTGATTTTATCAGCCACCGATGATACTGCATCCCCGACCTTCCCGATCATGGACTTAATACCGTTCACGATACCGCCTATGAAATCAGCACCCCACTTAAAGGCCTCTGATGCCAGGTTCTTCACGAAATTGATTGCCTTATCAAACCCACTCTTCACAGCCCCATAGATGTTTCCGCAGACATTCTTGATGCCGTTCAGCATCGCATTGAACGCATTGGAAACCGCATTCTTTATGGCATTGGCCGCATTCGATACCGCTGACTTGATATTATTCCAAGCCGTTGTGACTGCATTCTTTATGGCATTCACGATCGTGGTAATGGTCGATTTGATCCCATTCCAAACCGTTGTCACCACAGATTTGATTGCATTCAGCACCGTAGTGATCGCGGTCTTAATCCCATTCCAAGCCGTACTCAGGAAGGTAGAAATTGCGTTCACTACAGTCATGATAACCGACTTGATGCCGTTCCAGATCGTGGTGAAAAACGTCTTTATTGCATTCCACACGGTCATCACGGTATTCTTGATCGTGTTCCATGCTGTAGTCAAGAACGTACTGATTGCATTGACCAATGTTGTGAAGATACTCTTGATTCCCTCCCACAACCCGGTAAAGAAATCCTTTATTGCATTCCAAACCGTTGTGGCCGTGGTCTTGATTGCTTCCCACGCCGCCTTAAAGAATACCTTCAATGCTTCCCATACGGCAATGGCAATCTCCTTGATGCCTTCCCACAGATCAATCCAGAACTGCCGGAACTCTTCACAGTTATTCCAAAGATAAATGAAAGCCGCAACCAGCGCCGCAATCGCAGCAATAATAAGCACAATGGGATTGGCAAGCATCGTGGCATTCAGTGCTGCAAACGCTCCCTGGACAACCTTAATTACCCCTGCCAGCTTCGGAATAATCGTCATGATTGTACCGACTGCAGAGATTACTTTTCCCACAATGATCAGCACCGGACCGATCGCAGCCGCCACCAGGGCAACCGTCACGATCACTTTTCTGGTACCCTCATCCATCGAATTAAGCCAGTCCACAAACTTCTGGATCCATCCGACAATGCTTCTGATCGCAGGCATCAGAAGGTCACCAAAGGAAATCGCCAGCTCTTCCAGCTGTGACTTCAATATCTGAAGCTGACCGGCAAGGTTATCCTGCATGGTGTCCGCCATGCCCTCAGCCTTACCGTCACAGTTTGCAATCGCACTTGAAAGCTTATTGATATCCCCTTCCCCGGCATTCATCAGTGCCAGGAATCCGGACATCGCATTCTTTCCTACCAGAGATTCAGCCGCTGCCGCCTTCTCCGATTCAGACAAGCCCGAAAATGCCGTTCTGCAGTCAGCCAGGATACCCGACAGTTCCCTCATGGAACCATCCGCATTAGTAGTGGCTACCGTAACCTCTCCGATATTGGCACCGCAGATCTTCACATCCCCGGACAGGTTCGTCATGATGGTTCTTAACGAAGTACCTGCCTGGGTGCTCTTGATACCGGCATTTGCCATCAAGCCGATAGCCTCAGCCGTATCCTCCACAGAGAATCCCAAGGAACCGGCAATAGGCGCACAGTACTTGAAGGTCTCACCCATCATGGAGACATTCGTGTTTGCATTACTCGATGCCGCCGCAAGCACATCCGCGAAATGCCCGGAATCCGCAGCCGTCAGGCCAAACGCTGTCAAGGCATCCGTCACGATATCGGAAGTAGTCGCCAGATCCTCACCGGAAGCAGCCGCCAGGTTCATAACTCCCTCAATGCCGGAAAGCATATCCTCCGTCTTCCAGCCTGCCATCGCCATATAGTTCATGGCTTCCGCTGCCTCAGAAGCAGAAAACTTTGTCTTTGCCCCCATCTCACGGGCTTTCTCTCTCAGGGCATCAAAATCAGAGCCCGTTGCCCCTGATACCGCCGCCACCTTACTCATGGCAGAGTCAAAATCAGCGGCAGTTTTCACCGCCGCCGTGCCCAAGGCTGTCACACCTCCTGTCACTGGAAGGAACTTCTTTCCGACATTCGTAACATTATCTCCGACTGCCTTCAGCTTCTCACCCTTTGCGGCAATACTCTGAAGAGCCGTCGCAGACTGGTTCGCCTGTTCCTCCAAAGATTTAAGCTTTGCTTCCGTCTCTGCAATCTCGCGCTGCAGGCCGTCATACTGATCCTGTGTGATCGCACCTTCCTTCAGTGCCTGCTCTGCCTGTTCCGCCGCTGTCTTTAAGGTCTCCAGCTTTTCCTTCGTTTCCTTGACGGCATCTCCCAGAAGCCTGTGCTTCTGTGCAAGCAGTTCCGTATTACCCGGATCAAGTTTCAGGAGTTTATCTACATCACGCAGCTGGCTCTGGGTATTTCTGATCTCTGTATTTACGCCCTTTAAGGCAGTCTGTAGTTTAGTAGTATCACCGCCGATCTCAACGGTAATCCCCTGAATCCGTCCAGCCATTCGTTAAGTCTCCTTCCCTTTAGAATCGATCCATATCCTCCTGAGATGCCAGAGTGCTGTAAGCCTCCCTGTTCTCATCATTATTCATTTCCGTGTACATGTCGTTGACCGTCCCAATGGTCAGCTGCTCCAGCTCACTGATATGAATGCCTAATTGCACACATCTCAGGAGCAGGAGCGGCGTTGTCATTTCCCGGTCAGTCGGTCGAAGTTTTTTTACTCTCCACCTGCGTCTGCACATTCAGACCCCAGAGCTCAATGATCTCCGGAAGCACCTGATAAATGGAAAATGTCCCGAACTGGTCAAGCCACTCATCCGGCGTATCAGGAACGCTCTGAGGATTAGCATGCTTCGCCATGATATAGCTGATATCCTCAAATAGCTCCAGCGAAAAAGTATCCAGTGCTGAAGCCTCCGGATCTTCCTGGTCGATACTCTTCTGCAGATCATGGAGATCCTTATAGATATCCCTGTGGAATCTGTTTCTGTATATTCTTGGAATGGCTGCCGATGCCCTGAATGTCACATCCTTGCCATCAATATTCACTGTCTTTGTAAGTGCCATTTCACTTTCCTCCAATCATAGAAATGGGCAAAGCATAGCGGAATGCGAAGCACTCCGCTTTAGCCCATGTCCCAAACCTTAACCCTGTCCTTCCCCGCTGCTCTCAGGAGCCGGAGACTCATACACGCTCTGATACCATCCGTTATAAACCTCATCCTTGGTACTTGCTCCGGTCTTCACCTTCACAACGCCGCCCGGAAGCGGGGAAGCCGTGATCTCCAGGGATTCCGTCTGTACTTCCTTGGAATCCTCCGTAGTCTTGCCTTCGATGGTCGGTCTTGCCGCACTGCAGTAATACAGGCAGTGTCTGATCTTTTTCTTGTCCCCGGAGAACTCGAAAAGCAGGGCAAAACGCTCCGTCTCCACCGTTGCATCCTCTACCAGAACACCGTTTGCATCCTCTGTCTCCTTCAGAATATCCTTACGAAAGCTGTCCGGAAGCAGCGCAATCTCCAGATCACCGGAATAACCGTTATTCGCAGAAGTCATGTAATAAACCATGTCATCCGCATAGAACGGCTCATTGTCACCCTCCGGATCCATCGACAGATTGACAGCTCCGGGAATCGCTACAGGCGTACCAAAGGTCACGGTATTGGTATCCGGATCAAGGGTAGCCTTCGCGTAATGGCAGTTCTTAAGGCCGAACTTCACCTTGTTTGTCGTACTCGGCATAATAAACCTCTCTTTCCGCTATACGCTCATTGTGTACAGCACTTCGTATAATTTTTCAGTTTCAATCCATACCTCCGATTTGTTCCAGAAAAGCTCATGGGCATTCAGGACTGCCTCCAGCCTGTCCTCCAGCTCCGGATCCTTCTCATCAGTATAAAGTTCAATGCTCAGGTTGGAAAACTCAGCGTACACAACATTGTCCGCCGAAAAATTCTCCGAACCCGGAAATAAAAAGCAGATGAACGGCGGATCAGGACTCTCCCCCTCTGCGAAATGGTCATACGCAAAAGGAATCCCCGTCTCCGACAGCATCTGCATCACCTCTTCATGTGTCATGCTAACCGCCTTTCTGCAGGTCACGCTCGATATCCCTCGTCAGCTGCTCGATGCCTGCCTGCTCTGCCGGTGCGATATGCGGAAAAGCCCTTGTCCTTCCGCCACCTCGCTTCGCATGGCCAAACTCCAAAAGGTGTGTCAGCTGATACCGCTTGGAATGCACCACGATCTGAATGGAATCGGACGTTTCCCTGGTCTTCTTCACCGCCCAGCTCTTGGAATACTTCCCTGTCTTCTTCGGAGCCGTGCTTTCAATCTGCTGCTTCACCATCTTCCCGGCTTTCTGGACATCCTTCTTCAGGTCATCTGCCGCAAGCTTCGCGTAATCCTCCATGCCCTTCATCACAGTATCCGCCAGCTGTTCGATCCTAATTGTCTGTGCCATCAGCGCCGCTCCTTCCTGCAGGTGAACTTCAATGACTTCTTCTTAAAATTCATATGGTCAATGTTCACAATGTTGTAGATCTCACCCATGAACATCACTCGGTAATGCGTGGAATCAATCGCGGCTGACTTCCGGCAATACCGGACCGATACCGTCATGGAGAAATCCTCAACCGTAGTACCGGCAGCCTGTTCTTCCTTGGAACTCGCCTTTCCCTCGCCGCCAATGGTGGCAAAGCAGGTATAGTAATCAGTCCATGCATTCTTGTGGTTTCCGTACTTATCCGTCACGGTCTCATTCTTCTGGAATGTTACCTTCGATCTCAAAGCCGCCATATCCATCAGAATCCCTCCTTCCGGCTGCCAAACAGCAAAGCCCGGAGCGTCAGATCCATTGCATGATGGTCAGCCTCTTCCCTATGCTCATACAGATAAGCCACTGTAAACATCACAGCAATCTTTCCGTTCTGAGCCGCAGTCAGATCCGACTCATCGTCCGTCCGCAGGATATCCATGCACTGCTTTTTAGCAGCTGTTATAAGATTCTCAATCAGTGAATCATCATCCTCGAAATCAACCCTCAGGTAATTCTTCATCTCTTCCACAGTTACGATCATCTGAAATCACCTCACTCGTCCTCACAAGCTCCATATCGCTCGCTTCTTCGCAAGCTCAAAAGCTCGTTCATTCCGCTGCTCGTCCTCTCCCCACGAAGCAGGCTTCGTGGGGATCCTATTACGGCGACAGTACAATCATCTGCACTGCCGCCGTTTTCATTACTTCCTATGATCAGGATCCGGACTTCATCTTCAGAAGCTGGATACCCTCAGGAAGGATCACCTTGCCGTCCACACGCTCAGTCGCAACAAAGCCAACCTGGCCATTGGTGCTGTAGAGCTCATTCAGTCTCTGTACGGTTCTGCCCGCCCTGTCAGCGATCCAGTAATTCTTGAAATCACCGAATGCAACCGTGAGCGCCCCTGCCGCCATCGTAGGAACATAAGGACTGGTATGGAGCTCATATCCAAGCAGTCTGTCAGGCTGTCCTGCCTGAAGGGAAGGCTGCCAGAGATAAGCACCGTTATTATCCTTCAGCTTACGGATCGCAGAGATCGTTGCATCGTTCATGAGGAACCTGGCATTCCTGCGATAAGGGCTCTTAAGCGCATAGACAAGGCTGATCAGCTCATCCGCCGTAATTGCAGCCGCCGCAGCCGCAGTCACACCAACAGTACCGCCGTTTGCTGTAAAGATACCGGCAGGCTGATTGGTGCCGGTACCGACACAGAAAGCCTGCTCTTCCGCAATACCGAAAGCCCTTGCAAACTCACCGGCGATATAGGATTCAAGGTCAAATGCAGAATCCTGTAGAAGCTCGATGGAAACCTTCACAAGGTCAGTCAGCTTGAAAGCATCAATGGTCTTCTGGTCGAAGGTCGGATTGCTCTCGGTATAAGCCGCATTCTCAGCCGTCCACTGGGCAGCGGAATGAGCAGCCGCAACCGGGATCTTTCTCTCAGCGCTGGTGGTGATCACCTTTGCAAGGGAACGCACCACGTTCGCCTCATCCAGACCGGTCACAATCTGACGCTCGAACTCTTCCGGCACAAGATAACCGCCGTCTGCCTGCACGCCCTCGGAAAGCACGTTGTGGACAAGTCTCCTGCCGCGCAGATGCGCCCCAAAATCCTCCCTGTAGGCATTGGATGCCCTGCCGGTCTTTTCCTCGACCTTCTGGACCGGTCTTCCGGTCAGCGGCTGATTCACTGCCCTGCTAAGCTCAGCCTCACGCGCTTCCGCCCTCTGCTCTCTGTCGATAGCCGCAGTAAGGTCTTCAATCTCCTGCTCCATTCGGCTGTAAGTCGCGTTATCCTCCGCAGACAGAATGCCGTTCTCATTCTCGTGGGTATCCACAAAGTTCTTCGCGGTCTCCCACACCTTCGCTCTCTTCTGAATCATTTCATTGATAGTCATAGGTCATATCCTCCATTAAATGAATTTCTTGATAAAATTTAAGCGCTCCCTGATCTCATCAGCGGAACGCCCGTCACCAGAATTGTTTTCAGTTACCTCAGCTGCACCGGTGCAGCCGTCTTCCAGACCACCGCCGCTTGGAGCCTTGATCCTGCACTTCGCAGAAATCTTATCCATCAGCGAATTGGTCACCGCCGCCCTGGAATAGAGCATCGACACCTCCGGCGCATCCAGATCATCTGCCTCAGATGCATCTGCCCTCTGCAGTACATCATCTGCAAACCCCAGCTCCACCGCCTTGTGCGCATCCATCCAGGTCTCCGCATCCATCAGATGTGAGATCTTCGTCCTGCTCATGCCGGTCTTGATCTCATAGGCATTCATGATGGATTCCTTCACCTCAGCCAGCATGTTGATCGCCTTCTGCATCTTGGCCGTATCGCCAAAAGCGATAGTCGCCGGATTATGGATCATCATCATACTCACAGGACTCATCAGAACCTTCGTCCCTGCCATAGCAATCACGCTTGCCGCCGATGCCGCAATGCCATCAATCTTCACCGTGACATCGCCCTTATAATCCATCAGCATGTTGTAGATCTGAGCAGCAGCCACACAGTCGCCGCCCGGACTGTTGATCCAGACCGTGATATCTCCCTTCCCGGCATTCAGCTCATCTCTAAAAAGAGCCGGTGTGACATCATCGTCAAACCAGCTCTCTTCCGCTATCGTTCCATTCAGGAAAAGCACCCTCTCAGTTCCCTCTTCGTTTGAAGCCTGGTCTCTGATCTTTCTGCTCTTCCAGTTCCAAAACTTCTTCATAAGACGTTTATCCTCCTTCCCATCTTCGCCTTCTCAGCAGCTGCTCCGATTCACCTTCCTGTCCGGGCTCACTGCCTGCACTCTCCGTTTCATCAGCACCGCCGTCCGCCGCAAATATCCCGGCATCCTTCAGCTTCGTCATATTTCCATTGATCAGGTACAGATCGCCGCCTTCCTCCGCCGGTATCCTGTCCAGATTCTCCAGTTCCCTGATATCATTTGCAGACATCCAGCCGTTCTGTCTGGCTGTCGCATAACCGTTCATCCTGCTCTGGTAGTCACCACGCAGAAGCCCGTCCACATTGAACTTGAAGAAAAACTTCCTTTTTTCCTCCTTGGTCAGCAAGGCTCTCACCATTGCCTGCTCCCACCGGCTCACCCAGGGATCCAGCGTATACTTCACAAATTCCAGCGACTGCTGCTCAATGTTATTGAAGCTGGACTTCTCCAAATCCCCGATCATATGAGGCGGCACACGGAAAATCCTCGCAATCTCATCAATCTGGAATTTCCTTGTCTCCAGGAACTGAGCCTGCTCCGGACTGATGCTGATAGGCGTGTACTTCATCCCCTCTTCCAAAACAGCGATCTTGTTTGCATTGCCGGAACCTCCAAATGTCGCCTGCCAGCTCTCACGAACCCTGGAAGGATCCTTGATCGTACCCGGATGTTCCAGCACCCCAGATGGAGCCGCGCCGTTTGCAAAGAACTTACTTCCGTATTCCTCTGTAGCAATCGCAAGCCCTATTGCATTCTTCGCCATCGCAATCGGTGAATATCCAACCAAACCGTCAAAGCCTAACCCTGGAATGTGCAACACATCATGAGGCTGAAGCCTTACGGTTCTTCCAACTCTGTCCGTGCCCTTCCTTCCGTCAACATCGTCCGCATCATAAACGGTGTATTCGTAATAGAGCCTTCCGGGATCATCTCGGTCCACCTTCATCCGATCCGGCATCAGCGGATACAGAGCCACAACTTCGCCCTTGCCGTTCCTGATGATCTGACTGTATGCATTGCCCCATAGGAGCAAATGCGTCATCAAAGTCTCCCGGAAGATAAAGGAAGTCATTTCCGGATTCGGCTCATCGTGGAGCAAAAAATAAAGCGGATGTTCCACCGCCTTTTCCTTACCGCCATCGTCGGTATATCTGTAAAATTGTAATGGCAGGCTCGCCACCGCCTCCGACAGGATCCTCACGCAGCAGTACACCGCCGTCATCTGCATCGCAGACCGCTCTGTCACATACTTGCCGGATGAACTCGCCCCTAAAAAGAAGCTGTAGCTGCTCCCCGCCGTCCTGTCCGTGGGCTTATCCCTGCTCCGAAATAAACCGCTCAGTATTCCCATCACCGTTACCTCCTATCTCAAAAGACCAATAATCCTCTTGTATCATAAACCGATTCTTCCTTTTCATTGCCGCACCGGATCGCCCTGTCCAGCGCCATGATCATTGCGATAGCCCCGTCAATCTTCTCCGTGGACTTCGCTTTATCCGCCTTGATGTTTCCTGCCGGATCCGTCCGGATGAAAATATTGTCCATGTTCCATCTGAGAACCGGATGACCGCCATGGGCTATTCTTTGCTCCAGAACCAACCTCATCAATTCCTTCGTAGGAGGCGACATGGAAGCAAAACCCTGCCCAAACGGAACCACTGTAAATCCCATACCTTCCAAATCCTGCGATAATTGCGTTGCTCCCCATCTGTCGTATGCGATCTCCCGGATGTAAAACCTCTCTCCAAGCCGCTCAATGAACTTCTCAATATATCCGTAATGTACCACATTCCCTTCCGTTGTTTCCAGAAAGCCCTTCCGCTCCCACACATCATAAGGAACATGGTCTCGCTTCACCCTTAAATCCAACGTTTCCTCCGGAACCCAGAAATACGGAAGCACGATATACCTATCATCTTCATCCACCGGTGGAAATACCAGGGCAAAAGCTGTCAGGTCAGTCGTACTCGACAAATCCAGGCCTCCATAACAGACACGCCCTTCCAGCTCATCCACATCCACCGGAAAACTGCAAGCATCCCATTTCTCCATCGGCATCCATCTGACAGCCTGCTTCACCCACTGGTTCAGTCTCAACTGTCTGAAGGAGTTTTCTTCCCCCGGATTCTGCTTTGCCGATTCACAGGCCGCCTTTACCTTGTCGATACCCACCGTGATATCCAAAGAAGGATTCGCCTTCTTCCAGACCTTCGGATCCGTCCAGTCATCCGCTTCATCTGCGCCATAGATCACCGGATAAAAAGTCGGATCAATCTTCCGGCCTTCCAGAATGTCCTTCGCCTTCTGATGCGTCTCATAACAGATGCTGTTTGTATCCGTCCCAGCAGTTGTAATCAGGAAATACAAAGGCTGCATCCTGGCATCCCCAGAACCCTTCGTCATGACATCGAATAATTTCCTATTCGGCTGAGTATGCAGCTCATCAAAAACCACGCCGTGGATATTGAAGCCATGCTTGCTGTACGCTTCCGCAGACAGCACCTGATAAAAGCTGTTTGTCGGCTGGAAAATGATTCGTTTCTGCGAAGCCAGTATCTTCACCCTCTTATTCAGAGCAGGACACATCCTAACCATATCCGCCGCAACTTCAAAAACAATGGAAGCCTGCTGCCGGTCAGCAGCACAGCCATAAACCTCAGCTCTTTCCTCTCCATCTCCACAACAGAGCAAAAGCGCAACCGCCGCAGCAAGTTCCGACTTGCCCTGCTTCTTAGGGATCTCGATATATGCCGTGTTGAACTGACGGTATCCATTCGGCTTCATTGTCCCGAACACATCCCGGATAATCTGCTCCTGCCAGTCAATCAGTTCAAAAGGCTTCCCAGCCCAGGTTCCCTTCGTATGACACAGACATTCGATAAAGCTGACTGCGAAATCCGCCGCCTCTTTGTCATAGACGGAATCCTTCGCCTTGAACTTTGTCGGCTTATATCTCTTCAGCTTCCGCATCTTCATCCGCATCACTTCCCTTCAGCCACTGCCGGTACACCTGCTCGGAGATCTTCGCCATCATCACAGGCGGCACGCTCATTCCGCAGATATACTGGACGCTCTGATCCATGAAGTCATAATCCTGCGGAAAGGTCTGGCAGTTGATAATGTCCCTGTCCGTCATAAGCAGACCGTCACACATCCGGTATAAACTGCTCCCGGCAACGATCGTCTGGATCGGCTCATCATCCCTGTTAATCGGTGTCGAAAAGCCGTTGTTCTTGACCTTCCGAACCCTCTCATTGATATCCGCTATGCACCGGTCAGAAGGAATCCTGTACTTCAGGAGCTTTGCCTGCATACTGTTCTCATCCATCGCCTTGCCATAAGGCTCCCGGACATCCTTGAACGGGATCAGCTTGGAATGAAACTCCATAGAAAGTTTCGGATAAGCCAGATCCTTCCTATGCGCTATGAAAAAGACGCGCTCTCTTTTCTGAGGCACGCCCATCCTCGCCGCATTGAACAGAAAAATCTGCACCACATACCCGGCATCACCAAATCCCTTCACGATCTGGTTGACCCAGCCCTTCGCATTTCCAATAATGATTCCCTTCACATTCTCCGCAATCACAACCTTCGGCTGCAGCCTCTTCGCTATCGCAATGAAATAGAGGAACAGATCATCTAACCTCTGCTTCGCCTGTCCCTCCCGGAACACCTTTTCCGTATTCCAGCCTTCTTCCCTGACTCCCGCCGTAGAAAACACAGAGCAGGGCGGCGAACCGTCCAGCACATCCAGATGGAAAAGTTCCTCCGGTATCTTCTCATCCGGCAGCTTCAGGAAATCCCTGATATCCATAAGAAAACTGTGCTTCGGATGATTATTCTGCTTATAGACCTTCATCATGTCCGGATCGATCTCGCAGTTCCCCATGACATCAAACCCCGCCAGCTTATATCCCATTGAGGAACCGCCGCCGCAGGAGAAGCAGGAGAACACGGTATGTC
The DNA here is from genome assembly GCA_040702975.1 of Roseburia hominis. Lineage (NCBI taxonomy): Bacteria > Bacillati > Bacillota > Clostridia > Lachnospirales > Lachnospiraceae > Roseburia > Roseburia hominis. The sequence goes on from CP159990.1 coordinate 4,096,176, forward strand.
CATGCTTCGGTCTCTTCTCCAGATCAGCAAGGCTCCACTTCCACGGAAACTCAGTTGAACCGGAAACCGCAGTTCGGGCATTCATATTTGAACTCTTCATCCCCAAATACCTCCGCATCAAATTCCGTGGTTCCGGTCAATTCCTTGTCAGAACCGCCGCCGGCGCCATCCACAGGCAGGTCTTCCGCCATACCAAAAAAGTCGAACCCTTCCAGATCAAGTCCTTCCAGTTCGACTTCCAACTTCATCAGGTCCCAAGTTGCCTTTTCGCCGGTTTTGTTATCCAGAAACCTGTATTTCTTTTTCTGTTCTTCTGTCAGGCCGTCACAGATCAGGCATTCCGCAGACTCTTCACCCAGAGCCATAAGAGCCTTATATCTGGTATGGCCCGCTATGATCACATGATCCTCATCCACAATGATCGGCGTGATATAGGAACACTGGCGGATGCTCTCCGCAACCGCATTCACCGCATCATCGTTTTTGCGTGGATTATTCTCATACGGAGTGATCTCCGATAGTTTCAGTCTTTCCAGCTTCATACCTCGAACACCTCCCCGCAGCATGGACAGGTCATCCTCTTAGGACCGGTCTCTTCGGATTCATCCGGCAGCGCAGTCTCAGGCTGTCCGAAATCATATCCCTGAAAATCCACATCACACAGCTCCGCACTCAGCTTCTTCTGATCCCAGGAAGCCATCTCTGCCGTCTTGTTGTCATACAGACGGTATTTCTTTTTCTGTTCCTCTGTCAGATCGGATGCGACAACAACCTCACACTCCTTATATCCCAGCTTCTTCAGTGATTTATACCTTGTATGCCCTGCCAGGATCACGCCATCCTCATCAATAATGATCGGTGCGATGTAAGAACACTGCTTAATGCTCTCCACAACATCGTCCACCGCCTCGTCATTGATCCTCGGATTGTTCTCATAAGGCTTCAGTTCTGACAGCTTTTTCTTCACATATTTCATTGAACCCCTCCTATTTCTTCCTTGCCGAAAGCAGGTGCTCCATCAAGTCATCATGCGGATTCGCACCACCGTACTCCACGGAGCAGTTTTCCTTCACGATCTGATAGATCTGATACCAGCACTGATTCACCTGTTTCAGGTAATTCTGGCTCATCGTCACATACGGAGAAGTGATCGCCGCACCCGTAGTCGGATGCTTTGCCAGAAATCCGTATTCCGATATGCAGGTCTCGCACTGTACCCATCTGGATACCGACATCGCATACTGTTCAATCAGCTGCGTGTTCACCAGCCGGTCACAGCCCCTTTCCTTCAGCCAGAGGAATGTGCTTTTGAACACATCCTCCGCGCACAGGTCAACGCCGCTCTTCTGAGCAGCTTTTAAAAAGTCTTTCACCGGCGGCACATCCTCGCCGTTTATCTCCGCAGGCTCCGGAGGGTCAATGACCGTTGCCGAAAGCCCGCTGTCGATCTTTTCCGTCAGGGCTTTGGATTTCCTGCCGGAACCAACCCTTGCGCCGCCGCGCATAGTCCCGTCTTTGGCCATTTTCCTTCACCTCAATTCCCTGCCGGGGTAATACCCCGTTTGATTTCTTGTTTTTGTGCGTGTGACCCCCGCGCCGTTCCCTGGAGAATATGCGCGTGGGGATTTTCACCGCCCCTCGGCTCACTCATGCGCGTGGTTCCCCCAGCGGTCTCCACGCTCAGCATGAATCCGTGAGTGACACGACTTGCACAGCGCGATCAGATTGCTCCTGTCGTGCGTGCCACCTTCACTCAGCGGAAGCTTATGATGGACTTCCTCAGTCTCCACGATAACCCCACACTGGAAGCACAGCTCACAAAAGGGATGCTCCATGACATACTTATCGCGGATCCTTTTCCACGCTCTTCCGTAACGCTTCTTTGTCCTGGGATCACGCCCATACTTCTCATAGTTGCTGTTCACCTTGCTCTGATGTTCCGGACAGTATCTTCCTTCCGTCAGATTCGGACAGCCCGGATAAGCACAAGGCTTCTTAGGTTTTCTCGGCATCTGTCCACCTACTTTCCCATAGAAAAAGCCGCCACAGATTTCTCCGCAACGGCTTCCTCATCCTTCATTTTTGCCATCTTAACAATAACACAAAGGCATACTGTAATTCTCTGAATTTTACTGTAAAGTTTCAGGAACCTCAACAAAATCAAGTGCTTTCCGGTGAAGCTTGAAAACATTATCAATGCCATATCCAAGTTCCCCGGCGATCTTCTCCCATCCCATATAGGACATATACCGCAGTTCCAGTATCAGCTGAAGCTCCGGATCCTCCACCTTTTTGATGGAATCCATAATCTCCTTCTTCAGATCTACCAGTTCCAGCATATCCGCGTGGATCTCCGTCTTGATATCAATGATCTTCACGATGACATCCTCCAGACTGTGGATATTCCTGTTCGGACTTCCCGGCATATCAGTATATGTCACCGTTGCCTTGGTTGCCAGATCATTCAGCTGCTGTATCTGCTCCAGTTTATTCTCGATCCGCTGATCCACCCGGTATGCCCTCATTAGATAATTCTTGGCCGCTGTCTGCTGTCTGTTCATAAGCTACCTCCGATAGAAATTTATTTGTTTCCCTCGGATTGACTCTGATTTACTCTGATTGCCTTATTTCCTCCTGCAGACGCCTTATCATATACTCACCATCCACGGATGTAAGGATCTGATACCACCCCGAACGGAAGAACCGCTCTATCTGCAGGGCTTCATCAACCGCGTCCCGGTTCTTGGGATTGCGCTTGATCCGCTTAAGTGCCGCACGATAATCCTCAGCTGCCTGGATAACAATTGCGTTAGCAAACCTCTCGTAAGGATCCTCCGGCATATTTTTCTTAGCTGCCATCAATCACCACCTCTGCTTTCACGGCATCAATCAGTGCCCTCTGTGTATGGTCTTTTGTTTCCAACGCCCTCATGATCTGCTCATCAATGGTTTTCGCCGCAATGATATGGATAACGGACACTGTATTCTTCTGACCTTGCCTCCATAACCTCGCCACAGTCTGCTGATACAGTTCCAGGCTCCATGTAAGCCCAAACCACACAAGCATATTGCCGCCGCTCTGAAGGTTTAAGCCATGACCGGCTGATGCAGGATGTATCAGGCCGACAGGAACGCTTCCTTTATTCCATCTGCGGATATTTATGTCCTTGTCCAACCTGCAGAAATCCATTTTCAATTCCGCAAGCCTTCCCTCTATCCGTTCCAGGTCATGCCTGAACCAGTAAGCCACAAGCACCGGTTTCCCATTCGCCGCCTCGATGATATCTTCAAGGGCGTCCAGTTTCCGGTCATGGATCTTCTCATAATCGCCATCATCGGAATAGACCGCTCCGTTTGCCATCTGTACAAGCTTTCCGGAAAGAGCCGCCGCATTTGCAGCCGTCACTTCCCCTTTAGGCAGTTTCAGAAGTAGGTCCTGTTTCATCCTCACATATTTCAGCAGTTCCTTTTTATCCAGATGCACCGTGTACCTCGAATTGACCAGTTCCGGCATTATCAGATGATCCGCTGACTTCATGGATATCGTGATATCCGAAATCCTGGCATAGATCGCATCCTCAGCACCCGGAAGGAGCTTATAACTGTAAACAATATGGCCGTTCGTCTTATCCGGCTTGAAATAAGCATTTCGGTACTGCCCGATAAACCTTCCAAGCCTTTGCCCAATGTCCAGGACCTTATATTCCGCAAACAGATCCATCAGTCCGTTGGAAGAAGGTGTTCCGGTCAGTCCCACGACTCTCTTCACCTTCGGTCTTACCTTCATCAGCGCCTTGAACCTCTTCGCCTGCCAGTTCTTGAAGGATGACAGCTCATCCACGACCACCATATCGTAGTCAAAAGGCAGGCCGCTCTTCTCGATCAGCCACTGGACGTTCTCCCTGTTGATCAGATAAATATCCGCGTCTTCTTTCAGCGCCTTTATCCTCTCAGCCTCAGTCCCAACCGCCACGCTGTATCTCAGTCCATGCAGGTGATCCCATTTTTCGATCTCATCCGGCCAGCTCATTTTCGCTACCCTGATCGGTGCTATCACAAGCACCTTATGGATCTCGAAGCTGTCAAACATCAGGTCATTTATCGCGGTCAGCGTAATGGAAGTCTTCCCAAGCCCGCATTCCAGAAGCACCGCCGCCACATCATGCTGCTTGATATATTCCGCCGCATAGACCTGATAATCATGTGGTTCGTATCTCATCAATGATCCCTCCAATCTGCTCCGGCTTATCCAGCACATAGACCTTGAACCCTAACGACCTCAGCAGCTCATGTCTTGACCTCTGCAATGGCCTCGCCTTCTTCCCTGGAGCCTTTACTTCCACAAATCCCAACCTCCCATCCGGCAAAAGCACGATCCGGTCAGGCATCCCATCGAATCCGGGTGCTACCCACTTCGGACAGATGCCGCCTGCTGCCTTTACTGCCCTCACAAGTTTCTGCTCGACTGTTTTTTCTCTCATATGTCCTCCGTCAGTGAACAACAAAACAAAAAATCCTTTACGCGCGTATATATGTGCGTTACGCGCACCTGATTTCTTTCAAAAACACCATTTATTTGTTCTATATAGAAATTCCTGTTTTCTTGTTTCATATCTGCTTCAAAACCAATGTGTTTCAATGCTTTCTCACTGAACAACCCGTTAGGAACGAAACAACTTCCTGTTCCGTTCCGGCAGGTTGTTCATCAAAATCACTCGTCCCTTTTATAGATCCGCTGCCGTCCGTAGATAGGCAGTATCCTTGCCTTTCCGGTCTTGCTCCAGCCGTCAATTCTCTCCATAATGGCTGACAGGGCGTAGCTGTCAGAAGGCTTCATATCTTCCTTAGGCTTTCCAAAGCACTCGCACCAGATCTCCATGTTGGATACCTCCATCCTGCGAACGGAGCCGACCGGACGCATCGGATCATCAGCATCACGCACATATTCCCTGCGCTTATAGACATCCATTGATTCCCAGTTATCAGGCAGGAGCATATCCAGGTATTCCTGCACCAGTCCTTCCCGGTCATCACGCTCCATCGCCGCCCGCTGCTCTTCCTTGGCATAATCCTCCAGTTCCGGCGGAAGATACAGCTTCTCCCCGGATTTGGCATACAGCAAGACTTCCGCCCATATCTGCTTCACCGTATCGTCATCCAGTTCCCACGGCTTCAGCCTGCCGTTCCCCGGCACCTTCACGTTCCAGTACCGTCTGTTCCCGGTAATGTCCCTCAGGTATCCGTTCTGGCTGTTGGTGGTGCCAAAGAAAACGCACTGCCTCGGATGCGGCGTAACCCTTCTGCCGAAGCTTGCCCTGTACTTGTCATCCTGTCTGGAAATGAATGCCTTCACCTTGTCCAGGTCAGCCTTCTTCATCCCGGCAAGCTCGCCGATCTCCATGATCCAGTATCCCTGCAGCTTCTCCGCCGCCGTCTTGTCGTTCATATCCGAAAGGTTCAGACTGTCCGAATACCACTCGCCGCCAAGCCTTGAAATCAGAGTGCTTTTCCCGATGCCCTGGTCTCCGTTCAAAACGATCATATTGTCAAACTTTGCTCCCGGATGATACACACGGACATAGGCGGCACACAGTTCCTTCCTTGTGACCGCCCGGACATACGGTGAATCCTCCGCTCCCAGATAATCAATGAGCAGCGTGTCAACCCTCTCGACCTTGTCCCATTCCGGCAGCGACTCGAAAAACTCCCTGATCGGATGATAGGACCGATCATCCACGACTTTTGCGACCGCTATGTCATAATTCCTCGCTGAGAATGTCCCATATGCCGCATCCACATAGCAGATCAGTTGTGCGTCATCAGCATCCCTCCAGAACTTCGCTGGATGCGACCAGGGGACTTTCCCCTTGATCTCCATCCCATCCGCAAGCTGGTTGAACACGATGCCCTTCAGGTTCTCATCGTTCTCCATAATGAGAGTGATATTGTGGAGATTGTTCTTGATCTCCATGCTCCTTTTTTCGTACTGCAGCTGCTTCTTCCAGGCATCCGGATCAGCCTCGTCAAATTCCTCTGCCGCCGCCTGCTGCTTTTCTTCAAAGATACGAAGCTTCACCTGCTCATCCGAAACCGCGAACTCAGCCATAGCGTTGAATGACTTCTTCGGATCATCATCCGAAAACTTATGCACCCTCACAACGTCAAAAGCATTCAGGAGCTGACCGCATGCCGGATCAGTCGCATGGAAGCTGTAGGAAAACTTCTCATCAATAATGGTCACACCGGCGGAACTGTCAGCCGGTATATAGTCATACCTTCCTTCCATCGCTGACGGCTCATATACATCCGGCAGGAACTTCTCTACCGCCTCCCTTATGGAGTAGGTACGGCAGAATGCCCCGACCACACCTGTCTTTATCAACGGATCCGCCTGCTGCTTTGCTGACTTCTCCACCGCCTCTGACTCCCTTGACGATACTGGCCATGTAGAAACATCGCGCCAGTCATCATAAAGCCCCAGATAATAATCCGGATCCAAAACAGAACCATCCATGACCTTATAAACAAATTCCCCATTTGACGATGTGGAAGGCCAGTACATCAGCCTGTGCGGCTGGTAGGTGGTATCGTCAAACAGATCCATCCCAATCTCCTGCGCCACCTTCCTCGCCAGCGCCGGATATTCATCCTCTGACACATCTCTCTTAAGCGGCATGATCAGCCTGAGCCTCGGTGCCTCCGGGGTATGCTTGTGTGTGGAATAAATGCACATCTCATGCGAATTGAACATGGAAAGCTCATCCATCACATCCGGCGTGCCGTGGTCCATATCCAGAGTCAGCATGGAACGGCAGAGAACCGTCCCGGTCTTCCTTCTGCCGCCCCTCAAATGGCCGCCGACAAAACCGCCCACATCCTTGATGCTGTCCTGCTGGGGCTTTGTCATCTTCCTGTATTCTTCAACCGTTTCCGTCGTGGTCTGCGTTGTGCTGACCCTTTTGCAGAAATCATCCCAGGAGATCTCGTTGTTCTTCCACTTTTTCTCCATACGGGAATTGCCATATGCTATCTTCATCAAACCATTCCCTCCTTCTCCTGCAGATCGTCCGTAAAATACCGGATCTTTTTCCTCATCCTTTTGGCTTTTTCGATCTCGGCAGCCATGCCCTCGGAGATTGCATCCCCGAATACCCAGACCTCTTCGCATTTGCCCATGAACACGATCCCCATCTTTAGTCCCAGCCATCTTTCCGTTACCTCATTCAGATACTGCGGGCATAACAGGTGCGGTGCGATCGGGATATATTTCTTCTCCACCGCGAATCTGGAAAACGCTCTTGCCCTGTACGTGTTCCTCTCGATATCCCCGGCATACGGCGAACAGATATAGACCAAAGGGCGGTAAGCGGCAGCCGCCCTGGCTGCGCGCTCTTCCGCCTCAACTCTGGTCAGCGCCTCATATACCACAGGATCTTTGTAACCTTCGCTGTTGTATTTACTGACCATAGCTTTATCCCTCCTGTTCGATCGTAGGAAGGATTCCTTTTCCCTTTAACAGGTCATAAATGAAAAGCCTTCCCTTCTGCGTCCAATAGGTATGCACCTTCGTGTGGATCGTTCCGTTATTATCCGGATAGGTGTGCGTCTTCGTGCTTGTCAGCCCCATCTCCGCATACTTCTGATAAAGGATCCAGATCCTGCCGCCCTGCTTGAACTGAATACCGTGGGTATGCAGATACTCGTTCATCTTCTGAGCGCTCCACCCATAATCCTTCGCGATCTCCGTAATGGAAACCAGATCCGGACTGTTCAGCACCACATCGTAATAGCTTGCCTTCGGCTTCATCTCCACAAGCTGTTGTTTCTGGACGGCATTCTCTTCTTCCAGCGCCATCCTCTGCAGACGCTCTGCCTTGAAGGCCTGAAGTGCCTCGATCAGCGCGTCCGTGTTATTCACAATGTCATCCATTGCAAACACACCATGTTTCCTAATCGCCGGAAGGACTTCGGAAGTCACCCACCTCTTGAAACGCTTTGCGGAAGGAAGCCTGCTGGAAAGGATCAGACTGTACAGACCGGATTCATTGATGATCACCATGTCCTGCGCCCCGCCAAGGGTGTCACATTTCGTTACCCCCTTGTCTTCCTCGTCCACATGGTCGCCGATAGCTTTACGGCTATTGCTGTAACCCAGAATATCCGTAACATCCTTACCGACAAAATACGGCTCGCCATTTACCATAAGGCTGCGGACAGAGCCAAATTCCGCATTGTTGAATACCTGTAACTCACTCATGAATTACCCTCCTTAATGTGAAATTTTTGAAGGGCCTATTCCCTTCAAGTCACAGGCAACAAAAGGGAGAGGATTTTTACCCTCTCCCGAAATTTTTATGATTTCTTGTAAAAAATCGTTTCATACCCATCGGCATCCAGAATCAACCCTTCCGCCCAGGACGGCGTCCTTCCCATCTGTTCACATATCGCTGATAATGAAACATCCTTCCGGCACTCGATGATCAGTTCATCATGCACATGGGCACATATAAAGCAATGCGACAATGTCCTCATGGCGCAGCAGAGGATATCCCTGGATATCGCCTGCACGATATTCTCCACGAACTTCGGGCCGTAACTCTCGATGCGTTCCCATTTCTTCGTGCCACCCACGCCTTCATAGGTAACGGCTTCCCCGCCAAACCGGTTCTCACCCATCCTCGGCTTCACATATGCAAGCCTTCTCCCGGACGGCAGGGTAATGAACAGCATCCCGCTCCGGCATTCAAAGCGGATCCCTTTTAAGACAGACGGCTCCCGCTGCTTCACAGCCTTTTTCACCACCCGGTCAACATCCCACCAGAACCTCACAATATTCGGATTCGCAGATCTCCATGAATCCACCAGCGGCTGCAGTTCTTCCTCAGTAAGCCCCATCTCAATAGCACCCATCGATTTCAAAGCGCCGACAGAGCCGCCGTAACCTAAAGCCAGTTCCGCAATCTTGCCCTTCTGCCTCAGTTCCGCATTCTGGCCATGTTTTTCCACCGGCACCCCGAACATCGCCGAAGCGGAAGCACAGTATATATCTCCATTGTTCACGAATACATCCGTCCTCCACTGCTCCCCGGCAAGCCACGACAGCACCCTTGCCTCGATCGCAGAAAAATCCGCCACACAGAACTTCTTCCCTTCCCCGGCAACAAACGCTGTCCGGATCAGTTCTGAAAGCACATTCGGCACGGAATCATAAAGCATGGACAGTGCTTCATAATCCCCGTTCCTCACAAGCCCTCTGGCCTGTTCCAGGTCATCCATATGGTTCTGCGGAAGGTTCTGCAGCTGGATGATGCGCCCCGCCCATCTGCCTGACCGGTTGGCTCCGTAAAACTGGAACATTCCCCTCGCCCTGCCGTCATTACAGACCGCCGTCTGCATTGCCTTGTATTTCTTCACGGATGACTTCGCCAGCTGCTGCCGGAGCCTTAACGCCTCGGCGACGTCCTCATCGATATCATCATCCGCGATCATCTTTGCCACATCCTTCTTTCCCAGAGAATCTGTTTCAACTCCCTGATCGGACAGCCACTGCTTCATCTGCGCCACACTGTTCGGATTTTCCAGTTCCGTAATATCCTTCATGGCGTCCGACAGCTTATCCTTCGATATCTCATCCAGGGCAATGGCGTTCTCCACCAGAGTCAGGTCAAGCAGAATGCCCCTGTCGTTGATCTCCTGATCCAGCCAGAACTCTTCCCAGACAAAATCCGGCACCGGAAAGTTATGCAGCTTCTTCTGTATGGACTGCTCAACTTCCACATCCCTCCGGTTATAAAACTTGAACAGTTCCCACTTCTCCCTGTCATGCTCCGGAAGGTTCCTTGTCCTGCCGCCGTTGTTCTTGGTCGGCTTGCAGGGAACGCAAAAGTACCGTATCAGATCCTTGCCTTCCTTCAGCTTCTGTTCTTCCAGACCCAGTACGGCTCCAACGCCGGCAAGAGATAACGGCAATCCCATATATGCGGACCATATCATGGAACACTTCCAGCCCCTCGGATCCAGATAATCCCCGACGGAATCACCTTCCACGCTGTAAGAATAAAAATGCTCCGGGTGTTTCCGCCTTAACCATTCCGACAGGCAGATGCGTTCAAAGTTGCTGTTGAACGCCCACTTGGTCACATACTCGTCTGATAACGATGCCAGGATCTCTTCCGGTATCTCTTCCCCTGCTACCAGATCAACCACAAGGACCTCACCGCCATCCACAGCATAGCCGAACAGCAATATGTCAAAATCCGGATGCTGCACATACTTGTACACGCCGCACTTATTCAGGTCATTCCCGGAATAGGTTTCTATATCAATACTGATCGTTTCCATCTATCCTCCAATCCGAAAACAGGCACCGGCTTTTGCCGCCGATGCCCGTCCTCTTTACTCTGCAGATTTTTCCTGCTCTTCACGTTCCCTCTTTTTCTTCTCACGCCGGTCATGGAGTTTATCTGCGATCCAGATCCCAAGCATGGAGATAATAGAGATCACATTGATTGTCGTGCAGGTAATGATCACCTGCGAATATACCATCTGGTTCATTCTGTTCACCTCGATTCCCAGATTGTCACTGGCGGCAGCATGTATCGCCGCCAGCTTTGGTTTGCTGTTATGACAGGAAATCGTCATCATCCTCAGTCGCAAAATCATCCTCTGCCCTGGACTTGCCGCCAAGAGGCTCGCCGTCACGGATCTTCTGAAGGTTATTCAGGCCGCAGGCGATACCCTTATTCCCGTTGCTGTTGAAAGCATAGAAATTGATACTCGCCCTGCCGTACACGCCGGAATACACCTCGGAACGGTCAATGATCGGATTTCTGTCTGCGTCCACAATGCCCGGAGCCGTGCCGCTGTTGGCGTTGACGAAGTAAGAATCCGCATACGCCTCATCATCCGGTCTCTCCGCATCGCCGTCACGGAGCGGAGTCTTCAGTACCGACAGAGCAGGGACAGACTTGCCGTTGCCCTTCAGCTTGCCCTGGCCTTCCTCATACGCCGCCTGAATGGCCGCCTGGATCCTCTCGATCGTCTTGGTATCGGACTTCGGAATGATCAGGGATACCGAATACTTCGGCGCTCCGCCGTTGATAGACTTCGGCTCCCATGCGTTGACGTAGCTCCATCTCGTGTTTACTCCGGTGATTACCTTTGTAGGATTAACAAACTTGCTCATAGTGATTTTCCTCCTTAATTTTCACTGAAATCTTCATATGCTGTATTGATCGCCGGTCTCTTATCCGACTCCGGCACAAGCGTCGGCTTGCCCTGCGGCTTCGTGATAAAAGAGCCAAGCACTTCTTCAAACTTCTTCCTGCCCATAAGGGCTGTCATTGCTGTGATACCCAGCAGTTTCTTCTCGTAAGGATCGTATCCGGCGCTCTCTGCTGCCGATGCGACTGCCGCCTCATCACTGTATTTCCGGTTCGACCGGCCTTCCACGACCTTGAATCCTTCGTAATGCGTGCCGGACAGAGCCTTCTGCAGAGCATACTCCTTCAAGTCAGCCGCCCAGGATGTCAGGCTGTCGATCCTTGGAAGGATAGCCGCAATCTCCGTATCTTCCAGAGTCGCCGGCATCTCGAAATCATATCTGGCAAGTTCCAGATTGTACTCTGCCCGCTTCCTGCAGGTCGCCTTTACCTTGCAGAACTGGCAGTGATCCCCTGCTTTGAACTCACCCCTGCCTTCGTATGCCAGTTCCGCTGTAGGCTTCAATACCTCATCCGCCCAGGTAAGCAGATCTTTCTTTGTCATGGTGCAGGTGCTGACATTCTCCCGCCTCGGCTGGAAGATCGTCATGCAGATTTCCCCGATGTCATACAGACCGTCAAACAGTTCCAGAGCGCCTAATGCGTAACACATCATCTGCGGATTCTTCTCCGCCGTTACCAGCACTCCCAGGCCATGCTTGTAATCGATGATCTGAAGGACATCGTCCGAAACGATCACGCAATCCCCGGTACCGAAACCATTCTCAACCCATCTGGAAAAATCCAACCTCTGTTCGATCAGCACCTGCGGATCCGGACAATGCTTCTTTGCTTCTTCGATCTGCTCCGTCACATACTCGCAATAGCTTTCCGCGCAGTCCTGCATTTCCTGATCGTAGTAGTCAAGGTTCTCCGTCGGATCCTGTACATCCCTTCCCAGCGACTTCTCCACCAGATAGGCGCACAGTTCGTGACAATCAGTACCCTGTTTGGCATAGGGACTCGCCCTGTCCTCATGACCCTCGCAGGCCTTCGCTGACGGCGGACACTCCAGCCACCGGTGCGCCGATGATGCGGATAAAAACGCGTGCTTTCCCATTACTCCAGCACCTCCGCTTCCGCAATTACAACGGCATATTCAGCCTTGTCCAGATCCGAAAGCTTGTCTGCGCCGTGTGCCGCGAGGATCTTCTTTACCTCCGCGGTATGTCCGGCTCTGGACTTGTCGGCCAGGAATGTCCGAACCTCTGTGAATGTGTATTCCTTCGCCGGTTCCTGCTTCTCTTCCTTGGCTTCAATCTGCTTTGGCGTTGCCTTTTTCCCCTTTGTCTCGACCACAGGCTTATCCGGCTCACCCTGGAACTCGGACACAATCTCCGCGATCACCCTTGCCACCGTGGATACCTTTTCCGAAATGCTGATTAGGCTCTCTGAGATACCGATCAGGTTCTCTCTGCAGATACCCACATTCTTTGCGATCTTCGCGATGTTTGCCTTTGTCATGCTTTGGCTCCTCCTTCCTTCACTTCGCGGATGTCTACTGATTCCACCGTCTGCCCCGGCGATAAGAGATACACCTGGGTGAAATCACCGAACAGGAACTTAAGCAGCCTTGCCGGAAGCTTCACGTCAGCGCCCCTCAGCACGTTCGCCTTGCGTCCGCCCCGATCAGAGACGTTGATGACAATCTTGTGTTTAATTGCCATGGTTCTTCACCTCTCTTTCTTCAGGAAGTCGTCTTCCTTACATGTCACAGGCAACAAAAGGGAGAGGATTTTTACCCTCTCCCGAAAAAATCTTTAGAAATTTTTTCTGATGCAGTCGATGGACTTGTCGTAATGGACTTTTGCAACCTTGATGCTGACGCCCATGATCTTCGCCGCCTCTGTGATCGTGCGCTCCTGTAGCCCGATCAGTTCATACGCCTGCCTCTGACGGCCTGTCATCTTAGTCGCCACAATCTTCCGAAGCTTCAGCACCTCATCCGGCACATCTATATCTTCAAATGGATCGTAGCAGGCACTGGAAAGCACGCTGCTCTTGTCCAGATCACCATCCTCGCATTCGCCGGCGATATAATCTAAAGAAAGATTCCAGTCCATCGGGTACCTCTCTCCCGGATGTGCTTCTTCCCATTCCTTCTTAGCTGCCTTCTGCTCCGGCGTCAGTTTAGGATGACCGTTGCGTACATTGCAGGTAACCCAGTTGTCGTCCATCCTGTGGAGATCCTGTATCATGACCTCTGTCACGCCATCCTCTCCCGGCTTGATCACGTTGTAGGTTCTCCTGTAACCGCCCTTTCCGTCCGGAACATCCATCTCATAACGGTAAATGCCTCTCTGATCCCGTCTTGTCTTCTTGACTCTCATAATTGTCTCCTTTGCTGGCCTGGAGGCAATGAGAGCAGGGTACCCGATACGGACTTTTGACCGAAGTACCCCGGAACCAGCGAAAATAAGTGCGCAGGAAAACAAGGGTACTTACACCCACGTTCCGTCAGCTGCCTTTATCGCAACTGCTTTCCGTGGTATGTCGTATCCTGCCTCACTGCGCACATGTGGCCGATATGAATTTGTTATTTAGAATTCTGGAATCTGAATTTGCGTCCGCGGATTTTTATCTCTTATTTACAGTAGCCAAATCTGTAATCTTGTGATATGATAATTGTGTATATCCGGCATCACATAGCCATATCAACGGAAGCATAGTCTCCAGATTTAATCCTGCTTCCATCTTAATAAATCGAATGGGCAAGGATGGTTATGTGGGGATATGCTTAGACAATGCAGGACAAAGAAGGACAAAAAAATGGATTTCAGAGAATTTATTCATAGATTGGCCTCTGTCATCAGTGCTGGAGGAAGCACAGCCGCATTTACCCGTTCGGTATTTGAAGCTATCCTTTCTGAAGAAGGTCAAATTATTCTGGATGAGTATCAATCCAGCAGCTACAAATCCTTTTATAATGGTCAGGCGAAAATATCGCGCCTTGCCAAGAAAATAAATGCTTACATAGAGCCCATGAATTTCTCGGATTATATCTATCAGTTTTCTGATGCCGCAGTTGAAAACCTCTGCACTCAATTTGCTGATGTTCTTCCGGAAATTACCCCTCACAATGCAGGAGAACGGCTCGCTGACCTATTTGTGTCAATAATTACCGAAGCCGCCAGGGCAACTAAAAGAAGCACCCCGAAGAGTGCTTCTAAAAAGAATGATGATATTCCGCCAATCATTATCAGCCCGGATGCTATTGCCCCGGATCTCGCCACAGTTAAGGACGGCGTATTATATATGCAGGGCATCCCCCAAGAAAACGGCGAAGATCTTAATCCATTCCAAAGATACTTAGACACGGCTTCTGCATATTTCTCGACGAAGAAAACCCTTCTTTATGCTGAAAAGCCGCATCCTTTTTATGACATATATGTATGCAACGATATCAAGTACCGAAAGTATAAGATTACTGGTTCAAGGGATCTAAAAGAGGAGAAAACTATACAGAATGCCTCAATAGAGATTTTAGAAAAAGAATCCAAATACATTATCATTGAGGGTATCGGTGGAATCGGAAAGTCCATGCTTCTGACACACCTTTTCCTTTCGTCTGCTCCAAATGCCGGCGAGTACGGACGCACACCGCTCCTGCTCTCATTGAAGGACTACAAAGAAGATACAAACAGTATTGTAGATTTCATATGGAAGTCCGTAAAAGATTTTGACCCCGCTTTAACTCATGCAAATGTGATAAACAGCCTCCAGAACAAGGAACTTGTTCTTTTAATGGATGGTCTTGATGAAATCCAGACCTCCGCCCGCGATTCTTTTGACACCGATTTAGAAGCATTTATCAAATCATATCCTGGCAATATGATTGTCATTACATCGCGTCCCGTTTATTCCTTCATTGCATATTCCAAGTTTTCAGTGTTTGATATCAAACCTTTAACCAAGCCACAGGCCATCGCTCTTATCAATAAACTGGAGTTCTGGGATATCACAGCAAAGAAGAATTTTATGGAAGCTCTGGATCGTCAGCTTTATTCTTCTCACTACCAATTTGCGAGTAATCCTTTGCTTCTGACCATAATGCTGATGACCTACTCATCATTCGGAGAAGTCCCTGCAAAGATGCATGTATTCTACTCCAAAGCATATGAAACCATGGCAAGGCTTCATGATGCAACAAAAGGATCATTCAAACGACCTCTTCACACCAAACTCACTCCTGAGGACTTTGCAAAACTCTTTGCTGAATTTTGTGCACGAACATATAAGGATGAAGAGCTGGAGTTTACCGAAATAACTTTCTCTTCATACATGAAGAAAGTACTTAAAGATACACTGGCAGAGAAAAGCGGCGTAACACCTCATGATTTTCTTTTGGATCTCACTGACAACCTCTGCATCATGTATCGTGAAGGCGAAAAGTATTATTTTATACATCGCTCTTTTCAAGAATATTTTGCGGCAGTCCACTTCGCCTCTGGATATGATGCCAAATTATATAAAGTCGGAAATTTCTTTGAGAAGACGAAGCATCGCTCATATACAGACAGAACTTTTGAAATGCTCTATGACATGATCCCGGAAAAGATCGAAAGATATATTTTCTTTCCATATCTCCAGGATATGCTAAAAAAATGTTCTGCCGCGGGCAACGATGAAGAGTATTGGGCGTTTCTTGAAGACCAATATCCAGCACTATATTATCAAGAAGGGGAAAACGGAGAATCCTATTTTAATGAAGCTCAGTCATTTTTATATAAGGCTATTATCAAAGCTAAATCTCTCGATTCCTTCCAAGATTTTGACGATCTATCTTGGCCAAAACAAATATATGATTTGCCTACCAGATATTCCGTAAAGGCATATGAGTATTTTCTGGATACAGATGTGTATTCAGAAATACAGAATCCTGATCAGATTACAGATGCACAGATGGAAGACACCACTTATATATTTGAAGATGAATTGCCTTATCAGTATGAATCGCTTTTCGGGAAACCTGATCAAACAGGAAGCACTATAGAAATCGAGATTTATCAGCTAAGGCATAACCCGTCAAAATATGCTGCGCTTCGCCGATTTATGGAGCAACCAGGCTTCCCACTGCTGGAGGAATTTCAAAGCATTAAAGAATACTATAATGAACTGCAGTCTATGGTTCAAAAGGAAAATGATTCGGACGATTTATTTGATGATTAGTACCAGGAGGAAAGCTTAATGAGAATCAGTTACAACAAACTATGGAAACTACTAATTGACAAGGGGATGAACAAACGCGACCTCAAAGCTGTATCTGGCGTAAGTTCAGCATCTATAGCCAAATTAGGGAAATGTGAAAACATAACCACTGATGTGCTTCTTAAAATATGTGAATCTCTGAATGTTCATCTTGATGACATCATGGAAACCATTGACGAATAGGAGGTCAGATAATGAATTTACTTTATTCAGATATCCTACCGCTGGGAACGGAGGATGACCAGAAAACAATTATAGATAGTTTCAAAGAACAGCTTTCTCAAGCTGACCGCTTAGAAATTGCTGTGGGATATGTTTCACGCGCATCTTTGGAAGAATTGGATGCATTGGTTTCAAATGCCGGAGTAAAGCAGGTTTGCCTGAATATCGGCATGTACTACATTGAAGGCATGCCGGAAGGTTCCTATCATACAGCTCTTAAGATTAACCGAAAATGGCAAGCCTCAGGGATAGGTGAAATTAAAATTGTACGTACATTCAAATACCATGGAAAAATCTACTGCTTTTACAAGGATGGAGTCCCTTTTGCTGCAATTATGGGTTCGGCTAACCTCGGCGTGATTAAACTCGAAGCCTCTAACAGACGGCAATATGAGATTTCTTCCCTTACAACCGATCCAACAGAGTGCAAAGAGATTTCCGCTTTTTTAGAAAAACTGAAAGCCCCGATCTGCTCAGCTAACATTGAGGACGTACCTGATATGCCGCTGATATTTGAAAAGAATACGGCACTTACCGGGATAGAACTTGTAACAGAAGTACCGCCTTCAAATGTCGAATTCTACAAAAGATGCTCAGCATACGCATCCTTTCTTCTCCCTCTTAAGGTCCCGGCATCTGATGAGAGGCATATGGATGATGGCAAGCATTTCACAAAATCTAATGTAAATGTCTGCTATGCAGCACCCCGAAGCAAAAGAAAGTCACGAGACTGGTATGAAACCCAGCTTACAGTTGCAAAAGAAATTACACGCATTGACGGATATCCAGAAAAGAACAAGCCTTTCTTCATAATCACTGATGACGGATATTGGTTCAAGGCACATACAACCAGTGACGGAAACAAACAGTTCAGTGCTGTTGGAGATGAATTGATTATGGGCCGGTGGCTCAAAGGTCGTCTTGCCGCCGCAGGTCTTGTGGTTCCTGTAAATGATACTCAGCGGGATACGGAGCGAAAAGGGATGATTACAAAAGAAATTCTTCAGGAATATGGGTGTGAGAACTTGTATCTGAAAAAAACAGGTCAGACCGCTTTAGATGAAGACGGCACCCCTTTGGACGTGTGGATGCTCTCGTTCAAGCCCGATGATATGGAAGGAGATGACGAATAATGCAATATCTGAAAACATACTTGAATAAAATCATTGAGCGTGGAAATGTAGGACTTGCAGATTCAATCTCTGCAACTGCAGAGGATGTAGGCAACAATTATTTAAAAAAATTCTCTTTCACAAGCCATGAAATAGGTCTTCTTTTTGGGAATGTCCAATCCGGGAAGACAGGACAGATGTTTGGAATCATGTGCAAAGCAACAGATTTAGGATTCCCGGTTTTTGTCCTGCTTACAACTGATAATGTTGTCCTCCAGCAGCAGACGCTTGATCGGGTTAAATCAGATCTTGATGGATACTGCATATGCGGCGAAAATGATGCACGCCTATTCGCAGACAATAGCCTTATGCTCCCTACGATTGTTGTTCTGAAGAAGAATGCCCGTATCCTGAAATTATGGGCTAACATTTTCAATTCAACAGGCTTCATGAGAGGTAATCCTCTTTTTATCGTAGACGATGAAGCAGATGCGGCATCTCTCAATACACTTGTGAATAAAAACCGCCAGTCTTCAATCAACAAATACTTAAGCTCTATTCGCGATGGTGCAGCAAGCAGTTTATACCTCCAGGTAACCGGTACACCGCAGGCCATTTTCTTACAGACTTTAGGCTCTGGATGGCATCCGCTGTTCACCCATTATTTCAAGCCTGGCAAGGGATATTTGGGCGGTGACTTTTTCTTTCCTAAAAACAGCAAGGCTGATTGTGTAACATATCTTGATACCCTTGATAACGCAGAGAGAAATATCGTAATCCGTCATCTTCTGGTTTCATCACAGATTCTCTTGTCCGGAGGAAATGTCTCTAACTGCCTGATACATCCAAGTGTGCGCCAGTCAGCTCACCAAAAGTTTGCAGACAGCATTTCATCAGAATTGAATTGGTGCAGGGATAATATTAGCGGGGATTTCAAGAGCATCCTGAAAAAACAATATGACCTGCTGAATCCTTCAAAATCTGAAAAACAGCCATTTAATCAGATATTTGACATGGCCTCAAAAATTCTTGCTAATAACGAAGCAAAGGTTATCATAATGAATGGCAAAACCGACATCGACAGCGATGAATATGCTTCTGGATGCAATTTTGTGGTCGGCGGAAACACTCTCGGACGAGGTGTTACATTTCCAAGCCTTCAAACAATCTATTACACACGTTCCAGTAAAAAACCTCAAGCTGATACTATGTGGCAACATAGCCGCATGTTCGGATATGACCGCGATCCCGGAATGATGATGGTTTATATTGACGAACACCTGTATAAACTTTTCGCTGATATCAATGCCACCAACAACGCAATTATTTCTCAGGTTGAGCAAGGTCTTGATGATGTAAAGATCTATTATCCGGAGGGACTAAATCCTACCAGAAAAAATGTCCTGGATACAGACCACGTTACAGCTATCTCCGGCGGAACCAACTACTACCCGTTCTATCCGGACAATAATACCATTGAACAGATATCAGAACTTCTGGAACCATTTACTGAAACAGAACCATACTATCAGGTAAGCCTGCGCTTGATGAAAGAAATCCTCTCTCATATTATTACAGACTCGGATTTCAGCCTTCCATCATTCCAGGCAATTCTTGACACTATGCTTGCAGAAGCACCCACAACACAGGGAATTCTTATTGTCCGCCGCAACAGAGATGTTGCCCAAGGAACAGGCGCATTACTGTCCCCAAATGATTGGCAACTCGGCGGATCCTTCCCTCGTAAAGTCGTTCTCACCATGTATCAGGTTACAGGCACAAAAGGATGGGGAGGCAAGCAGTTATGGGTTCCAAATATTAAGCTTCCGCAAGGTGCTGTTTACTATGATGTAATCGAGGACTGATATGGCAGATACGCATTCCAAAGAAGTGAGAAGCATGAATATGTCTCACATCCGAAGCACTAATTCTAAGCCAGAAGAAACTGTCAGGAAGATCCTGTTTTCTCATGGATTCAGGTACAGAAAAAATGTTAAGACCCTGCCTGGCAAGCCAGATATCGTCCTTCCGAAATACAAGACCGTTATCTTTGTAAATGGGTGCTTCTGGCATAAACACAACTGCCCAAGATTTGTTTGGCCTTCTTCCAATACTGACTATTGGATTCCCAAGATACAACGGAATGTTGAGCGGGACATCTCCAACCATGCAGAACTCGCCTCTCTTGGATGGAAAGTTATTGTTGTCTGGGAATGTGAATTGAAAAAGAAATGCCTCGATGACACCATGACCCGCGTAGAAAATGAAATACTATCTCAGTAAATAAGCTACCAAAATAGCCAGCTGATCGTCTTATGATCAACTGGCTATTATTTATTCGTTTATGCTTGCATCTATTGCATCGTAGTCAATTCCAGCAAAGCATTTCAGAATTGCTTCAAATATTATTTTGGCACCTTGACACGGAACTGCCATTCCAATCTGCTTACGCACACTTTCCTTACTGCCAAGGAACTCATAGTCATCTGGAAATGTTTGAAGTCTTGCACGTTCTCTATTTGTGAGAGCCCTCGGTTCTTCCCAATGATATATATGCGTGCCGCCTCCGCCGCTGCCTGTAACAGTATAGGAAGGCTTATCTGGATCCAGCCTCTTATAAATCTGACTGATTTTTGCTCCTTTGATATTGAGTTTCAGTTCATCCGGTAAATCTGCTGTAAAAGCATTTTGTCCAGGAAGAATATGTCTCAGTCTCTCAACAACTTGCCGTGACTGTCTTGTTGGCTCGTTATTAAAAGCATCAGCTGCGATGGGCGGATTCTCTATTGCATTCCTGCAGGTATTATCAATATCCGCATATGGGGCAGTAGATGGAACCCGAAACTCGACATCAATATCATTTCTGATTCCTACGATAATCAAACGATGTCTCGCCTGCGGTACACCATATTCTTCAAATTTATATAAGTGCGGTGTTATCTTATATCCTGCTCCTTCAAGTTCCGAAAGGATCTTTTTAAGCGCCTTACCTTCATTGGCACTTCTTAGACCACCAACATTCTCTGCCAGAAACCACTGTGGTCTGAATTGTCTAAGCGCCTTAACACCGTATGAATATAAAGGACCGAAAGTCCCATTCATCCCTTTCTGTTCACCTACTACACTATAATCGTTGCATGGGAAACCGAACGCCAACGCATCTATAGGTGCAAGCTGATCCATATCAAAAGTTCTTATATCAGCGTGGTAAACAGACTCCAAATTATCTGGACATATATTATGCCTATATGTCTCACAAGTATCTGCGTCATAATCATTTGCCCACTGGTGGACAATACCCCATTCGGGATCATTTATATCTGCGTGTGTGGCTCCCCAGCCTATACCGCCAGGACCGCAGAATAATTCTCCAAGATGAAAAATCATATCTATCACCCTCTCTTCTTTAAGATGTAGTCGATCTCTGACTGAACATGCTGCTTATCTTCGTCATCCAGTAAGGCGACATTTTTGAAACCAGAATGGTACTCTTCAATATCAGATTCATCAAACAAGCCCGCCATCAAGCACATAGGAATAACAGGTGCCTCATAAAGATCTGCCAGTTTTCTGATTTCCGATAACTTAAGATTGCACCAAGCTCCATTCTCAGCCTTTGAGAGTCTCGAATCGGTAATACCTGTTTTCTCATAGACCTTATATAAGCTAAGCCCGCAATCGTTTCGTAGCTGTTTTAGATGCTCCCCTAAATTCTGCATAGTACCACCTCTAAATCATTATACTAATACCGCTGCGAAATGTCAAGTGTTTTTTTCTGTTTCGCTGCATTTTCGCAGCATTCGAGGCCTCCCATTCATCTGCCACTTGTCATGTCCCCGGATGCTCCGTACCGCCTGCCACAGGGTGTTTGCCCTGCCGTGCTGGTGGTATGGATAAGAAGCCTTATGCTTGTGGAATATGATCACGGTTCCCTGCTCCGGATACTCCGGATTGTGCAGATACCAGTAATGCCCCGTATTCCGGCTCATGATCGTCACATCATAGGCGTCCGCGGTGATGATGGAAAAATACTTCGGATCCAGGCATTTCAGATCTTCATTACTGAACATGGACAGCCTCCTTCCCGACAAACCACGCATCCAGAGCCTGCATTACCAGATCCGTCCGTTCCTTTGCATTCAAGCTGGAGAAATACTTTTCCTCTGCTTCCGCAGGTATCTTTACGCTCACCGCCTTTGCCGGGGCAGAAGCTTTGGCCGGATGCAGGATCTCTTCCAGTTTCTCTTCCGTCAGTTCGCCTGCTGCCGCCCTGATTGCCTTCGCCGCCTTCTCATTCACTGCGGAACCCTTCTCCGCCACAATGGCCTGTTCATTCTCCGGCAGATAAGAAAGTTCCACTGCTGCCGTCAAAGTCAAATCTCCGGCATCTAGCCTGTCCTTGAATGGCCGGATCAGCTTATCCACCCTCATATATCTGGCGATGTTCCTACCGGTCATTCCATATTCTTCGCCGATGCCGTCCCTGCTTCTCGACTTGTGGACATCATGTCCACAAGTTCCAATCTGTTCGATCTCCTGCAGAATGTCGTTCCGCCTTCCCTGGCTAATCACCTTCTCATACCTGACTGACAGCACCGCCGCCTTCTCACTCGGAGCCAGATCTGCGAATGACCTCTGAATTACATTCGTCTCGATTACATAGACATAGGCTTCTTCATCCGACAGACCTTCCTTTACGATGGCCGGTATCTCCGAAAGCCCTGCGATCTTCGCCGCATTCTGCCTGTTGTGACCGGATAGCATTTCATAGCCGCCGCCTTTCTCCCGGACGATCACCGGATTCAGCACACCATGTTCCCGGATGCTCTCCACCATATCATCCAGACGCTCTCCCTTATACAGATGGAAAGGATGATCATGAAACGGCTCGATCTTATCCACCGGCAGGTTCTGGAGACCGTTCCCAGTCTCCGCCTGCGGCGCATCCGCCGTCATCATATCCACGGCGTCAAATATCTTCCTTTTAGGGCCGTTAGCCTTCATACGCGATCACCTCCCCCGCCAGTCTCTCATAAGCCTTGCAGGCGCTACACTCCGGCGCATACTCGATTAGAGGCTCACTGTAATAAACACTCTCGCCCACCTTAACGGTATTCGGGATCTTGCTCTTGAAGATCCTGATCTGTCCCTGGAATGTCTCCGTCACCTGCTCCGTAATCGTCTTGCACAGGATCGTCCTGGCATCGCACATCGTGAGCAGGATCCCCGCCACATCCAATTTCTCATTGATACGGCTCTTGATCTTCTTCACTGTCTTCAGGAAGTCCTGTAAGCCCATCATCGCCAGAAGCTGCGGATTCACCGTCACGATCACTTCATCCGCTGCCGCCATAGCGTTGATATTCAGCGCACCCAGGGATGGACTGGTATCAATGAGAATAAAATCATATTCATCTCTCAGCGGCTCCAGGATTGTTGCCAGCATCTTCTCCGTTCCCATTTCCAGTCTCAGCTTCGCTTCCACTGCAGAAAGCCCTATGGATGAAGGGATAAAGTCCACGCCATTCCTCTTCCAGATATATTCCTCACGCTCCGGAAGCTCTTCTTCCTCGATCACATTCATCATCAGATCACCGATCGACACTTCCACATCTTCCGCGCCGAAGCAGGTGGTCAGGTTGGACTGCGGATCAAGATCCACAGCCAACACCTTCATCCCCTTCTTCTGCAGAGAATAGGCCAGATTGAACGTGGTCACAGACTTTCCAACGCCGCCCTTCATCGCTCCGATCATAATAATCTTTCCCATATTGTCACGCCTCCGATCCGGCTTCCGCCACCATGCAGTAGTCCGCCTGTCTTTCCGCAACGAACCTCGCCCTCAGTGCCTTCTTTTCCTTCTGGAAACGCTTTTCAAGCTTTCTGGTCTCTTCTTCCATAAAAGCCTGCTCCGCCTTCTTCAGTTCCGCCATAGCTGTATCCGCCATGATGATCAGCTTTCCATCCTCGCACTTGACCAGAACCGGATCCCCGACATTGAACCCCAGTTCCTGAAACCATAACCCCTGAATCCGAAGCATCGGCGCCGTCTTTCTTCCATAACAGCACGCCTCACTCACCGTCAGTTCCCGATATTCCTTCTTTGCTCTTGCCATAGTTTTTCACTCCTTTACTCTGATTGACTCTGGCAGGCTCTCAACCGGTTCCTGAGAAGGCATAAAAAATAGAACCTTCATCAGCACACGCTTCTCAGTCACCGATTAAGTCCTACCTTAATTCCATGTTCAGTTGTACCCGCACAGGCATAGCTCCGCCCATGCGTTTTGCCTTTAAGGCTTCACCGCCCCTCGTGTCATATTAGTGCGAAGCGGTCATATTTTCAGTTGAAAACGGCGCCGTCCCACCTGTAAATACCTCACCCGAAGGCATTTTCTTGTAGGACTAAATCAGCCAAAAACCCTTGATTTATGCGGTCTTTGCTTGACTTGACACTATAATACCACCATCCCCCGTCGCGGAAACAAGTAATGCCCTATTTTCCCCATTTTCTTGTATTTTCTTGAGATTATTAACAAATTCAATCTGCATTTTATTGGGCTGTAAACGATAAGACTCTATCGATGTTATCTCAGCCTTTTTAGCAATTCTCTTTTGTTTTTTGATAAGCTCATATCTCGTCGCATAGTCTTCCCTAAACCTCCATGTCCGCACGCTTGACACCACCATAAATGAAACTGTGCAGACGATAGGTTATTGAATTTATCTTTGTCGCATCTTATACTGGTATTAACGGCAAAGATCGATTTCTTTTTGGGCCTGTAGCCCGTTCCCTAAACTGATTTCAGGTTTCCTCATTTGCACCACCATCTGTCCAGCCGCCTGTGGCAAAAGGACGTACAGTAAAATGATAACAGACAGGAAACCGTGCCGTAAATTTCCCATGGAGGTGTCATTATGGATAGAATTTACGACAATTGTTGTGGTATTGATGTGCACAAAAAACTTATCGTTGCCTGCCTTAGAAAAGGCAACAGGCAGGAAGTTCGTGAGTTTGGTGCAACAACCAGAGAGCTTCTCATGCTGGCCGACTGGCTCAAAGACAGCAACTGCGAAATGACCGCGATGGAGAGCACCGCCTCATACTGGAAGCCTCTGTATAACATCCTTGAATCTTCTGACCTGAAAGCTATGGTGGTAAATGCACGCCATATGAAAGCTGTTCCCGGAAGGAAAACAGATGTAAAGGATGCTGAATGGATTGCTGACCTTCTTCAGCATGGTCTTTTGCAGCCCAGTTATATTCCGAATAAAGACCAACGTGAATTGCGAGAGCTTGTCCGCTACCGCAAAAGCCTTGTCGGGGAGCGAACCCGTGAGCTAAACCGGCTCCAGAAGATGCTGGAAGGTGCAAATATCAAGCTTTCAGGTACTGTCTCCGATATCAATGGAAAGAGTGCGCGCAGTATTCTTGAATATCTGCTTACAGGTGAATCCATTGATGGTGCAAAATATGATGAGATGTATGAGAAAAAAATCATTGCCCATAATCTCAAAGCAACAAAGGAGCAGATCGTGGATGACCTCAATGGTGTCATGTCCCCGCTCCAGCGCAGGATGATGAAAGAACTTTTAAGCCATCTGGATGAATTGAATACCCATATCAAAAATCTTGATGATGAGATAGACAATTTCATGAAGCCAGAGGAAAAGGAAGCATCCGCCGCCATTCAGGATGTCACCGGGATTGGCAATACCAGCGCCCAGGCAATCATTTCCGTGATCGGCACAGACATGGAACGCTTTCCCACGGATGCCCATATTTCTTCATGGGCAGGCTTATGTCCTGGAGACAACGAAAGTGCAAAGAAGCGAAAATCCGGTAAAACAAGGAAAGGGAATGCCCTTCTCCGAACCACGTTAATTACCTGTGCGCATGCAGCTGTTAAAAATAAAACATCCTACTTTTATGCGCAGTTCATGCGGATCAGTTCCCATCGGGGGCCGAAGCGTGCCTACGTTGCTGTCGCCCATTCCATGCTGATAGCAATTTATCATATCCTCAAGGATGGTGTAGTTTTCAAAGATCTCGGTGCCGAATACTATAACCAGTTCAATAAGGAACGTAAAATCAATGCGTACCTGAAAAAGTTAAAAGCACTTGGCTGGGCGGCTCCTGTAGTTGCCGCATAGACCTGTCTGCTAAGTTCAAAATAAACGTTTTTAAACTTGGTAGGGGGTAGTTTGCGCTTTTTTGGCTACCCGAAAGTTATTGTTTCACAGTAAAATCCGGTGTATTTATAGTTCTCATCTTATAGTAACACAAAAATACCGGAGATGAATTATTTCTTTGCAGAAAAATTAATCTCTGGCAGAGTTTAACTTTACAAGGTGAAAGCTACCTTTTCAACTGACCTTTCATTTCATTTTTTCAAGCAATTGATTATGTCTTCACTAAAATACTCACAAACTTCTCTCCCGCTTTTGAAGCGCTTCGTTTTAAGCGCTTCGCTGAAAATCTTATTCCGATTTTTTTCAATCAAATGGTGTAAATGTTGGCGTTCTATGATACAATCGGAATAATCCATATTATTCCGATATCGGGATAACATCGATTTGTTATTTTTCCATAGAGGGCTTCAGTGCTTGGTTGCCTTTGAGTTGAAAATTGGCAAATTCAAACCGGAATATATTTCCAAAATGGATTTCTATCTGGAGGCATTAGATCGTCAAAAGAAAAAGGAGAATAAAATCCGAGTGTAGGAATGATTTTATGTGCTTCAAAAGATGATGAAGTAGTGGAATATGCGATGAGCAGAACATTGTCTCCGATGATGGTCGCAGAATATAAATTGCAGTTACCGGATAAAGCTGTATTGCAGAAAAAGCTACAGGAATTGGTGAATATGCCATTGATCAAAGAATAGAGTATAGTGACTTGATGTGAGTTCAAATTGAATACAATCTCTATGACAGTTAAATTATGCCTGCGAATACAGTGATGGAAAGTAGCGCAGACGCTATCAAAAACGCTGGAACTAATCTCCTGTGAGACGAGCTTGAGTGATGAAATGGGATTGAAAAAGCCAGTATTTATGCGGGTTTCAAACAAATTTGTTTAAGTATTGGCAACGATTTGGCAACATTTCTGATATCACTCATTAAATAAAAGAATACTTCAATAACAAAAAAACCTTGCTGATTTTCAAAAATGAAGCTGAAAGTTTATCGACGACAGCAAAAATCCACCCAAAGCGAGGGCGTAAAAAATCTTGTGTCTATAAAAAATGAATTTTTCTGATAAGAATTAGATATGTAATATTTTGCTGTCGAATTCATGCCTTTACTGTTGTCGAATTAGTTGTTCTATTTATAATATAACCATTTGGCAAGATTTTATACATCTTTTTTGATTTTTTGCATAGCAAACAAGGCATTGTGCTTATTGCTCTTTTGTGGGCTCTGCCCACACCCGACCTCTGGAATAAGATTGGGATTTTTTGGCAATAATACAAATGCCGACGGAATAAAGGAGAGGCGGGAATGGGGGCTTCAGGAGCGTTGCCATTCCTGCCTTTTCTATTTACAGATAATCGGTAAGCCTTTCTCCATATAAAACAATCAGCTGATTCAATACCTGATCCCAGTTCCGATATCTCTGTGTCCACTTCTTAACTACATTTTCACTGGCAAGATATAACATCTTTTCCAATGCCGTATCGCTCGGGAATACACTTTTAGTTTTCGTGACTTTCCGATACTGCCGATTCAATCCCTCTATAATATTCGTTGTGTACATGATCCGTCGGATATCATTTGAAAACTGGAAAAAGGAACTCAAATCTTCCCAGTTGTTTTCCCAGTTACTGATTGCATAGGGATATTTCTTTCCCCATTTTTCTTTAATGGCATCAAGCTCTGACAAAGCTGCTGCTTCAGTTGGGGCATTATATACTGCTTTGAAATCGGAGGAAAATTTTTTCAAATCATTATAGTTTACATATTTGAAGGAATTACGCAGCATATGGATGATACATCTCTGGATCTCTGCCTGAGGATAGACTGCCTGTATTGCTTCTTTAAATCCTGGCAACCCATCTACACAGAAAAAGAGAACATCTTTTACCCCACGATTTTTCAGATCATTCAGCATCCCCAGCCAGAACTTGCTGGTCTCATTGGCACCTACTGTAATGCTCAGGATATCTTTATAACCTTCCACAGTAACCCCAAGGACCACATAGGCAGCACGGCTTAAGATTCTTCCGTCTTCCCTGACCTTGTAATGGATGCAGTCCATAAAAACAAAAGGATAAACCGGATGTCAGCCAGCAAATTAAAGTTCCTGTCTCCTGCACAAATACAGCAAATTAAAATCTCAACATTTAATTATTATCTATGTCAGCGTGCAGTAAAAAACAGCACACTTTTATCTTGACCATCCTGCTCTATTCCAGTATAGTTTTTATGGAACAAAAAAGAGAAAGAACAGCCCCTCCTACAGTTCGTTCTTTCTCTCATACACCAGCATACCTGCCATATACGGGATCATGTCCCACTCATGAGGCTTTGGCATCACTGACATTTATTATGATAAGAAATAATTCCCTGTTTTGCAAGTTAATTCGTATAAAATCTTCATCAAAAAAGCTTTTTGACTCCTTCATGGACGGTTTCCGGCCTGAACTACAGACCTGCCCCTGTTGTGGGGCAAAGGGAGCTTGTTCCGTCCATGCCTATTATGAACGTTCCCTGGCTGATTTCGTTGGTGGAAAGCCTGTCTGGCACAGCCTCTGTATCCTGCGCCTTGTCTGTTCCTGCGGCCATACCCATGCCATCCTTCCGGATTTCATCATCCCTTATTCCTCCTACGGCCTTTTCTTTATCCTCCGTGTCCTGGCGGAATATTTCCTTCGGCTTGCTTCCGTAGAAAAAATCTGCGCACGCTTCTGTATTAACCAAAACCAGCTCTACCATTGGCTTTCCCTGTTCAAAAAGCAGAAGGAAGAGTGGCTGGGCCTTCTCTCTTCCAGGGAGTCCTCCGGCCTCTCTTTCCTGAAAGGCCTTTTTCGGATGCCCGCTTATTCCGGCTTTGCATCCGGTTTTGTCCGCCGCTTCTCTGTCTCCTTCCTCCAGTCCCACAGAAATCCGGCGGCTTACTGCCAACAGCAGTTCGGCCCCTGAACCGTTTCCCAGACACCACATAACACAGGGATGGTCTCCAGGCTGTTCTTCCTATATGCTGATAGAAAACAGTAAAGGAGGATTTTTTTATGCATTACAACACCAAAAACTTTTCAGACGCATCTGCTATGGCACAGTTCCGGCTCGCACTCATTGCACCGGTCATCCATGGCCTTTATCCGGATGCGTCCAGAAACGCCTATTACCAGCGGGTAACGGAAAAACCCCTCACCCTGCCTGACGGCTCTGTATTCCAGTACAGCCCCAAGACCCTCAGCAAGTGGGCCTCTCTTTACCAGAATGGCGGCATTGACGCGCTCATGCCCCGGGAACGTTCCGACAAAGGCTCCACACGCGCCTTGCCGGACACGGCCATTGAAGAGATCTACCGGCTGAAAGAGGCTTTCCCACGCTTAAACGCAACCCAGATCCACCGCCATCTTGTGGAGGAAGCTTTTATCCCCGCCTCTGTCAGCGTCTGCGCCGTCCAGCGCTTCGTGAAAAAGCATGACCTGAAGTCGGCGCGCAATCCATCTATGAGGGACAGGAAAGCTTTTGAGGAAGATGCCTTTGGGAAAATGTGGCAGGCGGATACCTGTTACCTCCCTTATATCACGGAAGGCGGGCAGCGCAGGAGGGTTTACTGCATTATGATCATTGATGACCACTCGCGTTTCCTGGTGGGCGGCGGCCTTTTTTATAACGATAACGCCTATAACTTCCAGAAAGTTTTAAAAAACGCAGTTGCCTCCCACGGCATTCCGGCGAAACTCTATGTCGACAATGGCTGCAGCTACTCAAATGAACAGCTCTCCCTGATCTGCGGCTCCATCGGCACGGTCCTCCTTCATACAAAAGTGCGGGACGGCGCCAGCAAGGCCAAGATCGAACGCCAGTTCAGGACATTCAAGGAGACCTGGCTTTATAC
The DNA here is from genome assembly GCA_040702975.1 of Roseburia hominis. Classification (NCBI taxonomy): domain Bacteria; kingdom Bacillati; phylum Bacillota; class Clostridia; order Lachnospirales; family Lachnospiraceae; genus Roseburia; species Roseburia hominis. Next base: position 4,126,049 of record CP159990.1, read on the forward strand.
GCTGGACATGGATTCCATCACGTCCCTGGCACAGTTCAATTCCCTCCTGCGGGACTATATCCGCACCTACAATACTTCCATGCATTCCGGCATCGGCTGTACCCCCATGGAACGTTACCAGAAGACGCGCTGTGCCATACAGATGCCAAAGTCCAGGGAATGGCTGGAGGAATGTTTCTTAAACCGCATCAACAGGAAGGTGAATAAGGATTCCACTGTCTCCATCGACAAGGTCTCCTATGACGTCCCCATGCAGTTCATCTCATCCAAAGTTGAGATCCGCTTCCTTCCCGACGATATGTCCTCTGCCTACATCCTTTATGAGGGGGAGCATTATCCCATCCGGCCGACAGATAAAAATGAAAACTGCAGGACAAAACGTAACAACACCCCTTCTATTGATTATTCAAAGATAGGAGGTGCCTGCTGATGTTCCGCACTTACTATGGGCTGGCCTTCAACCCTTTTGACAAACAGATGGCCTCTGAGAAGGACCGTTTCCTCTCGAAAGACATCTCGGAGATGCTCTCACGGCTGGACTACCTCAAGGATACCAGGGGCATCGGGCTGTTCACCGCACGCCCCGGCATGGGCAAGTCCTTCGCACTGCGCTGTTTTGCCAAAAGCCTGAACCCGAATCTTTACCACATGGAGTATCTCTGCCTCTCTACCGTCAGTGTCATGGAGTTCTACCGCCAGTTCTGTTCTACGCTTGGTATAGAACCCAAAGGCGGCAAACCCGGCATGTTCCGGGCGATCCAGGAGCAGGTCCTCTATCTCTACCGTGAAAAGAAGCAGCCCCTCCTCCTTGCCATCGATGAGGCACAGTATCTCTCTACCGGCATTCTGGAGGATATCAAGATGCTCATGAATTACGGCTATGATTCCCTCAACTGCTTTACTCTCATACTCTGTGGGGAGCCCCATCTGAACAATACGCTCAAAAAGCCCGTCCATGAGGCACTGCGGCAGCGTGTTACCGTCCACTATAACTTCTCCGGGCTCTCCGATTCGGAAGTCGGGCAGTATGTCCTCCACAAGATCGCCTGTGCTGGCGGAGCTTCCTCCATTATTGACCATGCAGCCCTGTGTGCTGTCCACAGCCACTCCCAGGGCAGTCCCAGGCTTGTTGATAACCTGATGACCAACGCGCTGACACTTGGGGCACAGATGGAAAAGAAGGTCATTGATACAGAGGTCATCCTGGCTTCCGTCAGCAGCCAGAACCTCGGCTAAGGAAGGAGGGGTACTGTTTATGGAATACACCTGTATTCTCAGGCACGGTTCACGGAAAGAATGCTGGACTGGAAAACTTACGCTGCTGCGGAAACTTCCCGGCCAGTACGAAGCAGAAATCAGCGGGAGAGGGACTTACTTCCACATCCTTGCCGGGCGGCATAAATATGGGAATTACCTGTGCATCCCCAACCATGATATCGGGTGCGAATTATCTGATTTCTCCGATATCTTCTGGAACGAAGAAAGGCTCCGCAGTCTGATGCGGAAGGTAGACGCAGTAACCGTGGCCACCGCCCTGGTGTATCTGCCTGCCCTGGCTGATAATATTTGAAAGATTACGAATTTTACATGGGCTGTGGATCCCACAATGGATTCCACAGCTCTTTGTATTTCAGAGCAGTCTCCCTGTTGCCAACAGCGTGCCGCGTTTTTGATAGAAGAATGCATTTGCAGGTTGCACTGCGCAGTCAACGGGATAAAAATCAGAAAAATAATTCGCCGTTTATGTCTCCTTCAATTTGCCGTCCAACAACCGGATTCAGAGGGCGAGACTGCCATTCTTTGACCTGTGGGAGGATCTTATCAGTAATCTTGCTGACCATTTCTGCTGATAATTCAATTCCATAAAGATCCTGAAGCTGGTCATGAATATCACGTGTACTCATACCACGGGCATATAAAGAAATCACTTTTTCTTCAATCCCGGAAATGTCCCGTTGATATTTAGGAATCAGTTTTGGCTCAAACTCTCCATTGCGGTCTCTCGGGACATCAATTTGAAATTCACCATACTGACTTTTCAGGTTTTTCGTAGAATAACCATTTCTTTTATTGCCGGTGCTCAAATCCCCTTTATGATTTTTTTCATAACCGAGGGTTGCATCCAACTCAGCCTCCATAAGCTCCTGAAGGATGTCTTTGAAACTGTCTTTGAGAAGTGCATATACATCTGCAACGCTGTTGATGTTATTTTCTGAGATAATCTGTCGAATTTGTTCCTTTGCTACTGCCATAAAAATACTCCTTTTCGATAAGAATTGTCATATCTGAATTCTTACCAAAAAGGAGCCATTTTTTACCAAAAAACACAAACTATTTTACACTACCCCCAAAGCATATCTCCTATCTGGGTGGATTTCCTTATTCATACTATTTCTTTACAGATAGTCGATTGTTCCTCTGAACTCTTCATATATTGGTCTGAGTCTCTTGACCCAGTCATACAGTGTGCTATCCGCTTTACCCATAATCTGTGAGGCCGCCTTCATATCATATTCTGATCCAAGAAGATTTATAAGCTCCACATACTTTGCATACTTAGGATAATGCTCTGTCACATAATCCCCTAAATCCTTCAAAAGTCTGATGTAAGTGTCCGCATCTGAGTAGTTTTTAGATTCAGGTTCAAAAGCATCGACATTACCATCTCCATCCTGCACATCAAGTGTTGAAAAATTGAGTTTCCCATTCACAGGACGGAACCAAGAATTATATCCGTAAGGACATTCCTCACACTTAACTGGCAGTGTTTTCATCTGACTAGGTGCGCCGGTATAATCAGAATTTTTTACTCTTAACGGACAACGCATACTCTTTCCGTTACTACCACAGATCTCACAGCGGTTCTCCATTCTATGTTGGCTTTCCTGTCTCCACTCTTCCTGCTTCCAATCCTCATAAAACTTAGCATTACCTTCTTTGGTTGTGTCAACTTCAAACTTAAACGCCGGTACCCATTCACCTTCTACACGCATTCTGCTGACCTCAACACCGACTTTTGCCTCATCTGCAGCTTCTCTAAACTGCTTGATGCCTTCCTCTGTAGTCTGTACATACAGATACTTCTTACCTTCTTCAACATTTACTCTGGTTTCCATTTCTTGTCCTTTCTGCTGTGTGCTTTCACGCCACAAGCGAGGACAAGAGCCGACCAGAGCTGCTGATACTGCCGTAACAAAAATGGCCGCACGACAATAAAGCGGGAATAGTCACTGTTTTCGCACTTCACCCATTCCAGGTGTTGTTTTGAAAATCAGTATTCTTATCCTCACCTTGTAGTCGCGCGCCCACAGGCTTTGAAATAAATTATTGTTTTTGACGGATCATAGGTTCCGCCGGACCTTTATATGAGAACTGCTGTCACAGATATCTCCAATAATCAAAAAGGAGCCTTGCATGTGCAGAATATTCGCACATTACATGACTCCAATCAGTCGTTACCAGCTACCAATCTAGCTGACCTTCGTTATTCTATTCTCATAAACGTTATACTTGCCATCTCTGTCTCTTTTGACAACAGCATCACACGTCTTTGTGGCAGTTTTTTTAACTTCGTTAAGCAGCTTAAGATCTTCCTCTGTAACTTTTTCCATTACACTCGGAACTTTTGCCATAGACATCCTCCTTTCGTAAAAATGGCCGGAGTTGTCCTACTACACCCATTTTCAGGAATAGCTTATAGGATCAACTCCGGCTTGAAACGTCACTTAAGCATTTACGCTCGGCTCATGATTGTTATTCAGTTTTTCCCATCCTCGCAATAAGCTTCGAATATGCTTTTAGCCTTTCTTCTTGATTCATAGCAGCAGTAATTTGATCTACCACTTCGATTGCATCTATAGTAACCGTCGGCGGCACCATTTTATCTTTGCTCTTAAGCTTAAACTCGACCTGAAGAACACCATTCGGTCTTATCAATTTGCAGGCTTTGTCACGAGGATTTTCACCTTGAACAAAAAGTTCGAAATTTTTTTCATTTCCCACTTGACGTTCCCCCTTCCGTATGTTATACCCTCGCCGGAAGCGGTTCGTTAGGGTTATTCTTTGCGTTTGTGTATACCGTCTTAACGTCGGCAAGTTCAGCCTTTGTCATTTTATCTCCCATCACCAAATAGGAGATTACCATACCTACACCTCTTACTGCTTCTTTACCGGTAATCATCTTTTTGTTAGTGCTACCAATTACAAGAAGATTAATCCAAAGCTCATTATCGAAAGACCATGAAATCTTATTTAACTTCTCCACGATATCTTCCCATGAAAGCTCTTTGTTCTTTGCCATCTTAGCCACATGTGCTAATGCCATCTGTGTTACAGGCTTAAGCAATAAATTGTTCTCTCTCATTACAGAGATAGGTTTGTCACGTCTCGTGAGCTGTATGTATTCTTGAAAAGCATCTAAATTATTAAGAAGAACTTTCCAATACTCAGCCACTTCATTATAAGCAGCCTCTACTTCTGCCTCTTCAGGCAACACATTTGTAGAAAATTTGTTGTCCTTCAGCAATGTGCCTGAAATAGTATATAAAGCACTTAATGTGGTAAGCTGCTTACTTCTTGTAGAAAGTGTATTGCTCTTCCAATTAACAAGATCAATCCCCATAATCGGAGCAAGCGGTTCTCCCTCTGTAAGAAGCTTTCTTGAAATGACTGCGAATACATCATCATCACTAGTGATGATATTGTCTCCTCGACTTGTCTGTTTAGCATACTTGTTTATCTTATTGAAGATCTTACGAATCTTCTGTGTATCAGTATGCTCAACAAAAATCACGCTAATCTCTTCGTTTGCCAATTCAGGATGAGGAACCAATCTATTCATTGCAGCCGTCATCTTTTCTCCTGCAGGTATCCCCATTACACCTTTAATAGCAATCTTGAGTGCCAACAATCTGTGCTGTCCATCGAGGGCAATCAGACGTTCCTTTCCGGGTAATGTAAGAAAACCCATATCCTTCATAGGAACTCTGTACGCTGCAGGTAATGTTTGAAGTGCTTCTGCCACAGATTCGTAAACGATGTCCTCATAACCTGAATATATATCTATAATCAAGCTCCCGAAGAATCGATTAGGATCATCCACAACATAAGGAACCATTTCCTCCACCACACGCTTGATATCGTATTCACGCTGCATTTTTTCATCGGCGTTCATATCAGGCCATTCCGGTAGTTCTTTAGCGATTCCCACACTGTCAATCAACTGTCCTGCAGACATTTTTGCCAAGTAGTAAGGAGTGTCTCCCATCTTGGCTTGAATGCATCCAATCGTTGCCATAAGCTACCTCCTGTCGCTTCTTATTCTATTGTAATGCTATATTATCACAAACATGTAGTTATGTCAAATAGAATACACTAATTTTTTTAAAAACTCCAATATCTAAAAAACAAGAACCTCCCGGTTCTTGTTTTCTTTAATCATCTTCACTTTTTACAGTTGGCGTGTAATCCATGTAATCCCGAAGCTTCCGACTTCGAGACGGATGCCGCAATTTTCTCAATGCTTTTGCTTCTATCTGTCTTACACGTTCTCTCGTGACATTAAATGCAATTCCTACCTCTTCAAGTGTTTTAGGCTCGCCACCCTTCAAACCATAACGCAATTCTAACACCCGTTGTTCCCTTTCGGTCAACGTTCCTAACACTTCAAGCAATTGCTCTCGCATCATAACTGCAGATATTTCATCTTCAATGTCATACTCACAGATTAATTCCCGCGGATACAAATCCCCATTCACTTTTGTTTTTTCATGTTTTTCAAAAACATCAAAGTTTTCTAAAAACATACCATACAGTACTTCAAATGATTCGAATGGTATTGTTGCATAAATAGCATCCTCTGTTTGTTCATTGGTGAATGAGAGCTTCTCCGATAATAGTTTATATACTTCCGGATTATTGATAGCATCTATATCACCTGCAAAACCCGCCGTCTTTAACAAAGGATATGCGGAAAAATATGGATCTTTCTTATGTACCGGATAATACATCAAAGTTCTCTGTGTCGGCTGTCGCCTAGAAATATTCTGCAATACCCACATGGCTGCATACGAGCCAAATGCACCATTAGTATCAGGATCGTATTTATCTACAGCTGTCACTAATCCTATGCAGGCTTCGCCAACAGCATCCTGTATATCCATATCATATGCCTCTGCTCTCTGAAGTGCAATTCTCAATACAATCCTAAGATGCATCTTTATCATACGGTCTCGTGCATGCTGATTACTTTCAGTTACCTGATATTTAAGTTGTGAAAATTCCTTCCATTGAGGTGGTTTAATATTTCTAACCTCAGTAACAAAAGCCCTCAATGATTCATCTAATTCAATAATTCTGTCATAGACGTATTCGTAATCGCTCTGCGCATAATCATTATAGTCATCATCTTCACTGTCTTGATCAATTCTGTTACTTGTTGTAGGAGCTTCATCATATACAAGTATGCCTCTTGTGGTAATTGCACTTGATAGCCAATCAAAATCCTGAATCGGAAGAGAATTAGCATCAGCGCAATCCATTATATCGTCAAATGTGACATATCCTTGTTTATCCGCTTTTTCAAGCAGATATGTAAGCGCCTCCTGTCTTAAATCTCTTCCCATCCGTGTTCCTCGTATTACTTCTTTATGCAAAGCTGCATAATGTCATCACTTGATACTTCTGAATTAAATCTATCTTGAAATTCCTCTACAAACTCATAAAGCTTATTAATGTAATCGCCCGGATCCGATGCTCCTTCAATGAGCTTCTCGTAGAGAACATCTACACCACCCCTTACATAACTATCGAATCTTTCTTCATCCTTAGGGTCATCTCCCATGTAACGAAAAGCCTTATCAATTCTCTTGTCCTCATCAGGCTCATATTGCTTATCAAGCAACATTATCAGACGGAAATTAAACATCAACTCTTCCTGAGAATAGATAACTCTATCACCCATTACACTCTGATTATATACCTGATTTGTCTCCGGATTCTTTGTATCATCCGGTTCAGCAGTTCTACCGTATAAAAAACCTATTAATGGTGCATTCGTATACACATCAATATTTCTACCAAATAACTGGGCTTTGCTCTCTGCATCAAATGCACTTGTTAACTGATCGACACGCAATGCATGTCTACCTTTAAAACGATATTGCTTATCAAACATAGCGCGCCTCCTATACTAATACTGTTTCAAACTCATTCTTCTTATCGAAGTGATGTCTGCTTCCGATTCTATCTCCCATGTAATCTTCCGCAAGTTCACCGTCGGTATCTTTGATAAAGATAATTACCTGCTCAGCAGTCTCAGGAAGCGCCTCGCATACTGTCTTAATTCTTCTCTTATCAAATGCAGATAATGGTGCATCCATTACTAACGGATACGGTTCGGAAGAAAGAAGCTGTACATCCTCATCAGTTGCAATTCTGTTGTCACGTGCCATTTTAATGATGCCTGTAATAAATGCAAATATTACAGATATACTCTGAGCCGTTGATGTTTCAACATCTCCATCATAATCTGTAGCGTATACCGAAATATGATATTTCTCATCAATGGTTAAATATAACCCACCTTCATAAATCTGCTTGAAAATATCATTAATAGTAGTCTGCAGACGGTAACGAATCTCAGCCTCACTTGTCATATATACTTCCTGCAGCTCTTTATAAATTCTTTCAGCATATGCCTTATAAATCTCTATTTTCTTGTTATTGTCATCTAACAGTGTAAGGTTACGGCGTTCTGTATCTGCACGCTCCATCTCACTCTCTTTTTTGCCTTTTTCAGCAATCTTGCGATCTCGTTCTGCATTATCCTTACGAATAGTCTGATCGCAAATCTGGATTTCATTATTGATTGCACGAACCTTTGCACGGACATCTCCACCACTAAGCTTACCCTCTACAATAGCAAGCTCATCCCTTAAATCAGTGAGGTCATCTTCCTGCTGGCTAATAACTGCCAAATGGTCGCTTACCTGTCCGTAGATATCCTGACGGTCATTTGCTCTTCGTTTAGACTCCTTCTTAAAATCACCAATAGTGGTGCTAATAGACTGAGGTGGTAGAAAATCTATCAACTCCTTAACCTTCGTATATGGTATGGTTCCCTCATCCAGATGTGTACCACAAAGACAAACCTTCTGCTTTAATAGGTATTCTATGGTCTTTGCATGCATATATGGAATGTCTTTTCCGGCAAAATCCTTTTCCGATAACAGTTCCAGTGCACGCTGAATTAGCGAGATTGAGAAGAACGAACTCAGACTTCCATTAAAGTCCTTGCTAATCAACTTATATACATTAGACTTTGATTTCTCAGCTGCTCTAATCTTACTAAGAAGTTTTTCCTTCTTCTCCTGCAACTCTTCACCTTCGGCATACTGCTTAATCTCCTCAGACTTTTCTGCCTTTCTCGCACGTGCAGCTTCTATTTCGTTATCCAATTCCTCTATACGTGCGTCGATAGCAGCAATTTCCGTCTTGCAACGCTCTATGGTGTCAGTATATTCCTTAATCTTCGTATTACTCTGTGCATTGTAACTTGATTCATAGCTACTAATAACGCTACTTTTTTTTATTGGATCAAAATGCTGGATTGCACTATACATTGCATTCAAACCAAGTAAACCTTTTACTGCTTTAGCAAAATCTGTTGCCTTCTTACCTGTAGAAATATCCTTACTCATCTTCTCGATACGTTCGCCGTCAAAGAAAAAGTATCTTGATAATTCCTTAGGCAAAATGCCTTTAACTTCACTTTCGCATTGAAACTTCTTTACGTAATTGGTATTTCCAGAAGCATCCTTAACTGCAATATCAAAAGTAGTATTATCAGCCTTGATTCTATTGGAAGTATCCTTACGATAAATCTGTTCTCTGATAAGTGTATAGTCAACTTCTCCATGATGCAGCTTCAAAGTAACCTGAACCTTACATTCCTGTCCCGGTCTCATCTCTGTAGCCACTATTTTATTGAGCATATTCTTATCTGAAAACTCTGTCTCTCCGTACAAACACCAGAAGAAGGCCTGTGCGAAAGTAGTCTTGCCAGTACCATTCTCACCGATGATTATGGTTACATTTTTCCCATTATTTCCGTCAGCAAAATCAATAGATTCATTACGAAACTGGCGGAAGTTCTCCAGTTTTATCGATTGAAGTAACACTGTGCTTCCTCCTCTATCTTTTTCTTAATCCAACTGACCATCTGCTGATCCGACATCGTTCTGGTCTTTAAGTTCATGTTCTCCTGGATGATGATTTTACGTTTTAATCGTTCAATCGCCTTATCATCAATCTTGATTTCTTCCATAATCAAAGCCCTATCCTTTCTGAATCATTCTCATCTTCTTCTGCGATATGATACGCTTCTTGTATATCCCAAATCAAATCATTTGCTTCCATCGAATTCATAGAAAGTCGACCAAATTCTTTGATCCTTGCGAGTTCATTTTTAACAAGAGACAAATCTCTTTGCGCCTGCTCTGTAGTTAGTCCAGAAACAGAATCCAATTCTCTCGGTAGCGTTACAAAGTCATATATTTCTGCAAATGGCTTATTGTCAGCTTTTCTAAGTACACGTCCTCTACGCTGAATATATTCCTTTGGATTAGTGGTACTTGCTAAAATAAATGCGGTTCTTATACCTGGAATATTCACACCCTCATCCAAACACTTAATAGCTACGATAGCCTGTAATCTGTCACCCTTTTGGAACTGTTCCTCAATAGTAGCTCTGGTCTCCATATTTTCTTCTGAAGTAAATTTCGCAACTTCCATATGAAACTCATTCCCCAGAATTCTGGTAACAGCTTCTATCTGACGAATATCATCTTCATCAGTGTTAGAATTATCTGCTTTTTCATCAACCACATTTGTCGCTCCACAGTATACTAAAATGTTGTTATCATCAGCATAAGGAGCTATATATTCTTTCAATGCATCAAGCTTCTGGCTTGCTCCGGCAACAATTCTCGCTCTTTCCATCGCAAGGATTTCACCACGTTTATTCAACTTATATTTTCCATCCTTGCCTTTTATTAGACACTTTGACATCTCATAAGACTTTTGTTCATACTTTTCAAGTTCTTCATCAGTCAAATAAACAGGAATAGGGAAATATTTATATTTTGTTAGCTTATCCTGTTCTATAGCACGCTCTAACGAATACTCAATGCATTTCTTTCCGAAGAAATCATAAAGTACAGCTGTTCCTTCGTCATCTCTATGTCTATCCAGCGTTGCAGAAAGAGCTAATCTGTATGCAAATCTGTCATCTAACAGTATTGCATAGCTTCTCGCTCCAAAGTTATGAGCCTCATCAACCACAAGTAATACTGATGACTGAATTTTACTTATTTCCTCTTGAACTGTAGAATTAGCAAAAGTGGCATTCGTACATACGAAACAGAAAAAACTCTTCTCTCTTCGAAGCTTCTGATCTCTTACAGCACGCGCTAATCTCTTTTTCCAGTCCCTCTGTGGAGAACTACTATATCCTATAATCGGTTTTATGTTAAATCTTACAATATCTTCAACCCACTGCTCTACCAGGTGCTGATATGGACAAACAATAATTACTGCCAAGACATCATCTAAATCTTCAGAAAGCTTCGATATCGCTCCAAGTCCGGTAAGCGTCTTTCCCGTACCCGTAGCCATATCAAATATTCCTCTGTAGTTTTCTCCTACCCAGGAAGCTATGGCATCCTTCTGATAATCTCTGAGTTCAATATCTTCCGGTACTCTAGCGCCAATTGGTCCTTGCTGTTCCCTTGCCATATCACTAATCTTTGTGGCATAAGTTAAAATTCTCCTTGCAAACTGATCCTTATCAATATTAAAGTTCGGAGATTTTCTTCTATATTTTTCTATCAGTGCATCTGTTATATTTGGAAATTCCATCACTTTTATATTAGGTTCCGAATCGTGCCAAATAGAATAGAATGCATTTTCCTTTAATCTTACGCGCTCAACTTCGCTTTGATCTCCCCAGCTTCTAAAAACATCCATTGTTTCATAGTTTATAGACATTGCTGTGGCTGACTCATTATTAGATCCAGAGAATGCTATTTTATCTCCCAAAGCATCCTCAACAATTCCCATCTTCTCATGATACATACCTATACCACCACGATCCTCTGTATAGGCAATTTGAATATCCATGATTCCATCCGCAATAAGTGAGGCCAAGAGATTCAATCTCTCCATCGAATAGTAATCCGTAGGCTCCTCGGCGATTTGAGCTAACAGTGCCTTTTCAATAATGTGATTTCTATCCTCGTATCCCTTCTTTATTGCTTCGATATCTTCATCTGATAAGTAAGGAGATGCAACAATCTGAATCTTACCGCCTTCCGAAGCCATTTCAGCAATTCCTTTTGATATCTCCACAAGTGAAGATGATGAAAAAAAGCCAACCGCTCTTTTGTAGGAAATCGATTCCCTTAAAAGTGGTATATAAAAATCTTGCACCACATTGTCTATCAAGGATCTATATTCACTTTTCACCTTATGATCCTTAAATCCCATTCAGTTGCATCCTCCTTCCTTTATAAATTCTCTTCTATATAATCTAAGGCCTCACGTAAATCCTCGAAATCTTTTTCGGTTGTAAAATAATTAACGCTAAACCTTATAGTTCCTGCAGGATATGTTCCTAAGAATTGATGCGCTAATGGTGCGCAATGCAATCCTGTACGCAGGGCTATCCCTTGTTGGTCAAATACACTACCCGCACTATCACTACTGATATCATTTATCAGACAGGAAACAATCCCCACATAATCACACTCAGGATTGTTACCTACAATTTTAATAAAATCATACTGCTCTAACAAATCTATTAGACGTTGACGATTAGCATCCTCAACCTCCTTCAACTTTTCAACTGTCAGTTCTTGAATCCAACCAATTGCTGCATTAAGACCTGCAATACCAGCTATATTCAAAGTCCCCATTTCATATTTTTCCGGGATACTTTCTGGCATATCCTGATTTACAGATTCATAACCCGTTCCGCCAAAGATTACCGCCGGTAAATCCACTGATGGATTCATTACAAATCCAGAGATTCCAGTTGGACCATATAAAGTCTTATGACCTGCAAATACTGCAAAATCAAAAGTACTTAATCCCAAATTGCACTCAACAATACCTGCAGTCTGTGCCATATCAACCAATGTAACAGCATTGTGTTTCTTTGCCATAGAGAAAATATCTTCTACTGGAGCCACAAGACCAATCGTATTGCTGGCATGACTTACAATCACAAGGTCAGGTTTAACAGCATCAAACTGATATCTTATTTTTTCAAGATCATATTGTAAATTCTTGTTTACCGACAGCTGGGTAACAGTGATTTTGCTATCCTTTTCAAAATGATGTAATGTCCTTGTTACTGCGTTGTGTTCAAAAGGACTTATATAGATATTCTTAGCACCAGCAACAACCATTCCCTGAATAATAATATTCAGAGCAACTGTTGCTGTCGGTGTAAATATTACTTGTTTAGCAGGACAATGTAGTAATTCCTGAATCTTCTTTCGAGTATCAGTGATCAACCCACCTGCAGTAACGGACATGGAATGATCCCCACGTCCTGCATTGCCACCACTTTTTCGGTAGAACTCATCCATGAAGGCATATACACATTCTGGCTTAGGATATGTAGTTGCCGCATTATCAAAATATGCCATTCATAGGCCTCCTAACATAAATCTTTTAAAATCTCCATGAGAATCTGTCTCTTCTCTTGGTCAGAGATTGCCCTTCCCATCGACTCAAGTGCTGCAGTTACCTGATTATGCAAAAGCTTACCCTTACCAGTTCCCTCAACACTATTAAATCTTTTTGTAACAGCAACACCATTATCATCCAAAAATGTAATCTGATAAGTGCTGGTATTTTGTGACTCTGAAGTATCTCTCTTTTCCGAATGGTGGGCTTCTGCTGTCTCCTTATATCTACGAATACTCTCTGTATAAAGGTCAGCAACCTTTTCATCCCAGTCTTCGATTCTTAGATCTGTAGCAAGCTTTGCAAGTCTGGTTATGGTAAGATCATCGTCATTAGTAATACTTCTAAATAGACCAAGGCACTTTTCAGTTCCATCAGTAAATAACTGTTCAAAAACTGTTTGATCTAATGACTCACACCAATCCTTAATCACAGAAGACAATGACATCTTATTTACACACTCTCTTGTTCTAGGGAGCGCAAAAAGTTCCTTTGTTTCTTTGATGAGACTCTTCTTGATATTTTTCAAATACTCATCATAAAACTTCTTAACTGCCCCCACGTTATCAGACAATGTTTCCTGAAACTCATTCATCGCAAAAAGCTTTGGCATTTTCTCAAAAAGAAGTTCGTTTCCACTAATATTTTGTTTGAGCAGTTTCAGAAGTTCCTGGTATGCCTTTGGAATCTTCTTTCCGTCAGCGCCCTTTTTGCTTTCCTTTGCATATTTAGGCAGCGCCATATACCAACGACGCATTGCAGACACTGCATAATCGTATGAGTTAATTCCTCTTTCCGCATCAACAATATATTCAGCAAAACTTTCTGCTAATTTATTTACAAAACCTTCCTTCTCAGGATCCCAATCCAGATATGCAAGAGTAAACATCTCTGGTTTAGAGTTGATTTGCAATAAGGTCTCTGCAGATAATGTCACCTGTCCAAACTGATCAGATATAATTACTTCTCTTTTATATTCATGCATTACTGCTGCGAGGTAAATCGGTATCAAACCTTTTCTTAAACCAATATGACATTCCGCAGATGTAAGTCTACGGTATAGTTCTTCAAAAGACATTGTTCCATTTTGTCTTGTCTCTACTATGAAGTCCTCTATTACCGCAAGCATCTCATCCATATGCTCTACAGCTGTTGGCTTAAGATTCAGCTTTGGAAGTCCATCATTCTCCTCCCATACTCCAGTACGAATGAGGGTGCCTCTCATAATAGAAACTTCCTGGCCGGATCCAGTAAGTCCAAGATTAGGTTCCAACTCATTACGAAGTAACGCAGCTACAATTTTGTTTCTGCTATTATTAGCTGTAGCTGTTATCTCATTTCTATTCATTGCCTCATTATTGATTACAGGCGTAAGTGAATATACTTCATCACAAATAGTAGACATCAATTCAGTCAGCGCCGCTTTTCTACTAATTGCCACTTCTCTGCCCTTATAAATATAACGAGATTTATACTCTTCCGGTCTGGTGTAGCCACGCATAAATGTGCCAATGACTTCCCTTAAATCCTCATAGATTACTTCATATTCATCAAAGAGCACCTTGTCATCATTAGCATTATCACGCAATACAGATACAGCATTAAACTCTTTGACAATGTCATTGATTTCCGCAAAATGTCTTGGAAGTATGAAAATAATACTTTCGCTTTCTGTACTTGTATTAAGAATAATTTCCTTTAATCTGGAAATAGATTCCTCACTATGCGGAATAATTCCATAGATAACACCATCTGCATCTATGGATGCACTCTTCAATGTCCAGTCTACATCTTCAGTCACTTCATCTTCATCGATAAATTCGAAAGTGAAGTATCTGATCATATCCCTCTCATTATTATATCGAGATGGATATACGTAATTATCAAAATTGGAGTTATTCAGAGTATCTTTTACAGTAGTTCTCTTACTCTGAACCTCAACCATATCATTTATTTTCTGACGTATATCTACTCCTGAAGTCTGCTTCAGTCTTAGATAATTATTACTTCTCTTAAGATAAATTACGTACTCTTTTTCAATCAGGTTATCAATCGCCTGGTTAATTTCCTCAGGTGTATAACTGATAGAATAGATGCTTACCAGTTCATCCTTTGATGGCTGCAGTTTTTCAAACTGTTCCAAAATGTATATCAAAGCCAGGGTCTTAATAATCTTGCTTTCAAGAAAATTCTCGCCAAGCTTCTCAAGTATCATTTCAGTAAGCACGTAATTCTCATGTATGCTACCGCCATATACCTCTTTCTTAAACAAAGGTTCAAAATAATCATAAATAAGATCTGGTGTAATCAGCTCAAAATGGTCATCTTCATAGTTTTCCAAGAAGGCGAGCAGTGTGGACACGCCTGGTGCAGAAATAAAAGTAAACAGCGTTCTTTCGTTCTGTGCAACACGCTCAGATAATCTAGGCAAAATAAAAGTTGAAACCGGATGTAACGGATAACAACCATACATCGTTTTCTCAACATATTCTTCATCAACATCACTGAAAATATGATGTTTACCATATCTCTGGAAAATGTCTTCAAAGCTTTTAGCATATTCCTTGCAAAACTTATTCCAAGAAGAGGACTTTTTTTGGATTGCCGAACCAATTATTTCGTAAGTCTGAGTAAAGTTGTTATTCAGATGGATATGTTTAAATCTCTCTGAAACTCCGCGCCATCCATCCACCTTCTGCTTAGGAAGTTTATCAATATAGTTAGCAATCTCTTTATGCGATATAAGCATAAGATGCATCTGTGCTTCTCCGCTTCTATTGCACTTCTCTGCAAAGTCCTGAAGCATTTTTGTATCACTTACAGAAGCCTCTTTAATATTTGCTTCAAGGAATTTGCTAAACTCATCATAAATAACATAAATTCCTGTATATCCCTTTGATTTAAGACCTTTAACAGCTTCCTCATAAAGGTCAACAACATCAAATCCTAAAAAAGGATTGAATACACTACCAGCTGTCAACGTAGGATATATCTTTTCAAACTTCTCATATGCCTCTGTACCGAAACTCTGCAATTCTTCAACAAATTGCTTTATAGGCATATCGAGTGCCTCTTTCAATTTCTTATAAGTGTCAGGAAATTCTTTTTCCCAACGGTTTATTACTTGTACAGCTGCTTTATAATTTGTCTCAGGCATAACATCCAACAAGCCATTAGTTGAAAGTGTTCTCTGTAATGCAAGTAAAAAAGCCTGCGGCAAACTCGTATTGCTGCCAGTTATAATTACCGGAAGAATCTTATTGTTTGATTCATAATAATTATCTACTATCTGACATAACCTAGGATTTTCATCAATCTTTGGATTTGCTTTTTCAAATAACACAGAGTTTCGCTTCATAAGCATGGCAAGAATAGTAAGAACAATATGAGACTTACCCTTGCCATATGCTCCTATAAGAACTCTTGCTCTCTCTGTTGACGTTGGATTGGTGCTAAGAAGAATATCTTCCATCAATGCCAACGCTGATCTAGTCGGTATAAAATTTTTTAATTTATCATCATTGTTCAGATCATATCCAATATTCACCGAATACTGAAATCCTGAAGCAACCGATATCATTTTGCTCATCGGCATCCACCTACATTTCTTCGTCTATAGTTTCATAATATTTCTTAACACACTCGTCAAAAGTCATCTGCTTATTCAAGTGAATAACATCAAGACCTGCAGTTCTTATTATTTTAAGGAGTCCTGCATTCTCTACTTCATGCAAAATATCCAACATAGTGATAGCATCTAAATTAAATACTTTTCCTATATTCTTAGGCTTTGTCAGTAATTCATTAAGACTTATCTCATCTCTTCCGTCTGCCTGATCCATAATCACTGCATAGATAACCCAAGGATTAAATGATTTGGCAGTCGGAATCGTCTTTTTATATGTTTTCTGTTTCTTATTTGCAATATCTACAAGTCCTAATTCTCCAAACGGACAATCTATATTGTTCTCAGGAGATACTTTACCAGGATTTGATTTATATCTAGGCAAATAAGTATTTATGATACATGCAAAGTCATCATTCAAAGATCTGATTGCAACAGTTGATGCACCGTCAGACATCAAAACATAATTCTGCAGTCCTTGAACAAACTCTTCCCTATTAAATTCTGACATAGAGAACTCATTGAAGAAATAATACCAAGCAGTAGCTTCTTCATCCTGCTTTGCAAGCTGATACTGCAATAAATAAAGCGTTCCTAGTTCTTCAATAAACTTATCATGCTTAAAGATTTCACTGCCAATATATGTAAGTTTTTGCACCCTCTTACCTTTCGTAGCTTCCTTTGTTAAGCCTACGGCCTGCAGCCAATATCTCAAGGCCTTAACCATATTAGATCCGATTCCAAGAACATCCATAGGGTTCTCATTTTTATCTACAAATAAATCATCCTTAGCAACAACACGTTCCATGCCCTTGCTAAGCCAACCTTTCCTTATGAAAAATGTATCGTGAGCACGAAACTTCATTGTCATTACGGCAACCTCCATAACTGTTACTTAGTACGCAAATATTTATCCATCGTGCATCCACCATCAAGGTACTTTGCTGTCATACACATCTTGCAATGCACACACTTATCTGGATCAATATAATAGTTATCACTTGAAATCGATATCGCTCCTGCTCGACAAATTGATTCACATTTCAAGCATTTTCTACAAGCATTATATTTTCGAATCTGATAACCTACCATTCTTTGTAAGTCATCATGATCTTTTACATTCATTGTTCTCACCTTAACAGCATATTCATAACCATCTTGGCTAAACGGCTGAATTGATAAGATCGGCACATTTGTCCTCGCATCAAGAACCAGCACCTCATGCAAGAGCTTCTTTCCAAGTTCTGGTGCAACCCTTCCAAAAGGTGTAAACATTCCAATCAATTCATCATCAAATGGGCGAACCAATCGATATATCTTCGCATGATCCTCTGTTGTACAGTTTGTGAATTTTATTTTTACATCACCCGCTGCAGCAAGACCATTACCGCCCTGTCGTGCCTTCCATTTGCCTGTGTCTACATAAACCTCCGCATCTTCCTTACCAACCTTCTTTGCAAAGTCTATAAGGAAATCTCTCCATTTTTTGGATTGCTCTGGCATATATATTCTCGATAAGAACTGTGCCCTCTGGTTATTGTTTGGACAACACCAACAACCTACTCGATCATATCCAAGTCTATAAGCTTCATTGAAATCCACATCCTCAGCTAGCATATAGAGCCAGATGTCTATGTCCTTCCAAAAGAAGATTGGAGATGCAACTGTCTGCTGTTGGATTTTTACAGACTCAGCATCATCCTCAACACGATTATACTTACTTCTGCTAACAGATTCGGACTTTCTAATTCCATAAAAAGTAAGAATCTGCTGATTTCTATACAAGCTGTTTATTACACGAGTAATCGGTCCAGTCTTAAACATAGAACAGCACCAGCGCATCATTCGTGCCGGAGGTCCTATATCCTCGCAAACATCCATAAATACCTGCTCATCATTCTTTGCAAACAAAAAGATAGCCTGTGGATGGTTCTCTCTAAACCGTTTAGCATACGCTACTGTGGATGGAAACTCTAGAGTTGTGTTTCCAAATATATGTACAAGGCTTGGATTGCTTAATGCCTTTGTTACAACATCCGCTGTAACAGTTGAATCCTTACCACCCGAAAATGAAATTACTAATCTTTCTTCAGCAACTTTCGAAGCCGTCTTCCTTACAAAATCGAAAGATTCGTCTTTCAAATAGTTCAATCGATTTCTATTTGCTTCGATAAATGTTTTTATATGCTCATTAAAATACTCATAGGTATTTCCTGATTCATACTCTTTAAGTTTTGCAGAAATAGCATCTGTATCAGCAGTCTGGAACAAACCACTTGGAATAGAAATGCTTTTCCCATCAATATAATATCTGCTGTTAACAGACCACACTGAGCTTTGTACAAATTCATTTGGTTTTTTATCCAATAAAATCTCTAGCAACAAACGCTCTTCAGGAAATACCGGTCTTAGATCTGTTGTTAGATATTTTGTTTTCTCTCCACAAACTGGACATATTCCTTTATCAGCTTGGTTCATTTGCTGAATAATTGGTGTCTTACAGTGCTTGCACCAATATATCTCAATAGGAAGATCTTCTACTGTTTCCTCGCCACAGACTGGGCACACTTTTTCATTTGTCTCTATATTGCAGTTACGGCACCACACTCTGTCGCTCACCTCCAAACTTTCTCATCTCTAATGTATCATTTTATATGTCCCCAAATACGGATTTAGTCATAGCTAATAATATCGTTCACTGTACAATTTAAATATTTACATATTTTCTCAAGGACTTTATTGGATACCGGTTGACCTTTACCCATCTTTGCTACAGTAGCCGAACTAAGACCTAATTCGTCAACCAGATCCTGCTTTTGAAGCCCTTTATCAAGTAATAATTTCCATAATCCCAAATACGAAACAGTCATAACGGTAAAGTCTCTCCTGATAACTCGTCACAATGAGCCCATAATAAGTAAGTATATCACTAAGAGGCTTTTTTCGCTACAAAAATCTTTAGTCTTTTAAAGGTTGATAGATTGCTTATGAAAAATGAAATTGTGGAAGCTGACTTGAAATTTTAAATTCCAGTGCAAAGTTAAATTCCACAGGGCTTTAAAATCTTTAGTATTTATAATCTTTTTTTGAGTAAAAAACCTTGATATCTGTTATAATTAACACAACTTCTCAAAAAATTCTTCATTTTTGGGCATGGCAAACGGGCCACTGAGAATCAGTGTGCGAGACTGAATTCCACCGGCCACATTTTAAAAATGTGAAAAGTTTACTTCCAGTCCGACAGCAGATTTTTTTGAATAGTTGCTTTAGTGTTTATGGCGGATCAGCTTAGGTGTCAAATTGACCTAGTCAGGGTCAATCGGTCTAAGCTGAAGCGTCTTTAAGGTTTCTTTGCCAAGTGTTTCCAATGCCATACTATACGGCGTCTTTACGCCAAGGATTTCCCGCGGTGTCGAATTGATATGGTTCACAATCAGGTTTATATCCCATTGTGTGAGAAATTCAAAACTAGTTCCTTTAGGAAGCACCATACGAAGCATGGTGTGAGCCTGTTCAAGGCTTCCTTTTTGACCGCTCTGCATGGGCTTGCAGTAATAAATGCTCGAACGTTGTATGCCATTTATACCAGTTTCTAACGCAGCCGGATTTCCGAATTCAGAGCCCCGGTCGGTCAGGATATATTCAAATGCGGAAGCGAATTCAAAGATCCCCCTGCGTTTTTCCAGACGGTCAAATACAAGGCGGACAGCACCCTCTGTACAACGGTTCATGAGAAAAGCAAGGAATAGCTTTTCTTTTGTGAAAAACATGGTTAACAGAGTTTTCTTTGACTCTCTTGAAGAATGGACGGTATCCATCTCAACATAGGAGGAGAGGTTTAGGTTACAGAAATCACTGTATAACCTGTTGATAAAAATAGTCCGGTTGGTGATCTGTGTTTTTTGACATTTTCTGGGCTTGAAACTAACTTTCCGTTTTAGGTCCATGTTCCGCGCAGTGAATAGTCCCTTATCCAGATAAGAATACATGGTGCGGACAGACATATCTAATTCGGGATGATCGATCAAAATGTGATAAGGTGACTGTCCCTGTTCGATTAATGGAGAAATAATCTTATCCTTTTGATGCAGTTCCCGTTTAGTCATGTTGATTCCAGCTCTGGAATCCCGGATAAGCAACCTATCATAAAGAAAAATGTTGACATAATTTTCTAACTACTCTATACTTATCCTTGTAAATTAAATCCCCCGGGGAGCTTATGACTAGGCTGAGAGGAAGTACAGAACTTCGACCCGCATACCTGATTTGGATAATGCCAACGTAGGAACACTCAAACACCGATGAAAATTCCGGGAGATGCTGCCTGCACCTCCCATTTTTTATTTTCACTTCCGAATCAGTCCATTGTCCCAGACCGCTCGGGCAATGTTTCATTAATTTACGCCACGATACAACTAAACACAGGAACAGTTGAGATTGAACTACATTTCGCCTGATATAAACCAGGAGTTCATGAAGGGGTGCACCACCACGGGTACATTTCTTTGTGTACTCCTTTTTTATTTCATATAAATGTGTGCCACATTTTCCCATAAAACAAAACGCACTACACGCGTGTGGAATATGCAAAGATGTATTCCATTTCATTGAAATGGATACGCCGTCTACCTCCTAAGTGCCCGAACACTCATCATTTCCCACTTCCGAGGCTACCGCGTTCCACTGCAGCTTTCACTTCTCTCTCCCCTGTTCCTCCCCACATCTCAGAAAGGAGACAAGCCCATGATCCATCTTACCGTAAACGGCTCCCCCATCCAACTGGAGGCGCCCACAACCGTAACGGACTACCTGACCGCCCATGGTTACGCTCTCACAAGGATTGCAGTAGAACTAAACGGAGCCATACTTTCCAAAGCAAATTACGCTACGACCTTCCTCACCGAAGCCGACACAATGGAAGTAGTGACCTTCGTAGGAGGCGGCTAACCCATGAACGTATTTACGAAATCCGAAATTTACGAAGCGCTGAGCGCCCGCCACTCTCCCGAGACCCAGGCCCTTCTTACCGACGCCCGCGTCGCCATTGCGGGACTTGGAGGGCTCGGCTCCAACGTGGCCTTCTTGCTGGCGCGCATCGGTGTCGGTCATCTTCATCTCATCGATTTCGATGCCGTGGACCTGACCAACTTAAACCGCCAGCAATACTTTATGGAACATGCCGGCCTCCCCAAGCCTGAAGCCCTGAAATCGGAACTTTTGCACATCAATCCTTACCTGGATATCCGCACCGACTTCGTCAAGGTGACTGAAGAAAACCTGCAGGAACTCTTTTCCGACGACGACATCATTTGTGAGGCCTTCGATGCCCCGGAAGCCAAATCCATGCTAGCAAATGGCATACTGGAGCATTTTCCGGACAAGAAGCTCATATCCGCTTCTGGAATGGCCGGATATGAAAGCAGTAACCTTATTCATACCCGCCGAGTTACCCGTAACTTCTACCTTTGCGGCGATGAAGTCACGGAAGCGACGTATGGCAATGGGCTCATGGCGCCAAGAGTGGCCATTTGCGCCGCCCATGAAGCAAACATGATTACACGCATAATCCTTGGTCAGGAAGATGTATAGAAAACGGCAATTTCCGCAATGATGAAACAGCAGAAAATAGCAACTATTTCCAAACCACTCACAAAGAAAGAAGGTACAAACTCATGACACCAACAACCGACAAATTCCTCTTAGGAAACCACGAATTCACCTCCCGTTTCATTCTCGGCTCCGGCAAGTTTTCCCTCGACCTGGTAAAAGCCTGCATCGAAAAGGCCGGGGCCCAGATTATCACCCTTGCCCTGCGCCGTGCAAATGAAGGAGGCCTTGCCAATATCCTGGACTATATTCCGGACACCGTAATCCTCCTCCCCAACACCTCCGGCGCAAGAAACGCCGAGGAGGCTGTCCGCATCGCCCGCCTTTCCCGCGAGGTATGCGGCAGTGATTTTGTGAAAATTGAAGTCATCCATGACTCCAAATATCTCCTCCCGGACAACTACGAGACCATCAAGGCAACCGAAGTGCTCGCTAAGGAAGGCTTCGTGGTCATGCCTTACATGTACCCGGATTTGAACGCCGCCCGTGACCTTGCAAATGCAGGTGCCGCCTGCATCATGCCCCTCGGCTCCCCAATCGGCTCCAACAAGGGAATCTGCACCAAGGACTTCATTCAGATTCTGATCGACGAAATCGACCTGCCCATCATCGTAGATGCCGGAATCGGTCGTCCATCCCAGGCATGCGAGGCGATGGAAATGGGTGCTGCCGCCGTCATGGCAAACACTGCCATCGCCACCGCGGGAGATATCCCGGCTATGGCGGAAGCATTTAAGAAAGCCATCGAAGCCGGAAGAAGCGCCTACTTATCCGGCCTTGGACGAACCCTGGAAAAAGGTGCCAGCGCCTCCTCTCCGCTGACGGGATACATACAAGATTAGGAGGAGCACCACATGGAAAAACAGCATTTGAACGAAAGTATCTTAAACGAAGAAATTCTGGAAGATTTGAAACAGAACCGAATCGACCACATGACCTACCTTCCCGGTATGGAAGTTCTAAAGTCCGACATCATGAACCGGGTCATTGAAGCCACAGCGCATTATGATTACGACAGCTATACAGCAGACGACGTGCGATGCGCCCTCGCCCACGATAACCGATCGCCGGAGGATTTCGCCGCTCTTCTCTCCCCCGCCGCCCTCCCATATCTGGAGGAAATCGCACAGGCAGCCCAGAGAGAAACGCGCAAACATTTCGGCAACAGCATCAATATGTTCACGCCGCTCTACATCGCCAACTACTGCGAAAACTACTGCATTTACTGCGGCTTCAACTGCCACAACAAGATCAACCGGGCAAAACTGACTCCTGCACAGATTGAGTTGGAAATGGAAGCCATCGCCAGGACCGGACTTCAGGAAATCTTGATTCTGACCGGGGAGAGCCGCGCAAAATCGGATGTGAAATATATTGGGGAAGCGTGTAAGATCGCAAGAAACTATTTTAAAGTCATTGGGCTGGAAGTCTACCCGATGAATGCAGACGAATACGCCTACCTTCATGAATGCGGTGCCGACTATGTCACCGTTTTCCAGGAGACTTACAATTCCGACAAGTACGAATCGCTTCATCTTGCCGGGCACAAACGGATTTTCCCGTACCGGGTAAATGCGCAGGAGCGGGCGATCATCGGCGGTATGCGCGGAGTCGGCTTCGGCGCCCTCTTAGGGTTGGACGATTTCCGCAAAGACGCATTTGCCACTGGGTATCATGCGTACCTTCTGCAGCGGAAATACCCCCACGCCGAGATTGCATTTTCCTGTCCCCGTCTCCGTCCGATCATCAACAATGACAGGATTAATCCGATGGATGTCCATGAACGGCAGCTTCTGCAGGTCGTATGTGCTTACCGCCTGTTCATGCCGTTTGCAAGTATTACTATTTCCACGAGAGAATGCGCCCGTGTGCGTGACAATATGGTAAAAATCGCCGCCACCAAGATTTCTGCGGGAGTCAGCACCGGAATCGGAGGACATGTAGATGAAATTGAAGAAAAAGGAGACGACCAGTTCGAGATTTCCGACGAAAGGACGGTAGACGAGGTCTTCCACGCCCTTTTGGAGCAGAACCTCCAGCCGGTCATGAATGATTATGTGTACGTATAAAAATAGAATCGAAGGTTCCGCACCTGCAACCGGCTCCACGGGGAAATTTCCCCATATAACAATTTCCGAATATCCTGATGACATTTTTCAAAATATCATCGCCGTCACAAACCGCCGCCTCGCTGCCCGGCCCCTGCCGGAGCAGGTGGAGAGAGTCTGCCGGTATCACCCCAAGGCCGTGATACTGCGCGAGAAGGATTTATCCGAGACTGAATATACCGCTTTGGCACAGGAAATTATGGAAATCTGTAAGAAATATGATGTACCTTGTATCCTCCATACGTATTTAAACACAGCAAAGGAACTCGGCTGTCCGGCCATTCATCTGCCATTGCCGTTATTGCGGAAATATGCGGACCGTTCCGGCCCCGCCATTTCCACACTGACTACAATTGGCGTTTCCGTTCACTCTGCCCGGGAAGCTCTGGAAGCCGAGCTCCTTGGCGCTGCCTACCTCACTGCCGGACACATTTACGCTACCGACTGCAAAAAAGGAATCCCGCCCAGCGGGACGGGATTCCTACGCAAAGTCTGCCAAAGTGTATCGATTCCGGTCTACGCGATCGGCGGGATCAAACCGGACCCTCGGCAGATATCGGAAATTATTTCCTGCGGCGCGTCCGGAGGGTGCATCATGTCAGGTATGATGACGCTGTAAACAGCATATAGAAAAAAGATGGCTAGCCCCAGCCATCTTTTTTCTATCACTTCCTAAAACACCAGCTCCTGCTGCTCCATCACTTCAATCTGTGACACCACCATCACCTCCGGATCGTTCCCCCGCAGATGGTCTGCCTTCAAATACTGCATTCCACTTCGCAGGCTCGCCGCGATCAGGTTCAGCACATAAATATTATCGAACCGGTTATAAATCGACTCTCCGCCAAGACCTGTCAGGCAAATAAGCTGGGTATTCGTCTTTTTCGCCATATCCATCAAGGGCTTTAACAGATGCGCCGCATTCGTCTGCGCAAACGGGTTGTCCATGAGCAGCACCTTTCCTTCATTCCGGTCCGCAAATATATCCGTATCATCTTTCCGCATATAATAAAGCAGACTTGACAAAATCACGAATGCTGACAAAAAGCCTTCTCCGCCGGAGTTTCGCGCGACCTCCGCCCAGGTGATCGGATACTCTCTCATTTCCTCCACTTTATATAAACGAATCTGCACATTTCCGATCCCAATCACTGTATCATACAGATTTCTCGTCGTAATTCTGGTTCCAAAATATTCCTGTGCATTTTCATTTCGCTCAAAGATACCGATTCCTTTCTGCGTCACCTCGTCGATCATATCCTGCAGGCGAATACGATAAAGATTCTCATTCTCCTCCCAATCGGGGAGCTGAATCTTCAACATTTTTACTGGTTTCTCCCGAATCGTAATGGTCGAATTATGATCGATCTTACCAAGATTCAGGTGTACCTCCCGGATATATTCCTCCATCAACTCTACAATCTTGTTCTTCTCCTTTTCCACCAGAGAAATATCCACCTCCAGCTTCTCCATCAAGCTGTCGTAGGACTGAATGGTCGTGCCAAGCTGGCGCAGCACCTGATCCGCATCGTCGGTTAATTCTATCATAGCTTCCAACGGCTTTTTATAGAACTCCTCCTGAAATGCTTCCATTCGCACGATTTGATTCAGAACCTGTACAAGCCTTTCCTTCGCCTGCCGAGTGTCCCGCACGTTCTGATTATAGTCCCGAATCAGAATCCCTTTAAAATTCCGAAGCTCCCGGCTGCTCATTCCTGTGAAATCTTCTTCCCATTCCATTTCACCTTGCGCCACAAATTCACTGTATTCCGCCAATGCAGTCAGATTTTCATCATAGCTTTGCAGGCGCGCCCGGAAAATGTCCGCCTCTTTTAGCGTCTCCTTTTCCCGGAACTTAAGCTGATTCTTTCTCGCGTCAAAATCCTGCCCCTGGATTTTAGCCTTTTCAATCGGTTTCTCCTGACCGCATTCACTTAACATCTGCTTCGTCCGGTCCTTGATCTGCTGACTGATGACCGCTATCTGCTTATCCTCTTCTCCCCAGAGCATTCTGCGGTTCTCTACCTTTTTCCGGCAGTCCTCAAGAAGAATCTCCTGATGCGCCTCTTCCTTCCTGCTATAGGAAATGTCCTTCCACTCCCCGGTCTGAAGGCCGTATTTTACCCGCAAATGCTCCAGCTCATCAAGCTCGTCCTCATACCGTTTCCGCGCACGCGTCTCCTGGGCCTCCAGTTCCTGAAGCTCTATCGACAGGTTCCCCGTGATTGCCAGAAAACGGCTCTCCATTTTCTCCGCCTCAGTTTCCACTTCCCCCTGAAAGTGCTCCACTTCCTCCGTCAGCTCATACTTTTCATACTTACCTAATTTCTCCTGAAAGCCCTGTCCGAAGCGCACGAGCAAATCCAGTTCCGTCTCCAGAGTCTTCAGATCCTCCCGGAGTTTTGCAAGTTGTTCTTTTACCAGCTTCTGCTGCCGGGTAAACCTCTGAACCTGTTTTTGACACCGCGCGAGCTCCACACGATTCTCACCATATATCCTGTACGCCTCCGCAAGCTGCTCAAAATCCCCGTTTCTTCTCTCTTTCTCCTCAATGCTTTTGTCCGCCTTTCGAATCTCTTCCTCCAGACGCTCCAATTCCGTTTTCAAGCCTGATGCCGCTTCCGACACTTCCTTAAGCGCCCGCTCTCCCTCTTCAATCTGCGCTCCTATATCCTTAAGTGCGCTTAAATTTCCCTCATAGAGTTCACGGCTTACCTCCTGATTTTTAATCACTCCCTGCCTGTCAAAATAATCCTCGTATTCTCTCTGGCGTAACGCAATAGCCTCCTTCTTCTGATGAATCTGTTTTTCCTTCTCCCTCACCAGAATGTGCAGCTTCTCCTCATTCAGCAGGTTCTCATTAAACAGCACATAAAAGCTGACTCCTGCAAGAGAAATTACATTTCCGCCGCTTTTCTCCTTCTTCCCTGCAAGCTCCTCCCGCACAATAATCGGGACCGGAAAGGAAGTATAAATATCCCCCGCATTCTTTCTCAGCTTTTCCAGCTCCTGTCCTGATAAAATCAGAGCATACGGAAGAAACGGGTGCTGCTTCACCAGTTCCCGGTTTTTCTCCTCGGCGTAACCATTTTTCTGAAGCCACTCCATTCCATAGACCACATGGATCCCCAGGCCTTTAAGCTCCTTCTCCAAATCCTCCGGAAGGTCCAGCGTCTTTCCCTGCGTGAGCTGCCGGAACTCTTTTTGAAGGACATCTTCCTCTTTTTCCAGATTTCTCCTCACTCCTGCAAGCTCGGCAAGCTTTCTCTCGGAAGTCTGCAAAATCTTTTCTGTATCAAAAATATTCTTTTCGTCCAAATCTAAATATTTCAGAATAACCCGGCGCTTCTTTAGCTCCTCCTCATATTTGCCCTGCACCGCTTCCTTCTGTTCCTGCTCCATTCTCTTCCGGACCAAAAGTGTACGTGTATCTTCCGCCTGCCGCTCCAGACGCCTTACTTCCTCCTGGGCGCGCTCTCTTGCCTGCTTCGCTCTGACGCGTCGGCGCGTATCTTCCTCCAACTCACGCGCATAGCTCTCCCGAAGGATCTCTATGGTCCCCGGCTCATACTCTCCCAGAATATTTCTTGTCAAAGACGCATCATAACGGGCATTGTACTGTTCTTCGGTATTTCCGTACGCCTCCACTTTACTTTTCAGAGCGCCTACCTGTGCGATTCCCTCTCTGATCTGCTCCTCCAAAACCGCGGATTTTTCCTCCGCTTCCTCCATACTCGTCCGATTCTCCTGAAGTTTCCCCTGATTTTCCTCTTTTTGCTTTACATTCTCCTGAAGCCGCCTTTCATAATGGCGCCGCAGAGCGTAACCCAGAAAGTTTCTCTCCGGCTCCAGCTCTTCGTCCTTTTTATGCGAGAGCGCCAGCTTCTGTCGGACCACCTCCAGCTCCCGCTTTTCCTCTTCCATTTGCCCCTGCCCCTTCGCACAGACAAGCAAGTGCAGCTTCTTCTCGATTTTCTCCGCTTCCCTCTGCAGATTATCCCGTTCCATCTCAATCATGTCCCGGTTGCTGGTATGGAAACGCATATCGTCCTCCAACGCATAGATCTCGCTGGAAAGCTTTTCATACTCCACCCTGGCAATGTCCCGGCGGATTTCCTCTATCCTCTCCAGCACATCGTCCTGCTGCCCCTTAGCTTCCTTACGCAGTTCTTCCAGCTTCACGATGAAATGCGCCACCAGGTTCTCCTGGTCTCTCTCCTTCCCGGCAGCTTCCCGATAAGCCTCTGCTCTCTCCTGAATCCGCATTGCTTCCTCTTTAAATGCCCGAATCGTATCGCGCCGCTTAATTTTAGAGCGGTTATCCTTATACTGCCCCACATACTTTTCCAAAATAGTCTGGAACTCCTTCATTCGGTTTCGTTCCTTATTCAGCTTACTCTCCACCGCATCTAAAAACCATTTTTCCACCAGCCCCTTCTCATCTTTACAGTCCGCAAAAAGGTCCGACAGTCCGGACTCCTTTAAGTTCACCTTCTTGATGATCGACTCCCACTCTTTGTAATTGATCTGATACTCCATCAACTTGTCAAAATACTGCCGGGACTGGGCAGAATTATTCATGTCATAATAGAAAAACTTAAGCGCCCGGTCCTTTTTATACATTTCAAACATCTGCCTGCACGCCGAGAAATTTTTCAGGATCATCTCCTTTTTCCCTTTCTCCACCACCGGCAGATGATGAATGTCCTGAAGGCAGGCTCCCCGGTATTCGCAGACAAAATTGACCATATCCAGGTTCTCCGCATTTCCTTCTCCCGCGTCCTGACCTCTTCTCACCATCATTCCCGTAAGCACATAGCCGGCCCCCTGGTCAAGCACCCACTCCACCAGAATAAACGATGGTTTATTCGTTGTAAAATAACTCTCGAACGGACGGTCCTTCACGTCACGGTATCTTTTATGCACGAACGGCGCCATCATCATCTGCACCAGCACCGTTTTCCCGCCTCCGTTTCTCAGCGAAAGCAGCGTGCTTTCCCCATTGAAGTGAAAACACTCGTCGCTGATCCGGATTGCATTATTGTTATAATTAAGGTTAATCAGCCTCACCGCATTTATTTTACTCATCTTCCTTCACCCCCAGTACCCGCAGGACTCTCCGGTAATTATTCTGATTCAGCAGATTCCAGTCCATAAAATTATCCAGCTTCTTTGTTGTCTTGATCATCTCGTCTGGCTCCACATATTCAATCAGTCCCTGCTTTTGCAGGAAAATCAATATATAATGAAGGAAGCCCTCCTTCGTAGTCCGGGCACGCGACCCCTTTTCATCTGAGCGGAGCGCCTCATAGGCCTCCAGCATATCAGAAAATGCGATTCCGTTCTGCTCTTCTTCCTGCGCATTCCCTGCCCCTTCTTTCAACCGCTGGGAAATACAGTTCTGCAGCTCTCCGACCCGGATATATTCCCGCGCCTTACTGCTGCTCCCCTGCCCGTCATAGAATTCCACAAGAAGCGTCAAAATCACGAACTGCGACAAATAGTAATCTTTATCGGTCGCATTCGATTTGCAAAGCGCCGCTTTGAGCTGTGCCTTGGAAAATCCCAGGAAATTATTTGCTTCCCTGGGTATCAGATAAATGACATTTCCATACCTCTCCACGATACTATCCGCAATCTCCCCCTGAGACTTTACCAGATTCTGTACCTCTTCCTGCTCCGTATACGCCTTATACAGAATCAGTTCCTCTTCCTCCCGAAGCTCATGATGCTCCAGCAGATAGTAAAAGATCTCCTGACTGATCCTGATTTCTTCCAATTCATACGCCATATCCGCCTACTCCTCCCTGATCACCCGAATCAGGACATTCGAACACCGAATGCTCTTTCTCCTGCCATTTTCGTCTAAAACATCGTCAAATGTGACCACACCTTCGTCCATGACCCGGTAGGTCTCGATTCGCCGGATCCCCGCGTTTTCCGGCCTCTCCTCCACCAGATGCAGAAGCATGTCATTGATCTGGAACTCCCCTGATCTATCCTGAATAAACTCACTGCGTTCCTTTTTCAGGACCGCAATATCAATCTCCCGATTCTTGATTAGCTCTACCATGATTTCCTTAAAGATTTCCACATTCGGAATCAGACGATTCCTCGTCTCCTCCTCAGGACATACCCGATGGCTGATTTCCTCAAGCGTAATCTCCCCTTTTTCGGACGCAAATTCCAGCAGGCAGCTCACACTTTCCTCGTATTTTCGAAGTTTCTCCCGCCTTGCTCTCTCCTGCTCCTTGATCCAGGCTTCTTCATCGAAATCCAGCATTTCCTCACTGTCCTCTTCGCTCTTCTTTCTGGCCGGCCTTTGCAGTTCGAACGCTTTGTTCAGATTATAAGCCTTCTCAATATCCTGATTAAACAGTGGACGGAGAAAATAATCCAGATTTTCAAGCGCCGAGGGATTTTCCAGTATTTTATCATACAGCTCCGTGCGCAGTGGAAAACGTTTGATCAGCGACATCTGCGTCAACTGCTCCAGTTCCTTCGTATAGAGCGCTTTTAGATCAAAATGACTGTTCAATATCTTCTGGTGTTCATCGATCGTCCGGTTCAGATACATTTCAATTTCCCGGAGATGGCTCAGCTTCTCCTCCTCTTTGGCACTGAGGCGTTTTACATTGATATTCGTCTCCTCCAGTTCCCTGGCTCTGCTTTTGACCATTTCCCGGTAATTCTGGAATTTCCGCTTCGTATCACTGATTGTTTCCAGATTTTCCTCCAAAATCTCCTCATAATCCTTCACAGAATAATTCAGCGCGTTTCTCCTGATCTTTCCCATCGCCTCCTGAATCTTCTGAAGCTGAATCCGCAGAAGGTTGAATACATTTTTAATCTCATCTACCGCCTTATCGTAGCTCTGTTTTTCCAGATGCATCTGAAAAATCATCTCATGGATCGTCAGCTTCATATTATTTTCGATCTCCAGAGTCGCCAGAAGGAGGTTATATCCGTCATCTGTCAGATAATAAGACGTGCGTTTTAGCTCCTGATCGATATAGACGATTTTATTTGCCACATAACTGATATGCATGATCTGGTACGCGTTCTGTTCAAAATTATATCCGTCAAAATACATGACTTTCCCTTCATTGGAAAGAATCACGTTGACAATAAAGTCCCCCAGCTTCCTGCACTCATCATAGGACATGTTTTTTTGAAAATGCTGCACGTTAATGGTATCAATATACGCACCGATATCGTCCATGGTACAGTTTTCTTCTTTTAAGGACTGTTCCATAAGGTAGAGCATCACGGCAAAAATCATATTAAGCTGCTCGTCCATTTTCAAAAAGCCATACTGCTTCCAGGTCATTTTCTGACTGCTGTTCTGGATCAGTATGGCATATAAGCCTACATTCTTCATTCTTCTGGGGAAATGCTTTAAAAATTCATATTGCATGATTTTACCTCTGATGATCTGTGATATTTTCCGGGTATGCCCACAAATGTTTTTTCCCGCGGAATACCGGCACAGCAACTACGGCGCAGTCTGTCCTCTCCTACTGTGGGGTATTCCACTTTCAAGCAAAGCTCAGGAAAAATCCGAGATATTAAGAATCTCCTGCGGCACATACTCATTGCATTCTAAAATCTTTTTCATCTGCTGCGTCTGCTCTTCGGAGAAAAACAGGAAAAATACATTTTTAATATTGCGATTCTGCTGCTCCTTTGTCTCAGGCAAATGTCCGGCCTTCTTCGCCTTTCTCAGAAGTGCCTCATACGCCGGCACAAATGGCTCAATCTTCCACTTTTCCGCGAACACTTCCGCAAGGCCTTCATAGATACCGATCCCTTCATAATCCATGTCGCCAAAATAATATATTCTGTTTCCATCTGCCTTCATATAGGGTTCTATGCAAAAT
The DNA here is from genome assembly GCA_040702975.1 of Roseburia hominis. Classification (NCBI taxonomy): domain Bacteria; kingdom Bacillati; phylum Bacillota; class Clostridia; order Lachnospirales; family Lachnospiraceae; genus Roseburia; species Roseburia hominis. The sequence continues at coordinate 4,158,019 of CP159990.1, forward strand.
TCAAAATCCTCGAATGACCGCCGAATCCGTTTCCCTCCGCCGTAAATCAGGGTTCCTATCCTCACTCCCAGAATCCTGTCATTTCCCTCCAGCAAATGCCGCCTCATACTATAGAACGTATCCTTATTCTCCAATATCAGCAGATTCTGCGGTACCTCTCTCGTGTGGGAATAATACGCCAGCGGTTCCACCGTCTTGTATATATTCAGAAATCCTTCCGTGAGTCCACAACGTTTTAGGATCTTCCTTCCCTGCTCTTTTGATAAAAACTTTTCCCTGCCCCAAATCTCAAAGCTTCTCTCATTCACGGATTCCGGGGATTCCAGGCATTCACTTCTGTCTTTTAAATACTCACTTAGCTTTAAGACCCAGTCCCTGTCCTGCTCATATGCCTCAAGGTGCGACAGATAATAATCTACGGAAATCTGCGGTGTGATCTGGTATTTCAGTTCGTCCTCCATGACACTGTAATCCTTGCTTTCCTCCAACAGCCAGTACTCCCGGTAAAGTGCCGGGTGCTTTCCATTGGTCCCTGACGCTTTCAGCGGTCGAATGTGGCCTTCCTTCAGAAGAAGCATCACATATTCATACTGCTCTATATATAACAAATCCTTCTTGAAATATAATAACTGATCCAGCGAAACTCGTTTCACTTCTGTCTTCTCCCTATTTTTATTGCTTTCATTGTACCTTTTTACAGTACTCCTCGCAACATCTATCATAACTTTTGCAGCGCTTTATCCAGTTCCCTCTCGCAGATTTCATTTTTCTTCACCTTTGGCTTTTCAAAAATCTGCCCCTTGCTCACGACCATATACAGCTCTCTAAGCGCATCAAATCCTTCCAGCGGATTCCTGTCCGCCACAATAAAATCGGCACTTTTTCCGGTTTCAATGCTTCCCGTCTCCTCACCGATTCCTGCGATTTCTGCATTTCTCCTGGTAGCCGTATAAAGTGCGAATGCCCGGCTTACTCCCACATATTTGTGAAAATACTCCAGTTCTCTCCACATATCATAGTGCGTTACGAACGGACAGGCGGTATCGGTCCCAAGCCCCACCGGAATTCCATTTTCCAGTGCCGCCTTCGCTCCCTCCACAATGCCTTCCAGCACAATTTTCCCGTTATACTGCGTCATGTCCGTACTGTGCATCAGCTCCCGGTCGAAGCTGGCAAGCGGAATCGCCGGGGAAATCGTACAGATATCGCATGCTTTCGTTTCTTTGAAAAGTGCGATGATCTCCTCGTCCGGCATTGCACCATGCTCAATCGTATCTACGCCATTTTCAAGCGCAACTCGCACCCCTTCCGGACTTTCCGTGTGGGCCGCCACCCGAAATCCGGCCTTATGAGCTTCCTCGCAGCATGCTCTGACAAATGACGGCGGCATTTTCAGTACGCCCGGTTCCCCTTTTACCTTGGCGTCCAGCACTCCGCCGGTAATCATGAGCTTGATCCAGTCCGGTTTTCCGCCTGTAATTTTACGCACAAGCGCGCGGCATTCCTCTTCGCTTTTCGCCGCATAGGCCACCGAACCTGCCATATGACCGCCCTCCACGGAAATCGCCATGTTGGACACCAGCATTCTCGGGCCTATGATTTTCCCCGCTTTTATGCGATCCCGGATTTTGGAATCCAACTCCCCAAGCCCACCTACTGTACGGATCGTCGTCACACCGGACAATAATTCCGTCTTTGCATAATTTTCACACAATTTCATACCGATTTTGCGGGTCAGGGCATTGCTCATCACCAGCTTTGCCGCCTTCGTGTTGTCCTGCTCTTTTTTCTTCGGCTCACCCCCGCCCGGCAGATGGACATGGAGGTTAATCAGTCCCGGAAGAAGATACCGCCCTCCCAGGTCGACCACCTTGCTTCCCGCCAAAATCGGCACATCATGTCCAATTTCCTTAATTTTCCCGTTCTCAACGACGACCGTCATGTCTTTCTGCGGTGTCATATGTTCAGTTCCATCGAGTAATGTCGCATGAATATATGTAGTTTTCATTTGTTTCCCCTTTCTACCCGTTTTTTGCACTTAAATTCATTTTCCCATACCTTTTACGCATAGCCCCTGTTGATATCATTGCAGACATGCCCGATTATTTTATAACGATATATATTTTAAGCACATCTCTTTTTGATATTATTATACGCAGAGGTATTTTTGAAGTAAAGCCACATTTGATTTTTATGCAACATTCACAAATTTTCACCCCTTCGCTCCCTTCCCCGTCAAAATTACTAAAGGCTCTCACCACAATATTTTCCGGCATTTTTCTCATATTTCCGCTTGATTTTTTCAAGAAATAACCTATCGCTTTTGTGAAACTTGTAGAATTGTATTTACCTAAATTTCTCTGTATGATGAGTACACATTTCCACAAACAACGTCGGAAATTCATAACATGACCGTACACTATGCGCATTTCTGTACAAAATATTGTTTACAAAACGTTAACTTTGCAATTCATTATGCTATAAATAGGGAATTCCAGGCTTTTGAAATAATTATGGATGTGATAAAATAAAATATATGGTACTTGAATTCATGTATCATATTCATCCAAAAAGCCTCTTTCCCTACAGATTATCATAATCTTTAAGAAAGGGCGATTTTATTGAAAAATACCAATGACGATTTTATCATGTTACCTACTGTTGATTTCTGCTTTAAAGAATTGATGTTGAATCCCAAAGTCCGCCAGGGCTTTATCGCCGCCTTGCTCGGGAAAAAGCCGGAGGAAATACAGGAAACTTCCCTCCTTCCCACCATTTTACACCGCAACTCTCCCTCGGATAAGCAGGGAGTTCTGGATGTGCTGGTGCAAATGAAAGATGGCACGCAGCTCGACCTCGAAATGCAGGTGGCGTATTTTACATACTGGAAGAATCGTATATTGTTTTACTTGGGCAAGATCTATACGGATCAGCTTCACGAAGGCGAACCCTACGACAATCTGAAAAAATGTATTCACGTCAGTATTCTTGATTTTATACATTTTTCAGACGATAAGGACTGTTATCGTAAGATTCATCTGCGGGATGACAAAACCGGTGAACTTTATACAGATTTACTGGAAATACAAATTCTAGAGTTAAAAAAATTGTCTCCAGATATACAGACCGGCCAGGATATTATTAGCTGGATGCAGTTCTTCAGTAGGAAAAACAGAAAGGAGTTTTCTGAAATGGCTAAAACAAATGAATATTTTGATGAAGCATACCAGGAACTGCTTCACTTAAGCGCGGACGAACAAAAACGCCTTGAGTATGAAGCCCGCCAAAAAGCTCTGCGGGACTATAACTCCCAAGTGAAAGGTTACCGGGAAATGGGACTAAAGGAAGGACTAGAACAAGGCATCAAGCAAGGAATCAAGCAGGGCATCGAACAGGGCATCGAACAGGGCATCGAATTAGGCCGTCAAATTTTCAAACTTCATATGCAGGGAAAGCAGCCCGAAGAAATAGCTAAGTCCTGCTCCCTGCCTCTGGAACAGGTATTAAAGGTTCTGTCCTAAAACCTCTGTATATTGAGATGAATGTCCACCAGACGTTCACTTATGCATGCAGGAAGCAGGAATAACCCAAAAGAAGATTTACCTTATCTTCTTTTGGGTTACTTAACAACCGCCAATAAAAAATTTACACATTTACTTGACGGGCTGCAAGCCTCAAATAGAATCGACCTTTGCCGTAACTCTATTATACACCTTCCGCCAGAAAATCGGTTTCATTTATGGTGGGGACGCTTCAGCGACATGGGGGTTTACTTGACAAACCCAACCAATATAAAAGTCCACCGAATCTGCGCTTAATATACTCTGCTGCTAAGACGTTTACCTGAAAGAAGTCCTTTCATAGGCCAGCCTCTTTGTCCCATCTGCGACATAAATGATTCCCCGATATGTGAATCCATTCTTTTCCAGCACATGACGCATCGGCCCGTTTTTTTCATGTGTATCGATTCTGAGATGCCCGTCGGCTTCCTCGAGCGCCCAATTAAGGCAAAATGATGCAACGCCATGACTTTCTCTGGCCGAAGCAATTCTATGAATTACTCCGTATGCCGAATCATTTTTCCAGGCTCCCTCATATATTTTTGCATAAGTCGGCTCCTCCATTATCTTAAAGAAGAAGGTTCCCAGCACCCGGTCCCCGTCGGTACATACATAGCTGTCCCCGTCCCGAATATCCTGCTCGATCCGTGCTCTTTCCGGTCTGGTCGTTCCCCACTGTGTCGGATTCCCGCTCTCCCGCATAAATACTCTCGCATCTTCATAGAGCTCCATGAGCCGCTCCAAATCTTCTGTTCTGGTCTTCCGAATCTGCATTTTATTCTCCCGGATATTCCTTCCAGCTTTCCGCTATTTTTCTTCAAGGAGCTTTTTTGTCAGCTTCTTTACTTTTTTCTTGCACTTCCCGCAGCCTTTTCCGGCTTTAGTCGCCTTTTTTACTTCTTTAAATGAAGAGGCTCCCTGTTCTATCGCGTCTGCTATGTCACCTTTTGTAACATGATAGCATGAGCAGATCACTTTCTTGCGGCTCATAATTATAATACCAGTGACGGTGCAGAATAAACTCTTGCTCCCAGTTCATTATCCAGCATATACAGGCTCTTCGGGTCGTCTCCGAACAATTCGAATTTCTTCACAAGATTGTCTGCATTCGTCTCCTCTTCTCCCTGCTCCTTAACGAACCAATCCAAAAACTGCATGGTACGGAAATCTTTTACGCTATACGCCGCATCATAAATATTATGTATCAGACTGGTCACGTACTGCTCATGTTTTAAGCCCTCTGCCAGTACCGCTTTGGCACTCTCCAGAGCAATCGCCGGTTTATCAATCGCTTCCAATACTACCTTTTCACCATTGTTCTGCAAATACTGCACGAACAACATCGCATGATCCCGCTCCTCCTGAGCCTGAATCTTGTACCAGTTACCAAATCCGTCAAGTCCTTCATCATAATAATAGTTAGAAAAATCCAGATACAAATACGCTGAATAGAATTCCTTATTCACCTGCTGATTTAATAATTCAACTACTTTTTTATCTAACATTTTCTTTACCTCCTTAGTTTGACTTTTCTTTTTATTATACGCTGAATGCTTCTTGATGTAAAGAACTCAGATAACGCTGATTTTCATTTTCCATCAGAAGATTCTCGTAAATATCATTGTATTTCCTATAACCTTCGTGCTATTCTGATAATAAGATGTTGGGAACAAAAAGCATTTTGACCCCTATGATATACGGATTGCTCCGCACTTCGCGGCACCGATATCATAAAAAATATTAAGGGAGGAATTCGCAATGAAAGAAAAACTATACACCGTACCACTGACGGACGCATTTCGCGCCGCTGACGAGTGCCCTTTCTGCTTTATAGAGCGCCAGCTGGAAGAACATACCCTGGACTTCGTACTAGGTCCCGGAGCCTCCTATATGGAGGACGATATCCGGGCGCAGACAGATTCCCTGGGATTTTGCCGGACTCACTATAAAAAAATGTATGAATACGGGAACCGCCTCGGCACCGGCCTGATTCTGAAAACACATTTTCACAAATTGAGTAAAGAGTTGGACGAGCAGATTCAGGCGTTCACCCCGTCCCACACCACACTCCTGAAACGTATCAAGAAAAATGTTCCCGGCGATGCTGCGTCCCGGACCTCCATCGGTGCCTGGGCTGCTGCCAAAAAAGAAAGCTGCTACATTTGTGATTTTTATCAAAAAACCTATCAGCGCTATCTGGATACATTTTTTGAATTGTATCGGAAAAATCCGGAATTTAAAGAACTTGTCCTTGGTAGCAAGGGATTTTGTATTCCACATTTCGGAGAACTGGTAGATGAGGCCGACCGCATACTTCCTGATAAAGAAAAACAGGAATTCTTTGATCACCTTTTCCCGCTGATGAAGCAAAATTATCAGCGCATGTACGAGGATCTGGACTGGTTCTGCGACAAATTTGACTATCGTTATCGGGATGCTGACTGGAAGACTTCCAAGGACGCCCTGCCCCGCGGAATGCAAAAGGCCGCAGGCGGCTATCCGGCTGATCCGCCGTATACATCGGATCGCTGATTTGCCAAAACAAGGTCCACCGCCCTTCACTCCAGGGTTGTTTCATGAAGAATAATTCAAATGATTAAGCATACTGTTTTTACGGGGGTTATGGAAATTATACATTTTTTTCATAACCCTCGACTTTTTTCTCTTGTAGAGGTATAATGTCTATATAGTATAGGTATGCTCTACCTATACAGAAAGGAGGATATTATGCCAGTAACAGAGAAAAAATATCCTGACTGGGTGCAGGAGAAACGGACCAGGGGAACCACCGTCAAAAAGAAAGGTGATACTTATTATCTCTATAAACGCACTTCCAGGCGTGTTCCCGGGAAAAAATACCCACAGCCGGTAGATACTTATATCGGCATCATAACTCCGGAAGGAGTCATAAAAAGTGAAAAGAAAAAAATATCCCTGGGAGGGATAGAAGTGAGGGAGTATGGATTCTCCAGGGCAGTATGGCAGCTGTGCCCGGAGGGATGGAAGAAACCTCTGGGGAATGACTGGGAGGATGTCCTTTCGGTTATTCTGAAAAAATGGTCACCAGAGACCTACCTTGCGAAAGAAAGAGAGATAAAAACGGAGCAGGAATTTCACTATCAGTTTAATGCCCAGGCAGCATCCCTGAGCAGACGGATTTATAAAGAGCACGGAGTAGAACTTCAAAAACTGCAGATATTGAAAAGTATTTATCTGCTGTATTTTGAAAAAGAAAGGGTGATATCAAAGATTAGTACAGAACAGGAGGAACTGTTAGAAAAAACAGGGGTGGAACTTTCCGTGTGCTGAGAATGGCTTTCGGACAAAAATGCTTCTGGAATATATGAGGATGGTGCCGGATCCACGATGCGGCCGGGAGACAAAGCATGACTCTGCGGAAGTGCTGGTATGTCTGGTGACCGGTTTTCTGGCAGGAAAGACAACTATACGCAGGAGCCTTAGATGGTGTAACAAACATCTGGAAGAGCTGCGGGAATATCTTCTATTAAAGAAGGGTATCGCATCCCCGGCAACAGCATGCCGGATCCTATGGGGGATTGACGTGGAACTGTTTGCGCTGGCATTCATGGAATGGATCGGGGAGATTGTAAGCACGAAAGGAATCCATATATCAATTGACGGAAAGGCACTGCGGGCAGCAATGGAGAAAGTGAAGGATTTCAGGACCCCGATGATCCTGAATGCGATAGATGCGGTAACGGGACTGGTGATCGCGCAGATGCCCATTCAGAATAAAGACTGTGAGATTAAGGCGATACCGGAGCTGTTGAAACTGCTTGATATCCAGGGAAGTACAGTCACAACAGATGCAATTGGGACACAGACGCAGATCATGGAGCAGATCCTTTCCCAGGGGGGACATTTTGTGCTGATGGTAAAAAAGAACCAGCCACAGTCCTATGATGAGATCGTGAAATATTTCGGAGAGATGGCAGAAGACCACAAAAAGATGAAAAAAGACAGTAACTACAGGGCAAGGTATCCGGAAATGCAGGAAAAATATGAGGAAGTGTGCCAGCAGGAAAGGAACCGTGACAGGCAGGAATACCGATGGTACAGCGTTTGTGGGGAATGCAGCCTCCTGACAAAGACACAGAAAGAATGGCCTTTTGTAAAAACAGTGGGATTAGCCCGTCAGATACGGATACCGGTTGAACGGGATCCTAAGGGAAATGATATCACACCAGATGTGAGGACATTTCTGGAAAAGGGTTCAAGAAGAAGGCCCAGACCAGTCCAGGATGAGGAAAGGCCAAAGGATATACAGAAAACAGGAATGATCTCGGATATGGAACTGACAGCGGAAGAAATGGGACGTATAAAAAGGGAGCACTGGTCGGTCGAAAACCGACTTCACCATGTGTTAGACGATACGTTCCGTGAAGACAGGTCCCCGGCGAAAAAATCAAAGATCAATCTGGCCCTGATCAGGAAGTTTGCCTATAACATCCTGCGGATAGCTATGCTGGCCGGGGACTGTTCGGAGATCATGACAGAAGCTATGGACGAGTTCAGTGATGATCCATTCTTAAGAAAGAAATATGTCTTCAACGGGATAGCCAGTTTCTATTGATATAAAATAAGTATAAGTTATTTTGAAAAAAGTGTAAATAAGATATAGGGATATTTTGCGCCTTTTTAGAGGGCAAACATCTTGGATGCGGGTAAGGAATTGCAAAGGATGCGTTTAGAAAGATTCTGATCTGAATAATAGAGGGGTTATAACAAATGAAGCTGTTTGGGAAGATTCATGAAACAACCCTGCCCTTCACTCAGGCATGCATGGATACCGAGATGAACGTCCACCGGACGTTCACTTAGGTATGCTTGGCAACGTAAAAACACATGTATTACCTGGAGATAAATAAGTCAGCACGGTACCATCGTTCCGTAATCAGATTTACTTACCTCCAGGTAATACATGTGTCGTTTACGATTTTTATATTTTATCAAAAACTGATTATTTTGTCAAAGTTTTTTAAGTTATAAAGCCAGCACAAACTCAAAAATAGTCCAAAAATAATTTTCTTTTTCTTTTCAAAAACACTTGCAAAATCCAGAAAGGTGTGCTATTATAATCTACGGTCACTGCTTAAAGCGACGATATCCGGCTCCTTGGTCAAGCGGTTAAGACATCGCCCTTTCACGGCGGTAACACGGGTTCGATTCCCGTAGGAGTCATTAGAGAGTAATCTCTCACATATAATAGAATATGGCGCAGTAGCCAAGTGGTAAGGCAATGGTCTGCAACACCAGTACGCGCCGGTTCAAATCCGGCCTGCGCCTCTAAGAAAAACCGTAATCCAACATTGAAATTACGGTTTTTTATTGTTCTGTATTCCTATGCGAAACGTCCTTCGGACTTCCCACATGGTTTATTGTTCTGTATTCCTATGCGAAACGTCCTTCGGACTTCCCACATGGTTATTTCCAGAAAACTTCGTCAAGCGCTAAATTTGCAAACCACTTCGGATTTCCATTAACAGGGTTTCATCAACGCGCCCTCTGCTGATTCCATCTCCCATACCACCTCAGTACTAAGATTCCCAGTACAACGAAAACACTTCCTCCAAAAATAAATATTTTTGTACGGTACGGATCATCGATAAATCGATTAGCCAGCCTTTGCAACACATTTTTACCTGAATCGGTCGCCCCCCTACGCACAATCGCCATCATAAGAATGAATCTGCTCCCCCCAAGGATAAGACCCGACCCTCCGGCGCAAATCCATCTGAAATCTACCCTTTTACATAAATTCCAAACCATATATCCTGCCAGTATAATCAGAAGCACGCCGAGTATTCCCTGTAAAACTAAAAACGGCTGTTCCTCAACATATTCCTGGGCTGTATAAATATGTTTCCATTCTAATTCGTATTCTTTCGTTATTCTATACTGACCAATACTTTCCAGTAGCCAGGCCAGACCCACGATCGGCATTAGTGCCGCCTCTATACTTCCCAAAAATTTCAAAACTGTCTCCGTTTTTATTCCGACCCGCTTCTCCCCTTCATGGACCTGTATTTGCGGTTCCGGAACCTTTCCTCGCACCAGTTCATCTAAAGAAAGATTAAATATTTCGCAGACTTGTACCAATTTTGCCAGTTCCGGAACCGAGCTGTTATTTTCCCATTTTGAAATAGACTGTCTCGATACATGGAGCATTTCCGCGAGTTCTTCCTGGGATACCTGATATTTTTTACGTAGCTCATAAATTCTGTTTCCTATGTTTTCCATAATCACTCCCCCTCTTTTCTTTACTAATTTCTCTTTATTATAATATCAATAACTATAAAAAGCTATCAAGTCCGCTTGAAACCTTCGCAACTTGCGGTTGCGGACGGCTTTTCATAACGCATTTATTACTTTTTCTATTAACAATCCTACACTGAAAATAAATCTCCCATCTGAGGTTAAACTATTGTTTTCCTCTCTATCAACATGCTATACTTTTCTCAATCCCCGGGCCGCAAATCATTTTGCCCCTGTCTGCCACTTTACGAAACCTTTATTTAGATGTATAGCACACAAAGGAGAATTTTACATGGAGCTACGTGAATATACTGTTTTTAACAAGGAAGAAATCCTGCCTCTCTATATCAGTGCCGGCTGGACGAATTATGCAAACAACCCTGACAGATTAGAGAAGGCGTACCAGAATTCCCTTCTGAAAATCGGCGCTTTTGACGACGGGCATCTGATCGGCATCATCAGAGTCGTAGGCGATGGAGAATCCATTATCTTTATTCAAGACATCCTGGTACTCCCCGAATATCAGCGAAACGGAGTCGGAACCCGGCTGCTGCGTGCAGTGATGGAACGCTATCCTTCTGTATACCAGATGGAGTTAATGACCGATAACACGGAAAAAACGGTTGCATTTTACAAATCTCTCGGATTTCGTAAAGCAGACGAACTCGGTTGCTGTGCTTTTATGAGAATGTAACCGGGATATTGAACCCTCTAACTTTTCACTCAAGTATGCCCAGCCTCCAAATAAACACCGATGAAGCTTCACATAAATATTCTCTGCAACGCAAAAGCAGCGCACTGATATAGCATGTTACCTCAACCGGACCTTGATCCCATCCAATCATTTTGAACATGCCATACCCGTGTGCTGCCTGATTATATCTCACTAAAATCTACTGAACGATTCTAGACTGCCCAACGATCTAACTGCTTCATGAATTTCTCATCATCAGAAACGACCTTTACCGGCTTTTTATAATCGATTGCCATAAGCCCAAGAACAGATTTACCATCTGCAATCTGGTTATCCATAGTATGTACCCCTACGTCCATCGTGGAAGTGCAGGCAAGGTGCATGAAATCTCTTAAATCATTTGATGTATGCAACATTATTTCACGGATCATTATTTTTCCTCCTATCATCTACAATATAGTATCCAATATCCAATGTAGTATAGCATCTTTAGAACTAAATTGCAATCCCTTACCAGATTCCAAAATAGGATTCTCCTGCTTACGTCTATTTATTTGTGATATCCCCAAAGTTCTATCGCTGTCTGCAGCTCCTCCTTCTCTTTCGCAGCTTTCTCAAACTCTTCACCGCTCATAGCAATGTCGATTGCCTGTCGCATTGCTCTGGCTCCTGCCGCTGCCCCGCCCGGATGCCCCTGGACTGCGCCGCCTGCGGCGAGAACGATATCCGTCCCGACTTCACCGATATATTTCTCTACCATACCTGGATGTACACCACCGCCAATCGAGGGCATGGATGGCTTGATTCCATACAACGGCAAAACCAACTGTGCCACCGTCTGGATATATTTCTGGGGAAGCAGCGGATAACCTCCATAGGGCGTATTTACCATGACAATATCCGCTCCACTAAGTCTCGCCAGTTTCCCGGCCGCAAGCGGCGTTGTCATTCCATTTAAGATTCCCTCGGACACCATGCCGACCCCGGCAGCATGCCCCAGAATCGGAAGAGTTGTATGTTCTGCCACCATTTTCAATACGCTGTAGCCCACAGTAGCAAAATTAATCATGACGCCATCTGCGCCGGCTTCTTCCACGCGCTTCACGTTATCCAGAATCTCTCCCGCCCCGCTTGTGATATTGACAAAATATCTTGTACGCTCTCCTGTGATCTCATATGCTGCCTCGGCCGCTTTTTTGAACTCCTTCACACGGTCCCAGGGACGGCTATATGCCGGATTCCCCAGAAGCTCATCATCCTTGATAAAATCCACGCCTCCGAGCGCTGTCTCATAGAAGATTTTCGCTCCCGCCTCCGGACTAAGCCCCGTACACGGCTTGATCATATTCAAGAACAACGGCCTTTTCTCTACACCCGAGAATTTCCTGATTCCCTGTACGCCATACCGGGGACCTGCAAAATTTCCAACAAATTCTTCCGGGAATTCTATATCCATAAGCTTCACCTGTGCGGAAGTGGAAGCATCATTTCCCAAAAGGGAGGTAAGCATAAGCGGAAGCTCTGTTCCGAAATTGACAGCCGGATACGCAATCTGTATCAGATATTCTCGTTGTTCCTCTCCCACCTGAGTCGTAAGCTCCAGCGCCGGAATGTCAAAAATGCTGACCACCTTTCCCATATATTTTTCGCGAAGTGCATCCGTAATTCCCGGAATCGGAATCCAGGTCCCGATTGTCTGGCCGACTGCCAGGGTGCCTGCCTTTTTCACCACATCTACTTCTTTTGGCAGTTTGATATAATAAGTTGCAATAATATAATTCTGCTTATGTATCATTTCCGGTAATGTATATAATATTGAATCCATAGTCTCTCCTTTTCCTGCTGCGTTCACTCGCAGCTCCGTCAACTGATTCTTTTCCAAACAGATATCTTGGCAACCGAGATTAACGTCCACTGGACGTTCATTTAGGTATGCTTGGCAACGTAAAAAGCCCGGGCACCGCTTAAGGCGTCCAGGCTCTTGAAATACCACTGATATCTGCTATATTTAAGTATTCTCATGAAAATAAGCATCAGAATAATATGGAATATTCTCTGACCTTTTCTTCAAATTGCATTCCAACAAATGACTAATCAAATCCGAATCCCGTTTTTCCAGTGCATTCAAATAGCTCTCATGCTCTTCGATCATGCTCTCTCTGGAATCTCCGCTGTCGAGCAGCTTCTGGCCATAAATCAATTTGAAAAACGAAAGATTATCCCAGAGGGACTCTATCATCGTGCAGACTCTGTCAAGCTGGCTTGCTTTATAAATAGAGAAATGATAGAGTCTGTTCTGCTGATACACATCTATCGCATCCAATTCTTTCTGACGTACAATGCATTTATACTCCTCCTGAATCTCACGGATATGTTTGATTTCTTCATCTGTGATCTTCTCGCATGCATATCTTGCTGCTACCGGCTCCAAAGCGGTCCGCGCAATATAAATCTGCCGTACATCTTCTTTAGTCAGTGTGACCAGTCTTGTCCCGGCGTAAGGAATCGATTCTGCCAGTCCTTTTTTCTCCAGGTTGCTGAGTGCCTCTCTGATCGGCATACGGCTGACACCGAGCTGACTTGCCAGTTCTTCCGTGTTCAGCTTATCTCCCATCGACAGCTTCCCGCTCATGATCCAATCCATTAATTTATCAAGAACCAAATCAGGCAGCTTGCTGTGTGCAAGCACATCCTGGTTCAAATCATTCATTGTAATACGCATATTTACTCTCATATAGTTCTACCTATGTAAGTGTCTACAATCCAAGCTTCTGTACGGCCGCCTTTAAAATAGCCACCTGCGCAGTTTCTTCTATTAATTCTGCAGTATGTTCTGCGTTTACAGCATCTTTTCCAACTGCCACGAGACCGTGGTCAACTAACAGAAATCCCGGGAGGTCCGGATTCTCTTTATAGATTTCCTCCACAAGTGAAAAATATTCCGGTTTCACCATTGCGGCAGGAACATTGAGTGTCGGCAGGTCCGCACAAATTTTTAATTTAGAGTGCCAGGTAGTTCTCGGCAGGGCTTTTCCCGTAGCTGCCCATGCGATTGAATACGGTGAATGTGTATGTACTACTGCATTCACATCAGAGCAGATACGATACAGCAAACCGTGCAATAAAGCTTCTCTTGTAGGTTTTCCTTCCCCTTCTACTAAATTTCCATCAAAATCTGTGATTACAAATCCTTCCGGTGTACAATCAGCAAAAGAACCGCCACTGGCCTTAACGATCATAAGGTCCTTGCCGGGTATTCTTGCACTAACATTCCCACCGCTTCCGGTTTGTATGCCTCTAGTATAAGCTCTTTTAGCGGCAATGACAAGTTCCTCTGCAATTTTTTTTACATCTTCTGTCATTTTAACCATATCCTTCCTATCAAAAATTGGTAATCTTTCCTGGTTATTCATACTGAATTTCATCGCCGATCACACCGCGCTCCTTTAGCTCATCGATCATATGATGTGCAGCCGCAGTCCCCCATTCCACCGTGTCCAGGTTTCCCGGAATCGTGATGATCTCAATATTTTTGTTTTTTACTGCTTTAATTTTTGAGATTATAATATCATCTACTTCTTTATAATAAAGTTCTTCTCCTTTACGGGTGTTATGCCGCATTCCCTCCGTCGGGATCAACAGCTTCACCGGATAGTCAATCTTCTCCAGCCTCTCTACAAAACGCGCAGTTGTAAGGTAAGCTTCATCCGGCAGGAGTTTAATATGTGCCATCGTCGCGTTGTGCATCATATACACACGTTCATCCATACGTGGCGGAAATTCACCTACTGCAAAATCAATAAAATCCAGACCGCCAATACTGACGACCAGAGGCACTTTTTTCTCCACGCCTTTTACAAGCCTGTATTTTGCGCCTTCCCCGTAAGAAAATCCACCTTTGAAATACTCTTGTGTAATCTCATGCGTCGTCAGATCCAAAATACCGTCAATCAGCCCATCTGCTGCCATTTGCTCCATAATAGCGCCGCCCACACCGGTAGCATGGAATCCGATCACCTCCATTCCTAACCGTTCCAGTTCATCAACGGCCGCACAGGCACCAGTATTCGTAATCCCCATCAAAGTAACGCCCACCACCGGTTTCTTTCCTTTTTCCAACACTTTTCCGGCTGTCTTCACCATTCCCACACAACATGCGCAGGCATTAGCGATGATCTGCCGGGTCACAAGATTCAGCCCTGTAAAGTCGCAAATCGACGGAATCACTACGATGTCTTTCTCCCCAACAACCGGTTCAAATGTCTTTTTCCCACATGCGACCGTCGTTGCCATTACCTTCGGGAAACCGATTGGAAGGCGCCGCATCGCGTTCGTCGCCATCACAGTATTCTGGAGACCTCCTGCTGACACGATACCGTCAATCTTTCCTTCACGGTAGATCTGTTCCACATAAGACGCGCAGGCTTCCATCATAAACCCGATCTTTTCCCCTTTTGTCTTCGGCTCCAACTCTTCCCAGCTGCTGCCCGCTGCTGCTACGACCTCTGCCCTCGAAACATCGTAATTATAAGAAGGGTTGGGGCCCGTGGCAACATCGATGACCAGGGCGGAAATACCCTCAGCTTCGATCAGTTCTTTCATATAGGCAACTTCTCTGTATTTTGTATCACAGCTTCCAATGACCGCTATTGTTTTCATATCTGACTCCTCTAATATAGTTATTGTGAAGACTGCCCGTCAGAGCCGTCTCCACAATAATTTTACTCCTGTGTCATCATATCAGGCAACAGTTTTCTACATTTTTAGCCAAAATACTTGGTCTCAGCTTTCTTTGCTGCTTTCTTTGCATCTTTTTCAATGATCGCTGTCTTGTATTCATCAAATACAAAGTCCGTATCCTTGGTACCGATTACCGGAAGTTTATTTTCATGAGTCTCCTCATATTTTTCAACTGCTGCAGAGAGAATGGTGTCATGAGCAAGCAGAAGATGTTTGTGCGGGTCTACGCCTGCTTCATTACAACGACGAACATGATCACGAATGGTCTTCCATGCTGCAACAAGGTCTACGAAACGTCCCGGCGGGCAGATATCGTAGTGAAGCTCATCCTGCATAGCCTGCGGAGCATCGATGTTGCCCATTACGAATACAGAGTCACCTACGCAGAAATACGGTCCGTCCTCTGTCTCAACAGCAACAGCGATATGTCCCGGACAGTGTCCGAATGCTTCGTATGCGGTTACGCCCGGAGCAATCTCCACTTCACCTGTGATGGTCTCGAAACGCTCTTTTACGCCCGGGATATCGTACGGTGCGATGAACTCGCCATTGTATGTAACATCGCCATCTTTTGCGATGATCGGACGGCAGTATGATTTGTAGTGAAGCGGAATCGGATTGTGTGCATAATCCCACTCAATCTCATGGCAGATGAAACGTGCCTTTGTAAATTTCTCAAGATAGAATACATGGTCCCAGTGAAGATGTGTAAATACAACGATATCCACATCTTCCGGTTTGTATCCGACCTGAGCCAGACGGGACTCGATATCATCGATTCCCGGTTTCTGCATAGACGGTCCGTGATGATATTTGTCTGCATGCTCGTTCCATGACATACCTGTGTCAACAAGGATCAGCTGCTCGCCGCCTTCGATCAGGAATGTGAAGTCCGGTAACTGATCGGATTCATTTGTTACGCCAAGTTTCTCAACATATTTTTTGCAGGAGAAATGATACCAATACTCCAGTGGTTTTGTGGGGATGTAACCAGAATTAAGTGGTCTGATTGTTAATGCCATAATACATGTCCTCTCTTTCTCTTAATTATAATTTTTCTCATATCTTAAAATTGTTACCAATTTTAATTCGCACCTAAGCTGCTTTTCTTTCCTGTCTTCTCTTGTTATATGTATCGAAAAGTACCATCGCGATGATTACGATACCCACGACCATGCCCTGTGCAAAGGAAGAGATCCCTTTTAAGTTCATAACGTTTACGATGATGGTCAGAATCAGAGAACCTACTACCGTACCCAGAACTCCGCCTTCGCCTCCCAGCATGGAGGTTCCGCCGATAACGACTGCTGCTACTGTCTGAAGACCGTAGCTGTCACCCATTGCCGCGTCAGCCGCATTTAACCGGGCTGTGATCAGCATACCTGCCATACCTGCACACATACTGCACATCATAAATGCAGATACCATAATCTTCTTTACCGGAATCGCCGCATATTTTGCCGCCGTCGGGTTTGAGCCGTATGCATATACCTGACGTCCATAAGTCGTTCTCTGAAGGAGCACATAAATAATAATAACTACGATCGCTGCAATGATGATCAGGTTCGGAATCGGTCCGGTATATCCTACGCCGATCTGTGTAAACCCTTTCGGAAGGTCGTAGATTACGGCGCCCTGCATAACGATTACAGCAAGACCGCTCATGACCCAGTTGGTTCCGTAAGTTGCGATGAAACTCGGAAGGATCCCTGCCAGAAGTCCGTTGATGCAGCCTACCACCATACCGATGAGAATTCCAATCAGGAATACAAGCGGAATGGAAAGCCCTTGTTTCAGGAGCTGCGCACAGATACAGCCAATAAAGCCTGCCGTAGCACCTACGGAAAGATCCATGCCTCCGGTAAGAAGGACGGCCGTAAGACCTGCACTCAATACCAGAAGTACACTGGCCTGTCTGAAAATCGTAATCATATTATCAACTGTTCTAAAGTTAGGAGCTATAATTGCTGAGACAACGATCAGGATGATCAGTCCCACCAGGCTGTAAAATACTTTCGAGCTTTTAATTTCTTCAAATATTTTCTTTGCATTCATGTTCCAGTCCCCCTATTCTTTTGCCTGAATACGGACAACCGCATCGATGATAATAGCTGCTAATACGATAGAACCGATAATTGCGTTCTGCATAATAGACTGTACGCCGATTACGTTCAGACCATTCTTGATGATCTGAATCAGGAACACGCCAAAGATCGTACCGGTTACACCGCCTTTTCCTTCACGGAGGGAGGAACCACCCAGAAGTGTTGCCGCAACTGCCTGGAATTCCCAGCCGGTCGC
Source organism: Roseburia hominis (assembly GCA_040702975.1). Classification (NCBI taxonomy): domain Bacteria; kingdom Bacillati; phylum Bacillota; class Clostridia; order Lachnospirales; family Lachnospiraceae; genus Roseburia; species Roseburia hominis. The sequence continues at coordinate 4,175,590 of CP159990.1, forward strand.
CACGGTCGGCTGACCGGATTCTACACGACAGAGGGTGATGACACCTGCAATACCTGCGATGAGACCGGCAAATGCATAGGTCTTAATCTGACATTTGACCGGGTTAATACCTGCAAGCACCAGTGCTTCCTTGTTTCCGCCAAGTCCATGGATATTGGTTCCGAATTTTGTCTTATTCAGGACAATCCAAACGATAACGAATACCAGAACTGCCACCCACACCATGAGCGGGATTCCGATGATCGTAGTCTCCGTTACAATACGATACGTAAAGCTGGAGAAATAGATGGAAGAACCTGCGGTCAAAAGCAGCGATATACTATTTACAATGTTCTGCATACCATAAGTAGCAATGAACGGAGGGATATTTCCCTTCGCCACGATCAGTCCGTTGATCGCACCGATCAGCATGGTTGCCAAAACTGCGATTACCATAGCAACTTCAAGAATAATTCCATGAGTAGCCAAATATACGGTAAAAACAGTTACGAAGCTGACCTGCGCACCAAGCGACAGATCCGTTCCCTGTGTCAGCACGATACAGGTCTGTCCGAATGCCACAATCATAAGCGGCGTGGACTGGATCAATACGTTCCTGAAATTTGAAAGTGAGAAGTAATGCGGGTCCAGAAAACTGAACACAGCAATAATCACAATCAGCATGTACGCTACCGGAGGTATATTCTTAATCCGTTCTTTCACACTAATTTTCTGCATTATCCGCACCTCCTGCTCCCAGCATCATGCGGGCACCGATGACTTCGGAGTTGAACGCTTCGGTTCCTCTCTTCACCTCATCCACAATCTCGCCCTCATGCATGATATAGATTCTGTCACTCATACCGATGACCTCCGGAAGCTCTGAAGAGATCATAATCAGTGCCTTTCCCTCAGACGCCAGTCTGTCCATCAGGCTGTAAATCTCCATCTTAGCTGCCACGTCAATACCACGGGTCGGCTCATCAAAAATCAGAATGTCCGGATCGAAACTCAGCCATTTCGCAAGAACTACCTTCTGCTGATTTCCACCTGACAAATATTTACATGCTTTATTCACGCTCGTCGTCGCGATACGAAGCTGCTTCTTATAATCCTCCGCCACTTCGCGAATCTTCTTATTAGATATGAAGAATTTCGGGAATATTTTCTTAAGGCTTACTGCCACCGTGTTAAGAGCGATGGATTCATCAAGAGCAAGCCCTTGTTTCTTACGGTCCTCACTTACCAGACCAATGCCGAGCTTCGTAGCCTGAATCGGAGATTTGGCATTCACCTTCTCGCCTTTAATATAAACATTGCCGGACTTCATAGGGCGGATGCCATAAAGCAATTCTGCTGTCTCTGTTCTTCCTGCGCCTACCAATCCTGCAAGACCTACGATCTCACCTTTGCGTACCATAAAGTTTACATTTTTCACACGACCGTTATAATCGCATAGGTTCTCTGCTCTTAACGCGATTGCTTCATGTTTATTTTCCGTACGCACATACACCTGGGAAACATCACGTCCGACCATCATGTTTACCAGTTCTTCATTCGTGCAGTCGTTAATACCTACGGTGTTGATCTTCACACCATCACGAAGAATCGTAATTCTGTCGCCGATCAGCGGGAACTCCTGCATTCTGTGGGAAACGTAAATGATTCCGATTCCCTCTTTTTTCAATCTGTGGATCTGGGCAAAAAGGGATTCCACCTCTCTGTCTGACAAAGTCGCTGTCGGCTCGTCAAATACCATGATCCTGGGTTTAAAAGAAAGCGCCTTTGCAATCTCTACCATCTGCTGCTCAGCAACACTTAAATTCTTTACATAACTTTTTACGTCAATATATTCACAATTCAGGGACTTCAGGAGTTCTCTCGCTTCTGATTCCATTCGTTTATGGTCTACAAGCCCCAGTTTTGTCTTATATTCCCGGTTCAAAAAGATATTCTGCGCTACGGTGATATAAGGAACCAGTGTAAATTCCTGATATACCGCTACGATTCCTTTTTCCAGTGCATCTTTGGTTCCACCAAATTTCACAACTTCCCCGTCAAATGTAATCTCGCCTTCTTCGGCTTTATATGCACCTAATATTACCTTGGCAAGGGTACTTTTTCCTGCACCGTTCTCGCCGACCAGGATATGTACCTCTCCTTCCTGCAAATCAAAGTCCACGTTATCAAGGGCTTTCATTCCCGGGAAAAGCTTCGTAATATGGCGCGCTGTTAATATTGTTTTTCCCATTGTTTCACCTCTTCGCTTCTGTTTGCTCATACTGTTCGAGGCTGCTGCATATACTGCGGCAGCCTCGGGTGAAATTTTCTGATAATCTGTATGTATGATCCCAGGCTATCCCTTACTGGATAATCTTCCACCAAGCTACGTTTTCTTTGTAATCAGCTACGGAATCTTTGGTGATCAACGGATCGTTTGCTGCTGTCGGGAACGGGATGAACTTACCTTCCGGCTCAGTTCCGTCGTTCAGGTATTTTACAGCATATGCACAAGCGATGTATCCTGAACCATACGGATCAGTATTGTAAGTGATGAACATATCGCCTGATTCTACTGCGTTTGTAGCATCAACAGAACCATCGAATCCAGCTACCAGTACATCATTCATACCTGCAGCCTTCAGAGCCTGAACTGCACCAAGTGCACTCTCATCGTTACATCCAATCACGCCCTGAACATCTGTATATTTCTGAATCAGGTTCTCTGTTACAGACATACCTTCTGTTCTCTTGAAGTTTGCAGTCTGAGATGCAACAATTTTGATGTCCGGATACTCAGCAAATGCTTCTTTGATACCTTCCAGACGCTCGATTGCGTTTGCAGCTCCCGGAGGGCCCTCAAGGATAATGATGTTACCTTTTCCGCCAAGTTCCTCTGCCATTGCTTTTGCAACTGTAGCACCAGTCTCTTTGTAGTCAACGCCTGTTCTAAGGAAGGTATCCTCAGATGCCGGTGTTCCAATCGTAAGAACGAGTTTTCCAGCTTCCTGTGCTTTTCTGACACCTGGCATGATACCGTTGGAGTCTGCACAGTGAACGATGATTACATCTACATCCTGCTGAATCATGTCTTCCATGATCTTAACCTGCTCTTCTACGCTGTCTGCGGTAGCCGGAGCCTGCGTAACTGCTGTGAATCCCATGTCTTCGCCAGCCTTCTTAACACCTTCAGCCTGTGCGACCATGTACGGGTTGGTTGTGTTCTTAGCGATGTAACCAATCTTGTAATCTTCCTTCGCCTTCACATCCGAAGTAACCTTCGCTCCGATTCCCTGCACCGGAAGCTTGTCTGCATCCACTACAGTTGCTGCTTCTCTTTCACCGGTAGATGTCTTCTCATCAGAAGTTCCCTCGGTCTTCTTGTCGTCTCCGGAAGTCTCCTGAGTCGGTGTACTACATCCTGCAAGGAGAGTACATACAAGCGTTGCTGCCAACAAAATTGATACTAACTTTCTCTTTCTCATTTTCGTCCTCCTTTTCTTTTTTATCCGACATTTGGGATTTTGGATATCGGATATTGGATACAATCTTGTTGTACATAATATATCATGTCGTTTTTTGTCTGTCAATAATAAATATATTAATTATTTTTTTAACAAGTATTTTTGTACAATATGAACAATTTGACAGTTTTGAATCTGTAAAATATTTTGGTTCTACTCTTATTTTCTGATTATGCAAATTATACAAACAGCTCCCATTATTCTACGTTTCTCGATTCTTGTAAAACCGGTTTTATCCTCGATTTTCCGGCTTTTTTCTAACACAGCAAAATCACCAAAAAAAATCTCCCACGGCATACATTACCGTGAGAGACTCTCTCATAAACAAATTGTCCAAAAGCAGCCGTTTCCGCTACTTATCTAAAACCTCTGCCAGTTCTTCCTTGGTCTGACCGCCCATCGTTCTTCCAACTACCTCGCCATTCTGATAAACCAGGAAAGTCGGAATGGACATCACGCGATATTTTCTCGCAAGCTCCATCTGCTCGTCCACATTCACCTTGCCAAATTTGACGTCGCTTCTCTCCTCTGCCAGTTCATCAACGACCGGCCCCATCATCTGACACGGTCCGCACCATGTAGCCCAAAAATCTACAAAAACTTTCCCTTCTGCCTTCAATACTTCCTGTTCAAAATTGTCCGCTGTTAATTCTATTACTGCCATAATGTTTCTCCTTTCATTATTTTACAAATTCATTCTATTCTGACGAAGATATATGTCTCCCTGCATATACTAATGCATGAGGTATGCTATTTCGCCATTCATATAATCAGTATATCCTATTTCAGAAATTCTATCAATGTCCAAAGTCATCGTTGACATATAAACTTCCCAACTTGTTCGGCCATTCTAGCAAAAGCTATTGCTACTAGCATAAAAATCTTTCCAGAACTGTCCGAAACTAATCTCACACTTTTCACACAATACGTCAATATCCATCTCTTCGGCAATCCTGTAAAAAGTCTCTCTGCTACTGATTTCATGATATTGTTCTAAAACTCTTCTCATATAATTTTTCGGATAATTACTATTTCTGTTATCTTTTTCGCCCCAGATTAATTCCGGCCTGATTGGAAGAGACGGTTTCACCGGCATATTTCCAAAACATCTAATATACGCACCTTCATCAGCCAACAGCCACGATTCAATCATTTTCAAAGCAACCATAGGAAGCCCCAGCCAAAAACACGGCTCATAATCAAGTCCTTGCTCTACTTCATCATATATTCTTTCAAATTCTTTCCTGCATACATTTTCATTTGTATTACTGCCAGACATCATTTTATCTGTATCACAATAAAAAATCCCCAATCTATATCCTTGCTGAAGAGCATATATTTTGAAGTAACGTGCCGGAATGGCTTTCCCTTTGAGTCCCCGAAGCTGTCTTACCCCTAATTTTACTCGTTCTTTTCCATCAATAAATCTTTTTTCCACACATTCTATCTCGATATCTACTCCGGCTTTTTCCGCGCATTTATAAATCAGACATATGATAGGGCCTGATTCCCATTCTTCTTTTCCGAACACCTTTTTCCCATAATCCGTAGGCCCTTCTCCATATACTGCTACTTTGGCCTTTGCCATTTACCTCTCTCCTCTTATCTTCAGTAAAACTTCAATGATCTCTTTGTTACTCATATTCATCAAAACTTCTCCCGGATATAAATAGTCTAATCTGTCTGCAAATTCAGGCACTTCAAACAAGGTGACGCCTTGAGAAAATCCGGTAACCGGATCCTTATACAGATAGACAATATCCTCTTTATCGACGTAGTCCACAAATGTCGCGCTGTGTGTCGTCACAATCAACTGATTCTTCTTTTCCGTACATACCTCTTTCAGAATCCGAATCATTTCTTCAGCATAATCCATGTTAATGCCATTTTCAATCTCATCCAGGAGCATAACTACCTGTCTCTTATTAATTTCACTGATTGCTACCAAAGCTAACATTCTCAGCATCCCGTCACTCATGTTCTGCGATGTAATGGTGACCGACTTATCCTTATATCTCTCAGTTGACACAATCCGCGTCCAGCCGGGCTGACCCTTTGTCTGAGCCTCCACTGCCGTTAACCTTTTTCCCCATATTCTCCCTACTTTATCCATAAAACTTTTCTTCTGATCTGCATTCATAGATTTTAGAAAGGAAGGTAACTTCTCACCTGCGTTCCCGATGGTCGTGACAGTCCCGCGGCTTGACAACCTCATTTTTTCCGGCGACAGTAATTCAAAAGAATCTGAATTTATTAAAAATTCTTTTACAGCAACTAATATGCGATATTTCTTTTTGTTTTCTTCTGATATACTCACAAATTTCATGAAAGAAGACTGCACCCCTGATATCCCGGATATTCGCTCCTTGTTCCCGTCATCGCAAAGGAAATAGCACTCTCCTGCTGTATCAAAATGTAGCAAAGTCATTTTTTTCTCTTCCGACATCAGAAAAATATCTTCATTCACAAGTTCCATAATATTCTTCGTAGTATAAACATTTACAGTAAGATTCCATCTGACAGCCATATCCTTTCCGTCAACTGGCAAAAGCAGATCGCATTCAAAAGTCATTTTCGACCTGTTACCATATAATTTTGAGCGAATATCTCCTACCGTCCATCCTCTTCTTTCAAGAACTACGTTAAAATCTTCTCTTACGCTTCCTGCAAGAAAATCTATCACCTGTAAAACCGTGCTTTTTCCTGCTGTATTGTTTCCGACAATCACCGTGAACGGACTCATACATATTTCAAAATCATTCAAAGATTTAAAATTGTCCACATATAATCTTTTAATCATCTATATCTTACCTTTCTGCCAGTGCTTATCCTCTTTTACTTGAAATTCTTCCTTGATAATAGTATATCCATCCCTATCCACAAAAGCAAGTTTCTTAGTCAAAAACGTCCGCCGGACCTCATTTCAGGCATGCATGGCAACTGAAAACGTCTATCATCGTTTTCGCCTATGCATAACAGCAAAAAAACAGAGCCATGATGATTTTAGCTTTTCATGACTCTGTATTACATTGTATCCTATAAGTTTACGATATTAGAGCACAAACCCTTTGTCTCCATAACGCCTCCGGCACTCTCTACTATTCTACCTTCGGAAGCCCTGCAAATCCAACTTCCAGATCCGCATCGGTCGGGATATAATCGCTCATTTCACCGTTATTGAATTTTTCGTAAGCAACCATATCAAAATATCCTGTTCCGGTAAGGCCGAATACGATCGTCTTTGCTTCGCCGGTCTCTTTACATTTCAAAGCCTCGTCGATGGCAACGCGGATCGCGTGGCTGCTCTCCGGTGCCGGGAGGATTCCTTCTACTCTCGCAAATTGCTCCGCAGCCTCAAATACAGCGGTCTGCTCCACTGATCTTGCCTCCATCAATTTATCATCATAAAGCTGGGACAATACGGAACTCATGCCATGATAACGAAGACCGCCTGCGTGGTTCGGTGACGGGATAAATCCGCTTCCTAATGTGTACATCTTAGCCAGCGGACAAACCATTCCGGTATCGCAGAAATCGTATGCGTATCTACCGCGTGTCAGGCTCGGACAGCTTGCCGGTTCTACGGCAATGATCTGATAATCGGCCTCCCCGCGAAGTTTCTGACCCATGAACGGAGAAATCAAACCTCCCAGGTTGGAGCCGCCGCCTGCGCAGCCAATGATCATATCCGGTTTGATACCATATTTATCCAGGGCCGCTTTCGTCTCCAGACCGATAATGGACTGATGAAGCAGTACCTGCGATAACACGGAGCCGAGCACATAGCGGTAACCTTCTTTGGATGTCGCCGCCTCTACCGCCTCGGAAATCGCGCAGCCAAGGCTTCCTGTGGTGCCCGGATGCTGCTCCAGGATCCTGCGTCCTACGTTCGTCTTATCTGACGGGGAAGGAGTTACATTTGCCCCATAAGTCCGCATAACCTCGCGGCGGAACGGTTTCTGCTCGTAAGAGCATTTTACCATATATACTTCACAGTCAAGTCCCAGATATGCACACGCCATGGAAAGTGCAGTTCCCCACTGGCCTGCTCCGGTCTCTGTCGTCACGCCTTTAAGTCCCTGCTGTTTTGCGTAATACGCCTGTGCAATCGCGGAGTTCAGTTTATGGCTTCCGGAGGTATTATTTCCCTCGAATTTGTAATAGATCTTCGCCGGCGTATCCAGAGCTTTCTCCAGACAATATGCACGTACCAGCGGAGACGGACGATACATCTTGTAAAAGTCCTGGATTTCCTGCGGAATATCGAAATATGCTGTAGTATCGTCTAATTCCTGTTTTACCAATTCATCACAGAATACGCCGCGCAGCTCTTCAAATGTCATCGGCTGTAAGGTCCCCGGATTCAAAAGCGGAGCCGGTTTATTCTTCATATCGGCGCGGACATTGTACCACTGTTTCGGCATCTCATTTTCTTCCAGATAGATTTTGTAAGGGATTTTTGTTTCACTCATTGCTTCTTACCTTCCTTTTCTTTTTATTTCTTTCAAACCGATGAGCCGGGCGTTGGGCTTTTCTGATAAAATAGAATCCTGCTCGCGGAAATAAAAAATCCTGCCCTATATCAACTATAGGACAGGAGTTATATCTTATTCCTGCGGTGCCACCTAAATTCATTCATGGAATGCGCTCAGCCATGTACCAACATACATGCTCCACTGTAACGGTTGGAATCCGTCTCCCCTACGGCAAAATGCTTGCTTTCGGTTCGCCCTCCCAAGTCCATTCGATCTACCTTGTAATGCTCCGATCCCACCACCCGGAACTCTCTGGGAATACGCCGATAAATGTACTACTCTTGTTCGTCGGTTTTTCATTTCGTTTATCATACTCCTTAAACGTAGGATCTGTCAAGTTTTTTTTGATTTTCCATGTCAAATTCCGGGGCACATCCGGTTCAATCTCCCTGCTCAACCGATCGTCGCACCGCCAACGCTATATCCGGCCTATTTGTGATCACCGCCGTTACCCCTGCACGGATCAGCCATTTCAAATCATCCTCTTTATTTACCGTCCACACCCGTACTGCCAGGTGGCTTTGCTGATACTGCTCCAGCAAATTCTCCATCCTTGCCAGATACAAAGGCGGATGCAAACCGTCCACCCCATGGGCCTTCGCATAATTTTCCGCTTCCAGAATAACGTCACTATATAAAAATGCCGTTTCCGCTTCCGGAGCAATCTCACGCACCTTACGGATACTGTAATGATTGAAGGAGGAATAGATAACTCTGTCCTCCAATCCGGCCGCCTTCACAAGCGCAATTGTTTTTTCTTCTATCCTGGGATAACGATAAATCCCTGTTTTCAGTTCAATATTCAGCTTCATCTCCCAGGGTTTTACAAGGCTCAGTACCTCCCGGAGGGTGGGAATCCCCACCCTGCCGTATTGGTCCATATGATTGTCAAAAGAAAATCTGCGCAGTTCCTCCAGCGTATATTCCCGCACGGCGCCCCGTCCGTCACTCACTCTGTCGATCGACTCATCGTGGATCACAACCACTTCCCCGTCTTTCGTAAGCTGCACGTCCAGTTCAATTCCGTCCGCCCCCTGTTTGTGAGCCAGTATAAAGGCTGCCCTCGTATTTTCCGGAGCATAACTGCTCGCCCCGCGATGTGCAAATATCTCTGTTCTTCCCATAATCCACTCCACCACTTAGTTAATTATTTACTAAATTATATTCTTCTATCGATTTGTTGATCGAGTCTGCCATATTTTTCACGGCTGCATCTATATCTTCGTTGCCATTCAATAATTTCTCGATTTCCGTCTCCACAGTAGCTCTCGCCTCTGGGAATACGCTGAGCAGTGCGCCCGCATACTCCGGAGCGGAATCGTGCAACTGGTCAATCGCTGTCTCGAACTGCGGATATTGTGCGATATTATCCAGGAAAACCTGCTCCTCGTGAGCTGCTACCGTTACCGGGAAATAACCCGTCTGGGCATTCCAGTACGCCTGGGATTTGGCAGAAATCAGGTATTTTACGAATTCCCAGGTGGCGCGAAGCTTCTTCGGGTCCTCATTATTCAAAGCCCACAGAGACGCGCCACCGATGGAAACGCCGCCCACATCCTCTGAGCTGATTTTCGGAAAATATGCCGTGCCTACCTCAAACTTACCGTTCACATCCTGAAGGATCTGCTTTAAGGATGCCGTAGAACCCAGCGTGATCGCCGATTTCCCGGAAGAGAAATCTGCAAGTCCCGCGTCGCCGCCGCGCCCTACGTTTGGCGCATACCCCAGATCGGACAGATTCTTCCACGCCTCCAGAATATTCTTTGCCGCGCCGTTTTTATCGAATTCCACTGCCGTTGCAGCCTCGCTTCGTCCATTTCCGTTATTCGCATACTCCAACCCCTGCTTGCCTATAAACTGTTCAAAGAACCAGCCATAGATTCCCAGGGAGATGACTTCCTTCGCGCCGCCTTCCTCAAGCAGCTTGTCCCCCACCTCTGCGATAGCCTCCAGACTGTCCGGGATCTCCGTAATCTGCGCCGCCTCGAACATATCTTTATTGTAGTACATGATCGGGGTGGACGAGTTGAACGGCATAGAATACAGTTTTTCATCAATCGTATAGTATGCGGAGAGGTTCGGCTCGATGGAAGACATGTCATAGCCGTCTGCGTCGACCATATACTGCATGGGCACGATCCAGCCGGACTCAATCATAAATCTGGTCCCAATCTCATACACCTGCACCAGATCAGCCCCCATGTTGCCGATCTGCGCACTCTTTAATTTGTTGAGCGAATCGTCATATTCTCCCTGATACTGCGCATTTACCGTAATTCCCAGCTCATTTTCTTCATTGAATTCCTTAACCAGCGCATCAATGGCCTGACCATTTACTCCGCCCATTGAATGCCAGAAGGTGATCTCTGTTCCATCCACCTCCGACGGATCCGCGATACTGATCTCCTGTCCTTTTGCATCATTTCCACCGGAATTCTGTGCATCCTCCAGCGTTTTTCCCTTTCCACATCCGGCAAACAGCCCCGTTACCATAGCGGCTGCCACAAGCACTGCAACAATTTTCTTCTTCATCATTATAACTCTCCTTTTGCTTTATTTTGTATTTTATTTATCCTTTTACTGCCCCGGAGAACATGCCCCGGATCAATTGCTTCTGACCCACGATAAAGATGGAAATAGATGGGATGATAATCATCACCACTCCCGCGATCATAAGCGTGATTGACTGCGAGTCCACACTGTTCAGCATACTGATTCCAATCTGCACCGTCCGCATGGTGTCAGAACCTGTCACCAAAAGCGGCCACATATACATGTTCCATGCATTGATAAACGTATACACCGCCATCGCTCCGATTGCCGATTTGGTAAGCGGCGTCAGAATCTGTACGATAAATCTGAGATTTGAACATCCATCCAGCTTTGCTGATTCGTAGAGTGAAATCGGAAACGTCATATAAAACTGCCTGAACAGGAAGATTCCCATAGCCGAGGTCAGGTACGGAATGATCAGTACCGGATAGGTATCCAAAAGCCCCAGTTCTCCTACTGTCAAATAGTTGGAAATGATCGTTGCCTCTCCCGGCACCATCATCGTAGCCATGACCAGCATAAACAGAATTCCCTTCCCCTTGAATTCCAGAAAAGAAAACGCAAACGCCGACAGGGAACAGGATATAATCTGTCCGATGGTAATGCAGCCCGCCATGATAAAAGAATTCAGGATAAACCGCAGCAGTGGCACATTCCGAATGGCGTCCGCAAAATTCTGTAACGTCGGATGCTTCGGAAGCAAATTCATCTCCGTGGTGAACAGCTCGTTGGACGGCATGAATGCTATACTGACCGCATAAAGCAACGGGAGCAGCACCACAAACGCCACCACAAGGTTAGCTGCCACCCGAAGCACTGTTCGTGTTCTGCGCTTCAGAAGTGCCTTCTCATTCATCGCTTTTTTCAATTCACACAATTCTTCCCGGGTAAGGCTCCCCTTCCCACTCATTGTCATATCGCCTGCTCCACTCATCTAATACTTCACTCCCTTCTTCTCAATACGGAACATCACCAGCGTGACCAGCATAATGATAAAAAACAGGATCACAGACTGGGCCGCGGCGCTTCCAAACCGATAATTAAAGAATGCATCGCGATAAATAGAATATACGATCACGTTCGTCGTATCATTCGGACCGCCTTCCGTCAGAATCTTGATCTGCCCGAAAGACTGGAACGCCTGAATGATATTGACTACCAGCGTGTAAAACATGATTGGCGACAGCCCCGGAAGTGTCAGGCTGAAAAATTTCTGCACGGCATTCGCGCCATCCACCGACGCACGTTCATAAATGGTTTCATCAATATTTCCCAGCCCCGCCGAGAAATACAGAAAATTAATTCCGCTGTTCAGCCATGCCGTCAGGACCGCCACGCAATACAGGGCCGTATTGGGGTCATTAAGCCAGTTGATCTCCAGTCCCAAAAGCTTATTCACAATTCCTACTGCCGGGTGAAGCATGATCTGAAAGATCATGGCCGCCGAGCTTGAGGCGATCGCCATGGGAAGGGCGTAAGCCGTGCTGAATACCCGGATACCCGGAAAAGCTTTATTGCACAAAACGGCCGTCACCAGTCCCAGAAGCATCCCTCCAATTACAACGATCACAACGAAGATCAACGTTACCTTCAGGCTGTTCCTGAAGCTTTCCGAGCTCAGAAGCTCTGCATAATTTCCCAATCCCACGAACAGCTTCGCCTGCCCCATCTTATCCGTCTTATACAGGCTCAGATAGATTGTCTTAAAAAACGGATAGAACAGGAATACGGCAAACACCAGCATACTGGGAACCAGATAAAAATAAGGGGTGATCCCATTCCCTTTTTTTGTATTCATTTCTTCTCTCCTCCTCAAAGCAATACATTTTCTTCCGTATCCTTGTCAAACACATGAATGCGCGAGGGGTCAAAATAAAGCTGTACTCTCTCTCCCACCACGCTGCGGTTCTCCGGTTTCAATCTGGCCGCAAAGTTCCTTCCCTGCTCCTCAAAATACAGGATGACCTCCGCACCGAGCATCTCCCTTGCAACAACCGACTTTATGATTCCCACACTTTCCATGTCAAAACCACCTTCACGGGCGTCCTCATACTCATAGATATCCTCTGGGCGGATTCCCATGATAACTTCTTTCCCGGCATACCGATTGTATAAATACTCCGCTTTCGGTCCTCCAAGATGTACTTTCATCCCCGAATTCCTGTTCCCGATCGCCAGCCACACGGAACACTCTTCTCCTAAAACATAACAGTTAAAGAAATTCATAGACGGCGCTCCCACAAAACCGGCAACAAATTTATTGGTCGGATACCGATACAGGTGCGCAGGCGTATCTACCTGCTGTATAACACCCTCCTTCATTACCACGATCTTCGTTCCCAATGTCATCGCTTCCGTCTGATCGTGCGTCACATAGATGATTGTAGTTCCCATTTCCTTATGTATTCTGGCGAGCTCCACCCGCATCTGCGCCCGCAGCTTGGCGTCCAGGTTCGACAACGGTTCATCCATCAAAAATGCTTTCGGTCTGCGTATGATCGCGCTGCCGATGGCCACACGCTGCTTTTGCCCGCCTGACAAGGCCGATGGCCTTCTTTTCAACAAATGCTCAATCTCCAGAAGCTTCGCCACCTCATGCACTCTCTTATCAATCTCTTTTTTCGGGATATTCCTGATTTTAAGCGCAAACGCCAGATTCCCATATACCGTCATATTCGGATATAAGGCATAATTTTGAAATACCATAGACATTCCCCGCTCCTGCGGTTCCAGATAATTGCAAAGCTGGCCGTCAATCCATAACTCCCCGTCACTGATATCCTCCAGACCGGCTATCATCCTAAGAGTCGTGGATTTTCCGCATCCCGACGGCCCCACAAAGATAACAAATTCCTTATCTGCGATATCCAGGCTGAAGTCCTTGACAATATCGTGTTCATTGTCGTATGTCTTATAGATATTCTTTAACGCAATCTCAGCCACTTCTTTTTCTCTCCTTTCACCTGACTTCCTTGTAAATTATACAATTTCCAGTCTCTTCCTGTCCGCAAGAGTAAATTAAATCTACTTTAAATTTGGGTTAATAAGAAATTGAACACAATCCCTCTCATATACACGCTATTTACGGAGAATGTGTAAGTGTATTTGATATTCAATCTGCTGAAATGTTAGAGGATAATCTGCCAGACAAGGCTTTAATGAATGCCCACCGAATGTTCGCTCAAGCATACATGGCAACATAATAAAAATCCTGTAGACTATATATCTACAGGATTTCCTAACTCCCCGAGTTGGGTTCGAACCAACGACCCTTCGGTTAACAGCCGAATGCTCTACCGCTGAGCTATCGAGGATTACTTATTTTATTATAACCACTTGTTTTCTATTTTACAAGTGGTTTTTTCCTTTTTTATTTCATGTACCTTCAAAACAGCATACAAAGAATCTTCTTCCATCCATTAACCTATCCTACCTCTTGGTTATGCCCTCGACCGATTAGTAACAGTCAGCTACGTACATTGCTGCACTTCCACCTCTGTCCTATCTACCTTGTCGTCTTCAAGGGGTCTTACAACTTGCGTTGGGATATCTCATCTTGAGGGGGGCTTCACGCTTAGATGCCTTCAGCGTTTATCCCTTCCTGACTTGGCTACTCTGCCATGCCTTTGGCAAGACAACAGATACACCAGCGGTCAGTCCAGCCCGGTCCTCTCGTACTAAGGCCAGCTCCTCTCAAATATCCTACGCCCACGCCGGATAGGGACCGAACTGTCTCACGACGTTCTGAACCCAGCTCGCGTACCGCTTTAATGGGCGAACAGCCCAACCCTTGGGACCTACTTCAGCCCCAGGATGCGATGAGCCGACATCGAGGTGCCAAACCACTCCGTCGATGTGAACTCTTGGGAGTGATAAGCCTGTTATCCCCAGGGTAGCTTTTATCCGTTGAGCGATGGCAATCCCACTTTATACCACCGGATCACTAAGTCCTACTTTCGTACCTGCTCCACCCGTCGGTGTCGCAGTCAAGCTCCCTTCTGCCTTTGCACTCTTCGAATGGTTTCCAACCATTCTGAGGGAACCTTTGAGCGCCTCCGATACCCTTTCGGAGGCGACCGCCCCAGTCAAACTCCCCACCTGACATTGTCCCCCAGCCGGTTCACGGCTGCTGGTTAGAAATCCAATACTGCAAGGGTGGTATCCCAACAGCGGCTCCATGGCAACTGGCGTCACCACTTCTCAGCCTCCCACCTATCCTGTACATACAATATCGAATCCCAGTATCAAGCTGGAGTAAAGCTCCATGGGGTCTTTCCGTCCTGGCGCAGGTAACCAGCATCTTCACTGGTACTTCAATTTCACCGGGTGCATTGTTGAGACAGTGCCCAAATCATTACGCCTTTCGTGCGGGTCGGAACTTACCCGACAAGGAATTTCGCTACCTTAGGACCGTTATAGTTACGGCCGCCGTTTACTGGGGCTTAAGTTCAAAGCTTCGCCTTGCGGCTAACCTCTCCCCTTAACCTTCCAGCACCGGGCAGGCGTCAGCCCATATACTTCACCTTACGGTTTTGCATAGACCTGTGTTTTTGCTAAACAGTTGCTTGGGCCAATTCTCTGCGGCCTGTCGCCAGGCACTCCTTCTCCCGAAGTTACGGAGTCATTTTGCCGAGTTCCTTAACAATGCTTCTCCCGTCGGCCTTAGGATTCTCTCCTCACCTACCTGTGTCGGTTTACGGTACGGGTGCAGTATGAACGATAGCGGCTTTTCTTGGCAGCTGGCTCACACACTTCCCTACTTATAGTTCGGTACGCTTAACGTCTTCGGATTGCATGGCGGATTTGCCAACCACGCTCCTACCTCGCTTGCCCCGGGATTCCATTCCCGGTAGTGCTCTCCCTCTGCGTCCCCACAGTTCTGTCATACTGCAGTACAGGAATCTCAACCTGTTGTCCATCGGCTACGTCTCTCGACCTCGCCTTAGGTCCCGACTTACCCAGAGCAGATCAGCTTTACTCTGGAAACCTTGGGTATTCGGCCGGAAGGATTCCCACCTTCCTCTCGCTACTCATTCCGGCATTCTCTCTTCTTAGAAATCCACAGCTCCTTCCGGTACTGCTTCGTCTCTCTAAGAATGCTCCTCTACCAATCTACTTTGTAGATTCCTGAGCTTCGGTAGTGTGTTTCAGCCCCGGACATTTTCGGCGCAGGACCTCTCGACCAGTGAGCTATTACGCACTCTTTTAATGTATGGCTGCTTCTAAGCCAACATCCTGGTTGTCTTTGAAATCCCACATCCTTTTCCACTTAACACACATTTTGGGACCTTAGCTGCAGGTCTGGGCTCTTTCCCTTTTGACTGCCCAACTTATCTCGTGCAGTCTGACTCCCATGAATCATCTTACTGGCATTCGGAGTTTGATATCCTTTGGTAAGCTTTGACGCCCCCGCGGGAATTCAGTGCTCTACCTCCAAAAGACTCTCATGAGGCTAGCCCTAAAGCTATTTCGAGGAGAACCAGCTATCTCCGGGTTCGATTGGAATTTCTCCCCTATCCACACCTCATCCCCACCCTTTTCAACGGATGTGGGTTCGGACCTCCATTGCCTTTTACGGCAACTTCATCCTGGACATGGATAGATCACCCGGTTTCGGGTCTACTCCGACTGACTTCACGCCCTCTTAAGACTTGGTTTCCCTTCGGCTCCACACCTTGAGTGCTTAACCTCGCCAGCCAGCGTAACTCGCCGGACCGTTCTACAAAAAGTACGCGGTTCATCATATATAGATGTTCCACAGCTTGTAAACACAGGGTTTCAGGTTCTCTTTCACTCCCCTCCCGGGGTCCTTTTCACCTTTCCTTCACAGTACTATGCGCTATCGGTCACTAAGGAGTATTTAGCCTTACGGGGTGGTCCCCGCGTATTCCTACAAGGTTTCACGTGTCTCGTAGTACTCTGGATACCGCCATGCTGGTTCATCTTTCGCTTACGGGGCTTTCACCCTCTTTGGCTGGCTTTCCCAAAACCATTCTGCTAAACTTACCAGATCATTTATGCGGTCCGAACCCCGTGGTGCACGCACCACGGTTTGGGCTCTTTCCATTTCGCTCGCCGCTACTTTGGAAATCGATGTTTCTTTCTCTTCCTCCGGCTACTTAGATGTTTCAGTTCACCGGGTTCCCCTCCATACGTTATGGATTGGCGTATGGATACTGGAGGTCTGCTCCAGTGGGTTTCCCCATTCAGAGATCTCCGGATCGTCGGATATTTGCTCCTCCCCGAAGCTTTTCGCAGCTTATCACGTCTTTCATCGGCTCTTAGTGCCAAGGCATCCACCCTGCGCTCTTTCTAGCATAACCAAACGCTTCCTCTCACGGGAATGAGAGTCGGCTACACATACTAGCGTGTATGTGTTGGTATTCAGGTTTGTTTTTTTACTTCGTTGTCTCGAAGTGTCAGTTAATTGTTATCCTTAAGAACAACAATCACCTCGGATGTCTTTCTCTTTTATTTGAGAATTGATTTATCTTTGTATGCAGTTTTCAAGGTACATTCTGACTGAAATCTTTATCAGTCATTAAAGAACAAAACTCATCGTTTTACCCTTTAATCACTGGTAAAAACCAGTTATCATAACAGCACTGCCCTGCTGATCGGGTTGGCCGCAGGAGCCCCTCGGTCCTGTGCCTGTATCTATCCTGAAAGACTGACACGGTAGCGAACCGCTCTTCAGCCGCCTGACCGCTCCGGAGCGATTCTCCAAAGCATTTCTTATCAAGCTCAGTCTGCTTTATCAGTTTCGGAAGTTCGCCTCACTTTGTTCGACGAACGGCCTAAAAAACTAAGTTCAGCTGCCTTCCGGCATCTTCACTAACTTTTTTATGGTCTCTGGCGGCCACCTGCTCTCCCACACCGTCTCCAGTGCAGTACCATCGGCCGCTTAGGTCTTAACCATCGTGTTCGGGATGGGAACGGGTGTGACCCCTAAGCGCATCGCCACCAGATATATTCCGTCAATCAACACCGTGAGTGCCGGCTCTCATCTAGCTCAATTCCGCTCCGCTCCATTTCGCTAGATTCAATCCTTCTTATGCATCTTAGCTGCCATGTGCGCTCCTGAAAGCAAGCTTTCGTCGCACCCCTGCCAGCTAATCTGCGCACTCACTCCTTGATGACTAAATAACAGACAACAACTCTCCCTACTTCTTCTTCCTTAGAAAGGAGGTGATCCAGCCGCACCTTCCGATACGGCTACCTTGTTACGACTTCACCCCAGTTATCGGTCCCACCTTCGGCAGCTCCCTCCTTTCGGTTGGGTCACTGACTTCGGGCGTTACCAACTCCCATGGTGTGACGGGCGGTGTGTACAAGACCCGGGAACGTATTCACCGCGACATGCTGATTCGCGATTACTAGCGATTCCAGCTTCATGTAGTCGAGTTGCAGACTACAATCCGAACTGAGACGTTATTTTTGAGATTTGCTTGGCCTCGCGGCTTCGCTTCCCTTTGTTTACGCCATTGTAGCACGTGTGTAGCCCTGGTCATAAGGGGCATGATGATTTGACGTCATCCCCACCTTCCTCCAGGTTATCCCTGGCAGTCTCTCTAGAGTGCCCGGCCTTACCGCTGGCTACTAAAGATAAGGGTTGCGCTCGTTGCGGGACTTAACCCAACATCTCACGACACGAGCTGACGACAACCATGCACCACCTGTCTCCAGTGTCCCGAAGGAAAGCAGACATTACTCTGCCGGCACCGGGATGTCAAGACCAGGTAAGGTTCTTCGCGTTGCTTCGAATTAAACCACATGCTCCACCGCTTGTGCGGGTCCCCGTCAATTCCTTTGAGTTTCATTCTTGCGAACGTACTCCCCAGGTGGACTACTTATTGCGTTGGCTGCGGCACCGAATAGCTCTGCTACCCGACACCTAGTAGTCATCGTTTACGGCGTGGACTACCAGGGTATCTAATCCTGTTTGCTCCCCACGCTTTCGAGCCTCAACGTCAGTCATCGTCCAGCAAGCCGCCTTCGCCACTGGTGTTCCTCCCAATATCTACGCATTTCACCGCTACACTGGGAATTCCACTTGCCTCTCCGACACTCTAGCTGTATAGTTTCCAAAGCAGTCCGGGAGTTGAGCCCCCGCCTTTCACTTCAGACTTACACAGCCGTCTACGCTCCCTTTACACCCAGTAAATCCGGATAACGCTTGCACCATACGTATTACCGCGGCTGCTGGCACGTATTTAGCCGGTGCTTCTTAGTCAGGTACCGTCATTTTCTTCCCTGCTGATAGAGCTTTACATACCGAAATACTTCTTCGCTCACGCGGCGTCGCTGCATCAGGGTTTCCCCCATTGTGCAATATTCCCCACTGCTGCCTCCCGTAGGAGTTTGGGCCGTGTCTCAGTCCCAATGTGGCCGTTCACCCTCTCAGGCCGGCTACTGATCGTCGCCTTGGTGGGCCGTTACCCCGCCAACAAGCTAATCAGACGCGGGTCCATCTCATACCACCGGAGTTTTTCCCACTGAGCCATGCGGCTCCGTGGTCTTATGCGGTATTAGCAGTCATTTCTAACTGTTATCCCCCTGTATGAGGCAGGTTACCCACGCGTTACTCACCCGTCCGCCACTCAGTCACATAAGCTTTCATCCGAAGAATCCGTCTTAAGTGCTTCGTTCGACTTGCATGTGTTAGGCACGCCGCCAGCGTTCATCCTGAGCCAGGATCAAACTCTCGTTAAAAGTGTTTGTATCCAGTCCAGAATCGCTTGGCAATTCTGTTCCTGTTTACTGTTCTTAGGTTTCGAATCTTGTCGATTCAACGTTCTTGAAAATCTCTTTAAAGAATTTTCAGGGTTGTTGTCTATTATTTAATTATCAAAGTTCTTTGTGTTGCCTGCCGTCGTTTGCGACAGCTTTTATAGCTTATCACATTCATTCGTGTTTGTCAACACTTTTTTAATTTTTTGTTTGTCACTTTTGATCAACGTTTGCATCTCTCTTTGCGACAGCTTATTTAGATTACCACATCTTTCGACGTGTGTCAACCACTTTTTTACTTTTCTGAAAGATTTTTGATCCACTTTCTTGAGCCACAGCTCTTGTCTCATGAACTCCCATACTCAGCAACACCAATCATATCATCTCAATTTAGAATTGTCAATATTATTTTTATTGTTTATTTACTTTGCACAATTCAGACAATTTTACTTTTTCTCGTTTCCCCGAAATAAAAAGGAGCCAAGAAGCATTTTCATCTGCTCTCTTTGCCCCCCCCAGATCTTCTTGCTTATCCTTCTTACTCTTTCACCAACGTCCCATACTGTTCTTCTAACTGCCCGGCAAGGAGTGCCAGCTGCTGGCTTAATCGCGCATCATCCAACTCCCGAAGACGGTTTACCATTTCCTGAACGCCGTTTGTCATCTTCCTCTCTACCACCGTAGAAAAATACGCGCCGTCCAGCTGCTGGAAACTAAAAAGCACCTTCTCGTACACCGCTTCATCTGTCAAATTATAATTGCCCAAATACTCTTTCCATGCACTCTCCTGCACCGGCACGCCGTCTATTCCCAGCATCCCCTTCACGCGCGTATAATCCGCACCCAGCTTCTCCACCATCTTATCATTCAAAAACAACATCAAAAATTCATATGCCAGCTCCTTTTCCTTGCATCCCATTCCTACCGCGCCATAAGCATCCACCGTCGCAAGCCTCTGCCCGGACGCGCTTGGAATCGCTTCCATATAGTCTGCACCTGCTGTAAAATAAGAATTGCACTGTGCGATATTTCCGACAAAATATTTGCCCGTGTCAACAACATCGCTTTCTATACGCTTCCGATAGATCTCCAACTGCTCTTCCACTATCCCACACCAGGCATTCTTGTCAAACAATACTTCTTTCTTTTCATAATCAACGGCCGGCTGGCACAAGCCGGGACTCGTAAGCATAAGGGTTCCTGCCGCAATCACCTGCCTAAGCTCCTCGTCTTCTGCCGCCTTTGCATCAGCAAACCACTGCGTAAGTGTACCGGCAGTGAGCAACGTTCCTTCAGCCGTCTTTGCAAAGACATCATAATTACAGGAAAGTGGGATGACATACTGTCTCCCCTGAAACTGCCCGGCTTTTAGAAATTCCTTCTTGTAGCTTCCTTCTTCCCAGTAAACATCTTGTTCCATATATTTATCCAGTCCTGCAAACACACCGCTCTCCATCGTCTTAGGTAAACTGGCAAACAAGGACTCGGTTTCTTCTCGATTCGGCAAATCTCCCTGCAGCAGGAACACATCCGGTCCTTTCCCTGACATAGTTTCGGTTCGCAGCTTCTGCACTTTTGCTTCCCGCTCCTTAGCCTCTATCGGTAATACCTGCACTTCCACCTCCACGCCCTCATATTTCTTTCGGAAATAATCTGCCGCCTCACTGACCTGCTCTTTGTAAACAGCTTCCGTTACTACCTGCAGGGTAACTGCCTCGTTTTTCCTGCCACAGGCACACAAACCAGTTATGATACATCCTAGCAGAACAATTGTCATTCCTCTCCTTCTCATTTCTGCTTCCTCCTTCTTTGCTTTCTTACAGCAAACCTCCTCCCCTCGGCCATCGCAAGCCAGAAGGCAAGAACTGCAGCACTGCCTATTCCTATGATTCGTATATACTCTGTCCGCATCGACTCATATGCCACCCGGTTCTCCCACCCATTCCCCATACAGGTAAAAAAATGACAAATCCGCTCCACATAGAAAGTCAGGTCAAATATCTGCTCCTCAGGAAGAAATTCCCTGGGGATGCGCAGGATCCCTGTTATGCCATATATCGTTGTCAGCAGGACTGTCAGAAATATCATCCCCTTAACCGCTTCTCCATACTTTCCATCTTGAAATGCCTGCAGCTTTTTCAAAATAGCACCAAAACAAAATAATAGCACCGGAAACAGCGCAGCTCCGACAAACAACAGACCAATCTGTTTCACAAATCTACGGTGCAATGTCATGATATCCTTTTTCTCTTCGGTTACCGTCACCTGATCGCCCGCCTTCACCGGATAAGAAGAATAATAAATCACATCCAGCGGATTCAAATCCTCATCCCTTACTTCCGAAGCGTTCACTTCTATCTCATCCTGCGTCTCTTCCAACAGGTTGACCGGTTTTTCAAGAACCTGCCACTTTTCGCCGCCAAAAATCCCTTTTACTGTACGGACAGCACACACATACGTTATTCCTTCCCTCTCGATGATCGCAGATGCGGGAAACACACGGGTTTCCTCGTTCCCATTTTTACCCTGAATCCCTCTGGTTGTCTTCACATCAATTTGCATCATGTTCTCAATCCGGGCAGACAGCACGGTACATGTAGATAATAAAAGAAAAAGGATGCAGCCGATTTTCCATATCATTTCTTTTCTCATAGTCTCAACTCCAAAATGCTTCTCCGATTCCCTCTACCAATTCCTGATTATAATAGAAGAATAACAATGTTACCGGTATTAAACAGAGAATTCCGCAGACCGACTGTACTGCAATGCTCTGATCTACTACACTCGCCAAAAAGACCGACAACGGATACTGCTCCGGTCCTTTCAGAAAAGTAATGGGCTGTTCTACCATATTCCAACTCTCCACAAAGCTCAGAACAAACAAAGTAATCACCGCCGGTTTTGCGGCAGGAACCATGATTTGAAAGACGCCGGTCAACTTTCCCGCACCATCCAGGCTTGCCGCCTCCAGCCACTGTGCCGGTAAAGCACGGAAGATAAACGTCATCCAGACCGTTCCGAAAGGCGCGAAAATCCCGGGGATGATCAGCGCCCACCAGGTATTTAAAAAATGCAGCTTATCCAGAAGAATATAATTTGGCACCAACGTAACCTGAATCGGAAGCATCATGAACAATGCCAGCAATACAAGCCATACCCGCTTTCCTACAAACCGATACTGTGCAAATGCTACTCCCGCCATACAGCTCACCACAGTCTGTCCTGCCGCCACCGCGACAGACAGGCCGATACTTCTCCAAAACTTCATGAGATATCCCGGCGTTTCCAAAAATACCCGATAAAATCCCATCAAAGAGACGCCTTTGCCCGCTTCCGACAAAAAAGCACAGACTATCATATAGAAAACAGGAAGCAACATCACAAACGCCAGCAAATAAAAGAAACCATATCTCCTGTCTTTCTTCTTATCCATGCCGCTCCCTCCTTGTCACAAACCAGTAGATTCCACCTGCAAGCCCGGCAGATAGTAACACCACCGTCATCATCACCACAGCGGCAGAAGAAATCTTCTGATAATTCAGATTCTGAAAGTTATTATTCATAAAATGCTGCAGTAGATAAATGCTTTCATCCGGATAATTTCCTCCGATCAAAAACGCTTCCTTGTAGCATTTAAAAGAATTCATCACCGCAAGCAAAAGCTGAAACAAAATCACAGGGCGAATCAAAGGCAGAGTAATATCCCAAAAACACGCCCATTTCCCCGCCCCAAAAAGGTTCGCATTCTCATAGTAGTTTTTCGGAATCATCTTAAGCCGCGCGTAAAAGATCAGCACATGATATCCCATATATTTCCACCAGTATAGAATGCAGAGAACGAAAAAAGCCGCAGAAGAGTGAAACCAGTCCTTCCCTTCCCGCCCCAAAAACGAACGCATTACATTTATCACTCCCGTCTCTCCCCAAAGCATCTGCATCCCCATGATTACAGAGGCAATGGGCAGAACCATCGGATAAAAATATGCAAGGCGCAGGAAATGAACTCCTCTGGTAATTCTCTGCAGCATCACGGCAAGTCCCAGCGACCCCGCCAAAATCACAGGCACACTGACTAAAAGGAAACGAAACGTGTTCTTCATTGCCAGCAGAAACATCTCGTTCCCCAATAATTCCTCAAAATTCGCCATTCCCACAAACTCACGCTGCCCGATTCCAAAAGAGACCGAATACCACAGTGTAATCAGGAATGGGAGAAAATAGAATATAACAAATCCGGCAAGAGCCGGAAGTGCCAGAAGTAATCCTCCGTTTTTCTTTCTCATAAGCTGTCCTCTTATTCCAGGAACTCCGAGGTTGTATATGCAAATGTCTCATCCAACAGATATTTGTACTTTCTTTTTCCATACTGTGATTTTCCAATTTCCGAAAATTTCGCATTATTATCCAAATTATTATTTTTTGTTTCTAACACAATTTCCCCCAGCACATCCATGTATATCAAATCTTCCGATTCTTTTCTTAACGAATAATTAATATTTTCACTATATAGATCAGCATCCCCTGTAAGACTTATCGAGCTATAAACCGACTCGCCAAATGCGACATTCTCATTTTTTTCCATATCAACTACGACTTCTGCCAACAAACTTCCCACTATTTCTATCCCATTTCCAATACGCTTCTTATTAGGTATCTTTACATAATGCAAATGATAGCTTTCATCTGACAAATAGCTGTTTTCTTTATTTATCTGTTCTAATAACTCTGCTGCCTGGACCTGCGAAAGATTATATACCTGGGCATAGGCCTGCGTAAATTCGTCTTTTGTTATCTGCACCACGCCCTGGTTCATCTCACTTTCCTGGTGCTGCAATGCTGAATTACTATTCCATATACCAACAAGAACGATAAATAGAATACTACTGACTAATATAGCGAATAATCTTTTTTTCTTCATATCTTCATTCCTCCTTGTACAATTCATAGATAAGATTAATGCTTTTTCAGATATCTACAATGATTGTTTCCATTAACGCAGACTTGGAACCTACCAATCAGTGCAACTGTTCTTGCAAGCCAATGCGCGAATCTTTACGGCTTTCGATATATCTATTTTACAACAAACATATCAGGCGACTTCTAATACTTAAAAGCCGTCTGATATATAATAATTAAACTAATTTATAAACTTATTTGCTAACATTCGTTTCTTATAAAACTATGGTGTAAAAGTAAAAGTTGTATCTACCAAATACTTATATCTTGTAGTTCCTGACACTCCTGTTCCTACAGTAACAAACCCCCCTCCAGATATTTCAGTAGTAGTAACCATATCAAAATAAATTTCTCCCAACACATCCATATAGATGATACTCTGCGACGGGTGTCTCATATTAATGGACCCACTATAGTTATATAATGTGGCTTCTCCTCCCGTAGTCAAATGCTTTGTAGCTATAGTGCCAAAACCCACTCTTCTTCCACTCGTTGTTTCCGTTATAACCTCAACCTTGATACGTGCAACTAAGGTGGCACCATAACCTATATTTTTTGTCCGGGTTAATGTCTCATATCGTATTGTATATAGTGGTGCTCTTGCATTCAGCATCGGGTTTTTCGCATGTTCATCAGCGACATACTCTTGTGCTTCTTCATATGATATACCCTTTTCCTCAGCTACAGCTTTCAAAAACTCTTCTTCCGTAATCTCTTCTCTAACCAAAATTTCATCATTTTCAATAATACACTCAAGATTATCCTCACCTGCTACTGCACTCATTGTTGTGTAAAATACCAAAAGACTGCACATTATTATCAATCCCTTAATTCGCCTTTTCATAGTCATACCTCCTTGTACAATTTCAGTTTCTTTAGAATGTCGACACTCTTTATAACTTGTTTATAGTCTATTACCATTTTCTTCCAGCTTCAACCCTTTGACCTCGAGCGGTAGTAAATCTGGTCCTAAACGGTATCTCTAATTTCATTTTCGATGCATTCCGATAAGGCATACGCCACCCCACTCCATCCATTCATCAGCCCATAGCACACCCTTTCCTGATGCAACATCTCCAGACAATTTCCGTTGACTGCATCCGTCAACACTTCTTCAAACCTGTTCCAAAGTTCCCATATTTCTTCGCTCTTTCCCCATTTCGCTGCCTGCTTTAACATAAGCATATTTCCGCAAGTACCATGACATAAGCACCAACTGTCTCTGATGGGGTATTCAAAAAGTGTCTGCAAAGCCCTTTCTGCGTCTTGGTAAATGGTATTCTCCAGCTCTGTACCCTGAACATATTCCATACATTCCAACCGGGATAACAGAATCCCAGCTGCGCCATGACACCAGGCAACCGCCCCCGGTTTGTCCTGCTCTATACCTGTTCCACCTTCCACCCGTACATCTCTCCAATTTCTGATTCTTTCGTCATATAATCGGTCCTCATATTGCAAAATCTTCTTGGCGGTGTTCAGATATTGTTGTTCTCCCGTATCGTTCCACATCTGTAGGAAGGGCAGTAGTATTCCGCTGTTTCCGTGCGCCATTCCTGCCATGGGCGGCAGGTTTTCTTCCACAATCCACCCCATTCCTTCCTCTACATCCACCGCGGCTTTTTCCAGTAATCTTAAAGCCTCTTGCGCCTGTTTCTTATAATGCTTCTCTCCCGTCTCCTCATACAAAAACAGAAAAACTCTTGCCGCCCCTGCATTTCCATATAACAAATCATAAGTGGTATCCTGTTCTAATATCCGTTCCACAATCCGACTATGTTTTTCCGCATATACCAGATATTTTTCCTGTTTTTCTATCCGATAAAGCAGAAGATATGCATATACAATCGAACTTTCTCCTTCATACATTCCGGTAGATGTTGATTGTAGTTTCCTTTTTTCACAAAGACAGTCATCCGTGTATGCAAAGAGCTTTTTGTCCAACAAGGCTATTATTTCACCTGCTTTTTTTCTGGTATCCACTTTCCTGATTTGATGAAAAAATACCGCCATGCCCGCTATCCCGCTGTAAAAATAGAGATTCACCGGCCGCACTTCCCAATTCTGTCTGCTAAATGCCGCCAGTTCGATACCATACCAACTTACGTCTGTTCTTTCTTTGTTAAAAATCGCCGCCTGGTAAATCCTATCCACCAGTTTTTCAAGGGCCGCCCTTTTTTCTGCTACTTCCACTTTTCTCCTGTTCGCACATTTTTTCGAAAGCCAGGCATTTCGATGACGCACGCGGTTATGAAGCTGTCTCTTTTTATCCGGCATCAGTTCCATAGACAAACGGATAAAGTCACACTGTCGTTCCATATCTTCCGGATTCAAAAATTCCACTTTATCAAAAACCCATTCTATCACCGGCGTCTCAAAGTAGTCCTTGATTCTCTTTCCTCGAAAATCTTGTAAATCTTTCGATTTCAAATTATAGCGAAAATAAGGGATGTCACCATTTACCATATCTTGAATCTCACTCATTATCACCTGTCTGTTCTTCTCTTCCTGTCTCCTTCCGAGCCACATACTGTGTAGAAAAAGTTCTCTCTTTGCTCCATCTCGCAGAAGCTCGGGGTGATAAGAGGCAGAAAGAAGCATGGCATAACGCTGCGTATCCGCTGCCAAATATCTGCTGGCAGAAATACTCAATCGTGTGATTTTTTGCTTAAACTCTTCCTTGTCCCTGAGCACCGCATCATATGCTTTCACGAATCCCCGAATTAATGCGTCCCCATACTCTGCCGGATTGCAAAACACTCCGTTCAGAGTGGCCAAATTATCATTTTTCTCTGTTTTGGGATAAAGATAACAAATCTTCATCTCAGAAGTTTTGGGGTGTTCCACAACCGGAATCCGGAAGGGATAGACCTGCCCCTCCATTCCTCCAAGAGCACTTGCATTCACACCTTTCCCATCCTGCTTCCACACATAAAAGGGCAATAGTCCTGTGTAGAGAACGGAATGAGACAATTGGTAAACGATTTCTTCTTCTCCCGTACTTCTCCGATACGTTCCCGGAAGCTGAATCAGAGTTTCCAAATCTATCAAAACCGGATATGCACCGGCGGCAATCAAATTTTCGCTATGCAAGTCTTTTGTACCCAGCACATAGGCAAGGAACAACTGTACTCCCAGCCGTTCATAATACGCTGCCAGTTCCCCTTCGCTTTTGCACGCTGCTTTTTTTATCACACTGCACCAACTGTGGGTGGATGTGCTGTGGATATCATATTGTCTCTGGTCAATTCCTGTTTTTTTTGCAAACCATTCAAGCAGCTCCTGATGGCACAATTCATTCTCCATGGGGCGGGGCTTGTACATCAATTCCTCTCCATTTTCCAAGAGAACTTTTGCTACCTGTCGTCCCCCCTGGTGGGTATCTCCCGAAGTCAGCCGGATACTTGCTATACGCGGAACTTCCCTTTCCGTTTCATAATAATGGACAATTTCCGCAAAGAATTCTGTTTTCCTCCTTACTTCCATTTCCATACATCTGCAAAGTACCGGGTACTCCTTTAGAATCCCCCTGCAATAAGACGTATCAGAAAGCAGCTCCTCACAAAAGAAATCATACTCTGCTTCTTTACTTGCCCCTTTTAGATTTCCCTCCTCCTTCTCCCGATGCAATCGCTCTATCATCGTGCGCATACAGATTGTCTCCAACGCTCTGCCCAGCGCTTCCTGATAATCTTCCATACATTCCGGCGTCCAACAAGGAGATGTTTTTATATTCTCCTTTAGTGCCCCGGCACCGGATTTTAAAAAAGGGAACAGAAAGTTGTAAAACAAATAGTCCCCCTTCTCCTTTGTCCGCTCCCAATGCAACAGATTCCTGTCTGCCTCTCCCCATTCCTGTCTGCTCACCCGAAAGGGTATATCATGAAGATAGCCATAAACAGAAGGTTCTTCCCCGATTTTATGCATCACATCTTCTCCTAAAAGTTCCGTCCAATAACGTAGCTTGTCACGATTTTTCTTTCCTTCTCCCTGGTATATCCGTTCAAAAAGATAACTCTTCTTCTCTTCCTTCATCTTTCCTCCTTAAAAAGCGAACCTTTCCACAGAAAGATTCGCCTTCCTCTTTAACAGCAATAAATTGTTAAAAAAACTCCACATTTCGCAGTATGGGTAGCACTCATCTCGCTACCTCCCTCCTCGGGTATCAATTTTCTAAATTCTTTCAGTTCCTCTCTCAAATCACCTGTGTTTTTGTTTGCTTCTTTCCTACTTAATCTCATTTTGTCTTTCCTCCTCATTAAAAAATGTAATATCCGTAATAAAGCTGTCAATTTTTACCTGCATCTCTATCTCTCCCTCATACTTTTCCACGATTCGCTTGACGCTCTTTACACCCAAACCATGTAACTTCTTGTCCTCTTTTCCGGTCAGGAATTCACTGCCCTCCATCCGAGGAAGGCGGTCTATGCTGTTCTCAATCCGAATGAATATCATTCCCTGCTTTCTTTCCAACGTGACACAAACCCATCTTTTTCCTTTCTCCATCCTGAGGCAAGCTTCCAGTGCATTATCCAACAGATTCCCGAACAGAGCACTGATTTCTGCTTCTTTCAAAAGCATCTGAAAATCACTGTCTACATACAGATTCATCTCTATCCCGGCCTGCTCCGCCTCCCAGAACTTCTGATTTAGAATCAAATTCAGTATTTCTGACCGAGTCCATGGGATTTTTTGCAGCCGCACTAAAGGCTCCTGGATATCATCCAGATAGGTCCGCAAGTCCTCCAGTCTCCCCTCCCTTGCATAATCACGAAGAATTTGAAAATGATGCTTCATATCATGCTGCAACTGCTGATTTTCCTCCAGAAGCCCCCTCAGATTTCTATAATTCTCTTCCCGCAACTTATCCCGGCTCCGGATAAATATCATTTCCTGCTTTACATAAGTAATCTTTGCCCACATCCATACAAATATACCTGCGACTACCACCATAAGAAACAGGGACAGCGCAATCCCCTTCGTATGCAGGGTTGTGCCTACATCATCGAAGCCTGCCATCGCAATCTGATATCTGCGGAGTAACACAACCAGTCCCACGCAAAAAAGAACCGTCCCCTTCTTATATGTAGCAAAAATTTCTTTCAACTGCCCGGCTCTCATTTGCATTTCCAAAAACATCCCCATCATAACACACCTGGTAAACAAAAAGATGCCCACCTTATACCCATTCATTCCAAAGAACACATTCTCAAAAAAATTTACTTTTACTTCCATAACGACAAATACTGCCAGAAAATCTACCAGGGCAATCAAAGTGAACCAGATGATCAGCAGACTCAGTGCCATCAATTTCTTCTTAGGAAACAACAAAAGCAACGGAATGCCTGTCAGAATCACTTGTAAAACAAAAAGGTTCGATGAAAATAATGCTATCTCTCTATTTATCCCCGCCAAAATCCCCATCACCACAGCGAGTACGTTCATCAGTACTTTTCCTGCCCGTGTGATTTCCTCGTCATTCACCCAGCATACAGTCAAAAAACGGTATCCCAGATACATCTCACCGATACTCAGCGCCACAACTATGATTCTCATTCCTACTTCTGTCATAACTTACTCCTGTTTTGATGAATCTCCTTTTTTATCTTAGGCAATAGCCGTCTGCTGACCGGAAGTACCGTTCCGTCAACCATCACAATGTTATTATCCACGATTCTCTGCATATGGCTGGCGTTGATAATGTAGCCACGCTCAATCTTCATAAAGGGAAATCCTTCCGCTTCCTGCCACACTGCATCCAGGCTTTCCCGCTTCCGGTATTTTCCGCTCCTTGTAGTAAATTCTACATATTTCCCGTCCTTTTTGATGTACATGACATCCGCACGAGGCACCCGCGTCATCTCTCCTACTCTCTCAAGATACCAGTACTTTTCCCTTCTGTCTACCATCCGATTCCCCAGCTTGTTCAGATAAAAAGGCAGCCGCACCTCCATCTGCTCCTTCATCACATACTGGTACGCTTCCACCTCGTATCCCTCCAGCGCATAACAATCATAAGCAGTCAGATAGATGAGCGGAATCTGTGCATCTCTCGCCCGCAGCCACTTTCCCAACTCTATCCCGTTCATACTGGGAAGGCCGATATCTGCAACAAGGATATGATACTCTTCCCCTGCCTCCAACGCGGCAATAAGCGGCTCTGCTCGGGAAAATGTAAGAACCTCCATTTCTTCTTTACATTCCCAGCCAGCCTTTATAATCTCCACTTCTCTTTTCAACAATTCTTCATTATCTTCTACCAGTGCAATTCGTATCATTCTTTATCCCATCCTTTTTTCGATAAAACATCCCCATTTTTGACTGATTCTACCATATTCTCTTCTATTTTTCATCCTTCTGTCCGCAAACAGTAGTAAATCTGTCCCTAAACGGTCATTTTTCACTGTAAACTTACGAATCAAAATAAGTTCCACCGGACACACGGCGACAGAAAAAGGACTGCTCCTGCAGCCCCTTCTTGCACTATATTTTTCATTTCCCAACGCAAAGAGATTCCTACATTATCGGAAAACGGTCATCATTTTCATGATCAGATTATGTTCATAGAGAAACCTAAGAAAATCGCTTTCCTCCACCAATTTCATCAACATCTTTCCTACCGGTGTGATATATAAAAGTGTGATGATCACAAAACAAAAGTCAATAATGATCAGCGAAATCGAACCGCCCACCAGAATTCCCGCCAGACGATTGAGTATTCCCAGCACAGGAAGCTCCGCCACAAAATCGAGCGCGAACACAACAGCCCGAACAATAATCGTGACAATCACAAATGTCACCAGGAACGAGATAATATCAATAAGCAGCTTTGCCATATATTTCCCGATATAATCCAGGAAAGTTGATGCGCCAAGACTCTGATACACTTCACTGTTATTATTGGAAAGGAGCAAATCCTTGAACACCTTCGGCAGATCCGCCATCTCAATCGCCTCAATCTGAAGCTGCCGCGGAATCTCCGCATCCAAAAGGGATTCTTTTACCTCCTCCTTGTTATGACCGGCCAGGACCCCTGCCGAAATGCCATGCTTTGCCAGGTCCTTACCGGAAACCTTGCCATTTACGATATCTTCCACTGTTATTCCTGCTGCCGCCAGCTCTTCCTCTGACACTCCGGCCCCTGCCAGCATGGAACGCACCTGTTCCTCCGTGAATCCGATCCGCTTCGGTTTATCAGGATCCAACGCCTTGGAAATCACTTTCAGGCATTGCTCCTCGATCATCTCATCTACGGGCGTAAATGAGATGATTGCTTTGCTGATATAGGGCGTGGCCACAAACACCACGACCACCGTCAGGACCGTCGCCACAAGAGATACCGCGATCCGGATCGCACCTCTCGCGAATCCGATCACCGCACCGATCGCCAGAATTCCAATTACACTCATCAATAACCAGTTCATACTCTCTCCTATTTTACAAACCGGATCTCGTCCATCCCGCTTGCACTCATCACTAAGTATTTATTTATTCCTGACAGTGGGATCATTTCCAGAATATCTGTTTCCAGCTCTCCTTCAAACTTCCGGACGCCCCAACTGGAGAATACCAAACATTGTTTTCCATCAAACATGATTACATTTTCACGGGAAATCTTGATATGGTTATAATCTCCGGTAAAATTCTTTGACAGCTTCTGTTCTCCCGACATGCTGTAAAGCCGCAGCTCATATCCCTCTTCTCCCTCGCCATGCAGTACAAATCCCAGGTAACGTTCATCGTGGAATACGCTCCGGATCTCCTTGCCAAGTTCCACCGTTTTCGTAAGCTTAGGTTTATCCTCGCCGCTGTAGATCATAAACGACGTATCGCCTACCAGAACAGATTTCCTGGAATTCAGGAAAAATGTCTCTGGAATCACTGTATTTTTATAAATATCTTCGGTCACCTGATATTGATCCTTATCCGCACCGGCCTCCTCGAAATTAAAATATACCACCCTGGACGCCTGCACGCCATCTGCCACGCAAAGATAGGAAATCTGCAGTTTGGTCCCGTCCGGCGAGATAGCCATACCGACCGGATAGCCCGTGGTGCTTATGGACGCTTTATGTTCCACCAGAACACTTCCCATAGCGTCGTAGCATACGATCTGGGGCGTACTCTCATTTCTGAGGAGCGCACATACGATTCCATTCTCGGCAACCACGATCTTCTCAATCGGGAAATTCGTATGAATCTCCCCCTTTAATCCTTTTTTGTCAAATACCAGGATATCGTTGCCTCCCTGATCGCCGACAGCCACCGCATCGCCGCTGATATTTATGATTGGATTCTTGATCTGATAGGGCTGGTTCCATTTTTCCTGCCCCTTCGTATCCAAAAATGCGATTCCGTCCCGGCTGTATTTTAACGCGCCGTCTGAATACTGTACAAAGCTGCTGTTATCTACCGCTTCCTCGCCATAGCTGCGGACCACCCGCACCTTATCATATGTCTGAAGCGCGACCAGCAGATACGTGCTGACAACCGCCGCCAGCAAAGTGAGCACCGCCAACACCTTCTTGCGCCGCGTCTGCTTTTTATATGTTTTGATTTTCTCTTCAAGGTCCTCCTGAGGGTCCCGCACTTCTATAATAACTCCCATAGCTTCCCCTTTGTCATATTGTATACCCAAAAGGGCATCCCGTATGGCCATTCGGCCGTTTCACAAGGTCTACATATAATCTTCTGTTAGTATAGCACGTCACCCCCCTTTTATGGAAGTAATAATTTCTGACCTATAAAAATCAGATTGCCGTCCGTAAGACCATTCATTCTGCAAATGGCGTCCACATGACTGGTATCGCCGTACATCTGCTTGCTGATCTTTGCCAGAGTATCTCCCTTTTTTACGATATAAATATCTTCACTCATCTCCTGCATCGTACTGACATTTTTCTGGTCCGTCTCCGCCTTCTTTTTATCGTCCTCTGACTGGCTATTCTCCGAAGACTGCTCCGCCTCGGTTGCCCGCTCATCTGACTCCGCTTCTTTCCCTGCCTCAGGCTCCGTCGTCTCGGCTTGTCCCTCCGGCG
This sequence comes from Roseburia hominis, assembly GCA_040702975.1. Taxonomy (NCBI): domain Bacteria; kingdom Bacillati; phylum Bacillota; class Clostridia; order Lachnospirales; family Lachnospiraceae; genus Roseburia; species Roseburia hominis. The sequence continues at coordinate 4,208,905 of CP159990.1, forward strand.
CTTTTACGTCCGTCTCTGCATTTCCCGGATCCCCCTGATTCGTCCCGGCTATGGCCGTGCCGCTGGCCGCCACCGCCTCTTCGGGCTCGTTCTTTGAAAAGGAATTCCTGATATCGTCCAGAGAAGATTGTACGGAGCGCATTTTATCATAATTGTTGACCGTAGTCACACCGATGATGAGTACGACCAGTACCAAAAGTACGCTGGCGGCGTACATCGCCCGGGAGGAATGCTTCTGCTCTTTTATTTCGTATCGCTCTCTTACCAGACTACGAAACTCTTTTGCAGCGTGATCCTCCACAGCTTCACTGGGAGAAACGCAATTCTGTTTGCGCGAGGATACCATGTAATTCTGCATGGGTTTATTTTTCTCATAATATATGTAATGTCCGCTCATCTGCATGAGCTCTTTATATTTGTAGGCGAAAAATGCTTCTTCCTGCTCTCTGGCGTCGCCCAGGATCAATACGGTGTTAGGCGAAGCAAAATTTTCCTCATGTATTCTTATCAAATTCTGGTTCAGAACAAGCGGGCGCCCGGGTATGGCAAGAAACCAGCCGATAAAACCGGCGTCTCCAAAATATTCTCTTCGTTCTTCGCTTGCCTTCGCCCAGGTTTCTTCGCTGATCAGGACGTCTTGTCCATCTGTTTCAAGCTCGTCCATGCGAATAGCGCCGGATATGTATACGCATTCCTGTTCATCTTGTTTTACAGTATGTCCGATGAGAAACGCCCCTGCCGCATCTTCATCGTTCTTTTCGCAAATGTGGTTTAAAAATGTATCTACGTAATCTTCTACATAAATCTTTGGAGTATCGCTTACATTTCCTATCTGGCGTACGTTTTTCGGAAATCTGTTTTCCATATACTCTCACCTCAATTTGCATATTTTTGATTATGATAGCATAGGGAAAACGCTGATTTTATCGCTTTATGTCTACGAGATAGGTAAAACGCTCGACAAGCCGGGACAAATCCCTTCGGATTCTGGTGGTATCTACGTCTTTTCGCCGGCTGGTCTCACAGCTTCCGCAGTATTTGTCCGTGAGTGTCGTGATCCAGCCTTCTTTTGTATGCGGAAGGGTAAACAATGTCACGGGCCACATATGACTGCGAATGACATCTTTCTCCGTATCGTTCAGGTCAAAGAATTTTTCCGCATTTTTAAGCGCCACCGCCGGGTGCGTCATACCGTGAAAATGATCGCCGGTCTTCTTTGCATGGGTATGCCAGTCATACAGGAAAAGATCGTGAAGCATACCGCCGCGGGCGGCTGAGCGGGCGTCTAATTTTAGGAAACGGCACCACTGGTAATTGTAATATGCCACATGGATACAGTGCTGATAGCAGTTGCTGCCTCCGTGATGCGGGTAGAGCTTCATGCGAAGGACTACGGGGTGTGTTGCAATGTCTCGTATATTTTCGTAAAATTCTTCATTCCATTTTTGGCGGACGTCCTTTAGTCGTTCGGATAGGTCTCTTCGGATTCTCAGCATAACTGGCTCCTTTGGTTCTTTCTGTGATGGGCGAAATGTTCTGCCATGGTTAAGTATAGCAAAAATGGGAGGGTGAGGGAAGAGGGGGTGGGGAAAATTAGGAAAATCATAAGAAATGTGGGGTGTGGAAAGGGGGACGCGCCCGGAGGATATTAGTATCCGGCACTCGCTCTCGCTCGGACGAAAACGCAGCGGTACGTACGATGCCAGAGGCGCCGCCTGGAAGGGCGACTGCTGCCATCTAGTGCCGGCGTTTTCGACGGTGCCGGATACCAATATCCTCCGGGCGCTGGCTTGTTCCACACGGGGAGAAGCACATAATGGGGTTGCGTGGGGAGCGTTGTTATTTTTTTGGGAGGGTAAATATTATCAACTGGGTGAGAATTCACGACTAATCTGCCTTTTGGGGCCAGTTGTTATCAAGTAGGTACCTTTTAATAAGCTCCTGACTTGGTATTTTTCTCGGGGTTTTCAGCTTTTTTCCATATCCATAGTGCATAGCTGGCAGAGATAACGCACAGTGCCATGGCAGTGGCTATGTTGAATGTCTGGGAGCCTTGAATGGCAAAAATGGTTAGTGAGTTGACGATGCCATGTGTCGCGATACATGGTAGAAGGCTTTTTCCTTTGTAGAAGATTGTTGTGAAAAGGAAGCCGATTGCGGTTGCATAACATATTTGTAGAAGAGTGGGTAATATGTCTGCACCGTTCAGTAAATTTACAATGTGGCCGATGCCAAAGGTGATACTTGAGATCAGGATTGCCTGCTTTACGTTGGTTTTGCAGATTGCTTTGAAGAGAAGTCCCCGGAAGATGACTTCTTCGATAAAGCCTACGCACAGCATGCTCAAAATGTGGAGTATAGCTTCCGTAATGGAAGTGTTCATGGCAACTCCGTTCCATAAATTTGTGGTCATAATTAGGAGAAGCGGCGCGAAGTATAAATAATCCTTGTAATTTCCTTTAAACGAACACAGACCGTATTTTTCTGACAGGTTATGGTTTCTGATCCAGATGAAAAGGAAGAGTGCAAGACATATGCCTGCCGGGGCAGTAATTATTTTTTCAAATCCTAAAGATTCTGAAAGATTATCTGCCACGCTAAACAGGACAACATAGGCGATAATCCACGCCAGTGAAAATGTTAATTCGTTTTTTTCATATAATTTACTCATTATCTTTTTCCTCCTGTAATGCCAGTATCGCTCCACGATAGGCGCGCTCCAAATGGGTTGTCACAACTCTTTCGTCATATTCCAATGCATTGTTAGCAATGATGCTTGCGTACCCGTGAACGAACATGGCAAGTGTTATAAAGACCTCTTTGATCTGGTTTGTATCAAGTCCTGTACCCAAGGGCTTCCCGTATGGGCATTCGGCTGTTTCGCAAGGTATACCCGAGGGCACCCCGCTTGGCCATTCGGCCGTTTCACAAGGTATCGCTTCCTGCATTGCGGAAATGATAGGTTTCAGTTCTTCGGAGTCTACCATTTCAAGCAAATTGTTTTCAACAGCGAAGCCTGACTGGAAGAGAAAGCGGAATAGGTTTGGTTCTTCCACTGCAAAACGGATATAATTCAGCCCAATTCCAAGCATAACGTCTTCCTTCGGATTGATATTCAGGAGATATTCTGTGTGAAACTGGCCCACTTTTTCATAAACTGCTCTTTTCATATCCTCGATTTTTGTAAAATGGTACATAATCGGCTGTGTAGAGCAGCCGAGCTTTTTTGAAACGGTCCGTGCATTGACATTTTGGGCTCCCTCTGCTCGTGTGACTTCAAACGCTGCGTCTATTACCATCTCTTTTGTGATTTTCGCTTTCGGCGGCATGTTGTCCTCCCTATTTGTAATTATTGTTATATAACATTAATTATACTTTGTGAGTCCCCGTTTTGTCAAGTTACAAAGAGGTACATCTACAAAAACGCAGTTGATTTCATGCTTTTCTGCACATAGCGCTTTCGCCCAATTTCTGCTAAACGAAAAGCAACTGGTCATTGTCCTTGTAATCTGATACAATATTCTAAAAGCGAATTTAAAATTTTTCTGCGGTGAGGGTTCCGCGATACGTATGTTGTTCTTGCGGATATTCGGAGGAGTGGATCGACAAGAAGGATATTCCCCTGTTGATTCGTAAATTCAGGTAAGGAGGACTGTTATGAGATGGCTCAGGAAATATAGTGCGCCGCTTATTATGCTGGCGATTTTTGAAGGGGTCGCGATCTCGCTTTGGCTCGGGAAGGGCAATCTGTTCTATCTGTTTAATTTCAGCTATATCGGCGGGGCGATCGCGTTAGGGCTGGTTTTGTATATCCGGAAATATAAGAATGCCCGGCGGGTCGTACAGTTTTTGGTGGGAATGTATATGCTACTGTATCTGGGGCTTCTTGGCAATGAGAATATGCAGATAGAGGGGTTCTGGTATTACCTGTTTACCGGGGTCTTTGAGGCGGCCACAATTCATTATGCAGTGGCAAAGATCTTCGGGCCTTTGTTTTTCGGGCGCGGTTGGTGCGGGTACGCCTGCTGGACGGCCATGATTCTTGATCTGCTGCCATATAAACAGCCCAAAGGTCCCCGGAAAAAGATTGGGTGGATTCGGTATGTCATGTTCGCAGGGTCCTTCGTTTTTGTCAGTATGTTATTCTTGTTTCAGGTGGGAAATCTGGAGCGCATCATGTTCTGGTGTTTTTTGTTCGGGAATCTTTTGTATTACATAATCGGGATCGGACTGGCGTTTTTGTTCAAGGATAACCGGGCGTTTTGCAAATATATTTGCCCGATTACCGTGTTTCTGAAGCCGATGAGTTATTTCTCGGCCCTGCGGGTCAAAATGGACGAAGGAAAATGCATCGGCTGCGATAAGTGCCGCCGGATCTGTCCGATGAATGTGGATATGCGGGACAATTCCCGGAAACGGGAAAATGGAACCGAGTGCATTCTGTGTATGGAATGCGTGGATAACTGTCCGAAAGGGGCTTTGAAAATATAGGAGATGGTTACAGGGCGGCGGACCGCCCTGTTCTTTACGCTTACGGAAAGTCCGGTCTTCTTAGATATTCTTTCGAACCTCTGCTAAATATTTTACTCATTATCCACTCAGGTTGTTGCATTTTTTAGTAAAAAGTGCTATTTTTACTAAAGAACGTAATGACATGATTTTGACTACTTGTTTCTTTAAAGGGGAGATAATATGGCAACATTAAAGGATATCGCTGCGCAGGCAGGCGTTTCACAGGCTACGGTTTCCCGGGTGTTAAACGGCGACCCGTCGCTCAGTGTGACGCAGGAGACCAGGAACCGCATCTGGCAGATTGCACAGCAATTAGATTATAAAACAGTGACCCAGCGGGTACAGCAGCAAACAAAAGCGCCTGGCGCTGCTCCCACTGCCACGAAGAATGAACGGGGGAAGGACGGCGACGGCCAGAGACGGATCGGTATCGCCCAGATGTTTGAACTCAAAGAGCAGATCGAGGATATTTATTATATTGTGTTAAAGCAAATGGTGGACGCAGTCTGCTTTTCCAAAGGCTGGACGACCGTCGTTCTTTCCCGGAATGAGAGCAGACATTTTGTTAAAAATGATGACATTCCGATCGACGCATTAATCGCGATTGGCCGTTTCAGCCGGGACGAGATCGCGGATTTCGAAAGCTATACGGATAATATCGTATTTCTGGACTCCACGCCGGACGCCCTTCGCTACTACAGCATCGTGCCGAATTACCATATGGCTGTCCGCCTGGCGCTGAATTATTGCTGGGATTTGAACCAGAAGCGTATTGCGTATGCGGGAGGGGTGTGTACCCTGGACGACGTCAAGGAGCTTTCAAGGGATCCGCGCTACTACTATTACCAGACCTCCATGGTCAATAAGGGGTTATTTGAGGAGGATTTGGTGATCGACTGCAATATGAATGCGCGCTCCGGCTATGAGGCTATGTGTGCTTATCTTGACAAGCATTCCACTCTGCCGGACGTGATCTTTATTGCCAGCGACGCGGTGGCGCCCGGCATTGTAAAAGCGCTCCGCGAACGGGGCATACGCATTCCGGAAGATATCGGCATCGTCACCTTTAACAACACCAGTTTTTCCGAATATTCCGAACCGCCTCTGACTTCCATTGAAGTATTTCTGGAGGAAAACGCAAAATCGGCCATTCAATGTATTGAGTTTTTGTGGAACGGTTCCAGATCACCCAAAAAGATTGTGGTTCCCTGTGCGATTGTGGACAGGGGAAGCGTAAAAAAGAAATAAGGCATCTAAAACAGAGAATGGTTATCACGCCATTCTCTATTTTAATTCCTTTTCACATTGTGTCTGAATGCACCGGGTTTCTAAATTTGACACACAATCTCCGTGATCAGTTCTTTGAACTGTTTTGCCACCCGGTCAGCCGTCTCCTGGACCTCTTCGTGATTGAGCTGCCCCGAAGATATTCCCGCCGCAAGATTCGTGATGCAGGAAATCCCACACACTTCCATTCCCATATGCCGCGCCGCCATCGCTTCACACGCGGTACTCATACCGACCGCATCTGCTCCCCATGCCCTGCACATGCGGATCTCCGCCGGGGTCTCATAGCTCGGCCCGGTAAGCTGCACATAGACGCCCTCCCTAAGCTCGATTCCAAGTCCTGCTGCCGCCTTCTTTATCACATCGCGCATGCGGGCGCTGTATACCTCGCTCATGTCCGGGAATCTTACCCCCAGCTTATCCAGGTTCTCCCCGATCAGTGGGTTCGGCACGGCCGTTGTAATGTGATCTTTGATCAACATAAAATCCCCCGGTCTGTAATCAAAATTAATGCCTCCTGCCGCATTGGTAAGGATCAGTTTTTTGGCTCCCAGCATTCCCATGAGCCACGTGGGAAGGACCACATCGGACATCGGGTAACCTTCATAGAAGTGGACGCGGCCCTGCATGATCACGACCGGAACTTTCTTCACATACCCAAACACGAATCTTCCCTTGTGCCCCTCCACGGTGGAGGTCGGAAATCCTGCGATCTCCGCATAATCTACGGTGTGCGAGATTTCAATCTCCTCGGCGTAGTCTCCCAGGCCCGATCCCAGGATCAGCGCCACCTCCGGCTGAAAATCAACCCTTTCCCGCACACTTTCCACGCACGTCATCAATTTTTCATATACTTTATTCATCATTTAGTCCCGCTCCTAATATCCAGATGTCTGTTCGTTTTTCACAATCTTCACAATGCGGCTCGTTCCAAGACGCTCTGCCCCCAGGGAAAGGAATTTCTCCGCGTCAGCCAGGGAGGAAATCCCGCCTGCGGCTTTCATCTTCACGCCCGGTCCGATGTGTTTCGCAAACAGTTCTATATCCGCAAAGGTCGCCCCGGCACTGGAAAATCCGGTGGAGGTCTTGATATAATCTGCCCCGGCCCTCGTCACGATCTCGCACATTTTCACCTTTTCTTCCTCAGTCAAAAGACAGGTCTCAATGATCACTTTGAGCACCTTATCCCCGCACGCAGCCTTCAGGGTACGAATCTCCTCTTCAATCAGTTCATATTTTTGATCCTTCACCCAGCCCATATTGATGACCATATCGATCTCGGACGCACCATTTGCGATGGCGTCTTTGGTCTCGAATTCCTTTGCCCTGGTCGTCATATATCCATTCGGAAATCCGATCACCGTGCAGATTGCCATCTTGCCCTCCACATACTCGCTCGCCTGCTTTACATAGCTTGGCGGAATGCAGACCGACGCCGTCTGATATTTGACAGCGTCGTCGCAGATCTGCCGAATCTCCTCCCACGTCGCCGTCTGTGACAAAAGCGTATGGTCTACATGTTTTAGAATCTCTTTCACATTCATGTTCCTGGTCTCCTTCTATCTCTCTTTCTTCTGGTCTTTCTGAATCAAAGTGCGAATCGCCTCGATCGCCACCTGAATCGCCATATCGGTATCATGAACGACCGGATTTTCCAGTCCCAGTCTCTCTCTTTCCTGATTCGCCACAACGAGGAAACAGGAACCCACTCTCACGCGCAGATGGCTCGCCACGACAAATAACGCCGCCGATTCCATCTCCGATGCAAGGCAGCCCAGCCGCTTCCACGCTTCCCACTTATTCATCAGCTCATAGCTTACCGGTTTTACTTCCGGCTCATGCTGGCCGTAAAAAGAGTCCTTGCACTGTACTACTCCCGTGTGGAAGGGGTATCCCTTTTTTTCCGCCGCCTCTGCCAGCGCATTCGTCACGCCAAGATCGGCAACGGCCGGAAATTCGATCGGCGCGTATTCCCGGCTGGTCCCTTCCATGCGGATCGCGCCTGTCGCCACCACGACATCGCCGCTTTTCACTTCCGGCTGCATACCGCCGCAGGTACCGATACGGACAAATGTATCGGCGCCGCACCGATATAACTCTTCCATCGCGATCGACGCCGACGGCCCGCCGATACCGGTAGATGTGACACTGACCTTTACGCCGTCTAAGGTCCCGGTGTAGGTGATATATTCCCGATTATCTGCGATCAGAACCGGATTGTCAAAATACCGGGCGATCTTCACACACCGTTTCGGGTCCCCCGGCATGATCACATAACGGCCTACCTCCCCTTTTGCCACCTGAATATGATATTGTCTGCTTGCATCTTCCGAATAGTTCTTCATAGTATCATTCCTCTCCTTTATATTATATGATATACGATGCAGTTCAAACAAGCAATGCCCTTTGAATAAACCAATTAAAATTCCCCCCTTGACGACTTCTCTTTTTTCCTATAGCATATACGGCAATTATAAATATGATAGCGACTCCTCAGAAATTTTTAGTAAATATTTTATTCTATAAACGGAATTTTTAGTAAAATATTTATTGACTTTTAGTAAAATTTGTGTTATTTTTTTATTAGAAACCACAAGACAATACGTAAGAGAAGGCTTGAATACATGGACATCTGCATTGTTTTGTAGAAAAAGGAATCCAAGTAAAACTTTTACTTCAGTAAACCTGTAACGAGTTTTTACTGAAGTATGCCCAAGGGCACTCCGTATGGCCATTCGGCCGTTTCACAAAGTATACTTGGGAGAAAAAAGGAGGAAACAATATGCAAAAAAAACTGAGTTTTATCTCAAAACTGTGCTTTGGCATCGGTGCTTTTGGTAAAGATGCCGTGTACGCAATCGTAGGTACCTATTTAATGATGTACCTGACAGACTACCGGTCTGTGGCGCCGGCTTTCGTCGGTTCGCTCTTCATGGTCGCTCGTATCTGGGACGCGTTCAACGATCCGTTTATGGGAATGGTCGTGGACAACACCCGTACCAAATGGGGCAAATTCCGTCCGTGGATCATGATCGGTACCGTTCTGAATGCCATTGTACTGGTATTACTTTTCATGGATAACGGCCTGGAAGGAAAAAGCTACCTGGTATGGTGTTCCGTATTCTACATTCTTTGGGGTATGACCTATACGATTATGGACATTCCCTACTGGTCTTTGGTTCCGGCTCTTACGGACGACGAAGACGAAAGAAGCCAGATTTCGGCTATCCCGCGTATCTTCGCAAGCTGCGCATGGCTCGTCATCAACTCATTCGGCCTTTTGATGGTATCCAAACTCGGCGCCGGCAACGATGTTAAAGGATTTTCCATCTTGGCAACCATCATTTCTATCGTATTTATTTTAGCTTCACTTGTAACCGTTCTGACCTGTAAAGAACAGGTGGTAACACAGAACGCGGAAAAAACCTCTGTCAAAGGTATGATCGATGTTTTATTCAAAAATGACCAGGTGAAAATAATCCTTGGTATTGCATTATTTTTCAACATCGCTTACCAGTTATCCAACAGTTTCGCACTCTATTATTTTAAATATGTTGCAGAACGCACCTACGCGGGCGACACGAACGGGGTCCTGTATCCGGTGTACGCAGCGGTAGCGGGATTTGCACAGATGGGTTCCATGGCGATCCTTCCGTTCCTTTCCAAAAAAATCGGGAAAAAGATTTCCTTCTTCTGTGCCAGCTTCTTCCCGGTAATCGGCTTCGCGATTCTTTGGGTGCTTGGTTACGTCGCTCCGAAAAATGTCTTTGCAGTCGGCGTATGCAGTGCTATTATTAATAGTGGTATTGGATTTATGCTGGTATTTATCACAGTCATTCTTTCAGAGGTCGTGGACTACGGCGAGTATAAGCTCGGGACCAGAAATGAGAGTATTCTGTTCTCCATGCAGACCTTTGTCGTAAAGTTTGCCGGAGCATTCAGTGGATTCGTGAGCGGAATCGGACTGACTGCCATCGGATATGTGGCGAACCAGCAGCAATCTGCAGGCGCAGAAAACGGTATGCGGATCATTATGTTCCTGATTCCGGCAGTTCTTTCTGCTCTCTGCTTCTTGATTTATATCAAAGGATACAAATTAACACCTGAATTTTACAGCAAGATGCGTGACGAACTTCATGCAAGAAAGGGGAATTAATATGTGGTTAGGCGTTGATTATTACCCGGAGCAGTGGGATATCTCCCTGCTGGATCAGGATTTGGACACCATCGTGGAGCTTGGCTGCAACGTGATCCGAATCGCCGAATTTTCCTGGCATTTGATGGAGAAAACAGAAGGAAAATACGATTTTTCTTTCTTCGATCATGTAATTGCCCATGCAAAGGCAAAGGGACTCAAAGTGATCATGGGCACTCCTACCGCCACGATTCCTGCGTGGCTGGCCAAAAAAGAGCCTTCCATTTTATCCGAATTTGAGGGCGGCAAAAAGCGCAGCTTCGGCGGCCGGCATGTATACTGTTTTAACTCACCGGTGATGTACGAATATTCTGAGAGGATCATCAGAAAGCTGGTGGAGCATTATAAGGACGAGGAGGCCATCGTTGCCTGGCAGACGGATAACGAGATCGGACATGAGGGCAGTGATGTATGCTATTGCCCGCAGTGCCAGAGGGCATTCCAGAAATATTTGTCCGAAGAATTTGAAAATAATATTGACAAGCTGAACGACATCTACGGAACGACTTTCTGGTCCCAGGAATATAACAGCTTCGATGAGATTCCGACTCCGATGGAGACCATCACCACCCACAACCCGGCGCTTCGCCTTGACTGGGAGCGTTTCCGCAGCAAGAGTATCCTGGATTTCATGAATTTCCAGGCGGACCTGATCAGAGAGATCGCTCCTGACGCCGTTGTAATCCATGATTTCCCGGGCGGAGGTCTTGCCAAGCATGTGGATTACTCCAAGGTGGCGAAGAAGCTGGACACGGTTGCCTACAATAATTACCCGGTATGGGGCGGCCAGAAGGAGCCGATCGCCCCGCACGAAATCGCGTTTGGCCTTGACTATATGCGCGGCCTGAAGGGGCAGAATTTCTGGATCACCGAGGCAATCATGGGCGCACAGGGACACGATGTCACCGGATATTCCCCGCGCCCGAATCAGGCGAAAATGTGGTCCTATCAGGGCTTTGCCCATGGCTGCGACAGCATGATGTATTTCCGTTACCGCGGCGCCACTAAGGGGGCAGAGCAGTTCTGCTATGGCGTTCTGGACGCAGATAATGTAAAGCGCAGAAAGTTCTACGAGGTGCAGAGCTGTTTCCATGAAATCATCAAATACAAAGAGGCGCTTGAGACACCGGTAAAGAGCGAGGTAGCCATCGTCTATGACTACGATTCCCTTGCCGCCTTCCGCATTCAGAAGCAGAGCTTTCTTCTGGACTGCCCGGCGGAAATGCAAAAATATTACAAGGCCTTCTATGATGTGAATGTACCGGTAGATGTTGTGCCCGAGGATACCGACCTGGCGCAATATAAGGTCATTATTTTACCGCAGATGATCATAGAGAAACCGGAATTCTCCGCCAAAGTTCAGGAATTCGTGAAAAATGGAGGCACCGCAGTGCTGACTTATCGGTGTGGCGTAAAAGATGTCCACAACAATCTGACATTTGGAGAAGTCATTCCGCTGCACTACAGCGATTTTGCCGGCGTTACACTGGTGGAGACTGAAAGCCTTCAGGAAGGCCAGGAGTTCCCCGTCATCGGCGAGGGCATCATGTCCGGCGCAGATGGAGTCGGCGGAATCTTCCGGGATATGCTGGAAGTGAGCGACGCTGAGGTTCTGTATCATTACGGCGATACGTTCTATGATGAATTTGCCGCCGTTACCCGCAAAAAGCAGGGCGAAGGTATGATCTACTACTTTGGCTGCGGCCTTGATGAGGCGACAACCAATCGGCTGATGGAGCAAATCATGACCGACTGCCAAATCGTCTCCGAGCCAAGTGCCAAAGGCGTGGAAATCTGCTACCGCGGAAATGGGGAAAATCGCGTCCGCATGGTGATGAACCACAATGGATATGCTGTCAAAAATGGAGAAACTCTTTTGCAGCCATATGAGAGCAGGATTGAAAAAGTAAAATAGAATGCTTGGCAATGCAAAAAGCGGGCGGTCTTCCATTTTTCAGGAATACCGCCCGCAAAATTTTGCCATCATGAATATCTAAGTCAAATACCCCGCAGCAAGCTACGGGGCATTTGACCCTCGCGGCAGTCGCCAAATGACTGCAAGCAGTCGCTTGGCTCGTTGCCCGCGGGAATAAACATTTTCACTCCATCAGCGAATTTATTTCACAAATTCTTTTACCTTATTGTAAATGCTTTCCGCGTCCAGACCATATTTCTTGATCAGCTCTTTCGCCGGGCCGGACTCTCCGAATACGTCCTGCACACCGATCTTCAGAACCTGTGTCGGGCATTTCTCAGAAAGGACATCACATACAGCGCTTCCAAGTCCGCCGATTACAGAGTGCTCTTCTACCGTAACCACTTTTCCGGTCTCTTTTGCTGCTGCAAGAACGAGTTCTTCGTCCAGAGGTTTGATGGTGTGGATATTGATCACCTTCGCATCAATTCCGTCTGCCGCAAGTTTTTCTGCCGCTTCCAGAGATTCGCTTACTTCCAGCCCATTTGCGATGATGGTAACATCTTTTCCTTCTCTTAACACGATACCTTTTCCAATCTCGAACTTGTAATCCGGATTATCATTGATCACCGGTACTGCAAGTCTTCCGAAACGAAGGTAAACCGGTCCCTGATGCTCATATGCTGCAAATACGGCAGCTTTTGCCTCGATATCATCAGACGGGCTGATGACTACCATACCCGGAATCGTTCTCATAAGAGCAATATCCTCATTACACTGATGGGTCGCACCGTCTTCACCAACGGAGATACCAGCGTGAGTTGCTCCGATTTTTACGTTGTTCTTCGGATATCCGATCGAGTTACGAACCTGCTCGAATGCACGTCCTGCGGCAAACATTGCAAAGGAGCTTGCAAACGGAACTTTACCTGTGGTAGCGATACCTGCCGCTACGCCCATCAGGTTGCTCTCTGCGATACCGCAGTCGATGAAACGCTCCGGGAACGCTTTCTTGAAGGTTCCGGTCTTGGTCGCACCCGCAAGGTCAGCATCCAATACGATCACGTCATCATGTAATTTACCTAATTCTGCCAAAGCATTACCGTAGCTCTCTCTTGTTGCGATCTTCTTTACTTCTGACATAATGCTTCACCTACTTTCTCTAAATCTGCCATTGCAATCTTGTATTCTTCCTCATTCGGAGCTTTTCCATGCCATCCTGCCTGATTCTCCATGAAGGAAACGTTTTTTCCTTTTACGGTCTTGGCGATGATAGCGGTCGGCATTCCTTTCGTCTCTCTTGCTTCCTTGAATGCTGCGTCGATTGCGTCAAAATCATGTCCGTCGATGTTAATTACATGGAAATTGAAGGCTTCAAATTTCTTGTCGATCGGGTACGGAGAGTTTACTTCATCAATCGGTCCGTCAATCTGAAGATTGTTATTATCTACGATCACTACCAGGTTGTCCAGCTTCTTAAAGCCTGCCAGCATGGAAGCCTCCCAAACCTGACCTTCCTGAATCTCACCGTCTCCCAGAAGGGTGTATACGCGGTAATCATCACCGGAAATCTTTGCGGAAATTGCCATACCTACTGCTGCGGAGATTCCCTGTCCCAGAGAGCCGCTTGACATATCCACGCCCGGAATGTGCTTCATATCCGGATGTCCCTGCAGATAAGAACCGGTGTGGCGAAGCGTCTTTAAATCCTCCACCGGGAAGAATCCTCTGTTGGCCAGGGTAGAATAGTATCCCGGAGCGGTATGTCCTTTGGAGAGCACGAAACGGTCACGGTCAGCCTTCTTCGGGTCAGCCGGATCGATGTTCATCTCTTCAAAAAATAAATAGGTGTAAATATCTGCTGCAGATAAAGATCCGCCCGGATGACCGGACTTAGCGTTGTAAACTGCGGTCACAATGCCTTTGCGGACTTCATTTGCAGTTTTCATAAGTTCTAACTTGTTCATGAAAGTTTGCCTCCTGAAATTGAATTGTTCATTATTCTACGCCGAATAAGCGTACAACTCACGAATTCTGCGAATTCATGCACTCCGCGCTTATTCTCCAAAGACTGCTTTGTAGTCAGCCTGGAATTTAGCGATACCAGCATCGGTCAGCGGGTGATGTGTCATCTGCTCGATTACCTTGTACGGTACGGTAGCGATGTCTGCGCCAGCCAGTGCGCAGTCGGTTACATGCATAGTATTCCGTACGCTTGCTGCGATGATCTGCGTGTCGATATCTCCTGCTACTGCGAAAATCTCAGCGATCTCACGGATCAGATCAACACCGCGTACAGAGATGTCGTCCAGACGTCCCAGGAACGGAGATACATAGGTAGCACCTGCTCTTGCTGCCAGAAGTGCCTGGTTAGCGGTGAAAATCAGGGTAACATTCGTCTTGATTCCTTCTGCGCTAAGTGCCTTACATGCTTTCAGGCCCTCTACTGTCATCGGAATCTTAACTACCATATTCGGGTGAATCTTTGCGATCTCTCTTCCTTCTGCGATCATGCCTTCTGCATCTACAGTCGTTGCTTTTACTTCCCCACTGATCGGTCCATCTACGATAGATGTGATCTCAGCGATGACCTCAGAAAATACACGTCCTTCTTTTGCGATCAGGGACGGGTTCGTAGTAACACCACAGATAACCCCCATATCATTTGCTTTTCTGATGTCGTCAACGTTGGCTGTGTCAATGAAAAATTTCATTTCCTCTTCCTCCTTGAATTTAATATACCTGTTATTTTTCCGTAATCTGACAGTTGATTCCGGTCTTGTTTTTCTGCAAATTCCTTCCTCTTTCCGGCGGACTTACAGATCCTGCTTTCACCTCTGTCTGATTTACTTTGATTATATCGCATGGGTAAAAGGTTGGTCAATAGCCTATATTTTTATTAATAATTTACGCAATTAATAATTTTAAATTATTAATTGCGTTTTTTCTTTTTTTACGTATTTAATTTCCAAGTTAGCGCTATTTTGCGCTTTTTCTTCCGGATTTATTATTAATATTTTTCCTTTTTGAACTAATTTTTGTTTTTGCATAAGAAGTCGTTCCACGCACGATCAGCTTGGGATCATACTCCACATGGTACGTACTTGTGGGCTGTATCTCCGAATATTTGCTGTTCTGGGACATAATCTTTTTTACGATAATATCGCAGGCATCTCTGCCTTTGAACACCACGAAATGTTCTATCGTGGTGAGCCCCACCTTCTGCATTCTGGCAAACAGGGTATTGTCACACCCCATCACGGATATATCCCCCGGCACCTTATATTTTTCTTCCTGCAGGGCGTCGAGAATGCCAAATGCAATCATGTCGTTAAGACCCACGATCGCAGTGATATCCCCATGCTCCTGCAAAACCTCTTTGGTCAGGTCATAGCCTATCTTATATTCGGAATCGATCATCTGCACGTCCATGTCAATCTCTTCATTCGCCGCCTTGATGATCACGTTCTCCTTCAGCCCTGCCTTTTCAAACTCCTTGAGAAAGCCTTCCACTCGCTTGGAGCGCTGCTTCTGTCTGATGGTAAGCGGCGGTGCAATGTACGCCACTTTTCGGTGCCCCAACTCCAGCAGATGCTGCGCCATAATGCGGCCCAGCTTGGAATTGTCCAGTTCCACCGCATCTACATTCAGACGTTCGTTCTGGTTATTGATAATCACGATCGGGACCCGCTTTGCAAGATCCTCCACGACGCCCATGAAACAGTGACTGGGATTACAGGTGTAAATAATCCCCAGCGGCTTTAAGTCGTGCATCATTTTCAAATACCGCTCTTCCATGCGCAGATCGCGCTGCGTGTTGCACACGAACAATGCATATCCCTGCTCCTTGGCGCGGGACTCGATTCCCTGCAAAAGCATGACATAATAGGGGTTGGTCAGGTTCGAGCAGAACACCACCAAAAGTTTTTCCTTCCGGCTGTCTTTTCTGGTCTTGCGCTTCGGAATCTCATATCCCAGCTCCCGGGCAGCTTCTTCTACCTTCTGTACGGTTTCCTTGGAAAAGGAGACATTATACTTGTGGTTCAGCACCATGGAAACCGTAGATTGTGAAACTCCCGCCGCTCTCGCGATATCGACTGACGTTACTTTCTTCTTTTTCATACCCGTAGCAGAATCCCGCCTCTTACCGGGAATCCCACGCCTCCCTTCCTATATATTTGTGTTCTTTTAAGCCCTGTATCTGCCTCTATCTTTCTAAAGCTCTGTCCGGCCTTCCAGCGCCCGCAGAAGCGTCACCTCGTCGATGTATTCCAGATCGCCGCCCACCGGAACTCCGCTGGCGATTCGGCTGACCTTCACCCCGGCAGGCTTTATCAGCTTACTGATGTACATCGCCGTAGTCTCCCCTTCCAAACTGGAATTGGTGGCAATGATGACCTCCTCCACATCTCCCTGAAGGCGTTCGATCAGCTCTTTTAAGCGAATGTCTCCCGGGCCGATTCCCAGCATAGGCGAGATTGCCCCGTGAAGCACATGATAGACGCCGTTATATTTGCCCGTCTTTTCGTATGCCGCCAGATCCCGCGGATTCTCCACGACCATGATGGTCTTGTGATCACGCTCGCTGCTGGCACAGATTGGACACAGTTCCTGATCCGTCAGTGTGCAGCACTCCTTGCAGTACCGCACATTCTTTCTGGCCTCCAAAATAGTCCCCGCCAGGCGTTCTACCTGTTCCATCGGCATATTAATCATATGAAAAGCCAGCCTTCCGGCTGACTTTGCACCGATACCGGGCAGTCTTGATAGTTCTTCAATCAGTTTACTGATCTGACTGCTATAATAATCCATCTTTTTATTCTCCTTAGAACAATCCCGGCATACCGCCGCCGAGTCCGCCGGTCAGCTTCTGCATTGCTGAGGCACTCGCCTCATCCGCTTTACGCATCGCTTCATTTACCGCTGCCACGATCAGATCCTCCAGCATCTCGATGTCATCCGGATCAACGACTTCTTCCTGCAGCTTCACTTTCAGGACTTCCTTCTTGCCGCTCACGGTCACTTCCACTGCCCCGCCGCCTGCTGTCGAGGTAAATTCCTTCGTCTCCATCTCCTTTGCCTGTTCTTCCATCTGGCGCTGCATCTTCTGCGCCTGCTTCATAAGATTTGCCATATTGCCGGGCATTCCTCCGCCCGGAAATCCTCCACGTTTTGCCATGGTCATGTCCTCCTTTTTCCATATATCTTTTCTTATCTCTATTTCATATATTTATGAGTTGTTTTTCATTTCAATACTCTGAAACTTTTCTTACTCATCTTCGATGATAATATCCATATTTATCATCTTCTCTATATCTACAAAGCTGTCCTCAAAGTGGCGGCCTTCCTCTACCTGGCGCACCTCCAGCGTGACAGTTTTGCCGATTTTCTTCTCAATAATCTCTGTCAGCTCCTGCTTATTTGACTCGCTTCCCACCATACCTACGCTGATCTCATCGGGAAGCACGATAAGGAGCTGTCCCTGGTTCCCCACGCTTAAGCGGGCCTGCTTCAGATAAGTCCGCAGCATTCCCGACGTCTCGCCTGCAATGGAGCGAAAATCCCTGACTACCTTTTTCACATCGTCCGGGATTGCCCTCGGAAGCTCTGGCTTCGGGGCGGGAGCGGAGGCTTCTCCATTCACATAGACAACCTTTTCCTGCACGGGCGGAGCCGAAAATGCTCCCTCCTCCACCTGCTTTTCCAGTGCGCGGATACGGTCAAGCAGGCTGTCTTTGCCGCTCTCCATCTGCGGACAGCAGAGCTTTATCAGGGTCACCTCCAAAAGCACCCTCTTCTGCGTCGCGTATTTCAGCTTACTCGTCAGCTCTGAAAAAATACGGATATACCGAAGCAGCACTCCCGGCTCGATCATCTGCGCCTCTTCTTTTAGCTGCGCAAGATTCTCCGCAGACACGTCCAGCACGTCTTCCATGCGATCGGACGTTGTGACCAGAAGCAGGTTCCTGAGATACCAGGTAAAATCTGCCGACATCTGCGACAGTTCTCTTCCCTGCATCACCAGCTCTTCCACCGTCCTTAGGACCGCCGGAACGTCCTGCGCTATGATTTCCCGCAGGAGACGGCTGAACACCTCCGTATCCACCGCGCCAAGGACTTCCAGAACATGTTCATACGTCAGCTTCTGTCCCAGATAAAACGCAATACACTGATCCAAAAGGCTCAGTGCATCACGCATAGAGCCATCCGCCGCCTTGGCAATATAGCGGATTGCCTTTTCCTCCACCTCTACCTGCTCCCGGACCATCAGATCCATCAGGCGGGCAGCTATGGTATCAATCGTAATTCGTTTAAAATCGTAACGCTGGCATCGCGACAGGATCGTGATCGGAATCTTGTGTGCCTCCGTAGTCGCCAAAATGAAGATCACGTATTCCGGCGGTTCTTCCAGCGTCTTAAGAAGTGCATTGAACGCGCCGATCGACAGCATATGCACCTCGTCAATAATATAGACCTTATAGCGGCCTTCCGTGGGGCGATAGGACACCTCTTCCCGGATCTCCCGGATATTGTCCACGCCGTTATTGGAAGCCGCGTCAATCTCGATCACATTCATAGATGTCCCTGCACCGATACTCCGGCACATGGCACATTTCCCACAGGGACTTCCGTTTACAGGATTTTCACAGTTCACCGCCTTGGCAAATATCTTGGCGACCGTCGTTTTTCCTGTTCCCCGGGTTCCGCAGAACAAATAAGCGTGGCCGATTCTCCCTGCCTGAATCTGATTCTTCAGTGTTGTAATAATATGGTCCTGTCCCTTTACATCTTCAAATTCTGCCGGACGAAACTTCCGGTATAAGGCAGTATATGACATCTCGCTCACCCCTGTTCCATTGGTTTATCAAAATCCGGCCCGGCAGGCCGCTTGCGGCCGCCTCACCGCTTTCTCATGAACGCAGGGATTCCCTTTCGGAAATCCCCTGCCGTTTTACTCTTTTCTTACTACTCGTCACCGAAGCTGATGCCGGTCATCTTCGCCTCTTTGATGATATCAGATTTCGGATCTACCATCTTCAGCTTGCCAGCCACTTCCTGAAGCGGAACTTTCACGATCTGCTCATTCTTGATGCCGACCATGAAGCCGTATTTCTCTTTCAGGATCAGTTCTGCTGCCGCAGCACCCAGACGGGTCGCCAGTACACGGTCATACGGACACGGAGTTCCTCCTCTTTGCATATGACCCGGAACGGTAATTCTGACTTCCTGGTCGGTACGGTTCTGAATCTTCTCAGCCAGCTCGTAAGCAACAGACGGGTATGTCTTCTTTGCCTGCTTCTCTTTTAATTTCTTCTTCGAAAGCTTTGCGTCTTCTTTGGAAATCGCACCCTCCGCCACTGCAATGATGGTGAATCTCTTTCCGGCTTTAGCACGGGCGTTAATCGCATTAACCACAACGTCCAGATCATACGGAATCTCCGGAAGCAGAATGATATCCGCGCCGCCTGCGATACCTGCGTGCAGTGTCACATAGCCAACCTTGTGTCCCATAACCTCGATAATAAACACACGGCTGTGAGAGGTAGCGGTGGTATGTATCCGGTCGATGGTATCTGTCGCAATGTCTACCGCACTCTGGAAACCAAAGGTCATATCTGTTCCCCAAAGGTCATTGTCGATGGTCTTCGGAAGTGTGATGACATTCAGGCCTTCCTCGCGCAGAAGATTCGCGGTCTTATGCGTACCATTTCCGCCGAGAACTACCAGGCAGTCCAGGTTCAGCTTGTGGTAGGTATGCTTCATTGCCTCCACCTTGTCAATTCCGTCCGGGCCCGGAACACGCATCAGCTTAAACGGCTGTCTGGAGGTTCCAAGGATCGTTCCGCCCACGGTCAGAATACCGGAGAAATCGCGGGAAGTCAGCATCTTGAAGTTCGAATAGATGAGTCCCTTATATCCTTCCTGGAATCCGTAGATCTCCACGTCATCTCTCTTGGTGAAAATTCCCTTTACAACACCGCGCATTGCCGCGTTCAGCGCCTGGCAGTCGCCTCCGCTGGTCAGCATTCCAATTCTTAACATTTTTTTCACACATCCTTTCTTTTTTCATGGACAAACATCTAATTTATTATAACCGATTCTTGTGATTGAGACAAGGGGAAATGAAGCCGTTGACTCTTTTAAACAAAAAGACTATACTAATAGAAGAAAATTTTGAAGAAAGTCAGGTAATCCTATGGAACGAAACGAATTATGCTGGTGCGGCAGTGGCAAGAAATACAAAAAATGCCATCGCATTATAGAAGATAAAATTGCTTATCATGCGGACAGAGGGGAAATCGTCCCCACCCGCGATATTTTAAAAACCATTCCTCAGATCGAGGGAATCCGCAAAAGCGCCGAGCTTAACACCGCCGTGCTGGACCACGTAGCCGCGCATATCCATGCAGGCATGAGTACGGAGGAGATTGACCGTCTGGTCTATGATTTTACCGTCTCACACGGAGGGATTCCGGCCCCGCTTAATTACCAGGGCTTCCCGAAAAGTGTGTGCACCTCCATCAATAATGAAGTCTGCCACGGAATTCCGGATGAATCCATCATACTGGAGGACGGGGACATCATCAATGTCGATGTCTCTACCATTCTGGACGGCTATTTTTCCGACGCTTCCCGTATGTTCCTGATTGGAAATGTGAGCGAGCGGGCCAAACGTCTGGTGACCGTGACCGAGGAATGCGTAAAGCTGGGACTTGCGCAGGCAAAACCCTGGAATCATCTGGGCGACATCGCTGACGCCATCAATTCCCACGCAAAAAGGAATGGATATTCTGTCGTAGAAGATATCGGCGGACACGGAGTTGGTCTGGAATTCCACGAGGAGCCGTGGGTCAGCTACGTGACTCCGAAGGGAAGCGAGATGCTTCTGGTTCCGGGCATGATTTTTACCATTGAACCGATGATCAACGAAGGCAGACCGGATTTCTTTATTGACGAAGATAATGGCTGGACGGTATACACCGAAGATGACGGGCTTTCCGCGCAGATCGAGTATATGGTGCTGATTACTGAAGACGGGGCGGAAGTGTTGACGAAATAGGGGCGTCTGCCGCAGGACTGTACAGATGCCTGACAACAGAAAAGGTCTGGACGAGATGGATTTTTCTCGCGCCAGACCTTTTCCTCTAAAAGCGATACCCTCGCTATTTCGCATACCCAATAAACGTATTTCCTCCATCTTCCACCATGCTATCCATCTGTGCAAACGTCACGGAATGCCTCTGCCCGTCGGAAGGATCAAGGTACGCCACATTCGTCTTATTATACCCAATCAGCAACACCGCACGATTCTCTCCCAGCACGGCGATCACCGGCGTCTCGCGGCTGATCGTATAGAGAATTTCCTCCGTAGTACAGCCGGACAGATCCAACCCCTCACCGCCGGTATAGGTCGCAAGGATCTGCTCCGGAGCCGTGCCATTTTTCACATCCTCCGCGAAATCCGCTTCCCTGCCTTCCTTCGCAAGAATCTGTTTCATACACGCCTCCATTGTGCTCTGGCCTTCTTCTGCCTGAAAAGCCTCCATGCCATCCACCTCATACTTGGCCGGCTTGTTTCCTCTCTCCCAAACATAAGCCTGCCGGGAAGAAACCGCTACTCCATACATGTAATCGGCCTGTCTGACAGCAAGGCCGGCATGGTCATATACCCCCTGCAATTCGCCCAGCGCAAAAACATAATATTTTCCGTTCGTCCGGGATTCATCAAAGCTGATGGTCTGCGGCTGGTCAAATAGCACCTGTTTTGGTTTCAACAATTTGGCATCTGCATCGGAAATACCGTCCGCAAAACGCAGGCGCACCACCGTACCGCGCACTTCATCGTTATATGTTTCCAAAGCGATATTACTCTCTTTTTTCTCCTCATTGTTGGTAATATAATCAGATGGCAGCTTGCTGTAAATGTTTCCATTTTTCGAAAACCGCTCCAGAGTCAGCATATTCTCATCCACATAACCGCCCAGGATATATACCTGGTCTGCCTGATACGTCTTCACCACTTCCTCTTTCTGATTCACGATCTCCACCTGGTACATTGGGATCACCGCCTCGCCGGTCACCGTCTGCCCGGCGTCTGACGCACGCAGAGTTCCATAAGCGAAATCGTCCCGGATAAATCCGATTGGTTTCAAATACTCCTCCCCTTCGCTGGTCACCTCAAAAGACTTCCCGTTCTTCAGATTCAGCACCGTCAGCTTCTGGCACTCATCGGGCCTCCCTCCCATGTTCTGATACGCCAGCAAATGTCCATCGTCAGAGACCGCATATTGTCCCGCGTCAAGACCGCGCACCAAAACTTCACGGGTATCCTCCTTCATATCCACCGAATACAATGTGCCGTCCATCATAACATACAGCTTTTCATTTTTGCTGCTGAAATAGACATGTTTGCCCAAATCCTCTTTCATGACATAGTACCCCTTCTGACTGGGCACAAACGCCTTCTCCTCCACCGAGTTCTTTTCTGCATGGAAGCTGTAAACTGCCACGCCATTCATGCCCTCATGCACTCCCCGGTTCATATACCCTGAAACAGTAAATATCGTATTTCCCTTCTTATCCACCGAAATAATATGAATCTCATGGCGGTCATAAAGATTCCGGATATCGGCACTTTCTGCATCTGCGAAGCTGAACACCAGCGACAGCTTATCCTCCTCCTTGTCATAGCTCCACAGCTCTCTATCCTGCACGAAAGAAACAATATTGCCTTCCGAATTATTCTGATATTCCAAATTCGTATCCACAACGCCCAGAAGAACTCCCTTTTGATCAAGCGAACCTTCCCCGCCGTCAAAACTCTGTTCCATCGTCCGGTCATAATCCAGGAGATATTTCTTCTCCCCCACGATCCTGATACGGAAAAATTCTTTCACGCTGTACAATGCCTCCGGGTCTTGTTTATACCCCGGACACCTCACATAATACCGAAGCTGTATCGAAGTATAGTTAGGATTACATTCCTTGACCTCCCATCTCACTTCTCCTTCCACGTCCGGCTTAAGTTCTCCCCAGGTCACATGGCTTAAGTCCGAGTGAATCGTCACATGACGGAACGTGGTATTGTCCCCCTCCGAATTGGACTCCAGGGCAGAGACAAAGCTGTCCGATGTCGTCTTGCTCAAGGCTTCCTCATGAAAATTCCCAGCATATTCAAGACAAGTCTTATAATTATTTTCCGAAGCATCTACAATCCTCGTATAATAATAAATCTCCTCTTCCTCCAGGTAGAGCGTGACCTTCAGCACACGTTCTTCATTTAACACATCTTCCGCCCGAAAACGCAGCTCGGCCGTCTCTCCTATTTCTTTTACCTCTCCGCTCTGCAGACATTCTTCCCCGTTTAAGGTGTAGACCTCCCAGCCCGCTTTTTCGACCTCGGCATCGTACCGGTCTAATTTCATCGTCAGTTTATAATCCGTCACCGGAGTCACCGTATCGCGCATCGTGGTAAGCAGCATATCGGACTTGTAGCCCGGAAGCGAATTAATCTCATATCCCTCCGTCACAAACGAGATGCGCGGCAGGGTCGCACCGCCCATATCCGCACTCATATCCGTATTACCCCTGTTGGTCAGGTAGCTGAATACTATCACCGCCGCGATAAATACCGCGGTCAACACGCCCACGCGTACCGCAATTTTTTTAATCATACTTTCTCCCCTTTTCTATGCCGGGATGACATATTCTTTCGTCTGTTCTTTTCTTATTCATCAATCTCTCCGCAAGGCGCAGGCGTACTTCCCGGCATTCCTGCGAGCAAACGCCCCAGAGTCGGGTCAATATGAAGCATCTTTCTGCACGCCTCAATCTGCTCAGAATTCTTCCCCATCTTTCCAGTATATACCGCACGAATCAAAATATTCTTCGGCGTGTGTTCCATATCAATAAATTCCAGAATCTGCGTATCATAGCCTTCCCGTTTCAAATATTCCGCACGCATAGCGTCCGTCACCAGCGCCGCCATACGTTCCTTGATAAGTCCGTAGGAAAATAACGGGGCCAGCACTTCATTTTCCATCTGCCTGTTCAGCTCATGCTGGCAGCAGGGCACCGACAGAATCACCTTTGCCTTCCACCCCACCGCCTTCGCCAGCGCAAAATCCGTCGCCGTGTCGCAGGCGTGAAGCGTCACTACCATGTCCACTTCATCGCTTCCGGTATAATCTGCAATATTCCCCTCCAAAAATTTCAGCTTCTCATACCCGTACTTTACCGCCAGCTCATTACAATGCCGAATAACATCTGTCTTCAAATCCAATCCGATAATCCGAATATCATATCCCTTTAACTCATGCAAATAATAATACATAGCAAAGGTAAGATAAGATTTGCCGCACCCAAAATCCAGGATTGTCACCTCCCGTTCTCTCGGAAGCTGCGGAAGAATATCCTCAATAAATTCCAGAAAACGGTTAATCTGCCTGAACTTGTCGAACTTGGTACGAACAATCTTCCCTTCCTGCGTCATGACCCTCAGATCCTGCAGAAACGGCACCTGCGTCCCCTCCTCCAGAATGTATTTCTTACTGCGGTTATGCGACAGATCCGCCCGCTTCACTTCCCCGCTCTGGCGTTTCTTTTGGATCGTCACCTTCCCCTTCTTGCTGACCAGCACCTGAATCCTTTGCTTCGTCGTCTCCATCTGCATCTGCCTAAAGCCCGGCAACATCTGCACGATATACTCTCCCGCCTCATCCGCCGTCAAATTCCGGTGAAACGCCTGATTGTTCCGGTATTCCTCGCACTGGAACAAAAATTCTTCCCCCTTCATGACCGGGCGGATTTTAATCTTCTGATTCCCGCCCTTATCCCGCGGGCCACTGATGATAGCGGAAATAAAATCTATATTCAAATTCTCTTTTAAACAATCTTTTAACTGCTGCATTCAAATACTCCTTTGTAAAATATGGAATATAAATATTGTAAATGCAAAAAGGGGGATATGCAAGGGGATTTCGTAAATGTGTGGACGTATGAGGAGAGGAAGAGGGGGATAGCTCCGACGCTTAGCCCCCTCCGACTAGTGCACGTAGATGTAACTGTGCGGGGTAGTCGGCCAGAGGGCCTCCTGCCCCGCGCAGTAACATCTACGGCACGGATTCTACGGGTGCGCCGCTTAACCTTCGCAATCCCCCTCTTCCTCTCCTCATACTCCTCGCATTTGACTCAAGACGGAAGTAACCATGGCGGCTTCGCCGCCACGCACTCACGTGCGTACTCAATTTTGCACCATGCCCCTTTACGCCCCCAATAGTGACCTAGCAAGAGAACAAATCAAATACTGTTAAATAGTGAAACAGTAAAAGTTGTGTGGAAAATCAAGAAAGAAATTAAGGTTAAAATTCCCCATCTCTTCCAGAACCTAACAAGAACTCCCTCCCCCTCTCCCAATCACCTCCCCTCCGGAACTCAACAACGTCCCATCAAACAACACACTTCATCCGAACCACAACCTTAAACAAATCCCCATCCAGATAAAGTTCAAAACTCCCCCCCTGAAGTTCCATCAGGTTCTTCGCAATGGAAAGTCCAAGTCCACTGCCTTCCGTGCTTCGCGACATATCGCCCCGGATAAACCGTTCCGTCAGCTCATCGGCTGTGATATTGAGTGCCTGTTCCGATATATTTTTCAAAGTAAATCCCACTTCATCCCCCGTTCTCTTCAGATCCGCATAGACACGGGTTCCCTGCATCGCATATTTTGCAGCATTATTGAAAATATTGGCAAGGACTCTCCACATTCTTCTTCCGTCGGCATTTATGATCACCGGTTCGTCGGGAACCTTTACCAGCAGGGTCAGATTTCTTGCCTCAAATTTCTCTTCCAATTCTGCGCAAGTCTGATTGATTAGTTCTACCAGGTTCAGATTCATCATCTCCAGCTTAATATTGCCGCTGCTCACCTTGGAGGCCTCCACAACGTCCTCGGTCAGGGTCTTCAGCCTCTGGGATTTTTCTTCCAGCACCTTCAGATAATTCTGAACCTTCGGATCTTCAAAATTCTCCCGTTTTAAAAGCTCTACATAATTGATAATAGAGGTAAGCGGCGTCTTGATATCGTGGGATACATTGGTAATCAGATCCGTTTTCATACGTTCATTCTTCATGCTCTGTTCCACCGCATTTTCCAGGCCGTCTCCAATCTGATTGATTGCCTGTGCCACCTTTAGCTGTTCCCCTTTCAGCCCTTCCAGAGGAATCTGGAAATCTACCTGACCGCCTGCGATTGTTTCCACTCCTCTTTTGATTCGTTCACGTCCGATTGCACTGTATGTCAGATATACAAACATAATCAAATCCACAAAAAAAATCAGCAGGAAAACAAATCCGCCTTCCATATAATAAGAACTACTATACCAGAGAATCACTAACAACTGGCATAATACAAACCCGCCAAACGCCAAAACCGTTTTCCAGATCAGATTCATATGCGAAAAAATAAGTTTCGTAAATTCTGCCAGTACTTTCAGCAAACTGTTCTCCCAGAGAGTCCTGGCTTTAATTCTGCGCGCCATTCCCAGCCACAGGAAAAGCCCTGCCGCACAATCAAGCACAGCCGCCATCGTCAGAAACAAAAGTTTATACGGCGTTATCCCCACTGTCATGGCAAGGGTTGAATATGCAATACTTTCTCCATATGTCAAATAAGAAGACATAGACTGCACATCAAAAACTGAGACCACCTCTTTGACCATTGCAACGGAAGCAATCAGCGCCAGAACCAGAACACCTCCCGCGATTGCAAGAAAAATTTCCGTCTTTATTCGGTCCACAAACATCAGACTTATGCCTTCCTCCCGGTTATTTCTGCCAGCAATCACCGTAAGCCAGATCAGGCATACCACAAATCCGATTCCGCCCAATATCATGGTCACCGCCACGACACTCGATAAGGATGTATATCGATTATATTGTTGATATTCCTGATAAAAAGAATCCTGAATCGGATACTTTGTATCCACAGCAAACACACAAATATGATTTTCGGAGGACAGATTACCATCTATCGTCTTCCAGGTGGTAGCAGACATGCCGGTATTCGTTTTAAAATCTGCGAGCTTTGGTGTAACAACTGTATATTTCCCCGATTCCGTAATGCTCTCTACATTCGCCTTCCACGAATCAAAGTTCTGATATGCCTCACGGTTGGTGTAAATGGTCTTGCTTTCCAAATCTACAATAAGATACGTAAAATTCGTATTTCCCTCAGACCATACTTCCGCACTGTTCTGACACTCATTGACTGTGGCTGAAATGCTCTCCACTGTATAAGACAGCATCTCCATGACTCTGGCTAATTTCCCGTTCCATTTTGGATTGTTGTTTACAATTTCCAAAATATTTTCAGCGCCGTCAGGAGCATATTCCTCCGCCATCTCTACCCCGTCATAAATCCAGCAATTCGTATAGATGATTTTTCTGTCCTTGTCCACCATATTCCGGGACATTTCGCTTTGCGCTCCGGCAAACAGATGGTTCAGTACATCTTCCTCGTCCTGAATTCCCCATTCCTCTTTTAACTGGTCATTAAGCAGTGCAGAGAATTGAATTTCTTTTTTCTCCACCAGTTCACGGAATTCATCGGCATAGTAATAGTGATACGTTCCGTCTTCACGCTTGCAGACTACGATATTTCCACGGGTATCCTCTTCACTTACGACGCCCCTCTCTCCCCATTTCATCAAGTCGCCCAGATGGTACGCAATTCCGCTTTGATTCTCGCCCGTAATGATATTCTTGTCGTTGTAAGCTTCCAGATCAACGAGCTTATTTTCGTCAAATGCTCCATCTGTCTCAAACTCTTTTAGAAGCGGCTGCGACCACGCCACCTCATTCGCTGCACTTAAGAACCTGGTCTCAAACGTCTGGGAATCCTCATATTCCTTCTTTGTAAAGACCACATCGTCCAGATTTGCCGCCGGATAAGATAGAAGCCAGAACAGCGAGACTACCAGCACAGCAGCAAAAATATGCTCCAGAACCACCAATGCGCCTTTGCACGGTGCGCTCCGATACCATTTATTCATAATGCCTCCTAACTGATCTTTTCCACCTTATATCCGACTCCCCATACCACCTTTAGATAACGTGGTTCTTTGGGATTGATCTCGATCTTCTCCCGAATATGCCGGATATGAACCGCAACGGTATTGTCTGCTCCGATCGCGTCCTCGTTCCAGATTCTCTCGTATATCTGATCGATGGAAAATACCTTTCCCTGATTTTTTACCAACAGTAACAAAATATTGTATTCGATAGGGGTCAGCTTCACCGCCTCCCCATCGACAGTCACCTCTTTTAAGTCGTCCCGGATAACAAGACCTCCTGTCCGGTATTCGTCTTTGTTTTCCTGATTTGCCGTGCTGCCAAGCTGCGTATAACGGCGGAGCTGGGATTTGACGCGTGCCACCAGTTCAAGCGGGTTAAATGGCTTGACCATGTAATCGTCCGCCCCCACATTCAGTCCCAGAATCTTGTCTGCGTCTTCCGACTTGGCCGACAAAATAATGATCGGCAGGCGCATCTCTTCCCGAATCTTAAGAGTCGCCCGAATCCCATCCAGGCGCGGCATCATGACATCCATGATCAAGAGGTCCACATCATTTGCCTTCAGGACCTTGATTGCTTCCTCCCCGTTATATGCTTTTAGTACCTTGTACCCTTCCTGGGTCAGGTAAATATCGATCGCTTCTACAATATCTTTATCATCGTCACATACTAAAATCGTAGACATTATTCATCACCTCCCTTATAGTATACAAGAATAACAGGGAATTTTTAAGAGAGGGAAAGGAGATTTATTAAAAATTCTTTAAGATATAAAATAACAGGACAGAGGCCGTACTCATGCAGTCTCTGTCCTGTTATTCTCATTTATTTACTATTCATTCTCCTTCTTTTTTGCCAACACCGTCAAATCTTCCGGAATTGTCCTCTCATGACGGTCCAGACTTTCATAAAGACTATCATATAACATCTGCGGATTCTGTTCACGCAATGCCTTTAGGAAAACTTCATGATCTTTAATAATATAAAACGCTGTCGTTGAATCATTAGAGTGATGCTTTCCGTAGGTCAGCTTATAAAATGCAAGGCTGTTCCACAGGCTTTCCGCCATTTCCGTTAGTTTTGGGAGGCCTGATTCTCTGTATATTGCGAAATGAAATTCTTTATTGTATTTGAACAATTGCCTCGCATCATACGATTCCATGGTACAGGTTTCCAATAATTTCTGCTGAATTTCTTCAATCTCGGCTAATTTCTCAGCAGTTATATTTGCACACGCATGGTATGCAAGAAGAGGTTCCAGTGCTTTTCTCCCAAGATATATTTCCTTGACATCCTTCTCATCCAAACTGGCAACGTGGACGCCTACATAAGGCTCTGAGACGATCAGCCCCATTCTTGTCAGCGTTTTAAACGCCTCACGAACAGGGGTCTGGCTTACCCCAAGACTCGTTGCCACCTCATCCAATGTGAGTTTTTCTCCCATTTTTAATGTTCCATCCATGATGAGGTTAATGAGCGCTTCTGTAGTCATTTCAGATAAACTCTGGTGTTTTTTCTTAATTGGAGCAATCTTATTCATATATCAAACCTATCTTTCCCT
Organism: Roseburia hominis; assembly: GCA_040702975.1. Classification (NCBI taxonomy): domain Bacteria; kingdom Bacillati; phylum Bacillota; class Clostridia; order Lachnospirales; family Lachnospiraceae; genus Roseburia; species Roseburia hominis. The sequence goes on from CP159990.1 coordinate 4,238,449, forward strand.
TTATTTTGTTTCTGTCAAAAAATGTAATACACATCCATAACATAAACAGTATACCATATATTACCAATTTTTAAATATTTAATATTTGATATTTTGTATCTGATCTATCTTTTTCAGAGGACGCCTGCACTTTCATCCCAAAATTGTATCCCAAATATATCCCAAATAAGAAAGTGCAGGCTTAGTAGATAGGCTGTGTCAGACGCTTTTCTTCGACCTGCGCGTACGGGTAACAATGTCGATCCATACCATGAGAATGATAACAACACCCACCGCAAAATTCTGCCAGTTCGAATTCACTCCTACTATATTCATAATATTTACTATAATCGTCAGGATAATCGCTCCAATAATGGTTCCTATGACTCCGCCCTGACCGCCGAGAAGAGAGGTCCCTCCCATCACGACTGCTGCCACAATCTGAAGACCATAGGTTTCACTCATCCCCGCATCAGCAGCATTCAGCCTTGCTGTCATCATAATGCCGCCCAAAGAACCGGTAGCTCCGCAAAGTATATAAGATGCCAGAAGTGTTCCAAGGCAGTTGATCGCAGAATAGTTCGCTGCATCCATATTAAACCCGATCATATAAATATTCCGTCCAAATGTTGTCTTTTGCAGTAAAACATACATGATCAAAACCATGACCCCTGAAATGATGATCGGCAGCGGGATTGGTCCAATATATCCGATTCCAATATATGTGAAATGCGACGGCAGGCCGTAAATCACTCCACCATTCATAACAATCATCGCAATCCCCGACGCTACCATATTCATACCGTAGGTCGCCACAAAAGACGGCAGCCTCAGCACCCCGACGAGCAATCCATTAATGATTCCGATTATCACACCAATCGACATGCTCAGTATCATGGCAAGCGGCATGGAGACCTCTGACACCAAAAGCTGTGCACAGACACACCCCGTAAGGGCCGCGCAGGACCCCACCGAAAGATCAATATTTCCCGTCAGTACCACTGCCGTAAGCCCCAGGCTCAGCATTAATAAAATGCTCGCCTGCCTTAAAATAGTGATGAAGTTACCGATCGTCAAAAAGGACGGACTTAAGCAGGTCGACACGATAATCATTAATATAAGGCTCATCACTACATAAAAATAATTGGTATCCATAATTTTACGGAGAAATGTATTTTCTGTTGTTCTTTTCTTATCACTCATACAAATCACCTACATTTCCTGATGCTTCTTAATAAAAGCATCAAATATAATAGCCGCAAGCACTACTACTCCGATAATCGCATTCTGGAAAATGGATGAAATTCCAACCTGAGTCAGCCCGCTTTTCAGCACTTGAATCAACAGCACGCCAAAAATTGTTCCGCCCACGCCACCGCGTCCTTCACGCATAGAGGTCCCGCCAAGCAGAACTGCAGCAATCGCATTAAATTCAAACCCCGTTCCCGAGTTCGGGTTACCGGATTCGATTCGGCAGCATAGAAGCAAGCCGCCAATCCCCGCCATCACCGCTGCATATACAAACGCTTTTATCGTATTTTTGCTGACAGATGCTCCCGCCAGCGTCAGCGCTTCTGAATTTCCTCCAAGACCAGTTACCTTCATTCCAAATCTTGTCCTGCGAAGAACAATCCATGTGAACCCAAAACAAGCCAGTGCAATCCACACCGAATATGGTAAGCCCAGAAATTTTGTTTTGGCAATGGCCCGGAAAATCGGGTGGCTGAAATAAACCGTCTTGCTGTCACACGCAAGCAGTGCGATGGATTTGATAATATTCTGGGTACCCAAGGTTACAATAAATGCAGGAATCATGCCCTTTGCCACAATAAATCCATTTAAAAAACCAAATACGGCCGTGATAAGCAGCACGATCAAAATCGCCGCCCCCATCATAAACCCCTGGTTCAGCAGGACAATCCACAATACTGAGGTCGCACTGACGATGGATCCCAGAGACAGATCCGTTCCCTGAAGCAGAACGATGAGGGTCTGTCCGCAGGCAACCACAAGCAGCGGCGCAGCCTGGCTGAAAATATTGGTAATATTTTGTACGGTAAAATAATTGTCAACCAGCAAACCATAAATACACATGAGAATCAGCATCATATAGAGAGCCGGCGGTATTTTTGTCAGTCTTAATTTTTCCTTCACTTCCTCCACCTCAACTTCCCAAAAGCATCATTTGGCCGATCTTTTCCTGCGAAAACTCGCTGCGCTCCATCTGACCGACGATTCTGCCATTATTCATGATATACATTCTGTCACTCATACCGATAATTTCCTGCATTTCAGAAGAAATCATAAGAATGGATTTTCCCTCACTCGCAAGCTGATCCATAAGCGCATAGATTTCCATCTTCGCTCCTACGTCGATTCCTCTCGTCGGTTCGTCAAAAATTATGACGTCCGTATTAGCCGACAGCCATTTCGCCACAACAACCTTCTGCTGGTTACCTCCCGAAAGCGCAACCGCCAGCTTTTTGACACTGGGCGTCGCAATTTTCAGGCTTTTTACATAATCCTCGGCAACGCTGTCATTTTTCTTCTGATCGATCAGAAAATGTGGAAAAATTTTCTTTATGCTCACTGCCACCACGTTCCAGGAAATCGGAGCTCTCACTGCAAGCCCCAGCCTCTTTCGATCCTCCGGAAGAAGTCCGAGCCCCTGGCTTACTAAATATTTCGGTCGCTTTCGAGTTACATTTTTACCGTGAAGATAGACTTCTCCACTTTGTATTTTATCAATTCCAAATACCAGCCTTGCCATCTCGGTTCTGCCTGCACCGACAAGTCCTGCAAGTCCTACAATCTCCCCTTTGTTCACGACCAGAGAACATTCCTTTACCTTGCCTGCTTTGTCGCAAAGCTTCTCTGCTCTTAATGCTTCCCCTTCAAACTCATTGGGCGTTCTTACATAGACCTGACTGATATCACGTCCTACCATGAGATTTACCAGTTCCTCATCGGACAGATCGCCCTGCCTGAGAGTCTGAATGTATTTTCCATCCCGCAGCACCGTGATCCGGTCACCGATATATTGAAATTCTTTCATTCTATGTGAAACATAAATAATTCCGATATTTCGCTTTTTTAATAGATGAATCTGCTGAAAAAATGATTCCACTTCCCTGTCCGACAAGGTTGCTGTCGGCTCATCAAACACGATTATTTTAGGATCCGTAGATATTGCTTTTGCAATCTCTATCATCTGCTGCTCAGCAACGCCCAGATATTTCACCGGCTTTGTCGTATCTATATTTTCACAATTCAGGGTTTTTAAAATTTCTTTTGCCTGCTTCTGCATCAGCTTCTGATTCACAATACAGGTTCCTTTGTACACAGGCTCACGATTAAAAAAAATATTCTGTGCCGCATTTAAGTGCGGAATCATAGTCAATTCCTGATATACGGCCACAATTCCATTGTCGAGCGCCTCTTTCGGCGTCTTAAAATTCACCTTTTTCCCCTGGAAATAGATATCCCCTTTTTCGGGCTGATAAGCGCCCAGAATACATTTGGACAAAGTACTCTTCCCGGCCCCGTTTTCCCCTACCAGAATATGAACTTCCCCGGGGAACAAATCAAAATTCACATTATCCAGCGCCTTAACACCGGGAAATTCTTTTGTTAAACCTTCTACCTTTAAAATTGGTTCCATAGGGTCACCTCCACCTTTACTGAACTGCCGCGTCAGACAATGCCTCACTCATAACTTCAAGAGGGGTTCGCTATTGACATCGGCACCTTACCTGATACGGCAGTTCACTCAGTTTCTAAATACACCTGATCAGATGTCTATAGAACATCCGTATAAATGATTAATCGTACCAGGCTTCATCGCTCATATATCCGTCAATATTTTCAGATGTAATGAGTGGATTGTGTCTTTCCGCCGGAAACGGAATAAAATATTCTTCCGGAAGTGTTCCGTCATTCAGATACTGAACCAAATAGATCACCGCCAAATAAGTGGAACCATACGGGTCTGTATTATACGTACAATAAAGATCTCCATCCTTAACTGCCTGAGCCGCATCCTTGGATGCATCTGCGCCACCCACATAAACGCCGTCTATATTCATGGCTTTTAGTGCCTGGATCGCTCCAATCGCCATCTCATCATTACAGCTTGCAACGATTGTCAATTCATCCGCCACGCCTTCTCCCTGAAGCAGATTCTCCATGACCTGCATTCCTTCCGCACGTTTACAGTTCGCAGTTTGTGAAGCAATAATCTCAATATCCGGATACTCTGCCAGTGCATCCTCTATTCCCTGTTTTCTTTCTTCCATATTCTGAACACCTGCAGGGCCTTCCAGAATGATTGCTTTTCCTTTACCACCAGCAGCCTCACAGAGTTCTTTTGTTACCAGATAACCTGTCGCATAATAATCAACGCCGGTTCTCATAAAAGCGCCCTTTTCCGGTGCTGTTCCGATTGCCACTACCGGAATTCCCTTTTCATTCGCCAGATCAACAGCCGGCTGAATTCCCTTTGAATCAGAAGGATGAATTACAAATGCATCCACTCCCTGCTCAATCAGGGACTCCATAATAGAAACCTGCTCTTCAATAGAATCCTGTGTTGCAGGCGCCAGTGTCTGCACCGTGATATCAAGGTCTTTTCCTGCCTGTGCTCCGCCATCCCACATACCGATCATATAGGGGTTCGTAGAATTTCGGGTCATGACTACAATATTATATTTGTCCTTTGCCTTGACTTCTGTCCCAACAGACCTTCCAATACCGGTAATCGGCAGTGGCAGTTCATTCATCGCATAATCACTCGCACGGTTGACATTTACATTGAGGCTGAAGTCTTCGTTCACTTTTGCGCCTTCTTCTGCTTTCTCTACATCGACAGCTAATTCATCCCCGGTCTTGGTGCTGCCATCTGTTTTCTTACCTGTACATCCGGTCATCATCCCAAAGACCAATACCGTTGCCAATAATGCAGATACGATTCTCTTTTTCATTCTTTTTCCTCCTTAATGAAGTTTTGTCTTTTTCTGCATAATGCATTAGACATTTGATATTTTATTTTATATAAACTTACCATCTATTTGTACATTTTGTCAATATTTTTTCTCACTATTTTTATTTTTTAGATATTTTCCAACATTTTTCTCTTGACTATCCCGTTTTTTGTTGATATATTCTATATTAGATATTTGATATTTTATAAAATGTAGCTTTTAACCAAAATTCACTTATTACGAAAGGAAATTTATTATGAAAATTACAGTTCTTCTCGAAAACACAAGTATGTACAGCAAATATTTAAATTCCGAGCATGGCTTTTCAGCATGGATCGAAGATGAGGATGTCAAGATTCTTCTGGATACAGGATTTTCAGATAAGTTTATTCAAAATGCAGAAGCCCTTGGCATCGATCTTCGCCTTGCCGATTATGTCATTCTCTCCCATGGTCACTGGGACCACACCGGCGGCTTAAAACATCTTATTAAATATTACAAGGATAAGGCCATGGCAAAGAAGCCTATTCTTTTGTACACCAGCGATGATATCTTTTTAAAGAGATATGAGTTCAATTGGAACACTCCGGTCGGAATGGACGTCAGCAAAGAGGTGCTGGAGCAATACTTTGATGTCAGAGTAACTCCGGAGCCATTGTGGCTGACAAAGAATCTTGTGTATCTTGGCCTGACGGAAAGGACCAATGATTTTGAGCATGTTCATCCGCAGACTTCCCAGCAGCTTCGGGACGGCGTATGGTGCGATGACTGTGTTGACGAGGATACCGAACTTGCATATCTCCACAAAAACAAACAGGAGGTCAGCATCGTTGCAACCTGTGCACACTATGGAATATGTAACATTATGGAATATGCCAAAAAAGTGACCGGGGCAACACAGGTTAATACCTACCTGGGCGGTTCACACCTTCGTATTGATGAGGTTCCTCAGTCACAGGTTGACAAGACTTGCGAGTATGTGTCAAAGGCTAACCTTAAAAGCTTTTATATCTGTCATGATACAGATCTTCATTGCAAACGTGCTCTTTGGAACGCAACTCCGGAGGCAGCAAAAGAAACCGGAACAGGCCATGTGTTAGAATTGGAATAAGATTAAGATAAAAGGTTACTCTGTGTTTCTTTAGCTTAGTAACCTGAATGCAGACAGCCTCTCCATCCACTTTTCAGGACGGGGAGGCTGTCTGCATTCTGCAAATGAGATATTTTACAAATTTCTGCAAACTTGCAAAGTAACCATTGTATTTCTGATTTTCCGTGCTATAATTCTTTAGAGAAGTATCAGATTCTGAGCAGACAAAAAGAGCAGTTCGGAATAAACAAGAACTGCTCTGAATGTGATTCTTCTCAATTGTACCAATTCGCGGACGTTTAGCCTGAAATGATATGGGGATAGTATTTTCCCTCATTTGATAAAAATTCCAGATTTCGGATAAAACTGTAAGAAATCAATGGAAAAACCGGCCGAAAAAATTTTTTTGGGCATGCTTCGCAGACCTTCCGTTGGGAGGTCTTGAAAAAACAGTATGAATGGAACTGCTGTTTAGCTTGGTTTTGCATATGTCCTTCCGAGTTGTTCCATACTCGCACAGCCACATTCCGGACAGACACGGATATCATAATTCCAGACAGCCTTTAACAGTTCTGCTATAGATAAATCTGTATATTGTCGCTTGAATTTCTGGTATCCTTGTAGTTTGAAAATCAATTTCAGATTTTTTGATTTCATACGGTTATTTAGGAAACCATAGTAACGGATTTTTTGGAATCCTGATGGAAGTACATGCATCAGAAATCTTCGGATGAATTCTGTGTTCGGAAGAGTGATTTCCCGTTTAGGGTCACCGGGTTTTATTCCACGTGCCGAAAAAGTGGTTTCTGATTGTGTGACAGAGAGAATCCTGCTGTTGGAAATAGCAATCTTATGGGTATATCGTCCCAGATATTCGATTGCATTCCCAAAACCATTGAACGTCTCTTTGATGTAAGGACACCAGTCTTTTTCATATAGATTGTTTTTCCATTCTTTCCAACAGTAAGAGTTCTGGAGTTCTTTACAGGAAGAGGAAAAGGACAGCATTCTGTTCCGATAATAATTCTCTAGATGGGCAAGATATTTTCCTTTGAATTTATCGCGAAGCACTTTAACGGGAATAAAAAAAGTCCCTTTGGATTTCCGGATCTTTTGATCAGCAGTCAGACCGCCTCCGGATACGATACAATGCATGTGCACATGATAATCCAGTTCCTGGTTCCACGTGTGAAGAACCTGAATAATGCCGGGCGTTGCTCCGAGATACCTCTGATTTTGGGATAATTCCAGAAGTGTTTCGGCGGAACATCTGTGCAGAAGATTGTACAGGAGTTTCTGATTACAGTAGATCAGGGAGTTCAGTTCATGTGGGAGTGTGAACACCACATGAAAGTAAGGGGTGTCAATGACCTCTGCTCTCCGCTTATCTGCCCAGATTTCCATTCGTACAGCCTGGCAGTTGGGGCAGTTCCGATTCCGGCAGGAATTGTGGTGGACTTGCGTATGTCCACAGACTGTACATTGGCTGATGTTACAGCCGAGTTTTCCGGTTTTACAGTTAAGGATGGCATGAGAAGTCTTTTCCTGAACACCGGACTGGTGATGTAAGGCAGAAAAATTTTCATAGGAATAGTGCCAGATTTGGGAAATTTTACTGTTTGTCAACAAGAGCACCTCCAAACTGGTCAAAAGGACTAAGTGCCGCCTGTACCCCATTACTGGCAAGATGGACATAAATAGTGGTGGATAACAGTGATTTATGTCCAAGGAGCTCTTTGATTGTGAGCAGGTCAGTGCCATTTTCATAAAGATGGGTGCCAAAAGCATGGCGAAACGAGTGGCAGGTGAGTTTCTCATTCCAACGAAAAGTTTTGCGGTATTGCACAAATTTATTAGAGAAACTAGTAGAGCTATAGGGTGCATTTTCCTTTCGGTTCGCAGGGAAAAGCCAGTTTTTGGGTTTTCCACATTGGAACCAATAAGCAGTAAGTAAATCCAGGGCATACTTTGAAAGGATAGCGTACCTGGAAGAACGGTTCTTTGCATGCCGGATAAAGATCCTCATCTGTTTGCGGTCGATATCCTCATAACGGAGGGAACAGACTTCACCGAGACGAAGCCCGGAAGAATACATGAGAACAAGCATGGTTTTTTCTTTTATATCAGGGATATCGGAAAAATAACCAGAGATTTCTTCTCTTGTAGGGACAAACGGGATATAAGTGTCGAACTTACGTAGGGGGAGGTGGGTAGCATCCCAGGGCTTATGAAGAACATACATGGTAAAAAAACGGAGCTGGGAAATCGCACAGTTAATGGTGCGGTCAGACAGGTTTCTGCTATATGAAAGCCATCTGACAAAATCACGCAGTTCTGACCATGTCACTTCTTCAGGCTGTTTATGAAGAAAGCATTCAAGATAGTCCAGGTAAGCGCGAATGTAGGTACAGTAAGCAGATAAGGTATGGTCAGTAAGACCGCGAAGGGAAATCATTTCCCGAAAAGTATTGAAATATTTGTCCATGATAAAAAACTCCTTTGTGATGAAATGAAAAGTAATGTATTCCTCACGCAAGAAGGCGGTGGACGAATAAAAAAATAAGATAAGTAGTTGTTGAGTTTAAAAATCCATGATAAACTAAGCATAGCAGTTTTCTTGTATTGTTTTAGGTTGTCTTGTGGTGATTCAACAATAAAACAAATATAAAAAAACTGCTACTTTTATTTTGAGAAAAATGAAATTTTCAAGAAAAAGTAGTGGAATCACGTACTTAGGGCTAGCCGTCGCGTTAGCGACTTGGTACAATAATTTATATGGAAGCATAGCTCAGCTGGGATGAGCGTTCGCCTCACACGCGAGAGGTCATGGGTTCGAGCCCCGTTGCTTCCATTTTTTGATGGAATCCTTTAAAACTGCAGGTCCCAGTAACCATGCGGGTTTTGAGGTTTTCTATGTGGAAATTTTACTATCCTGATAGACATGTTTTTTCTTGGTTATGCAACACAAAATGTAACGCGAAAATAGAGGGGCATTCTTTGAAATAACGAAGCTGCCGTCGGCAATGACGGCGGCTTCAGCCTTACATTGAATACATTTATACTATCATTTATTGATTAAATGTAGAACATCGAACTTCATTTGTTTTTATTTAAGTTCTCGAAAAATATTAATTTCCCAGTTTTCATAATGAAAACTGGGAAATTAATATTTACTTTATTTCTTATTAAATCTTTATACTTTTTAATTCACTCAATATGGAACGCAAATAGCATACCCCTTAATATGCCCACTTGCACTCCAAATATAATATGTTAAAAAACAGAACCAATATCTTAGATAATTTTCAAATCACTTTTGGCGATTGTGTTTTATGCATACTTAACTTCAATTTTGGGCTTTTTTCCACATATGCGTTCATCCCCATATCCACCATCGCCTTTTTTTGCTTATTTGCCTTAACTTTTTTGAAACAATTTCGTTCTAATACGTTTTTCATAGAATACCTCCTCTCGCCTTAAATAGTTCAGGAACTTTCTCATGTAACTGCTGGGTATAGTTAAGAATAAGATTTGATAAAGCCTCCTGATTTTCATTTGTTACTTTTATTTCATTCTTACTGTCAAAGGCTACTATCGAATCAATATTTCCATCTTCACTAAAAGTCGGACATACTATAATAAACCTCAAATCACTAGTTTTGTTTTTCTGATAATCGTTTAAATTGTAATCTTTTTCATTACTAATAATTAAATTATCATCGTAGACCATTCTTCTAAAAGAAAAGCACTCTCCAACTAATCCTTGTTTATCAGCCTCAGGCAACACCTGAAACTTCAGATTGTTTGTCACTCCCGCTTCAGCCAGACCATCAATATTTTTAATACAAAAATAGAGTTCTTTTTCTTTTGAAAAAAAATTTTTTAAGTTCAACCAAATGCTTCTCTTTGGAACAAAAATACGGATATTTATATCACAATACTCTTTCCCTAAGCTTTTTGTTAAAGCCGCCACCATTATCTCTTTCGTATATTTCATTAACTCTGTGGCTTGCCTTCTATGTATGCTTTCCTTTATTTCAGCCATAATTAGATTTGATGTTAACAATACGAAAGTTAAAGATATGCCTAGAAAAGAAAAAGCATTTTTTAAAAACTCAACATCAATACCCGCTCCAACATATTGTTGTTTTTGCGCCCATTCAAGAACATTCGTCGAACCTAAAAAACTAAATAAAGCGGGAATTAACGAAAATATAACACCTCTTACCAATATAGCTTTTATGCTTCTCATCTTGCCGCCTCATATAATTATATTATATCATGAAATTGATGAATTATCCACATGATTTTTATAGTTATCCACACCATCCTTTGCGTTTTCCACACCTACTCTATGTTTTATGTGGATATATTAGCACATTTCCAATGTATTTTCAATAAGAGCGTAGTACTTGTCGAAATATGGCGAATTCGTTTTACAAACATAATATATACTTTTAACGCATAAAGCCCCGTGGTGAAAGTAACCAAAGATTTATAGCCAATGCCGAGAAATAGGATTTTCTCCATTTGTTATAGAAAAACCGCAGGCTCCAACTCAATAAACTGCTGTTTTATCATGCTCATCACATTTTCCTCTAAAAATGCTTTTTCTGCGCATGCTTCCCATAATCTAAGCGAGCTTTGAACCTCCGTAATAATTTTTTTCGCTTTCGCTTTTGATAAGTTCATTGCGCTGCCGCATTTATAAAAATCATCTAATGTAAAATGTTCCGCTTTCCCATTCATTGTCATCTGATGTCTGGCAAGCCAATGGTTTGATGCATCGTTTGCGTATGTAATATCATAAGCCGGGGCCAGATGCCATTTTCCTGCCTTGTCCATTAAAAATGAAATATTTTTCACATGGTCATCCTGGTTCCTGGCAAGTATATTAAAGGTCATTCTGCGAAACAACTGTTCAATGGCTTTTTGTCCTAAATGAAGTCGATTCATAATATAAGCCGCCTGCTCATAACTATATGCTCCCGGCATATTATAATCGTAATGCGCCATCGCCCCCAATGATTGCATATGAATCTTCTTACCTTCCTTATCCCGATCAAAACGTTTCGTCATGAAGTGATAGTGTCCAGACTCCTGATACAGTTGGCACTCATTCATGACAATGCCTGCTGCTTTTGCCATCAAATAGTAAGCATATTCTATTCTCGTATAGGCCGGGCTATCCGCCTTCTCTCCTTTATCTTTATTATTTTCCACGCCATCAAATTTAATCAGCCAATACTCATAGCCGTTTCCAGCATCAATCTGCCCTGACCGCACATCTCTCGTTTTGGGGTTCCATGCTATAATTGCTTTTGCTCTTGCACCGCCCGCTGAGGTTCCCACATTGATAATCTGTTCCATTGTACGTTCGTCTGCTCGTATATGAACATTTTCCCTTTCCAACAAAATCGCGGATGCCAATTCTACCAGCGCACTAATGTTGATAGATGTATCCGTCACCTTGGCGTAATCTTTTTGCGGAGCATACTCAAGGGCACCCATTCCACGCTTCCCTGTATATAAAAGTCGTTCCACTGCCGTTAGAGAACGAATATCCCGTCCTTGCTCTTCCAGATAGCGCTCTATCAATTTTGTTCCAAATTTGTCTGGAAGCGAATCTGCAAGAAGGCCCGGAAGACCGTGAAATGTTTCCTTTGCCAATGCCGGGAAGGAATAAATCCTCTCCGACAGAGGCATAGCAATCGGTGCCACTTCGATTTGGCTTAGCAAAAAATTCCTGTCATAATTAAATCTTGGCACATCGCCAATCCCTTCCTGTGCTACTGCCCCAATTCGCGTTCCCCATAAATATACTTCCGCAACGTTCATTCTTCATCACCCCATGTCCACATTTTATGATCCGGGCTCTTCCTTACTCCCGTAACACGTTTTCTCTTCTTGCCTATATCCACCATTTCCGTCGGCGCAAGCTCCTGTTCCTGAAGAAGTAAATTCAGGTTTTCCAATACGCCCAATACACGAAGCACATTCAACATACTATCTAAATAAACGCTTTCCCCTTTTTCCATCCGAACAATTGTTCTAATTGCCACTCCGGATTGTTCTGCCATACCTGCCTGAGTTATCTGCATCCTGATTCTGGTATCCCGGATTCTCTGACCAAGTTCCATCATAATTGTCTCGTTATTTTCATTTCCATAAATTGTCACAGCAATATTCTCCTATCCGAAAATGTCATATCTGTCACTTATTGTACCAAGTCGCTAACGCGACGGCTAGCCCTAAGTACGTGATTCCACTACTTTTTCTTGAAAATTTCATTTTTCTCAAAATAAAAGTAGCAGTTTTTTTATATTTGTTTTATTGTTGAATCACCACAAGACAACCTAAAACAATACAAGAAAACTGCTATGCTTAGTTTATCATGGATTTTTAAACTCAACAACTACTTATCTTATTTTTTTATTCGTCCACCGCCTTCTTGCGTGAGGAATACATTACTTTTCATTTCATCACAAAGGAGTTTTTTATCATGGACAAATATTTCAATACTTTTCGGGAAATGATTTCCCTTCGCGGTCTTACTGACCATACCTTATCTGCTTACTGTACCTACATTCGCGCTTACCTGGACTATCTTGAATGCTTTCTTCATAAACAGCCTGAAGAAGTGACATGGTCAGAACTGCGTGATTTTGTCAGATGGCTTTCATATAGCAGAAACCTGTCTGACCGCACCATTAACTGTGCGATTTCCCAGCTCCGTTTTTTTACCATGTATGTTCTTCATAAGCCCTGGGATGCTACCCACCTCCCCCTACGTAAGTTCGACACTTATATCCCGTTTGTCCCTACAAGAGAAGAAATCTCTGGTTATTTTTCCGACATCCCTGATATAAAAGAAAAAACCATGCTTGTTCTCATGTATTCTTCCGGGCTTCGTCTCGGTGAAGTCTGTTCCCTCCGTTATGAGGATATCGACCGCAAACAGATGAGGATCTTTATCCGGCATGCAAAGAACCGTTCTTCCAGGTACGCTATCCTTTCAAAGTATGCCCTGGATTTACTTACTGCTTATTGGTTCCAATGTGGAAAACCCAAAAACTGGCTTTTCCCTGCGAACCGAAAGGAAAATGCACCCTATAGCTCTACTAGTTTCTCTAATAAATTTGTGCAATACCGCAAAACTTTTCGTTGGAATGAGAAACTCACCTGCCACTCGTTTCGCCATGCTTTTGGCACCCATCTTTATGAAAATGGCACTGACCTGCTCACAATCAAAGAGCTCCTTGGACATAAATCACTGTTATCCACCACTATTTATGTCCATCTTGCCAGTAATGGGGTACAGGCGGCACTTAGTCCTTTTGACCAGTTTGGAGGTGCTCTTGTTGACAAACAGTAAAATTTCCCAAATCTGGCACTATTCCTATGAAAATTTTTCTGCCTTACATCACCAGTCCGGTGTTCAGGAAAAGACTTCTCATGCCATCCTTAACTGTAAAACCGGAAAACTCGGCTGTAACATCAGCCAATGTACAGTCTGTGGACATACGCAAGTCCACCACAATTCCTGCCGGAATCGGAACTGCCCCAACTGCCAGGCTGTACGAATGGAAATCTGGGCAGATAAGCGGAGAGCAGAGGTCATTGACACCCCTTACTTTCATGTGGTGTTCACACTCCCACATGAACTGAACTCCCTGATCTACTGTAATCAGAAACTCCTGTACAATCTTCTGCACAGATGTTCCGCCGAAACACTTCTGGAATTATCCCAAAATCAGAGGTATCTCGGAGCAACGCCCGGCATTATTCAGGTTCTTCACACGTGGAACCAGGAACTGGATTATCATGTGCACATGCATTGTATCGTATCCGGAGGCGGTCTGACTGCTGATCAAAAGATCCGGAAATCCAAAGGGATTTTTTTTATTCCCGTTAAAGTGCTTCGCGATAAATTCAAAGGAAAATATCTTGCCCATCTAGAGAATTATTATCGGAACAGAATGCTGTCCTTTTCCTCTTCCTGTAAAGAACTCCAGAACTCTTACTGTTGGAAAGAATGGAAAAACAATCTATATGAAAAAGACTGGTGTCCTTACATCAAAGAGACGTTCAATGGTTTTGGGAATGCAATCGAATATCTGGGACGATATACCCATAAGATTGCTATTTCCAACAGCAGGATTCTCTCTGTCACACAATCAGAAACCACTTTTTCGGCACGTGGAATAAAACCCGGTGACCCTAAACGGGAAATCACTCTTCCGAACACAGAATTCATCCGAAGATTTCTGATGCATGTACTTCCATCAGGATTCCAAAAAATCCGTTACTATGGTTTCCTAAATAACCGTATGAAATCAAAAAATCTGAAATTGATTTTCAAACTACAAGGATACCAGAAATTCAAGCGACAATATACAGATTTATCTATAGCAGAACTGTTAAAGGCTGTCTGGAATTATGATATCCGTGTCTGTCCGGAATGTGGCTGTGCGAGTATGGAACAACTCGGAAGGACATATGCAAAACCAAGCTAAACAGCAGTTCCATTCATACTGTTTTTTCAAGACCTCCCAACGGAAGGTCTGCGAAGCATGCCCAAAAAAATTTTTTCGGCCGGTTTTTCCATTGATTTCTTACAGTTTTATCCGAAATCTGGAATTTTTATCAAATGAGGGAAAATACTATCCCCATATCATTTCAGGCTAAACGTCCGCGAATTGGTACAATTGAGAAGAATCACATTCAGAGCAGTTCTTGTTTATTCCGAACTGCTCTTTTTGTCTGCTCAGAATCTGATACTTCTCTAAAGAATTATATCACAATTGACTTTAATACGTCAATTGTGGCATATTATGTTTATCCCCCAGATTTTCTTTTTTATTTCTGCTTAATAAATCATTAATAAATTTTCGATTTCTTTTAGAATCTAATCATATTTTAGACACATTTAGGGGATATACCCTGACTTTTGCAGGAAAAATAAGCTAAAAAAGGCCGCAAGTCCAGTATTTATGCTGGTTTGCGGCCTTGACATTTTGTCATTTTTTCATAGGGATTTTTCTATTTTTTTGTATCCGCCAAAATTTTTTTTATTTCTCCAAGTGTACGGATCCGTTTGCTGAAATCAATGTTCATCACTTTGCCTATATCTTTAAGTGTTTCATCATAATAGTCGAACAGATAATAATTCTGTTGGAGCAGACTACATTCCGCTTTTGAAAGCGCATCTAGTATAGTTCCAATGCTGTACTTTCTCTCTAGCTTCATTTCTAGTATCCTGGCAATGGTAAGTGCAACAAAGCAGGTAAGAAAGTGCGCTTCGATGTGTTCTTTTGTCCAAACATATACAGGCCTGGCTTCCAGTTCGCTTTTGGTGACTTTAAAGGACTCTTCAATTCTCCAAAGTCCTCGATATATGTCTATTATCTCATCATCTGATGTTTCCATCTCACTGGTCAGAAGCATGTAATAACCGTCAAATGCTTCTTCTTCCCTGAGCTTTTCTTCATCGATATCCAGAATGGAAGAAGCAGTAAGGATTTCCCCGGTTTCTTTATCAAAATCTATTTTTTTTATATACTTTGCTGCTCCATAGGAAGTGGATCTTTTGTAGTTGCCGGGATTTGCAGCAAGCTCTCTTGCTTTTGCCAGTGCAGCTTCCCGTTCGGCTTTTGCTCGTTTTGCATATTTTGCGCTCCAGAATACGACTTGTTTTTCATCTACCTGTTTGTTGAGTTTTTTCCCGGTAACAGAGGTTACCCGGATAGTCCTCGGATACCTTCTGGATTTTCTTTTATATTCTTTGTCAAGCCATTCATAACCATTTTCATCCAAAACATAATCCTTTATACTTTTTTCAGCTCCCCGGATGGACATGCTGAACACGTAGCCATCATGAGTGGGAGTATTTATGGTGTACCAGATATTATCCCCGGTAGTCATTCCTTTATCTGCCACAGAGATTACCCGTCCAAGATCAAACTGTTTTTTGATGCGCCCGAAGTTTGGCCGGTAGGTAAGGCAGTCATTGGTATTCCCAGGAAAAAGTTCATAAGTGATGGGAATACCATTTTGATCCATGAAAAGGCCCATCTGGATAATCGGGTTGGGGCGATGTTCTTTGGAAACGCCTTTATGCAGGAAATCATCCTGCCTGTCCGACTCAAAGTAATAGTTGGTGACATCATAGTAAATAAGGCTGGTATCCCTGCCGTAATTCTTTTTGATTCTGTCATTGAGCCAGAACTGTAGATTTTCCTTTTGCTTGTCCAATAATGTCAGACAACGATAAACATCATCGAGAGAGTAGTCAGTCTTTTCAAAAAATCTGTGCCGGTTATCATAGGAAGATTTTTTGGAAGCTGGGAAAAGGAGTCTGGAATAGACAAGCATTTTCATGATCGTATTGGCGTCATACTGTTCTTTTGAGTGGCGCTGCCGATTGATGAGGAAAGTATGGATGCCAAGCTCATGATAGATTTTACTTAAAGCGGCATATCCAAAGTTTTTCCGGAAGTCATCACCGACGCATAATCGGTCGGAATCAAAGAAAGTAAAGTTGATTGGAGCTTGCCGAGCTTTTTTTTCAGCTTTTAATTGCTCGACCCTTTTTGTAAAGTGAGCGATAGGGTCATCGTATTGCTTTTCTAACTCGTCCAGCCAGCCAAGAGATTCTATTGTTTTTTGGCGTGCATATTTTTTCTCTTTATCATAATAAGAATCTACAATGGAAAGCCGGATACGACCTTTAGGATTGGGTGTTTTTTTAAGATGCATATATTTTAAACTCCTGTCAATATAATATTAATTGTACCAAGTCGCTAACGCGACGGCTAGCCCTAAGTACGTGATTCCACTACTTTTTCTTGAAAATTTCATTTTTCTCAAAATAAAAGTAGCAGTTTTTTTATATTTGTTTTATTGTTGAATCACCACAAGACAACCTAAAACAATACAAGAAAACTGCTATGCTTAGTTTATCATGGATTTTTAAACTCAACAACTACTTATCTTATTTTTTTATTCGTCCACCGCCTTCTTGCGTGAGGAATACATTACTTTTCATTTCATCACAAAGGAGTTTTTTATCATGGACAAATATTTCAATACTTTTCGGGAAATGATTTCCCTTCGCGGTCTTACTGACCATACCTTATCTGCTTACTGTACCTACATTCGCGCTTACCTGGACTATCTTGAATGCTTTCTTCATAAACAGCCTGAAGAAGTGACATGGTCAGAACTGCGTGATTTTGTCAGATGGCTTTCATATAGCAGAAACCTGTCTGACCGCACCATTAACTGTGCGATTTCCCAGCTCCGTTTTTTTACCATGTATGTTCTTCATAAGCCCTGGGATGCTACCCACCTCCCCCTACGTAAGTTCGACACTTATATCCCGTTTGTCCCTACAAGAGAAGAAATCTCTGGTTATTTTTCCGACATCCCTGATATAAAAGAAAAAACCATGCTTGTTCTCATGTATTCTTCCGGGCTTCGTCTCGGTGAAGTCTGTTCCCTCCGTTATGAGGATATCGACCGCAAACAGATGAGGATCTTTATCCGGCATGCAAAGAACCGTTCTTCCAGGTACGCTATCCTTTCAAAGTATGCCCTGGATTTACTTACTGCTTATTGGTTCCAATGTGGAAAACCCAAAAACTGGCTTTTCCCTGCGAACCGAAAGGAAAATGCACCCTATAGCTCTACTAGTTTCTCTAATAAATTTGTGCAATACCGCAAAACTTTTCGTTGGAATGAGAAACTCACCTGCCACTCGTTTCGCCATGCTTTTGGCACCCATCTTTATGAAAATGGCACTGACCTGCTCACAATCAAAGAGCTCCTTGGACATAAATCACTGTTATCCACCACTATTTATGTCCATCTTGCCAGTAATGGGGTACAGGCGGCACTTAGTCCTTTTGACCAGTTTGGAGGTGCTCTTGTTGACAAACAGTAAAATTTCCCAAATCTGGCACTATTCCTATGAAAATTTTTCTGCCTTACATCACCAGTCCGGTGTTCAGGAAAAGACTTCTCATGCCATCCTTAACTGTAAAACCGGAAAACTCGGCTGTAACATCAGCCAATGTACAGTCTGTGGACATACGCAAGTCCACCACAATTCCTGCCGGAATCGGAACTGCCCCAACTGCCAGGCTGTACGAATGGAAATCTGGGCAGATAAGCGGAGAGCAGAGGTCATTGACACCCCTTACTTTCATGTGGTGTTCACACTCCCACATGAACTGAACTCCCTGATCTACTGTAATCAGAAACTCCTGTACAATCTTCTGCACAGATGTTCCGCCGAAACACTTCTGGAATTATCCCAAAATCAGAGGTATCTCGGAGCAACGCCCGGCATTATTCAGGTTCTTCACACGTGGAACCAGGAACTGGATTATCATGTGCACATGCATTGTATCGTATCCGGAGGCGGTCTGACTGCTGATCAAAAGATCCGGAAATCCAAAGGGACTTTTTTTATTCCCGTTAAAGTGCTTCGCGATAAATTCAAAGGAAAATATCTTGCCCATCTAGAGAATTATTATCGGAACAGAATGCTGTCCTTTTCCTCTTCCTGTAAAGAACTCCAGAACTCTTACTGTTGGAAAGAATGGAAAAACAATCTATATGAAAAAGACTGGTGTCCTTACATCAAAGAGACGTTCAATGGTTTTGGGAATGCAATCGAATATCTGGGACGATATACCCATAAGATTGCTATTTCCAACAGCAGGATTCTCTCTGTCACACAATCAGAAACCACTTTTTCGGCACGTGGAATAAAACCCGGTGACCCTAAACGGGAAATCACTCTTCCGAACACAGAATTCATCCGAAGATTTCTGATGCATGTACTTCCATCAGGATTCCAAAAAATCCGTTACTATGGTTTCCTAAATAACCGTATGAAATCAAAAAATCTGAAATTGATTTTCAAACTACAAGGATACCAGAAATTCAAGCGACAATATACAGATTTATCTATAGCAGAACTGTTAAAGGCTGTCTGGAATTATGATATCCGTGTCTGTCCGGAATGTGGCTGTGCGAGTATGGAACAACTCGGAAGGACATATGCAAAACCAAGCTAAACAGCAGTTCCATTCATACTGTTTTTTCAAGACCTCCCAACGGAAGGTCTGCGAAGCCTGCCCAAAAAAATTTTTTCGGCCGGTTTTTCCATTGATTTCTTACAGTTTTATCCGAAATCTGGAATTTTTATCAAATGAGGGAAAATACTATCCCCATATCATTTCAGGCTAAACGTCCGCGAATTGGTACAATTGAGAAGAATCACATTCAGAGCAGTTCTTGTTTATTCCGAACTGCTCTTTTTGTCTGCTCAGAATCTGATACTTCTCTAAAGAATTATACCATAAAACGCGACATAACGCAATATAAATATGACGAAAACTAGAAATAAAAAAAGCTTGAAATCCTGTGTT